>NZ_JBKBLM010000001.1:0-4266 GCF_046296355.1 Flavobacterium sp.
AAAAGGGATATCGCCACTTTATACGAATACTGGCTGTTTTTCACGCTTTATGATTTATTCAAAGCTAAATTCAAAATAAAGGATATTGAGCACGAAGAGAAATCATACAATCATTTATTAGAACCAACTAGAGATGGTTTGAATATTATGGTAAAGCAAGGAAAACACACTGCTATTTATGGGGATTTTGATACAGAGAATAGAAAGTTAAAAGTAAAGTTCTCTTACAATCGTTCGTTTAAAGGCGGAACCCCTTATATTAATGAAAAAGGTGAAATCAATTCAGGTAGTTATTCAACAACACTTCGTCCTGATTACACATTATCGGTTTGGCCAGCAATACTAAAAGAAAAAGAGGCAGAAAAGCAGGAACTTATTGTTCATATTCATTTTGACGCTAAATACAAAGTAACACAGTTTGAAATTCAAACTTCTACCGATAATGATTTAATAGAACATGAAGAAAACAACGAGCGTAAAGGAATTTATAAAAATGCAGATTTATTAAAAATGCACGCCTACAAAGATGCCATTAGAAGATCAGGTGGCGCTTATATTTTATATCCTGGAACAGAAAAAAAAGAGATAAGAGGATTTCATGAAATTATACCAGGATTAGGAGCTTTTTCTATCAATCCAACGGGACAAAACAATGATATTTCCGAATTATCTAAGTTTATTGATTTAGTTATAAACCACTTGTTAGACAGAGCATCACAAAGAGAAAATATTAGTTATAGAACCCACCAAATCTATCAAACTAATAAAGATGATAGCAATTTGCTTCATGAACCAATTCCGGAATATTTAAACGGTAAAAAGATAATTCCTGATGATACCTTTGTCTTAGTTGGTTTTTACAAAGATGAAGATCATTATAATTGGGTTAAAAGAAAAAATCTATATAACATTAGAATTGACACTCGTCATGGTGCAATTCCTCTAACCAATAAGGAACTAACTTCAAAATATATTTTACTTCACACAACAGGAGATAAATTTTCAAAAGAGTTATGGGAAGTTAAAGGAGAAGGTGTGAGAGTATTTTCAAACGATAAAATGAAAAAAGAAGGTTACGAAACTGAAAACTCATATCTAATCTTTGAAATAGAGAAATCAAATTCAGTAGAATTTGAAAATGTTTCATGGGATTTCAAAAAATTAGAACAATACGAAAGCAAGAGACAATCCGGAAAGCCTTTTTGTGTGTCATTGTCAGAACTTATGCAAGTTGTAGTGAAATAAAAGTAATCGCATCTGATAATATTACTTACAAAAGCGCGTGCAAATAGTTCGCAGTTTCTATAAGCCCCGCCCTACGTAACTGTTCAAGAACCTGAAATTCGTCTACAGCAGGATTTTTCTTGTTCAGTACCATTTCTTTAAAGGCAGCTATGGCTTCCTCTTGATTTAGGTCTATAATATCAGTCAAAAAATCATCTGCTGTCTTGGCCGTCAACCCAAAAGTTTCTAGATAGTCTGCCGGAAAATCTTTGATGTTATTTGTCACTATGATATCGGCATTTATTTTTATCGCAGCAGCCAATACATGACGGTCTTTTTCATCTGGTAATTGCAAACTATCAACCAACCCGCCATAGTTTTGTACTAAGGCATCTTTAAAAGCATCGTTCACCTTTTGCACTCTTTTCTCAGCTTCTTCCTTTGCTACATTTTTTCGCTCCATTACACTTTGCCACTCATCTATAATATGTTGACTCCATTTTGGGGTATACAAATCATAATGAGCAAACCAAAGCAGCAAATCCCGGATAATAACCGGGTAAATCACATTAGTGTCCAACACTGCTTTAAATCTAACGCTATGAATCATACAGTCCTATTTCGTCATCAAAGTTCATAATATCAATGATGTGTTGTTTTTGTTCCTTTTTCATAGCTGCCTTATAGTTTACTACATCCTCAAATTTTAATCGTCTGTGTTTGCCCACTTTCATGAAAGGAATTTTGCCTTCTTCAATCAGTTTTACCAAATGAGGTCGAGAACAACCCAATATTTCTGCAGCCTTTTGAGTAGTAACTTCTGTAGCTATTGGCACTATCGAAATAGGTTTCCCTTGGCTCATCGCTTTCAGTATATCACCTAATAATTTCAATGCTCTGATAGGGATTACTATCTTTTCTTTGGTCTCTTCAATCTCAATTTCTGTTTGCTCAGTATTGATATGCTCTATGGCAGCCGTCAAGGCAGCATAGGAAGCTATAGCGACTCTCTGCTCTAGCTTTGAGGGCTTTTTAAGATCTTCCATGGTTATCATATTTAATTTTTGGTTATACGAATTTAAACGAAATAAACGAAATAAACAAAATATTCGAAAAATTTTAACAATAGGAATTGGAACTCTATTACTAATCCGATATCAAAGATTTACAATCCCTACTTATCACCAAACCCCAAACTATTCAACCCACCAAAAATCTGTGACAATCAGTACAATCCGCGTCATCCGTGTGCCAATTCATCCCTAAAACAGTAAATCCAACACCGCAAACGGGACCTACATCCTTAGTTAATACTATTATACCTTATATGCTGTGTGAATTTTGTTTTCAAATTACTTTTTCACACGGTACGGTGTGAATTTTGTTTTCAAATTATTTTTCACACAAATGGGTGTGAATTTTATTTTTTCATTCATTATTGTCACAACCCGATAGCGAGGATTTACAATCCGTGACAATCAGTCCCATCCGTTTCATCCGTGTGCCATCTCCCATCTCCCTACACCCCCAATTCACACACGAGCAAAGCGACTGCCGAAGGAATCATGATACCTCGAAAGTGTTTCTCTGGTATGGATTGAAAGGATTAAATTCGTTTTCGCTCAAACAGGCTTAGGGTTAGTCTAACAAATATGAAATGCTGTTCAGTATCTAACTAATTGTATTTCTAAAAAATAAAGGAGGCAATAGAACATAAAAAATCCCATCATTACAAAACCTCAAACGAGAGAGGATTTTGCAACGATAGGAATATCCATTTTTGAAACTAATAATTAGTTCTTAATAAATTTTAAGGGAGTCTGATTACCAATCTTAACAAAATACATTCCGGTTTTTAAGGAGGAAACCGAAACTTCAGTAGTGGTGTCAACCATCTTGCCGGTAGCTACGATTCTGCCTAAATCATCAAAAATCTGATAGGCTGCTCCAATGTTTTGAGAATCCACTTTCAATTGAAGAAAATCGCTTGCCGGATTGGGATATAGTTGAATAGAAGAAGCCGAAAATGAGTCACCCGACAATGAACTTTGATACAAAACCGCTACTTCATTAGGCGTCAAAGCCCGATTCCAAATGCCTATATCATCCAAACTACCATTAAAATAATTCCCTGAAACACCGCGACCAATCCAAATAGGTAAAAGGGCTTGGCTCACATTAGTATGGGTATTGGTGGTGGTTCCTTGTAAAACACCGTTTCTGTAAAAGGTCATCGTGTTTGCAGTATAGACGCCCACATAATGCTCCCATTCGTTAATCACATAATTAGTGGTAGCATTGGTCCAAAACCAAGCCGACTGTTGTTTGTTGGTGCCAAAAATAGCTTTTGTAGCATCACATTGAACAAGCCAAATAAAATTCAAACTGGTAGTAGTTCCGCTCATAATGGCTACATTACCGGTAGCATTACTGGCTTTTTTTATCCAAATAGAAACCGAAAAACTTCCGGCTTGTGTAAAGGTATGACCAATACTTGTACGGGTCAAATAACTCGAGCTCCCATTGAAACTGTATGCGGCATTGTCAACTCCAAATCGATCGGTTGTAGCCGACATATTGAAAGCGGTTAAGGTATTTCCGTTAATGGAGGAGTCATTGGTATTTTCCATTGCCCACCAAGCTAACAATCCGTTGGTAGGGACATAGGCAGGTGGCTGAGCATAAGTGATAAAAGTTCCGAAAAGCAGGAATAAGGTAAAGTAGTTTTTTAGTCGCATAAGCAAAAGGATTTACTAGTTAATACAAATCAAAAATACAATTATTCTAAACAAATTAACAAAATAACACAACATTCTAAATAGATATTGTTAAAACCAGATAGCGCGGATTTACAATCCGTGCTTTACCAAACCCCAAACTATTCTCCACTCCAAAAACCCGACAGCGTGGATTTACAATACCCGATGACGCGGATTTCCAATCCGTGCTTTTTCCTTTCTATTTCAATCCAAAAAAATCCGTAACTATCCGTGTTGCCTGTATCCGTTTAATCTGCGTTCCATTTTCAAATTATCACCAACC
>NZ_JBKBLM010000001.1:4366-428759 GCF_046296355.1 Flavobacterium sp.
CCGATGACGCGGATTTCCAATCCGTGCTTTTTCCTTTCTATTTCAATCCAAAAAAATCCGTAACTATCCGTGTTGCCTGTATCCGTTTAATCTGCGTTCCATTTTCAAATTATCACCAACCCGATAGCGCGGATTTGCAATCCGTGCTTTAACCCGATAGCGCGGATTTGCAATCCGTGCTTTAACCCGATGACGCGGATTTCCAATCCGTGCTTTTTCCTTTCTATTTCAATCCAAAAAAATCCGTAACTATCCGTGTTGCCTGTATCCGTTTAATCTGCGTTCCATTTTCAAATTATCCCCAACCAAATAATTATTTCTTTAACTTTACCTCACCAACCCAACGGCTTATGAAACCAAAACACACCTTAATAACGCTTATAGCCATAGCGTTATCACCCCTATTCAGCTTCAGTCAAATCACCCTTACCAACACCGCCGAAGTAGCCAAAATCAAACAAGGCACCACCTACTTCGCCATGAAAGATCCCGCTTCACCCAAAGCAGCAACATACGTCGATGCTATCAAAAAGGCCTATACACTCACCAAAGTAGAATGTATCAAATACACCGATGTAGAGAAAAACATTGCACCAAACAATAGCTTTGTAACTATTGGTGCCAACATGACTACCTCCAACAGCACCTTGGCCTCCACCGAAACCCGAATCTATCTCGAACTTTGGACCACCAACGGCAAATACACCTACGACCCAAAGAAAAGAAGACATTTCAACCAAGCCGATAAAATCTCCATCGCCACCATAGAACTCTTCGCCGATTTCTTCGCCCAAAACAACCCAAGCGCCCTATACAAAATGGACTATGATGCCGTGGGCCATTTCAAAAACTGGGGCACAGGCATTATAACCAATTACCTCCAACAACTAACTTCCCTACTAAACAAAGGCACCGAAACCCTAGCCAAAACCGAAATAGCCAACAAAGAAGCACTCCAAAAGATGGCCTCATCCACGCTATTCATCCCTGACTATGTGCTAACCAAGTTCGCCAAGAACTCTGATGACGAAAGCAAAAAGTACACCGACAAAGAAATCTTCGACGGCTTTACCCAAACCTATAAAGTCTTGCCCACAGCAGAACTCAACGATAAAATCCTAACCAACGCCACACCGTTCTATTACTTACTATTCATCAAAACACCCACCGAGAAATTCGTAACGGTAACCAACTCCCAAACCGGTGAAATCATTTACTCGGCCTATACCGGCTCAGCCACCAATTTCAAAGCCACCGACCTAAAAGAGTTACAAAAAGCATCTCTGAAAAAGTAAGAACCGTCAGTTCGAGTGTCCCGATGAAATCGGGATGTATCGAGAACCCCAATATACTTTTCTCAAAAACCAAGTGGTTATTTTCTAAAATCACAAAAACTCCTTCAATTCCTCTATTTTTATACAAAAATTCATCGCAACCCCCAATAATTTAAAATTTATAATTCAAAATTTATAATATTTCATAAATTTGCCCTATCTTAAACAGGGGTTGTATTAAAAATTGCATTTTTATGAAAATCGAAAAGCGTTGGATAGTTTCTTTTCTCATCATTACTTTAGTCGCCATTTCAGGCTTATTCTGGCCCGAAAAACTAGCCGAAAACAACGACGCATTCAATGCCGTTGACACCATCAGCTATGCCGATGTGGCTTGGTTACTTACCGCTTCTTGTTTGGTTTTATTAATGACGCCGGGCTTAGCATTCTTTTACGGCGGTATGGTCGGGAAAAAGAATGTCATTTCCACCATGCTTAAAAGTTTTATTTGCCTTGGTGTAATCAGTTTGCTTTGGGTTACGGTTGGTTTTTCGCTTTCTTTTGGCGCCCCGATTGGCCCCACGATTAACGGCGTTCACTATGGCATCATTGGCAACCCATTTGATTTTGCTTTCTTTAGCTATGTCGAAATGCACCCGCACAAGACCATGGCTTCTTCGATACCTTTTATTTTGTTTGCTTTGTTCCAAATGAAATTTGCAGTAATAACACCGGCCATCATCACCGGCGCCCTCGCGGAACGCATCCGTTTCATCTCCTTTTTGCTCTTTATTTGTTTGTTTACCCTTTGTATTTATACGCCTTTATGCCACATGATTTGGCACCCAAACGGTCTCTTGGGTAGCTTTTTCGGCGTAAAGGATTTTGCAGGTGGAACAGTCGTTCACATGAGTGCGGGTTTTGCAGCTTTGGCTGGTGTTTTAGTTTTAGGCAAAAGAAAAAACAGCGAGCACATTCCCACCAACATCCCATTCGTCTTATTAGGCACCGGTATGTTATGGTTCGGCTGGTTCGGATTTAATGCCGGTTCAGCTTTAGCGGCTAATGCTACTGCGGCTATGGCCTTTGCCACCACTACCATTTGCTCGGCTTCGGCTATGTTATCGTGGGTATTCTTCGACCGAATGAACGGACGTAAAGTATCCGCACTCGGAGCTTGTATAGGCGCAGTAGTCGGATTAGTAGTAATCACTCCATCCGCAGGTTATGTAACCATTCCGCAAAGTATTTTCTTCGGATTCATAGGCGCCATAGTCTCCAACAAAATGGTCTATTGGAAAAAGCTAAAACAAATAGACGACACTTTAGACGTATTTGCCTGTCACGGCGTAGGCGGAATAATGGGAATGATCCTAACAGCCATCTTTGCCAAAGGAGAAAACGCAAGTTTACTTTACGGCGGCTGGAACATCTTCGGGCATCACATGCTGGCTTTGGTTTTGGTATCGGTATTTACTTTTGGCGGCGCTTATTTGTTATTCAAACTAACCAACATCATCATCCCAATACGCGTTTCAGAAGAATCAGAAAATATGGGCTTAGATTTATCGCAACACGGAGAAGCTTTTTAAATAAGCTACCGTCAGTTCGAGTGATTTCAGCTCATGGCTCACATGAGATGAAATAGTATCGAGAACCTATTCCTCTAACAACAAATTCGCCAAAGCATTGTCCCTATCATAAATGTCTTTGTAGAAATTAACCACGCCTTCATCATCCACCCAAGCGGTAAAATACCCAATATACACCGGTATCTTATTCTTCAAAGTGTGCCATTTTTCTTTTTTGCCGTTCATGGCTGCCTCTATTTTTTCAGGGGTCCAACTCGGGTCGTCTTGCAAAATCAAGTTGGCCAATTCTTTCGGCTTAGCTACACGGATACAACCATGACTAAACGCTCTTTTTTCCTGACTGAATAAACTCTTTGAAGGCGTATCGTGCAAATAAATATTATTAGAATTCGGGAATAAAAACTTTACCAAACCCAATGAATTATTCGGCCCTGGTTTTTGTCGGATGTTATTGCCTTTCCATTCCATATTGTGCTTGGACAAATAGTTCGGATTCTTTTTAATAGCCGGAAGGATCTCTTTATCCCGAATACTTTTCGGCACATTCCAATACGGACTAAAAACAATATAACTCATCATCCCACTAAAAATCACCGTTTCATTCAAAGCCGTTCCCACCACTACATTAGAAACCAAAGCGGCTTTCCCTTCTTTAAAATAAGTCAGGCGATACGATGGAATATTGACCACAATAAATTCTTTAGCTTTAGTCAAATCAGTCGATATCCAACGGCAGCGCTCCATATTGACCATGATGGTTTTAATACGGTCACTTATAGGCACATTCATTTCATCGATGTGTTTAGACGTAATGTTTTTATCTTCCGAAAAACCATTGCGCTTTTTGTACCTCAAAACGGCATCTTGCAACGACTCATCATAAATATTACTCTTCGAATCCGACGCTATGTCATTGGTCAAAAACAATCGCTTTCTGATTTGTACAATTACTTCAGAACTGTCACCGGGTTTAAGCTGCTTGAAATCAGTCGGTACCGAAATCGCTTCCCAACCACCGTTTTTTTCAATCGAACGGTATTTTTGCAAGACACTTTTAAGCTTATAATATTGCCCAATCAATTGCTCTTTGTTGTCCATCAGTTTGGGGTCAATTAATAAAGAATCCAAGTACGCCACATAGGATTGTTTTTTCCGGGGCAAATACCAACCCAACTCATTGGTTTTACTGTCATCAATCCCCTGAAGCACTTTGTTGGTGTAATAGAAATAGTAATTGGTCAAAAACAACTCAACGTCAAGGTTAGGCTTAGAGGCTGTTCTTCGGAACATACCGTCCAATGTTTCTTTGTAAGGAACTTTGGCCAAAAGACCATCCTCAAACAAATTGTTCAGTTTGTTGTAGATGACTTCAGCGGTTTCTTTTCGCCCCTTTTTGTCATACCAGAGGTAATTGTATTGGTTTTTTCGATACAAATCAACCGCTTGTTTTTGGTACAAAACCAACTTAGGATATTTGGCATAAAAAGCCGCTACTTGAGTGCTGTCGAACGACAAAGCAATATCTTCCGAACGAAACTTACTATTCAGATCAGTCGCCGAAGCTGTTTTAGCCTCTTCTTTTTTAGCGCAATACCAACCGGTCAAAGAGAAACCTAAAACCATCATCAAAAGAATTCCACCAAACCACTGCTTACTTTTCATACCAACTTTGAAATTATTTTCATAAAATTACAAAAACTAATGGCTTAAAACTAACGGCAAGTATTATATTTACTACACCAAAAAAACAACCACTAAACAACATAATATCATGAAAAAAACAGTAATCCTATTGATAGCATTAATCACATCTACCACAATAACCGCTCAAGTTAAAGCCAAAACTCCGGTAGTTGACCCTAAAGAACAAATCAACAAAACGCTTGATGCTTGGCACAAAGACGCTGCCGAAGCCAACTTTAAAAACTACTTCGACGCAATGACTGACGATTCTATTTTTATAGGAACCGATGCGACCGAACATTGGGACAAACCCGCTTTTCAGGCTTTTGCCAAACCTTATTTCGACAAAGGAAAAGCTTGGAATTTCACGGCACTTGAAAGACATCTTTACTTCAGCAGTGATAAAAAAATCGCTTGGTTTGACGAATTACTCGATACCCAAATGAAAATTTGTCGCGGTTCGGGCGTAATGGTTTTAGTAAAAGGAAAGTGGAAAATAAAACACTATGTCCTTTCGATGACTGTCCCAAACGACAATATAGACCAAGTCATTGAAGTCAAAGCACCCATAGAAGACGAACTTATCTTGACCCTGAGAGAAAAGAAAAACTAATTTTCACTTCTTGTAAATCCATAGTGATTCTTTTCTCGTACATGAGAACAAGAACCCCAAATCTATGACTATGGACATCAATAAAAAAATCAACATGCTTTTTGGAGCTGTGGCTATTCTAACTACGGTAATGTTAGTTTTTTCGGCCTACTACTTAGCCCTGTTTGCTCCTGTTTTAAAAGATTAGCTTGTAAAACCAAGCCAAAGGCAACACCTATACTAATACCATGTTAGTTTTGTTTTTGTTTAAAGAAAAGCGTCGCTGTATCAGTGGCGCTTTTTGATTTTACCCCCAATTCTATTCTTGTTATTACATTTTTTTTGCTTTTATAAAAACCAAAAATCATTTTAGCTCGTAAATGAGAGAAACACAAAAACAATTTACCATGAGAATTAACAAAACCGTTAAAAAAATAGTCATGAGTATACTGGGAATAGTACTCTTGCTGTTTGGCATCTTGGTTTATCACATTGCCAATGCCAAACCGGTTGGATCGGTTGAAAATGCCACCATCCAAATAAGCCGCATCGATTTTGACCAACCGTTTGATTCCCTGAGCACGGTTGCCATCAAAAAGAATTTGCACAGTATTCCGGGTGTCAAAAGCGACATCATCGTTAAAAGAAATGTAGTAGTGTATTTCCACGACAACACCGTCGCTGATTCCAAAAAAGTATACGACGAGCTAATGACTAAAGGCAATTATAAAGCCGAACGTTTTTTATTACCGCCAAGTTTGGCCGCTAAACAAGTTTGTCCTGTAATGAAAAAAGACAGTTACAAATACAAGTTCAGCAAATTTATCCAAGGAATTTTTAATTAATCTTCAAATTATATCATTATGAAAAAGTATTCAAAATTAGCACTATGTGCTTTAGTCTTCGGAGCGATAGTCTTCACTTCTTGTAGCAGTGACGATGATTCAAATCCGCCTGCAACACCTTCAATCTATGAGAGATTAGGTGGAACAACTATGGTTGCCGATCCCGATAATCCGGGACAAATGATTGAACAAGGTCGTTTAAGCTACCGCAAAGTAGTAAACTCTACTGTTGGTTTAATCGTAGCCGATGTTCAAGCCAATGCCTCAGGGAATTTGGGAGCACACTTTGCTCCGATTTTAGGCGAAGTTACCGCCGGAAACACTACCAACTTAGCCATCTTGGTCGACAATCTTACCGACTTTTTCTCTTTCAACACAGGAGGAACCAATGCGGTAAATACCTATTCAGGTTTGGATATGGTAACGGCGCACAATCCGGCTTTGAACCCAAGAATGGGAACTACATCTACTAATGCCAATTACACCAAATTTGTAGGCTATGTTGGAGCTGCAGCCAATCAAAACGGTGTGGCCGCTGACACCCAATTGTATGCCGATATTGTAGTAGTATTAGAATCACTAAGAGATCCGATTGTTCAATAATTGGAACAACCTTTAAATAAAAAACGCTACCTAAAAAGTAGCGTTTTTTTATTATTTAAGATTTTCCAACATCTCAACCGTCATGGAAGCTAAGTCAAATTTATGCTTCCAATTCCAGTCTTTTTGTGCCGCACTGTCATCAATAGAAGCCGGCCAACTGTCAGCAATCTTCTGACGGAAATCGGGTTGATAAGAAATGGTAAAATCAGGAATGTGGTTTTTGATTTCAGCAGCGATTTCTTTTGGGGTAAAACTCACTCCGGCCAAATTATACGAAGAACGAATCTTGATGTTTTCACTCGGCGCTTGCATAATTTCTACCGTCGCTCGAATAGCATCATCCATATACATCATCGGCAAAGCAGTATCTTCTGAAAGGAAACATTCATACTTGCCGTCTTTCAAAGCTTTGTGGTAAATGTCTACCGCATAATCTGTAGTTCCACCACCAGGTTCAGTCGACCAACTGATTAAGCCAGGATAACGAATACTACGTACATCTACACCGTAAATGTTATGGTAATATTCACACCATCTTTCCCCTGTTTGTTTACTGATGCCGTAAACCGTAGTTGGTTCCATAATGGTATACTGGGGTGTATTGTTTCTTGGCGTTGTAGGTCCAAAAACCGCGATGCTTGAAGGCCAGAATATCTTTTGGATTTTTTTAGCTTTCGCCAAATTCAATACGTGAAAAAGCGAATTCATATTCAAATCCCAGGCAAAAGCCGGATTCTTTTCAGCCGTTGCCGATAGCAAAGCTGCCATCAAATACACATCGGTAATTTGGTATTGTTCTATTAAATGCTCAATCTGATTGTAATCTAAAGCATTGACTACTTCAAAAATGCCCTCGTTGACGATATCAATATTCAGTTTTCGGATGTCGGAAGCCACTACATTGTCAACGCCGTAAATGCCTCTTAGTTTTTTGGTCAGCTCGGTTCCGATTTGTCCGCAAGCACCAATAATTAGGATTTTTGTACTCATTTAGTTTGTGTGTTTTATTCCACTCGTACCATGCAGTCGCTATGCTCGAGTGTCCTGCAAAGATACAGTTTTAAGAAATGTTTCATTACCTAAAAGCGGCGTTCTTTTTTAACAAAATTATAATCCGTTTAACTACTTCATAATGAAGTTTCCTTTTACCTTTGTACCTTTACGACTTAAATTGATTTTAATGAAGATCCGTTTTTCTACTTTGGTTTTAATGCTGCTGTGTTTGGTTTGCTTCGCCAGTTCGCTGACGCTCGTGTCCTGTCAGGAAGACCCAAAGATTCGCATCTTAGAACATGAGAAAGAAGCCAAGAAGCAAGAAGTGATTTTTAACAACATCAGCAAAGGTTGGAACTTCAACAGTAGACCTGTCAATCTAACGGCCGGTTCATTGACCAACAACTGGACAGAATGGCGCTTGTTCTTAAATGAATTAGGTCAAAAGCCCAAAAGCAGTATCGGTGCTTTCAAACAAAAAGCGAGAACACTTTCCAAAAAAGCGGCCGATTTAAACAACAACATCCCCGTAAAATTCGCCGTTCCCGAAGTAAAAAGCAGAATTGCTGCGATAAACACTAAGATAAATTCCATCAATCTTTACATCAATTTGCAACAGATTCCCGATACACAAATTGTAAAATTGGTACAAGAAATCAACACCGAAGTGGCTTCTTTACAGTTCCAACTCGATGAAATTACCCGCAAAAGCAACATTAAAATTGAAGAAGGCGAAAACGATATGTTACGCATGTTAGACACCACGCGCGCTATTCCATCCAAACCTAAAGTACTAAATTCCGTTAAGTAAGCTTTGAGCCAAAACTCTTTATACAACAGTTACTTTCACTCGGCGAAAGTCAAGCAAATAGCAGACAGTCTGGAGACTCCTTTGGCTAAAATTCAGCTGAAAGGACTTTTGGGTTCGTCGCTGTCGTTTGTGTTTCAAGCGATTTTTAAAAAAAGTGAAAAACCATTTTTACTTATTCTCAACGAAAAGGAAGAAGCCGCTTACTACCTCAACGATTTGGAACAAATGATTGGTGCCAATGACGTGCTGTTTTATCCGAGTTCGTATCGCCGTCCGTACCAAATTGAAGAAACCGATAACGCCAATGTATTATTGCGTTCCGAAGTCTTAAACCGAATCAATTCCCGCAAAAAACCCGCCGTTATTGTAACTTATCCCGAAGCACTTTTTGAAAAAGTAGTGACGCGAAAAGAACTAGACAAAAACACTTTAAAGGTTGCAGTAGGCGATAATGTTTCGATAGATTTTATCAACGAAGTCTTATTCGAATACGAATTCAAACGCGTAGATTTTATCACCGAACCGGGAGAATTCTCAGTTCGTGGCGGAATCTTAGATGTGTTTTCGTTTTCCAATGACAATCCGTATCGTATAGAATTTTTTGGGAATGAAGTTGATAGCATACGAACGTTTGATGTGGCAACCCAACTCTCAGTAGAAAAGCAAACCAAGATTACCATCATCCCGAATTTAGAAAATAAATTCATCAAAGAAAACCGCGAAAGTTTCCTCGATTACATAAGCGATAAAACCGTGTTGTGTATTGAAAATACAGAGTTTTTAACCGCTCAACTCGACAAACTTTTTGGCAAAGCTATAGAAACTTTTGACAAACTATCAAAAGACGTCAAACACGCTTCGCCGGAACATCTGTTCTTAAACCAAGAAGGCTTTTTGCGCAAAGCGTTGGATTTTTCTATTGTTGAATTGTCCAACAAACCATTATTCAAAACGACTAAAACTTTCGAGTTTCACATACAACCTCAGCCCTCGTTTAACAAGCAATTTGATTTGCTGTTGAACAATTTGAGCGACAATCATTTCAACGGCTACACCAATTATTTGTATTGTGCCAATGAAGGTCAGGCGAATCGCTTTCACGATATTTTTGAAAGTTTAGACGAAGAAAACCACGAGAATATCCGCAAGCAATACCATACAATAGTTTCCTCTTTGTACCAAGGTTTCATCGATGAAGAAAACCAAATTGCCTGTTACACCGACCATCAAATTTTTGAGCGTTACCACAAATTCACTATCAAAAACGGGTATTCTAAAAAGCAAACACTGACGCTAAAAGAACTGAATTCGCTATCCGTTGGCGATTATGTAACGCATATTGACCACGGCATCGGGAAGTTTGGTGGACTTCAAAAAATTCAAGTCGAAGGCAAAACACAAGAAGCGATTAAACTCGTTTACGCCGACAACGACATTGTTTACGTCAGTATTCATTCGCTACATAAAATTTCGAAATACAACGGAAAAGACGGCACGCCGCCGAAGATTTACAAACTCGGATCGAATGCTTGGAAAGTTTTAAAACAAAAAACCAAAGCACGTGTCAAACATATCGCGTTCAACTTAATCCAATTATACGCCAAGCGAAGATTGGAAAAAGGATTCCAATTTGCGCCTGATAGTTATTTGCAAAAAGAATTAGAAAGCTCGTTCATTTACGAAGATACACCCGACCAAATCACCGCCACGCAAGACGTCAAAGCCGATATGGAAAAAGACCGTCCAATGGATAGGTTGGTTTGTGGCGATGTAGGTTTCGGAAAAACGGAAGTGGCTATTCGTGCGGCATTCAAAGCGGTAGATAATAGCAAGCAAGTCGCTGTTTTGGTACCAACGACCATTTTGGCTTACCAACATTATCGAACCTTTACAGAAAGATTAAAAGAAATGCCGGTTCGCGTGGGTTATCTCAACCGATTCAGAACCGCAAAACAAAAAGCACAAACTTTGGAAGAATTAGCTTCCGGAAAATTGGATATTATCATTGGCACACACCAATTGGTCAACAAAAATGTAGTCTTTAAAGATTTAGGTTTGCTGATTGTAGACGAAGAGCAAAAGTTTGGTGTCAACGTCAAAGACAAACTCAAAACCATCGCTGCAAATGTCGATACGCTGACTTTAACCGCCACGCCTATTCCGAGAACTTTACAGTTTTCATTGATGGCAGCACGAGATTTATCCGTAATTACAACTGCGCCGCCGAATCGTTATCCAATCGAATCGCAAGTGGTTGGGTTTAATGAAGAATTAATTCGCGATGCGATTTCGTATGAAATTCAGCGAAACGGACAAGTGTTTTTCATCAATAATAGAATCGAGAATATCAAGGAAATTGCCGGCATGATTCAAAGATTGGTTCCTGATGCGCGTGTTGGTATTGGTCACGGTCAAATGGAAGGCACGAAGTTGGAAGAACTAATGCTCGGTTTTATGAATGGTGATTTTGATGTACTAGTCGCAACAACGATTATTGAAAGTGGTTTGGATGTGCCGAATGCCAATACGATTTTTATCAACAATGCCAATAATTTCGGACTGTCTGATTTGCATCAAATGCGAGGAAGAGTTGGCCGTAGCAATAAAAAAGCGTTCTGTTATTTCATTTGTCCGCCATACTCAGCCATGACGGAAGATGCCCGCAAACGCATTCAGGCTTTGGAACAATTCAGCGAATTGGGAAGCGGATTCAATATTGCGATGAAAGATTTAGAGATTCGCGGTGCCGGAGATTTATTAGGCGGTGAACAAAGCGGTTTTATCAACGAAATTGGCTTTGAAACCTATCAAAAAATCATGAACGAAGCCATTGAAGAGTTGAAAGAAAACGAATTCAAAGACTTGTACAGCGAAGAAAACGAAGACGAAAACAAAGAATACGTCAAAGATTTACAAATCGACACCGACTTCGAATTATTATTCCCTGACGAATACATCAACAACATTTCAGAACGTTTGAATTTGTATAATGAATTAGGAACCATAAAAGACGAAGCCGGATTAATTGCTTACGAAAATAAACTCATTGACCGTTTTGGAGCGTTACCAAAAGAAGCCAAAGCGTTGTTGAACAGCATTCGCATCAAATGGATTGCAACGCAAATGGGCATCGAAAGAATCGTTATGAAACAAGGCAAACTGATCGGTTATTTTGTATCTGACCAACAATCGGCTTATTACAATTCGATGCAATTCAGACACATGTTACAGTTTGTACAACAACATGGCAACATTTGTAAAATGAAAGAGAAAGAAACCAAAAACGGTTTGCGATTACTCCTCACTTTTGAAAACGTAAAATCTATTTCCCGAGCTTTAGAGTTTATGGAATTGATGAAGAAATAAAAAAGCCACTCGATTTGAGTGGCTTTTCATTTATATATAACTCTGTGGTAATTACATTTTCAAAACTTTGAAATTGGCTTCAACACCATTGATTTTCAGTTTGAAGAAATATGTTCCTCCGGCGAAAGCAGATAGGTCAACATTAGTGTTCATTTCATTAATTTTTTGCTCGAATAACAATTGCCCTTGAACATTGTAAACCGTAACTTCTGTTATTGGGTCTTTAGAAGAAATTGATACATTTCCGTTGGTTGGATTAGGATAATAAGTGTAATCAATATAATTACTTTCACCAACACCAAGCGATTGTAAACAGGTAATATTAGCTTGCCAACCCGGAGCAGTAATGTATTGATCAGAGAAAAATTTAAAAGTCAAAGAACCATCAGGAGCTGATGAAATAATAGTTCCCGGTGAATTAGTTCCTGTATAGCCTCCGGAGAAAAACTCAGGATAAGTCTCATTTGGTCCGTCATAAATGTATAAATAATCATAATCCAATTCCAATTCAAAGGAAGTAAATATTGCTCTTAACATTTGGTTTGGCTGATTCGGAATCATCGTTCTTGTAAACGATTCCATATTAGAATGCTCATCAAATTGGCCGCCGGAATCCGTAAATAGCATACCACCGCAATAATCTCCGGCAGAAGCAAAAATTGTTCTTTCAAAAACAGGCGTAATGCCCGTACAAATAGGTCTTACTCGAAAATCATAATAAGTGTTAGGTGCCAAATTAGTCACTGTATAACTATTAGTATTCACCGTTTGCCAAGAAGACGCAGCGCCAATTAATGTGACTGAAATTTGCCACGAGGTTTGACCCGTGTTCAAATCGTTCCAAGTTATAACCGCTGATGTTTCTGAAATGTTATTGACCAAAACTTCAGCAACCGTATTAATACAGGTGTTGATACAATCTGAACTCAAACAACTTTTCCCGTTTACGGTATTGGTAATTAAAGTTGTCGGTTGTGGTCCGAATCCGTTGGCAAAGCTTATCCCAACTCCTGAAACCAAATGACAATAACTCATAATGGTTCCTTTCACTGTAGTTGTCGGAATTGGTCCTTGAGCACATGTTCCTTCGCTATAGCCGGCTTGCTGCCCGCAACCGTCAATAGACGTATTATTTCCGTTCCAATAACAACCGTGTGTGTGTGGCGACCCTAATGAATGACCAAATTCGTGTGTCATTACTTGTACTGTCCAAGAATAAGTTGGTACGGTAGCATAGCTGAAATTCACATCCGAATAGGCATAATTTGATTGACCGCAAACCGAATTTAAATAAGCAACGCCACCCAATCCACCCGGATCAATTCCTACCAACATTCCAACATCACCATTAAAAACCGGTCTATTTTGCGCAAAGGTTCCTAAATAATCTCCCGAAGTTGAACCCGAAGGCATAGAGCTGTATGGGTCAACCGTTGTCCAGACAAAAATGGATTTTAAAGCAGTAGTGATGCCGTCATTGTTAAATAAAGTTTGAACATTATTGTAAACGGAAGTCATCCAATTGGTTGTGGTGGTAACATTACTGCTGTTTTGCACATACAAAGTATAATCGACTTCAAAATACATCGTAACACATTTCACGGTATTCGCATCTCTTGCAGTGGTGCTTGACTCCGTTAATTCGAATCCTTCCTCTTTAACATGACAATCCCAATCGTTTGTAACGCTCATTTTAGCATCAGAGTATACAATATAATCGGTTTGATTATTGGCTTTGTCTAATTTTCCCACTACCACATTTCCGAATTCCGAACTCGAAAAAATACCGTTGAATTCTCCATTGAAAAAGTTAAAAGAAGACACTGAGTTAGAATCCCCATTGATTATTCCTCTGTAGTACACACCGCTTTGGTAAGGAAAATTTTTTCCCTTGTCGGTATCCACCTGAAATCCTTCTGCAAAAGGGTTAACCTTATACAACAAAATCGAAATTTGTTGTCCTTTGTATGGAATGGTTAAGTCAATCGTTCCGTACTGATTGGTTACAATTTCATTCATTTTGGTTATGTCCAATGTAGCCAATGTAGCTTCTTCGACTACTTTATTTACTTCATTATTGACATTGTTTTGTAAAGGCGTAAGCACAGAAACAGGTTTAAAATTGGCGTTTAATTTTTGCATTTTGCCGATTTCTTGAGCTATTCTATTTTGAGCACTAACTGAGGTTGCTATTAAAAAAACAGCTAAAAGTAGAACTTTCTTCATATGGTATGGAGTTGTTAATTTTTTGATGGGGCTAAAGTTATTGAAATTCACTTAATAATTACTTAATCTTTAATGTTTTAAGAATTTCTTTTTTAAAAATGATAAAAAGCGTCTTCTATGTGTTCAACTTTATAATTATTTTCTTGTTTATAAATGGCAACGATGTCAAATCTGATCTCGACATCCAAATCATTTGAAATGACATATTCATTTACGGCTTTCACCAAGAGTTGGATTTTCTTGGGTTTAACAAAATCTTGCGGCAGGCCAAACTCAATGGAAGAACGGGTTTTAACTTCAACAACGGCTAAAGTGTTTTCTTTTTGAGCAATGATATCAATCTCGGCTTTTTGAAAAGTCCAATTGGTTTCCAAAATGGCATAGCCGTTCTGTTGCAGAAATTCTACCGCCAATTCTTCTCCAAATTTACCTAGTTCGTTGTGTTCTGCCATTATTCAAAAACTACTTTACTATTTTCTGTTGTGACTTCCATCGAAACTTGTCGACCAAAAATCAACGCGCGATTGTCTCTGATATGTCCGGCCGGAAAATTATAAATGATAGGAATATTTAATCCTTTTACAGTGTCTTCAATAATTTCTAAAGCATTTCTTCCCCATGGAATATCATTATCTTTCATATCGGTCATACCGCCAACAATAATTCCTTTCAAACTACTCAAACAACCGTTGCGTTTCAAGTTCATCATCATGCGGTCGATGTGGTATAAATATTCATCTAAATCTTCAATAAAAAGGATTTTATCATTACAATCTATGGCGGATTCTGAACCCAACAAACTATACAAAATCGAAAGGTTTCCGCCTACCAATTCGCCTTTGGCTTTGCCTATGTGATTCAAAGCATCACAATCCAAAGTGTATTGCAATTTCTCGCCAAACAAAGCGGTGCATAAGGAATTTTTCGCTTCATCGGTTGCTCGGGCTACACTCACCGGCATAATCGCATGCAACGATTCAATGCCCATTCGGTTCAAATGACTATGCAAAACGGTCACATCGCTAAAACCGATTATCCATTTCGGGTTTTCTTTAAACTTAGTGAAATCTAAATTATCAATAATCTTTACGGTACCATAACCGCCGCGAACGCACCAAATGGCTTTGATATTCGGATTGTCCATTTGGGCTTGAAAATCGGCTGTGCGCTGTTCTGTTGTTCCGGCCAATTGGTAATAATCTAAACCAATAGTGTTGCCTATTTTGACTTTCAAACCCCAACCTTCGAGCATGTCAACCGTCGGTTTTAAATTATCGTCTATGTTTTTTCGAGCTGTTGAAACGATGGCAATCGTGTCGCCTTTTTGGAGATATGGTGGTGTAATCATCTTTTTTTGGGAATAAGAGGAAATGGTAATTAGTGAAACTAAGATTAAAAGGATTCGCATGAATCAAAAATGATTGTAAATTGGCTGTACCAAAAGTAAACAAATCCCAAAATTAATTCGGGATTTCGTGGCTAAAAAGTTATTTTTGCTCTCTATTTCAAAGAATATGTTAGAAAACCCAAAAAGATATACCATTACCGCAGCTTTACCTTATACGAATGGACCCATTCACATCGGTCATTTGGCCGGCGTTTATGTGCCTTCAGACATTTATGCGCGCTATTTAAGATTACAAGGAAAAGACGTGGCTTTTATTTGCGGAAGCGATGAACACGGTGTGGCCATTTCGATGAAAGCCAAAAAAGAAGGCATTACACCGCAACAAGTGATTGACAAATACGATGGGATTATCCGTAAGTCTTTTATTGATTTCGGAATTTCATTCGACAATTATTCTAGAACATCCTCTAAGATTCATCACGATACTGCTTCTGAATTTTTCAGAAAATTATACGACAACGGCGACTTCATCGAAGAAATAACCGAACAATTATACGATGCCAAAGCGGACCAATTTTTAGCCGATCGTTTCGTAACGGGAACTTGTCCGAGATGCGAAAACCCGGAAGCTTATGGTGACCAATGTGAACGTTGTGGTTCAACTTTAAACGCAACAGATTTAATCAATCCAAAATCTACAATTACAGGTGAAACGCCTATTTTGAAATCAACCAAACACTGGTTTTTACCTTTGGACCGATACGATGATTTCTTAAAAGAATGGATCTTGGTTGGTCATGCCAAAGATTGGAAAACAAATGTTTTAGGTCAAGTAAAATCATGGTTAGATGACGGTTTGAAACCTCGTGCGGTAACGCGTGACCTAGATTGGGGAATCGATGTTCCCGTTGAAGGTGCGGAAGGCAAAAAGCTATATGTTTGGTTTGACGCTCCGATTGGCTACATTTCTTCTACCAAAGAATGGGCTGCCCGCGAAGGGAAAAACTGGGAAGATTATTGGAAAAAGGATGATACCAAATTGGTTCACTTCATCGGAAAAGACAATATTGTTTTCCATTGTATCATTTTCCCGGCGATGTTAAAAGCAGAAGGCAGTTTTATTTTACCCGATAATGTTCCGGCGAATGAATTCTTGAATTTAGAAGGCAATAAATTATCGACTTCGAAAAACTGGGCGGTTTGGTTACACGAATACCTAATCGATTTCCCCGAGAAGCAAGATGTATTGCGTTATGCATTAACCGCAAATGCTCCCGAAACCAAAGACAACGACTTTACTTGGAAAGATTTTCAGGCGAGGAATAACAACGAATTGGCAGCGATTTTTGGCAACTTCATCAATAGAGTTGTGGTTTTAACTAATAAATATTACAACGGAATCGTTCCGTCACCGAATGAATTTTCAGAAGTCGACTTACAAACTTTAGCCGAATTAAAAGCTTATCCTGCAGTAATTTCGAGTTCGATTGAGCGTTACCGTTTCAGAGAAGCACAAGGTGAATTGATGAATGTAGCCCGACTCGGAAATAAATATTTAGCCGACGAAGAACCTTGGAAAATGGTGAAAACCAATCCGGAACGCGTACAAACCCAAATGTATGTTGCCTTGCAAATTGCGGCTGCTTTACAAGTTTTGTCCGAACCGTTTTTACCTTTTACATCAGGTAAATTATCGAAGATTTTAAAATTGGATAGCTTAAGTTGGAATTCGGTTACCGAAACTTCTGAATTAATTGTGGCTGGTCACCAAATTGGCGAAGCCGAAATCTTATTTGCCCAAATTGAGGATGCCGAAATCCAAAAACAAATTGACAAACTTGAAGCGACCAAAAAAGCGAATGTTATGGAAAACCAAGTAACCGAACCACAAAAACCAACATCAACTTTTGAAGATTTTGCCAAATTAGATTTGCGTGTCGGAACGATTTTGGAAGCTGAAAAAATGCCGAAAGCGAATAAACTTTTAGTTCTAAAAGTCGATACCGGAATTGACGTTCGTACCATAGTTTCCGGCATTGCAGAGCATTTTTCTCCGGATGAAGTCGTTGGAAAACGTGTGACGGTTTTAGTAAACTTAGCGCCAAGAGCGTTGCGTGGTGTAGAAAGTCAAGGGATGATTTTGATGACCAATGACAAAGAAGGCAAATTAGTTTTCGTAAATCCGGATGCGGAAGGTGTGGATAATGGTGCTTTGATTAGTTAAATTAAAAACAATGAACTTAAAAGTAATCGCTTTCGATGCCGATGACACTTTGTTTGTCAACGAACCGTATTTTCAGGAAACGGAAGAAAAATTCTGTGCTTTAATGAGCGATTATTTGTCGCATCAAGGTTTGTCACAGGAATTATTCAAAACCGAGATTGCCAATTTAGAACTATACGGTTACGGAATCAAAGGCTATATTCTTTCGATGATTGAAGCGGCGATGAAAATTTCCAACAATACCATTTCCATCGAAACCATTGAAAAGATTACCGAATACGGAAAAGAATTGCTTCAAAAACCTATCGAATTATTAGATGGCGTTGAAGAAACTTTGGCGGCTTTGAACGGTAAATATAAGTTGGTTGTCGCGACTAAAGGCGATTTATTGGACCAAAGAAGAAAATTACACAACTCAGGTTTGGGCCATTATTTTCACCATATTGAAGTGATGTCGGACAAAAAAGAGAAGGATTATGAAGACTTGTTAAAACGATTGGAAATCATGGCTGACGAATTTTTTATGATTGGCAATTCTTTGAAATCAGATGTTTTACCGGTTTTGAACATTGGCGGTTATGCCGTTCATATTCCGTTTCATACGACTTGGGAACATGAAAAAATCAGTCACAAAGTGGAACATCCAAACTTTACCGCTTTAGAAAGAATTACTGAAGTACTGCCCATTTTATTGAAATAAATTGAAACATAAATTAAACCTCGATACTTGGAACCGAAAAGAGCATTTTCTTTTTTTTAAGCAAATGGAAGTACCCTTTTTTGGCATAACAACCCGAGTGGATTGTACCAAAGCCTATGCAAAAGCTAAGGAATTGGGCATTTCTTTTTTTACTTATTATTTGCACAAAACCTTAGTTGCTGTCAATGCCGTAGAGAATTTTCGTTACCGAATTATTGACAATGAAGTTTATATTTTTGACCAAATTGATGCTTCGGCAACGATTTTGCGGGAAGACAAAACCTTTGGATTTTCTTTAATGGAATACAACAAACACTTAAACACCTTTGCAGAAATCACCCGAAAAGAAATCGCCAGAATTCAAACCACTACCGGTTTAATTACCCGTGATTTTGAGATTAATTTAATTCATTTTTCGGCTGTGCCTTGGGTTGATTTTACTTCCTATTCCCATGCAAGAAGTTTTAGCTGGCCGGACAGTTGTCCTAAGGTTTCCTATGGCAAAATGGTTGAGGAAAACGGCAAAAAATCTATGGCAATTTCAGTTCACGTACATCACGGACTAGTTGATGGTTTCCACGTTGGCCAATTTTTAACTTTACTTCAAGAGTTGTTAAACGATTAATTTTTTAACTTTACCAAAAAAGAAAATTATGCTACAAATTAATATCGAAAAAGCGTTAAACAACCAAATTCGCATTGAGGCGGAATCATCACAAATTTATCTATCAATGGCTTGCTGGGCTGAAGTTCAAGGACTTGAAGGTGTTGCCCAATTTATGTTTGCCCAATCAGATGAAGAACGTCAGCACATGTTGAAGTTAGTTAAATATGTAAATGAAAGAGGTTCGAATGCGGCGATTACTGAATTAAAAGCACCCAAAACAAAATTCGGAACATTCAAAGAAATGTTTGAAGAATTGTACCAACACGAGTTGTTTGTTTCCAACTCAATCAACGAATTGGTTCACATCACTTTAGGTGAAAAAGATTATGCTACGCACAATTTCTTGCAATGGTATGTGGCTGAGCAAATAGAAGAAGAAGCACAGGCCAAAACCATTTTAGACAAAATCAATTTGATTGGTGAAGACCGTGGTGGTTTGTATTTGTTTGACCGCGACATTCAACAATTGGTAGTTACCAGTTCGGTTTCTTTGAATACAAAACCGTAAACAGGTTTAGTCCGTACTTATTATAAATGTAGCAAGGTGAGCAAGAAAGAAAAAAATAAGACTAAAGACAAGGAAAAAAAGCATAAAAAACTACTCCTTAAAACCCATAAGATAGCCGAAAACTGTAAGTCGGAATGTTGTGAAAAATTCAAAAAAGCTGAAGACAAACGATGCAAAAGGTGTCCGATGTTTGATTTGCTGAAAAAACTAAATAAAGTAAAAAGCCTTCACTAGTTGAAGTTTTTTGTTTAATCAAAGTAGGTCCAGTTAGAACCATCACTAATGACTATTACACTTCTTCTGTTGCCTTCCCACATGTAAATTTCAGCACTTCCGGTAGTAGAGCCTTTTGGAAATAACAGTCCGGCGGCAGAAGTTAACTTGGCTGTTATGGTATTATTAATATTTCTAATGATATAAACTCTTCCCGGATAAGTTACCGGATTGGGCAATTGAAATTCTTGATCTGTCGCTTGTGGATTAATAGAAATATAAACGCCATCATTGATTAGCGTGGCCGAACCACTTCCGGTAAGTGTAACCGTTTTAAGCGATAAATTTCCATTAATGTCTAGGGTACTCAATGGTTGGTCTGTATTAATTCCAACTTGGGCAAAACCAAAATTGACAGCGCAAGTGGCTGTAATTAAAATCAATATAAATTTTAATTTTTGCATGGTTTTGGTTGGATTTGACAATTAAATATAATTAAATAATCCAACCAAAAGCCAGTTTTGTTTTTATATTCTCAACGAAAACGTTTTCGTGTTGACAACTTTATATTTTTTGAGTTAAATTATTACGAAATCAGAAATCAAAAGCGGCAAAGTTCCCACTTTGCCGCTTTCTATCCAAAACCTAATTTAAAGTGCATTAAGCACCGCCAAAATATCCTCTCCATACTTTTCTGTTCTGGCTTTGCCAAAGCCATGAACTTGTTCTAAATCTTCCAACGTTTGTGGATTGGATTTTGCCACCGCAATTAAATGGGAATTGTGACAGATTCTAAAAGAAGACCAATCTAATTTTTGGGCCAAATCGTTTCTCCATAATCTTAAAGCGTTGAAAATTTTAGTTTCTTGAGGCGACAATTCCTCTTCCGAAATCTTATTCTCGGGTTTTGGACTCTTCACCGTTTTTGGCGAATAAAACACTACTGCAGACCAGTAATCTGCTGAACCGGTTGTTACGAAATTGGTGGAAGTTAATTTGACTTCTACGCTATCCAAAAAGGCATTCATCTTGACCTGATCGTCTTGGCAAAACTCCTTTGCCAAACGAATATTAAATACTTTGATGTTCATGTCAGTTGTTATTTTAATGTGACAACCCGTCGAAATTCCCCATTCCGAATATTTCAGAATGAGGAATTCAAAGGGAACGCATTTATTTACCTAACAACAAAAGGTCATTGACAACCACTTCAGTAACGTAACGTTTGGTGCCGTCTTTGTCGTCATAACTTCTGTGGGTTAATTTACCGTCGATGGCAATTTCTTTGCCTTTGGTGACATACTTTTCGATGATTTCGGCAGTTTTGCCCCAAGCGACTACTTTGTGCCATTCGGTGTTTTCTACTTTTTCACCTTTGTCGTTGGTGTAATAATCGTTAGTAGCAATCGTGATGTTGGCTACTTTTTTTCCTCCATCGAAGGTTTTTACTTCCGGTTCTTGTCCTACATGACCGATTAACTGTACTCTGTTTTTCATTGCATTCATGGCGTTTAAAATTTAAATGTTATTGTTTTTTGAATTACTCTTGTCAGCTAACCGTTGTTGGTTTTCGACGAGGCAAAGTTGTGATAGTTTAGAAAAGATAGTCGGTTTCTTACCGTTTACTTTCGGTTGTAATTATTTGTAACCGTTTGTAAATGGAAATTAATTTGTCTACCTTTATCAAAATTAGCGTTTTATGCAAACTGAAATAAACAAAGTTGAGCTACGAAATTTACGTATCGAAGATTATAAAGAATTAAAAAAATCCATGATGGAAGCTTACAAAGAGCTGGATAATGCCTATTGGAAAGAACATCATATCAACAAACTTTTGACTATATTCCCCGAAGGTCAATTGGTGATTTTGGTTGATGGTAAAGTGGTCGGTTCTGCACTTTCGTTAATTGTAAATGAGGATACAGCCATAAGAAATCACAATTACGCTGACATTACGGGAAATTACACTTTTTCAACACACGATTCTTTGGGTGATGTGTTGTATGGCATTGATGTTTTCATTCATCCAAAATACAGGGGTTTACGTTTGGGTCGTCGATTGTATGACACCCGAAAAGAATTGTGCGAACAATTAAACCTGAAAGCCATTATGTTTGCTGGCCGAATTCCGAATTATACCAAATACTCTGACGAGATTACGCCAAAAATATACATTGATAAAGTAAGACAAAAAGAAATTTATGACCCTGTACTTTCCTTTCAACTAAGCAATGACTTTCACGTAATCAAAATAATGCAAAATTATCTTGAAGGAGACAAGAGTTCTAAGGAATTTGCCGTTTTACTAGAGTGGAACAACATTTATTATGATAAAAGTCCAAAACTAATCAATACCCGAAAAAGTGTTGTTCGAATTGGTTTAGTACAATGGCAAATGCGTCCGCTAGCCAATTTGGAAGCGCTTTTTGAACAATCAGAATTTTTTATCGATGTTGTTTCAGGTTACGGAAGTGATTTTGCGCTTTTCCCGGAGCTTTTTATTGCGCCTTTAATGGCCGATTTTAATCATTTATCAGAAGCAGATGCCATCCGAGAAATAGCCAATTACAGTGAACCGATTCGCAAAAGATTTCAAGAACTGGCCATTTCATACAACATTAACATCATTACGGGAAGCATGCCTTATCTGGAAGATGGTGTTCTGTACAATGTTGGCTTTTTGTGCAAAAGAGATGGAACTTATGAAATGTATACCAAAATTCATATCACGCCAAACGAAGTGCAATATTGGGGGATGAAAGGCGGATCAGAAATCAAAACCTTTGATACCGACTGTGGAAAAATTGGCATCATGATTTGTTATGATGTGGAGTTTCCCGAATTATCTCGATTAATGTCAGACCAAGGCATGGAGATTTTATTTGTTCCATTCCTTACCGATACTCAAAATGGCTATACACGTGTAAAACTTTGTGCCCAAGCCCGAGCTATTGAAAACGAATGTTATGTGGCCATCGCAGGATGCGTTGGAAATTTACCGAAAGTAAACAACATGGACATCCAATATGCACAAACAGCCGTTTTTACGCCCTCTGATTTTGCCTTTCCAAGCAATGGCGTTAAAGCAGAAGCGACTCCCAATACAGAAATGACCTTAATTGTTGATGTTGACTTGGATTTACTAAAAAAACTGCACGAACATGGGAGCGTTAGAATTCTGAAAGACCGAAGACACGATTTGTATCAGATTAAAAAATTGAAATAATGTTCCCTTAAAAGAATTCTTATGGACAAAACCTGTTTAGAATGTGGCGATAAGATTGTAGGTCGCGAGGACAAAAAGTTCTGCAGCGATGGTTGTCGTAATGCCTACAACAACAAAATCAACAAAGACAGCACGAATTACATGCGGAACACCAACAACAAGTTGCGCAAAAATTACCGAATTCTTTCGGAGTTGAATGTGGAAGGCAAGACAAAAACAACCAAGACTAAACTGTTAAGTAAGGGTTTCGACTTTGACTATTTGACCAATATCTTGAATACCAAAACCGGAAATACGTACTTTTTTGTATATGACCAAGGTTATATGCCATTAGAACATGATTTTTATGTATTGGTTAAAAAAGATATTTAGTAAATTTACCAAGTGCAAGAGGAGAAATATAGCTTGAATTTGTATTTCTTATTCCGTACAAACAACTGGCCAAGAATGAAAAACAACCAACCATCACTGCTGAGCTTTCTCTTTTTAGTAGCTGTTATTTCAGGCGTATTTTACTTTATGATGCCACAAGGCTACGACGAAACCGAAGCGCCACTTTCCGAATTTTCTACAACAAGAGCTTTGCAAACCGTTAAGGCAATGAGTGTAAAACCACATTATGTTGGTTCTAAGAACCATGAAGTGGTTGCCCAATATTTGCTAAAAGAATTGCGAAATCTAGGTTTAGAAACATCTTTGCAAGAAGGTTTTTCGATGACCGAAAAAGGCACTTTGGTGAAGTCGAAAAATATTTTGGCCAAAATTAAAGGAACTGCCAATACAAAATCTTTAGTATTACTTTCCCATTATGACAGTGCACCACATTCGTTTTCGCATGGCGCGAGTGATGATGCTTCCGGAGTCGCGACTATTATTGAAAGTGTTCGGTCTTTTCTGCACAACAAAAACCCACACAAAAACGATATTATAATTCTTTTTAGTGATGCGGAAGAATTGGGATTAAATGGCGCTGCACTTTTTGTAACGCAACATAAATGGGCAAAAGAAGTCGGTTTAGTTTTAAATTTTGAAGCCCGCGGTTCTTCCGGACCGAGTTATATGTTGATGGAAACCAATGAAGGCAATGCCAAAATGGTCGAGGCTTTCAGCAATGGCAAGGCGCAATATCCGGTTTCGAATTCGTTGATGTACAGCATTTATAAAATGTTGCCGAATGATACTGATTTAACGGTTTTTAGAGAAGAAGGGAAAATTCAAGGGTTCAATTTTGCCTTTATCGATAGTCATTTCAATTACCATACTTCGCAGGATAAATTTGAACATTTAGATCCAAAAACGCTGGCACATCAAGGAACGTATTTGGTTCCGTTGCTCAAATATTTTGCGAATGCCGATTTGAAAAACCTGAATTCCACCGATGACAAAGTCTATTTCAGTGTTCCTTTTGGATTTTTGAGTTATCCTTTTGGGTGGATTTTACCGATGGTTATTATCGGATTTGGATTGGTTTTGTTGTTCCTATTTATCGGAATGGGCAAGCATGTGTTGCGTATGGATGAAGTTATTAAAGGCTTTATTCCGCTTTTGGGTTCATTGATTACCGCCGGTTTGGTGACTTATGTCGGTTGGAAATTGTTCCTGAATTTCTATCCCGAATACCAAGACCTACTTCACGGATTTACTTATAACGGTCACGATTATATTTATGCTTTTGTGAGTTTGTCCTTGTCGATTTGTTTTTTGTTTTACCAAAACAACGGCAAACGCAATCCCGAAATGAATCAAATGATTGCACCGTTATTCATTTGGCTACTCATAAATATTGGCATTGCTTTACAATTACCCGGAGCAGGATTTTTGATAATTCCGGTGCTTTCTAGCGCTTTAATGTTGGGAGTTTTTGTGTTGACACAAAAGTCAAACTGGTTTGTCAATTGCTTGTTGTCAATTCCGACACTAATCATCATTGTCCCTTTTGTCCAAATGTTTCCGGTTGGTTTAGGATTGAAAATGATGTATGGTAGTGCCATTTTAACTGTTTTAGCTTTTACTTTATTGTTGCCTGTTTTTGGTTCGTTTCCACGAAAAGGCATTTGGTCCTTGGTTTTCTTTTTAGTTTCGATTGGATTATTCATCAAAGCGCATCAAGGTTCGGGCTATACTTATGGCAAAGCCAAACCGAACAGCTTGGTTTATATTTTAGATGCCGATAAAAACAAAGCGTATTGGGCGACTTACGATATCAATTTAGACGAATGGACAAAAAGTTATTTAGGCGAAAATCCGAAAAGTGGTGAGGCATTAAACACCAATAAATTATACAGCAAATACGGTTCTCAATATACTTTTATGGCATCGGCGCCAATCAAAAATATAACCGAACCAACGATTGAATTCCTGCGCGATACTGTGCAAGGCAACCAACGTTTGTACCGAATCAGAATCACACCCAATCGAAAAGTAAACCGTTATGATATTTTCAATAATAATAGTTTAACCGTGAATAATTTCAGGGCAAATGGAGTGAAATCGATTGATTTTAAGAGCAATATTTCGAGCAAAATCGGGGGCAAACTGTTGACCTATTATGTGGTTGATAATCTTCCTTTGGAATTGAATTTCTCTATTCCTGCCAATCAAAAACTGGATTTGAGCTTGGTCGAAAGTTCGTTTGATTTGATGAGCAATCCGTTGTTTGGCATTACCCCAAGAAAAGCCTGGATGATTCCGACGCCTTTTGTTTTAAACGATGCGGTGATTATTCGCCAAAAAATAAAAGCTTCACCACCGCAAGAAAACAATCCGAAACCTTATCCGATTGGATCATCAACGCAAAGAGATAGTTTAATAGTTGCAGCTGACAGTTTACGATAATGAAAAACATCAGCATTTTAGGTTGCGGTTGGTTGGGTTTGCCTTTGGCCAAATCATTAATAGCGAAAAGGTTTTCCGTAAAAGGCTCGACAACTTCTTTGGAGAAAGTTTCCGTGTTGCAAAACGCCGGAATTGATGCTTTCCAAATTGCTTTATCGGAAAAAGAAATTAGCGGAGAAATGGATTCTTTTCTATCCAATTCCGAAATCTTAATCATTGATATTCCGCCTAAATTAAGAGGCAATGCATCTGAAAATTTTGTAGCCAAAATAAAAACGCTCCTTCCCTTTATAGAAAAATCAGGCATTCAAAGAATAATCTTTGTGAGTTCGACTTCGGTTTATACCGATGAAAATTCTATCGTCACAGAAGAATCAATACCTCAACCCGATACCGAAAGCGGCAAACAATTATTGGAAGCTGAGCAAATTTTACAAAGTAATTCCAACTTTAAAACAACCATCGTTCGTTTCGGCGGATTGATTGGCGAAGACCGACATCCGATTCGTTTTTTAGCCGGAAGACAAGACATTGAAAACCCGGAAGCACCAATCAACCTGATTCATCAAATAGATTGTATCGGAATCATTGAAAGTATTATTGAACAAGATTTTTTTGGCGAAACCTTTAATGCTGTAACGCCATTTCACCCAACCCGAAAAGACTACTACACTCAAAAAGCAGCAGCATTAGGATTATCATTGCCGGAGTTTAACGAAAGCAAACGTTCTGTTGGTAAAACGATTTTAAGTGATAAAATCGCAACCGTTTTGGGTTACACCTTTCAAAACAAAACCTTATGAATACTAATGACCTTATTGGAACCATCGGGGTTGGATTAATCCTTCTCGCCTATTTTTTAAACATCTTTTCTTGGATTAAAAAAGAGGGGATTTTGTTTTATATTATGAATATAGTTGGTGCGAGTATTGCCTGTTTTGCTTCTGTACTAATCAGCTTTTGGCCTTTTATAATTCTCGAAGGCACTTGGGCTATAGTGAGCGTAATCGGCTTAATGAAAAGCATAAAAAAACCCCAAGCTTAACTTGAGGTTTTAATTTTTATTACCAGATTTTCACCCTTTTACTCGGTTCAAGATACATACCGTCTCCAGGTTTGATGTCGAATGTTTTGTGGAAAGTTTCCAAATTTAATAACGGCACATAAGCCCTGTACATTCCCGGTGTGTGCGGGTCAGTTTTCACTTGGTTTTTTATGGCTTCGTCACGCATTTTGCTTCTCCAAATAGTAGCCCAAGAAATAAACAAACGTTGTTCAGGCGTGTAGCCGTCAATTAATCCGGGATTACCGTTATCGCTTAAATACAATTGCAAACCATCGTAAGCGGCATTGATTCCACCTAAGTCTCCAATATTTTCGCCCAAGGTAAACTTTCCGTCTACTTTAATTCCGGGTAGTGGCTCCAAAGCCGAATATTGATTGGCCAAATCAGTTCCTAAGGTTGTAAACTGTTTTAAATCTTCCTCAGTCCACCAATTTACTAAGTTACCCTCGGCATTATATCTTGACCCTGAATCATCAAATCCGTGTGAAATCTCATGTCCGATAACCGCTCCTATACCACCATAATTTACAGCTTCATCTGCTTTATAATCATAAAATGGCGGTTGTAAAATTGCTGCCGGAAACACTATCTCATTGTTTGACGGATTGTAGTAAGCATTTACCGTTTGTGGTGACATACCCCATTCGGTTTTGTCTACCGGTTTGCCCAACTTGTCAATGTTTCTTTTAAAATTCCAATTGGAAATGCTCATGGCATTGTCGAAATACGTTGCGCCTTCAGCCGGACTTTTAATAGTTAACGCCGAATAATCTTTCCATTTGTCCGGATAACCAATTTTGATGGTCATGCCGTTTAATTTTTCAATAGCTTTTTCTTTGGTTTCCGGAGACATCCAAGTTAAGTTGTTGATGCGTTTTTCATAGGCCATAATCACGTATTTGATCATTTCCGTAGCTTTTTGTTTGGCTTCTTCCGGGAACATTTTTTCAACATACAACTTCCCTAATGCTTCTCCTGTCGCACCATTAACTACCTGAAGTGCTCTTTCGTTTAAAGGTCTTTGCTTGATGGCTCCGCTCAGTGTTTTGCTGTAAAACTCCCAATTGGCTTTTTCAATGGTTGTCGACAATTTATTAGCGGCATCATTCAATAAAGTCCATCTCATGTAGGCTTTCCAATCCTCAACTTTGTTATTTGTGAAAATTTTCTGCAAGTACTCCATATATCTTGGTTGTGACACAATAACCGAATCTACTTTAGGCAATCCTATTCCGGCAATGTAACCTTCCCAATTAATGTCCGGAGTCAATTTTTGCAAATCGGCAACAGTCATTGGGTTGTAAGTTTTTCTTCGGTCTCTTCTTTCGACTCTGTCTAATCTTGGACTTGACATTTCAATTTCAAGTGCTAATATTTTTTTGGCATTATCTTTAGCTGTTTCCGGCTTTTCTCCGAGTAAAACCAACATGCGTGCTACGTGGGCAACATATTTATCTCTTTTCTCTCTTGAATCCGCGTCATCAGAAACATAATAATCTCTATCCTGTAATCCTAAGGAACCCGGACCAACATTGACCACATTTCTGTTGCTGTTTTTAGCATCGGTTCCAACACCAACACCAAAAAAACCAATGCCTCCTTTTGGCGCCATTTCAATCATTAATTTCTGTAAATCGGCTATGTTTTTTACAGCGTTAATTTTGGCTAAATAAGGTTTTAACGGATCAATGCCTGCTTTATTTCGGGCTACCGTGTCCATAATTGACTTGTAAAGATTGATGGCTTTCCCTTGGTCGGTGTTGGATTTATAAGCAGGATTTTTAGCGGCTTCATTCAGAATGGCCAACGCATCCGTATCCGTTTTTTGACGCAATTCATCAAAACTTCCCCAACGGGTTCTATCGGCAGGAATTTCGGTATTTTTTACCCAAGTCCCATTAACAAAATTGAAGAAATCATCGTTAGGTCTGACTGATTTATCCATCAAGAACAAATTAATTCCGGGTTTCATCTCTTGCGCATTGATTTGTAAAACACCCGCCAATAAAACGGTTACGAGTAATGCTTTTGATATGGTATTCTTTTTCATAAAGAGTGAAATTTTGTTAGTTTATACAAATTTATCGATTATCAATTTAGAAATTGATTTTTAACAAAAATATAAGTCTTGATTAGCCCTGAAAAGTTACTGTGGTTGACTTAGCTTTTGTATTTTTGCCAAAAAAAGAATGCTTGCCTTTATAAAAAAATACAGAATCTTTATTGGAACTTTCGTCATCTTTTCCATCATAACGGTTTCACTTTTTTACAATGTTTTAAAACCCGAAAAAACGCTTCCTATTTACAATCCGGCGGATGTGAATCCGGAATTAGTAGACAGCACGGTGCAATATATTGAAAAATACCATAAAATAGCTGACTTTTCTTTTACCAATCAAAACGGCGAAACCATTACCCAAAAAGACTATGAAGGCAAAATTTATGTAGCCGATTTTTTCTTTACCACTTGCGGGTCCATTTGTCCGGTGATGAGTAAAAATATGATTGAGATACAAAAGGCTTTTCTGAACAATCCAAAAGTCATGATTTTATCTCATTCCGTAACCCCTGAAATTGACAGTGTTCCGGTTTTGAAAAAATATGCTGTAAAAGAAGGTGTTGTTGATGCTAAATGGAACTTGGTTACCGGTGACAAAAAAGCCATTTACAGCATGGCCCGAAAATCCTATTTGGCAGTAAAATTAGGCAAGCCGAAAGAACTTTACGACATGGTACATACCGAAAATTTTGTCCTTGTGGATGCCGAAAGACATGTTCGAGGTTTTTATGATGGCACCAAAAAGGAAGAAGTTCAAAAACTAATTGAAGATATTAAGTGGTTATTGGAAGACGATAAAAATTAGTTAAACTGACAATTATCATTCGATTTTCTTTTTTTATGCCTACTTTTGTAATCTTAATTCAATCTAAATAAGCATTGAAAACCACCGTTGATTTATTAAAAATTGGAGACAAAGCGATAATCACTTACGTTGATTTGGATAAAATCCCGCTAAAACTTTTAGAGATGGGCTGTTTACCAAACAATGACATAGAAATTATTCAGATTGCACCGCTTGGCGATCCGATTTACATCAATGTAAACAACGGTTCTCATTTGGCGATAAGAAAAGAAACCGCTCATGAGATTGAAGTCGAAATCCGTGAGAAATAATCAAAAATGAGCATCCAACACATCAACGTAGCGCTTATTGGAAACCCAAATACCGGAAAAACTTCGGTGTTCAATCAACTCACCGGATTGAACCAACAAGTGGGCAATTATCCCGGAATTACCGTTGAAAAAAAACTCGGATTCTGCAAATTACCCAACAATATCAAAGCCAATATTCTTGATTTACCGGGAACTTACAGTTTAAATGCGAGCTCAATTGATGAAAACGTAGTAATCGAATTATTACTCAACAAAAACGACAAACTTTTCCCTGATGTTGCCATAGTGGTGACCGATGTAGAGAATCTGAAAAGAAATCTTTTACTGTTTACCCAAATCAAGGATTTAGAAATTCCAACTATTTTGGTCATCAACATGTCTGACCGAATGAAACCGAAAGGAATTACGCTAGACATACCTTATTTGGAACAACAATTAAAAACCAAAATCGTCTTAGTCAGCACTCGAAAAGGCGTTGGTATAGACGAACTCAAAAACACGATTGTCGATTATAAAAATCTTTCCACAGAACCTTGCTTGAATGCTTCGAGCATTGATGCGGACTATTTTGACAAACTTCGAAATGCTTTTCCCAATCAGTTATTGTATAAACTTTGGTTGGTGATTACTCAGGATGTCAATTTCTTGAATTTGGAGCGAAAAGAAATCCAAAGTTCCTTCGCCAAATCGCATTCCGACTTAAAACGGTTACAACAAAAAGAAACCATAAAACGCTACCAATTTATCAATGACACGTTGAAAATCGGTCAGCAAATTGACACGGCAAATGCTTCTGATTTGCGGTCTAAATTGGACAAAATTTTAACGCATAAAATTTTTGGTTACGCAATTTTCTTTGGGATTTTATTGCTGATTTTCCAATCTATTTTTGATTGGTCGAGCATTCCTATGGAATTTATTGACAGCTCTTTTGCCAATTTGGCCAATTATGCTAAAAACAATCTTCCTGCGGGTGAATTTACCAATCTAATCAGCGAAGGCATCATTCCCGGAATTGGCGGTATTGTAATTTTCATTCCGCAAATTGCTTTTCTATTCCTATTTATTTCTGTCTTAGAAGAAAGCGGTTATATGAGTCGAGTAGTCTTTTTGATGGACAAAATTATGCGTCGTTACGGCTTGTCGGGCAAAAGTGTGGTGCCGTTAATTTCGGGTACCGCTTGTGCTATTCCGGCGATTATGAGTGCGCGAAATATTGAAAACTGGAAAGAACGATTGATTACCATTTTGGTCACTCCATTCATTACTTGTTCGGCGCGCTTACCGGTTTATGCAATTTTAATCGCCTTAATTATTCCCGAAAAAAGATTGTTTGGTATTTTCAGTTTACAAGGTGCCACTTTGATGGTCTTGTATCTTTTAGGTTTCGGAATGGCGATTTTCTCGGCTTATCTTTTGAATAAAATATTAAAACTGAAAGCCAAATCGTATTTTGTTGTAGAAATGCCAAACTACAAATTACCCTTATTTAAAAACGTGGCAATTAACGTAATTGAAAAAACCAAAGCTTTTGTTTTTGGTGCCGGAAAAATCATCTTGGCCTTATCGATTATTTTGTGGTTTTTAGGCTCACACGGACCAAAAAAAGGATTTGACAATGCCGAAAGTTTAGTCATCAAAAAAGTTAAAACAGAAAACAGACTTGATGATTTAGAATACCTAAACGACCAAATCAGTTCGCACAAACTCGAGAATTCATATATCGGAATTATGGGAAAATCTATAGAGCCTGTAATTAGACCTTTGGGTTATGATTGGAAAATAGGAATTGCTGTCGTAAGTTCGTTTGCGGCTCGTGAAGTTTTCGTAGGAACCTTGGCCACGATTTACAGCGTTGGAAGTCACGGCGATGAAGAAACCACCATCAAAAACCGCATGAATGCTGAAGTTCATCCTGATGGCAGAAAGGTTTTCAACTTTGCTACCGGAGTTTCCTTATTGCTTTTTTATGCATTCGCGATGCAATGTATCAGTACTTTGGCGATTGTCAAAAAAGAGACTAACAGTTGGAAATGGCCCATAATCCAATTGGTATTTATGAGTGGCTTTGCTTATCTAACCGCGCTGATAGCGTACCAATTTTTGAAATAAATGAATATTCAGGAAATACTGGTTTATGTGGCATTGGGAATCGCCATAGGTTTTTTGGCCAAAAAATTTATTGGCAAAAAGAAGGCCAAAAAAGGTTGTGACAAAGACGATTGTGGTTGTCACTAACCCAAAGCTACATCCAAAGTCATCATCACGATAAATCCTCCTATAAATCCCAAGGTGGCAATGTCTGTATTTTTATCTTGCTGTGTCTCCGGAATCACTTCTTCTACTACTACAAATATCATCGCACCTGCGGCAAAAGCTAGCGCATAAGGTAAAATTGGTATAAAAAAGATAACGGCTACTGCGCCTAAAACTCCGGCAATCGGTTCTACAATAGCGGATGATTGTCCGTACATAAAACTTTTCCAACGGCTCATGCCCATTCGGCGCAAAGGCATAGAAACCGCGATTCCTTCAGGGAAATTTTGAATTCCAATTCCAATCGCTAAAGTAACAGCTCCTGCAATTGAAGCTTCCGGAATTCCCGCAGCTACTCCACCAAAAAGTACTCCAACCGCTAATCCCTCTGGAATATTGTGCAAAGTGATGGCTAAAACCAATAAGGTTGTTCGCTGCCAAGGCGATTTTATCCCTTCCGTTTCTTTGAAGTTTATGTGCAAATGCGGTAGAATTTTATCCAAACCAAAAATGAATAATGCCCCCAATAAAAAGCCAACCGAAGCCGGAATAACTTTCACAAAACCTTCCCCTTCACTCATTTCAATGGCTGGCGCCAACAAACTCCAAAAACTCGCCGCCACCATCACACCGCCTGTAAAACCAAGCATTCCATCAAGTACTACACGATTCATATTCTTAAAAAAGAACACAAACGAAGCACCAAGCGCTGTTAAAAACCAAGTGAACATAGTGGCATAAAAAGCGGCCAAAACCGGGTCAATACTTTCAAAATATTCTATTACTGATTGGTACATAATTATTGAACGTATAAGTTATTAGCAATTTTATTGGAGATAATTTTCTCTTGTGAATTGACTTCGACCGTCAAAGTATCATCAAAACTTTCTTTTTCGATTACTTTAAAAGTAGAACCCAAAGCTATTTTTTGTTTGTCTAAATATTTTAAAAACTCCGAAGAAGAATCTTTAACACCGATGCAATAATATTCTCTGTTCAATTCGGCTTCGGAAAGTAATAATTTATTGACTTTTTGAATCACGCCTTTTTCATTCGGAATGGGATCACCATGCGGGTCAAACGCCGGAAATCCTAGAAAAGCGTCTAATTTATTAATCAATGCTTCCGACTTGATGTGTTCCAATTCTTCGGCAATTTCATGCACCTCATCCCAATTAAAAGCCAATTTCTCCACCAAAAAAACTTCCCACAAACGGTGTTTTCTCACAATCATTTTAGCCGAAAGAAAACCATTCTCTGTCAAAGTTACCCCTTGGTACTTTTGGTAGGAAACCAAATCCTTTTCAGAAAGTTTCTTCAACATATCCGTCACCGAAGACGCTTTGGTTTCTAACATTCCGGCGATGGCATTAGTATTTACGCCTTTTGGAGAAACCAACGACAGGTGATAAATAACCTTAATGTAATTTTCTTCGGAAATGGTCATGAGTATAAATTCTGTTGGACAAAAATAAACATAAATTTGATTTAAATAAAATATTTTTTAGTTTTGTCTAAAATATATTTTCATGAAAACAAACTTACTCTTGCCTTTTATACTAATTACAAGTCTTGGCTTTGCTCAAGAAACAGAACCTATTCAAACCGACAGACCGGACCAAACAGAAACTCCTGCCCTAACGCCAAAAGGAATGTTTCAAGTAGAAACGGGTTTCTCATTTCAAAAGAATGATGAAGTAAGTAAGACCAATACTTTGCCTTCAACCCTCTGGAAATATGGCGTGAATGAAAATTTCGAGTTGCGATTAATTACTGAATTTGTTTCCGAAAAATTCGGTATCGAGACGGCTTCGGGATTGAATCCGATTTTAATTGGTTGCAAAATCAGAATTGCAGAAGAGAAAGGATTTTGGCCTAAAACTTCTTTCATTGGTCATATTTCTTTACCAAATGCCGCTTCAACTGACTTCAAAACCGAATTCCATGCCCCAGAATTCCGGTTTGTTATGCAGCACACTTTGTCAAAAAGAATGTCATTCAGCTACAATTTAGGCGCCGAATGGGATGGCTTTTCCGCTGAACCCACTTTCATTTATACCGTAGCGACTGGACTTTCAATCACTGAAAAAATTGGTTCATATATTGAATTTTTTGGTTTTGCTCCTCAAAATGATACCGCAAACCACAGTTTTGACGGCGGTATTACCTATTTGATTAACAACAATTTTATGCTAGATTTGTCTTCGGGAATCGGAATTACCGATAATGCCCCAGAACATTACTTAGCCGTGGGCTTCTCATTCAGACTCTAAATGAAACACTACCATTACATTTTTACCGGCGCAGGTTTATCCGCTTTGATGACGGTTTATGAAATGGTCCTTTCCGGAAAATTCAAAGACAAATCTATTCTTCTGATTGACGAGAATTCCAAAAAAACAAACGATAGAACTTGGTGCTTTTGGGACGATAAAGGTTTATATAATGATATGGCTTCCGCCCAATGGAACGAAGCTTGGTTCAAAAATGACTCTTTTGAAAGACAACTAAATCTAAATCCATACCAATACAAAATGGTGAAAGGATTGGATTTTTACAACAAGGTTTTTGAAGTAATTTCTAAAGAAAAAAACATCACTTTTTTAAACCAAAAAGTGATCAATTTTGAAGAATTAGGACATCGTTGCGAAGTCAAAACTGATTTGGAAAGTTTTACTTGTAACCAAATTTTCAACTCCATTTTCAACCCGGAATTGGTTAAAAACCAAACTAAATATCCTTTTCTGCACCAGCATTTCATCGGTTGGTTTATCAAAAGCAAAGAACCCGTTTTCAATCCGGATTGTGCTACGTTTATGGATTTCTCAGTGGAACAAAAAGGCAACACGCGATTTATGTATGTGTTACCAACTTCAGCGAACGAAGCTTTATTGGAATATACGTTGTTCTCCAAAGATTTATTAGCCAAGGAAGAATACGAAACTGAAATCAAAAACTACATCAATAAATTAGGAATTACGAATTACGAATTATTGGAAAAAGAACAGGGAAATATTCCAATGACGTGTTATCCGTTTTGGCAATACAACTCGAAAAACATCCTCAACATTGGCTCTGCCGGCGGATGGACCAAAGCCAGTACCGGTTATACTTTTAAAAATACGGTTAAAAAATCAAAAGCTTTAGTCCAATTTTTGTCCAAAGAAAACAATTTAACTAAGTTTCATAAAACTGATAAATTTTGGTTTTATGATTTGCTTCTTTTAGATATTTTAGATCAAAAAAACCATTTGGGTTCCACCATCTTTTCTGCTATGTTTGAAAAAGGAAATACCTCCGTAATCTTCAAGTTTTTAGATGAAGAAACCTCTTTTTGGGAAGATTTGCAGGTCATTTGGCGCTGCCCAAAAATGCTGTTTATCAAAGCGCTTTTTAGCAGAATTATTCGGTAATTAAGTCAATCAACAAATGTTAAACTTTATAAAAAGCAATGTTTCTTCAGAAAGTTATCCCTAGTTTTGCTCCATCAAAATAAAAAACATGAACACGATTATTGCTCAATTACATCATCATCATTCTTGCAACCAGGCGAGTTAATGATGTATTGTAGCTAATTCAAAAACATAATTAAAAACCCGTCTGAGTATATCAAGACGGGTTTTTTGTATTTATACACTTCGCGATATACTCAGCTTTTATTCCCAATTAAAAATGAGTACTTTAAAAATTGCAATTCAAAAAAGTGGCCGACTCAGTGAAAAGTCGCTTCAACTGCTCGAAGAATGCGGCATCAAAATTTCCAATGGCGAACGAAAACTCAAAGCCGTTGCCCAAAATTTCCCGGTCGAAATCCTATTCCTGCGCGATGATGACATTCCGCAATACGTAGAACAAGGCGTTGCCGATATTGGCATCTTGGGCGAAAATGAAGTCTGGGAAAAAGGCAAAGAGGTAAAAGTGATTCAGCAATTGGGTTTTGCCGGTTGCCGCATGTCATTGGCCATTCCGAAAGACGAAATCTACACCGACTTAAGTTATTTTCAAGACAAACGAATCGCCACCAGTTATCCTAAAATCCTAATTGATTTTTTTGCCCAAAAGAACATCAATGTTTTTATCGAAGAAATCAGCGGCAGCGTCGAAATTGCCACCAGCATTGGTCTAGCCGATGCCGTATTCGACATTGTCAGCACCGGAAGTACACTTTTAATGAATGGATTAAAAGAAGTCGAAACCGTTACTAAAAGTGAAGCCGTTTTAATTGCCAATCCAAATCTGACACAAGAAACCCAAACCATTCTCAACAAATTGCTGTTCCGAATCCAATCGGTTCGCGAGGGAAAACAGAATAAATACATCTTATTAAATGCACCAAATTCTGCCATCGACAACATCTGTTCTTTGCTTCCCGGAATGAAATCGCCGACCATTTTACCCTTGGTCAACAAAGACTGGAGCAGTTTGCATTCGGTGATTCAAGAAGACGATTATTGGGAAATCATAGAACAACTCAAAAATCTCGGTGCCGAAGGCATTCTCATTATTCCGATAGAAAAAATGATTCGATAATTCAATTCAATAAAACATGAAAACTTATATAAATCCAACTCCCGAACAATGGAATAATTTGGCCAAACGTCAAACCGTAGCGACAGCCGATTTAAACGAAACCGTAAAATCCATTTTTAACGACATCCAAAAAAATGGCTCAACTGCCGTAAAAAAGTATACGAATTATTTCGACGGCATATCGATTGAAAATGTAGCCGTTTCGACAGCGGAAATAGAAAAAGCTGTAGCCGAAATTCCATCTGATTTAAAAAACGCCATCCAAATCGCTTCCGACAACATCAAGCGTTTTCACCAATCTCAAAAGGAAATCCCAACCAAAATCGAAACTACTTCGGGCGTGTTTTGTTGGAGAGAAAGTCGCGCTATCGAAACGGTTGGTATTTACATTCCAGGCGGAACTGCACCACTTTTTTCTACTGTTTTAATGTTGGCGATTCCGGCAAAAATTGCAGGTTGTAAAAACATTGTTTTGTGTTCGCCACCGGACAAAAACGGTAATATCAATCCGGCTATATTGTACGCTGCACAATTAACCGGTGTTACTCAAATGTACAAAGTTGGTGGCATTCAAGCCATCGCGGCAATGACATTAGGAACCGATGAAATTCCGAAAGTGGATAAACTTTTCGGTCCGGGAAATCAATATGTGACTGCGGCCAAACAATACGCACAACAATTAGGTTTAGCTATCGATTTGCCGGCCGGACCAAGTGAGTTATTGGTCATTGCCGATGACACTTGCGATCCTGATTTTGTAGCGTCTGATTTGCTTTCGCAAGCCGAGCACGGTGGCGATAGTCAGGTGATTTTGGTCACCAATTCCGTGGTAATTGTCTCAAAAGTTGGTTCAGCAATCGAAAAACAAAAAGCACTTTTACCACGACAATCGGTTGTAGAAAAAGCACTGGAAAATAGTCGGGCATTGGTTTTTCAAAGTATCCAAACCGGAATCGAATTCAGCAACTTTTACGCACCGGAACATTTGATTTTAGCCCTAGAAGATGCCGAAAACAAAATCAATTTAATTGAAAATGCCGGTTCGGTTTTTATTGGCAATTACAGTTGCGAAAGCGCCGGAGATTACGCTAGCGGTACCAACCACACGTTACCAACCAATCGTTATGCGAAGAATTACAGCGGCGTTTCATTAGACAGTTTTGTCAAGAAAATCACGTTTCAAAAATTGACTTCCAAAGGAATTCAAAATCTTGGTCCAACTATTGAACTCATGGCAGCAGCCGAACAATTAGACGCCCACAAAAACGCAGTTTCCATTCGATTAAAAAAATTACAAAATGGATAATATCAACAATTTAATTCGAAAAAATATTCTTTCGTTGACGCCGTATTCGAGCGCGAGAGATGAGTATAAAAGTAATAAAGGCATCTTTTTGGATGCCAATGAAAATCCATATGGCAACTTAAACCGCTATCCCGATCCTTACCAATGGCGCTTGAAACAAATTTTGAGCAGTCAGAAGAAAGTCGGCCTTGAAAACATTTTAATCGGCAACGGAAGCGACGAAATCATCGATTTAGTCCAACGCGTTTTTTGCGAACCTTCAGCCGATAAAATCATCATCTGTCCGCCAACGTATGGCATGTATGAAGTCTATGCCAACATTAATAATCTGGAAATCATTTCGATTCCGCTTACCGAAGATTTTCAATTGAATACCGAAGCCATTTTAGCGCAAAAAGCTAAAGTTTTGTATTTGTGTTCGCCCAACAATCCAACCGGAAATGCTTTGGAAAATCTCGAGTACATTATTGAAAATTTCAACGGAATTGTCTTTCTGGACGAAGCTTACATCGACTTTAGCGAACAACCTTCTTTGGTTTCCAAAATCAAACAATATCCCAATTTGATTGTGTCACAAACCTTTAGCAAAGCCCGAGGTTTGGCAGCAGTTCGCATCGGAATTGCTTATGCCAATGAAACTATTATTTCGGTAATGAATAAAGTCAAACCACCTTACAATGTGAGTCAGTTGAACCAAGAAGCCGCAGTAAAATCGCTTGCCGATGAAGCTACTTTCAAATCGAATGTACAACTGATAAAATCAGAGCGCGAGTTGCTCGAAGAATCCCTTTTAGCCTTAGATTTTGTAACCAAAATTTATCCGTCTGAAGCCAATTTTTTATTAGTCGAAATGGAAAATGCCACCAACATTTACAACAGTTTAATCGAGCAACAAATCATCACGCGTAACCGAAGTTCGGTAGTTCAAAACACCATTCGAATTACCATTGGAACGCCAAGAGAAAACCAACAATTACTATATGCTTTACAACTAATAACCGTATGAAAAAAGTATTATTTATAGACCGAGACGGCACGTTAATCCTCGAGCCGCCGATTGATTTTCAAGTCGATTCTTTAGAAAAACTCGAGTTTTATCCGCAAGTTTTTCAATACTTATCGCGCATTGCCAAAGAACTCGATTATGAATTGGTCATGGTCACCAACCAAGACGGCATGGGAACGGACTCCTTTCCCGAAAACACTTTTTGGCCGGCCCAAAATAAGATGCTCAAAGCCTTTGAAAACGAAGGGATTCGATTTTCGGATGTGATTATTGATGTATCATTTCCGGAACAAAATTTGCCTACGCGAAAACCCGGAACCGCTTTATTGCAGCAGTTTGTCAAAGGCAATTACGACTTGAAAAACTCATTTGTGATAGGCGATAGAATTACCGATATTCAATTGGCCCAAAATTTAGGCAGTCAGGCGATTTCTATTTCGGCTGAAGCCAATGAACAAGCGGTTTTGACTACTACTTCTTGGGAAACCATTTACCAATTTTTAAAAGCGCAACCTCGCGTGGCACAACTTATTCGAACCACAAAAGAAACCGAAATTTCCGTTGAAATTAATTTGGATGGTAACGGAAAAAGCAACATCAACACCGGTTTAGGCTTTTTTGATCACATGCTCGACCAAATTGCTAAACACGGAAATATCGATTTAAACATCAAAGTCAAAGGCGATTTGTATGTAGACGAACACCACACGATTGAAGATGTTGGGATTGCTTTGGGTGATGTTTTTGCACAGGCTTTAGGTTCCAAAAAAGGCATTAATCGCTATGGCTTTTTGTTGCCAATGGATGATTGTTTATCACAAGTCGCTTTAGATTTTGGCGGTCGTTCCTGGTTGGTTTGGGAAGCCCAATTCAAAAGAGAAAAAATCGGTGAAATGCCTACTGAAATGTTCTCCCACTTTTTCAAATCGTTTTGTGATGGCGCCAAATGTAATCTAAACATCAAAGCAGAAGGCGAAAACGAACACCACATAATAGAATCGATTTTCAAAGCTTTTGCCAAAGCCATAAAAATGGCCATTCAAAAAGACGGCACAAACAACATCCCAAGCACCAAAGGAATCTTATGATAGCGATAGTAAAATACAATGCCGGCAACATCACTTCGGTGAAAAATGCGGTGGAACGATTGGGTTATTCTTGCCTAGTAACCGATGATAAAACCCTTTTGCAACAAGCAAAAAAAGTAATTTTCCCAGGTGTTGGTGAAGCGAGTTCGGCGATGAAATACTTAAAAGAAAAAGGGTTAAACGAAGTGATTAAAAACCTCAAACAACCGGTTTTAGGAATTTGCCTCGGGCAACAATTATTGTGTCAGTTTTCGGAAGAAGGCGACACCAATTGTTTGGGGATTTTTGAAGCTAAAGTAAGGAAATTCGAACCTAAATTAAAAGTGCCGCACATGGGCTGGAACAACATTTCGGGTTTAAATTCAATATTGTATGATGGAATTTCAGCCGAAGAAAACTTCTATTTCGTCCACAGTTATTACGCTGAAATCTGTCAAGAAACCACCGCTGTTTGTGACTATATCGTTCCGTTTAGCGCTTCGATGCAAAAAGATAATTTTTATGCAACCCAATTCCACCCCGAAAAATCTTCGAGTGCAGGCGAACAATTATTACTAAACTTTTTGAAATTATGAGAATCATACCGGCCATAGACCTCATCAACGGCAAATGTGTCCGTTTGACCAAAGGCGATTATGCGACGCAAAAAATCTATAACGAAAATCCGTTGGAAGTCGCTAAATATTTTGAAGACAATGGGATTCAATATTTGCATTTAGTGGATTTGGACGGCGCTAAATCCAACCAAATTATCAACCACAAAGTGCTGTATGAAATCGCTACGAAAACGAATTTGAAAATCGATTTCGGCGGTGGATTAAAACAACGTAAAGACCTCAAAATTGCTTTTGAAAACGGCGCCAATCAAGTTACCGGCGGCAGTATTGCTGCCAAAAATCCAATGGAGTTTTTAGACTGGTTAAACGAATTCGGAAACGATAAAATCATTTTAGGCGCCGATTGTTTGAATCGAAAAATTGCGACTCAGGGTTGGCTGGAAACGTCTGAACTAGATGTTATAGAATACATTTCAAACTATGTTTCCAAAGGTATCTCGACTGTGATTTGTACTGACATTTCAAAAGACGGCATGCTTCAAGGCACATCCAATGAATTGTATATTGATATTTTATCAAAGACCAAAGTGAATCTAATTGCCAGCGGTGGCGTGACCACTGTAGCTGATTTAGAATTGCTGAAAACCATAGGTTGCGAAGGCGCCATCATCGGTAAAGCATTATACGAAGGCACTATTAAAATCGAAAACTTGCGCGAATTATGTTAAAAAAAAGAATCATTCCGTGTTTGGATATTAAAGACGGGCGTGTTGTGAAAGGCATTCAATTTTTGGAACTGAAAGACGCCGGAAATCCGGTGGAATTGGCTTCTTTTTACTCTAAAAACGGCGCTGACGAATTGGTGTTCTTAGACATCAGCGCGACTTTAGAAAAGAGAAAAACCTTGGCCAAAATGGTAACCCAGTTGGCTAAAGAAATCAATATCCCTTTCACCGTTGGCGGCGGCATTCAATCGGTGGAAGATGCTAAATTGTTGTTGCAATCCGGTGCGGATAAAGTCAGTATCAATTCTGCTGCCGTTTTGAATCCGGATTTAATTACTCAAATATCAAATGAATTCGGAAGCCAAAGTTTGGTCGTCGCCATTGATATTAAAAAAATCGAAAATGACTGGTTTGTTTTTATCAAAGGTGGCAGGGAATCGACCGGAATTCCAGCGGTTGATTGGGCCAAAAAAGCAGAAGCACTCGGTGCCGGAGAATTATTAGTTACCTCAATGAACAACGATGGTTCGAAAAACGGCTTTGCTTTAGAAATCACCAATGCCATTAGCGAAGCGGTTTCTATTCCGGTTATTGCTTCCGGTGGCGCAGGAAATGCAGAGGACTTTATCGATTTATTTACCAAAACTGAAGTCAGCGCCGGATTAGCTGCGAGTATATTCCACTTTAACGAAGTGCCGATTGCTACTTTAAAAAACATTTTAAAAACCCAAAACATACCCATCAGATGACCTTAGATTTCTCAAAATATAACGGATTAATTCCAACGATTATTCAAGACAACCAAACGCAACAAGTGTTGATGCTAGGTTACATGAACGAAGAAGCATTCCAAAAAACACAAGAAGAAAAAATTGTGACATTCTTCAGCCGCAGCAAAAACAGGTTGTGGACCAAAGGCGAAACTTCAGGGAATTTTTTAAAAGTTGTTTCTATTAAAGAAGATTGCGACCAAGATGCGTTACTCATTCAAGTCATTCCAAACGGACCAACGTGTCACAACGGAACAACTTCTTGTTTTGCAGAAGAAGCCCAACTTCCGTTTTTAAATCAATTGGAACAAATTATTGAAGATCGAATTAAAACTCAAAATTCCGACTCTTATGTTGCTTCACTCTTCCAAAAAGGACTCAATAAAATTGCTCAAAAAGTAGGTGAAGAAGCAGTCGAATTGGTCATAGAAGCCAAAGACGACAATGCCGATTTGTTTCTTGGCGAAGCGGCTGACTTACTGTTTCATTATTTAATTTTACTCAAAGCAAAAGGCTTTAGCTTGGAAAAAGTAGAAACCATTTTAAAAGACCGAATGAAAAATAAATAAAACCGTTTTAAGACTATCAAACAATAACAAATCTTTATCATTTCTTTAAAAATTACCTTTAAATTTCTCATTATCTTTGCAAGAGATTTCAAAATCTAAAATTTACTAATATTTAAAATAAAAAAATATGTATCCAGAAGAAATGGTATTGCCAATGCGAGCTGAACTTTCAGAAGCTGGCTTTCAAGAATTATATACAGCAGCCGACGTAAAAAATGCTATCAAAGCAGAAGGAACAACACTTGTAGTTGTCAATTCAGTTTGTGGTTGTGCGGCCAGAAATGCTCGTCCGGGTGCAAAAATGAGTTTAGATGGTGCTAAAAAACCGGACCATTTAATCACTGTTTTTGCAGGAGTTGACAAAGAAGCCGTTGACGCAGCAAGAGCAGAAATGTTTCCTTTTCCGCCATCATCGCCAAGTATGGCTTTGTTCAAAAACGGCGAATTGGTGCACATGTTAGAACGTCATCATATTGAAGGTCGTCCGGCTGAACTAATCGCGGAAAACCTAAAAGATGCTTACGCAGAATTCTGCTAAAAAATATTTTTTAAAAACATCACGCAACCTTTTCTATTGAATTGCGTCTACTGAACAAGATGCCATGCTAAATGGGAGAAATGCTATGAAAAAGAAACCCAACCGGTGTAAAAACTGTTTGGGTTTTTTTATTGCCAAAAAAATGTAAATTTGCACCGAATTCTTCCATTTAGAATTCACAACATATTTCTCACTTAAACGTTTATAGCATGCAACTGTATAACACCTTAAGCGCAGAAGAAAGAGCCGAGCTGATTGACCAAGCCGGTAAACAAAGACTGACTTTGTCTTTCTATGCGTATGCCAAAATTGAAGATCCCAAAAAATTTCGCGACGATTTATTTATCGAATGGAACAAACTCGATGCCTTAGGCCGAACGTATGTGGCCAAAGAAGGAATCAATGCCCAAATGTCGGTTCCGGCCGAAAATATTGAAGCTTTTCGCGAAACTTTAGAAGCCTATGATTTCATGAAAAACATCCGCTTAAATGTGGCTGTGGAACACGATGACCATTCGTTTTTGAAATTGACCGTAAAAGTTCGGGAAAAAATTGTAGCCGATGGTTTAAATGACGAAACTTTTGACGTAACCGACATTGGCGTACACTTAAAAGCCAACGAATTCAATCAAATTTTAGAAGATCCAAACACGATTGTGGTCGATTTTAGGAATCATTACGAAAGTGAAATCGGGCATTTCAAAGGCGCGATAACTCCGGATGTAGAAACTTTTAGAGAAAGTTTACCTATCATCAACGAACAATTAAAAGATTTTAAAGAAGATAAAAACCTCGTGATGTATTGCACCGGTGGTATTCGTTGCGAAAAAGCCTCCGCTTATTTCAAACACCAAGGTTTTAAAAATGTGTTCCAATTGGAAGGCGGCATTATCAATTATGCCAAACAAATCAAAGAGGAAAATCTGGAAAGCAAATTCATCGGAAAGAACTTTGTATTCGACCATCGTTTAGGCGAAAGAATCACCGACGATATTGTTTCGCAATGTCACCAATGTGGAAAACCGTGCGACAATCATACGAATTGTTCCAACGACGGTTGTCATTTGTTGTTTATCCAATGTGACGATTGTAAAGCCGCAATGGAAAATTGTTGTTCCAATGAATGTTTGGAAATTACCCATTTGCCTTTGGCCGAACAAGTAAAATTGAGACGAGGAAAGCAAGTCGGCAACAAAATCTTTCGCAAAGGAAAATCTGAAAACCTCAAGTTCAAACACTCGGGTGAACTCTCCGATATTGCATTGGCTACAGCCAAAAAACCAACTGACATTCGCCAAAAAATAAAGGTGAAAAAAGTATTAGTTGGCAAAGCCGAACATTACTACGTAAAAGCAAAAGTTGGCCTTTTTATCATCGAAAACCAGGAACTCAATATTGGCGATAAAATCATAATTTCCGGACCAACAACAGGAAATGAAGACTTAATTTTAGATAAAATGTTAGTGAACGGACAAGAAAGTACAATGGCCAAACCAGGAGACAAAGTCACTTTTGAAGTTCCTTTTCGAGTGCGTTTATCGGATAAGCTATTTAAAATTATTGCATAAAAAAAGCCGTTTTAATTAACGGCTTTTTATCTAATTTTTAGTTTTTAGTTAAAACTATTATAACCGTTTCATCATCACCATCATCATCAAAATCAGAAGTGGTTTTAATCTTTAAATTAGCTGAAGAAAGCTCCGTTATTTGAACAGTATCGGATACGCCATCAGAAGTAATGGTAAGACTGTTACCCGATCTTGTGTAAGTAAATGATGCAATATCTTCTACACAATCCCATACATCAACATTCGCACCGGTTCCGTTATCGTTAAATTGAATATAATCTTTACCGCATTCTTCATGATCATCATAAGGAATAGTTTGCCCTTGTACTTTGTATTCTTTAAAATACCATTTCCCAATTAAATCCCCAGAAGTAGTTGGTCCATCATCAGATGAACATGAAATCGCAAAACTTGACAAAATTGCCAAAGAGAATAAGCTTAATTTTTTCATTGTATTAAATTTTATTTTATTAAAAAAGCGAAAATAGAAAAATTATCTTATAGAAAAACAAATTCAAATATTGTTAGAAAGAATTTTAAAAACTTTAAAAAATACTATCTTTACACTTTTAACGTTTATGATTAGTAGCCTCGTTATCGAAACGAAGCGACCAACATACATATATCCAAATTATGGCTTGTCAAAGTTGTTCTACATCCGATGGTGGTGCACCAAAAGGATGCAAAAATAATGGGACTTGCGGCACCGATAGCTGCAACAAACTAACCGTTTTCGATTGGCTCTCTAACATGAGTTTGCCCAATGGAGAAGCGCCTTTCGATTGTATTGAAGTGCGTTTCAAAAACGGAAGAAAAGAATTTTACCGAAATACCGAAAAACTAACTTTAAGCATCGGTGACGTTGTGGCTACTGAAGCTTCACCGGGTCACGATGTCGGAATTGTTACGCTTACAGGCGAATTGGTTAAAATTCAAATGAAGAAAAAAGGCGTAAATCACACCAGTCCTGAAATTGCCAAAGTTTACCGAAAAGCGTCTCAAAAAGACATCGATATCTGGAGCGATTCCCGTGACAAGGAAGAACCGATGAAGGTAAAAGCCCGTGAATTGGCGATTGCACACAAATTGGAAATGAAAATTTCTGATATCGAATTCCAAGGCGATGGTTCGAAAGTAACTTTTTATTACACAGCCAATGATCGCGTGGATTTCCGTTTGTTAATCAAAGATTATGCGCGTGAATTCAGTACCAGAATTGAGATGAAGCAAGTTGGTTTCCGTCAGGAAGCTTCTCGACTTGGCGGCATTGGTTCTTGCGGAAGAGAATTGTGTTGCTCGACTTGGTTAACCGATTTCAGAAGCGTGAATACTTCGGCAGCGCGTTACCAACAATTGTCTTTAAACCCGCAAAAATTAGCCGGTCAATGTGGTAAATTGAAATGTTGTCTGAACTATGAACTAGACACCTACATGGATGCGCTTAAAGATTTTCCGGATTTTGAAACCAAATTAAAAACCGAAAAAGGCGACGCCGTTTGTCAAAAACAAGATATTTTCAAAGGCTTAATGTGGTTTGCTTATTTTGACAATTTTGCCAATTGGCATGTGTTGAAAATTGACCAGGTTAGAGAAATTGTGACCCAAAACAAACAAGGCAAAAAAGTAAGTTCATTGGAAGATTTTGCCATTGAAATTGTCGCTGAACCTGAAAAAGATTTCAACAACGCCATGGGACAAGAGAGTTTGACTCGTTTTGACCAACCTCGAAATAAGAAAAGAAATAACAATAAAAATAAAAAGCGTAAACCTTTTGGCGCCGATAAAAAACCTTCATCCGAGAATAATAATGAGCCTAAGATTAAGAAATAGTTTTATTCTGCTATTGGTCGCGGTGCTTTTATTTTCTTGCGACGAAAAAAGAGTTTTTGACGAATATAAATCCGTTGGTAAAGAATGGCACAAAGACAGTGTAGTCACTTTTGAATTGCCACAATTAGACGCCAAAAAAATGTACAATTTGTACGTTAACGTCAGAGATAACGATGATTATCCGTTTAATAATTTGTTCTTGATTGTTTCTTTGGAACACCCAAACAGACAAATAAAAGTGGATACTTTAGAATACCAAATGACCAATCCTGATGGCACGCTTCTTGGAGAAGGATTTACCGATATTAAAGAAAATAAGCTGTTTTATAAAGACAAACAACTTTTTACACAAAAAGGAATTTATAAAATTCACATCAAACACGCAGTAAGACAAACCGGCAAAATTGAAGGCGTTCCTTCACTGGCAGGAATATCCGATGTTGGTTTTAGAATCGAATCTACAGAATAAAAATATGGCACAAAAAAATAATACCGCAACAGTTAAAGACATTAAATACTACCAAAATAAGTTTTGGAAGTTGTTGGTTTACGGACTTGGTGTAATGATTTTGTTTTTCTTTTTGGCTTCTTGGGGGTTTTTCGGGAGCATGCCTTCCTTTGAAGATTTAGAAAATCCGGAATCTAATTTGGCCACCGAAATCATCTCTTCTGATGGTGTGACCATTGGTAAGTTTTACAACGAAAACAGAACCCCAATTAAATATGAAGATTTACCGCCACATTTGGTGAAAGCCTTAGTCGCTACGGAAGATGAGCGTTTCTACGAACACTCCGGAATTGACGGCAGAAGAACTTTAGGCGCAGCCATAAAACTAGGTTCCGATGGTGGAGCGAGTACGATAACGCAACAGTTAGCCAAATTGCTTTTCCATGGTGAAGGTTCGAGTTTCAAGCCTTTTCGTGTGATTCAAAAAGTAAAAGAATGGATTATCGCCGTTAAATTAGAACGCCAATACACTAAAAACGAAATCATTGCCATGTACTTAAACAAGGCCGATTTTGTAAATACCGCCGTTGGAATTCGTTCGGCTTCTAAAGTATATTTCGGCAAAGAACCACGCGATTTATCTATTGATGAAGCCGCGATGTTTGTCGGAATGCTTAAAAATCCTTCCCTTTACAATCCGCTTCGTCGTCTGGAAAAAGTAAAAAACAGAAGAAATACTGTTTTAGACCAAATGGTAAGAAACAAAGTTTTGGCTAAAGAATCCCGTGACACTTTAGCGGTAAAACCTATCGTTCTAAACTTCCATCCCGAAAGTCACAAAGAAGGAACAGCAACCTATTTCCGTGAATTCCTTCGTGAATACATGAAAAATTGGGCCAAAGAAAACAAAAGATCTGATGGCAGTGATTGGGACATTTATAGCGACGGACTAAAAATTTATACCACCATTGATTCCAAAATTCAGGAACATGCGGAAGAAGCCGTATCGGCACACATGAAAAACCTACAGCAGGAATTCTTTGCCCAACAAAAGGATAATAAAAACGCACCTTTCATAAATATCACCCCTGAAGAAACCAAAAAAATCATTAACCAAGCTATGAAAAACTCCGAGCGTTGGCGCGTAATGAAAGACATGGACAAAACCGAAGACGAAATTATCGCTTCGTTTGACATCAAAACCAAAATGAAAATCTTTTCCTGGAAAGGCGAAATCGATACGTTAATGACCCCGATGGATTCCATTCGGTATTACAAACACTTCCTGCAAGCGGGATTAATGTCGATGGAACCACAAACCGGACATATCAAAGCTTGGGTTGGCGGAATTGATTATAAATATTTCCAATACGACCACGTTGGTCAAGGTGCTAGACAAGTCGGCTCGACTTTCAAACCATTCGTTTATGCCACAGCGATTGAGCAACTCGGTATGTCGCCTTGTGATTCTATCATCGACAGTCCGTTTATGATTCACAAAGGAAGACACAACGTAACCGAAGATTGGGAGCCTAAAAATTCCGACCATCAATATAGAGGCATGGTGACTTTAAAACGCGCTTTGGCTTTGTCAATCAATACCGTTTCGGCCAAATTAATTGACAAAACCGGACCCGAAGCCGTAGCTGCATTGACCAAAAAATTAGGCGTTGAATCTGAAATTCCTGCACAACCATCGATTGCGTTAGGAGCAGTAGAAATTACAGTAGAAGATATGGTCGCGGCTTACAGTACGTTTGCCAACCAAGGCGTTTACATCAAACCACAATTCATCAGCAGAATCGAAGATAAAAACGGTGTCATCCTTTATGAACCCGTTCCCGACACACATGACGTATTGAATAAAGACATCGCTTATGCCGTAATCAAATTGCTCGAAGGCGTAACCGAAAGCGGCTCGGGTGTGCGTTTGCGTACCCAAGGCGGCGGAAGCGGTGACAACCGTTGGACCGGTTATCCATACATGTTTACCAACCCAATTGCGGGTAAAACCGGAACTTCACAAAACCAATCTGATGGTTGGTTTATTGGTATGGTTCCCAATTTGGTGACCGGTGTTTGGGTAGGTTGCGAAGACCGTTCAGCTCGTTTCAAAGGCATTACCTATGGTCAAGGCGCAACAGCCGCTTTACCAATATGGGGCTATATGATGAAGAAATGTTACGAAGACAAAGACCTGCAAATCTCCAAAGATCCTTTCCAAAGACCCGATAATCTTTCTATAAAAGTCGATTGTTGGTCGCCACCAAAAGTCGAAGTCGACTCCTTAGCGGTTCCGGAAGAAGAAGAATTTCAAGATCCGGAAGAATTTGGGTTATAATTTTCAGAAGCCCTGCCTGCCGGCAGGCAGGTATTTCCCTATTCTCTTTTAAATTCCTAAATTTACGCCACAAACAAAACAACACTAATCAATCATGATTAACAAAAAAGTAAATTCTGTACAAGAAGCACTGCAAGGCATCGAAGACGGTATGACCATCATGCTTGGTGGCTTCGGACTTTGCGGCATACCCGAAAACAGCATCGACGAATTGGTCCAAAAAGGAACCACAGATTTAACCTGTATTTCCAACAATGCCGGTGTTGATGATTTCGGTTTGGGCTTGTTGCTCCAAAAAAGACAAATCAAAAAAATGATCTCTTCCTATGTGGGAGAAAATGCCGAATTCGAACGCCAAATGCTTTCAGGCGAATTGGATGTTGAACTAACACCACAAGGCACTTTAGCCGAAAAATGTCGCGCTGCACAAGCCGGAATTCCGGCATTCTTCACTCCTGCCGGTTACGGAACTGAAGTCGCTGAAGGCAAAGAAGTCCGCGAATTCAATGGCAAAATGCACATCATGGAACTAGCCTACAAAGCCGATTTTTCCATAGTAAAAGCTTGGAAAGGCGACGAAGCCGGAAACCTAATTTTCAAAGGAACCGCTCGTAACTTTAATGCACCCATGGCCGGTGCCGCTAAAATTACCATTGCTGAAGTAGAAGAATTAGTTCCGGTGGGTTCACTCGACCCAAATCAAATTCACATTCCCGGAATCATGGTGCAACGCATCTTCAAAGGCGAAAAATTTGAGAAACGTATCGAACAACGTACAACCCGAAAAAGAAGTTAGTCATGCTAGGAAAAGAAGAAATCGCAAAAAGAATAGCCCAAGAAGTTAAGGATAAGTATTTCGTTAACTTGGGCATCGGAATTCCAACCTTGGTGGCGAATTATGTACGAACAGATATTTCAGTTGAATTTCAATCTGAAAACGGCGTTTTAGGAATGGGACCATTCCCTTTTGAAGGCGAAGAAGATGCAGATGTCATCAACGCCGGAAAACAAACCATCACGACTTTACCGGGAGCCAGTTTTTTTGACTCGGCTTTCAGTTTTGGAATGATAAGAAGTCAGAAAGTAGATTTAACCATTTTGGGCGCTATGGAAGTTTCTGAAAATGGTGATATAGCCAACTGGAAAATTCCGGGTAAAATGGTCAAAGGAATGGGCGGCGCAATGGATTTAGTAGCTTCTGCCGAAAATATTATTGTGGCGATGATGCACGTCAATAAAGCCGGCGAAAGTAAGATTTTAAAGAAATGCAGCTTGCCGCTAACGGGCGTAGGTTGTGTGAAAAAAGTCGTAACCGAATTAGCCGTAATGGAAATCACGCCAAAAGGTTTCAAACTCTTAGAACGCGCACCGGGCGTAACCGTGGAACATATTATCGCCTCAACAGAAGCCGATTTAATTATCGAAGGTGAAATTCCGGAAATGGTGATTTAATCAAACTCATTATAAAAACAAAAACCACAAAACTCGATTGAATTTTGTGGTTTTTTTATGAGTAATCTTTTCTTTATTTTTTGGTGGCCAAATACTCTAACAGTATTGGTGACGCATTGCCAAAGGTTGGTGGTTGTTCGGTAATACTGACCGTTTTTTTCTTGTTGAGTTTATAAACCAAATCAAATTCGGTAGTAAATAAAATAACTGACGAAAACGGATTATTTATAAAGGGCAACAATCTGTCGAAAGCATCATCAATCGAATAAAACTCGACAATTTCTTCTTGTTGGAATTTGAACTTGAGTTCCAATTGTAAATCCTCCGCTTCAATTATCGGACGGATATAAATGTTCATCAATTGCGTATTACCTATGGTTTTGGCAAAAGTCAATTTGGCAAACGTTCCGCCGGCTAAACTTTCTTTTGCTTTACTGTAAAACTCGCTGAAGGTTTCTGTAAATAGCATCATTATAAATTGGCGAAGAAATCATTCCCCTTATCATCAGTAATAATAAACGCCGGGAAATCTTTCACGGTAATTTTGCGAACGGCTTCCATACCCAATTCTTCAAAATCGACTACTTCTACTTTTAATATATTTTCTTTGGCCAAAATCGCTGCAGGACCGCCAACAGAACCCAAATAGAATCCGCCATATTTGTTACAAGCAGTCATCACATCTTTGCTTCGGTTTCCTTTGGCTAACATAATCATACTGCCGCCATGACTTTGAAATTCGTCTACATAAACGTCCATTCTTCCTGCGGTTGTTGGACCAAAACTTCCCGATGGCATCCCTTCAGGCGTTTTTGCAGGTCCGGCGTAATAAACCGGATGGTTTTTGAAATACTCCGGCATTGGTTTACCGGCATCGAGTAATTCTTTGATTTTGGCGTGGGCAATATCACGGGCTACGATTACCGTTCCGTTTAATTTTAAGCGGGTTTTGATTGGGTATTTAGTCAACTCGGCTAAAATTTCGCTCATCGGTCGGTTCAAATCGATTTCCACCGGTGCTTCTAAATGCGGTGGCGTTGCAGGTAAAAACTGCTTCGGATTGGTTTCCAATTGTTCCAAATAAATACCATCTTTGGTAATTTTCGCTTTGATATTTCTATCGGCCGAACAAGAAACACCTAATCCTACAGGACAAGAAGCGGCGTGTCTCGGCAAACGAATGACGCGTACATCATGAGCAAAATACTTTCCGCCAAACTGAGCGCCGATGGCACTTTCCTGGCAAATTTGCAGTACCTTTTTTTCCCATTCTAAATCGCGGAACGCTTGTCCCGACATGTTTCCGGAAGTAGGCAAATTGTCGTAATAACCGGCTGAGGCTTTTTTCACTGCGGCTAAATTGGCTTCCGCAGAAGTTCCTCCAATCACTAAAGCCAAGTGATACGGCGGACAAGCAGATGTTCCTAAATCTTTTATTTTATCGCGAACGAATTCGTCTAAAGACTTTTCGTTTAAGAGTGATTTTGTTTTTTGATACAAGAACGTTTTATTCGCGCTTCCACCACCTTTGGCCAAGAATAAAAACTCATAACTCGAGCCTTTTTTGGCATAAATATCAATCTGAGCCGGAAGATTGGAACCCGAATTTTTCTCTTCAAACATCGAAATCGGGACAATTTGAGAATAGCGCAAATTCTTTATTTGGTACGAATTGAAAATTCCTTTCGACAACCATTCAGCATCATCTACTCCGGTATAAACATTCTCTCCTTTTTTCGCCATTACAATTGCCGTTCCGGTATCTTGGCAAGAAGGTAATTCGCCTTCGACAGCCACAGCTGCATTTTGCAATAAATTATAAGCTACGAATCGGTCGTTGTCTGTGGCTTCCGGATCGTTTAAGATGTTTTGCAATTTTTGTAAATGAGCCTTGCGCAACATAAACGAAACATCAATCATCGCTTCTTGGGCCAAAAGCTCCAAGCCTTTCGGGTCAACGGTGAGGATTTCTCTATCGCCTAATTGTTCCGTTTTTACGTAATCGGAAGTGATCTTTTTGTATTGCGTATCGTCTTTAAGAATGGGATACGGATCTTGGTATATAAAGTCCATTTTGGTGTGTTATTTTAAGTGGCAAAGTTAAGCAAAGTGCTCGATTGCTGAAATGAAATAGTTGCTAAATTAATGTATACCAAATCATTTCCTAAAAAAACCAACTCGCCACAAAAATCGCTGTAATCACACAGATTAAATCTACTAAAAGCATAGTGGCGAGTGTGTATCGAGTGTTTTTCACATTAATACTTCCAAAATAAACTGCTATCACATAAAAAGTAGTTTCGGCGCTGCATTGGAAAATACAACTCAGTCTGCCCGTGAAAGAATCAGGGCCAAAGTTACGCATGGAATCAATCATAAATCCGCGTGAACCGCCTGAACTAAATGGTCTGAGCATAGCGACAGGTAAAGAATCGGTAACTTGTTTGCTTACACCGATATTCGAAAACGCAAATGAAATCCAGTTACTGATGATTTCAAACAAACCGCTGTTTCTGAAAAAAGAAATGGCCACCAACATTCCCATTACATAAGGGAAAATCTTAACGCCGGTTTGTAAACCATTATTAGCTCCGGTTACAAATGAATCAAAAATAGTGGTGTCTTTGGCTACGAACTTTTTCTCATTGACAAAAGAAAAGATTAGGGTAAAGGCGATAATGGCGACTAACATCAATCCGGACAAATTAGATGTAAACGCGTTTTTGCCTATCAAATCCAAACCGTTGACATAAAACAACAATCCTACGATAGCGCCAATAACTGTCATCAACGCCACCAATAATGACGCGCTTTTGAAATTGATTTTTTGGCGAATGCCTACAATTAAAAAGGCTGCAATGGTCCCGATAAATGAAGTGATAATACATGGTAACATCACATCGGCCGGATTGGCGGCATTCTCAGCGGCACGATATCCTATGATGGATGTTGGGATTAAAGTTAGTCCGGCGGCGTGCAAACACATGAACATGATTTGAGCATCACTGGCTTTGTCTTTTTCGGGGTTGATTTCCTGTAGACTTTGCATGGCTTTTAATCCGAATGGTGTTGCGGCAGAATCTAATCCTAAAAAGTTGGCTGCAAAATTTAAAGTCATATACGATATAGACTCGTGATTTTTAGGAATGGTCGGGAAAACTTTAGCAAACATCGGGCTTAGTCTTCTGGCTAATTTTTCGGCTGCGCCTGAGATGATTAAAAGTTCCATTAATCCGCAAAAGAAGGCCAAATAGGCTATCAACGGGATAATCAAATCGAGTAAACTGTTTTTACATGTTGGTAATAAACCATCCGATTTTTGAACCCCGCTATATATTTTTACGGTTTTGCTTTTATAAACATAAGTAGTGTCAGCATTAAGTGTATCGCGATTGACTATCATGGTTTGTTCGGGTGCCTTTTCAATGCTGTCCATGACAAACTTTGGCACTTGATTTAGATATTTTTCCGAAATTAAGATGGGATCGTCCTTTTTTCCGTTCAAAATAAAATCCACCGAATAGCTGTTTGACGTAACTAAACTAAACACTACAAAGACAATAGATGAAATAAAAATAGCGAGCCAAAATCTACTTAAAACCATAATCTGTTTTTTGGTAAATATACTATTTCTCCATTTTGGACAGAAATAAATTTTTGTTGAGGGTTTGAAATAAATTTTTTATAAAAAACCCCGCCGTTCTGTAATACTTTTTGACTTCTGTTGAACATTTATTAAAAAATAATGATTATTTAACAATAAAACAACCATTTTAAGCTAAGATTTATATATTTGCACACTTTTAAACAACACACTATTTATTCTTTAAAAAAATTATGAAAAAGAACTATTTACTACTAGTTTTAATAATTTTTGTCTCATGTTCCGTTTTTGGTCAGTCACAGGAAGAGATTAAAAAAATTACGGCTGATTATGACATGGTAAAGCTCAAAGAAAGAGAAGCTTATTACAGAAAAAAAGCCATTGCCGAAAAACAAAAAGCTGTAGCCAAAGCTGTAGCCAAAGGATGGCCTGTTTATGTTGAAAAAGAAGACGGCTCTATCTTAGAGATAATGAAACTAACTCCCGATGGTTTTCCTATATATTATTCAACTCAAAACATCAATGCCGCTCGTTCAACCCGCGCCAGTTTTTTAAATAGTACCGGTTCTATGGGATTAAATCTTAACGGCCAAGGAATGACCGCAAGAGTTTGGGACGGAGGAAATGTCAGAGCCAGTCACGCCGCGTTTGGAGGAAGAGTAACTGTTGCTGACAACAGCAGTACCGGTTCCATTCTTCATGCAACCCATGTCGCCGGGACAATGGTTGCCAGTGCGAATCCAGCAGCTGTTAAAGGAATGGCGCCTGAAGCATTCGCTCGAACTTTTGATTGGAATGAAGACTTAGGCGAAGCCATATCTGAGGCACAAATGGGAATGTTGATTTCTAACCACTCTTATGGAACACCAATAACAAGTGGTACCAGTACATTGCCTTCTTGGTATATTGGGGCTTACACTTATGGCGCTTATGAATGGGATGAAGCTGCGTACATTGCCCCTTATTATTTGGCAGTAATGTCTGCCGGTAACGAAGGTGGTAATAATGATAATGATGACCCTATTGCTTTGGGATATGACAAACTTGTTGGGGATAAAACTGCAAAAAACAATTTGGTTGTAGCCAACAGTTCGGATGTTTCTGTTGGAACAGATGGTGCAGTAACCGGTACCATTTCTATTAATGGTTCCAGCAGTCAAGGTCCTACAGATGACTTGCGTGTAAAACCGGACATTACAGGAAACGGAACCAATTTAACCTCAACCAGTAATTCAAGTAATGTTGGTACAGCAACACTATCAGGAACTTCAATGGCTTCTCCTAATGTAGCCGGAACATTAATCCTATTACAACAACATTATCGAAACCTGACTACCAATTTTATGCGTGCTGCAACCTTAAAAGGTTTGGCTTGTCATACAGCGGATGATGCAGGATTGGTTGGCCCTGATGCCGTATTTGGTTGGGGATTATTAAATGCTAAAAAAGCGGCTGAAACTTTAACCAATAATGGTTTAACGTCCTGGGTATCTGAAGAGAATATCAACAACAATCAAAGTTTTACCATGACCGTTAATTCTAATGGCTCTTCACCTTTGTTGGCCTCTATTACTTGGACTGATTTGCCGGGAACTGTTAATTCAGGTGCCAATGGTCCGAATGATACAACTCCGGTTTTGGTTAATGATTTAGATATTCGAATTACACGAAACGATAATACTTATTATCCATGGAAATTAACTTCCAATCCGACTACTCCGGCTATCCGAACCGGTGACAACAATGTGGACAATATAGAACTTATCAAGATAGATGCGCCAACTGCCGGAGAATACACTATTACTGTCACCCATAAAGGAGCTTTGGTTACGGGCAGTCAAAAATTCTCTTTAGTGGTTACAGGTATTAATTCTGCATTTTCATTAAACCCAAGTTCTGCAGATGTTACTGTGTGTTCAACACAAAATGCTACTTATACGTTTAATTATGCCCAATCAGGAGCCGGAACAACCACTTTTTCCGCTTTAGGATTACCAACGGGTGCTAATGCCACTTTCTCTCCAAACTCATTAAGTGCTAGTGGTGTAGTTACTATGACCATTACTGGATTGTCTAATGTTGTAGCCGGAGAGTACTTTATTGGAATTTTTGGCTCAAACGATATAGAGACCGAAACACGATATAAAACACTTCGCATTTATAATGGTACTTTTGAACCTATTGCCATACAATCGCCAACAAATGGACAAAGCGGTTTATCTACCACTGTAACTTTTAATTGGGCTGCTCAGGCTAATGCCTTGACTTATCAAATTCAAGTTTCCCGATTTAGCGACTTTTCCAGTTTGATAACCGATGACTATGTGAGCATCAATTCTTATACTATTTCCGGATTAAGTGAAGCAACACGTTATTATTGGAGAGTAATTCCTATGAATAATTGTGGCACTGTGGCTATTACTTCTGCTGCTGTTAACGATTTTGCAACCGGAAACTTAATTTGTGATGCCAATTTTGCGGCGTCAAATTACAGTAATGCTGTTATTGCGAGTGTAGCCAACTCAGAAGCCTCTGTTCCAATCACCATAACCGGTGGCTATTCTATAGGAGATATTAATATCAATGTGACGATTTCACATACTTGGGTACAAGATATGACGATTGTTTTAGAAGGTCCGGCCACAATTGGGAGCCCTGTTATTATTTTGCAAGAAGAGGCTTGTACCGGTGAAGATAATATCAATTGTACCTACGATGACGCCGGAAACTTTCCAAGTTGCGTAGGCAATCCTGCTATAAGTGGGAATATAGCTCCGATAAATAATTTGAGCGTATTAAATAACTTATCGGCGGATGGCGTTTGGACGTTACGAGTAATTGATCCTTACAATGAAGACGGTGGTGCCATCAACAACTTTAGTATTGACATTTGTAGAGTGGTACCGGCATTATTAACTGTTGCAGAAAATCCGTTACAAAACAGCAGTGTTTACCCAAATCCAACCAAAGGAATTGTTAACATTACCATTCCTTCTTTAAATGAAAAAGCAACCATTACCTTATATGATTTACAAGGAAGAGCCATTATGTCCAAAGAAACTAATCAAGTGCTTACTTCTTTTGGTATAGAAAATCTTCAAGATGGTGTTTATTTAGTAAATATTGCCAATAATCAAGGTTCAATCACAAAGAAAATAGTTTTAAGAAGAAACTAATCCGATAAAGAAAACTAATATAAAAGAGGTCGTAATTGACCTCTTTTTTTATACGTGTAAAATTTCCTCTTCTATCAATAAATCCTCTCTGCGGAGTCGGAGAAAGATTTGCGCTACTGCTATGACGTCTTTTTCGCAATAGGTTACGATTCTATCAATGTCTTTTTCCACATAAAAAACATGAGCCACTTGACTGCCATCGATATCACCTTTTGGAGAAGGAATTCCGAGAATTTTGGTCAGTAATTTTAAAGAAGTAAAATGTTTGTAGTCGCCAAATTTCCACAGTTCCAAAGTGTCTAAATGGGGAATTTCCCATGGTTTTTTGCCAAATAAATTCAGTTTACTTGGAATGGGAACTTGATTGATAATCATTCTTCGGGCTATGAAAGGAAAGTCGAATTCTTTAGCATTATGACCACATAAAAGATGTTGGGCTCCATTAAAATGAGTATCTAATAAATTAGAGAAATCCTTTAGAATCTTTTTCTCATCGCCATAAAAAGAAGTCACTCTAAAATTTCGAATGTCACTTTTATTCGCAAAATACCCTACCGAAATACAGACAATTTTACCAAACTCAGCCCAAATACCGGCACGTTCGTAAAAGTCTTCCGGAGTGTATTCGTCTTTTCTTTGGTATTGTGTTTTTTGTTCCCAAAGCGTTTTCATTTCGGCATCCAAAGCGTTGAAGTTGTCTTCTTCGGGAACGGTTTCTATGTCTAGAAAGAGGATGTTATTGAGTGGGATTTTTTCAATCATAGGAATAAAATTAAGAATTAACCGACTTAAAATTAGTGATTTATTTTAAATATGAAAGAAAAATAGTTAAAAAAGTGATTGTTGGCCACTCGGACTTTCATGGTCCAATAACCATTTTTTGCGCCAAAGCCCGCCGGCATAACCGGTTAACGAACCATCGGTTCCAATTACGCGATGACATGGAACGACTATCCATAATGGATTTTTACCATTAGCCGAAGCTACGGCACGAATGGCTTTGACATCGCCTAGCTTTTTGGATAAATCTAAATAAGATAGGGTTTTGCCAAACGGAATGTTTAATAATTCTTGCCAAACTCTTTGTTGGAATTCTGTTCCCGATGGATTCATTTTGAAATCGAAATCATTTCGATTGCCTTGAAAATAATCATGGAGTTGGCTAATAGCTTCTTTTAAAACAGCTGGAACTTCAATAGTAATTTCACCTTCTTCTAAAATGGAGATTACAGAAATGCCGTTGTCATCGCCGGCTATTTTGGCGACGCCGAGTGGTGTTTTAATGAATGCGGTTTCCATGTGATAAAGTTAGTGATTTAACCGCAAAGGTCGCAAAGAAGGTGCGAAGGTTGCAAAGGTTTATTTTGAGAAAGTATAGATGTAATCTTCTAGAGCTTTAAGTTCTTCATCACTCATTTGTTTGGTGATGGCGAAGTTGGCTTTCATCACCTCATACTGACTTGGGTCAACGATGGGTTCGCTTTCTTCTTTCAGAAAACTAACGATGCTTCCCTTTTTTTCTTTGTAGATTTTGGCAATTTCGGTGATACTTGGTCCGATTACTTTTTGGCCGGGTAAATGGCATGCGGTGCACGTTCCTTTGCCTTCAAATAATTCCTTACCGGAAATGGCTACTGCAGTTTCATCTTGTTTTGGTTGACCATAATTGTCTTCCACCTCTTTTTTACAAGACGCGAAGGTTATAATGAATGCGAGTAATATAATTTTCTTCATAGTGTACAAAAAATCAATACAAATCCTAATTAGCCCCGATGGGAGAAACTACCATGTAGTTCGGACAGCGGGAATAGGGACAACCGATAAAGCCCGAACCTTTCGCTCCTATTTTTGATTTAATAAAATTGCAGCTTCTTTGGCAAAATAAGTCGAAATCAAACTGGCCCCGGCACGCTTAATACACATCAATTGCTCCATCATGATTTTGTCGTGGTCGAGCCAACCTCTTTCGGAAGCGGCTTTGATCATGGCATATTCTCCGGAAACATGGAAAACCGTTACGGGAACATTCACGGCATTTTTGACTTCGCGAACAATATCCAAATAGGCAATTCCCGGTTTGACCATGACCATATCGGCGCCTTCTTCAACATCCATTAAGGCTTCTTTGATGGCTTCGATGCGGTTGGCGTAATCCATTTGATAGGTTTTTTTGTCTTTGGGAACCACAACATCGGCTTCTCTTGGTGCGCTGTCTAAAGCATCACGAAACGGACCGTAAAAGGCCGAAGCGTATTTGGCCGAATAACTCATGATGCCTACATTTTGAAAACCGGCAGCGTCTAAACCTTGGCGCAAACGCAAAACTCGTCCGTCCATCATATCGCTTGGTGCTACGAAGTCGGCCCCGGCTTGCGCATGAGAAACGGCCATTTTTACCAGAGCTTCGTTAGTCGCATCGTTGGCAATATCTCCGTTTTCGATGATGCCGTCGTGACCGTAAATAGAATACGGATCTAAGGCTACATCGGGCATGACAATCATTTCCGGACAAGCGGTTTTGATGGCTTTTATCGCTTGTTGCATCAATCCGTTGGGATTCCATGCTTCTTTGCCGGTATTGTCTTTTAAGCTTTCGTCCACTTTTACGTAGATGTTTACGGCGCGAATGCCTAAAGCGAAAAGTTCTTTTACTTCTTCTACGGTTAAATCAATAGAGCGGCGGAAAATGCCGGGCATTGAGGAAATTTCAGATTTATAATTTTCGCCTTCTGCTATGAACATCGGAAACATAAAGTCGGATGGACTTAAAGTTGTTTCGCGAACCAAAGAACGAATGCTTTCGTTGACGCGTAATCTTCTGCCTCTTTGTAGTGGAAACATAATTTTTATTTTTAAGTTAAATCCAATCGATTGAATTTTCTAATATTTTAATTAATTTTTCTTCTTCGCTTCCGGCTTCCGGATGATGGTCATACACCCATTGCACGTGTGGTGGCAAACTCATCAATATCGATTCAATTCTGCCGTTGGTTTTTAGACCAAATAACGTGCCTTTGTCGTGTACCAAATTGAATTCGACGTAACGACCACGGCGGATTTCTTGCCAAGTTTTTTGTTCGGGGGAATACGGTAATGTTTTTCTTTTCTCGACAATTGGAACATAGGCTTCGCAGAAACTGTTGCCGACTTCGGTTACGAAATTGTACCAATCTTCCATTGCCATTTCTTCAGTTGCTTTGCAATAATCGAAGAACAATCCGCCAATTCCGCGGGCTTCATTTCTATGGGCATTCCAAAAATAAGCGTCACATTGTTTTTTGTATTTCGGATAAAAATCGGAATTATGTTTGTCGCAAGCGGTTTTGCAGGTTTGGTGAAAATGTTTCGCATCTTCTTCAAACAAATAATAAGGCGTTAAATCTTGTCCGCCGCCAAACCACGAATTAATCACGTTGCCGTTATCGTCATACATTTCGAAGTAACGCCAATTGGCATGAACCGTTGGCACCATTGGGCTTTTCGGATGAATTACTAAACTCAATCCGCACGCAAAAAAATCGGCTTCGCCTACGTTGAACATTTTTTGCATCGCTTCGGGTAATTTTCCGTGAACGGCTGAAATGTTTACACCGCCTTTTTCAAAAACTTTTCCGTTTTCCATCACGCGTGTTCTTCCGCCGCCGCCTTCAGGTCTTTGCCAAATATCTTCACGGAATTTAGCAACGCCATCGACTGCTTCTATAGCTGAAGTGATTTGGTCTTGTAATTGTAATATATATTGATAGAATTTATCTTTCATTGTGAAATAGTTTTCAGTCGCAGTTTTCAGTCGCAGTGACTAAAAACTGATAACTGTGACTGCCTACTGATTGTATTCTTTCACCGCCTCTACAAAAGCCTTGGCGTGATCAACCGGAATGTTAGGTAAAATTCCGTGACCGAGGTTTACGATATAGCTGTCTTTTCCGAATTCGTCTATCATTTCGTGTACCATTTTTTTGATGGTTGGAATGGGCGATAACAAACGACTCGGGTCAAAATTTCCTTGCAAAGTGATTCTTCCGCCTGATAAATAACGAGCGTTTCTGGCTGAGCAAGTCCAGTCAACACCAAGTGCTGACGCTTTTGATTTCGCCATGTCATTTAGCGCAAACCAACACCCTTTTCCGAACACGATGACTTTAGTGTCTTCGGCTAAGGCTTCAACGATTTGGTTGATGTAAGGCCAAGAGAATTCTTGATAATCAACAGGTGATAACATTCCGCCCCAAGAATCGAAAATCTGAATGGCGTTACAACCTGCTTTTACTTTTTCTTTTAAATATAAAATGGTGGTGTCAGTGATTTTTTGCAATAATGTGTGTGCTGCAATTGGGTTGGAGAAACAAAATCCTTTAGCGGTGTCAAAACTTTTTGAACCTTTTCCTTCTACAGCGTAACAGAAAATCGTCCATGGTGAACCGGCAAAACCGATTAATGGCACCTCATCGTTTAGCATTTCTTTGGTTAATTTGATGGCGTCAAAAACGTAACCTAAAGTTTCATGAACATCCGGAACGAAGACTTGATTGACTTGTTCCATCGTTCTGATTGGGTTTGGAATTATGGGTCCCAAATTGTCTTTCAACTCCACGGGAATGCCCATTGCTCTTGGCACTACCAAAATATCCGAAAACAAAATTGCTGCATCCGGTTTTACAATTCTGATAGGTTGTACCGTGATTTCAGCTGCTAATTCCGGGGTTTCGCAACGGGTGAAGAAATCGTATTTGTCGCGTAAAGCTCTGAATTCAGGTAAATATCTTCCCGCTTGACGCATCATCCAAACCGGTGGACGTTCTACTGTTTCATTGTTTAAGGCGCGAAGGAATAAATCGTTTTTAATCATAATTCATTTTTGTTTTGGCTGAGGCCAAATTATATTTTATTAAAAAATTCTATACTTTTTATAAGTGTACTTTCAATATTGGGCTGATTGGCTATTACAACTTTATTGGTAATTCCTATCAAGGCTTTGGCAGTTGTGCCGCCGATGCAAAAACAGACTTCGTCCCGAATGACATTGGCTTTCAAAAAACTTTGTACCCCTGACGGACTGAAAAACAAAATACCGTTCAAATTGTCGGCGGCCTTGTGAGGCGTTAAAACGGTTTCGTAGACTTCAATTTCCTCAAAAATTACTCCGGCTAAAGTCAGTGAATCCGGTAAAATATCTTGTCTCAAATTCCCGCAAAAGAACGTAAAACTGCTTTTGAAATATTGGTTACAAATAATTGAAGCCAATTCTGATGCATAATCTGAACTTACGATTACTTCAAAGCTGTTTTGTTCTAATAATGCTCTGGTTTTTTCGCCTACGCAGAAGCATTTTCGTGTTTTTATTTCGGCTATTCTTTCATTTTCTAAAACACTTTCTACCGCATTTTGACTGGTAAAAATCAGAAAATCGTTGATTGTTTTAATTTTAAAATGTCTATTCACGACATTGATAAAATCAGCTTCTTCTATATTAAAATTCGCACTCAACAGTAATTGCTTTTGGTTTTCTAATAGCTTTTTGGTTGATAATAGGCGAATTTGATTTTCCATCTTTTATACTTTGGGTTTAAGCTGTTTTTTGATTTCAGTCATCAATTCACTTCCTCCTTTTTCCAGTATTTCTTGTGCCGAATGATAACCTAATTTTTTCCATTCTGAAATATCCACCGCTTTCTTGATTTCGAATTTTTCTTTTCCATCAAGCGAAAGCAGACATCCCTGAAATTCTATCGTATCATCGTGCTGATTATATTTGGCCAAAGCCCCGATTGGCGCGGTACAACCGCCTTCCAATGTTCTTAAAAACTGTCTTTCTATATAGGTGCAAATTTCGGTTTCGATATCATTTAATTGCGAAATAGCATCAATCGTATAATTATCATTGCCCATCGCTACAACCACCATTGCTCCTTGTGCCGGTGCCGGAATCATCCAATCTAAATCGATAAAAGTTTCGGGTTTTAAATTGATTCGTTCCAAACCTGCCGCGGCAAAAACGGCTCCGCTCCAGTCATTGTCTTGCAACTTTTGCATGCGGGTGTTTACGTTTCCACGCAAATCGGTTACCGTGTGATTAGGATATTTATTCAGCCATTGCGCTTGACGACGTAGGCTTCCGGTGGCGATAATTCCGTTTCTGGTTAAGAAATCGAGATTGCCTTTGTGTACCAAAATGTCTAAAACATTCGCTCTTTCCAAAACGGCTGCTTGCACAATACCAATTGGTAATGCCGTTGGCACATCTTTCATCGAATGAACAGCAATATCAACTTCACCATTGATCATGGCAATGTCTAACGTTTTGGTAAAAATTCCGGTGATTCCGAGTTCGTATAAAGGTTTGTCGAGAATAATATCACCTTGTGATTTCACGGCAACAATTTCAGTTTTATAGCCTAAATCGTTGAGTTTCATTTGAACGGTATGGGCTTGCCAAAGTGCTAGTTCGCTGTCGCGCGTTCCTATTCTTATTGTTTTTTCGGCCACTTCGATTTGCTTTAAAAAAATGATTTCTCTTGGTCTAATTGAAATACTTTTTCAATCCATTCAATGCCTTCATCCATAGAATCTCCGTCTTTGAGGTGATTTACAAAATGATTGGTGATTTTTTGAATGATGCGGTTACTGATTAATTCGGCTTGTTCTTCATCGAAATTAGACAACTTTTTGCGTTGTACATTCAATTCTCCTTCTTTGATAGAATTCAGTTTTTCTTTCAACGCTTGAATGGTTGGTGCAAACTTTCTGTTTTTGGCCCAAGCCATAAACTCATCTTTGATTTCTTCAATAATCGCTTCGGCTGCCGGAATGTGGAGTTTTCGGTTTTCTAAAGTTTCATCCGTAATTTGAGAAAGATGGTCTAAGTGAATCAAAGTCACGCCTTCCACTTCTTTTACATTTTCATTGACGTTTTTCGGAATCGATAAATCCAAAATCAACAATGGTTTTTTGAGATTTAAAATAGCTTTATCAATAGTTGGGTTTTGAGCACCGGTGGCTACAATCACTACATCTGCTTTTTGCAATTCCAGCTGTAAATCGGCGTAATCTTTAACGACTAAATCTAATTTTTGAGCTAGTCTTTCGGCTTTATCTTTGGTACGATTGATTAGTGTAATTTGCTCGTGTTTGGTATGTTTTACTAAGTTTTCACAAGTATTTCTGCCAATTTTTCCGGTTCCGAAAAGCAAAATGTTTTTATTGGCGATATCTTCTACATTTTTGATAATGTATTGTACAGACGCAAAAGAAACCGAAGTCGCTCCGGTAGAAATATCGGTATCGGTTTTGATCTTTTTGCTGGCTTGGATAACTGAATTGACTAATCTTTCCATAAAAGAATTAACCAAACCGTTTGATTTGCTTTCAACAAAAGCAATTTTAATTTGGCTAATAATTTCGAAATCACCAAGAATTTGGCTGTCTAAACCAGTTCCAACACGGAACATGTGATTGATAGCTTCCTGATTTTTATAAATATAAGCCACTTCCTGAAATTCAGGAACTGAACCTTGGCTGTTTTCACAAAGTAATTTGATTAACTCATATGGATGGTTGGCGAAACCATATATTTCAGTTCGGTTACAGGTTGATGTAACGATTAAGGCTTCAATTCCTTCTGCTTCAGCTTGCATCAACAAAGTTGATTTAGCTTTGGCATCTAAACTGAACTTTCCTCTGATTTCAGCATCTGCTTTTTTGTAACTTAATCCAACGGCGTAAAAAGAGGTGTGTTTCGACATATTAAAATTTTCCATAAACTACTTTCCTTAAAAAGTTCAACAAAAATATTACTATACAATTTATAAAAGTAACGCTATAGGGACTTTTTGTGTCGCTGTGAGATATTTTGATTATCAAATATCTTTTTAGCGTTATTTATCATAAATTTGCAATGAAATCAAGTCTTCGTAACTTCTTTATGTAGATTCATTCTAAATAAGAATTTCACTTGCTTTCGAAATCATATACGAAAAAATATCGCTATGGGTTCTCAAGAAATAATAACTATTGAAAATGATTTTACTTTAATTCGTTTTCAAAACGACGGAAATGACAATTTTCATGTGAAAAGGCACATCAGTCAAGGGCTGATCCAATTTCACTTTGGCATTAAAGGCAAAGCCAAATTTGTCTTCAATCAGGGAAATTATGCTTTAGATTTGAAAGAAGAGAAGTCATTATTGTTCTACAATCCGCAAAAAGAATTGCCTTTGGACTTGGAATTAGCTCCAAATTCTTGGGTGATTTCGGTTATTATTTCCATCCAAAAGTTCCATTCTTTGTTCAGTAATCAATCCGACCATATTCCGTTCTTGAGTCCGGAGAACAACGATAAAAAATATTATAAAGAAGAAAATATCAGTCCGTCAATGGCGATTGTTCTGAGTCAGATGTTTCATTATTCGCTGAATCCATCTATCAAAAACCTTTACTATAAAGGAAAAGGCTATGAATTATTGAGTTTGTATTTCAATCGAAATGAAGATCCGAATGCCGAACAATGTCCGTTCCTAATCGACGAAGACAATGTGATGAAAATCAAAAAAGCCAAAGAAATCATGATTGCCAACATGGCAGAACCGCCGGGATTGGAAGAACTTTCGGAACAAGTTGGTTTGAGTTTGAAAAAACTAAAAATGGGTTTCAAACAAATTTACGGCGACACCGTTTATGGATTTTTGTTCGACTATAAAATGGATTATGCGAGACAATTATTGGATTCCGGTTCGTATAATGTGAATGAAGTTGGGCTAAAAATCGGCTACAGCACCGGAAGTCATTTTATTGCCGCCTTCAAAAAGAAATTTGCCACCACACCCAAAAAATATTTAATGAGTTTGAACGCCAATACCTAATCCAATTGATTTCGTATATCAAACCATTAGTAAAAAATTTATTTAACCTAAAGCCAAAAAAGAAGTTTCATTACTTTTAACAAAATTAAAATTGCCAAAATGAAAGGAGTATTATTAGTCAATCTCGGTTCGCCCGAAAGTCCAACAGCAAAAGACGTTAAACCGTATTTAGATGAATTTTTAATGGATAAATACGTTATCGACGTACCATTTTTATTAAGAGCGCTTTTAGTTCGCGGTATTATTTTACAAACTCGTCCCAAAAAATCTGCAGAAGCTTATTCCAGAATTTGGACTAGTGAAGGTTCGCCTTTGATTGTGATTTCGAAAAAAATGCACAAAAAAGTTGCTTCCAAAGTTGAAATTCCCGTAGCTCTTGCTATGCGTTATGGAACAATCACTATCCAAAAAGGATTGCAAGAATTGAAAGACAAAGGAGTTACCGAAGTGATGCTTTTGCCATTATATCCGCAACACGCTATGGCATCAACCACAACCATTGTTGTTTTAGCTGAAGAATTGCGTCAAAAGTATTTCCCGGAAATGAAGTTTACCAATGTGCCTGCATTTTACAACAAACCGGATTATATTCAGGCATTAGCCAATTCGATTAAAAAACATTTGGAAGGATTTGATTACGACCATTTATTATTTTCGTATCACGGAATCCCAAAACGTCATATTCGTAAAACGGATATAACTAAATCTCATTGTAAAATTGATGGGTCTTGTTGCAACACTTCTTCTCCTGCGCACGAATTTTGTTACCGTCATCAATGTTATGAGACTACAAAACAAGTCGTAAAATTATTAGGTATTCCGGAAGGCAAATACAGTCAAACGTTCCAATCTCGATTGGCGGGTGACAAATGGTTAACGCCTTACACGGATGTTGAAATCAATAAAATGCCTGAACAAGGGATTAAAAAATTAGCCGTAGTTACTCCGGCCTTTGTTGCGGATTGTCTTGAAACTTTAGAAGAGATTGCTATGGAAGCAAATGAACAGTTTTTACATCACGGTGGGGAAGAATTTATGGCAGTGCCTTGTATGAATGATGAAGAAGAATGGTGTCAAGTGGTTGCGAATTGGATTAAGGATTGGAGTAAATAATTGTCTAAATGGAACTCTACAACTACATAAAATCATTGCACCTCATCTTTATCATCACTTGGTTTGCGGGTTTGTTTTATATCGTTCGTTTGTTTGTGTACCAAATTGAAGCCAACGACAAACCTTCACCCGAGAAAGAAATTCTGCAAAAGCAATACAAAATCATGACCTATCGCTTGTGGTATATCATTACATGGCCGAGTGCAGTTTTGGCAACGATTTTTGCTTTGTGGTTGTTACATTTAATGCCGTCTTGGTTGCAAATGCCTTGGATGCAAGTGAAATTGGGCTTTGTGGTTTTATTGTTTGCTTATCATTTCAAATGCCATCAGATTTATAATCAGCTACAAAATGACGAGTTCAATTACAGTTCGAATTTTATGCGACTGTGGAATGAAGGCGCAACGATTATCTTGTTTGCAGTAGTTTTTTTAGTAATTTTAAAGAATGCGGTCAATTGGATTTATGGCGTGGTCGGAATCGTTTTATTTTCTGTGTTGATTATGCTAGGCTTTAAATTTTATAAACGAATAAGAGAAAAAAAGTAATTAGTGAATAGTAGTTAGTGATTGGCTTACAAATGCTTTACTAATTACTAATTACTAATCACCAATCACTGAAATAATGCTAAACATCAAACTATCAATGCTTTCCCTTCGCACCAGGATTTTCCTGTCGATGATTATATTGATATTGATTGCCTCGATTTTGATGGCTTCCATTTCGATTATTCAATTTAAAAATGAAGCTAAAGATTACCACCAAGAACGCTTAGACCGAAAAGAATTTGCAATCAAAGAGCATATTAACTATGTCCTTTCCACGACAACTTATCCGTTAACGCCCGAAAATCTTCCTTTGGTTTTTAAAGACAAAATCCATGAGCTTTCGGATATTCATAATTTAGAAATCAATATTTATTCACTCGAAGGAAAATTGGTTAAATCTTCTAAATCTTCTTTTTCCGTTGACAAAGTTGCACCGCCGATTCCGAATTATATTTTGAAATTGGTTCAGTCTTCTGTAGACAAAAGATATGTGGATATCAAGAATATTGACGGCGTAAAAAACCGTTCTTCTTACAGTCAAATCAAAGACGACAAGTTCAAACCATTGGGTATTTTGAATATTCCGTATGTGGAAGACGATGGTTTTTATGAAACCGAATTGCGGGAATTCTTGTTGCGATTGAGTCAGGTGTATTCCTTTATGTTGGTCATTGCTTTTGCTTTGGCGTATTTCTTAGCGAGTTATATTACCAAATCGCTGAAAACCATTTCGGATAAAATCAACGAAACCAGTTTGAATCAAAAGAACGAGAAAATCGTCATTGAAGCCAACAGCAAAGAAATCAACTCTTTGATTAATGCTTATAATCAGATGGTCGACAAGTTGGAAGAAAGTGCCAGCATGTTAGCCCAAAGTGAGCGTGAACAAGCTTGGCGCGAAATGGCGAAACAAGTCGCCCACGAAATCAAAAATCCTTTAACACCAATGCGTTTGACGGTGCAAAGTTTCCAGCGTAAATTTGACCCAAATGATCCCGATTTAAAGCAAAAACTGAATGATTATTCTAAAACCATGATTCAGCAAATGGACACGATGAGTTCTGTGGCTTCGGCTTTTTCCAACTTTGCTTCGATGCCCGCGCAGCAGAATGAAAACCTTAATGTAGTTGATGTAGTCGAATTGGCGCTAGATATTTTCAACGAAGATTATATCGTTTTTGAAAGCAATAAAGAAGAGATTATCTCCAAATTAGACCGAACACAACTGATTCGAATCATTACCAATTTGGTTAAAAACGCCACGCAATCCATTCCGGAAGACCAAGAAGAAAAACACATTTTGGTTTCGGTAGAAGAAATTGAAGACAATGTAATCATCTCGGTTAAAGACAACGGAATTGGCATTGATACTGAAAATATCGAGCATATCTTTGAACCCAAATTCACCACCAAAACCAGCGGTATGGGATTGGGATTGGGAATTATCAAAAACATCATCGAAAATTACAAAGGAACTATTACTTTTGAAACCGAAGCAGGAAAAGGCTCCACTTTTATGGTATCACTTCCTATTGTTAAATAAAACATACATCTTATGAACTTCGAAAACATATTAGTAGCTGTTGACAACGGCATCGGACAAATTACTATCAATCGTCCGGCAAAATTAAACGCTTTGAACAAAGCGACCATTCAAGAACTGCATGACGCTTTTGAAAACTTAGAAAACAATTCCGAAGTAAGAGTCATTATTATTACCGGTGAAGGTGAAAAGGCTTTCGTTGCCGGTGCAGATATCTCTGAATTTGCGAGTTTCTCTATTGAAGAAGGCGCACAATTGGCGGCACATGGACAAGAATTACTATTTGATTTTGTTGAAAAATTGAAAACTCCGGTTATTGCGGCAGTGAATGGTTTTGCACTTGGTGGCGGATTAGAATTGGCGATGGCTTGTCATTTCAGAATCGCTTCCGACAATGCTAAAATGGGATTGCCGGAAACTTCGCTTGGTGTAATTCCGGGTTATGGCGGTACGCAACGTTTGCCACAATTGGTTGGAAAAGGACGCGCTATGGAAATGATTATGACTGCCGGAATGATAGACGCTGAAACAGCCAAAGGGTATGGTTTAGTCAATAACGTAGTGCCTCAATCTGAGTTGTTAGAATTCACCAAAGGCATAGCCGGCAAAATCATGCGCAATTCTCCAAACGCCATCGGAAAAGCCATAAAAGCTATTAATGCCAATTACAAACACGATGTTGACGGTTATGATGTAGAAATCAGAAACTTTGGCAAATGTTTTGGTACGGAAGATTTTAAAGAAGGCACAACGGCTTTCTTGGAAAAAAGAAAAGCCAGTTTTACAGGGAAATAATTTTTAGTGTTCAGTGTTCAGCAATTAGTGTTCAGTTCTTCTGCTTACTAACAACTGAACACTGACCACTATTTCTCGCCTTCCCATTCGGCATAAAACTGCGATAGGAAATTTTCCATATACAAATGTCTCGCTTCGGCTAATTTTTTGCCTGTTGCGGTATTCATTTTGTCTTTCAGCAATAATAATTTTTCGTAGAAATGATTGAGTGTTGGTGATTCCGAATTTTTATATTCTTCCTTACTCATATTGAGATTTGGCCCAATTGCCGGATTGTAAAGCGCTCTGTTTTTGAATCCGCCATAATTAAAACATCTGGCAATACCAATGGCGCCGATTGCGTCCAATCGGTCAGCATCTTGAACAATTTCGAGTTCCTTAGAATTGAATTTCTTTTCAAAGTTTCCGCCTTTGAAGGAAATGTTTTCGATAATATTTATCACATGAACTATCGTTGCTTCATCTACATTTTCGGATGCTAAAAAAGCACGTGCCGTTTTTGGTCCAACCGTTTCATCTCCATTGTGGAATTTACTATCAGCGATATCGTGAAGTAATGCGCCGAGTTTCACTACTGTTAAATCACAAGCTTCTTCTTGGGCAATCAATAAAGCATTCTTATAAACGCGCTCTAAGTGGAACCAATCGTGTCCGCCTTCTGCATTCTCGAGTTGCTGCTTTACAAAAAGTATGGTTTTATCAATTATTGACATCTTTTGGGATTTAAAAAAAATCCTTTCGTTGGAAAGGATTTGTATTTATTATCGAATCAAAGCGGGCTCAACCCATTTGAACGTTTTGGTTTCTTCGGGCAAGACCATTCTTTCAGAAATTTTGGCCATTCTTTCCGGTAATCTCATTAAATAATCTCTTGCTTTTTCGGCTTCCGCATTTAGGTTGGTAATTTTATCAATCTCCCATTTTTCGGTCAATTTCTTCAAAATATCTACATAGTCTGCAGCGGTGTATACGCCTAATTTTTGGGCCGAATTAGAAAATTCTTCAAAAGCAGTACTTATTTTTTCTCCTGATTCTCTTAAGAAAACGGCAGGCATTACGATTTTTTGTTTCATCATGTATTGAAAAGCTAGCATCATTTCGCTTGGGTCTACTTTGAAAATTTGGTTTACAAATTCACTGTAAGCGTGGTGATGACGCATTTCGTCTCCGGCTATCATTTTACACAATTTGGACAATTTTTTATCGCCGTATTGTTTGGCAATTTGGGAAACCCTATTGTGTGAAATGTAAGTAGCCAATTCTTGAAAACTAGTATAAACAAAGTTTTTATATGGATCACGACCGGTTCCTATATCAAATCCGTCATTGATTAAATGTTGTGTTGTCATTTCCACTTCGCGCATGTTTACACGACCGGATAAGTATAAATATTTATTCAGTAAATCGCCGTGACGGTTTTCTTCACCGGTCCATTGGCGAACCCATTTTGCCCAGCCGTTTCGTTCCACATTGTCAATGCCTTCAACGTCCATTAACCACGCTTCGTAGGTTGGCAATGCTTCTTCGGTGATGGTGTCTCCAACCAAAACCACCCAAAAATCATAGGGTAAATCTTTGGCGATTTCTCTCAATTCTTTTACTTCTTCAAAGAAATTTTCACTCTCCGAATTAGGAAGTAAGTCTGAAGGTTGCCATATTTTTTCTACCGGAATTAAAAACTCATCAACAAATTTGTCTACGTCTTTTTCCAGGAACTGCATGACTTCAAGTCTAACATTCTTTTGAGGCATTGTTTAATTTTTTATAGATTGTACTATTGCTTGTTCTGTTTTTTGCATCAATTCTTCAAATGAAAAATCTTTGACGGCCATGGGCTCATGAATAATAAATTGTAAGCGATTCCCTAAACCCATAGGAAAAGCACCAAATTTAACCATTTTCCACGAATTATTAATGGTAATTGGCACAACATAAGCAGATGGCGCATATTTACATAAGATTTTTAACCCGCTTTGGGCAAATTCTTTAGGATTTCCGTCTTTACTTCGCGTACCTTCCGGAAAAATAACTGCGGAACGCTTGTTTGCTTCTATGTATTCTGATAAACCTTTTATTAACGGAATGGCTTGTTTTGGGTCTTTTCTGTCGATCAAAATTGATCCGCCATGTCTTAAATTATAGGAAACACTTGGGATGCCTTTGCCTAATTCTTTTTTGCTGACAAACTTGGCGTGGAATCGTCTCAAATACCAAATGATTCCAATAATATCATACAAACTTTGATGATTGGCTACAAAGATAATCGGAGCGCCTTTTGGGATGCTTTCCCTATTTTCAAAAGTGTAAGTTGTGCCTAAAATATTTGTGCATTTTGTCAGAAAAAAATTCAGATAATCGACACTTTTTTTGTGCGCCTGGTAACCAAAAACATTGAAGCAAACCCATTGAATAGGATGAAAAATGACCAATGTTAATCCGAAACACAAATAGTATAGTACTGAAATTGGATACGAGATGAGTTTTTCCATAGGGTAAAAATTGTAAACAAAAATAAGTAAAAATCAAGGCAGAAAGCATACATCAGAATTAAAAACATTTTATAATTTTTAGAAAATAGGCACTTTTAGTGTACTTGTAAATAATTAAACTCTGCTACCTTTGAAAATAGCTGTTACTGATAAGCACAATTTGTTCAAAACTCCTCTGTGTTGTATCTTATAACATCAAAAAAAGCGTTATTTTTATGCCACTAAATTTTTAAAAAAATGAGTTCAGAAAAAGAAGCCAAATTAAAAGCATTACAACTAACCCTTGATAAATTAGACAAAGCTTACGGTAAAGGAACCGTAATGAAAATGGGGGACAAAGCTGTTGAAGAAGTCGAAGTTATTCCTTCCGGGTCGCTGGGATTGGATTTAGCTTTGGGGGTAAACGGATACCCGAGAGGAAGAGTAATTGAAATATACGGACCGGAATCGTCGGGTAAAACCACTTTAACTTTACACGCTATAGCCGAAGCCCAAAAAGCAGGTGGAATCGCTGCTTTCATTGATGCAGAACATGCTTTCGACAGAAATTATGCTGAAAAATTAGGTGTTGATATTGAAAACTTAATCATCTCTCAACCTGATAATGGAGAGCAAGCTTTGGAAATTGCCGAAAACTTAATCCGTTCAGGTGCCATTGATATTGTGGTAATTGACTCGGTTGCAGCTTTAACACCAAAAAGCGAAATTGAAGGCGAAATGGGTGATTCTAAAATGGGATTGCATGCTCGTTTGATGTCTCAAGCTTTGAGAAAATTAACCGGAACCATCAGCAAAACCAACTGTACGGTTTTCTTCATCAACCAATTGAGAGAAAAAATCGGAGTAATGTTCGGAAATCCTGAAACCACTACCGGTGGAAATGCTTTGAAATTTTATGCTTCCGTTCGTTTAGATATTCGTCGTTCGTCACAAATTAAAGATGGTGAAAACGTAATTGGTAACAGAACCAAAGTAAAAGTGGTTAAAAATAAAGTTGCGCCACCATTCAAAACCGCCGAATTTGACATCATGTATGGAGAAGGTGTTTCTAAAACCGGCGAAATTTTGGACTTAGCCGTTGAATTTGAAATCATTAAAAAAGCCGGCTCATGGTTTAGTTATGGTGATACCAAGCTAGGACAAGGTCGGGATGCAGTGAAAGTTTTAATTAAAGACAATCCGGAATTAGCGGACGAATTAGAACAAAAAATTAAAGATCTTATAAAAGAAAATAATGCTTAATACACAAACCCGAAGATTTTCGGGTTTTTTTATTAATTTAACGCAACCATTGGTTAACTTATTCATCTAACAAAAAAATCAATTACCATTATGAAAAGAATAATTTCTCTTTTAGCGTTAGTTTTTTTATTCAATTCTTGTTCTCCTGATTCAGGAACAAATTATTCATTAGAATTGTTGCCTGTTGAAAGTGTTGAAATACCAACAGAATTTACCTTAGGAGAAACTTACCAAATGAAAATGTTTTACAGAATACCAACAAATTGTCATAGCTACAACTCTATTTATTATCACAAAGATCTGAATAAAAGAACTGTAGCTGTTGAAGCCCTTGTCTCTCAGCAAAACAACTGTCAAGAATTAACAGAAAACAACTTATACGAATGCTCTTTTGATTTTTTAGTAACCAGTAATGGCTCTTATATTTTTAAATTTTGGCAAGGAAAGGACGAACAAGGAAACGATATTTATTTAAACTACGAAATACCGGTAACAAATTAGAACACAACAATCAATTTTTGAAAATTGGATTTAAATCAACTCATAAATGATTGCAAAAACAACAATAGGAAAGCACAAGAACAGTTATATAGAATATATTCACCAAAACTGTTTGCTGTTTGCTTGAAGTATTCTCGTAATTATACTGAGGCGCAAGATAACTTGCAAGATGGGTTTTTATTGATTTTTAATAAAATTGAACAGTTTTCGTTCAAAGGTTCTTTTGATGGTTGGCTAAAACGAGTTATGATTAATAACGTATTACAGCAATATCGGAATCAAACTTTTTTGAGTTTGGTCAATGAAGATGTTGCTGAAGATTATGAAGTTGAAATCGAGGACGATCATATTTCCATGGATTATTTGTTGAAAATCATTCAGGAATTGCCCGACAGGTACCGATTGGTATTCAACCTTTATGTTATCGACGGGTTTTCACATGCTGAAATTGCTGAAATGTTGATCATTAATGTCGGCACCTCAAAATCAAACTTGGCTCGAGCCAGAATGATTTTAAAAGAAAAAATTGAACAACACAAAAACGAAGAAGCTAAAAAGTTTCCTTCTGCAAAATGAGTGAAAGAAAGAACATAGACCGTATTTTTCAAGAAAAATTCAAAGATTTTGAAGTCAGTCCGACAGAAGATCTTTGGGGTAATATTGAAGCAAGGCTCGAAGGCAAGAAACGCAAAAGAGTGATTCCGTTTTGGTGGAAACTCTCTGGTTTGGTGGCTGTATTGGTTATTGGAATAGTAATGACCAAAACTATCTTTAACAATGACAATGTGCCTGCGAATTCTGTAGTTAATGAAGAAAATGTCAATCAAGGCAAAGGAAAAACCAATGCCGATGCTGATACTGAGTTGAAAAAAGGAACTGGTAACGAAGTTGACAATACTTCTGAAGCCGTTACAGATAAAGGAGAAACCAATGACAACTCTTTAAAATTAGACAACACTGTTGGTACAGTAGTGCCTAATTCCAAATCAAACAACCAAAAATCAAGCGGCAAAATCAAACCCTCATCAATAGGAAATGATTCAAAATCTGCCGTTGCTCAAAGAAAATCGAATAAAAAGAAATCGTCAAAAAACAAATCGCATTCAGAAAACAATACAACTTCGGTTACCGAAAGTGCCATTGTAAAAAACGTAACTCCAATAGCGGTGAACCAAGAGAATTCAGCCCAAAATATTAATGAAAATCAGATTGTTCAAACAGAAAACAACTCCAATAAATCAAAAGACATCAATGCGATAGTAGCTCCAAAAGAGATTAATCTTGATGGTTTAAAAGGAGATAATGATACTAAAATTGCCGAGAAAGAAATAGAAAATAAGGTTAATGACACTACCATTAACAAAAGTGTTGCTGACAATCCGTTGGAAAAATTGCTGGAGGAAAAAGAAAAAAAATCTAAACAAGAATCTAAACAAAACAGATGGCAACTTACCTCTAATGTGGCACCTCTTTTTTTAGGGTCATTCTCAGGTGGTTCTCCGATTGATTCTACCCTTGTGAATAATTCCAAAACTTACAATACAAGAGTTGGATTTGGTCTTGGGGTAAATTACACAGTCAATTCAAAATTGAAGATAAGAACCGGATTGAATAAATTGAATATGAGTTACAACACCAATGATGTGTTTTATTATGCCAGTATGCAAACCCGCTATCTCGATGGTTTGAGTCCTTCAGGTGCCGGTTATACTTTACAAGTGGAAAGCGCAGTCCCAAATCCGTCATCAACTCTTTTAATTTCTGAAAATGATCTTTTAGCATTTGAACAAGCTATTGTTCAAAAAAACGAAGGCCATATCAACCAGGAAATAGGTTATTTAGAAATGCCGCTGGAAATGTCTTATGCCATTATTGAGAAACGTTTCGGATTAAAAATCATCAGTGGTTTCAGTACCTTATTTTTACAAGACAATTCCATTTCAATTGTATCCAATAACCGAACAACCGTTTTAGGAAGAGCCAACAATTTAAATCCGATTCATTTTAGTACCAATATCGGCTTGGGTATCAAATATGGTTTTATGAAGTCTTTTGAATTCAATGTAGAGCCAACCTTCAAATATCAGTTAAACACTTTCCGTTCCAATGACGGAAATTTCAAACCTTACGTGTTTGGAATCTACAGCGGAATAAGCTATAAGTTCTAGTTTGTGATTGTTTAAAAATTAGTTAAGTGGTGTTATTGCTCTCGTGTAATAACTAAAAAGAGTTCCGAAATTCGGAACTCTTTTTTATTTCAAATCTTCTTGCAAATCCTTTAAGAGCATGTCTCTGACGTTGTGTTTCAAAGTCTTTTTGTATTCAGCACTTTGGTTTTTGGTGTCAAAAAAGCGATGCACTTTTGCCCTCATCAATCCCGGACTTCCACTAAAAAAGGTATAAGAGAAAAGTCTTTTGTTGTCATAAAAAGTCATGGGCACAATTGGAATCTCATGTTCTATTGCCAAACGAAAAGCGCCATCTTTGAATTCATCTAAAAGTATACTTTCGTCGGGAACACCACCTTCAGGAAAGATACAAATGCTTACACCTTGATTCAATCTTTTTTGGGCACGTTCAAAAACGGCCATTCTGCTTTTGGAACTTTTCCGGTCTACTAAAATACAAGTGCGCTTGTAGAAAAACCCGAATAACGGAATCTTTGACAACTCCTTTTTACCCACAAAAACAAAGGGATTTTTGACTATCGAAAGCATCAACATAATATCGGTCATCGAAGTGTGATTGGCTACAAACATATAACTTTTCCCTTCTTGCGGTGCTTCTTCAAACTCAACTCTTACACGATATCCCATTCCAAAGAGAATGAATTTGGCCCAAATTCGCGCCATCACAAAAAAATACGGATACCATTTCTCGGAAAGAATCGAAATAAAAAGAAAAGGAAACATAATGATGATCGGAATCGCCATCAAAACGTAAAACCAAACGCGAAAAAGCGTCCAAAAAACAATTTTCAATGCTCTCATGTTGTCAAATGTAATGAAAGGTATGCAATTTTTAATACAAAGGTTTAACTTTGCGATTAGAAATAAATTGAAAATGTCAAAAATATTAACCGGAATTCAAAGTACAGGAACGCCGCATTTAGGAAACCTTTTAGGTGCGATTTTACCTGCCATTGAACTGTCAAAAAATCCAAGCAACGAATCCTTTCTTTTTATTGCTGATTTACATTCTGTTACCCAAATTAAAAACGGCGCGGAACTTCGTCAAAACACTTACAGCACAGCTTCTGTTTGGTTGGCTTGCGGATTAGACGTCAATAAAGTGATTTTTTACCGCCAAAGCGATGTACCGCAAACAGCTGAACTGTCATGGTATTTGAGTTGCTTTTTCCCGTTCCAACGCTTAACTCTTGCCCATTCTTTCAAAGACAAAGCCGAAAGGTTAGAAGATGTAAATGCCGGTTTGTTTTCGTATCCAATGTTGATGGCTGCCGATATTTTATTGTATGATGCCAATTTTGTTCCGGTCGGAAAAGACCAAATGCAACACATTGAAATTACCCGTGATGTGGCTTCTCGCTTTAACCATCAAATGGGCGAAACTTTTGTCATTCCTGAAGGAAAAGTACAAGAAGAAACCATGTATGTACCGGGAACCGACGGCTTTAAAATGAGTAAATCCCGTGGCAATATCATTAATATTTTCCTCGATGACAAAGCCTTGCGCAAGCAAATCATGAGCATAGAAACCGACAGTACACCATTGGAAGAACCAAAAAATACTGATACTTGTAAAATATTCGGGCTTTATAAATTAATTGCCAATGCGGATCAAATTGCCGAAATGAAAGTCAAATATGCCAATGTTAACCGAGATTTTGGTTATGGTCATGCCAAACAAGCTTTATTTGAATTGATTTGCGAAAAGTTCAAAACCGAAAGAGAAAAGTACAACTACTATATGAGTCATCAGGAAGAAGTTGATGGTTTGTTAAAATTGGGCGCGACCAAAGCAGGCAAGATTGCTGATGGCGTTTTGCAAAAAGTGAGAACCAAACTCGGATTTGAATAGCTTAATCCTCTATCAATCCTCCGTTTTTGTAATTTAACTTGACATCGTTTTCAAAGATATGGTCTTCTGCTAAAATCGCTTTGGCGCTTGGTGCCAATTCGCTAAAACGGTATTCAACGATAGAACCACCTCTAACAAATAAATGGTTACTTTCTGTTTGGAAAGTAGCCAATTTTTTTCCCATATACACATTGAAAATAGTTCTGGTGTCTTCGTTATTAAAGTTGATATAAACAAAATCACCTGCTTTTATAAAATGAGCCGTACGTGGGATTTTAATGCTGTCATACAATACCGCATTTTCTAAAAGCAACATATCATAATCGCTGCTGTTTTGTATTCTGATGTTGTTGCCGCTTTCTCCTGTGGGTTGGTTTTCGTAGAAGGTTTCAAACGGATTTTCCCCGGTTTTAATATCACTGATTTTGGTTAATCTTTTAATTTGATCTTGATTATAATCGGCTAAAAAAATGCGGAAGCTGTCAATTTTAAACTTCATATCTGTGTAGTAACGGTCTAACTTTCTCGGCGCTGAATCGGTTTCATAATCGTCATAATTCTCGTAACTGTCATACTGGTTATTTATTTCAGAAATTTCACTGATGAAAAAAGAAACTCTGATTAGGATAAACAATCCTACTACGGCATAAATCCAATAATATTTCTTCCGATTTACGGCAAAAGGCTTGTAATTGATTTCCGCACTTTCTTTAAGCATTCCTATATTTTTAGAAAGCTGTTCGTCAAGTGCTTCGTAATTTTTCATTGCTGTAAAAGTCCGCTTTGCCAATTCAGAAGTCTTATCTGCTATGTACAGATTCATTACAGTGGTAAAAAATATTTTGACTTTTTCTTCAAGCTCTTCGTTTTTTAAACCATTCAGGAAAATAAAAAAGTTAGCGTCTTTTATGTAAAGTATTTTAGAAAAATCACCAAATGGTGGTTTCAAATTATTGTTGGCCAAATCAAGTTTTTCTTTGGCATAAAAAAGAATTCGTTCCGAAAATGAGTAAGGTAAAAACTCATGCGCTTCAACCAATAAGGCGATTTCCTGAAAATCATTGGCTACAATTTTATCAAATACAAACGGGTTGAGGCTATCCGATAAAAATGTTTGGATAAAGGCCTGAATCTTTGCTGTATCTAGAACTTCCTCTTGAACTTGAAATTGTTTTTTGGAATAATTTTTTTGGGCAAAAAAGTTAAACAACGCTCGGTTATTCATTACTGTCTGAAAAGGCTTTGCCTGCTTTTTTAACGCTTTAAAAAACTGCAATATCGATTCGTCAGTCAGATTAGGATGATTTTGCTTTTCAACTTCCAATCTGCTTTCTATTTCGGTAAAATCTGCTTTGGTGAATGAACCCATTTGGGCTGGTTCAACAGACAATAACACCGCTATTTCAATAATATTCATAGGTATTTTTTTAAATCGCTTCAAACAATTTCCCCGGTAAAGGCCTGATTATTCCCTTTAATTCCATGGTCAAAAGAACCGAAGAAAGTTTAAAAATAGGTAAATCACAATCAAGTGCAACAATATCAAGCGATTGTTTGCCATTTTGTTGCAAGTAATCATAAATTTTCTGTTCTTCAAAATCCAAAGACACAAAAAGTTGTTTTTGGATAACTTTATTTTCATTCTTAGTCGGTGAATGAATCTCCCAATTCAAACAATAGACCAAATCTGCCGCTGAAGTAATCAAATTGGCGCGTTGGGTTTTAATCAAATCATTACAACCCTGACTGTATTTATCTGTAATTCTTCCCGGAACGGCAAACACATCGCGGTTGTAATCATTGGCTACATTTGCAGTGATTAGCGATCCGCCTTTTTCGGCACTTTCAATGACTATCGTAGCTTCACTCATACCGGCCACAATACGGTTTCGCTTAACAAAGTTTTCTTTATCGGGATTTGAACTGCTCCAGAATTCGGTTAAAAATCCGCCATTTCGTTCCATTTTGGCAACGTATTTTTTATGTGTTTTGGGATAAATTTGATTAAGTCCATGCGCCAAAACGCCAATGGTTTGCAAATCGTGCTCCATCGCTGCTTGGTGCGCCACTATATCAACGCCATAAGCAAATCCGCTCACGATAACCGGATTGAAAATGGCTAAATCTTCTATGAGTTTTTTGCAAAACTCAGTTCCATAAGAAGTGATTTGTCTTGTACCAACAACGCTAATCATTCTGCGATTTTGAAAATCGAAATTTCCGGAAGCAAATAACAAAACCGGTCCATCAATACAGTGCTTTAATCTATCCGGATAATCATCATCCAGAAAGTACAATACTTTGATCTTTTCGTTTTGGATGTATTGTACTTCTCGTTCGGCTTTTTCGAAAACACTTTTGTCATTTAGGTTCTGAATCAAAACTTGGCCTATGCCGTCAATGGCTTTTAATGCTTTTAGCTTAGCTTTAAAAACATTCTCCGCTGAACCACAATGGCTTATCAATTTTTTGGCCACAATATCACCAACGCCCTCAATGCGTAAAAGTGCTAAAACATGAAAAAGTTCGCTGGTATTCATATCAATAAATTACTACAAAAATAAATATTTTTCTTTTGAATTGTTAATAAAATTTGTGAATAATTTTTTGATACTACTATTGTTTCTCTAAATTTGTTGGTATGAAGATTGAACCATACATTTCCCAATTATTATACCGTTACCAATGCGTTACCGTTCCCGGATTTGGTGCTTTTTTGACCGAATTCCAGTCGGCGCAATTGGATGAAAACGCCCATTCATTTTATCCGCCAAAAAAATTGGTTTCGTTCAATCCGTTTATCAAAAACAACGACGGTTTATTGGCCAATCATTTGGCACAAACTGAAAAGATTGCCTATGAAATAGCGGTAAACGCCATTCAAAATGAAGTTTCAGATTGGAAAAATAAAATTCAGGAATTAGGTCGTTTTTCCATCAAAAATATTGGAGAATTCACTTTAAACGCTGAAAAAAACTTAGTTTTTGTTCCGGCTGATCAGGTTAATTACCTTAAAGAATCTTTTGGTTTGAGTTCATTTGTTTCTCCTGCCGTAAAACGCGAAGCTTACAAACAAGTTGCAGAAACTCTCGAAGAAAAAGCGCCAATTGCTTTCACTCCTGAAAAAAGAAGAAGTTATAAAGCCTTGAAATACGCTGCAGTTTTCACCCTTTCATTGGGTTTGACCGGCGTTTTGGGTTACAAATTGTATGACAATTATTTGACGCAAGTAGAACAAGAAACCTTAATGGTTCAATCTAATGTTCAGAAAAAAATCAATCAAAAAATACAAGAAGCCACTTTCTTTATAGAGAATCCGTTACCAAGTGTGACCTTAACTGTACCAAATGAGAAACAGCCTTATCATGTAGTTGCCGGTGTTTTCAGAATTGAAAGCAATGCGGAAAATGCCTATCAATCACTGATGAAATTAGGCTTTAAAGCTAAAAGATTGTCAGCCAATAAACATGGCATGTTTCCGGTACTTTACGGAAGTTATTCTTCCTATACTGAAGCCCAAAGCGCGATGAAAGACATTCAAAAACTAGACAATAAAGATGCTTGGTTATTGATTGAAGAACTATAAAAAAGTCCCGATTTGTCGGGATTTTTTGTTTACTGTAATTACCTTTGCAAAAAAAACATGACGCCTAAACATCCTTCTGATTCCTTAACGGTTTTAACCGATTTAGTTTTGCCAAGTGAAACCAATCCCTTGAACAACCTTTTTGGTGGTGAATTACTTGCCAGAATGGACAGAGCTGCCAGTATAGCCGCACGTAGACATTCTCGTAGAATAGTGGTAACCGCTTCTGTAAATCACGTAGCTTTTAACCGTGCAATTCCTTTGGGAAGCGTGGTAACAGTAGAAGCTAAAGTTTCAAGAGCCTTTAATTCCTCCATGGAAATTTTTATTGACGTTTGGATTGAAGACCGTGAATCGGGAAACAGAACCAAAGCCAATGAAGCGATTTATACTTTTGTGGCCGTTGATGAAATGGGACATCCTGTTCCTGTGCCTCAAATTGAGCCGGAAACTGAATTGGAAAAATCAAGATTTGATGCCGCGCTACGCAGAAAACAGTTGAGTTTGGTCTTGGCCGGAAAAATGAATCCGCACGATGCTACAGAGCTAAAAGCATTATTTGTTTAGCAGCCGTTTTTTTATTCAAAAAAACAGTATATTTCCAAAAATTCTGTACAATGAAAACCACTCAACTTTTGTTGGTTTTTTTATGTCTTTTTGTGAATGTTGCTGTAGCACAAAAAGGTATTGATCCAACGCCCGAAGACATTACCAAGGCAAAACAATTACGAGAAAAATACACCAAAGATGACATTGCCATCCTGGAAAGTAGTGATTTTGTCAGCTTTGATTTGAACAAAAAAGACGGAAAAGTCATTGTGAATCACACTGCCAAAGAAAATTTGATGAACATCAATCATCGTGCAGACATTCATAAATATGAATTTTACGATAGTGAGTCAAGCATTCAGACTTTCTCCTTGAAATACCGAAATGACAAACCGGCACAGTTTAGTGTTACGGACGAATTTTACAAAGACAACGATTTATTCTACAACGATGCCAAAGTAAAGTACATCGCCGTTGATTTTCCGGTTCAAGGCTACAATTACAAATATGAAATGGAGAAAAAATACGATGATGTAAAGTATTTTACAGCGCTGTATTTCAATGACGAATATCCTATTCTAAAGAAAAAAATTGCCTTTGACATTCCCAATTGGCTCGAAGTTGAATTAAAAGAATTCAATTTTGAAGGCCATAAAATTACCAAAACTTCAACCCAAGAAGGCAATATCACGCACGTTACTTACACCTTTGATGATGTTCCGGCGCTATATAAAGAAGACGAAACTCCGGGGAGAAGTTATATTTATCCGCACATTTTAATTTTGGCCAAATCATATACCAGAGATGGCTTTAAGACACCTCTTTTTGGCGATTATAACGATTTATACAAATGGTATCGTTCGCTGGTTTTAATGATTAAAGACGACACCAACGTGCTCAAAGACAAAGTAGCAGAACTAACCGCCAATGCCAAAACTGACGAAGAAAAAATCAAAAATATCTATTACTGGGTTCAGGACAATATTCGATACATTGCCTTTGAAGATGGGATTGCCGGATTCAAACCCGATGAATCCAATAATGTTTTTACCAAAAGATATGGTGACTGTAAAGGGATGGCCAACTTAATCAAACAAATGCTGAAACTGGCCGGTTTTGATGCGCGACTGACTTGGATTGGAACCAAGCATATTGCCTACGATTACAGAACGCCTTCATTAGCGGTAGACAACCACATGATTTGTACTTTATTTCACAAAGGTAAAAAGATTTACCTTGACGGAACCGAAAAATTCAATTCTTTGGGCGATTATGCCGAGCGAATTCAAAACAAAGAAGTCATGATTGAAGACGGTGAAAAATGCCTCATCGAAAAAGTACCGGGCGGAACCGCTGACGGCAACAAAGAACTTTTCAAAGCAACACTGAGTATTGAAAATGAAATCATTGTTGGTTTGTGTAACAAAAGTTTTTTTGGCGAAAGCAAAACCCAATTTTTAAATGTATACAACAGTTTTGAAACCAATAAAAAGAAAGAACGTTTAGACGGATTTTTATCAAGACAAAACAAAAGTATACAAGTAAAAGATTTGAAAACAAGCGACTTCAAAAACCGCGACATTCCTTTAACACTAGACTATTCCATTGCCATTTCGAATAAAGTTTCCTCTTTTGACGATGAAATCTATGTGGATTTAGACTTTATGAATGAGTACAAAGGATTTGAATTAAAAGACCGAAAAGTGGATTATGAGATGGATTACAAAACCAATTTCAATTCACTGATAACTTTAAAAATTCCCGACGGTTATAAAGTGACCAAAATCCCTTCTAATCTTGTGGTTAAAGAGGCTAATTTTGACATCAACATTAGTTTTGAAAACACCGGAAAGGAAATCGTTTATAAAAAAACCTTCCTTTTCAAAAACGGCTGTATCAAGGCCGATGAAATTGAAAAATGGAATGATTTCAACAAAAAACTAATCGAGAATTACAACCAACAAATTACCTTATCCAAATAAATCCAAAGTCAAATGAAAGCCAAACTGTTATTGCTTTTGCTATTAGTTACCACTTCGATAGTAGCACAAGATAAAAAAGAAGTGAAAGAATTTTTTTGGGGTGCCAAAGATGAATTCAAAAAAGCCAATACGGTTCCTGATAAATGGAAAAACGAATCGGCAGTAATCATTCACAAAAGAGAACATTATAACTACCATAAGTTTGGCGCCAATGTGACTTACACTTCGGCCATTCGCAAGAGAATAAAGCTTCAAGACCAAGCGGCAGTAACCGAGTTTTCGCAGTTTTCTTATAAAACCAAATTCTATTCCAACAAAGCTTACGGTAGCGGATTTTGGCGCAGAGGAACCAATTTTATTGGTGTAAAAGTGGTAAAACCCGATGGAAAAGAAGTTGAAATAGATGCTGAAAAAGATTCTAAAGAAGTCAATGGGGAACAAAAATTAGCCATTGCTAATCTGGAAGTTGGCGATATTATTGATTTTTATTTTTACAGCATCGAACCTTTCAAATCGGTTTATGATTACAGTTTTGAAGCGGTTGAAACGCCTTTGGGTGACGTTTACCCAACCATGGATTTAAAAATTACTTTGGAAACCGAAAACGACTTCTTCGTAAACTTCAATACCTATAACGGCGCACCGGATTTGAAGCAAGTTCCGACCAAAAACAGCGGAGAGAGAAGCTATGAATTGGCCGAAAAAAACATCGAAAAGAACGAATTCCCGCGTTGGTTTTATCCATTGGCGGAAATGCCTTGCTACAAGTTTCAGGTAATTTTTGCCCGTTCGGGGAAGTTTGAAAAACTAGCAGATGGTTTTTTAGCTGAAAGCGAAAAAGAAATCAAAAAAACGGTGGCCAAAGGAGATATTTACGATTATTACAACAAAAAGTTTGTGCCTTCCGGAAACTTAGATCCCATCAAAGATTTCTTAAAAGGCAAAACCTTTGCCAATGACGAAGAAAAAATTCGCGAAGTATATTATTTCTGTCGTCACGAATATTATACGCGTTATATAGAAGCTTTTGTAGTTAACGAAGCCAAGCTTTTTTATCCGTTTGAATATTATGGTTACAATCCGATATTCTTTAGTTATGAAGAATCTTTTATCAATTATTTCATGTACTTCCTCAAGAAGAATGAGATTGATTATGATATCATTGTAGCCACGCCAAGATACAACGGTTCTATCGATGATTTGTTAATCCAAGGCAATGTGACCAAGCTTATCAGAGTAAATACCAAAAATCCGGTTTACTTGCAATACTTTTCGCCCTATACCAGTGCGGACCAAATTGATTATACAGTAGAAAATTCAAAAGCCTATGTGTTGGAAGTTTCGAAAGGTAAACGCGTAACCGATGCTTCAACCGTAGTGCTTCCGTCAAGTACTTATCAGGAAAACAGTTATAAAACTATAACAACCTTAACCCTAGATAACTTTACCGGTTTTTCTATCAAAAGAGCGTCTTCCTATTTGGGTCATTTGAAAGAAAACGAGCAAAAAGACAAATTCAATTTCTATGATTATGTGTATGAAGATTACAAAAAATACGGTACAACGCAGCTTTTAGAATATGTTAAAAACAAAAAGAAGAAAGAGCAATACACCAATGAACTTACTGCTTTGATTAATAAAATGAAGGACAAACAAAAAGAAGCCTTCGAAAAATCAACGGAAGAAGAGTACGAATTTGACGTAGATGATTACAAATTTGAAATCAAGAATACCGGACGTTACGGTAAAAAATCGGCTTTGGAAATGGAAGAGACTTTTGTGGTTAAAAACAATTTAATCAAAAAAGCGGGTGATAAATACCTGATTGAAATCGGCAAAATGTTGACTTCTCAAATTGAAATTGACCAAAAAGAAAAAGACCGAAAAAACAATATTTACATGATTTACCCACGCTCTTTTGAAAATGAAATTATTTTAGAAATACCGGCCGGCTATACTGTTTCCGGATTGGAAAAACTAAACAAAAAAGTGGAAAATGAAACCGGAGGATTTACGGCAACGGCTGAAGTAAAAGGAAATCAATTGGTAATCAAAACATTTAAGTATTATAAAAACTATTATGAGCCTAATGCCAATTGGGCCAAAATGATTGCTTTCTTAGATGCAGCTTACCAGTTTACTCAAGAAAAGGTTTTATTAAAGAAAAACTAATTCCATTTCCCTTAAAAAAAATCCCGTTTTGTTAGTAATAACGAAACGGGATTTTTTTATTATCTCGAAGACAGCCAAGTGGCCGGATTAAAATAAGTGCTGTTTTGCGAAATAACAAACTTAAGTACGGTGCGTCCGTCTGCGTCGGTTCTGATTTTACCCAATACTTCTTTGGCAGAAACTTTATCGCCCGGTTGAACATTTACTGAGCTTAAATTTTGGTAAAGAGTGAAGAAATCTCCGTGTCTCACCAAGACTGCTTTTTTAAGCGGCGTTACCTGTTGAATTTGAACCACTTCGCCTGAGAAAACCGCTCTGGCTGAAGCACCACTTTCGGTAGAAATCTCGATACCGCTATTGTGAACTTCAATGGTTTTAAAAACCGGATGTGGTTGGTTTCCATAGCCTAAACTAATGGCGCCTTTTTCCACCGGCCAAGGCAATCTACCTTTGTTAGCCTTGAAATTATTAGAAACCAATTTGCCTTCAGGCGTTAAAACGATATTTGTTGAGGATTCAATGGCTTTTTTCTCCGCAGCCGTGATTTTCGGATTTGATTTTACGTTGGCTGCCGCTGTTTTCTTATTGGCCGCAATAATCGCATCGCGGATCATTTTCTTAATTTGGGCATCAATCTTTTTGGTTTCGGCTTGTTTCTTTTTGATTTCTGCCGTGATTTTGCCTTTCTCTTTTTTGATCTGATTGGCGATTTTTTCCTGCTCTTGCTTTTCTTTTACCAATTCCTGCTTTTCCTTTTCGTTTTCGGCTATGAGTTTTTCCTTCTCCGATTTTTGTGCGCCGATTTTAACATTGTAATCTTCGAGCTGTGTTGTTTTGCCTTTGATTTCTTCACCTTGCATTTTGCGATAGCTCGCATATTGCTTCATATACTGCGCTCTTTTATAAGCCTGAAGAAAGTTTTGGGACGACAATAAGAACATTGCCCTACTTTGTTCCGAACGGCTCTTATACGACTTTAAAATCATCTCTGCGTAGTCTTTGCGCAGTTGTTCCAAGTCGCGGTTGAGCTGGTTTATTTTGAGTTGGTTGATATAAATATCATTGCTCAATAATTTGGTTTGTTTTTCGGTAGTGCGGATAAGTTTTTCTTTGAGTCCGATTTTTTCTTTTTGAATCAATAACTGCCCGACAACTGATTTTTCTTTACTCTTAACCGATTGCAACAACTTTTCTTTCTCCTGAATTTCGAGTTGGATTTTGGCTTTTCTTTGTTCGAGTTCTTCCTGTGTGGGCGGCTGGCTCCACATTGGCATAGCTAAACAAAAGAATAATAAGCAGAAAAGGAATCTTGGCATAGTAAAGTAAATTTTGGCTAGTCTAATTTATAAAAATTCGGTCATATCCATCGGGTACGCTGTAAGGAAATGAAAGTTCTTCGTTAAAAGTAACCGAATTGTAATCAATTGAAATTTCTGTTTTCCCTTTCTTTTGTACTGCATTGATAAACAAACCGGCAGGCAAAATAGCTGAAGTGAAAGTTTGAAAATCGGAATAATTCACGGCAAACATTCTTTCTTTTTCCGGTTGGTTAACCTCTTGTTTTTTGAGCAAATAATTTTTCAATTCAAAGAAAAAAGTCTTTTCGGTTTTATCTTGAACGGCGTTGAGTTTGTAGAATTTATCCGTTAGCTCAGACATATACTGTTGTTTGGTTAAATCGTCTATCGGTTGACCCACAAGCATATTTTGAATTTTATTGAAATCCAAATCGGTTCCCAACCATTCGCTTAACGAGGCATAATCGCCTTCAAAATAAGTACCGTTTATTTTTTCGTAATACTTCACTTCATTAGGCGTTATCAAGGCTTTGGCCATAGTAATCCCCAAAAACCGAATGCTTACTAAAATCTTTTCTCCTTTTTTGATTTTGATTTCGGCCGAAACATTTTGCGACTGATTTTCGTCTCTGTATTTGGCGCTTGATCTAATGTATAACGTGGAAAAATTGCTTTTATTGTTGTAGTGATTCTCGATGACTTTTTGGGAAGTCAGTTCGTTTTCATTTGCCGTCACAATCGGTTTAGCAGAATTAGTATCCACTATTACAGCCTTTGACTTGCAAGAAGCAAAAAAAACGACCAACACTATAAAATACCAATACTTCATTATTTCTTTTGTTTGTTAATGAGTTCATTGGCCTTGATAAAATACTTCTCTTTTTTCTTCACATCGCCCAAAGCATTATAAGCTTCGCCTAATTGAATGTTGAAATTGATTTCCAAAGCCGTATCATCGATAACAAAATCCAAGCCAGTTTCCAAGGTAGAAGCGGCTTTCTTGAAATTCCCCGTTTGATTGTACGCCAAACCTGCATAATAATAAAACTGTGGTTGTGTTGGATACAATTGCGTCAGATCGTCTGCCTTTTTGGCCAAGAGTTCAAATTGTTGGTTTTCAGTATAAGCCTGAAGCAACAACAAGAGCGTTTCCATGTCTTCAGGATTGCTTTTTAAATGCATTTCAAAATACTTCACCGCTTTGGGCCAAGCCGCTTTTGCATAATAAAATTTTCCGATTTCTTTGGCTACTCTAACTTCTTTGTCATTGTCAAAATAAGCAATGGCTATGTCTAAATCGACTTCGTATTTCGGATTGTTTTTGGCAAAAATCAGAAATTCATTGAGCATTCTGTGTTTGATTTTGGCATCGATTTTTTGACTCGGTAAGGCAATATTCATCGCTTTAATAGCATTGTCACCGTCGTTGTTGTTCAAATGAAATTTGAATAAACTCACTTGCGCCCAATCGGATGTTGGGATTTCTTTCTCGAGTTTTTTGGCGATTTCCAAAGCTTTCTCTTCCTGATTGCTTTGCGAATACATGTAAATCAGCGCAATATAATTAGACTCTTCTTTGGGGAATTTTTTGATTTGGTCCAAAAGATTGTTCTTTTCTGCCGATTGGTATTTGGCGTCTTTAAGAATATCTGCTTTGTACAATTCGCGTTTGTCTGACTTTCCTACTTTTTCATTTAGGTCATTAATCAGTTCTAAAGCTTTGTCAAACTGCTGTGTATTCATGTATAGCGAAGTCAAATCTTCTTTGTACTCTGCTTTGAATTCGACCAATTTTTGCACAATAACAATCGCCTGATTGTAGTCGTGTGTATCATAACAAACATCATACATGCCGACCCAAGCCCAGCGATTTTGAGGATCCATTTGGGTTACCTTTTCAAAATTGTCGTAAGCGTCTTTGTATTTTTTTTGGGCCAAATAATTTTTCCCTAATTCAAAATAAACCACCGCATTTTCAGGCTGAATTTCTTTGCATCTTTCCAAGGACTGAATCGCTTTATCGTAGTTTTCGATGCTCTTTTGCTTGAGCGCTTCATAGAAATGATCTTGAAATCCATCGTCTATTACGGCAATATTATTGGGCTCTTCTTGGGCCACAGCAATATTGGGAATGCAGAACATTCCGAGTAACAAACCATAAATTACAAGTCTTTTCATTTCTTTCTATTCTAAAACCGAATAATCTCCGATACTTATGCTTTTGAATTCACCGTCAAAGGTAGCGTGATTTCCAATCATCGCGTTATCTAATTTAGCATTTTTAATATGCGCGTGGGTTTGCACCAAACTATTTTGAATTTTGGTATTGCTTACATGAGTTCCTTTGCCTAAAGAAACATTTGGCCCAACGATTGAGTTGATAATGGCAACGTCTTCTCCGATATAACATGGTGGAATAATGGTAGCATTCTCTAATCGAACGGTTTCGGCAATCAAATTTTCTCCGTCATTGTGCAAAAAGCCTAACATTCTGGAATTGGTTTCTACCGTTACATCTTTATTTCCGCAGTCCATCCACTCGTCTACTTTTCCCGGCACAAATTTCATGCCTTTTGCCATCATTTGCTTGATTCCGTCATTGATTTGGTATTCGCCGCCGTGAATAATATTGTTGTCCAAAACCGATTGCAGCTCATTTTTCAAAATGGCTACGTCTTTGAAATAGTAAATTCCTATTACGGCCAAGTCAGACACAAACTCCTTTGGCTTTTCTACTAATTCGACAATCTCGTTCTTTAGGTTTAAGTTAATTACCCCAAAAGCACTTGGATCTTCCACTTGTTTGACCCAAATCACACTATCAGCCGTTTTGTCTAAATCAAAATCGGCACGGATTAACGTATCGGCATAAGCAATTACTGCCGGTCCGCTCAAAGAATCTTTGGCACACATAATGGCGTGACCGGTTCCTAAAGCTTCGTTTTGGTAGTAAATGGTTCCTCTAGCGCCTAATTTTTTTGCTATTGCGATTAGTTCGTCTTCTACTTTTTGGCCAAAACTTTCATGAATAATAAAAGCTACTTCTTCAATTTCCTGATTCAAAACTCCGGCGATATCTTCTACCAAGCGATAAACAATTGGTTTTCCGGCAACGGGAATTAAAGGTTTTGGAATGGTTAACGTATGTGGACGAAGGCGTGAACCGCGACCGGCCATTGGTACTATAATTTTCATTTTATATTAATTGAGACTGTTTAACTTATTTTACACCCGTACTACCAAAACCGCCTTCGCCACGAGAAGTTTCAGACAATTCCTGAACTTCAATCCACTCAGCGCGTTCGTGTTTGGCGATGATTAATTGGGCAATTCTTTCGCCATTTTCGATGACGAAATCTTCATTGGATAAATTTACTAAAATCACACCGATTTCCCCACGATAATCGGCATCAACTGTTCCGGGAGAATTTAATACGGTGACTCCTTTTTTGGCTGCTAAGCCACTTCTTGGGCGAACTTGCGCCTCGTAACCAATGGGTAATTCTATAAAAAGACCGGTTTTTACAATGGTTCTTTCTAAAGATTTTAAAACGATTGATTCGGTCAAATTGGCTCTTAAATCCATGCCTGCCGAAGCGATGGTTTCATAATTGGGCAATTCGTGTTGGGATTTATTGATGATTTTGATGGTCATTTTATTTGGCTTTTCTTTTTATGATTCGAAGTAGTGTTTCTTTTTCGTTGCGGTAAATAAAGTATAAAAATAGTGATAGTAAAATTACCTTAACGAAATAATTTTCTCTTAAAATGGGAATGTAAAATGAGATTCCCGAAAAGAGAATGGAAAGTCCTAAGTATTTTAAAATCGTATTAATGTCATAAGGAATAGGATATTGTTTTTGTCCCATTTTATAGGATATAATCATCATCGTTCCATAGGCTGCGATAGTTGCTATTGCCGAGCCGTAATAACTAAACCCTTGTTTGATAAGCAAATAATTGAGTAAAAGTGTCACCAAAGCGCCAACAATAGAAATGTAAGCGCCCATTCTGGTTTTGTCAATTAATTTGTACCAAACCGACAGATTGGTGTAAATGCCTAAGAAGAAATTGGCCAAGACAATCAATGGCACTACTTTAATAGCTACCCAATAACTGTCTTCCGGAACTAACGGTAATTTTAATAAATCGATAAACGCAATTACGAAAAGGCTGATGAACGAACCGAAAATCACAAAATATTTGGTAATTGTGGCGTAGGTTTGTTGGGCATTTTCATTGGCGGCATGGCTGAAAAAGAACGGTTCTATTCCCAAGGTATAAGCCGTTCTAAACAAAACCATAAACATTCCGATTTTATAACAAGCCGAATAAGCGCCGATGTCTGCTTTAGAAACATTCATCCAATCTAAGAGAATTTTATCAAAATGTTCATTGATGGCAAAAGCTACACCTGCGATTAAAATGGGCAAACCATATTGCATCATTCTTTTCCAAAGTTTGAAATCGAAACTCCAATTGATTTTCAAATAATCCGGAGAAAGCACTACAAAAGTTAGGAAACTCGCCATCAAATTGGCTACAAAAATATAGCCGACTTGGAAGTTTTCGTAATAAATGGTATTGAAAAACCCATCGGGATTGTCTTGTGCTAATTGTGGTAAAAGCAATAAGAAAAACAAGTTTAAAATCATGTTGACCATCACATTGCCTATCTTAACAATGGCATACATCATTGGTCTTTTGGTCACGCGCATTCGAGAAAACGGAATAATCGCCAAAGCATCTAACACCAAAATCCAAATGGTGTAAGTCACATATTCGACTTTGATGCCGGACCAATCTGACAGCGTATTTCTGAACAATAAAGCCAATCCTAAAAACGCAATTGACGTCCAAAATATCGAAACTGTAGAAGTAGAAATTACCCCTTTCTTGTTGTCTTCGGTATTGTAAAATCGGAAGAATGCGGTTTCCATTCCGTAAGATAAAATCACGTTGAAAAATACCAACCAAGCGAATACTATAGATACATCAGCAAACTCTTGTTTGGGCAATTCATTTACATATAACGGATTCAGCAAAAAGCTAATCATTCTGGGTAAAACCGTGGCTAAACCATAGATCAGTGTTTGCTTGAAAAGACTTTTATATAAACTCAAGGTGATTCCAGTTAGTGAAACAAAAATAGGGTTTTATTGGATTATGAAAATCCATTTTCGTCAATAGTTTTGATAAAATGAAAACCTCTTGGTACATAGCCCAAGTTATAATAGAATTTGTGCGCCGGAAAGTTTCCGGTGAATGCATCTAAGACTATACAAGTGCAGTCAAGCTCTTTGGCTTTTTCATCTATATAATTCGAAATAATCCCACCGATTCCTTTTTGACGATGGGCGGGATGGACAATGAAATTATCGATTTCTATGTATTTTCCGGTCCATAATTTGGTGCCAAACCAAAATCCTGTCAATCCGACACAAACATTATTTTCAAAAACGGCTGCTTGTTTGTAGCTCTTTGGAATCATGTCTTTCAAGAATGATTCATAGCGTTCGATAGTCATATTGGGATACAGAAATTGGATGGTGTTGAATTGCTCCAGCATATCGGATATGGTTGTAAGTTCTTTGACTTGCATTGGTTGAATTTTAATTTAAAAGTAATAAAAAAAGAGCCAACTCGCGTTGACTCTTTTTGTGAAAATATTGTTTTGAAAATTATCCTTTCAAAGCTTCTGCTCCACCAACGATTTCTAAAATTTCATTGGTAATCGCTGCTTGACGTGCTTTGTTGTAAGTTAATTTCAATTGGTTTCTCAATTCGGTTGCGTTGTCTGTTGCTTTGTGCATTGCTGTCATACGCGCACCGTGTTCCGCAGCAAAAGAATCTCTAATAGATTTGTACAATTGTGTTTTTAATGATTTTGGAATCAAGGTCAACACGATTTCTTCTTTCGAAGGTTCAAAAATGTAATCTCCGGTTGAAACAGGCTTATCAGAAGCGATTGGTGCTAAAGGTAAAAACTGTTCTACTTGCACGATTTGTGTCGCGGCATTTTTGAATTGGTTGTAAACGATTTCGATTTTGTCGTATTCTCCGGAAACGAATTTATCCGTTAATACGTTAGCGATTTCGGCAACATTATCAAAAGTTAAGTTGTCAAATACTTCGCTTTTGTTTTCGATTACGGTATTTACTTTTCTGAAAAAGTCGTTTCCTTTTTTACCGATAGCAAAAAAATCTACTTGTTTTCCGGCGTAGCTATCAGCCACTTCTTTTGCTTGTTTGATTACATTGGTATTAAATGCTCCGGCCAAACCTCTGTTAGAGGTAATAACTACCACCAACACTTTATTGATTTCGCGTTGAATAGTGTATTGTCCACCGGCATCTCCGTCTAAAGTAGCGCTAACGCTTTGTAATAATTCCGTTAATTTTTCGGCATAAGGTCGCATTGCTGTAATGGCATCTTGTGCTTTTTTCAACTTTGCGGCAGAAACCATTTTCATCGCCGATGTAATCTGCATCGTCGACTGAACGGAAGTAATTCTATTACGGATTTCCTTTAAGTTTGCCATTTTTCTTGAGTAATTAGTAACTAGGAATTAGTAATTAGCTTGTCACTAATTACTAATCACTATTCACTTATATTAATTATATTTTGCTGAAATTTCTTTAGCTGTTTTCTCTAAAACGTCAGTAATGTTATCATCTAACTTACCGGCTTTTAAAGCATTTAAAACATCTCTGTGTTTGTTGTTCAAGTACTCTATATAATCTCTTTCGAATTCTTTTACTTTGTTTACAGGAACGTTTCTCAACAAGTTTTTAGAACCAGCGTAGATAATGGCTACTTGGTCTTCAACGGTATAAGGATCGTTTACGGCTTGTTTCAAGATTTCAACGTTTCTTCTACCTTTTTCAATTACGTTTAAAGTAACTGCATCCAAATCAGAACCAAATTTTGCGAACGCTTCCAATTCACGGAATTGTGCTTGGTCTAATTTCAAAGTACCTGCTACTTTTTTCATTGATTTAATTTGAGCATTACCTCCAACACGGGATACCGAAATACCTACGTTAATCGCCGGACGAACTCCAGAGTTGAATAAATCACCATCCAAGAAAATCTGACCGTCAGTAATCGAAATTACGTTGGTTGGGATATACGCAGAAACGTCACCCGCTTGTGTTTCAATGATTGGTAAAGCTGTTAATGAACCGCCACCTTTTACGATTGGTTTCAATGTATCAGGTAAGTCATTCATGTTTTTTGCGATATCATCATCCGCAATTACTTTACAAGCTCTTTCTAATAAACGGCTGTGTAAGTAAAATACGTCTCCAGGATAAGCCTCACGACCCGGTGGTCTTCTTAGCAACAAAGACACCTCACGGTAAGCAACCGCTTGTTTTGATAAATCATCATAGATAATCAAAGCAGGACGACCTGAATCTCTGAAATATTCTCCGATAGCAGCACCTGCCATTGGAGCATATACCTGCATTGGCGCAGGATCTGAAGCGTTAGCTGCAACAATTGTTGTATAAGCCATAGCGCCTTTTTCTTCTAATGTTTTTGCAATACCTGCTACTGTTGAAGCTTTTTGTCCAATAGCAACATAGATACAGAATACCGGTTGCCCAGCATCATAGAATTCTTTTTGATTCAAGATAGTATCGATACAAACTGTAGTTTTACCTGTTTGACGGTCACCAATAACCAACTCACGTTGACCTCTACCTACAGGAATCATCGCGTCGATTGACTTGATACCTGTTTGTAACGGCTCAGTTACCGGTTGACGGAAGATAACTCCGGGAGCTTTTCTTTCCAATGGCATTTCGTATAACTCACCACCGATTGGTCCTTTACCGTCGATTGGCTCACCTAGTGTGTTTACAACACGACCTACGATTTGCTCACCTACTTTCAAAGAGGCAATACGTTGGGTTCTTTTTACGATAGAACCTTCTTTAATTCCGGTTGATGGTCCTAAAAGTACAACACCTACGTTGTCTTCTTCTAAGTTCAAAACAATCGCTTCTAATCCGTTATCGAATTGTACTAACTCACCGTATTGTGCGTTTGACAAACCATAAACACGAGCGATACCATCACCTACTTGAAGTACTGATCCCACTTCTTCTAAAGTTGCGCCAGATTGGAATCCTTCTAATTGTTTTTTTAATATTGCTGAAATTTCAGCAGCTTTAATTTCCGCCATAATAATATTATCTTCTTATGTTGATATTAACTCCTGAACCGCTTCTTGGTTCTTCTTTGATTATAATTGTTTTATTGCCATTGTTTTCGGAAAATTGATTTCCGTATTTTTCAACAAGTGTTTCTACTTTCTCTGGATTCAATGTCCCATCTTCGTTAACCACTTTAGCAGAATACAAAATCTCCAAAATATCTTTTTCAAATCTTCTGATTTCAACTTTCTTGTTTAAGCCTAGAAAAGAAATTTGATAATAATTTGGTTCTCCTTCTTTGCTAAAAACCTGATTGTTTGGTCCTCTTACAACATATTTGATAAAGATTATTTCGTCACCCTTTAAATTCAAAATTGAGTAATCGAATACATCTTTTTTATATTTAAGCCACTCCTTTTCATCAACTAAAACATCGCCTTTTTTCAACTTTATCTTTTGAGAGAAAGAGGCAAGACTAATCAACAAAAACAATACTGTAAATAGTTTTTTCATCTTAATTTTAGTTAGTGAATTCTCTTCTTAATTCTTGCAATCTGTTTGCCACAGAAGCATTGTATTGTTTGTCTCCTATTCTCAAAATAAATCCGCCAATGATGGATGGATCTACGATGTTTTCGATAGTTATCTTTTTGTCTGAAATCGTTGCAATCTTAGCCAATACTTGATTTTGCAAATCAGCAGTAATTGGGAAAGCAGTAGTTACTTTGGCTAATTCAACACCATTCATTACGTCGAATTGGGCATTGAATTGTTGGGCAACCTCAGCTAAAATTTCAAATCTTTTGTTTTCCTGAAGCAATCTGAATAAAGCATTGGTTTCTGACTGAACCGTAGCAAAAACTTCTTTCAAAGCACTCATTTTCACTTCTGAAGAAATGATTGGGCTTGATAGAAATTCGCTTAATTCAGCGCTTCCGGCCACTGAAGCAACGATTGACAACATGTCTTCGTTTACTTTAGCAGCGTTTCCGCTTGAAACCGCAGTTTCTAAAATTGCTTTCGCGTATCTAATCGCAGCTCTTGACATAACGATTAATTTAATTTTACATCACCTAACATTTTCTCCACCAATTTGGTTTGAGCTTCTTTGTTAGATAATTCGTCTTTTAATAATTTTTCAGCGATGTCTAATGACAAAGTCGAAACCTGAGCTTTCAATTCAGCCAAAGCTGCATTTTTCTCGCTTTCGATTGAAGCTTTCGCTTGCTCGATCATTTTTTGACCGGCAGTTTGTGCTTCTGCTTTAGCATCGTTAATCATTTTTTCTTTGATTTCACGAGCTTCTTTCATCATAGTATCACGCTCCAATCTTGCTTCAGCTAATAATTTCTCATTATCTGATTTCAAGTTTTGCATTTCTTTCTTTGCATTTTCAGCAGAAAGCAAAGCGTTTCTGATTCCTTCTTCTCTTTCGTTTACGGCATCAAGAATAGGTTTCCAAGCAAATTTTTTCAATAAGAAAATCAATCCTACGAAAATCAAAAACTGCCAGAAGAACAATCCTAATGAAAAATCATTTATTAACTTTTCCATATTATAAAGTAATTATATAGTCTTTTAATTTAATTTTTAAACAAAAGCTACAACCAACCGTTGCAGCTTTTTGTTTTGTTTGAATTATACTGCGAATAAAGCAGCAAATCCGATACCTTCAATAAGCGCAGCAGCAATAAGCATAGCTGTTTGGATTTTACCAGTAGCTTCCGGTTGACGTGCAATAGCGTCCATTGCAGAACCACCAATTCTTCCGATACCGATACCAGCTCCGATTACTACTAATCCAGCTCCAATGATTTTAGGAATTTCCATAAAAATATGTATTAAAAATTAAACATTCAATTTTGATATTAGATATTAGATATTAAATTTCAGATATTTAAAATTTAATATTTGATATCTAAAATTTTAATGGTGAGCTTCATCGTGATGATGCTCTTCTACAGCCGAACCAAAATAAAGGGCCGACAACATAGTAAATATATAAGCTTGCAATAAAGCAACTAATATTTCAATTAAAGAAATCGCAAACGAAAGGAAGAAAGACAAGCTACTTCCGATCCAGTTTTTGAAAACAAACATCAACCCAATCAAACTCATCAATACGATGTGACCCGCAACAATATTCGCATAAAGACGAATCATTAACGAGAAAGGTTTGATAATCGTTCCCAATAATTCAATTGGTGCTAAGATAAATTTCATAGGTACAGGCACGCCCGGCATCCAGAAGATGTGACCCCAATAATCTTTTTTAGCGGTAAAAGTTGTGATTAAGTATGTGATTAATGCCAAACAAGCAGTAACGGCAATGTTTCCGGTTACGTTGATTCCAAGTGGTGTTAATCCGAAGATATTTAAGAACCAAATAAAGAAAAAGATGGTCAATAAATAACTCATGTATCTTTTATAGTGTTTCTCTCCGATGTTAGGAATAGCGATTTCGTCTCTTACGTACAAAACAATCGGTTCGAAAATACGTCCAACTCCGGAAGCAATACCTCCGTTTTTAACATATGATTTAGCCAAACTTTTAAACAATAAGAACATGATTAAAGCTACTACAAAAATCATGAATACGTTTTTGGTAATAGAAAAATCAAGCAGCTTTTCATTGGTAGCATGGTGATGCTCATCCATAGTTACTTCGCCTTGAGCACTGTCTACTTTATAGATTTTACCGTGGTGTAATTTGTAGAAAGTTCCATTAACCTCAGCAACTTCATGATCGTTATGGAATTTTGAAGAAGAGAAAACTTGTAATCCATTATCAATTAAAATAACCGGCAATGGAAATCCAACGTGGTGTTGTTTTCCGGTTTCATCTTTGTAACCAAAAATATTGAAGTCATAAGAGTCTTTCAAGTGATGGTCGATGAACTCTTTGATTTCGGTTTTAACGTCTTTTGGTTCAGCATTTTCACCATGAGCCGCTTCAACAACATGTGAAGTTTCTGCTGAAACTTGGGTTGAATCAACTGTAGGGTTTGCCGAACTTACTAATGGTAAAAAAGCTACTAAGGTAGCGATGATAAAACGGAGTGGTTTTTTTGAAAACACCATATCTGATAGTTATCTAAATTTTATTTTCTCAAATTTGGTGCAAAAGTACAATATTAATTAATATTAAAAAGTATATGTTTTATTTTTTTTGACAGAATTGTCAATTTAAACCCCTTTTATTGTTTATTATTTAAAATTCTGATAGTTACAAAGGTTTCTATTGCCAAAAAGTAAATAAAAATGATAAAAAAACTCATTTTTTCTGTGGGTGTTTTGGGCAATTCTGCGGCCAATATTGGTTTCAAAAAAACAAAAGCGATTCCCATTTTTAAAGTAGTGAGCAATAAAAAGGTGTAACCTACTGAGTTAATGCTCTTTTCTTTGACCTTATCAAGCGCCAAAATCAATATCGAAGAAAAGAAGAAAAAGAACAAGTACAACAATTCAATGGAATAAATAAATCCGGCTTCGTAAGCCTTGGGCACCAAAAAATAAAACAAGATTTTGTGAACAGCAAAACCGATTATTCCTAAAACTAAAATGGTTAAAATGGATTTGAATTTGTCTAAATTCATATTACTGATTATCTGATTTATTAATTTCTTTCAACTGCCGGTTAAGGTTGTAAAACGCTATTGCTACGCCAACCAAGGTTAAAATTTTTACATAAATATTATGTGGATTACTGTACTTTTCGTCAAGCCAACGTCCTAAATAAGCAAATAAAAAAACGATAACGCCCATTTGAATGGGAATGTTGATGAGTGCCAACCACTTGTTACGCGCTTTTTTCTTCTGAGGATTGTCCATTGTTGGGAAGGTTTTTCACGTGAGGTTTCATGACACAAGATGCGCTGAATTCGGCACCGGGTTCTACTGACAATTTACCGCAAATTACTTCTCCTATGATATGGGATTTTGATTTTACGTTCAGGATTTCCTGCACTTGGATTTTGCCTTCAAAAGTGCCTTCGATATCCGCATTTTTACAGATTATATCTCCTTTTACACTTCCGGCCGGTCCAATTACAATTTTGCCTTTGGACTGAAAATTACCAATTAAATGGCCGTCTAAACGAAAATCAGCCGGGGAAATAATATCACCGGTAATAGTAGTTCCTTCCACAATTCTGTTGGTTTTCCCTAAAAGATCAGTATATGACTTTTGACTCTTTTCAAACATGATATTATCCTTTTTTGCCTGACTTCGGTGCTTGAGGTGATGGTGGCATCCCAATTTGCCCGTCACTCTCTTCAATTCCTTTAGTTGATTTGATGGGTTGTGGGTTATTAGGGTCTTGAGCTTCTTTCCTTGGCTTCTCTTGGTTTTGCACTGGCTGTTCTTCCTGCACTGCCGGTTTTTCGAAGGTTCCGTCCCAATTGGGTTGGGTTGGGTTATCGGTTAGATTTCCGGCCAAAAACTCGTCCAAATTCTTTTTGATTTGAAGAATCGTATAGTTTTCTGTAGAGATAATAATCGGTGTGTCCTGAATTTTATAATCCTTATAGTCTTTTAAAATAGAAGTAATTCCAACCGCCAAATCATTAGAATTCAACCCGTGAATCACCACAAAATTATCGGTCATGGTGTAAATATCCAAAGAAACACTCAACCTGTCTAAGCTTCGGTCTTTGATAAATTTGCCAATTTTTTCTCTAAGGATTTTAGTGTTTTTGTCTTCAAAATCTTTGGTTTGGTATAAGATTTTCCAATTTTTAGAATCGAGACTTGACAATTGCAAAGCATTTAATTTTGGTAAATCAACCTCAATCATTTTTTCGGCTCTTTTGCCTTCTTCGCTGTTCGGATAATTTAAGGCTACAAAATTTAACGCTTTTTGGTATTCTTCTAAACCCGAAAGTTTTCCAACAATATTGGCCTTCAACAATTCAAATTTCGGAACAATCTCATCTCCGGTAAATCTGTCAATTGCGTTAGTAGTCGCTACTAAAACTAACTTGTAATCTCCGGCTTGGTATTGTTTGTAAAGTGTTTCATAAACTGCTTTAGGCGAATCTTCAGATTCTGCAAACTCATTGTTCGGGTTGCTTAATATCTGTGCATATCTCGAATTTGGATACAACGAAATAATTCTTGCCTTCATGCTTTCAGCTTTGTTCTTGTCTATGATTTCATAGATTTTGTACAAATTGTACATCGAAGGCAAAACCAATCTTTCTTCCGGACTGTTTTTTAACAGTTGCTCCAATTTGTTGGCGGCCAATTGGTATTCTTTGAATTTCTCTTTGTAAATAACACCCAACTGATAGTAGGCAAAATTTCTTTCTTTACTCAAACTGTCAATAAGGATTTGGCTTGTCGGCAATTGTTTGATGTAAAAATCAGGGGTGAATCGCGCTTCAACTTCCGCTTCTTTAGAGTCTTTTTCGTTTTCTTTTTCCGCTTCAGCTACTTCTTCCTTTTCATTGATTTTACCCGAACCTGATTCCAATCTCCAATTGTCTTGTAATGTTTTTTTGCCCCAGATTTTTTGAAACTCTTTTTGTCCGTAAGCTACTGTGGTCGGATTGTAGAAATAAAATGTATTGTCTTTACCCGAAGCACTTGGGTTGGCTACCGAAGGCGATGGAGCGCTTGCTTTTTTCGGACTATCATTAGCATCAATTCTTCCTTCGTTTCTGTCTTGGTTTTCTTTTATTTGAGCTTCTTTTTCAGCTAATTTTTGGGCAGCTTCTTCGGCTTTTTTCAGTTTCTCGATGTGTTTTTCGAAATAAGCTGTTCGCTCTGAACCCGACATGGCATACAACGAAATAATACTATCGTTTCTTTGCGCAATGCCTTCATACTTGATGACATCTTCGAGGTTTTCTCTTTTCTTTTTAATCGAATTGAACTCGCGAGTTCTCGGTTTTAACTGCACTAGTGTACTGTCAAAATATTTCCCTGCGGTTACATATTTGGCCGAATTAAAATAAATATCTGCCAGATTTCTGTAATTGGAAGCCGTCAAATAAGTGTCTTGCGTTTTCTTTTTCAGCGAAAGATTGTAGTGCTTTTTGGCTTGAGGAAAGTTTTTGTTTTTATCATAAAACAAAGCCACTTGATAGTGTAAAACATCTAAGAAAGGACGGTTTTCTCTGTCTTCGATTAAATCATTGAATTTTTTCAAAAAGGTAATCGAATCCCCTTTTTCGTAATCAAACTGACCGGCTTGTTTAGCATGCGCCTGAACGATGTACTGTCGGGAAGCCTTTCTGTTCATGTCGATTACCTCTTGGTATTTGGCATAAGCACTGTCTTTGTAGCCTAGTTGTTCGTACAATTGTGCCAATATGAATCGGTATCTTGCTTTTTCCTCGTTGGATTTGGTGAATTCTGTAGCCAATTTTATTTTGGCCACCGCGCTGTCTTTTTCTTCAAGATTTAAAAACGCTTGTGCCAAGGCCGCATTGGCATCGGCATAAATTTGGTCTTTGAATTTGATTTCTTTTAAAAGCTTGGTCAGATTGTTAACCGCAATCGCGTCGTTTTCCAAACGCATATTGGTTTTTTCGCGCCAAATTTTTACTTCATAGATTTTGTCGCTTTTCGGGTATTTGTAAAGCACGTAGTTAAAAGCTTCTAATGCCGGTACAAATCTTTGCTCGTAGTATCTTGATTTCCCCAAAAGCAAATGCGCTTCGTCCATTTGAGGATTTTTCTCCGAACCCTGAATATTCATGGAATGTTTTTGAATCGCTTTAGTGGCTTTGGTTTCGGCTCTTTCAAAATTGGCGTTTCTATTGTCTCCGGGCAACATTCTGTCTTCCGTAACTTGCATTCTTTCTATGGGCAACAATTCCCAAAAGTTGTCTTTGTTCTGCAACTTTACATCTTCAATGCCTTTGTCTAAAGCCAATTGACCGTTATAAAGAATGTTGAATTCTGTGCTGAGTGCGTGAGAATTTCTGGAAAGAAAAGTGTTTTTCTTGGTAGAACAAGCTATCAAAAAAAGGAGTAATCCGGTGAAAATAAAATATTTAGTAGTGTTGTTTTTCAAAACGAAACGTATTTTTATAATAACGTGAAAAAGTCATAAATAGTATAACTAACTGGTAAAAATACGTTTCTTTTTGATATGGCAAAAAATTAGACCGCAAAAAATGCTTCCAGTTCTTTTAAAGTTTCGGGTGAAGTTTGAATGTCTTTAACGACTTCGCCTAAATGCAAGGCTACAATTCGGTTACAAACCTCAACGGTATGCACTAAATCATGACTGGAAACCAAAACAGTTCTGTTGGGATCATCGGCCAATTCTTTGATAATTTTTTTCAAACGGTTTACGGTTGTTGGGTCAAGATTAGCAAATGGTTCATCCAAAATAATCACTTCGGGATTTCCGATTAAAGTCGCAATAATACCCACTTTTTTCATGTTTCCTTTGGATAAATCCCTGAGGTATTTTCGGCTATTTAGAATTTCTCCGTTGAAAAACTCTTCGTGCTTTTTGAGCAAAGCATCCACATCGGCTTTGTTTTGGCCGCGCAAATCTCCTATGAAATAAAAATATTCTTCGGCAGTTAAATAACCTATCAAGAAACTTTCATCGATAAAAGCTGCGGTAAAGGGCTTCCATGCTTCGCTGGTGTTGACTTGAACGGAGTTGTTGATAATATGTCCGGTACTTGGCTGAATTAAATCGAGCAACAAACTGAAAAAAGTGGTTTTTCCGGCACCGTTATTTCCAACCAACCCAAAGCTTTGCCCTTTTGGAATTTCAAGACTGGCGATGTTTAAAACTCTTACGCCGTTGCCGTATGTTTTTGAAAGATTGTGAACTTGTATCATTTTTCGTGTGATTAGTAATTAGTGAAAGGTAATTAGTTTTTTTGCTTGTAAGCTGCTATGGTCTCGTACTTTTGAGTTTTGTATATTTTCTCTATCTGATTGAACACATAATTTCTGAACGCAAAACCTAAAACTCCGGCTGCGGCTACGAATATCAAACCTACATTTGGAGAAAATAAATAATAGCCCAAAGTATACAATGCCATAGGAACCAACATTTTGGGTAACGAAATCAGCATTGTCTTCATATTAAACGCTTGCTTATCGCCAAAGGCTTGTTTGGAAGTCGTTAAATCGATAGGCGTTTTTACAAAAGCACCGCCAAGCATCACCAAATGCGAATTGACGCCAATGTTAAAAATCGCACCAACCACAATAATCAAATAAGTATGTAATCCGAAATACAAATAAAATGAGGCTAAAATGGTAGAGATTACGGTTCCAATCACCATCAGCCACCATTTAGAACTTATGTATTCGCGGTATTGGATGTTTTGACTCATCATCAACTGGTAATAAGCGCTGTCCCAGCTTGGTACAAACTGTCCGAAAGTGAACAAAAATCCACCCGAAACAAAAACTCCGGCAAAGACTTTCATCCACGGATTGTCGTAAGATTCTATGGATTGGGTGAAAAATAATAACCCATAAAAGATGAAAATACCACTCATAATCAAAGTCATTCTCGAACGCTTATTTCGCTTCAATAATCGAATGTCGTTTTTGAGGAATGTTCCCAAAGTACCGAATTGGTCTAACCATGCGAAATTTTCGGTTTTAGCGATATCGCTTCTCTTGGCCAATCCATCATCGAGATTTAATCGGCTTTTGAAATAGTTAAATGAAAAATAGTAAACCAATGCAACCAAAATCATTGGAACCACAAACAAATAATTGGTAGTATACATTCCTTGAAAAAACTGAGTAGAATAAACCGTTAAATCAAAAACATTATAATATTGTAACGCTATTAACCCAATCAAAACGGTCAATACACCATAAAAAACCGAACTTTTATTATTGACAAAAACATTGATATAATTATTGGAATAAATTAAAGCAACAATACCTAAATGCCACAAAACAGCATTAAAACCGAATCCTTCATACAGTAAACGCGCTGTAAATGGTACAAAGAAAAAAGCGTGCATTATATTGAAGAAAGAAATAGCGGTTTTACCTAGTGAAAAATGTACAATGGTGCTTCGTTTTATAGGTAAAAGCAACAATGGTTTGATATTAGTCACCGGCATTTTTTGCAAAAAATAACGAATAACCAGATCAATTAACACATAATAAATGAGGTATTTGTTTACCGTTTCCAAAGGTTTTAGGTTGCTTTCTTCCATTAAATCATAGGAGAAAACGCCAAGTGCCAAAAACTCTAAAATAATCAAGGCCGCAAAAATACCCATAATGATTTTCAGCGCCAAATTACTCCCAAAGGAAGACGAGCGAAGAAAAGACTTCCATTCAAGTTTAATAAAATGTTTGAACATAGTTGTTGGTTTTAGGTTTTCAAAATTAGTTCCTAAAGATAGAAAATTGTTACAATTTAATTTACAAATTCATATTCAGGATAAGTTTCTTTGAGGTGTTTGTCGGCTTGAGAAGGAATTAAAACCAAGACAATATATTCCCCTAAACCCATTACAATCATCAGAAAACTAAACAACATTAAAGTCCAATCATGGTAATTTTCGCCTTTAATTTGAAGGGCAAGTTGTATGGGCAAGTTCATCAATCCGGTAAGAGAACCATAGCCAAAAATAATTTCTTTGAGCAGCCATTTTTTGCCGGTTTTTTGGTGGTTCTTTTTGTTCTTTCTCGAAAGCATAAATATCCCGAGAAAAAAGAAAACAACCAAGGCTAGAAATCCCATTTGCACCATCAAAACGTCTTTTTGAAAATACTTGAGTAGGTAAAAAACTATGCCGATAGCGGCAAAAGTTCCTATTATTTTGGGCAAACTAAAAAAGGCTTTGAGTTCGTTCCAAACGAGTTTATTGTACTTTTTGTTGAGTGCCGCTTGCCTTTTTTCAACGACTTCCATAAAGCCAAAAACGCCAAATTTTTTGAACTCCTTTTGCAAAGCTTCTTCAAAAGACAATTTTGGGTTTTGTTGCCATTGCTCTTCTATGGCATTTGCTAAATGGTCAACCAATTCGGTTTGCAAATCGTAGTATTCCACATAGTGTTGGCGCGTGAATGCATAAAGTCTTTCGACTTGATCGGCGTTGAGTTTCATGCTAAATATAATTAAATCGGTGCTTATGAAATTTTATCAATTCTTGAATAAAAAAGACAACATACCCAAAGAACAAAAAACTAAAGACCGTAAGTGTCCAATAAGAAACTTGTTCTGTGCCGAAAATGGGGAAGAAAAACATTTGTCCATAATAAATCAATGCCAATATAACGGATGTTTTTTCGACAGTGTAAAATCTTTTTTTGAGATATAAATTGATGTAGCCTGACTGAAAGAGTAACGCTGTCAGGAACAAAACAAAAAACAAATTTTTAAGGGTGAAATCTTCTGAGAAATACCGATTTACATTTACATTCTTAAAAAAGAAAAACAGCAAAACCCCAAAAAATAACATATAAGGCTTGGCTAAAAACAGTAAAAATTGGCGAAAGGCTTCCCAAGAAAAACTCCAACGCTTTTTGTTGTTTTTGAGAATGTCCTTTTTATGGGTCAACATATAGGATTTAAATGCCTGGTAAAAATCCTCTTGCTCCAATTGCATTTTTTCTTCTATCGCGGTGGCAATATGGTCAACCATTTCCTGGCGGATATCCGAATAAACAACATCACTGCTTTCTATATAAGTGTCAATAAATTTGATTTCTTCTTTGCTTAATTTCATGATTAATTGGCTAATTTAGGTTGTACCAAAGTTTGCATGTTTCGTATAAAATCTTCCAATTCGGTCAGTCTGTTCAAAGTTTCTGCCGAACCCTTTTCCGTAAGCTTATAATATTTTCGCAATCGATTGTCAACGTTTTCGACTTCAACTTCTAAAACGCCATCGGCTTCGAGCTTGTGCAACGCAGGATACAAAGCGCCTTCGGTTATTTTCAATTCTCCTTTGGTAATTTCTTTTACTTTTTGGGTAATCTCATACCCATACATTCTGCCGTTTTCTTCTAAAAGTTTCATCACTATCGTAGTTAAACTTCCTTTGTATAATTGTGAATTCTTCATTGGCTCTTCATTTTTGAAGTTCAAATATACATAAGTTTTTTATATACATAATATTCTTGGGTATAAATAATTATTTTCTCAAAAGTGATACGTTTGTTACCTTTGCAAAAACAAATTTCATGTCTTCATTCTATAAATTACATATCAAAGAAGTAAAGCGCGAAACACCAAGCGCTATTTCTGTTGCTTTTACCATTCCGGCCGAGTTAAAATCGGCTTACCAATTTACCGCTGGTCAATACGTCAACTTAAAATTGACGCTTGACGGACAAGAAGTACGTCGCGCTTATTCGGTTTGTTCTTCGCCCAATAGCGGTGAATTGCGAATCGCTATTAAATCGGTGAAAAGTGGTCATTTTTCTAAATTTGCTAATGACAATTTGAAAGTGGGTGATATCTTAGAAGTCAGCCAACCCGAAGGAAGATTTACGTTTGAACCCTCATTTTCCAACTTAAAAAACTATGCGGCTTTTGCGGCAGGAAGCGGAATTACACCGGTAATGTCTATCTTAAAATCGGTTTTGGAAAGTGAACCCAACAGTTCTTTTGTATTGGTTTACGGCAATAAAACGCCTGAAGAAACCATCTTTCACGATGAACTTCACGACTTGCAATTGAAATACGTCGGAAGATTTTTTGTGCATTTTGTGTACAGTCAGGCCAAAGTGGAAAACGAACTTTTCGGCCGAATTGAAAAGTCAACGGTAAATTTTGTCTTGAACAACAAACACAAGGAAAAAGAGTTCGACAAGTTCTATTTATGCGGTCCGGAAGACATGATTAATTTGGTTTCCAATGTGTTGAAAGAACACAGCATTCCTGAAAAAAACATCAAATTTGAATTGTTCTCCACGTCAACTGCTGCCGAAAATACCGCTGCCGCTTCACAGGAAGGTCATACCAAAATTACTGTGATGGTAGATGATGAAGAAACTACTTTTGAAATGTCACAGAAACAAACGTTATTGGAAGCAGCTTTGAAACAAGGCATCGATGCTCCTTATTCTTGCCAAGGCGGGATTTGCAGTTCTTGCTTGGCACGAATTACGAATGGTTCAGCCGAGATGAAAAAGAATTCAATCTTAACAGACGGTGAAATTGCAGACGGATTAATTCTGACTTGTCAAGCGCATCCGACTTCTCCTGAAATTTATGTGGATTTTGATGACGTTTAGTCTTTAAAATTTTGAAATAAAAAATTCCAATTTTGTTTAGGCGAGATTGGAATTTATTTTTTCGACTACTTTTTCAGCAGAAATTGTTCGCATGACGTTTTCGTAACCTTCAACTTTCTTATTGCCATAAACAGAAGTCGGCAATAACGGATATTGTTCTCGATTTGAAGTCAGACAATATTCCATTAGTTGGTTGTACGGTTTGAAGCCTGCGTAAGGATGTGTTGCGCCCCAAAGTGTAATTACTTTTACACCTAACATAGCCGCAATATGAGCATTCCCCGAATCCATGGAAAGCATAATATCAAGGTTCGAAATCAGCTGTAATTCTTGTTCGAAAGATAATTTTCCGGCTACAACTATGGTGTTTTCTTTGGCTGCAGCCAAAAAATTCAATTGTTCAATTTCTTTTTTCCCACCGCCAAAAAGAAAGATTTTATAAGTCTGATTTTTGGCTAAATCATCAATCACTTGTTGCATCAAGTCGAACGGATAGACTTTGCTTTCATATTGGGCAAATGGTGCAATGCCAATCCATTTTTGAGTTTCCCTTTCGCCTGAAATCTTTAAAATTTCCTTTGTCAGTTTTGCTTTCTCCGGAAATATAGGATTAGACAAATCAACAAAAAAACCCAGTTCTTTGAAGGTTTCTGCGTGTCGGTCAACCATAGATTTTACAGGTTGAACGATTTTGTTTTTGGCTCTGGTCAGGGCATTTTTATCGGCTCTGCCTTTGTCGGTATGTGCTACTTTTTTTCCGCTTAGCGCGAATAAATTTCTAACGATAATTGAACGCAAAACATTGTGTAAGTCAGCAACGGCATCAATGTTAAGTTTCTTTAAATCGGAGAACAATTTGACTAAACCTAAAAAACCTTTGTGTCTGCCATTTACATCGACTGCAAAGAAATTCACATTCGGAATATCGGCAAAAAAAGGTTGGAAAAAAGGACGCGAAACCACTGTGATTTTTACACTTGGGTTTTGCTGTGCCAGCGCTCGGATAACAGGAACTGTCATCGCAACATCGCCCATGGCAGACAATCGGATGACGGCTATATGTTGGTTTGGGTTTGGCAAATGCGGTCTGTTTTTATTTTTTATTTTGGTACAACACCGGATTCAAATCGTCGTCGTTGTACATTTTCATTTGCTTGTAGACTTTCATAAACTTGTCGCCGTTTTCAATATCGGTCAACAAATCGTTGATGGAAATAAACATATCGCTTTTTTGGTCTAACAATACATTTAATTTCTCCTGACATTTGGCTCTGTGTTCCGCCGTAGCTTCTGCGCGATTGGCTTCTTCACTCATGTGGTAAATTTTCAGCGCCAAGATTGACAAACGGTCGATAGCCCAAGCCGGACTTTCGGTATTAATTTTAGCATTGGGTTTCACCTGAACATCTTGGTGTTTTTGCAGAAAATAACTGTCGATATATTCTACCATGTCGGTACGCACTTGGTTCGAAGCATCAATTTTTCTTTTCAAAACTAAGGCAGCAACCGGGTCAATATTGGGGTCACGAATGATGTCCTCGTAATGCCATTGTACGGTGTCTACCCAGTTTTTGGCATACAATAAATACTCGATAGTTCCTTTGGCGTAAGGGTTTAACGTAGGTTGATATACGTCGTCTATGATATGGTAATCTCTTATACTTTGCTCGAAAATAGGAAAGGCAAATTCTGAAAACATAGTTGCGGTTTTTATTTTAATTTTATACTATTAGACCAAAAGGTCTCGGGTACAAAGATAGTTTTTATACTTTTACCATAACATACAAAATTAAAGTCGTCCATGCATATTCATTACATTTCCGAGCAGAATAGTATTCTCAATCATTTTTTGGCCCAAATTCGCGATGTTACCATTCAAAAAGACAGCATGCGTTTTCGAAAAAACATTGAGCGTATTGGGGAAATTATGGCTTATGAACTCAGCAAAACGTTGGAATATAAAAATGTGGATGTGCAAACGCCTTTGGGAATAAAAAACACGACGACGATTGCTGACCATGTGGTTTTGTGTTCGATTCTTCGCGCCGGATTGGCCTTGCATACCGGTTTTATGAACATTTTTGACAATGCCGAAAACGGGTTTGTTTCTGCCTATCGCCATCATTATGACAACGATGATAAGTTTGATATTTTAGTCGAATACCAAGCCGCGCCGTCATTTGAAAATAAAAATCTGATTTTGATAGACCCGATGTTGGCCACCGGACAATCGATAGTGGCGGTTTTACACAAATTACATTTGGAACAAAAACCAAAAGAAATCCACATTGCTGTAGTGATTGCCGCACCTGAAGGCATCGCTTATTTGGAAAAAAATCTTCCTGAAAACTGTCATCTTTGGGTAGCCGCTTTAGACGAAAAACTCAACGAGAAAAACTACATCGTTCCGGGTTTGGGCGACGCCGGCGATTTGGCTTATGGAAGCAAATTATAGTTGGGCGAAAAAAGCGAAAAGACTTCCTGCAATCAATAACAACAAAACAATTTCCTGATACATTTTGTTTTGGGAATACTCTATGTTATTAGTAATCATCACCGCTAAAGGGAAAAAAGTAAACAGCAACATCGCGTTATTTTTATCAGGCGAAAGGATGAAAACCACGCTTCCGATTAAAAACCCAAAAATCATTTTCTTATAAGACGCTTGTAGAATCAACGGTCTGTTGGTCAACGAAAAAACCATCGAAAATAGAAAATACAGCGCAATGACTACATAAAAGGAAAGCGCCGCATTTTGGTAGTGACTAGTGAAATAATCGAGCTCAAAATGGGTTTGGGTTTGGCTCAAAATATGGTCAATCCATGTTTTATCAAAATATAACGCTGCAACCAAAAAGACTACTGCTGTGGTCACAAACGCCACAAATGGAAGCAACCAATTTCTGTAATCTCTGGAAACGTGAAAGATGATAGAAATGTAAACCAAAAAGATAAAAAGAATACACCAAAAGTGGAACAAACTGGCGATAAAAATCCACATCGAAGCGTCAAATATTTTTTCTTTTGGCGCCTTTAAGGTTTGAAGTGAAATCAATCTTCTCATGGCCAACAGTAGAAAAAAATTGGCAAATAGCAAGTTAGAATGACTGAAAACTAAAGGAAAAATCAACAAAAACAACAGAAAAAATAAAATGGTGTAGCTGCTGTTTTTCGTGAGTCCGTTTTTCTTGACAATAAAGTTGACCAAAAAAAAGGACGTAAGTAAAAGTATGATTAATAAGGTGTTATCCGATAAATCAGTAGCACCCGAAAGTTGGCTTAAGGCATTGGATTGGAATAAAAAAAAAGAAACTAATAATAAAATTATTATCAAAGCATAATTAAGTATGCTCGATTTTTTAAAAATGCTTGTAATCATAAGGATATTTTATACATTTGTGCTGTAAATATAACATTTTATAAAATGAAAGCATTTTTCGAAGCTATTCAAACTTTATTTGTAGACTTTTTATTCAAACCATTAGACTGGTTAAGAGCACTTGAATTAAATGGTTCCTTAGGTTGGTGGTTAGCCAATGTCGTTAGCTGGACATTAATTATTGTATGTAGCTATTACATCGTTTACTGGTGTAAAGAATTGAAAAAGCACCAAGACAACAACGAAGAAAACCAAGATACTACGGCACACTCTTTCTTAAGTTAGATCAAACCCGATATCTTTTCTAAAATACATCTTATCAAAATGTAGCTTGTCTATGTTTTGGTAAGATTTTTTTATGGCCTCTTGAAAGTTATCCCCAAAAGAAGTTACTGCCAATACTCTTCCGCCGCTAGTTACTACTTTGTCGTTTTCCAATTTAGTTCCGGCGTGAAAAACAATCGAGTCTTGTACGTTTTCAATTCCGGTAATCTCAAAACCTTTGTCATAATCTTCCGGATATCCACCCGAAACTACCATAATGGTTGTAGCGCTTCTTGGGTCAATTTCCAAAGTAACTTCGTCTAGTTTTTGATTGGCGACTGCTTGAAACAATTCCACCAAATCCGATTGGATTCTAGGCATCACCACTTCGGTTTCCGGATCGCCCATTCTGACATTGTATTCAATGACCATCGGTTCGCCTTTGACAATAATGAGTCCGATGAAAACAAAACCTTTGTATTCAATTCCTTCTTTTTGTAGACCTTCAACGGTTGGTTTTACCACACGGGTTTCTATTTTTTCTAATAAAATTTCGTCAGCAAATGGCACAGGAGAAACAGCTCCCATTCCTCCGGTATTCAATCCGGTATCGCCTTCGCCTATTCGCTTGTAGTCTTTGGCTGTTGGTAATACTTTGTAATTTTTCCCATCGGTCAATACAAAACAACTTAGTTCAATTCCGTCCAAAAATTCTTCAATCACCACTTTTGAGCTGGCGGTTCCAAATTTGGCGTGTACCAACATGTTTCGCAACTCGGTTTTAGCTTCTTCTAAATCATTTAAGATTAAAACGCCTTTTCCGGCAGCCAATCCGTCTGCTTTTAAAACATAAGGTGGTTGCAATGTCTCCAAAAATCGGCATCCTTTTTCGACCGTTTCCGAAGTAAAACTGTCATAAGCCGCGGTTGGTATTTGGTGTTTGATTAGAAATTCTTTGGCAAATTCTTTACTGCCTTCCAATTGGGCACCCACTTTTGATGGACCAATAACCGGAATGTGATTAAGTGCTGCATCATTCTTGAAGAAATCATAAATTCCGTGCACTAAAGGATCTTCCGGACCAACAACAACCATGTCAATACTTTCTTTGATTACAAAAGTTTTTATGCTCTCAAAATCTATTGGACTCATAGAAACATTAGTGGCAATCGCTGCAGTTCCGGCATTTCCGGGTGCTACAAAAAGATGTTGGCATTTTGGACTTTGCAATAATTTATGAGCTAAAGCGTGCTCTCTTCCGCCCGATCCAAGTAATAGGATAGTCATAGTGTTGTATTGTTAGTAGTTGCTGCGCAAAAGTAGTTTGTTTTTGATGGAATTTAAAGTCATTCTTTTAAAAAATTTAGGCACTTAACACTTTGCTTTTCTTATTTTTGAGGAAAATTGATTTTTGTGTTTCCACTATTCCATTTTTCGCTTTGGTTGAAAGGCTTTCCGTTAAAGAAAGCTCAGTATGCATTTGAAAAAATTCAAGCAATATCAGAAGACGATTATCAGAATTATATAGAAACCAAAAGAAAAGAAATCGTTGCTTTTCACTTTCAACACAATGCTTCTTATAAAGCATTAGTCGGAAATAAAAACCCCAACAATTGGGAAGAACTTCCGATAATGACCAAAAAAGATTTTCAAAAACCTTTAGCAGAAAGACTTTCGGAAGGCTATGCACCAAAGAATGTATATGTCAATAAAACTTCGGGTTCGAGTGGTGATCCTTTTATTTTTGCCAAAGACAAATTTTCGCACGCGCTGACTTGGGTCAATATTTTCGACCGATTCGGATGGTACGGTATTAATTTTAATACTTCTTTACAAGCTCGTTTTTACGGAATTCCATTGGATTTTATTGGGAACACCAAAGAGCGAATCAAAGATTTATTAAGCCATCGGTATCGGTTTCCTATTTTTGATTTATCAGACAAAGTTTTGGAAAGTGTATTGGTAAAATTCCAACAGAAACAATTCGATTACATCAATGGCTACACCAGCTCCATCGTTTTGTTTGCCAAATTTTTAGAACAAAAAAAAATAGTATTAAAAACGGTTTGTCCCACATTAAAATGTTGCGTAGTCACTTCGGAAATGTTATTTGAGGACGATAAAAAACTGCTCGAAAAACAGTTTGGCGTTCCGGTAGTCAATGAATACGGTGCTTCCGAATTGGATTTGATTGCCTTTCAAAATCCTCAAGGTCAATGGCAGGTAAATTCTGAAACCTTATTTGTCGAGATTTTAGACGATAAAAATAAGGTTTTACCTAATGGAAAAGAAGGTCGAGTGGTGATTACTTCTTTGTACAACAAAGCCCATCCGTTTATTCGCTACGACATTGGCGATGTAGGGATTTTGGATGAAAAAAGCACTTTCAAAAAGCCCATTCTTAAAAAATTAATCGGAAGAACCAACGATATAGCTCTACTCCCAAGCGGTAAAAAATCGCCCGGATTAACGTTTTATTACATAACCAAAAGCATTATCGAAGATGACGGAAATGTGAAAGAATTTGTCATAAAACAAACCAAAATCGATACTTTTGATATTGAATATGTGAGTCAGTACGAATTGACTTCAGACCAAATTAAGAATATGGAAAAAGCCATTACCACTTATTTAGAAACCGGTTTGACTTTTACCTTCACCCGAAAAGAAAAATTAGAAAGAAGCAAAAGCGGCAAATTAAAGCAGTTTGTTTCGTTAGTAAAATAGTTTTATGAAAATCACCATAATCGCGGGTGCCAGACCCAATTTTATCAAAATCGCACCTATCATCAAGGCGATTGAAAAAAAGCAAGCCGAAGGCGCAAACGTTTCCTATAGGTTGGTACACACCGGTCAGCATTACGATAAAAACCTCAGCGATACTTTCTTTGAAGAGTTAAACATTCCGCAACCGCATGCCAATTTGGAAGTCAAAAGCGGTTCACAAGCTGAGCAAACTGCGGCGATTATGATTGCTTTTGAAAAGGAATTAATCCAAAACCCTTGTGATTTGGTTTTAGTCGTTGGCGATGTCAATTCGACTATGGCTTGTGCGATTGTGGCCAAAAAATTAAATGTAAAAGTGACGCATGTTGAAGCCGGAATCCGTTCGGGAGACATGACCATGCCTGAAGAAATCAATAGAATTGTTACCGACAGCATCACCGATTATTTCTTTACTACTTCAACCACCGCTTCGGATAATTTGTTAAAATATGGTGCCGAATCCTCCAATATTCACTTTGTAGGCAATGTGATGATTGACACTTTATACCAAAATCTAAGCAGAATTTCAGCTCCGGGCTTTTGGAGCGAATATGGATTGGAAACCGGAAATTATATCATCCTGACTTTGCATCGTCCGGCCAATGTGGATGAAGAAAAATCGCTGGTAGAATTGCTTCAAGGTATTGATAAAATGGTTGGTGATAAAAAAATAATTTTTCCTATTCATCCGCGAACAAAAGCTATTTTAGGCGAAACTGATTTGGCCTTAAAAAACATACTTTTCGTGGAGCCACAAGGCTATTTGAATTTTATGTTTCTGATTCAAAACAGCTTTGCCGTGATTACCGATTCGGGCGGCATTTCTGAAGAAACTACCGTTTTGAACATTCCGTGTTTTACTATGCGCAACAATACGGAAAGACCCGAAACGCAAACGATTGGCACCAATACACTAGTCGGTACTTCGATAGAAAATTTGGAAAAAATATTTGCCAAATTTCTACAAAATGGCCCTAGAAAATCAGGGATTCCTGAACTTTGGGACGGAAAAGCTTCTGAGCGTATCATTGCGATTCTTTTAAAAAAATAATGGAAGAAATTCTCATCATATCCAATTATTATCCGCCGGAAAAAGGCGCTGCTGCGAATAGAATTGAGCAGTTGGCTTTGAAGTTGGACCAACATGATTATAAGGTTGGTGTGGTTTGTCCGCTAGGGAATTATCCCAAAGGCGAATTGTTTCCGGAGTACAAAGGCAAATTCTCGGTTACCGAAAACAGAGACAACATTACCGTAAAAAGGCTATGGATTTATCCGAGTGTGAGCAAAAATATTTTGGTTAGGATTGTTTCGATTTTGTCTTTTTCATTGAGTTTGTTCTTCTATTTGTTATTCAAAAAAACACCTAAAAAAGTAGTGGTTCAATCGCCTCCATTATTGCTTTCCTTTATCGCAGTTTTGGTGCTTTCGCTAAAAAACAAAAAAATAATTCTCAATGTTTCCGATTTGTGGCCATTAGCAGCCATCGAATTAGAGGCTTTGAAAGAAGGTTCGTTTTCGCATAAAATTTCTTTGTTTTTTGAACGCTATATCTACAAAAAAGCCAGCTTGGTTTTGGGACAATCCAATGAGATTATCACCCATGTAAAAACTATTGCACCTCATAAGGAATGTCATCTCTACAGGAATTTCCCCGATCATCAAGTAACTGTAATGGAATTGAAAACCGCCGAAAACCAGCCGATAAAAATCTTTTATGCCGGTCTTTTGGGTGTTGCTCAAGGCGTCTTGGAACTCTGTGAAAAAATCGATTTAAGCGGTTTAAATATTGAGTTGCACCTGTTTGGTGACGGCGCGGAGAAAAATCAAATTGAAGCTTTGATTTTAGCCCAAAAAGAGTCGAAAATCTTCTTTCACGGCATGCTAGAACGAAAAGCTTTGCATGATACTTTAAAAACCTTTGACATTGCTATTGTACCTTTAAAAACAAGAATTTACGGCTCGGTTCCCTCTAAAATTTTTGAATATGGCGCGTTGGGTTTTCCCATACTTTATTTTGGTGGTGGCGAAGGAGAAACCATTGTGTCAGAAAATGAGTTGGGTTGGGTCGCCAAAGTAGAAAGCTTTGCTGATTTAAACGAAAAACTTGTCGAAATAGCTAAATTGAACAAAGCGGATTTAGACGCCATGAAAAAGCGGATTTTCACCGCAACTCAAACGACTTTTCATTTAGACAATCAGATAAAAGATTTGATTGCAAAAAAGGTTTTTTAATAAGCCTTGTCTTCTCCTTTGAAGATATTGATTACTGTTTGGAAAATGATTTTAAAATCCATGATCATCGACCAGTTTTCAATGTAAAAAACGTCTAGTTTAATACGGTTTACCATGTCTTCTTCAGTTTCGATTTCTCCTCTGAAACCTTTCACCTGAGCTAAGCCTGTAATTCCGGGTTTTACATAATGACGCACCATGTATTTTTTGATTTTGCTGGCATAGGCTTTATTTTGCGACCACAAGTGAGGTCTTGGTCCAACTACTGACATATCGCCTAACAAAACATTGAAAAATTGTGGCAATTCGTCCATGCTGGTTTTCCTCATTAACTTACCCATTTTGGTTACTCTAGGGTCATTTTTTGAGGCTTCTTTTTCGGTAAATCCGTTGACTTGCATCGAGCGGAATTTGTAACAAAAGAATTCTTCTTCGTCAAGTCCCGGTCTTCCTTGTTTGAAAAAAACCGGTCCTTTGGATTCTAATTTAATTAATACTGCCAACACAGGAATTAACCATGAAAGGATAAACAAGATTACAAAAAGAGAGAACACCACATCAAAAGCTCTTTTGACACCTTTGATAATTGGGTTGTGGAGTTGTGTTTTTTGAAGGGATAAAACCGGAAACAACTCGTAATAATCAACTTTTAAGTTTTTCGAAAAAATCTCTTTGGTATCCGGAATGAATTTGATTACTTTTCGATTGTCATCGGCAAATTCGACCAATTCTTTGAGTTTCTCGTTAGATATTTCGTTTAGAGAACAATAAATTTCGTCGATTTTGTTGTCAAGAGTGAATTTTTTTAATTCTTCAATTTTGCCTAAAATTTCCGGGTTTTGTTTTTTATCTGAAAAGTAGCCGTAAAACCTGTAGCCGTAATCTTTTCTGTTTTCAAAAACTTCTTTTAATCGAATGGCTTCGGGTGTGTAACCGATAATCACGGCATTTCTGAAATTACTTCCGGTTACAATTCGGTATTTCTTTAAATAGAAAAACAAAAAATATTTGAAAGACAGGATAATGACAAAGCTCAAAGTAATAAAGATTGCTATCGCTCTGCCGCTGAAAATAGCCGTTTTGGCAAAGGGGAAAAAAGCAATAACAACGAGTAAGAACAGACTGAATTGTTTGACTAACTTGGTGATAATCTCTACCGGAGTGGTAAACCTGAAAACTTCGTAATATTTGACAATGATGGCGATTAGAAACCAGGTAAACGTTTGATACAGCAAATAGTATAACGTATTAAGTTTTAAATCTCTAAAGAAAAACAAACTTAAAGTTGTTACCACAACCAGATCGAATAAAATGCTTATCGGTCTGATGTATTTTGAATATCTTCCTGTTTGCTGTGCAACCATAAAATACTAATGAATATATCCTTTAAAATCTTTGTGCTCTTCTTTTAAAAGCTCTTCATTCGAAAGCGATTTGAAGTACTCGTAGGTTAACTTCATTCCTTCAGCTCTCTTTACTTTTGCCTCCCATCCTAATATTTCTTTGGCTTTAGTAGTATCGGGTTGGCGTTGTAAGGGATCGTTTATTGGTAGTGGATGATAGACTACTTTTTGATTGGTCCCGGTTAATTTTATAATTTCTTCGGCAAAATCTTTGATGGTAATTTCGTCCGGATTTCCAATGTTCACTGGATAGACATAATCTGAATGAAGCAAACGGAAAATTCCTTCCACTTGATCAGTTACATAACAAAATGAGCGGGTTTGCATACCGTCTCCAAAAATAGTTAAATCTTCACCTCTTAATGCCTGTCCGATAAAAGCCGGAATAACACGACCGTCATTGAGTCGCATTCTCGGACCGTAAGTATTAAAAATTCTAACGATTCTGGTTTCTACTCCGTGAAATGTATGGTAGGCCATGGTAATCGACTCTTGAAAGCGCTTTGCTTCGTCATAAACACCTCTTGGTCCGATGGTGTTTACGTTTCCATAGTATTCTTCAGTTTGTGGATGAACTAACGGATCACCGTAAACTTCAGAAGTTGAAGCAATTAAAATTCGGGCTTTTTTAACCCTGGCCAATCCCAAGAGATTGTGAGTACCTAATGAACCTACTTTTAGGGTTTGTATCGGAATTTTTAAATAATCAATTGGACTTGCCGGTGAGGCGAAATGAAGGATGTAGTCTATTTTTCCCGGAACGTGTACAAATTTTGTAACGTCATGATGATAAAACTCGAAATTCTTATCTTTAAACAGATGCTCAATGTTTTTTAAATCTCCCGTAATGAGGTTGTCCATTCCGATAACGAAATAACCTTCCGCTATAAACCTATCACAAAGATGAGAGCCTAAAAAACCCGCTGCTCCGGTAATTAATATTCTTTTCATATAATTTATTCTGCTTTGGAATTATTGGTAACAACTCCGGAATTAAAAAGGCAATACATTATCGTAAAAAACACCACTCCTCTTTGCCTCCATAAAAATGATTCGGTCAAAAATAAACTTATCATTAGAATTGCGAAAGCAAAATGGACAAAATCTTTAGATTTATAAGCTTTATTGATGTTAATGATAAGCATTACTAACAATAATACAAATCCGAGTATGCCTAACTCTGCGAAATTCTGAACATATTGATTGTGAAAATTCTTTGTTTGGTAACCGTCTTGACCATCATCGCCTAAATAAAGGTTGTGCTGTTTTGCTTTTTCTTCAATTTTGGGATACGAAGCATTGAGTCCGAATCCTGTAAAAAAGACTTCATTTTCTTTAAACAACTCGATAAAAATTCTGAATTGATAAACCCGGAATGCGGTACCCGGAAAATAATCGTTGGGTGTAAATGATTCATTCGACCAAGCTTCTTTCAGGCTCACATAATGTACTTCCGGAGAAGCACCTTCAACCACGTTGGCGCTTAAACTTTTGTCAGAATTGGTTTGAAACTCTTGTTGAAATCTATTTTTTATTCGGCCAAATGAAAAAATAAGCCCTACAATTAAACCAAAAACAATCAAGTTTCTTAACCGAAGTTGGTGTGATAATTTAGAAAAAAAGAAAACATGAATTAATACTAATAAGATAAGTACCAAAATGATGTTTTTTGAAGACAGCAACAGCACAAAACCAAAAAGAAATAATGAAAATAACCAATCTGCTTTGGCCTTTACAGGCTTAGTGAAAAAATAAAAAAAGGCAACCGAAACAAAGACTGATACGTGTATGGCATTTAACAATTTAGGAACTAAGCCAAAATCATTGTCGTTATCTCCATGATAAAAGAATGCTCTGATGTCCCCAAATAAGAGATATCGAATTACGGCTTTGATTACGAAATACATCGCTAAAACAACCATGGAGTAGCTAAAACATGCTATGATTTTCTCTTTTTGTACTTTGGTAAAATCTTTAAGCAACAAAAATCCCACGGGAATTAAAAGTAACGGAATCTCTTTAGACAATGCCGATAAAGTATTCTCTTTGTCTATAGACCATAAGTAGGACAGCGCCATTAACAAATACAATAAGATCGGCCAAATTAAGACGGATTCGATTTTAAAATGGGCTTTTCGAAAAGAAACAACCGTCACTACAAAAAACAATCCCATCGCTATGTTGTTAAAAGCATAGCTAAGCGGAATGGTTACTAAGACTAAAAGTAAAGGGATAAAAGAATTATTTTCCTTGTTTTCTTTTATCAGATTTAGAAAAACACTCTTCAAAGAGCTGTAAGTATTCCCCATTTATTTTCTCCCAATTAAATTCATTGACAATGGCGTCAAAATTGTTTTGAACTAATTGCAAGTTATCATTTTTTTTGATAGTATTCAGAATATTTTTCACCTCTTGCGAACTGGAAAAATAATAACTATTGTCTTTTAAAATTCCTTTGTTAAAATCGTTATCATGCGCAATAACAAGGGCTTTTGAAGCCATTGCTTCAAGCAAAGAAGGATTGGTTCCGCCTACTGAATGACCGTGAAAATACAAATTTGAAAAATAGCGCAGGTTGTTTAAGTGTTCCAAATTATAAAGTCCGCCTATAAAGCGAATATTAGAATAGGCTTTGTATTTATTCTTCAGGTATTCTCCATATTTGGTTTCGTGCTTACCAATAACCAAAATGGTTGTTTTATCTTCATTCAATGCGACACCTTCGAGCACCATATCGAGGTTGTTTTCAGGTTCAAAACGAGCCATAATCATGTTGTACATCTCTTTTTCTACCCCATATTCTTTTAGCACCGATTCGTTTGGATTGGTAAAAGGGTAAGCGCCATAGGCTATGTAAGTTGACTCTTTGTTGTATTTATTCTTTAAAAACTTTTGAATTCCCAACGAATCTGAAATCAAAAAATCGCTACTTTTTGTCGCTAGTCTCTCGGCAAATCTTAAAAATTGCTGTACCGGTTTAGAATACTTTGTTCGCTTCCACTCCAGCCCATCCATATTGCTTATGATTATAGATTTTTGGGGCAAAAGAAAACACCAAATAGAATTACTAGTATACCCCAATTGCAAAATGATGTCAAAATCTCTTTTTCGAGAATCCATAATACAATTGAAATCATAAATAAACTGTCCAAAAGTTCCCAGTTTGTGTTCAGGATCATATTGGTGAATGATGTTTACGCCATGAAAAGATTTCTCTTGAAAAGGATGATCATGTGAATTATAGCAATATACTTCATGTCCCTGCTCGACAAGAAATACCGAAAAAAATTCAGCAAACTGCTCAAAACCCCCGTAATAATTGGGCACACCACGAGTTCCTAATATGGCTATTTTCATTGGGTTTGTTTTTCAGGTGTCAAAAATAGGGAAATAAAAACTGTTTGAAAAAAAAGAATAGTTTCTATCTGATTTGCGTCATTTTTTCAAATAACGCTACAAAACGATTGATATAATTATCTTCAGAAAATTCTGCTGTAGCCCTTTGAAACCCTTTCTTTCCAAACTCTTTTCTCAACTCTTCACTGTCTGTCAGTTTTTGTATGGCTTGTGAAAGTTCTTCAGCGTGGTTAGGTTTTACCAAAAATCCGGTTTCGCCGTCTATAATCATTTCGGTTAATCCACCATGGTTTGAGCCAATGACCGGTTTTTGAGCCAACATGGCCTCTAAAGCTACTAGGCCAAAGGATTCCGCCTCTGTAGAAGGCACAACGACTATGTCTGAAACATCAAAAATTGGTGCCAATTCTTTGGTAAAAGGAAGAATTTTAACATCATTGCCAAGCTGATTTACCCTAATAATTTCTTCCACCTCTTCAAGATAATATTCTTGTCCAACTACAGGCGAACCTACAAACAACAATTTAATATTTTCTTTTTTATCAAGATGATTGAGGTAAGTATCAAGCAATAGCTTATGCCCTTTTAGGCGACTGATTCTTCCTATTAGTGTTATTATGATATCATCAGGTTTAAATCCGATATCCGTCTTCTCTATTTTTACAAAATTATTTGCCTTCGGTGACAAGCCGTTATAAATAACTAAGGTTTTATCAGTCAATTTTTTTATCCTTGACACCAAATTATTTTTGGTGGTATTAGAATTACACACCACTACGTCTGCATATTTTTTTAGCAGTTTGGGAAAAATATAAGCGATTACTTTAGGATGTACTATGATTTCGTGAACATGCCAAATATGCGGCTTCCCGGTTTTTTTGGCATACATCATCCCTAACAAAACCGCTAAAGTGTTGGAATAGATTAAATCAAAATGGTGTTCTTTATCCAACTTTTCAAGAGTGCTCAATGCGCTTTTAATTTGTTTAAAAAAAAGCGCCATGTTTTTTAGGGTAAACATTGAACGGTACAGTTTGAGCACCGGTGCAATTACAACTTTTATGTTTTCTTTTTCTAATTCATTTTGTAACGGTCCACTCAATGGCAATACCACAACTGGATTGAATTTAGTTTTATCGAGCTTTGTGAGCAATAAAAGCAAAGTCCTGTCTGAACCATATAAATCAGCCGATTGGTGTATGAAAAGTAGGTTCTTCATCATGATTTATTTTCATGAAACAAAGCGCCGCCTAAGATGAATAAAATAGCATCTTGCGGGATATAAATTCCGGTAATAATGAGCGACGTAAAAAGAAAATAAGCCCCGATAGTGGCTACGATAATCTTAAAAAAGACCTTATCGGATTGGGTCTGATTATGGTAGTTTCTCCCATAAAGGCTGACCAAAAAAAACAGGTATAAAAGCAAACCAACAAATCCGGTTTTATAAAGCACAAAAATATAGCCGTTGTGTAAAACAGAAATGTAACGCATTCCTTCTTCGCTTAAAGGTGCTTTAAATTTTAGATTAACCAACGAGCCGTGTCCGTTCCCAAAAACATAACTTTTAGGATTTTCATTCATCAAAATTAAGGCTCTTTTGGCTTCATAAGCTCTCCAATGGTCCCAAAGCTTAGTGTGATTACTTCGGTCTAATTTGGCATTAAAAACCTCTCCCGGCGCTATTTTTATTTTATACAGTAATGCTTCAATTCCTTTCGAATTTCTCTCTGGTTTTAACGTCTCCAAATACATATAAAACAAAACAATCGATGCAATAAAAACGCCTAATACTTTGAGTGTTTTTCTATTTAACTTAGCATAACCATAAAATGACAATCCCAAGAAAAATATCATCCCAAACATGGTTCTGGAAAAATAAAACATAATCGAAACGGCAAAAATGGCTATAAGCATTTTTCGATAAATGTCTTTTTTATATAACGGTTGAATAGCGGTTTTGGGTGCCAAAATCAAAAAGAACATCGCAAAAATTTCAATGAAGTTGTCCAACCCATACTCACCTCTGATGTCTGAAATAGAGCGCGATAAAAAATTAGAAAACAATACTATTCCGCCAACATGAATTACCGCGGTAACCGCTGCTATATGGATTATGGTTCGAAGAAAAACCCTTTGATCATTAATGGTTTTAAAAACCAAAAAACCAATGCACAAAACAAAAACCGGTTTTATGAAATGGGAAATATCTTTTATAATGTCGACCCGATTATAGCTGTCCAGAAAAGTGCCTAAAAAGCCTAGAAAAACCAGAATAATAACCGGCAGTATAGTTCTTAAAAAAGATTTAGAGAATTGGGTTTTACCCGAGAAGAGTAACAAAGAAAGAAAGGCAAACTGAATCAATAAATTTATTCTAAATGAAACTATGTAAATCTCACATAAAACAACCAGTGTAAAGAGTAATGAAATGTTTACTTTGGCCTTCAATTTCTTTTTTGGTTCAAATATAACAGATAATTTTTATTTGAATTCATAAAGTCGGATAAATGTATTTCTATAATAAACCCTATATTTGTGATTATATTCAAAATTGAAATGAAGAAAGCGTTAATAACGGGTATTAATGGTCAAGACGGCTCCTATCTTGCAGAATTTTTACTTAAAAAAGGTTATGAAGTTCATGGAATAATCAGACGAAGTTCCACTTTTAACACCGAAAGAATTGAACATTTATATATCGAGTCTTTGATTCGAGATTTACACCAAAAAAAGCGAATTCAATTGCACTACGGTGACATGACCGACTCTACCAATCTTATCAGGCTTGTACAACAAATTCAACCGGATGAAATCTATAATTTAGCCGCGCAATCGCATGTTAAAGTTTCTTTTGACATGCCCGAGTATACCGCTGAAACTGATGGCGTAGGAACACTTCGATTGCTTGAAGCCGTTCGAATCTGTAACTTGGTCGAGAAAACTAAAATTTATCAGGCGTCAACCTCTGAACTTTTTGGTAAAGTACAGGAAGTGCCTCAAAAAGAAACTACTCCGTTTTATCCTCGTTCTCCTTATGGTGTGGCCAAATTATATGCCTTTTGGATTTCGAAAAATTACCGAGAATCTTATGGGATTTTTGCCGTTAACGGGATTTTATTTAACCACGAATCCGAACGCCGCGGCGAAACCTTTGTGACCCGAAAAATCACGCTTTCGGCCTCAAGAATTGCCCACGGAATTCAGGAAAAATTATATTTGGGAAACCTCGATGCTTTAAGAGATTGGGGTTACGCCAAAGACTATGTAGAGTGTATGTGGCTAATGCTCCAACAGCAAACTCCGGAAGATTTTGTTATTGCAACCGGAATACAACATTCGGTAAGAACCTTTTGTGAATTGGCTTTCCGAGAAGCCGGCATCGAATTAGAATGGAAAGGCAAAAATGAAGATGAATTAGGTGTTTGCAAAAAAACCGGACGTATTTTAATTGAAGTTGATCCCAATTATTACAGACCGGCTGAAGTAGAAAGTCTATTGGGCGATCCAACCAAAGCCAAAACAATCCTGGGTTGGAATCCGAACCAAACGTCACTGGAAGCGCTTGTCAAAATCATGATGAAACACGATTTGGAATATGTCGTACGGTTTAAAGACCGCGATTCATTGAAGCTTTTTGAATAAATCCAAAACTTTTACCTAAATCCTATGAAGATTTTTTTAACCGGAGGAAATGGATTGGTCGGCAAAAACATTTTGCATTTCTCAAAAGCAAAAAATTATACTTTTCTGCACCCAACGAGTAAGGAACTTGATTTAAAAGACTACCAAGCGGTTACTAAATACATCAAGCTTCACCAACCCGACTTTGTCATTCATGCCGCCGGTATTGTTGGTGGTATTCATGCTAATATTGCAAATCCGGTAAAGTTTTTAACGGATAATATTGACATGGGGAGAAACATCATAATGGCTTCCCGTGAAAACAACGTGAAGCGCTTTATCAACTTGGCCAGTTCCTGCATGTATCCGAGAAATGCTGAAAATCCTTTAAAGGAAGAGCTTATTTTGCAAGGTGAATTGGAACCAACCAATGAAGGTTATGCCATAGCCAAAATCATGGCAACCCGACTTTGTGAATACATCAACAAAGAAGATCCAAGTTTTTTATACAAAACCATAATCCCATGTAATTTATACGGGAAATTTGATAAGTTTTCACCCGAGCATTCACACATGGTTCCGGCCGTGATAAGAAAAGTGTATGAGGCCAAAATTTCAAATAAAAGTGAAATTGACATTTGGGGCGACGGTTTATCCAGAAGAGAATTCATGTATGCCGAGGATTTAGCCGATTTTGTTTTTTATGCTATTGAATATTTTGATACCATGCCTCAAAACATCAATGCCGGACTCGGTTTTGACTACACCATAAACGAATACTATCAGACCATTGCCTCGGTTATAGGCTATGAAGGAACTTTTGTTCACGACCTGACCAAACCAACCGGAATGAAACAAAAATTGATAGACGATACAAAACTGACAGCCTTTGGTTGGAAACATTCTACCTCTTTAAAATCAGGTATCGAAAAAACTTTTGACTATTTTAAAAAACACGTTTTACATGATTAAATATCCATTAGCATCTTCCACTTGGGATGAAAAAGAAATCAATGCAATCCAATCCGTAATCGCCAAAGACATTTACACTATGGGTGAAAGTGTAAAACAATTTGAAGAAAATTTTGCTGCGTTTTGCGGTGCAAAATACGCGGTAATGGTCAACTCCGGTTCTTCGGCTAATTTGTTGGCGGTTGCAGCTTTATTCTATACTAAGAACCCCAAACTTAAAAGAGGTGACGAAGTTATTGTCCCGGCGGTTTCGTGGTCAACTACTTATTATCCGTTATACCAATACGGTTTGAAATTAAAGTTTGTCGATGTGGATTTGCATACTTTAAATTTTGATTTGGAACAACTTGAAAAAGCCGTAACCGATAATACCAAAATGATTTTTGCCGTAAATTTGTTGGGAAACCCCAATGATTTTGACGCCATTAATAAAATCATTGCCGGACGCGATATTCTTTTACTGGAAGACAATTGCGAATCGATGGGCGCTGAATATAAAGGGAAACAAACCGGAACTTTCGGGATTATGGGCACCTTTTCTACCTTCTATTCTCACCATATGGCCACCATGGAAGGCGGACTTGTGGTAACCGATGACGAAGAACTTTTCCATGTTTTGGTTTGTATCAGAGCGCATGGCTGGACCAGACATTTGCCCAAAGAGAACAAAGTTTCCAATAAAAGCGACAACTCGTTTGAAGAATCGTTCCGTTTTGTATTGCCGGGTTACAATTTCAGGCCGGTAGAAATGAGCGGTGCCGTCGGGATTGAACAATTAAAAAAACTGCCTGATTTCATAGAGAAAAGAAGGGAAAATGCCGTCTTGTTTACGTCGCTTTTTGCCAATCACAAAGACTTTTACATTCAACAGGACATAGATTCGAGCAGTTGGTTTGGTTTTAGTTTTATCATTAAGCCCGAATCTACTTTGAAACGCAGTGATATTGTAGCAAAACTGGAAGCTAACGGCATTGATTGTCGTCCGATAGTAACCGGGGATTTTACAAAAAATGAAGTCCTGCGCTTTTTTGATTACGAGATATTCGGTGAAATGAAAAACGCCCAATACTTGGACAAAAACGGTTTTTTTGTGGGGAATCATCAGGTTCCTTTAGTTGCAGAGATTAAGCATTTGTACAACATTTTATCATAATTTGAAAATTTCAACCCTACTCAAGAGCCAGTTTCTGCTAAGCGCTTTTTTTAAAGGCTTAACCGGTGTAATCATGTTTTTATCGGTTTCCTTTTTAATTGCTTTTTTCGGAGATAAAACTTATGGCGTATGGGTGTTGATTTTATCCATGTTTCAATGGAGTCTGTTTTTCGACTTTGGCATTTCCAACGTATTGAAGACCAAAATACCGGAGTTTGTTGTGAAAAATGAAACCAAAAACACTAATGAATACATAACCGCGTCCTATATTTCAACAGGTATTTTGGCCTTACTGATGTTTTTGGCGTTGTTATTTGTGGTCTTCTCAGTTAATCTTTCGCAGTTTTTTAATTTGCCTTTTGAAGAAAAACCGGTCAACTATTTAATTCTTATCAACGGCGCTTTCTTTTGTCTTAATTTAGTGCTGTCAATGAACAAATCTTTATTCATTGGTATCAATAAAAACCATATCGCTGAGCAATCTTCTACGGTGAGCCAGTTTTCGTTTTTCCTTTTTCTAATCTTATCTATATCTCTTTTTGACCAAGAAGACGGCATTCGTAAATTATACCTGATTACTTTTTTAAATGGCTTTACCACCATTGCCATCAACGCCTATTATACTTATCTTTTCTTTAAGAAGACCAGCTACAAGGTCGTTTTGTTTGAAAAAAATGATTTTATCGCCAAAAACAAAGAGCTGTTAAAAATGGGGCTGAAATTCATGCTGATCCAATGCTTTATGGTAATTGTTTTTTTCTCAGATCCTTATTTGATATCGCATTACCTGTTACCGGAAGAAACGGCAAAATACGACGTCATCACCAAATTATTTCAATTTCCGTTGCTCATAATTTTATCTGCTCTGGCACCATTTTGGCCGCTTTTTTCAAAAAAGTTTCACGAACATGATTTTGAAGGCATCAAAAAATTATTTGCGAAATTCCACCTTGTTTTTCTTCTGATAACGTTAGGCATTATTGTTTTGGGACTGTTGAGCAACCAAATCTTGTTTTTATGGATTCGCAAAATAGATTATGTCCCGGTTTTGGTTATCGCTTCGGTAGTGTTTATGACTGTTTTTAGGGTGTTATTTACCTTTTACGCCAACTTCTTTAATGGATTGGGCAAACTTAACAGTCAGATCATATTAATGGGAATCGCGGCGCTGATTAAGATTCCGTTGTCGGTATTTCTATTTGAAAATAACTTTGGGATTGCTTCGGTATTGCTAAGCACTTGTTTATTTTTACTGATTAGTTCAGTATTTTTATTTTTACAATCTAAAACCATTTTAAATGGAAAATAATACTCCGTTTTTCACGGTAATTACGGCTTCCTATAACAGCGGAAAAACGATTGCAGACACCATCTCGTCAGTATTAAACCAAAGTTTAACTGATTTTGAATTCATCATTGTAGACGGAAAATCGACAGACAACACTATGGAAATAGTGAAAAGCTTCGCGCCTCATTTTCAGGAAAAAAACATCACGTTTAAATATGTCTCTGAGAAAGATCGTGGCATTTACGATGCCTGGAACAAGGGAATTAAACTCAGCCAAGGCACTTGGATCAGTTTTTTAGGTTCGGATGATGAGTATTTGCCCAACGCATTAGAGCGTTACTTTTTCCACTTAAAACAAGCTCATGATTGCAATTATATTTCTTCCCAAGTGGAATTAATCAATACCAAAAAAGAAGTTTTAAATGTCATCGGAAAGGCTTTTGTGTGGGAAAAAGTGGTCCGCAACATGGAAATCGCGCAAGTAGGTTCTTTTCATCACAAACAGCTTTTTGAGAATGTTGGTCTATTCAACGACCATTATAAAATTGTGGGCGATTTAGAATTTTATATCCGCTGTAAAACCCATATCAAACCGGCCTACTTTGAAGAAATAACCGCCAAGATGCTCAATGAAGGCGTGAGCAACCAAATTTACAAAGCGCTAAAAGAGGCATTGGATGTAAAGTTAAAACACAAAAGTTCTTCGGCATTGGTAGCGTATTTCGATTTCACTACCATCTTTTTAAAATGTCACTACAATAAATTGACGAAAAAAAAATAGGAGCAAATTGCTCCTATTTTTTTATTTCCCTTGTGCTTTATTGTACAATTTTGTCATTTCTGTTTTCAAATCGACTGTTGCTCCTAAAATAGGATCGTATGGTTTTCCTTCAGCGCTTTTTAATTTAATAGTGTTGTTCACTACATCAAACTCTGCATTATCATTTGGGTAAAATGATTTGAAGAATTGTGCACTCGTTCCGTTAAAAGTAGCGTCTAAATAATTTAAGGTAAATCCGTTTACTTTCACTTGTCCCAATTCTTTATTTGCTCCAACATCAAATCTTAAAGACATTGGTGTTATTTCCTCTGGTAAAACAAATACAATGTCTTGTGCTTGAGGTTTTCCTGTAACATTTACAGTAATTGCATCTTCAGGAGCATAGGATTCTTTGCCGTCTTCATTAAAAAAAATCTGAAAAGTATCGTCTTTTTCAACAATAGCATTAACTGTAATTGTAAACGGTAAATCTGTAGGTGCTACAACTTCGGTTTCACTCTTTTTGTCATCTTTACAAGATGTAAACAGCACTAAAATTGTGGCTAATGATAAAATAGTTGATTTCATTTTTTAAAATATTTTGATGCAAATATATAATTTTATTGAGTTTATATAAAAATTACTTTCGATAAATGGTTCGCTAAAGCCAATTTACAAAAGCTACTTTACTTCCAGAATTTGTTTAGAAGTATATAGTGCTTCTACATTAGCTGCTTTGTTTTTTATCAGCAAAGCCACTTTATATTCCCCTTTTGGAAGGTCTTTTAATTTCATTTTTGAGGAAAATCCTGAGTTGTCGTAATTGTATTTGCTCTTGAAAAAAGCGGTTACATCCTTGCGCTGGCTTTTTTGCGTCGGTATACAGAAATTGCCTTTGGAACCAATAAATACAATACTAATTCCGTTATCTTTTGAATCTTGATTTTGGAATGCCGCCCAACCGCTAATTGAAACATAATCTTTTTTGACTTCAAAAAAATCAACATTTCCAATGGTTCCTTCAGATTTAGGTAGCTTTTTTAATGGTACTGGCTTAACAAAGTCTTCTCTGCCAATATCAACAATGTTACCTGTCGTTGAGAAAAACCATTTCCCGTCTCCACTTTTTATTGCCAATCCTAAATCATATTTCCCTTTTTTAAAGTTCCCGGCAAATACTGTAGCGCTAAAGCCCGCATTATCGAGATTTCCTTTATTGAATATTTCGTTAATATCCGGTCTTTTTATTGGCTTTGCCTTCATTAAATAGGTCTTAGAATTGTTTGAAACCGCAACAAAAATCGAATCTTTTTGGTTGTTATTTATCCCTTTTCGGAAAACCCAGCCGCTAATATTAATAACGGTTTGGGTGGCGTTTAACTCTTCAATATTGAATTGGAAGTCATCTTTAAAACCGGGTTTGTCAATTGGCTCTAAAACATTTGATTTATTATATTGGTTGTAAACAGAATCGATTTTGGACTGGTCTTTTTTATCCAAAACAATTGGTGAAACACCTTTATTCTTTTTTGAATACAAAAGATAATAACCGTCCAAATAAGTTATGTTAGCTGTCTTATTGTGTAAAGCAACACTAAATGCATCTAAATATTTTGGTGCAGTTACCATTAACTCGTTCTCGAAAATAATACCTTGATTTAAATTGGTGTTCAATGAATCAATAAAACCATGGTTTTTCTCTAAATTTTCTCGGGCAGCATAACCCGCAGAAATAGCCTTGTTTGATTTCAAAGCTAAAAAACATAAGTCTTGATAATCCCACGGTCTGAGCAAATTATTATTGAATGGTGGATAAGTAATAACCCTATCGAAATGCTGTAATAGATTTGACCATTTCTCATTAGACAATGGCGAAGTATATGTTCCTGATTTCAAATCACGATACAAATAAATTGTTTTTATATCATATAGTTGAATGAAAACGATAATGGCTATAACAGTGATTTTCAGTTTTTCATTGTATTTTGATTTTACGAAAAGCATCAATGTTAAGAGCATTATCAAATAATATGCTACCCAAACGAATCTTCCGCTAGCCCTAAAAACTCCACCCGCTTTCATTATCAATGAAGGAAGTGGATATTCAAAAAGGGTATTGCTTCCATAGGTTACTTTATTGGAAACGGCAAATAATGACAGTATAATAACTAAAATCAACAAGGGTAAATTAGTTGTCTTAAGTTCAAGAACTGCCCAACTTTTCTTCTTAGTAAATAACACGATTAAAGACATTCCTATCAAAATCATCATTCCCAATCCCAAGTACATAAAGCCTTCATATTGAAAAGGCGTTACTTGCGGTAAGGCAGGAAAAATGGAGGAAAATCCACTGGAGTTGAAAAAGGAATTCAAGTTAAATCCATATAAACCATAACTGTTTTGTACTTCCAAATTCACAGAATCTGAAAAATCAACCATCCCAAAAACTGACCAGAGAATAAGTACTAAAAACAAGCTTACAATTGGATAAACAAGAGCTCTTTTAAGGGATATAAGTTTATCGTAAAAATAGCTTTTGAAAGGCAAAATAAAGTTAAATCCGATAATCATAAAACAAACATATGGACTTATCAAGGAACTCAGTAGTAGCAAGTATACTTGCTTGTTATTTACCCCGATTACATTTGTTTTGTCAAGCGGTTTCAGATAATAATAAAGTGAGCCTAAAATAAAAAAATGGCAACACAACGATGGATGCATTCCTCTGTAAATAAGCACCGGATTACAAGCGATTAAGATTACGCCTGCCAATATGTAAATTCCTTTTAAATTGTATAGTTTGGCAATTTTGACAACAAATACTGCCAACATCAATTGACAAAACAACAACCAAGCGCCTAAAAACTGAAAATCATCTGAAAGTATGCCTGAGAAAATTTTAAAAAACAAGGCCAATAATGGTATTGAGTCAAAATAACCAACATTGGTTCCAACCGGATAACAGAGATTCTCCATATGACCAAGGGGAAATGTCCAAGGTTCATTTCGGTAAAAAGCCCAGCCCAAATAATGAGTTCCCCAATCGTGATGAGCGTCAAGCAACCAAGCGATGTTGGTTGGTAACACGACATCCAAGCCATAAGAGATTTGAAAAAATATCAGTACGATTACAAAAGAAAGCAGGTAAATTATTGTGTGTTTATCTTCAAAAAAGGCTTTGATTTTCATTAATTGATTAATTGGGGATTAGTGTAAAATAGGCTTTATTCTCTTTTAATATTTCAATGAATTTCATAGTCTGTTTTTTTTACTTGCCCAAAGGTTTTTCTTCTTGGTCCTGAATCAATTTATCAATGACAAATAACGGTCTGTTTCTAACTTGATTGTAAATTCTCAACACGTATTCTCCTATCAATCCTAAAGATATCATCTGCACACCGCTAAATAAAATGATAGCCAAAATGGTTGCTGTGAACCCTTGTGGCACGTCATTGTAATAAAACTTTCGGTACAGGTTGTAGGCAAAATAAATCAAGGAAAAAACGACTGTTATAAATCCAAGTCTGGTGATGATTTTCACCGGGAAATCACTAAAGTTAAAAATCCCGTTGAACGCCAATTCAAACAATTTTGTCCAGCTGTATTTGGTTTCGCCGGCTTGTCTTTCATCACGGTTATATTCGTAACCAATTTGTTTAAATCCAACCCAAGCGCGCATGCCTCTTAAATAACGGCTTTGCTCCGGCATTTGATTCATAGTGTCAACCACTCGTCGGCTTAGCATTGAAAAATCACCGCTGTCAATAGGGATATTAAAACTCGATATCTTTTTTTGCAATCTATAATAGGTGGAATAAGCCAATTTTTTCAAAAACCCTTCTTTTCTGTTTTTTCTAATGGCGTAAATCACGTCATAGCCGTCCGTTAAAAGAGTGTAAAATTCGTTCACTAATTCCGGCGGATCTTGCAAATCTCCATCAATAATCATCGCGCCTTTTTTCCCTCTGACGTTCATCAAACCGGCGCTTACGGCTAGCTGATGGCCATGATTTCTTGACAATATAATCCCGGTAAAACGAGAATCCGCTTTACAAGTTTTTTCAATTAATCTCTCTGTATCATCAGTGCTTCCGTCATTTATTAAAATAACTTCACAGGAGAATTGGGCGGCATTAATGACATCGGTAATTCTTTGGACTAACTGTTCAAATACTTTTTCCTCGTTATAAAGCGGAACTATAATTGAGATATCAAATCTTGTCATGATAAAGCTTGGTGTTCTTTTAAACTTGTTATCCAATCCTGAATGTTAATCCCGAAAACTTCTTTGATTTTTTGTTTATCCAAAACACTAAACTTTGGTCGTTTTGCCGGTGTTGGAAAACTTGAAGTAGGAATAGGTTGTAAATTTATTCGAATATTATTGATTTCAAATATTTTTTGGGCAAATTCGTACCAAGAACATTGTCCTTCGTTGCTGTAGTTGTAAATGCCGAAGTTGTTGGTTGTTGGTTGTTGGTTGTCGGTTAAAATGATTTTTATCAAAACCGATGCTAAATCAACTGCATTCGTTGGCGTTCCGATTTGGTCATTAACCACAGAAAGACTATCTCTTTCCGAAGCCAAGCGCAACATGGTTTTCATAAAATTATGCCCAAACCGAGAATAAACCCATGAAGTTCTAACGATGAAATGCTTTTCCCAAGTTTGTTGAATAGCGATTTCTCCCTCCAATTTAGTTTGACCGTAAACGCCAGTCGGATTAGGTAAATCTTCTTCAGTATAAGGCGTTTTTTTGTTTCCGTCAAAAACAAAATCAGTGGAAATATGAAGCAAAATAGTATTGAACTCTTTGCAAGCCTCAGCTAAATTTTTAGCACCAATGACATTGATTGAATGTGCTTTTTGAGGTTCGTTTTCTGTCTTGTCAACTGCGGTATAAGCCGCTGTATTAATACAATAATGGGGTTTGTGTTTTGAAAATGCCGCTCTGCATTGCTCCAAATTGGTGATGTCTAACTCACTTGATGGGCAGAATACAAAGTCAATCTCAGGATGTTTGGGTGCAATAAATTGCAAACTTTGACCCAATTGTCCGGCGCTTCCTGTCACTAAAACTACCATGCTGTTTTGGCATTTTCCAAATTAGGTTGTATTCTGTCTTTCTCGGAAATGATTAACTTTTCGGAAGGGAAATTCCAGTCAATATTAATGGTTTTGTCATTATAGATAACTCCGGCTTCACTTTCTTTGTTATAAAAATTATCACATTTATAGAAAAAAACGGCCGTGTTGCTTGTCACCAAAAATCCGTGGGCAAAACCTCTCGGCACAAAAAACTGTCTCTGGTTTTCACCGGTTAAAATCACCGATTCATATTGACCATACGTTAGAGAATTCGGTCTCAAATCTACTGCTACATCCAACACTTCGCCTTGCAAAACCCTTACTAGTTTAGCTTGAGCATACGCTCCGGTTTGGTAATGCAAACCGCGCAAAACGCCTTTGGAAGAATACGATTGGTTGTCTTGAACAAAATGAATTTCTTGACCGATGCCTTTTTGAAAGGTTTTTTCGTTGAAACTTTCCATAAAATAACCCCTTTCATCGAGAATTATTTTGGGCTCAATGATAAAACATCCTTCGAGTTTTGTTGGAATAAAATTCATTTATATCAAACTTAATAAATGATTGCCATATCCGCTTTTTAATAACGGCTGGGCTAATTTTTTTAACTGCTCATCGTCGATAAAACCCATTCTGTAAGCCGCTTCTTCAATGGCACCGATTTTTAAACCTTGTCTTTCTTCTATAACCTGAACAAACTGGCTGGCTTGCATCAAAGAATTGAACGTTCCGGTATCTAACCAAGCCGTTCCTCTGTCGAGTATGCTTACTTTGAGTTTTCCTCTGTTTAAATATTCTTTATTGACATCGGTAATTTCTAATTCTCCGCGGTGACTTGGTTTGATATTGGCTGCAATTTTAACCACATCATTGTCATAAAAATAAATGCCCGGCACGGCATAATTAGACTTGGGTTTTTCGGGTTTTTCTTCAATGGACAAAACGTTACCATTGGCATCAAAATCTACCACGCCATAACGTTCCGGATCGTGAACATGATAAGCATAAATGACACCGCCATCGGGATTGTTATTGGCCAAAAGCAATTCGGAAAGTCCGGTGCCGTAAAATATATTATCGCCCAAAACCAAAGCTACTTTATCATTGCCTATAAATTCTTTCCCGATGATAAAGGCCTCGGCCAAACCATTGGGTTTTTCCTGAACGGCATATTCAAACCGACAGCCCAAACTGTTGCCATCGCCCAATAACTGTCTGAAAAGCGGCAAGTCATGAGGTGTTGAAATAATTAATATTTCTCGTATTCCTGCCCACATTAAAGTTGACAACGGATAATAAATCATCGGTTTGTCATAAATGGGCATTAGTTGCTTGCTCACGGCCAACGTTAAGGGATGTAATCTTGTTCCTGAACCGCCCGCTAATATAATTCCTTTCATTTGTCTTTATTATTGTATTAATTTGTCAAATGTAATAGTCCTTAATCGTATATGTTTTTACCCTTTAGCTATTGCTATTTCATAAATTAACTGTTCAGTTTAGCCATTTGGTATTGGTAAAAGGATTTTAAAAGTCCAACCAAAACAAAAAGACCGATGAATAAAACCGGTAAAATTAATTTCATTTTCCCGTTGGTGGCTTTATTGTTTTTAATGTTTAATGCCGTACTGTTTTCTTTTACTATTTTATCCAAGCTAATTAGTTCTAAACGATGATTTCCCTGTTCTGTTATCAAATTGTCTTTGGTTTTGATAACCTCATCCAATTGGGAGTTTTCGTTGTAATAAACCAGTTTATCACTTTTTTGTGTACCGTTCAATGTGTTGTTAAAAGTGTTTAAGAATCCATTGATTTGGGAAATAATGGAGTCATTTTCAACCATTTTCACTTTGATGTTGTTCAAATATTCCTTTTGAATTTTGGCAAAATATTCAGAGTCATTAAGGTACTTGAGCAATGGTGACACCATGTTTTCATTGCTGATTTTCTTGTCGGTTACAAAGGAAATAGAGTGAAAAGGGTAATTTTTACTGGTAATACTTTCTTCTACTATCTTCTTGATATCGCCATCTTCAGCCATTAATTTTATCAACTCAAAATTCTGTGTTTTGTTGTCAATAAATTTATAAACGTCCGTTATGGGTTTTATTTCAATTTTTTTAATTGTTCTCGGTTCTTTTAATTGCAACACGTTCTTCAAAAAAACAGTATCGCCTTCTTCAATTTTAGAGTTAATCAGGTCTATTTTGGCATACAAATAATCGGTTGAACCAAAATTGGGCATTACTATTACCTGATTGTCATAAGATTTAGAAGTTTTGTCTAAATAAAACCCTAATCCGGCGCCTAGTACGAATAGTATTCCGACCCAAAGAATATTTCTTTTGAAGAATAAAAAGCCTTTGAAAATTTGCGTAAAAATGTTTTCAAAAATGCTCCCTATTTTTTTAGAAACCAACGATAAATCTATTTCTTGGTTGTCATTATTTTGAGGTGTTGCGCTCATAAAAATTTATTTAACGTTAAAAATTTGTTCTAATATTTTAATAGTAATCAAATACGTTGGCTTTACGCCTGTTGTTCCTAATCCGCCAGAAGCTAAAGTGCTTCCGGTTTCTAAAGGATTATCTGAAGCATAATAAGCGTATCGGACTTTTACATTCGGGTGAATGCTCTTTCTGATTTTGGAGGCCGATTGTATCGCTTTTTGATAATAAGCGCCTTCCATCTCAAGACCAATCACTTCCCAGGTTGATTCGTGGAAGAATTTTAATAAATCCTTATTCTGAAGCGATGTTCCAAGCACGGTAACCATTGGTCCCGAAAATACCGGAATATCATTCCCGTCAAACATTTTGGCGGTCAATTCATTTTCGAACGGATAATTATCTGCCGTTCCTTCATTGATGTGCGCTGACGGAATCATAATATCACCTTTACCGCCTTGTAAAATGCCGGCTTTTCCCATGATGGAAACGGATTCTACATTGAGGAAAGTTTTGATTTTGCCGTCTTTGTATGGTTTCAATAACTCGTCAATCGTTTCAAAAGCTTGTTCGCCAAAAGCATAATCCATAACGATTAAAACAGGGCTTTCTTTTCCAATCTTAGCTTTCGGGAAACTTGATTTGGCCCAATCAATTTTGGCGGTATCAAAAATCTGAACATCAATATTGGTTCCTGATTGGTCCGGTAAAGAAATCATCCCATGTTTTATAGCAAACTCCTCTACTTTATTCCTAACCGGATCAGCACCTGATTTGCTTAATTCTTCATAGATAAAGAAATCCGATTTGTCTTTGAATTTGGTTTTCAAAACCGTCGTAGCAAAGAGTGAATTCATTACACTGTGCATGTTAGCACTGATAATGTGGATTGGTCTTTCCAATAAATTATTGGCTTTTAAGGTTTCTTTGATGGTTGTTGCCCAAATTTCACCGTGGATATGATGGCCTAATCTTTCTCTTAAAATCGGACTGAACGTAATCGTTCTTTTGTTGTTGTCGACGATTTCTTGAATCGCTAATTTTCCTAACCAATAGATTACGTGTAAAAATCTATCCGGTTTTTCTTTGGTGCCAAAAGCATCATAAATGTCTAACACTTCCGAAAAACTTCTGCCCAAAACATTGGCGGCATGTGAAATCGCCACTTCCTTTTCTGACTGTGTGAATTTTTTATTTTGTAAAACCGCTTGCTCTAATTTTTGCCAGTCTCGGGTAAGTTCTAAATTGGCTTCATCTAACAAAACTCGGTCTTTGATTTTATGCGATTCGATAAAAATAAAAGTCAAATGCGTTAAAATATCATAAATGTCCGAACGACCACGTGTGATTTCAACGTTCATTTGTTCTTCATCTATGCGGTAACAATTTCTTCTTCTTTTAGGTGGAACAATCGCTTGAAAATGCGATTTAGAATAACCTTCGTCTGAAGTTAGGTTGATAAAACGACATTCTTCAATGCCTACGGGAAGTCTTTCAATTACATAAAGCAAACCGTTGAGCTCTACTTTTTCTTCGGCGATGCTGCCGTAAATTTCGGGTCTTAGAGACAATAATGCCTCTCTTAAAGTTTCCCCTGAAACACCCATTGGTTTATAAAAACCTCTGTTGAATAAATGTCTCATGGTAATGTACAATCGTTCGATAGCTGCCGACGATTCTTGCGCTCGTGAGCGCGAAATGTTTTTAATTTCCTTCATTAAATTTTGTTTTCTAACCCGCAAATATAGGGTTTTTGTCGTTTAGTTGGTTAGAATTAGGTTGATTGCCGGTTCATAACCTTTCACTTTTTCCGCTATGCCGTTGGTCTCTTTTACTTGTTTATTCCATTTTCCGCCCGAAAAGGTAAAAAGCGCTTCTCTTTCTACATAGTTATAAAGGATAAAGGGATAATAGGTTTTTAGAATTTGTGTGGTTTTGGTATTCTGGTCTGTAATGGTTTTTTCTTTTTTGTTTTTTTCTATCATTAACTTTTCAAAACCAACGAAAAGACCATTTTTTGGCATGACCAAATTATAGTCGGACAAGTCAATTTTATTACTTCTTGTGCCATTTTTTACCGAAACGATTAAATCTTTTTTGAGCATTTCTTCACCGGGAAAACCATTAGCATCAACTCGGTAAAACCGAATTTTAACCGTCGCGTCCTCAATTCTGCTGTCGGTATTAAGCATTATTTTTTTGATGTATTTTGTTTTTTGATAGGCCAAATTGTACGGAAAATATTTAACGTCTATTCTTGGTCCGTTATCAAAAGCCTGAGCAACGGTGTTCTCGGTTTGGCCAATGACAATCCGTTTAGTTTCAATACTGTTTGATATAACGACTTCCTCTAAATCAAATGCTTTTGAAGAGAGCAAAACTTGAGCGGATTGTGAAGCTTTTATCGTTTTCTTTTCATAGCCTAATGCTGAAAAAATAAGGTTTTTATTGGCGGAAATATTGAACGAAAAAGTGCCATCTTCCTCAGAAGTGGTGGCAATATTTTCATTTTCGACCCAAATATTGACATACGAAATCGGTTTGCCGGTAAGACTGTCTTTAACGACGCCTTTGATTTGGGCGGAAACCCAAAATGTTTTTAAAAATAAGACAATAATTAAAACCGTTAATTTCATTCCTTTAGTTTGCTTTTTAGCCCTGATGCCGAAATTGTTTGAGCTCGTAACGCAGTTACAGCGAGTTTCGGTAGCAGGAAAATGGATTACAAAAATGCCCGAGCCTCCTGCCTGCCGGCAGGCAGGTTCGCTCCTAATGATTAAAGAAATCAGCAATCTTTCTATCGTTAGCCAATCTTGGCAATTTGTTTTGTCCACCGAGTTTTCCGATGGATTTCATATAGTCTTGGAAACCATTTTTGGCGACTTTGGTAATGACAAGCGTTCGCAATACGTTGCCTACAATCAAATCGTCATAGTAGGTGTTTTGTTTGCGCATGGCATGGTCAATTCTTAGGGCAAAATCTTCTATGTTTTCCGGTTCGTTTTCAAATTCGATGAACCATTCGTGATAAGGCAATCCATCGCTTGGCGTGATTTGTGGCGCGACGGTAAATTCATTGACCCGAACAGTTGTTCCTTGCATGGCTTCTTGCAAAGCGCTTTCGACTTCTTTACCAATCACATGTTCGCCAAAAGCCGAAATATAATGTTTAATTCTTCCTGAAACGATAACACGATATGGTTTCAAACTCGTGAACTGAATGGTGTCGCCTATATTGTAGGCCCAAAGTCCGGCATTGGTAGAAATGATTAAAACGTAATTGGTTCCCAATTCGACTTCGCCTATCGTATAACGCCTTGGTTTCTCGGTGAAAAATTCCTCTGCTTTGACAAATTCGTAGAAAATACCTGAGTTCAAAAGCAATAACATCCCTTTTTCTTTTTGAGAATCTTGGTAAGCAAAAAAGCCCTCGGAAGCCGGAAATAACTCGATAGAATCGACTTTTCTTCCGATTAGGTTTTCAAATTTGGCGCGATATGGTTCATAATTTACGCCGCCGTAAATGAATAAATTGAAGTTTTTGAAGATGTCGCCAACGGGTTTTCCTCCTTTTTGATGCAGTTTTTCAAAATACATTTGCACCCAAGAAGGAATGCCGGAAATGACGGTCATGTCTTTATTAAAAGTTTCTTGAACAATCGCATCCACTTTGGTTTCCCAATCTTCTATGCAATTGGTTTTCCAACTCGGCATGCGGTTTTTTTGCAAATATTTTGGCACAAAATGCGCTACAATTCCGGAAAGCCTTCCCAGTTTGATTCCGTTTTTTTCCTCTAAAATAGGACTGCCTTGCAGGAAAATCATTTTACCATCAACGAAATCCGCTTTACCGGTTTCGTGGATATAACTTAGAATAGCATTTCGTGCGGCTTCGATATGAAACGGCATGGATTCTTTAGTGAGTGGAATGTATTTTGCGCCCGATGTTGTGCCCGAAGTTTTGGCAAAATAAATCGGTTTGCCTTTCCAAAGGATGTTTTCTTCGCCTTTGACCACTTTGTCTACATAAGGCCGTAATTCCTCATAATCTCTTATCGGAACTTTAGCGGCGAAATCTTCAAAGGTTTTGATGTTTAGGAAATCGTGGTCGTTACCAAACAAGGTGAATTTGGCTTGACTGATTAAATGATTCAAAACTTTTTGTTGGGTTTCAACAGGTTTTGAGGCCCACGCTTGGGTCTTTTTGTAAATGCTTTTAGCCAATAATTTGGCTGCTATTGATTTGATTGACATCGTTAATCGTTTGGGAATTTTTTTCTAATGGCTCTTTCGGTGGCAAAAAACAAATACGCACAAGCAATAATTACGGATGAGAAGCCTAAGCTTAATTGAAAACTTTCATTCAAATTAACCAAAACATTCAAGGGAGATAAAGCAATCAAAACCAATCCGGATTGCACCATTTTTATACCGGAATACCGTTGTGCAAAATCCCAAACCTGTTGGTTTTTCATAGATGCTCTAGTTCTGTAACCGTATAAATAGTTTATTTTTTTGGGTGGAAACACTAATGTTATCAATGCGGCTAAGACAAAAATAGTTCCTGTTGTAAAAGGAATAAACAAGGTTTGCTCACTAATATTATTCAAAATTTCTTCCATATTATTCAAAGGCAATAAAAATACTTGGATCAATTGGATAACCGTCTTTCCACAATTCAAAGTGCAAATGCACACCGGTTGATTCTTGTCCGGTTGAGCCTGCTAAGGCAATGACTTCGCCGGTTCTTACGGTATCGCCTTGTTCTTTGGTTAACGATGCGGCGTGTTTATAAGCGGAAATAAATCCGTTGTTGTGTCTTATGATGACTACGTTTCCGGTCGTTGGTGTCCAATCGGCAAAGATTACCGTTCCGCTTAAAACCGACTTGATTGGCGTGTCTTTGGCTAATGCTACATCAACGGCATAGTGTTTATCTTTTGGGTTAAACTTCTCGGTTATCATCCCTTTTGCCGGTGGAAAAAACACCACGCTTACTTTGGGTTTTGCCTTTTCAAAAAGATTGTATTTGTCTTCTCGGGCGACTTGTTCTCTAAGTAATAAATCGGCTTCAGTAGGTTGTAAATCTTCCTCAGAAACAGGTTCTAAATTAGTCGCGGTAATTGAATCTTTGCTGAATTTGGCAAAATCTAAATCGCCGGTCAAAATCTTTTTGATGGAAGCAATATAAGCTTCATTTTTCTTTAAGGCATTGCTTAAGGAATCGGATTTGAGGGCTAATTCGGTCGCATCTCTTTTTAATTTAGTGGAAGCGTAGCCCGGAATATATTCGCGTAAAGGTGTAAAAGCAATGATATAAGTGGTAATAAAAATAATCAACAATGCACCAATACTCGCCACAACAAACACATTCATCAACGTTAAACGCAAAGAAAATACTTCTTCAAAAGTTTCTTCATTCAGGATAACCAAACGGTTTTTCGTGAATAGTTTTTTCTTGATGATTTTGCGCTTGAGCCGTTTTTCGGACATTGGTATTTGATTATACCACAAATATAGAAATTATATCTGCTTAAGATTTTATAAAGTTTAACGTTCTTTAATGGCAAAACAGAGACATCTATTAATTTATTTTCTACATTTGCCAAATATTTAATCTAATTCATATTATCATGACCTTTTTAACCATATTTCTTGGCGCAATTGAATTCCCGCAAATGATGTTGATTTTAGCCGTTATTTTATTACTTTTTGGAGGTAAAAAAATTCCGGAATTGATGAAAGGTTTGGGTAGCGGCGTGAAAGAATTCAAAAAAGCAGCTAAAGACGATACAACAGAGCCAAAAAAGGAAGAAGAAACAACTGCCACTAAAGAGTAACTTCTTTAAATTCCAATATTAAAAAATCCCAAATTCCAACTAATTATTGGTGTTTGGGATTTTTATTTTTTAGAATACCATCGTCAACTGAATTCTCTTTCGTTCTTCATCTACCTCAACGATTTTGACTTGAACGTGTTGGTGTAATTTGACCACTTCATTCACATCGGAAATAAAGCCTTCTTTGAGTTGGGAAATGTGCACCAAGCCGCTTTCTTTGATTCCGATATCGACAAAGCAACCGAAAGCAGTAATATTATTGACAATTCCGGGTAAAATCATGCCGGAGCGAACGTCTTTTATGGATTTTACATTAGGGTCAAATTCGAAAACTTTGGCCGCTTTTCTTGGGTCTAATCCGGGTTTTTCGAGTTCTTTTAAAATGTCTTTAATCCCTAAAATTCCGATATCTGAAGTGATATAAGATTCCGGCTTTATTAAACTGATTTTATCTTTTTTCCCGATTAATTCTGCCGTTTTTAAGCCTAAATCTTTTGCCATTTTTTCAACCACGGAATAAGCTTCGGGATGAACGGCCGAATTATCTAAAGGATTTTTTCCATCTTTGATTCGGATAAAAGCTGCGGCTTGTTGGTAAGCTTTGTCGCCCAAACGCGGCACTTTTTTCAGTTGCTTTCTGTCTTCAAACGGACCATTTTCACTTCGGAAAGCGACTATGTTTTCTGCCATTTTTTCCCCAATTCCTGAGACATAACTCAGCAATGATTTACTCGCCGTATTGATATTGATGCCAACCGAATTCACGCAACGAACTACGACGGTATCTAATTCTTCTTTGAGTTTGGTTTGGTCAACGTCATGTTGGTATTGCCCAACGCCTATAGATTTAGCATCAATTTTAACCAATTCCGCCAAAGGATCAGAAAGTCGTCTTCCTATGGAAACTGAGCCACGAACCGTTACGTCATAATTCGGGAATTCATCTCTCGCGATTTTACTCGCGGAATAAACCGATGCGCCGGCTTCTGAAACCACAAAAACCTGAACCTGTTTGTCAAAAGCAATTTTTTTGATAAAGAATTCTGTTTCACGCGATGCCGTTCCGTTACCGATGGAAATCGCTTCAATATTATAAGCATTCACCATCGATTTGATTTTCTTCATCGCCATCGTAGTTTCATTCTGCGGCTGATGAGGATAAATGGTTTCGTTGTAGAGCAAATCTCCTTTTTCATCCAGACAAACAATTTTACAACCGCTTCTGAATCCGGGATCAATGGCTAAAATTCGTTTTTCCCCTAACGGCGGCGCTAATAAAAGTTGGCCCAAATTCCCGGCAAAAACTTCTATCGCTTTGGCATCCGCTTTGGCTTTGGCTTCTTGTAACGTTTCGTTGGAAATGGCCGGTTCTAACAATCTTTTATAACTGTCTTTGATGGCTAAACGCAATTGGTCGGCCGTCTCGCGATTGTTTTTTATGGTATTGTTTTCGATAAATTCGATGGCTTCTTCTTTCTCGATTTCGACGTTTAACTTGACAAAACCTTCGGCTTCGGCTCGCAACATCGCTAACAGTCTATGCGATGGCGCTTTGGAAATGGGTTCGGCCCATTCGAAATATTGGGAGAATTTTTGAGCGGCTTCGTCGTCTTTTTTGGTTTTCACAACCTTAGTTTCAACAATCGCTTTTCTTTGAAACAAACGACGGAGATTTTTCCGGATAAAAATATTTTCATTAATCCATTCGGCGATAATGTCACGCGCGCCTTGTAAAGCATCGTCTTCATTTGGCACTTTTGCATTCAAATATTTGGAAGCGATAAATTCAATATCATCAGAATTTTGCGCCATGATAATTTTAGCTAAAGGTTCCAATCCGTTTTCGCGAGCGACATCAGCTCGTGTTTTCTTCTTCTTTTTATAAGGCAAATACAAATCTTCAATCTCTTGTAAATCGAAACTGTTTTCTATTTTGCTTTTCAATTCCGAGGTCAGTTGGCCTTGTTCTTCAATCGATTTCAAAACACTGTCTTTGCGTTTTACAATTTCGTCGTACTGTTTAGTTAATTTAGCAATGTTTTCAATAACGACTTCGTCCAAGTTTCCGGTTTGGTCTTTTCGGTAACGCGAAATAAAAGGGATTGTGCAATCTTCGGATAATAATTTTAAAGTGGCTTCGATACTTTTTGGTGAAGCTGCGACTTGGTTTTGAATGAATTGTATGCTAGTCATTTTTGTATATTTGGGCTAAATAAATGCAATGATAAAATATTTTTTCCTGCGGATTCTATTGTTGGTGCTACTTTGTTTGGGAAGTATTATTTTCTTCCTTGATTTTGAAGAGTTTTATCTTGCCTATGCGTTGAGTATTTACACAGGTTTATTTTTTTGGTCAGTTTTTTTATTGGTGGAAAGCTATTTTTTTCACAAAAAGTCTTTAAAACTTAAACGAAATTTTAACCTCTTAGCCGGTATACCAATTTTCCTGTTTATAGTCGTCAGCTTTATCCTATTTTGGAAAGCGCTTCACAGCTAATACATTGTTTTATGCTAAATTTTTTGAAAAGCCTTGCCTAAATTATCGATTACGTCGGTGATTAACATGCTTTCCTCGCTTTGGGTTTCTAGCGTAATATCGGCAGCCAACCCGTGAAGGTAAACGCCTAGAGTTGCTGCGTTTATCGGTTCGTAACCTTGGGCCAGAAATGCCGTAATCATTCCGGTTAATGCATCGCCAGAACCGCCTTTGGCTAAGCCCGAATTTCCGTTGGTGTTTTGAAAACTTTGGTGTCCGTTGGTGATAAAAGTTTTGTGTCCTTTTAAGACTATAATGCAGTTTAGTTCTGCGGCCTTTTCATTGGCTTTTTGTTGTCTTTTTTCAATTGAAAAATGAATGCCAAACAATCGGTCGAACTCTTTGACATGCGGCGTTAAGATTGATTTTGCAGGGAGTTTAGAGAACAACTTTTGGTTTTTGGCCAAAATATTGAGCGAATCCGCATCAAAAACTATGGGAAATTTTGCTGTTTTCATTACAAATTCAACTTTTCTTTCAGCTTGTTTGTCGGTTCCAAAACCCGGTCCGATGGCAAAAGCGTTGTATTTTTCCCAATCGTTATTGTCTTCCCGAAATTCAATCATCGCTTCGGGAATGGAAGTGAAAATGGCTGGCCTTTCTTTTTTGGGAATATTAACCGTTAACAAACCAACACCACTTCTTAAACAAGCTTTAGCCGAAATAATGGCTGCGCCCATTTTGGCTTTGCTTCCGGCGATAATCAATGTATGGCCGTGATTGCCTTTGTGTGAATCTGGCAGCCTTTTTTTGAAAATTTTTCGGATAAGATTTTGGTCAATGATAATCATTTTGAAACCTTTTTAGTCCTGAACTATAAAATCTTTTGGATCTTCTTTTTTAAATTCGGGTTGGATATTGATGTGATTGATGTTAAATTTAAGAAATAAAACCTGTTCTACTTTATGCAACAATTCATTGAATTCGCTCATTTTAATATCATTTGAACAATCTAAATGCGCTTCGAGGTGCAATTCTTCGTCGTTGAGATGCCAAACATGAATATGGTGCAATTTATTCACGCCGGGAATTTTATGTACTTCGCGAACCAATTCTTTGATGTCGATAAAATCAGGCGTGAAAAGCATCAGCATTTTGGTAGAAGTAATTAATAATTTGACTCCAACCACGATTAAATAAATAGCAATGGCAATGGTCATAACGCTATCAACCCAATACCAATCGTAGAATTTCATTAACAAACCGCCAACCAAAACCGCCACAGAAGCCATCATATCGGTTAGCAAATGCAAATAAGCCGATTTCATATTGATATTGTGTTCCGCATCTTTTCGGAGAAAAATGACCGAAAGCCCATTAACCACAATGCCTAACAAAGCCAACCAAATTACCAAACCGGACTCAATCGGATGCGGATCAATAAATCTTCCTATGGCGCCATAAATCAAAATAAATGCTACAATTACTAAGGTTGACGCATTAACAAAAGCCGCAATCAATTCGGCTCTTTTGTAACCAAATGTGTTGTTTATAGATGCTTTTCTTCTGGATAATTTGTGTGCAATTAAGCTAAAAACCAATGAAAGCACATCAGAAAAATTGTGTAAAGCATCGGATATCAGCGCCAAACTTCCCGAAATGATTCCGCCAACTACTTGTGCAATGGTGATAATCAGGTTTAGAATAATGGAAATAACCAAGTTTTTCCCTTGTACTTCGTGTTTGTGGATGTGTATTTCACTCATTGATTATCTCGATATGATTGTAAATTTCAAATCCTAAATCAAGATAAAAAAATCCAATCGGTATGTTAATGAAGATTAATAGAATAGAAAATAAGATAATTTTTCTATGCTTTTTTTCTTTAATGTAAAAATAGAGCAATAGGACGGTAAAAAAGCTATTTAACATAAAAGCAGCGGTTATGAAAAACAAACCTAAATAAATAATACCGTGATAATGAGTAATAAAATAGAGCGCAAGAATTAATGTCCCTAATAAAAAGGATAGTAAAGCAACTTTTCTACTTGCCGCATTAACTTCATTGAAATTATTTAAGTCGGATATCATTAGAGTTAATTACAACTTATTTTATCCACTCTTGTTGCGTGTCTTCCGCCTTCGAAAGCTGTATTTAAAAAAGTATCGACCATTTCAACCGCTTGTTGGATTGAAGTATATCTTGCCGGAATACTAATCACATTAGCATCATTGTGTTGGCGAGCCAGTGCGGCAATTTCTTTGGTCCAACAAAGTGCAGCACGTATTCCTTGGTGTTTGTTGGCCGACATAGCTATGCCATTTCCTGAACCACAAATTACAATCCCAAAATCGGCTCTTTTTGATTCTACATCAATCGCTACAGGATGACCAAAATCAGGATAATCCACACTGTCAAAAGTGTCTGTACCGTGGTTAAATATTTGATAGCCTTTTTGTTCTAAAAATGCGACGATGGCTTTTTTGTAATCCGGTCCGGCGTGATCGTTTCCGATAGAGATTTTCATGGTAAATTTTTTGCAGTTATAAGCACAAATTTAAGCAAACTATCGGTTGGATGCCTACTTTATTGTAACTACTTGATTTTAAAAACTTAAGTTTTTCTGTAGGTTGAGATATTTCTATAACTATTTGAAAATCATTGCATAAATATCAAGGCAAATGTTAAAATTTTAGAATGTTGATAGTGTTTCGCAAATCCTTGATAATCAGTTAACTTTAAATTAACACAGATTGTTAACAACTTTGGATAGAAAATTAGAAGTTTTTTAAGGTTGTATGGCTTTTTTTTCTAATCAAAAATTGAAACGAGAAAATCAAATTTAGTTTGGGCTTTTTTTAGAATACTTATCAATATTAAAAACATGGTTTTCAACAAAAATCAGCTATTAAACTTATTAAAAATTTACCTTGTTTTTTACATGTTAACAACTGTTGATAAAAATCAAAATTTGGCTCATTTTAAGAACTTTAGATTTGGTAAACGATGTTAATTTCTCTGTATAAGTTTACATAACTTTTAAAACACTGTCAATTCAAAAAAGTTATTACATCTATTAACACACTATAATAACCATCATAAATTTTAAATAATTTTAAAAATCGTTTTGTTGTTTTTAATATGTGTTGACAACTTTGAAATTTTAAACGATTTTTAAATTATTATTTAGGTCATCTAAAATAGTTTGAACGGCTTCGATATCATTCGGATGAATTTTTAATTGGATGCCGCCATAAGCCAAACTTGCGAGTGGATCTATCGAAACCAGGTTTTCATTTTGAAACAAATACGGAATACTTTCTCGGTCTAAAATGGTTTTTAAAACCATCACTTCATGAGCGAAATTAAAAGTAGCAATTGTTATAAATTCGGTCATTTTTTGTAGTTTTTATAAAGATACAAATTGTTATTTTTTAATTAAAACTAATCACTAATTACTATTTACTAATTACTATTTCGTAATTTTCAGCATTAATAGAAGAAATACAATGAGTAAGAAACCCAAAAAGTTCGGGAAAAACGAAAAGACATTTTCCGAGAAGATTTTTAAAATATTATCCAAGAATGCCAATAAACCATTCAACTACAAACAAATAGCTGCTATCCTTGAGTTGGATGATACCAAAAGCAGAAACGAAATCATCAAAGATTTAAAGATTCTAGCTGCTCAAAAACTGATTATAGAATCAGAACCGGGAAAGTATTTAGTCAAAGCTACCAGCCAAAAATATTACGAAGGAACCATTGACATGACCAGCCGAAAAGCCGGTTATTTTGTTTGTGAGGAATTAGAACACGACGTTTTTGTTCCGTTTGTTAATTTGAATCATGCTTTAGATGGTGATAAAGTAAAAGCTTATGTTTATGACCGAAGAAGTTCGAGAAAACCGGAAGCGGAAGTATTAGAAATTTTAGAAAGACACAAAGAAGAATTCGTTGGAGTTGTTGATATTCAAAAGAATTTTGGCTTTGTTACTACAGCAAATGCTAAAATGTACACAGATATTTTTATTCCAAAAAACAAATTAGGCGATGCCGAACACGGTGATGTTGTTTTAGTCAAATTAGAAGATTGGCCGGCAAAAGCGGATTCGCCTTTTGGTTCCGTGATTAAAGTTTTAGGAAAACCTGGCGAACACAATACCGAAATTCATGCGATTTTAGCCGAATATGGTTTACCATATGATTTCCCTATTGAAGTGGATGCTTTTGCAAATAAATTAGATACTTCAATCACAGCAGAAGAAATTGCCAAGCGTCGTGATATGCGAAAAGTGTTGACGTTTACTATAGATCCTAAAGATGCAAAAGATTTTGATGATGCACTTTCTTTTCAAGTTTTAGACAATGGAAATTACGAAATTGGCGTTCATATTGCCGATGTTTCGCATTATTTAAAAGAAGGAACAATCTTAGATGATGAAGCTTATAAAAGAGCTACTTCGGTTTATTTGGTTGACAGAGTGGTACCAATGTTGCCTGAAGTATTATCTAATTTTGCTTGTTCACTTCGACCAAATGAAGAAAAATATACGTTCTCCGCTATATTTCAATTGAATAACAAAGCGGAAGTTTTAGATTCTTGGTTTGGAAGAACCGTGATTTACTCAGACCAACGTTTTGCTTATGAAGAAGCGCAGCAAATTATTGAAACCAGATCAGATGTAATTCCGGCTGAAATTTCATTGATCGGAAAAGAATACAGAGTACCAAAGGAAATAGTTGAAGCGACTTTAAAAATGCAAGATTTAGCTAAAATTCTTCGGAAAAAAAGAATGGCTGATGGAGCGATTTCCTTCGATAAAGTAGAAGTAAAATTCAACTTAAATGAAGAATCAGAGCCGGTTGGTGTTTTCTTCAAAATTTCGAAAGATGCCAATCATTTGATTGAAGAATTTATGTTGTTGGCCAACAGAAAAGTAGCCGAATTTATTGGAAAACAAAAGAAAACTTTTATCTATAGAATCCACGATGAACCCAACGAAGACAAGTTAATTAACCTTCAAACGGTGATTTCAAAATTTGGGTATTCGATTAACATGAAATCCAAACAGGATATTTCTAAATCATTGAATAATTTATTGAATGAAGTCAATGGTAAAAAAGAACAGAATTTAGTAGATACATTAACCATTCGAAGCATGAGCAAAGCCAAATATTCTACGGAAAACATTGGCCATTATGGATTAGCTTTCGATTTTTACAGTCATTTTACTTCTCCAATTCGACGTTATCCTGATGTAATGGCGCATCGTTTATTACAATATTATCTCGATGGTGGCAAAAGTGTGAGCCAAGAAGAATACGAAGAAAAATGTGCCCATTCCAGTGATATGGAAGGTTTGGCCGCACAAGCAGAAAGAGATTCTGTGAAATACATGCAAGTGAAATACATGCAAGATCACAAAGACCAAGAGTTTTTAGGGGTAATTTCAGGTGTAACCGAATGGGGAATTTATGTAGAGATCATCGAAAACAAATGCGAAGGCATGGTCAGAATCCGAGAAATCAAAGAAGATTATTATACGTTTGATGAGAAACAATATGCTTTGGTTGGTCAAGCGACGAATAGTATTTTACAACTCGGTGATGAAGTTTATGTCAAAGTAAAAAATGCCGATTTGGTTAAGAAACAATTAGATTTCCATTTCATAAGAAGAAACGAGTAAAAATGAAAAATTTAGTTTACAGTTTATTAGTATTCAGTTCGATAGCCTTCGGACAAGTAGAAAAAAAAGTAGGTGATTTTACCAAAGTAACTTCCTTTGACCAGATTGATGTTTTCTTGGTAAAAAGCAATGAAAACAAAGTAGTTATTGATGGAAAAGAAGGCAATGAAGTTGAATTAGTGAATAAAAACGGCGAATTGAAAATCAGAATGCCATTGGATAAATTATTGGGTGGCGATCATATTTCGGTAACGGTTTATTTCGAAAATATTTCAGCTGTTGAAGCCAATGAAGGTTCCAGAATTGGTTGTGGTGACTTATTAGAATCAATTAGTTTTGATATTAATGCCAAAGAAGGATCAATAATAAAATTGATTTTAGCAACCGAAAAATTAAACGTTCGCGTAGCCAATGGTTCCAAAATTACTTTAGAGGGAACGGCTGAAAATCAAGATGTTTTAGTGAATTCGGGTGGAATTTATGAAGCGGAAAAATTAAAGACTGAACAAACAACCATTACCGCCAATGCCGGCGGACAAGCAGATATTTTTGCTACCAATTTGGTTGAAGCCAAAGTTCGTGCCGGTGGCGACATCACCATTTACGGTAAACCTAAACAAATCAACCAAAAAGTTATTGCCGGCGGAAGCATAGAAGAAGCAAAAGAGAAATAGTTTTAAATTGTTAAAATTTAATTCTAACTTGCATTGTCAAAATTCAAACCATGATTACCCTTAACGATATTTTATCTGCCATTCCGCTTGGTTTCTTTCTGAGTTTTATGATTGGACCTGTTTTTTTTGTGCTACTCGAAACCAGTGTAGTTAAAGGATTCAGAGCTGCCATTGTCTTTGATTTGGGCGTAGTTTTAGCCGATGTAATTTTTATCCTGATTGCTTTTTTTAGTAGTTATCGCTTGATTCAAAGCATCAAAAATGATCCGGCATTATTCATTTTTGGTGGATTGGTAATGTTGACTTACGGTATCATTTCGTTTGTCAAAAACAAAAAAGAATCCAAAAAAAGCATCGATGAAATTGACCCAAAAGAATTAGCTAAAACCAACTATTTTTCTTTATTCGTTAAAGGTTTCTTTCTCAATTTTATCAATATTGGCGTGCTGGGTTTTTGGTTAGCCATTTTAATTACTATCGGACCGCAACTCGAATTACAACCGGCGAGAATGATTACTTTTTTCTCCACACTAATCATCAGTTATTTTATCACAGATATTTTCAAAATACTATTAGCCAAACAATTGCGCAACAAACTCAACCCAAAAAACATCCTTTTAATCAAAAAATTCATCAGTATCGTTTTGATTATTTGCGGTGTGGTTTTACTCTCTCAAGCTTGGTTTCCCAAAGAACAAAAAATCGTGAATTCCGCTTTTGAGAAGTTGGAAGGAGAGAAGTAATCTTAAAGTTTATAAATTAAAAAACCTCAGAATTAATTCTGAGGTTTTTTTGAGGCATCGTCCGGGTTCGAACCGGAGTAGTCGGTTTTGCAGACCGGTGCCTAGCCGCTCGGCCACGATGCCAGTTGGACGGCAAATATACTAAAAAAGTTAAAAGGCAAAAGGCAAAAGGCAAAAAGTTTTGTTTTAGCACTTTGTACTTACAACTTCGTAAATCGTACTTAGCTACGGTATTCTTCCATTTCTATGGTAACCGCTTCAACATCACCGCCAATAGGAGGATTGAGTTTGGAAACGCCTAATAAAATACGGGAAACTGATGGTATTTCACCAAAGATTCTGGTGATTATTCTATGGGCAACGTGTTCTAATAATTTGGAACGAATGGCCATTTCTTCTTCTACAATTTTATTCAAAAGCACATAATCAACGGTATCTTTCAGGTCATCCGTTAATGAAGATTTTCTCAAATCGGTCTTGATTTCCAAGTCAACTCGGTAATCTGAACCAATTCTGCCTTCTTCTTCCAAACAACCGTGAAAGGAAAAGGTTCTTATGTTTTGTAATTTAATAGTTCCCATATTAAGCAGTATTCAGTGTTCAGTAATTAGTATTCAGTTTGCTTCAAATAAATAATATAGGTTCTATTATCTATTCATCTCTTATCTATCATCTAAATTTTTATCTTTGCTAAAATTACAAAAATAATGTCAACAGAAGAGAAGTCCCTTAATTTCCTCGAACAAATTATAGAAGAAGATTTGAAAAACGGTTTGTCCAAAAACAAATTACGTTTTCGTTTTCCGCCGGAACCTAACGGCTATTTGCACGTTGGTCATGCCAGTGCTATTTGTTTAAATTTTGGTTTAGGAATTGATTATCAAGCACCTGTAAATTTGCGTTTTGATGATACCAATCCCGCCAAAGAAGAGCAGGAATACGTTGACGCGATTAAAAAAGACATCGAATGGTTAGGCTATAAATGGGATACGGAGTGTTATGCTTCGGATTATTTCCAACAACTATACGATTGGGCTGTTGAATTTATCAAGAAAGGAAAAGCGTATGTTGACAGCCAATCTTCGGAAGAAATGGCTAAGCAAAAAGGAACTCCGACACAAGTTGGAACCGATTCTCCCTATAGAAATCGCTCAGTTGAAGAGAATTTAGACTTATTGGAACGAATGAAAAATGGCGAATTTCCAAATGGAACTCATATTCTTCGTGCCAAAATAGACATGTCACACAACAATATGTTGATGCGCGATCCAATCATGTATCGCATTCTGCATTCACATCATCACCGTACTGGAAATGATTGGTGTATTTATCCAATGTACGATTGGGCACACGGCGAAAGCGATTATTTGGAACAAATTTCACATTCGTTTTGTACCCTTGAATTCTTGCCTCACCGTGAATTATACGATTGGTTTCTAGATCAAGTTTACGATGAAACTAAAGTAAGACCAATGCAAAGAGAATTCGCGCGTAGAAACCTTTCTCATACCGTAGTTTCTAAAAGAAAACTTTTGCAATTAGTGGAAGAAAAACACGTTACTGGTTGGGATGATCCAAGAATGAGTACGATTTCCGGAATGCGTCGTCGTGGTTATCCGCCGATGGCGATTCGGAATTTTGCCAAAACTATCGGAATTGCTAAGCGTACCAATTTGATTGACGTGTCGCTTTTAGAGTTTTGCGTTCGCGAAGAATTGAATAAAACCACACCTCGTGTAATGGCGGTTTTAAATCCTGTGAAGTTGGTCATAACCAATTATCCTGAGGGTCAAGAGGAATGGTTAGAAGCCGAAAACAATCCGGAAGAAGCAGTGATGACTTATAGAAAAGTCCCGTTTTCAAAGGAATTGTATATCGAAAGAGAAGATTTCCAGGAAGAAGCGAATAAGAAGTTTTTCCGCCTGACTTTAGGAACCGAAGTGCGTTTGAAAAATGCCTATATCATTAAAGGTGAAAGTGTTGTTAAAGATGCTGACGGAAATATTACAGAAATTCACTGTACTTACGACACAGATTCCCGCAGCGGAAGTGGCACAGAAGCTTCTCAAAGAAAAGTAAAAGGAACGATTCATTGGGTTTCTATTAATCATGCGATTCCTGCCGAAGTGCGTATTTACGACCGTTTGTTTTCACATGAAAGTCCGGATGGCAATAAGGAAATCGATTTTAAAGAATTCATCAACCCAAATTCTTTGGAAGTAATTACCGGTTATGTAGAACCAAGTTTGCTATCGGCTAAAAATTTAGACCAATTCCAATTCCAACGCTTGGGCTATTTTTGTGTCGACAAAGATTCTTCTGCCGAAAAATTGGTTTTTAACAAAACGGTTGGCTTAAGAGATACTTGGGCTAAAGTGGAAAGCAAAGAATAATTTCAGAATAGATTTTATAAATGAAAAGTCCGTGTAATAGCGGGCTTTTTCTATTATTACCAAAAGCTATCGCAATTTAAAATCATATAATTTAAAGCAATAAAAACTGACCTTCATAAGTTCATTTTATTCCATTTTTAAAACTCCGGAATGTCAATTTATGCTACTGTAAACGAACTACGATTATATCGCTTTAAAATGAATATTGGCTGTTTAACGACATCTTAACAGCTTTTCAGTAAAATTTTCGTAACTTTAATAAAATTAAAAATTCAAAGTTATGTCTAGTAGGACAGGTGATAGCATTTTGGCTCTTTTGGCCGGTGCCGCAATTGGAGTTGGAATTGGAATTTTATTTGCTCCGGATAAAGGTTCGAAAACGCGAGAAAAAATCAAAGACAGTTTGGATGATTTAAAAGACCAAGCCAAATCGAAGTTTGGTTCATTTGAAGAAGAAGCCAAAGAAAAATTTTCGCAGTCAAAAGACGAGCTAAAAGAAACGGTAGAAAATTTACTTTCAAAATCGAGTTATAAAGCCGAAGAAGCGATTTCCTTTTTGGAAGAGAAATTAGCAGAGCTAAAAAAACAAAATGCCAAATTACAGAAATAATGGCTTTTGAAGAAATCAAAGAAAACCTAGGCGATATTCAGGAAAATGCCAAAGCTTATATGGAAAGCAGTATTGCTTACTATAAACTTTGGGGTTTTAAAGTCGCCATGAAGTCAACGACTTTAATGGTAAAATTTATGTTGATTGCACTTTGCTTAACTATTGTTTTGCTTTTTGTATCAATTGCAGGAGCTTTGGCTTTAGGCAAAATGTTCGATAGTTATCCATTAGGTTTTTTGGCTGTGGCCGGAGTCTATTCAATTTTAGCGGCGCTTTTATTCTTAGTAAAAGACAAAGTTGTTGAAGGACCGATTTTAGAGAAATTCTCAGAAATATTTTTTGACGAATAAATTATGGGAACAAAAAAATATTCATCATACGCCGAAATTGAACACGATTTAGAAATCCTGAAATTGGAAAAGGAAATCTATTATCAGAAAATGAAATTGAGTTTCGACAAAACCAAAGAAAGCATCCTTCCGGCTGAACCTTTAGAAGGTTTATACAAGATATATAAAAACGTGTTTTCAGGTACTTTTGGCATGATTTTAAAGCTGTTGATTCCGTATGCTATTAGTTGGTTTATAAATAGAAAAAGAGGCGATTAAGCCTCTTTTTTTTATAATAATAAATCAAAAATTATGATTCTGATTCCGGAGTTTCTTCTTCTGAATGTCCGGCACTCGGAAGATTTTTACCTTTTTTAGGTTCTACTTTTCTCATTCCGGTTTTCATAGATTCTCCAACCAAATTACTGGCCGTAAAACTGGCGACCATATTGTTCAACATATCACTTCCGGCTTGCGGAGAATTAGGCAACAATATCAAATTCGAATTGGTATCAGCACCAATAGCTTGTAGAGTATCATAGTGTTGCGTTACTACAATCAAAGCTGAAGCTTCTTGTGAATTGATGCCCACTTTGTTCAAAACATCCACACTTTCTACTAAACCTTTGGCGATTTCTCTTCTTTGGTCGGCGATACCTTGTCCTTGTAAACGTTTGCTTTCTGCTTCTGCTTTGGCTTTGGCTACAATTCTGATTCTTGACGCTTCTGCTTCAAATTCGGCAACCGTTTTTTCTCTATCGGCTGCGTTGATTCTGTTCATCGCATTTTTTACTTGAATGTCCGGATCAATATCGGTAACCAAAGTATTGATAATCGTGTAACCGTAAGTTGTCATCGCTTCGTTTAATTCTCTTTTTACCGCGATGGCGATATCGTCTTTTCTTTCGAATACATCATCCAAAATCAATTTCGGCACTTCGGCACGAACCACGTCAAATACATAAGAAGTAATTTGATCATGCGGATATTCTAATTTATAAAAGGCATCATAAACGGTATCTTTTACGACCATAAATTGGACAGAAACTTTTAGTTTTACGAATACGTTGTCCTTAGTTTTGGTTTCAATAATCACATCCAATTGTTGAATTTTCAAATTCACACGACCGGCAATTCTATCAATCAACGGAATTTTTAATTGAAGTCCGGATTGTCGGATACTCAAAAATTTCCCAAAACGTTCAACAATTACAGCGGTTTGCTGCTTGACAGTAAAAAAAGAAGAGAGCAATACAAAAAGTCCGAAGACCAAAAAGGCAATTAAAAAAATGTCCATTTCTTATTATTTAAATTGTTAATACAGTGTTTATACGAAATATATGTATGTTTGTTACAAATTAACTGTCATCATTTCATGAACAAAAATCTTATCATCCTTTTGTTGTTTGCCACAACAATTGGGTCAGCACAATACGGCTACAGAGACTCCAATATGATTGGAATAACCTTAGGATTAAATCAATTTAATGTCAATACTTCAGACTTTGAAACCAAACCCAGCGATGGTTGGAATGTTGGACTTTCCATGAGAGGAAATGCCTTTAACGATTGGGATGCGATTTACGGATTACAGTTTAGCGAATACAATTTCACAGTAGCGACTTTAAGCCAGGCTTTTATTGAAAGAGAAACCAATTACAAATTGTCTTGTGTCAATGTTACTTTTCAGTTGAGTTATAAGTTTATCGAAAACCATTTGAGCGTTGAGTTTGGCCCAATGGTACAAGTCAATGGCAAATTAGCCATAGATGAAACAGAAGAAGACTATATCGTAAAAGGAAATCCAACGGTTTTAGCTAAAGATTTGACCGATATCAGCAATGTCACGATTTATCCTGTTGTGGGTTTAACCGCAGGCGTCAGAAACGTTAGATTGAATGTTACTTATCAATACGGAATCAATAATATGTTCGGAAAGATTGATGGTGATTTCAAAGGAAATGCTTCGGTGGTAAACGGAAATATTATCTTTTACTTCTAATAAAAAAGTCCCGAGTTAATCGGGACTTTTCTTTTTTATAAAGTAGCAATCGCTTTCTCTAATCGCTTGATGGTTTCTTCTTTTCCAATCAATTCCACGATGTCAAAAAGATGTGGCCCTTTTAAAGCGCCAACCAAACTCAAACGAAACGGCTGCATCACTTTCCCCATTCCGATTTCGTTTTTAGTCATCCAATCTTTGACAATCGTTTCAATGTTTTCGGAACTAAATTCGCCCACATTTTCTAAAACAGAAATCAATTGTTGCATTAAATTTGGTGTGTCTTCTTTCCAATTCTTAGCGGCTTTTTCATCATAAGCAGTCGGTGCTATAAAGAAATAATCGGCTAAATCCCAAAACTCAGCCACGAAGTTCGCACGTTCTTTAATAGAAGAAACAATTCTAACTAATTTATCGTTTTCTATTGAAATCCCTTTTTCAGCTAAAATAGGAGCAAAGGCTCTCGCCAAACTTTCATCACTTTGTTTTTGCAAATATTGGTGGTTGAACCATTTGTTTTTGTCCGGGTCAAATTTGGCTCCGGCTTTGTGTACACGGTTTAAATCGAACTTTTCAGCCAATTCTTCCAGTGAAAACAATTCTTGTTCTGTGCCGTCATTCCAGCCTAATAAAGCCAAAAAGTTAACCACAGCTTCCGGAAAAAATCCTTTCTCTCTATAACCCGAGGAAATGCCTTCTTCGCTTTTCCATTCTAATGGAAATACAGGAAAGCCCATTTTATCACCATCGCGTTTCGATAATTTTCCGTTACCAATTGGTTTTAAAATCAATGGTAAATGCGCAAATTCAGGTGCTTCCCAACCAAAGGCTTTGTACAATAAACAATGCAAAGGCATTGATGGCAACCACTCTTCTCCACGAATCACATGCGAAGTTTCCATTAAATGATCATCTACAATATTCGCCAAATGATAAGTTGGCATGCCGTCTGATTTGAATAAAACTTTGTCGTCTAACAAATTAGTTTCAAAATTAATATCGCCGCGAATGATGTCATGTAAATGCAAAGTTTCATTCACAGGAGTTTTAAAACGAATCACATAAGCTTCGCCGTTGGCAATTCTTTTCTCGGTTTCTTCATTTGAAATTACTAAAGAAGTATCCAATTTTTCACGATTATGCCAATTGTAAATAAAGGTTTTACCTTCGGCTTCGTGTTGTTTTCTATGCGCATCCAAAGCTTCAGCCGTGTCAAAAGCATAGTAAGCCCAACCCGAATTCACTAACTGATCAGCGTATTGTTTGTACAACGGTTTTCTTTCGCTTTGACGGTAAGGACCGAATTTTTCATTCTTACCAACGGTTTCACTTGGCGCAATGCCCAGCCATTCCAAAGCTTCAAAGATGTATTGTTCAGCTCCGGGAACGAAACGATTTTGGTCGGTATCTTCAATTCTCAAATAGAAAACACCGTTATGTTTTTTGGCAAATAAATAATTGAATAAGGCTGTTCTCACACCACCAATGTGCAATGGTCCGGTCGGACTTGGGGCAAAACGAACTCTAACAGGTCTTGACATGTTTCTAAATTTTGGTGCAAAGATAAAATTTAATTAGGCAGTTTGTGTCGAATTTTCATTGGCAAATTTTTAACGTTGGTTATTCGCCAAAAATTGTACATTTATCGGTTATAAAAAAGATTGGCTAAAAAGTGGAAAAATCAACCCTTATTTATCAAAAGTTAGAAGACTTTATTCGGAAGTTTTACACCAATGAATTGCTACGCGGAACAATATTTTTCGTCGGGTTAGGTTTGTTGTATTTTATCTTCACGCTTTTTGTGGAATATTTTCTTTGGTTGAAACCAACGGCGAGAACTATTTTGTTTGCCTTATTCGTTGTAGTTGAATTATTTCTCCTTTTGCGATTTATTTTATTTCCGCTTTTCAAACTTTTCAAACTCCAAAAAGGAATTGATTATAACCAAGCGTCAAATATTATCGGAAACCATTTTAGTGAAGTAGGCGACAAGCTGACCAACTTTTTACAATTATCCCAAGACCAAAATAAGTCCGAATTACTATTAGCGTCTATTGACCAAAAAGCCAATACTTTACAGCCGATTCCTTTCGGCAACGCGATTAATTTAGGTAAGAATAAGAAATATTTGCCATTGGCTGTTATTCCGATTTTGTTCTTTTTGTTTTTCCTGATTTCGGGGAAAGGTGATATTTTGTCCCAAAGTTTGAATCGCGTTGTCAATTTTAAACAACAGTTTTTACCACCGGCACCATTCGAATTTGTTGTCGTAAATGATAATTTACAAACCGAACAAAACAAAGACTTTTTACTAAAAGTGAAAACCGTCGGTAAAGTTTTTCCGGAGAATGCGATGATTTTCATAGGTGAGGAAAGCTATTTTATGGAAAGTAGTAAAGCCGGTGAATTCCAGTTTGTGATTCCGAAACCTTCAGAAGATTTAGAATTTCACATCGAAGCCAATGACGTTTCTTCTCGTGATTATGAGTTGAAAGTTGTAACGGTTCCATCGATTGCCAACTTTGAAATGGTCTTGAATTTTCCGGGTTATTTGAATAAAAAATCAGAAGTCATTAAAGGAACCGGAAACGCTATTATTCCTGAAGGAACACGAGTTACATGGAGAATGAACACTTTGGCTACGCAAAAAGTGGATTGGGTGAATGCCAACAATCGTTTTGCTTTTGCCAAACAAGACAATCAGTTTTCATTATCGAAAAGTATTCTTCAAAACACCGATTATCAAATTTTGACCTCCAATGAGAAAGTTCAGAATTATGAGAAATTGAACTATCAAATTTCGGTTATCAAAGATCAATTCCCAACGATAACAGTTAACAATGCACCGGATAGTTTGAAAGTCAATAAGAATTACGTACTAGGACAAGTTTCCGACGATTACGGGCTATCAAAACTACAAATTGTCTATTATCCTAAAGACACGCCGAACAACGCTAAAAAGGCTTTGATAAACGTTAAGAAAGATGTTTACGACCAGTTTGTGTTTTCATTCCCGAGTAATCTTCCGGTAGAAGAAGGCGTTTCGTATGAATATTATTTTGAAATTTTTGACAACGATGCGATTCACAATTTCAAAAGCACAAAGTCCTCTGTATTTAGTAATCGAATTGCCACTGAAACTGAGAAGCAAGATGAAATGCTCCAACAGCAAAATGACAATATTAATTCTCTGGCTAAATCTTTAAAAGCGCAAGACAAGCAATTATCCGAAATGGAGAAGTTGCAAAAAATGGGCAAAGAGAAAGACAATCTCGATTATAAAGAACAGCAAAAAGTCAACGATTTTATCCAACGTCAGAAGCAACAAGACGAATTGATGAAAGAGTTTTCGGAGAAGATGAAAGACAATTTGGAGCAATTCAAAACCGAGAAAAAGGACGAGAAGAAAGAATTGTTGCAAGAACGTTTGGAGAAAACCAAAGAAGAATTAGAGAAAAACCAAAAGCTTTTAGACGAACTTCAAAAACTGAACGACAAAATCAGCAAAGAAGAATTGTTTGAAAAGATGGAGAAATTCCAACAAGCGAGTAAGAATCAAACCAAAAGTTTGGAACAATTGGTAGAACTAACCAAGCGTTATTACGTAGAAAAAAAAGCAGAACAAATTGCGGACAAACTAGACAAGCTTGCCGAAAAGCAAGATAAATTGGCAGACAAAACGGATGAGAATAATGCTGAAAAGCAAGAAGACATCAATAAGGAATTTGACAAACTTCAGGAAGAACTCAACGAATTAGACAAAGACAACAAAGAATTGAAATCTCCTATGGATTTGCCAAAAACTGAGGAACAGGAGAAGAGTATCGATGAAGATTTAAAGAATGCCAAAGACCAATTGCAAAAGCAACAAAAAGACAAAGCAAAGCCAAAACAAAAAAGCGCTTCAAAAAAAATGAAGCAAATGAGCCAGAAAATGGCGGAACAAATGCAATCGGGCGACATGGAACAGATGGAAGAAGATGTGGCGATGTTGCGTCAGATTTTGGACAATCTTTTAGCTTACTCTTTCTCTCAGGAAGATGTGATGAAACAGTTTAAAAACTTGAAACGCGGTGCGCCATCATTTAATAAAAACTTAAAGATTCAACAGGATTTGAAGCAACAATTCAAACATGTGGATGATAGTTTGTTTGCGATGTCCTTGCGTAATCCAAAAATCGCAGAAGATGTTACTAAGGAAATCGGTAACGTTCAATACAATGTTGATAAAGCATTAGAAAATTTGGCTGAAGCCAATGTACCAAAAGGAAATTCTCACCAACAATACGCTGTTTCTTCTGCTAATAAATTAGCCGATATGTTAAGTGATATTCTAAACGGCATGCAAATGCAGATGCAAATGGAAGGTCAAGGCCAAGGTAAACCAAAACCCGGGAAAGGACAAGGTGCCGGGATGCAATTGCCGGATATTATTAAAAAGCAAGACGGACTTGGTGAAAAGATGAAAAAAGGCATGAAGAAAGGAGAAAAACCAGGTGAAGGACAAGAGGGAAAAGAAGGCGAAAAACCAGGACAAGGCCAACAAGGAAGTAAAGGAGGCAAAGGTCAACAAGATGGTAAATCCGGACAAGGACAAGGGAATGAAAAAGGTGGCGAAGAAGGTCAAGACGGAGAAGGTGATGCCAAAGCCATAATGGAAATTTACAAAGCGCAACAACAATTGCGCGAAGCTTTAGAAAAGGAATTAAAGAAGCAAGGTCTTGGTGGAAATGGTCAAAATACCTTAAACCAAATGAAACAAATTGAGAAGCAATTGCTAAATAAAGGCTTTAATAACGAAACCCTTCAAAAGATTTTAAATGTAAAGTATGAATTGTTAAAATTGGAAAAAGCATTACAGCAACAAGGTGAAGACAAAAAGCGACAATCGGAAACCAATAAGAAAGAATTTAGCAATCAAGCTAATGCGCTTCCGAGCAAGCTTCAAGAATATTTAAATAGTATTGAAATTTTAAATAGACAAAGCTTACCTTTGCGCTCCAATTTTAACCAAAAGGTTCAAGAATATTTTATAAAGAATGATTAGTTTTAATTACGAGTCAGATTTCAATTTAGACAACGAAACGGTTTATGCTGATTGGCTTTCCAAAGTCATTAGCTCCGAAATAAAGAACGAAGGGGAAATCAATTACATCTTCTGCGACGATGATTACTTGTTGGAAATAAACCAACAATACCTCAATCACGACACGTTAACAGACGTCATTAGCTTTGATTATTCTATAGGAAACGAACTACATGGGGATATTTTTATTTCCATTGAAAGAGTTCGTGAAAACGCTTCTGATTTTAATGTTTCTTTTGAAGACGAATTGAAAAGAGTGATGGTTCACGGAGTTTTACATTATTGCGGATACAAAGACAAGTCTGAATCAGATGAAAAATTAATGCGTGAAAAGGAAGAAGAAAAAATGAAGATGTTCCACGTGAAACAAAATTAAAATGTTTTTAGAAAAATACGATACCATTGTAGTAGGAGCAGGACATGCGGGTTGCGAAGCGGCTGCAGCATCAGCCAATTTGGGTTGCAAAACTTTATTGGTGACGATGAGTTTGCAAAACATTGCACAAATGTCATGTAATCCTGCGATGGGTGGAATTGCTAAGGGACAAATTGTTCGTGAGATAGATGCCCTTGGCGGCTATTCCGGAATTGTTTCGGATAAAACGGCGGTGCAATTTAAAATGTTGAACAAATCAAAAGGACCTGCTATGTGGTCGCCAAGAGTCCAAAGTGACAGAATGCGTTTCGCGGAAGAGTGGCGATTGATGCTGGAACGAACAGAGAATCTCGATTTCTACCAGGAAATGGTCAAAGGGCTTTTGATTAAGAATAATAAAATAGAAGGGATAGTTACTTCGCTTGGCATCGAAATCAAAGCCAAATCAGTTGTGTTAACCAATGGAACTTTTCTAAACGGATTGATTCATATTGGAGACAAACAATTTGGAGGAGGAAGAGCCGGCGAAAGTGCCGCTTACGGAATTACTGAAGACTTAATCAATGCAGGCTTTCAATCCGGTAGAATGAAAACCGGAACCCCGCCTCGTGTAGATGGGCGTTCTTTAGATTATTCTAAAATGCGTGAAGAACCAGGAGATTTGATTCCGGATAAATTTTCTTATTCTGACGAAACAAAACCTTTGACACATCAAAAATTGTGTCACATGACTTATACTTCAAATGAAGTACATAATATTTTGCGCGAAGGTTTTGATCGTTCGCCAATGTTCAACGGAAGAATTAAAAGTATCGGACCTAGATATTGTCCGTCCATTGAAGATAAAATTAACCGTTTTGCAGACAAAGAAAGACACCAACTTTTCATAGAACCGGAAGGCTGGAATACCGTTGAAGTTTATGTAAATGGCTTTTCCACTTCTTTGCCGGAAGACATTCAATTTAAAGCTTTGCGTTCCGTAGAAGGATTTGAAGAGGTTAAGTTTTTCCGTCCTGGATACGCCATTGAATACGATTATTTTCCGCCAACACAATTGAAGCACACGCTTGAAACCAAGTTAGTTGAAGGCTTATATTTTGCAGGACAAATCAACGGAACTACTGGGTATGAAGAAGCAGCATCTCAAGGAATGATGGCAGGAATGAATGCAGCATTAAAAGTAAAAGAAATGGAGCCAATGATTCTTCGTCGCGACGAAGCTTATATTGGTGTTTTAATAGACGATTTAATCACAAAAGGAACTGAAGAACCTTATCGTATGTTTACTTCTCGTGCAGAGTATCGAACGCTATTACGCCAAGACAATGCCGATTTCAGATTGACACCAAAAGCATTTGAAATTGGTTTAGCCTCTGAAAAAAGAATGAGAAGAATGGAACACAAGTTCAACGAAAGCGAAAAAATGGTTAATTTTTTCAAGGAAACGAGTGTTACCCAAGAAGAGGCTAATCCAATTTTAGTAGAAAAAGAAAGTTCGCCAATGCTGCAATCTGATAAAATGTTTAAAGTGTTTTCTCGTCCACAAATTGAATTGGAAGATATTTTGAAATTTGATAAAGTTCAAAAGTACATTCAAGAAAATGACCTAGACAAAGAGATAATCGAACAAGCCGAAATTCAAGTCAAGTATTCCGGTTATATCGATAAAGAGAGAAACAATGCCGAGAAATTGATTCGTCTGGAAGACATTAAGATTCCGGAGAATTTTGATTATCATAAAATTAAATCGATGTCAACAGAAGCCAAGCAAAAGCTAAGCAACATTCGTCCCGTGACCATTTCACAAGCTTCCAGAATCAGTGGTGTTTCACCGGCCGATATTTCGGTTTTATTAATTTATATGGGTAGATAAATTTTAAATTTTAGATATCTAATATTAAATATTTAAAATCTAATATTAATAACGTTCCACGTGAAACTAACTTTGCCAAGTCCTATCAATAAAGCGTTTATATGAGTTTTCAAAATAATATTTTTTTCCAAAAAGTCAAAGATTATTCGGTTTCTAAAGAAATTTTCGAATTGCATCACAATCCCGAATATGACATTTTAATTACGTTTCCAAAACCAAGTTTAGAAAAACTACCAAGTTATTACGAAAGTGACGACTACATTTCACACACCGACGGAAAGCGATCTTTGTTTGAAAAAGCGTATCATTTTATTAAAGGAATTGCCCTTAAAAACAAATTAAAATTAATTAACGCACAATCTCCAAAAGGAAAACTTTTAGACATTGGTGCCGGAACTGGAGATTTTTTAGTCGTAGCCAAAAATGATGGTTGGCAAACAACCGGAATCGAACCAAGCGCAAAAGCCAAAGGAATTGCTATCAACAAAGGAGTGACTTTTGCTGAAAGTTTAGCCGCTTTAGAAAGCAATTCATTTGATGTAATAACCATGTGGCACGTTTTAGAACATGTTCCAAATCTTGATGAATACATTGTAGAATTGAAAAGATTAATAAAACCATCAGGAACAATAATTATTGCTGTTCCAAATTTTAAATCCTTTGATGCTAATTTCTATGGAAGACATTGGGCCGCTTTTGATGTACCAAGACACATCTGGCATTTTTCAAAAACAGCTATTGAAAAATTATTTGCAGAAAAAGAGCTAAAATTGGTAGAAGTGTTGCCAATGAAATTTGACAGCTTTTATGTGAGCTTACTTTCCGAAAAATACAAATCAGGGAAAATGAATTTTGTTAGAGCCTTTTTTGTCGGATGGAAGTCAAATCTCAGCGGAAAGAAGACCAAAGAGTTTTCATCGCACATTTACATCATAAAAAACCAATAAAAACTAAATAAACGGACGCTATTTAACTAAAAACAACCGAAACCCGGAATAGGCCGGCGAAAAACCAAAACGCGCTTAAAACGCTTTATTTAAAACCAAAAACAATAGCGCTTGATTATCACTTTCATTTAAATAATAACTAAATCTTATATACTGAAATTGTTATAAAAACAGCGTTTTCTAACGTTAGATAGTTGAAGTTTATTTTTATACTTTTGAAATCGAAAAATAATTTATCAAATCATAATTCATAATGAAGAAAACAGTTCTCCTTTTTGCATTGGCTATTTCAATAATTTCCTGCAACAAAACTACCGAAACAAAAGAATTCAAAACGGCGTATATTGACACTTCTAAATTAATGGAAGAATCAACAGAGGCAAAAGATATCGAATCGAAATACAAAGACAAATCCAAAGTAATGGGAAGCCAACTAGAAGTTGAAGTCAACCGTTTCAAATCTGAAGCAGCCAATTTCAAGCAGAATGCTATGGCAAACGGTCAAGCTTGGGCACAACAAAAAGGGGCTGAACTGCAACAAAGAGAGCAAGAATTGAGTTATGCTCAACAAGCCATGTTAAGACAATTGCAAGAGGAAAGTGGTGTTGAAATGGATTCTTTAGTTAGCAATTACAGAAAAGCAATCAAAGATTTCGGTAAAGAAAAAGGATATGATTATATCTATGGAACAGGTGATGTAGCCTCAGTTTTATATGCTAAAGACAGCTATGATATTACCAAAGAAATCATCAAATTGGTTAACGACAAATACAAATCTTCTGACAAGAAGGAAGTAAAACCGGAAACCAAAAAAGAAGAAAAGAAATAATCTCATTTTCAATCTAATAGACTACAAAACGCCTCAAAATAGAGGCGTTTTTTTTTGTATATTGAAATACAATACTTTAACTTTGTGTCTTATAAAACTTACAAGCCATGAAATCAGTAACAGCCGAAGCGAACTATGTTCTGCAATTCATTAACCAAACTAACCGATCTGTTTTTTTAACCGGAAAAGCAGGAACGGGCAAGACCACATTGCTCAAAGAGATAATTCAAACGACTCATAAGAACACTGTGGTTGTGGCGCCAACAGGAATTGCCGCTTTGAATGCCGGTGGCGTTACTATTCATTCCATGTTTCAACTGCCTTTTGGTGGATTTCTACCCGATAATTCAGCACCACAATTTACCGAGAATTCTAAGTTTGAAAGCCGCTCCACTTTGAGAAGACATTTTAAAATGAGCGGTTTAAAGAAAGCAGTTATTAGAAATATGGAACTGCTTATCATTGATGAAGTCAGCATGTTGCGCGCCGATTTATTGGACGCGATGGATTTTATGATGCAATCCGTTCGTAAAAACAATAGCCCTTTTGGAGGAATTCAAGTTTTATTTATTGGCGATTTGCTTCAACTTCCTCCGGTAATTAGGGATGATGAATGGCGAACACTTCGGAATTATTACAAAGGAAAATTCTTTTTTCATGCGCATGTAATCGAAAAAAATCCACCGTTATACATTGAATTGTCTACCATTTTCCGGCAAACCGATGATACTTTTATTTCGGTTTTAAACAATCTTCGAAACAACAAAATTACTAAGGATGATATTCAAATTCTGAATAGGTTTGTAAAGCCGGATTTTGATTTGAAAGCCAACAAAGGGTACATCATTTTAACCACGCACAATGCCAAAGCCGATAACATCAATTCTCAATCGCTTATCGATTTGGAAGGAAATACCAGAAATTACAGTGCAGAAATCATAGGAGATTTTCCGGATAAAATTTATCCATTGGAACAAGAATTGGAACTGAAAATAGGTGCCCAAATTATGTTCATCAAGAACGATTTATCCTTCGAGAAAAAATTCTTTAACGGAAAAATGGGTATCATCAAATCACTTTCCGAAAGAGAAATTCTTGTGCATTTCCCCGAGGAAAATAAAACCATTGAAATTGAGAAATATGAATGGCAAAATATAAGATACACCGTAAACGAGAACACCAAAGAAATAGACGAAGAGGTTTTGGGAACGTTTGTACATTATCCGATCAAATTGGCTTGGGCAATCACAATTCATAAGAGTCAAGGCTTAACTTTTGACAAAGCAGCACTCGATGTCTCGCAGGTTTTTCTTCCCGGACAAGCCTATGTGGCACTTTCGCGTTTGCGCTCGTTAAACGGTTTAATTTTGCTTTCTCCGTTGCAAATGAATGGCATTTCAAATGACCAAGACGTCATGGATTATTCGTTAAACAAAGCCACCGAGGAAATTCTCCAAAGTGCTTTACAAAAAGATACCAAAGCTTTTATTCACCAGTATTTGAGTAACAGTTTTGATTGGAACGACTTGGCTCAGGAATGGCGCAATCACCAATTCAGTTATAATGAAGCCTCAACTGTTTCGGCAAAATCTAAATACGCAATTTGGGCCAAAAAACAAACAGAAGAAATAGAAAAACTAATTGATCCGTCCAGAAAATTTATTTCACAATTGAATAAATTATTTTCGGAAGACCTTGATTTCCAATTTATAAACGAAAGAATTCAAGCAGCTTTCAGCTATTTTTTGTTACCAATGGATAACTTGGTTTATGAAATTCTTTGGAAATTAGAAGAAATCCAACGGGTTAAAAAAGCAAAAGCTTACTATGAAGAATTATTGGTTTTGGAAGAACTCCAAATAAAAGCTGTTTTGCGTTTGATGAAAGCTAAATTATTGATCGAAACGGTAGTAAAAGGCGAAACCATTTCAAAGGAAAAACTGTCTTCAGAAGAAATTCGGAATTACAGAGTCAATAAGTTGGAAACCATCAAACAAGAGTTCAAGAATGTCAATGTCACACTTGTAGAAGATGAAGATGATATTGAAAGATATACTAAAAAGAAAACAGCGAAAGAACCAAAGAAATCAACCGTTCAAGAAACTTATGAATTGTGGCTGCAAAAGAATTCCATTAAAGAAATCGCTGCCATCAGAAAGTTAACACCTCAAACCATTGGCGGTCATTTGGCTAAATTAATCGAAACACAAACCATCTCTATTTCAGCGGTTTTACCCGAAGATAAAATACAAGAATTAGCGAAAGCTTTCAAAGGCTATAAAGAAGAATCTTTAAATAGTTTGAAAGAACAATATGGCGATCAATTTACTTGGGATGAACTAAAAATGTTCCAAGCCGCCAAAAGAAGTGGTTTAACTTAACCACCAAACCGCTAAAACTGAAGGCACAAAATAAATAGCAATCGTTCTCGCGCCGTCATAGTCTTTGGCTAATCGTTGTCCTAATAATAATAAAATCAAGGTTATAGAAGAAAAAACGCCACCGTAAAAGCCAAATGTTTTTCCGCCATTAACCATTAATTCAACACAACCAACCAGCGTAAATATTCCGGTAATTAATTCTAAAACTAAAATCGTAAACAAGGCAAGCGGTACATTATTTTTTAGAATAGTTTTGGCAAAATGACCTTTAAGCCATTCGACATTGCCTTTCCATTCAAAGACTTTATCATAAGCAGATTGTACAAAAGTAACCGCTAAAAAAAGCAAAACTAAAATAGAAGCTGTATTGTTCATAGGTTTATTTATTATGGATTAATCGCGTTAATTTTATAGATAAATCGGTTAATATAATTTTGGCATTGCCATTTCGTTCAATGTGATAAGAAGCATCCGAGAGTTCCTTGAAAATTTCGTTAATGTTATTTCCGGTCACAAAAGGAGCAAATTTTTCTAATTTGAAACCCTCAACCTCTGGCTCTAAATACACCAGTTTTTCGGTCTGATAGTTTAACAACAGTGCCTGACGGAACATATCAATACAGTAAGACAAAAACTGTTTTTGACCTTCTCTACCAATGCTCGACAATTCTTCACTCCAGGAAATTAAATCGTGTATGGCTGAAGCATTTCCCTTAGCTCTAAAGGCTGCTCTTACCCAATTTACAAACCATTCTTCAAAAGGAAAATCCTTGTTGTCATTGTTCAAAATATGGAGGGCTTTGTTGTAATTTCCTTGAGACAAATGCGCTACCTTTAGGGCAGAAGATTCATCTAAAAAATACCGTTCTCTCATAGCCTTGACTATTGAAGCTTCAGATAAAGCGCCAAAATGCAATGCCTGACAACGAGAACGAATTGTTTGAATGATGTCTTCTTCATTCTCCGAAATCAGGATGAAAAGTGTTTTCTCCGGTGGTTCTTCTAAAAGTTTCAACAACTTATTGGAGGCTTCAAGATTCATCTTTTCTACCATCCAAACAATCATAATTTTATAACCGCCTTCATAGGATTTTAAAGCCAGTGATTTCAGAATGTCTTGAGCATCTTCTACGCGAATCATTCCTTGCTTTTTTTCAACACCTAAATGTTTGTACCAATCAAACAAACTGCCATAAGGGTTTTTTAAGACAAATTCTCGCCAATCGGTAATAAAATCGGCACTTTTCGGTTTTGACTTTACTTCCTCATTTGCCACATTCGGGTAAACAAAATGCAAATCGGGATGGGAAAGGGTTTGGAATTTCAAATTGCAACTTTCATTTCCGCCACTGTTTTCTGAGCCAATATTATTGCACAAAACAAATTGGGCATAAGCAATCGCCATAGCCAAAGTGCCGCTGCCTTCCGGACCAACAAACAACTGTGCATGCGGAATCCTTCCCGACAAAGCGCTGGTGACAAGATGTTTTTTTAAGTAGTCTTGACCGAGTATTTCTGAAAACTGCATGAGCAAATATAGAGCAAATTTTTGGCTAAAAGAAAAGCAATCGACAAGGAACTAATTCAAATTTTACACTACTATTAATCTTGTAGGGTTAAAGAGAATGACTCACTATTCAATTGAAAATAAATAGCTTACACCTTAATTTTTTCTTAAAAATCATCGACAAACGCACAAAATTCACCGATGAAATTAAATTTTATTATATTTGCATTTAATCATAACCACTTAAATTTTAGATGAAAACACTCCAAGATTTTAATTTCAATGCCAAAAAAGCGATTATCCGAGTTGATTTTAATGTGCCGTTAGACGAGAATTTTAAAGTTACTGATGCTAACCGAATTGAAGCCGCAAAGCCAACTATAGATAAGATTTTAGCCGATGGAGGAAGTGTAATTTTGATGTCACATTTAGGAAGACCTAAAGGAAAACAAGACCAATATTCGTTAAGACATATTGTAGCAAAAACATCAGAAGTTTTAGGAGTTAATGTTCTTTTTGCGGAAGATTGTAGAGGTGAAATTGCCCAAAATGCTGCAAAAAATTTAAAACCGGGCGAAGTTTTACTTTTGGAAAACCTTCGTTTTTATGCTGAAGAAGAAGCAGGAGATGAAAATTTTGCCAAAGAATTAGCTTCATTAGGTGATATTTATGTGAATGACGCTTTCGGAACAGCACACAGAGCACACGCTTCAACTACAATTATTGCACAGTTTTTCCCAACAAGCAAATGTTTCGGCATGCTTTTGGCCAAAGAGATTGAGAGTTTGAATCGTGTATTGAACAATTCAGTAAAACCCGTAACCGCAGTACTTGGAGGATCAAAAGTTTCTTCCAAAATTACGGTGATTGAAAATATTTTAGACAAAGTAGACCATATGATTATCGGTGGCGGAATGACGTTTACTTTCGTAAAAGCCTTGGGCGGAAAAATCGGAGATTCGATTTGTGAAGATGACAAACAAGAATTGGCTTTGGAAATTTTGCGTTTGGCCAAAGAAAAAAACGTTCAGATCCATATTCCTGTTGATGTAATTGCAGCCGATGCTTTTTCAAACGATGCCAACACCAAAGTAGTTGACGTTCGTGAAATTCCTGATGGATGGCAAGGTTTAGATTCCGGACCAAAATCATTAGAGAATTTCAAACAAGTCATCATGGAGTCTAAAACCATTCTTTGGAACGGACCATTGGGCGTTTTTGAAATGGAAAATTTTGCCAAAGGAACGATTACGTTAGGCAATTATATTGCAGAGTCAACAGCTAACGGTGCATTTTCGCTCGTTGGTGGTGGAGATTCGGTAGCGGCCGTAAAACAATTCGGCTTGGAAGATAAAATGAGTTATGTTTCTACCGGCGGCGGCGCGATGTTAGAAATGTTAGAAGGAAGAGATTTGCCGGGAATTGCGGCGATTTTAAATTAACATTAGGTAACACAATAAAAGACAATAAATTACGTTGTTAATTCTACAATTAACAATCTGAAATAAATACCACTTATAATATTATATATGAATATTAGAAAAACAACAACGCTGGCGCTCCTTTTGGTTTCTTCGGCCATTTTTGCCCAAGATACCATCAAAGCCATTCCGGTTCAGACCAAACTGCCCAAAAGAGAATTAACCAAAAGAGAAGTTTTGGATTCAATCAAAGCTTCATTCGTTCACGACAACATTGCCAAGTGTATTGACAGTATGTGGATGAAGGAATTGGCGAGTTTGGATTTGTATAACGAGTTGACTTTCGACATCAAAAACATCGATGTGGATCAAAAAGTAGACTACGAATTGCCAACAGAATTGTTGAAAGAACGATTAAAAGCATTAGACGAGAAATCGCCATTCAACATTGAATACAACCAAGGGTTAGAGAATGTAATCAAATCGTTTTTAAAGAACAGAAAACGTTCTTTCGAAAGACTGATTGGCATTTCTCAGTATTATTTCCCAATGTTTGAAGAGTCATTGGCAGCCCAAAATATTCCTCTAGAAATTAAGTATTTATCGGTTGTAGAATCAGCTTTGAATCCGAGAGCGGTTTCCAGAGTTGGTGCCACAGGTTTATGGCAGTTCATGTACCAAACCGGAAAACAATACGGTTTAAAAGTGGATACTTATGTAGATGAAAGAAGCGATCCTTTGAAAGCCAGTAACGCAGCAACACAATACATGAAAAACATGTATGCTATTTTTGGCGATTGGGATTTGGTTTTAGCCTCATATAATACCGGTCCGGGAAATGTAGCGAAAGCGATTCGTCGTTCGGGCGGAAAACAAAATTATTGGAACATCAGACCATTTTTACACAAAGAAACCCAAGGTTATGTGCCGGCTTTCTTGGCTACTATGTATATTTTTGAGTATCACAAAGAACACGGTATCAAACCGGACAGAGCAGTTGCGCACCATTTTGCCACCGATACAGTGATGGTTAAAAGAGCAATGACTTTTAAACAAATAGCTGATTTAATGGATGTTTCTGTTGCGGAATTGCAGTTTTTAAATCCGTCCTACAAAAGAGAAGTTGTTCCGTTCATCACAGGCCAAAATCACTTCTTGAGATTGCCGGTTGATAAAATTGCCGTGTTTACTTCCAATGAAGATAAAATTTACGCTTATGCTGATTATGAAGCCAGTCAAAGAGAAAAACCGTTTGAAAGAACTAGTGTAGCTTCAACAGACTTTGGTAACATCAAATATCACAAAGTAAGAAGAGGTGAAAGCTTGAGTAAGATTTCAGATCGATATGGTGTTACCATTTCAGATCTTAAAAAATGGAATCGCTTAAAAAGCAGCAAAGCGCCAATGGGCAGAAACCTAAAAATTTATGTAGGCGATAATAGTAATACTGATATCGCTTCGAATGAAAATAAAGCAACCAATGACACCGATACAGAAGCTTCAAATACAAGCAAAGTATTCAAAGAAGAAAAAGTAGTTACCTATAAAGACGTTGTGAAATACCACAAAGTCAGAAAAGGCGATAATCTTGGAGAAATTTCAGGTAAATACGGCGTATCAGTTGCGGAAGTTAAAAAATGGAACAAACTTAGAAGCAACAATATCGCTTTGGGTGCCAATTTAAAAATCATCAAAAACGAAAGAGTTGTAACGACCGTTAGAAAAGAAGTGAAAACCGATAAAGCTATCCTAGAAAACAAAGCGGAAACTGCAGTAGCTTCTAATGACAATAATGTTGACACAAACGAGAATCCAAGTGATTATTACGAAGTGCAAAGAGGCGATAACTTATTCAGTATTGCTAAAAAATTCAATGTTAGTCTAGAAGACCTAAAAAAATGGAACAATTTGAATGATTTGAATGTTCAATTAGGGTCTAAATTAGCCTTGGCGAATAAAGATGAAAATGCCGTAGCAGAAGAGCCAAAAACAGAAATTAAAATCGTTGAGCACAAAGTTAGAAAAGGAGAATTTTTGGGTTCAATTGCCAAAAAATACAATGTCACTTTGGCCGAAATCAAAGAATGGAACGATATGGAAGACAACAATGTAAAATTGGGTCAAACTTTAATCGTTTCAAAAAAAGAGGTTGCGGTTAACGAAGCAAAATCTTCTAAAAAAGACATCATTGCCGCTAACGACAGAAATGAAGTAAAAACATACTACGTGAAAAAAGGCGATTCTTTATTCAGTATTGCCAAAAAATATCCGGGCGTAACCATTTCTGATATCAAAAAATGGAATGGGATTAAAACCGAAAGCTTAAAACCGGGGATGAAGTTGAAAATTAACAACGGTTAATCCGAAAATCTTCTATAAATTTGGGTTTTATTTCAATTATGAATAAAACCCTTTTTTTATGGCTTTTTGTCGCGTTTGTTGCGAGTTCTTGTTCGTTTAAAAAGGACAAGTTTCCCGGGGATTCTTCGGCTGCCATCAACACTATTGCCGTAATTATTGATGACCAACTTTGGAATGGCGAAGTAGGTGACAGTATTCGGAATAAATTTGCCTCGCCGGTATTGGGTTTGCCACAGGAAGAACCGCTCTTTACCATTAATCAATATCCCGTAAAACTTTTTGAAGGTTTTTCAACCGATTCCAGAAACATTATCATTGTTAAAAAAGACAATGAAAACAAGTTTGAAATCAAGGAAAATGAATTTGCATCCCCACAAAATGCTGTTCATATTTCCGGAAGAAGTACTGCGGAAATTATCCAAATTTTAGAAGAAAACGCACCGGATATTATCCAAAAAATGCGGGCGATTGAAATTGGGCAAAACCAAAAGATTTTCACCGACTCGTTATTGGACACCAAAAAAATCCAAAAGAAATTCAACATCGATTTGCTGATTCCATCCAAGTATGAATATGTGATGCGGAGAAAGAATTTTATTTGGCTCAAAAGTGAAATCACCAGCGGCAATACCTCTGTGATTATTTACCAAATTCCTTGGAGTGGCATTCGTTCCGACAATGCGGTCAATAATATTGTGAAAACCAGAGATTCTATCGGCCGAAAATACATCCACGGTTCGGCCTACAACACCCGAATGGTCACCGAAGAAGCGTATTCGCCTTATTTTTCTAAAACCACTTTGGCCGGAAGAAAAACCTACGAAACCAAAGGCACATGGCAAATGAAAAACGACTTCATGTCGGGACCATTTATCAATTACGCTATTTTCGATAAAGAACACAAAAGAATATTGGTGCTCGAAGGATTTTGTTATGCACCCTCTAAAGAAAAACGAGATTTGATGTTTGAATTGGAATCTATCATCAAATCCATCCAAATCAAAAAATAAAAGGCATGAACTTAGAATGGAAAATAAAGCGATTTGAGACACTTTCTACCAGCGAACTTTACGCTATGTTGCAATTGCGCGCAGAAGTCTTTATAGTTGAGCAAAATTGCGTTTATCAGGATATTGACGGCAAAGACGAGAAGGCTTTACACTTGATTGGAGAAGACAATGGTGAAATTGTGGCTTACGCCCGATTATTTAAACCACATGATTATTTTGAGCAAGCGTCCATTGGTCGGGTTGTGGTTAAAGAACATTCGCGTTCCAAAAAATTGGGACACATTTTAATGCGGGAAGCAATTCAGGTCATCAAGTCGCATTTTGACCAAAGAAAAATTACGATTTCTGCCCAATTGTACTTAAAGAAATTCTACGAAAGTCACGGCTTTATTCAAACTAGCGAAATGTATTTAGAAGATGATATTCCGCATATTGAAATGCGCAAAGAATAATTACACTTTGGAAATCACCAATTCCACTCTTCGGTCATATTCGGCGCCTTTGCCTAACGGAACAGTATTCCCGTAACCTTTGAACGACATCCTTTCTTTTGGGATTTTTTTCCAAAGTAAATATTTGTAAACCGTTTGCGCTCTATTGGTGGATAATTGGCGTTTTTTTGTGTCTTTGTCGATTGCTTCTTTTTGGTATGGCGGCGTACAACAAACATGGCCCTGAATTTCAAATTGCAGGTTTTTGTACTTCATTATAAGCTTAGCAATTTTGTCTAATTCTGTTTTCGATTTGAAGGTCAACTTACTGCTTCCTCTTTCAAACAAAACATTGTCAAGATAAACATGGTCGCCAACAATATGATTTTTTTGAATGGTACTGTAGAAACCCGGAATTTCTATTTTGGGTAGAGGTTTTAAATTCAGTACTACGTCAACACGTCTGTTTTTGGAGCGCTTTTCAGGCAGATTTTCGACTATGTCATCATCAATAAGAATTCTTCCTTTTCCCTCAATGGTTACAATGATTTTACTTTTGATACCGTTTTCAATAAATTTATTCTGAATTTCGTTAGCTCTTTTGGTCGATAATTTAAAGTTGTAGGCTTCTTTTCCTACGTCGTCTGTGTACCCAAAAATCTGAATAGATTCAATTCGGGTGGAATCTGTTTTTTTGATAAAATCTACTACGTCTTTGATCTGAATTTCATTCAATGCAAATTTGTCAAAATCAAAATAAACCGAATGAACCACTTCTTCTTGAGCGTGTAATAAACCGAAGAAAAGGAAAGGCAAATATTTTAGTAGTTTCATCTTAAATTTTTAAAATCTTATTGTATTCGGTTGTGTTGTTCAACAGCCCGATGGCTTTTTTGATTTCCAAATTGCTTTTGGCATAATACTGATACAATCCTTCTTTGTATTGGTAACGCTTGATGATTTCATCCAAAATCAAATTCTTGATTTCCTTTTGGTTTTTGTCAATTAAGGTTTCCTCACTTTTTTGCAAAGCGGTTAACAGTTGTTGGTATTCAGTATTGATGGCCGAATCAACATTTTCTTTTTTGGCTTTTTCCAAAGTGTTTTTGAGCGCTACTTCTGTTTCAGTATTGAACTCAATTTTTTCGCGTTTCAAAAAAGCTTTAAAATCCGCAAAATCCGAATCAGTTATCGTTGGAATTTTTTCGCCAAGGGTCGGATTTTTATAATAATAGTAAGTAACATAATTGAAAATCCCGTCATTTTTTTGCAAAGCCTCCGCTATAGTACTTGTTTTAGTTTCTTCAATTTCTACATCAGGTAAAACACCGCCGCCATCAAAAACAGGTCTGCCTTTTTTGGTTTTGAACGCATTGTAATTTTTTTCATCGGTGCGTGTGGCTTTGCCGCTTTTGTCTTTTTTGTTGTAATTCATTGCCTGAATACATCTTCCCGATGGCGTATAATATCTTGAAATTGTTACTTTCACTTGTGTGCCATAAGTCATGTCAATCGGACGTTGCACCAATCCTTTTCCGAAACTTCTACTGCCCACAATCACCGCACGGTCTAAATCTTGCAATGCACCCGAAACAATTTCCGAAGCTGAAGCACTTTTTCCATCCACAATTACGACCAAAGGAATTTCTGTATCTATGGGTTCGCGAGTCGTTTTATAAGTGTTGTTGTATTTCTCGTTTTTGGATTTGGTGGTTACGATGATTTCACCTTTAGGCACAAATAAATTGCAAATATTAACCGCTTCATTCAATAATCCACCCGGATTACCACGCAAATCTAAAACGATTTGGGTTGCACCGTCGGCTTTGAGTTTTTCAAGTGCTTCTTTGGTTTCTGAGGAAGCTTTTTTGTTGAATTGTGATAAAACGATGTAGCCCGTTTTTTCATCTATTTTGCCATAAAACGGAACTGCTTTTACTTCGACTTCATCCAAAATCAATTGGGCGGTCAAAGGTTTTCCCTGTCGTAAATATTTGATGTCGATTTTGGTGTTTTTGGCACCTTTCAGCAATTGCGAAGCATCGTCTTTAAAATCGGCCAACAAGACGTCGCCAATTTGAATTATTTCATCTCCGGCCTTTAACCCGGCTTTGTCTGCAGGAAATCCTTTGTACGGTTCTTTGATAATCAGTTTGTCTTCTTTTCGGGTAATCATCGCGCCAATGCCGGTATATTCTCCGGTATTGTTGATTTTGAATTTAATGACGTCGGCTTCGTTGAAATAATTGGTATACGGATCCAAATCGGCTAACATGCTTTTGATAGCTTTGTCCATCAATTCCGCCGGATTGGTTTCATCAACATAATTTTGATTGATGGTTTTAAACAGCGTGGTGAAGATTTCTATTTGCTTGGAAATCTCGAAAAAATCATCTTTAAAGCTAACGCCCACAAATAGGAATCCGCTAAGGACAAATGGAATTATATATCTTTTTTTGAGTCTTGAAAACATAACGCTTTGATTTATTGGGATAACGAATATACTAAATTACTTGAAACAAAAAAGGATAGGTCATCTGTTAACATTTTTTTATTCTTGGATGGTTTTTCCAAACTTTTCAAAAAGCTCTTTGGTCTTCTGTTCTATTTCGGAATAGGGTAATTTTTCAGTCGTTTGATAGAAGAACATAAAGCAGTATTTTTTATCCAAAACGGCTATTAATTGGGTTTTGTTTAAGCGGTAACATTCTCTTAAAACGCGTTTGAAATAATTGCGGTCAACGGCTTTTTTAAAATATTTTTTGGAAACAGAAACACCCATTTTCAGAGGAACATCTTCTTCAAAATCGCAAGGCACATAAACCAATCGCAAAGGATATTTGCCCACCGATTTGCCTTCGGAGAACAATAAATCGATTAGGTTTTTGCTTTTGAGTTTTTCAGCCTTTGGATAGGAGAAATCCATTTTGTTTGGAGGTAAATTAATTGTCGTTGTAGATGTTGTATACAAATTTCACTTCGTTGTAATTGATGTAAATCTGCATGCGGTTGTTTTCCTTTTTCTTGGTGATGATGAATATATTGCAATTGGAATACCGATTGTCAACACATTCAAAAGGAACAATATTTACTTCATCATTATCTTCAATTTCACCATAAGCTTTGATTTTAAACGACTGCACTTCGGCAGAATTAATGACAATCAAATTTTTTTTGGCGTCGAGGGTGATTAATACATTAGCATCAACAAAATCAGACCATTCAGTCCAGTTTCCGTCACTCTTTTTTTCTGTAAGACTAACGCTGCTGGATTTGAACCGAATGGGTTGGGCTTCACTTTTTTGAAAACCAAAACCAAAGGCAAGCAAAAGAAATAGAATTTTAAAGTGCTTCATAATGAAAAATATTTGCTGTAAATCTACAAATTCTATTCCACAAAAATAAAATTCCCCAGTAGAACTACTTTTTGGCTATGGTCAAATAAAACAAAAATGTTTTTTTTATAAAAAGGTTTATTTTACATTCGTGTTCTATTCAAAAAAAATCATCCGAAATGAAGTTAAAACTGTTATTGTTCTTGATGCCATTGGGTCTAATGGCGCAAAAAAAAGAAATCGTATACAAAAAATTGGCCACTGCAACTTGCGAATGCATAACGCCTAAAGAAGTAACCGACATCAATTTAGGGATTTGCATTTTTGAGGCCATCAACAAATTGACGGAGAAAGAACGCAAAACGGTTAACGTTGACATTGATGATAAAATGGCTTCTATTGAAAAGATTGCCGAAAGCGTTGGATTGGAAATGGCCGTTATTTGCCCTGAAGTGTTTGTTAAAATTGCTAAAGAAAGCGATACGGAAGAAACTTTTGTGGCAGAAGAAGACGAATTGGATTTGTTTTATACCGGTACTTTTGAAAGTATAGCCACAGTTGAGTTCAACACTATTCACTTGTTGGACGATAAGAATGTAATGCAAGAGTTTATTTGGCTGTTTTCTTTTGATGGGGACAATTTGTTTATAAAAAACAAAATAGTGAAAGGCGATAAACTTGAAGTTCATTACCGTCAACAAGAATTTTTTGACCCCAAACAAAGCAAATACCGAATTTACAACGAGATTACGAGTATTAAACTGTTATAAAAAAAGGCAACCTAATGGGTTGCCTTTTTTTACTTCACTTCAAAAACATTATTTGTTCTATTAACATCGGCCATTAAACCGCTTGGGTCAAGGATAACTTTTTTGATGGTTTTTGTTGTTGGCAACGAATAACTGTAGGTAGGAAATGCCCAAGCCCAGTCAGCGATAACGGTTCTTTGGAGACTGGAATAGGGATTCTCTTTCTCAAAACTCATCATGCGCAACGGAATGTAAAAACTTTCTCGGGAACCATCGGTATATTCGACTATCATATCAATAGGCATGGGAATTCTCCCGATTCTTTCTAAAGTAATGGAGGTTGAATTTTCTTTGGCACTAACCTCTTTAATCGCATAATCAATCGTGTTGGTTGTTTGTGTCCAATCATTTAAATACCAATCCAAATTGGCTCCGGAAACCCTTTCTGCAGTTCTTTTAATATCGTTGGGTGTTGGGTGTTTGAATTTAAAATCGGCGTAATAACGCTTTAAGGTTTTTGATAAATTTTCTCTGCCGATTAAATAGATCAATTGGGCCAAAAACACTTCGCCTTTACTATAGGAAGAAGTGCTGTAACATTTGTTGAAATCAAAACGGTCAGCATGAGTAGATAAAGGTTGTTCTTTTCCGGAGTTGGCTAAATCAACATAACTTTTATAAGCACCGGAATAAGGATTGGATGATTTTTTAGCGGCCAATTCATTCATAACCGAATCTTCAATAAAAGAAGTGAATCCTTCGTCCATCCAACTGTGTTTACTTTCATTGTTGGCCAAAACATGTTGGAACCAAGAGTGCCCAAATTCGTGGGCAATCAAACCTACAAACCCATTCAATTCTCCTTCGCCTAAGACCAAAGTACACATGGCATATTCCATTCCGCCGTCGCCCCCTTGAATAACAGAGTATTGTTGGTAAGGATATTTTCCAACCAAGTTATTGTAATAAGTTAGGATTTTAGCGGTGTACGATTGGGCTTTTTTCCAAGTATCAATGATTTTTGGATTGTTTTTGTATAGAAAATGAAGTGTTACACCTTCATCGGAAACCAATTTATCATGGAGGTATTCTTTATCGGCAGCCCAAGTAAAATCATGTACATTGGGAGCTAAAAAATGCCAAGTCAGTGTTTTTTGTTTCTTGGGAATTGTAACTAATATTCCGTCGTCTTGATAACCGTGACCAATTTCATTGGCGTTTTGTAAATAACCTGTTCCGCCCAAAACATAATTTTTATCAATGGTAATTTTGACATCGAAATTGCCCCAAACGCCATGAAATTCGCGGGAGATATATGGATCAGCATGCCAACCTTCAAAATCAAATTCTGCCATTTTAGGATACCATTGCGCCATAGAAAGTTCTATACCTTCTTTGTTATTTCTGCCTGAGCGGCGAATTTGCAAAGGGACTTGCCCATTGAAATCTAAAGTGAGTAAAGTGGATTTTCCGGGGAAAAGCGGCTGGGCTAAATCGACTTCTAAAATAGTGCCGACTTCTTTGATTTCGACCGAAACGCCGTCTTGTTTAAAATTTGAAATTCTCAGAAAACCAATCTCATTCGGTTTTAATTTGGCTACCCGACTTTCATTAATTTCGTTATTGTTGTCAGCTTTGATTTTGTCAACCATTCGGGCATCCGGATCTGCAATTGACTGAATTCGGGCATCCATTTCGCTTCCCGGTTGGAAAGCATTGTTGTACAAATGATAGTAAACTCGGCTTAAAGTATCTTGGGAATTATTGGTGTAAAGTAATTCTTGTTTACCAGTGTATTGATAGGTTTTGACATCCATCGACATTTCCATTTTATAATCGGCCTTTTGTTGCCAATAACCATCAGACTGTGCCATGGTTGCTGTTGTAAACAGTAAAATAGAAATAGAAAAGAGTTTGTTAATCATGTTTTCTAAGAAAAAGAGAAGGTTTAATCCTCCTCGTAAAATTATAGTTTTGGTTCTTTTTGCGTTTCTTTTGATAGTTCTTCTGCCATTTTCAGGGCATTATAGGCATTTACAATTTTGCCGGAAACACCGGTTTTTGAGAAAGGTCTTTTTTCTCCGTTTTCTCCAACAATCACCTCAAAATCTATAGGCGTTCCCGATTGCATTATAATTTGTTTGACTTGATTGGCTTTCAAATTAGGGTAATAAGAACGAATCAAAGCCGCTACTCCGGCAACGTTTGGAGAAGCCATTGAAGTTCCTTGTTGGTACTTAAAATCGTTCCCAGGAACAGTAGCATATACCTTTACACCCGGAGCAAATACATCCACATTATCAGTTCCAAAGTTAGAGAAATCGGCCACAATATTTTCACCGTAATTGTAATTTATGGCACCAACTTTAACAACATTATTCACCAATTCGTTTTTCTTGTCGGCGGTATCTTCCGGATAATTGGGCTCGACATCTACATTTTTGCCATCATTTCCGGCGGCTAAAATAATTAATACATCTTTGCTTTCGGCATATTTCATAGCATCCCAAACCCATTCTTTGTGAGGAGAATAATCCTTCCCGAAACTTCCGTTAATGATTTTGGCACCATTGTCAACGGCGTAACGAATGGCTAACGCAATATCTTTGTCATATTCATCACCATTAGGCACGGCTCTAATTGGCATAATTTCTACATCGGTAGCAACGCCATCTCCTCCAATCCCGTTGTTTCTGCCTTGGGCAATGATTCCGGCTACGTGTGTTCCGTGGGAAGAATCTTTTCTTTCTTTTGAATAAACCACATTGTTCCCGTACTTTTTATCTTTAATGTCTTCGGGATTGTCGCCAACCGGTTTTCTTCCGTCAAAATCTTTGTTCAAATTATAGTTCAATTTGTCATAAACATAATCTTTGAATTCTTCCAATTCTTCTCTAAAATTTGCACCGGTATCTCCGGCGTAAGCCAACATTATTTTTTTACTTTTAAATAATTCGTACTTCACAGAAGCCACATTATTTAAGTCTTCAACAGTGTAGTTGTCTTTTTTTAAATACTCGCGAATGGTTTTATCGGCATCCACCAACAAATCGACAGTTTCTTTGTACGGAAAAACCTTTTGGTATTCGGTTTCGTATTCTTTTTGGGCTCTTTTGTACATTTCGGTACCGTCATCGCCTTTTCTTAAATAACGTACCAATTCCAAAGTTTCATTATTTGAATCGCCTAAAAAGTTCCAACCGTGAACATCATCAGTGTATCCGTTTTTATCATCGTCTTTGCCGTTATTGGCGATTTCTTTTTTGTTGGTCCAAATTGCAGCTTTCAAATCGGGATGATTGATATCAACACCCGAATCGATAACGCCAACCACCACTTTTTTGCCTTTTTTCTTTTTCAAAAGTTCGGCATAAGCCTTGTCTACACTCATCCCCGGAATGGAATCTTTTTCTAAATCCAAATGACTCCATCGCTGTTGTTGTTGTTCGGTTAATGCAGTTTTTTTATAGGTTTTTGTTTGTGTTGCTTGCTGTGCCGTCATTGACAAAGCGCATAACAGTATAAAAGAATAAGCTAAAGCTCTCATTTTTAATTATTTAATATTTATATGGATGTAAAAATAATTTCTTTTACAACAATAAATAAAGATGTTAACAATAATTTAGTAACGGTTAGAGAACGGGTCAAAACCGTTATTGTACATTTATTTACTCAAAAATATGAAAAGTACTCAGGCTAAATAATTTAACACTTTCGATTTTAGTGAATTTCTCAACTGTTTCTCAACCAATTTATCCATTTGGGCTACTGTCTTAAAACTATTTGAAGCCCTATTTTTATGGGATTCAGGAATCCTAACATTTGAATTATGGATAATGGTTTACGAGAGAAAAGTAACGCCGTTTTTAAAGCAAATCAGCAAGACTTTTCTAGGACGTTTGGGGTCATTTTTGCCAAAAAGACTATTAAAAAATAAACCATTATGGGTATTTCGGACTATTTTAAAGTGAGGCAAGAGGAATTACTTTTTACAATTAAAACTGATTTTTTTGAGAATGGTATTGACCGTTTCAATTTCCTCGGGAGAAATATTTTCTAATGCTTTTGCCCTGTTTTTCAGCACAATTTTATAAACTTCATCAAGCGTTTTTTGACCTGATGGCGTTATTTTTAAGACTGTTTTCCTGCGGTCTTTGGGATTGATTTCCCGATGTAAAAAATCGGCTTTAACTAATAAATCTATAATCCGGGTGATAGAAGCATTGTCTTTGAATACCTTTTCCGCTAATTCAATTTGGGTTGATTTTGGATTTTCTTTCAAACATTTTAAAACCAACCATTGGTCAATAGTAATCTTGAGCTGATTGATTTTTAACTGATTTTGAGCATACATTCTGTAGGTTTTGATGGCTTCCTCAATGTTGTAAAATATTACCGAATTCAAATTTTCCATACAGATTCTTTTAAAATTACATGATGTCCTCTACTTTAAAAACTTCTTTCAATCTAATGCCTCTTTCCGTATTTTCTACTGTGATGATTTGGTTATGTGCATCGTGTTCCAACCACAAATAATAATTATTTTCTACCGCAGCATGAAGGAATTTCGATTTTTCCGGCATGGTCAAAAGCGGTCGAGTGTCGTAACCCATTACATAAGGCAAAGGCAAATGTCCCGCTGTCGGAATCAAATCGGCACAAAAAACAATGGTTTTATTTTGGTATTGAATATGTGGTAACATCATTTTTTCAGTGTGACCATCAACGTAGAAAATCCCAAAATCCATTTCTTCTGAAACGCCAAAATCACCTTCCGGTCTTTTGATAAAGTTCAACTGCCCGCTTTCCTGCATCGGCAAAATATTTTCCGAAAGAAAAGAGGCTTTTTCACGAGCATTAGGTTTCGTTGCCCATTCCCAATGGTTGTCATTCGTCCAAAATTTAGCATTTTTGAAAGCGACTTCATAACCGGTTTTGTCTTTGTTCCAATTCACACTGCCGCCACAATGGTCAAAGTGTAAATGCGTCATAAAAACATCAGTCACATCATCGCGATGAAAACCGTATTTGGCCAAAGAACCATCAAGCGAATGATTTCCCCAAAGCGAATAATACCCAAAAAATTTTTCTGATTGCTTGTTGCCCATTCCGGTATCAATCAAAATCAGCCGATTGCCGTCTTCAATTAGCATACATCTTGCGGCAATATCAATTAAATTATTATCGTCCGCCGGATTGGTTTTGCTCCAAATGGTTTTAGGAACCACGCCAAACATGGCGCCGCCATCAAGTTTAAAATTTCCGGCTTCAATGGGATATAGCTTCATTTGTTGAATTTTCTTCGATTAATCTTGTAAATGGCTTGCAAATTACTAAAAATCTGCCGCTTTTAAATCCCCAAAATCATTTTTTTCTATTCTTAAATTAGTTATAAAAATGCGTTGAGATGCCGAAAAAAAAGATATTTGTGTTAACTTTGCCCTTTATTTAGACAAAATCAAAATAGACATGATTAAAGTTTCAGATACAGCCAGCAAAAAAATCATCGATATGATGAAAGATGACGGTTTCGATGCTGCCAAAGATTACGTGCGAGTGGGCGTAAAAAGTGGTGGTTGCTCGGGTTTATCGTATGAATTAAAATTCGACAAAGAACTGGGTGAAAACGACAAAGTCTTTGAAGACAACCACGTGAAAATTGCCGTAGAAAAGAAATCATTTTTATACTTAGCCGGAACTGTTTTAGAGTTTTCAGGCGGATTGAACGGAAAAGGATTTGTATTCAACAATCCGAATGCATCAAGAACTTGCGGATGTGGCGAAAGTTTTTCGCTTTAAAATTTAAACAAACAAAATGGCAAAATATACCGAAGACGACTTAAAAGTCGAACTCGAAAATAAAGAATACGAATACGGCTTCTATACTGAATTAGATTCGGAGACTTTTCCTATTGGGCTCAATGAAGATATCGTTCGCGCTATTTCTCTGAAAAAAGAAGAACCGCAATGGATGACCGATTGGCGCATCGAAGCGTTTCGCGCTTGGCAGGAAATGATAGAACCGGATTGGGCGAATGTGAATTACGAAAAACCTGATTTTCAGGCGATATCTTACTATTCGGCACCCAAAAAAGCCGATCCAAATAAAACTTTAGACGATGTAGATCCTGAACTTTTGGCGATGTACAAAAAGTTAGGAATTTCATTGGATGAACAGAAAAAAATGAACAATATCGCTATGGATATTGTAGTCGATTCAGTTTCTGTAGCCACAACTTTCAAAAAGACTTTAGCCGAAAAAGGCATCATTTTCATGAGTATTTCTGAAGCGATTCGCGAGTATCCTGAGTTGGTTCAAAAATATTTAGGTACAGTTGTACCCCAAAGAGATAATTTTTATGCGGCGTTAAACTCGGCTGTTTTCTCAGACGGAAGTTTCTGTTATATTCCAAAAGGCGTTCGTTGTCCAATGGAATTATCAACCTATTTCCGTATCAACCAAGCCGGAACCGGTCAGTTTGAAAGAACATTATTAGTGGCCGACGAAGACAGTTATGTTTCGTACTTAGAAGGTTGTACTGCGCCAAGTCGGGACGAAAATCAATTACACGCAGCGGTTGTCGAGCTCATTGCTTTAGACGGTGCCGAAATCAAATATTCGACCGTTCAAAACTGGTATCCCGGAAATAAAGAAGGCAAAGGCGGTGTTTTCAACTTTGTAACCAAAAGAGGTTTCTGCGAGAAAAACGCAAAAATTTCGTGGACACAAGTAGAAACCGGATCAGCGATTACATGGAAATATCCTTCAGTTATTTTGAAAGGTGATAATTCTATAGGCGAATTTTATTCGATTGCCGTAACCAATAATTTCCAACAAGCCGATACCGGAACGAAGATGATTCATTTGGGTAAAAACACGCGATCAACCATCATTTCCAAAGGTATTTCAGCCGGAAAATCACAAAATAGTTATAGAGGTTTGGTGCAAATTGGCGCCAGAGCTGATAACGCTCGAAATTTTTCTCAATGTGACTCGTTATTGATGGGAAACAATTGTGGCGCGCATACTTTCCCCTACATTGAAAGCAAAAATTCTTCGGCCAAAATTGAGCACGAAGCTACAACTTCCAAAATCGGAGAAGACCAAGTTTTCTATTGTAACCAACGCGGCATCCCAACCGAAAAAGCGATTGCGTTAATCGTAAACGGTTTCAGTAAAGATGTATTGAATAAGTTGCCGATGGAATTTGCCGTTGAAGCTCAAAAATTATTAGAGATTTCGCTTGAAGGTTCAGTAGGATAATCATAAAACAGAATAAAACACATTTACAAAATGTTACAAATAACAAATTTACACGCAAGTGTTGAAGATAAAGAGATTTTAAAAGGAATCAACCTAACGATAAATGCCGGAGAAGTACACGCGATTATGGGACCAAACGGTGCCGGAAAAAGTACACTTTCGTCCATCATTGCCGGAAATGAAAATTACGAAGTAACCGAAGGCGAAATCTTTTTGGAAGGCGAAGATATTTCAGAATTAGCGCCGGAAGAAAGAGCGCACAAAGGTGTTTTCCTATCGTTCCAATATCCGGTAGAAATTCCGGGTGTTTCGGTGACGAATTTTATGAAAACCGCCATCAACGAAAGTCGTAAAGCCAACGGAAAAGAAGAAATGCCCGCGAATGAAATGTTGAAATTAATCCGTGAGAAATCAGAATTATTAGAAATCGACCGTAAGTTCTTATCGCGTTCGTTAAACGAAGGTTTTTCGGGTGGTGAAAAGAAAAGAAACGAGATTTTCCAAATGGCGATGTTGGAACCAAAATTAGCCATCCTTGACGAAACCGATTCAGGATTAGACATCGATGCGTTGAGAATTGTAGCCAACGGTGTAAACAAATTGAAAAACGAAAACAACGCAGTGTTAGTCATCACGCACTACCAACGTTTGTTAGACTATATCATTCCTGATTTCGTTCACGTTTTAATGGACGGAAAAATTGTAAAATCAGGCGACGCTTCCTTAGCGCTTGAACTTGAGGAAAAAGGATACGATTGGATTAAACAAGAGCAAGAAGCATAATGGAATTGAAAGAAAAATTAATCTCGTCTTTTATGGCTTTCGAAGAACATATTGATGTTCATTCGGAATTGCACGACGTGCGCACTTCAGCCATCAAAAACTTTGAAAACAAAGGTTTCCCCACAAAAAAAGAGGAAGCTTGGAAATATACTTCGCTGAATGCCATCTTAAAAAATGATTATTCAGTATTCCCAAAACACGAAAATGCGATTGAATTTGCTGAGGTAAAAAAATACTTCTTGCACGAAATCGACACGCACAAAGTAATTTTTGTGGATGGAAAATTCTCTTCGTTTTTATCGGCAACGACCCATGATGGTTTGGATGTTTGCTTAATGTCTTCGGCCTTAAACAAACCGAAATACAAAATGATTATCGATGAGTATTTCAACAAAATTGCCAGCAAAGACGAGAGTTTGACCACTTTAAATACGGCTTTCGCCAATGAAGGCGCATACATCAACATCCCGAAAAGCAAAGTGGTGGAAAAGCCAATCGAAATTATTTATTTCTCTACAGGTGTTGAAAACGCACTAATGGTGCAACCAAGAAATTTGGTCATTATTGGAGAAAATGCACACGTTCAAATCATCGAAAGACATCAATGCTTAAACGAAAATCCGGTGCTGACAAACTCAGTTACGGAAATTTTCGCCCAAAAACGCGCTATCGTTGACTATTATAAAATTCAAAACGACTTACAATCAGCCAACCTGATTGACAACACTTATATTTCCCAAAAACAGGAAAGTCGAGTTTCGGTGCACACGTTCTCTTTTGGTGGCAACATCACGAGAAACAACCTGAATTTCTACCATTTTGGCGAAAGAATCGATTCGACTTTAAAAGGCATTACCATCATTGGCGATAAGCAACATGTTGACCATTACACTTTGGTCAATCACGCGACGCCAAACTGCGAAAGCCACCAGAACTACAAAACCATCTTGGCCGGAAGTTCAACCGGTGTCTTCAACGGTAAAATTTATGTGGAAAAAGAAGCGCAAAAAACCGATGCGTTCCAACAAAACAACAATATTTTGTTAGGCGATAAAGCAACCATCAACGCCAAACCGCAATTGGAAATTTTTGCTGATGACGTAAAATGTTCCCACGGTTGTACGATTGGACAATTAGACGAAACCGCAATGTTCTACATGCAATCCCGCGGTATTCCGAAGAAAGAAGCCAAAGCTTTATTGATGTACGCCTTCTCCAACGAAGTGATTGAAAGCATCAAAATCCCGGAATTAAAAAAACGCATTACCAAAATTATCGCCACGAAATTGGGCGTGAATTTAGGGTTCAATTTATAAAATTAGGAGCGAATGGCTTGGGCATTCTTGGTGTCCTTTTTCCCGCTTTCACTACAATAAAAAGGCTTCCCAATCAGGAAGCCTTTTTATTTTCATTACAATCGGGGCTAAAGGATTAGCCTTTTGAGTTCTTGTTGTCTTTCTTCAAACTCAAAATAATATCTCTCAAAAAAGCATTACTGTCAAAGTCTTCACTTAATCCCATTCGAACCACAACCAAATCCAGTGACGGAATGATAAACACCATTTGCCCTTGGTAACCACTGCAATGGTATAAATCTCTCGGCACATCAGGATATTTTCCATTCGCGTTTAACCAAAAATGAGCACCGTATTGTCCGTTTGAACCATTGGTTGGTGTGGCTACATATTTGGCCCAACTCGCATCAAAAATTTGCTCGCCGTTCCAATTGCCTTCATTCAAATAAAGCAATCCAAACTTTGCCCAATCACGAGTTGTAGCCCAACCGTAGGACGAACCCACAAAATTCCCGGCCATATCTATTTCGACTAAAGCAGAATCCATCCCGATTTTGTCAAACAAACTACTGTACCAAAAATCTAAATATTCCTGGTGTGTTTTGAATTGTTTTCTCAAAATCCCGGACAATAAATTGGTCGTTCCGGAAGAGTAATTCCAACGATTATTCGGTTTACCTACTAAAGGTTTATCGATTTGGGGTTTGGTCATGTCTTCTGCAATAAAAAGCATTTTAGTCACATCTGAAATTTTACCGTAATCTTCTTCCCATTCCAAACCTGAATTCATGTGCAGCAAATCGTTTATAGTAATGTTTTTCCGTTCGTCCTTTTTCCATTCTGCAATTGGCGCCGATTTCATGATATCGATTTTGCCTTGTTTTTGCAGAATTCCGAAATAAGTGGCCGTCAAACTTTTGGTCATTGACCAACCCAAAATTTTAGAAGTGGCGGTAAAACCCGGCGCATATTTTTCGGCAATCAAATGGTCTTTATACAATACAACTACCGAACGGGTTCGTTTGTTCTTTTCTCCTGCTTTATCAAATGCACTTTCAACACCTTTCTGCAATTTGGCGTAATCAATATCACCAAAAACAGTATCTATAGGATTGTTGTTACCAAATGGATAAGGCAAATTGTTCTTCAAAAAAGTTCGTTTCGGAACATTGTATGGCTTAGTTTTATCAAAATCATCGTTGATCAAAGTCGCGCCCAAACCTTCGCGGTAAATGGCTTCGCGGGTTTTTAAACCATATACTTTTGTTACGGCCAATTTTTCACTTTCATTAATTTCATTGGTAGCCCAATCTACTTTGTCAATGTCATTGTCGCCTTTTTGAATGGTTTCCAAACTTCTGCCGTCAATAAAATGACCCGAAGCCACGCTCTTAGCCGAAAAACCCGAAATCAAATCGAGTTGCGGATAAATTTCAATGCGCAGATAAACGAAGACAATCAGTAGAACAACAACAAAGATTTTAAGAAACTTTTTCATGGAAATAATTTTGAAGCAATTTATAAAAATAAAACATTGTTTGAAGAAGAGTTAACCACAAAAGAAACAAAGAAAACAAAGGCATAAAACTTTAATGTCTTTTGAAAATTCTTGTGCCTTTTGTGGTTCAAAATTAATCCCATAACAAATCATAAATATTCGTGAATTCGTGGCTTTTTCCACTTCAATTTTTCTACTTTTGTATTTAGAATTTTTCTAAATAATACCATGTTAGACATCCAAAAAATCAGAGCTGATTTTCCGATACTTTCCCAAAAAGTCAATGGCAAACCACTCGTCTATTTTGATAACGGCGCTACTTCGCAAAAACCACAAGTGGTTATCGATGCGATATCTAAATATTACCAAGAAATTAATGCCAACATTCACCGTGGCGTGCATACCTTAAGCCAATTAGCGACTGATGCGTATGAAGTTTCTCGTGGTAAAATTCAAAAACATATCAACGCCAAACACGCTCATGAAGTGATTTTTACTTCGGGAACAACGCATGGAATCAACGCCATTGCCAACGGTTTTGCGGCCTTTTTAAAAGCAGGCGATGAGGTTTTGGTTTCTGCTTTGGAACACCATAGCAACATTGTGCCTTGGCAAATGCTTTGCGAAAGAACCGGTGCAACTTTGAAAGTCATTCCGATGAATGAAAAAGGCGAATTGATGATGTCGGAATACGATAAATTACTTTCAAACAAAACCAAAATCGTAACGGTAAATCATATTTCAAACGCTTTGGGAACGATAAACCCGATTCAGTATATGATTGACAAAGCGCACGAAGTTGGGGCAGCGATTTTAATCGACGGCGCACAAGCAACACCGCATCTAAAACCAGACGTTCAGGCCTTGGATTGTGATTTTTATGTGTTTTCGGGACATAAAATTTGTGGGCCAACAGGAATCGGAATTCTATACGGAAAAGAAGATTGGCTGCGCAAATTACCACCATACCAAGGTGGCGGCGAAATGATTGCCACGGTGACTTTCGAGAAAACCACTTATGCCGATTTACCACACAAATTCGAAGCCGGAACGCCAAATATTGCGGACGGAATTGTACTCGGAACCGCGATTGATTATTTGAATGCAATTGGTTTTGACAACATCGCCAAATACGAACACGAATTATTGGAATATGCCACCGAAAAATTATTGGAAATCGAAGGGTTGAAAATTTTCGGCACCGCAAAAGAAAAAACTTCCGTAATTTCGTTTAACATCGATGGCATTCACCCGTACGACATTGGCACAATTATCGATAAGCTGGGTATAGCGGTGCGCACCGGACATCATTGCGCCCAGCCGATTATGGATCATTTCAAAATACCGGGAACGATAAGAGCAAGTTTCGCTTTTTACAATACCAAAGAAGAAATTGATGCCATGGTGGAAGCGGTAAAAAAAGCCCAAATGATGTTATCTTAAAAACAAAGACAGATGAAAACAATTACTATGATTTTACTAACGATTTTCCTTGGAAAAAGTTGTACCAATGAAGCGCAAAACGATTTGACCAACACCACGATTCAATACACAGCGAATACCCGAGGATTTTACCAAAAGATTGTCATCATCAATCAAAAAGCCACCATTTCAAGAGACCGAAATGAAGGTGCTTTGCCGGAAGAAATCAGGATTTCTGATGCTGATTGGAAGGAGTTAGTGTCGGCTTTTGCCAAAATCAATCTGGAGGAAATCCCAAAGTTAAAAGACCCAACACAAAAGCGTTTTTACGATGGCGCAGCGATTGCGAATGTAAAAATACGCTATCAAGATCAAGATTACGAAACCACCGATTTTGACCACGGCTTTCCACCAAAGGAAATAGAAAAATTAGTCAATAAAATAGTAGCTTTGGCCAAAGAAAAAGAATAATGACCATAAAAGAAATACAAGACGAAATCGTTGATGAATTTTCCATGTTTGACGATTGGATGCAACGATACGAATACATCATCGACCTCGGAAAAGGTCTGCCGTTAATCGAAGAACAATACAAAACCGAAGAGAATATTATCACCGGTTGTCAATCGAAAGTTTGGGTTCACGCAGAGCAACAAGGCGATAAAGTAATCTTTACCGCCGATAGCGATGCGATTTTGACCAAAGGTATTATTGCGATTCTTATTCGTGTCTTTTCCAATCAAAAAGCCTCTGATATTTTGGACGCCAACACTGATTTTATTGATGAAATAGGCTTAAAAGAACACTTGTCACCAACGCGTGCCAACGGTTTGGTTTCGATGATTAAAAAACTTAAAATGTATGCTTTGGCATTTAATGCTAAAAATTAATTGATGAAGTATTTTATAAACATATGGTTTCTGGTTAGCTTTTGGAATTGCTTTTCACAAAACAGTTATTCTTTAGAACCGAGAGAATACAAGAAGATACATTTTGTTTATGAAAAGAAATCTAACTTTTATTTTGATGAAAAAGGAATTTATGCCGATACGACCTTGTTTAGAGTTGAGTTTCCCAAAGTCAGACTTATAAAAATTAAGCATCCTAAAGAAGGCTATCAATGTGGTTTCATTTCCTTTTCAACCATAAAGGCAGACGAAGAATCACAAAAGAGATTATTGGGGATTATTTATCATAGTTGTGAAAGTTATGTCGGGACTTATGATCTAAAAAAAAACATTACAACAATTAAAGCAGTAAGATATGATTCCGAAGTAATAAAACTCTTTAATGATGTTTTTGATAAGGGCTATTCAAAATTTAGTTACACGATTTACATAGATTATAAAAGAAAGCTCAAAAGATTAGAGTTTCCTTCAATAACGTATGAAAAAACCTTTAATGAAGAACAAAAAACATTAAAACAAAACTCGGCAAATGTGTTTTATTTCTACGAAAAAAGTGGGGAACTAATGCTTACTAATGTAGTAAGTTTAAATGAAAACCTTTCTAAATATATTACCCTTGGGTATGTTTTTGACAATAATGATTTTGGATTAGAAAAAGTAAGCACAATTCATGTGACATACCAACTCAAATCAGTTTCTTACGAATAAAAATTAAATAACTATGGAAGAATTTAAAGACGATATCAATTTAGGCGAAAATGTGGTGAAAACCTTAAAAGGTATTTATGACCCCGAAATCCCTGTCGATATTTACGAATTAGGCTTAATCTACGACGTAATGATTAACGAAGACAACGAGGTAAAAGTCTTGATGACCTTGACTTCACCAAACTGCCCGGTTGCCGAAACATTGCCTCGCGAAGTAGAAGAAAAAATCAAAAAAATAGACACCGTTAAAGCGTGCGAAGTAGAGATTACTTTTGATCCGCCTTGGAGCAAAGATTTAATGAGTGAAGAAGCCAAGTTAGAACTGGGAATGCTTTAAAATTAGTATTCAGTAAGCAGTAGCAGAGTAGGCAGCAATGTCACTGAATACTGAACACTGAACACTGAACACTATAACAATGGACGAAATCATCAACAGAGTAGCCAATTCCGTGCTTGAAGTATTCGATTTGGAAGACTATTATCCGAATGGCATTCGGACACAAATTGACATTTCACAATGGCTGTTGGAAGGATTTTTATTGAAAGAAAAAGACTTTCGCGAAGCTTTGAAGAATCATGATTGGGCACAATACCAAAATCATTTTGTAGCCATTCATTGTTCAACCGATGCCATTGTACCGGCTTGGGCTACAATTTTGGTAACAACTTATGTTGCGCCCTTCGCTCAAAAAGTTGTCAGCGGCAATCTAACCGACTTGGAAACCGCTTTGTACCAAGAGATTTTGCCAACTCTTGATTATTCTCCATACCAAGACAAACCGGTCATCATCAAAGGCTGTTCTAAAAAACCCGTTCCGGAAAGTGCTTATATCATGGCGGTTCAAAAACTACAACCCATCGCGAAAAGCATTATGTACGGGGAAGCTTGTTCGGCAGTTCCTTTATTTAAAAAAACAAAATAGTTTCAGGGCTGATAATCAGTTAATTATCTTTTAGCTGGGATTTGTTTAAATCGAATGTATTCTTACCTTTGCGTCGAAATTTAAAAAACACCCAAAAATGAAAAGAGTTTTATTAGCAACACTATTTCTTTTATCCATAAACAAAGGCTTTTCACAGCTTAGCGAAAAAGAATTGTTGAAAAAAACCGAAGAAACCATAGCCAAAATTCAAGAAGAGAAACCAAATGGTTGGGAAAAAAAAGGAGTGGCTACTGTTTTGTTAAATCAGGCGAGTTTTAACAATTGGTTGGCCGGTGGTCAAAGCAGTATTTCCGGAAATGCAGGAATAAAATATGACCTAAATTACAAGAGCGATACGTGGACTTGGGACAACAAACTCAACGCCAATTATGGTTTGACCAAAATCAATGGACAAGAACTAAGAAAAACAGACGACCGATTCGAATTCAATTCGCTTTTGGGAAAAAAAGCATCGGGCGAATGGTATTACTCTTTCTTTTTTAATTTTAAAACCCAATTTGATTCCGGTTTTGATCCTGCCGATAACACTATTAAAATATCCCATTTCTTATCCCCAACTTTCACTCAGTTTGGTCCCGGTATGATGTGGAAAAAGAATGACAATCTTAAAATCAACGTTGCACCGGCAACCTCCAAAGTAATCATGGTGCACAAACATTTCACTGATCTCGGACCGGCTTTTGGTGTTCGCCAGGGAGAATCTTCACGATATGAATTTGGAGCTGCTATAAATGCATATTACAAGTTTAACATTATGGAAAATGTTAGTGCCGAAAACATTTTTAACTCCTATACTAATTATCTGGAAGAAGTTTATAATGTAGATATAGATTATACATTAAATATCGTGATGAAAGTCAATAAATACTTAACAACCAATTTTGCTTTCCAAACCATTTATGACGATAACGCCTATAGAGGTTTTCAAACACGTCAGGTGATTGGAATTGGCGTAAACTATGGATTCTGATAAAAGCTGATATAAAAAAAAAGAGCCGATTCATTGAGTTGAATCGGCTCTTTTTTTTACAATAATCTTAAGATGATATTTACTATTTACCAATAGCAAAACTTATTATTACTGTTGGGTGTGATTACTTCTTAAAGCATTTTTTACTCTTAGCTTGCATCGCAATACCTCTAGAGGCCGTTGAATGAGCCACAGTAGATTTTTTTGACGCTTTACTTGCGCAACCAAATCTTGATTCACGGCCACTCGAACTTGCGTCAGTTGGTAGTTTTGTGAATGAGAAAGCCTCTACACTACACAGCAAAGACAAGAAAAGGAATACTTTAAAAGTATTTTTTAGGTTAAGTGTTTTCATGGGGTCAGATATTAAATTATACAAGATAAATCTATTGAATTAAAATCAAATAATCGCTAAAATAACAAAAATAATCGATGAAATACATAAATAAAATATAAAAGCATAATTTTTCTTATATATTTTATATCTTACTTAAGATGTGTTTATAAAAAAACCGGAAGAAAAACTTCCGGTTTTCTACAGTTGATAAAGAGGTTTATCTAAATGCTTGTTCAATGTCGGCAATCAAATCGGTTATATCTTCCACGCCAACGCTTAGTCGAACCAAGTCGTCAGTGATACCAATTTCTTTTCTTTTGTCTTCCGGAATCGAAGCATGAGTCATTAAAGCCGGATGATTCGCCAAAGATTCCACTCCGCCAAGTGATTCGGCCAAAGTGAATACTTTTAGTTTTTCCAAAAATGAAATCGCATCTTCTTTTTTCCCTGATTTGAAGGTGAAAGAAACCATACCGCCAAAACCACTCATTTGCTTTTTAGCAATGTCATGAAACGGATGGTCAGGCAATCCCGGATAATACACTGTTGCTACTTCGGGATGATTGGCTAAAAAGTTCGCTACTTTTTCTCCGTTTTCACAATGTCTTTGTACACGCAAATGCAAAGTTTTGATACCGCGTAAAACCAAGAAACTGTCCATTGGACCTAAGGTTCCGCCGGTGGCAAATTGTTTGAAATGCAATTCATCACCTAAATCTTTGTCTTTGATAATTAAAGCGCCGGCAATTACATCAGAGTGTCCGCCCAAATATTTCGTGGCTGAATGCATCACAATATCAGCGCCTAAATCCAAAGGTTTTTGCAAATAAGGTGTCGCAAAAGTATTGTCAACCGCAAATAGGATGTTGTGCTTTTTAGTGATTTTAGCAATCTCGGCAATGTCTGCCAATTTCATCAACGGATTCGTAGGCGTTTCTACCCAAACCAACTTCGTGTTTTCATTAATCAACGATTGGAATGTATTGAAATCATTCATATCCACAAAGTGGAATTTGATGCCGCTATCTTTGTACAAACGGGTAAACAAACGGTAAGTTCCGCCATATAAATCGTCCATCGCGATGATTTCGTCACCGGCTTTGAACATACGCAACAAACAATCGGTTGCGGCTAATCCTGAGGCAAAAGCCAAACCACGAGCACCGTTTTCAATACTCGCCAAAGCATCTTCTAAAGCTTGTCGGGTTGGATTGGCAGCACGAGAATATTCGTAATCACCAACGGGTTTTCCGGGTGATGTTTGTGCATACGTTGAGGTTTGAAATACCGGTGGCATAACCGCTCCGGTTACTTCTTCATGGTGTTGGTTACCATGTATAACTTTGGTGTTGAATTTCATATTTAATCTAAATTTTGACAAAGGTACTTTTTTGTTTTATAGCCCGGATAGAAGCGGCATCCTTTTTTAGTTTGACCAAACTAAAAAAGATAAAGCGGATAGCCGGATTAGCTCCTAAATAAACTTTCGAATATTCATCATGAAACCCATGTGTAACGCTTCGTGATAATTATTGAATTCCATCGCGTCTTTTATATTGGCCAAATGAAATCCGGTTCCGGTTGTGTATTCATTGTAAGTAATAAATTTTCCTACCGCATAATCTTCTTTGGTTTGTCCCAGAAGCGAAAAAAGGAGTACTTTCAACTCGTCTAATTCAGCTTGTGTGGTTGTTCCTGTAGGTTTGGAACCATTTCTGTATTTTTCGTTCATTTCATCAGTAACATTGATAGGCAATCCCGAAAGGCGATAAACCAAACCTTGTTGTGCCACAATAATATGACCCAAATTCCAAACCAAATTGTTGCTAAAACCTTCCGGAATTTTGTTCAATTGTTCCAAAGAATAGTTTTCAATGAGTTTCAGAAAGTGTTTTCTATTGGTTTCCCATATTTTGAAGGTAGCGTCCATGATTCTTTTAAATTTTTGATAAAATTACAGATTATAAGTGGAAATGAATTTCCTTTGCAAAAAGAATTTTTATGACTGATACAATATACTATTTGGCTTCGTGCGATACTTGCCGCAAAATCATAAAATCACTTCCCAATGCCGACAGATTGAAGTTTCACGACATCCGTCAAAATCCAATCACCGAACAAGAATTGGAAGAAATGTACCAACTTTCGGGCAGTTATGAAGCGTTGTTCAGTAAAAAAGCACAGTTGTACAAGTCGATGGATTTGAAAAACAAAGCCTTAACTGAGGCCGATTACAAGAAGTATTTATTAGAACATTATACTTTTTTAAGCCGTCCGGTTTTTATCATTGATGACAAAATTTACATTGGCAACGGCCAAAAAAACATCATTGAAGTTATAAAAGTCTTGAGCTAATGTCAAAAAGAACATGGGCATTATTGGCAGCGACAATGGTATCATTGATTTATGGTGTTTCGTTTACGATTGCCAAAGACGTGATGCCGACTTACATCAAACCATTTGGCTTTATTTTGCTTAGGGTTTTAGGCGCCACGATTTTGTTTTGGCTGGTTTCCTTTTTTGGGCCAAAAGAAAAAATCCAACGCAACGACTTTCCACGAATTATTGCCGCCGCTTTCTTTGGTGTAGCTTTGAATATGCTGACATTCTTTAAAGGATTGAGTTATACTTCTCCCATTTCATCTGCCGTGATTATGGTAACGACGCCGATTATTGTACTGATTTTATCCGCCATCATTATGAAAGAGCGCATGGAAACCCGAAAGATTTTCGGAATCCTGCTCGGACTTTTCGGTACCGGATTTTTAATTCTTTACGGCAAATCAATGGGTAATGCCACCAATGCGATGTTGGGTAATTTTCTGGTTTTCATCAACGCAGTTTCCTATGGGTTTTACCTGATTGTGGTTAAGAAATTAATGGACAAATACAACGCATTCACTTTCGTCAAATGGATTTATACTTTTGGTTTATTGATGGTAATTCCGTTTGGTTGGAGCGAATATCAGGAAATTCAATGGCAAACAATTCCGACGATTATTCTATGGGAAATTGGTTTTGTGGTTGTGTTTACTACATTCTTCACTTATCTATTCAACTTGGTTTCTATGCGCGAATTGAAACCGACAACTGTAGCCGTTTTTATTTACCTGCAACCACTTTTCGCCACAATCTTCGCCATGAGTTTAGGCAAAGATCAACTGACTTGGGTTAAAATGCTCTCGGCGGTTTTAATATTTGTTGGGGTTTTTCTCGTTACCAAGAAGAAATCCTAAATCCTAAATCCCAACTCCTCAATTTTGAATATATTTGTAAATATTAGAAATACACACGAATGATACAATCAATGACCGGTTTTGGAAAAGCGACTTTGCAATTACCAACCAAAAAAATTACCGTAGAAATCAAATCGCTTAACAGCAAAGGTTTGGATTTAAACACGCGTATGCCTTCTGTTTTCAGAGAAATGGAATTGGGTTTGCGCAACCAACTTTCGCTAAGATTAGAACGCGGAAAAATTGATTTTTCGTTGTATGTTGAGGTAACCGGCGAAGAAACTTCGTCTAAAATCAATGTGCCGATTGTCAAAGGTTATATCGCTCAAATGAAAGCCGTGATTCCCAATGCGGATGAAACCGAATTGATGAAAATGGCAGTCAGAATGCCGGATGCGTTAAAAACAGAACGCGATGAAATTGATGAAAACGAATGGAAGAAAATTCAAATCGTGATTGACGAAGCTTTGGAAAATATTGCTCAGTTTCGCAAGGACGAAGGCGTTTCTTTGGAAAAAGAATTTTTGCATCGCATTGCCAATATTATGACTTTAATGAACAATGCGGTGGCGTATGATGCCGAACGCGTTGAAACGGTTAAGACGAGATTGAGAACCGCTTTAGATGAATTAAAAGAAAACGTAGATGAAAATCGTTTCGAGCAAGAATTGATTTTTTACCTCGAAAAATACGACATCACCGAAGAGAAAGTGCGTTTGGAAAACCACTTAAACTATTTCATTGAAACCTTAGCCGGAACCGAAGCCAACGGAAGAAAACTAGGCTTTATCACTCAAGAAATGGGAAGAGAAATCAACACTATGGGTTCTAAATCTAATCATTCCGAAATGCAGAAATTGGTCGTGATGATGAAAGATGAATTGGAGAAGATTAAGGAACAAGTGCTTAATGTTTTATAAGTAATTGGTAATTAGTGATTAGTGAATAGCTAATTACTAATCACTATTCACTAATCACTAGAAAGAAATGAACAAAAGAAAATTATTAGTATTCTCAGCGCCATCAGGTTCCGGAAAAACTACCATAGTCAGACATTTATTAGCACAACCGGAGTTGAATTTGGAGTTCTCTATTTCGGCAGCGACTCGTGAACCGCGAGGTGAAGAAGTAAATGGTAAAGATTACTATTTCATCACCATTGAAGAGTTCAAAAAGCACATCAAAGCCGAAGATTTTATCGAATGGGAAGAAGTCTACCGCGATAATTTTTACGGAACATTGAAAAGCGAAGTAGAACGCATTTGGGCCAAAGGCAAGAACGTGATTTTCGACATCGATGTGGCCGGCGGATTGCGTATCAAACATAAATTTCCCGAAGAAACTTTAGCCGTTTTCGTAAAACCGCCAAGTGTGGATGAATTAAAACGCCGTTTAAAAGAACGTTCCACAGAAACTGATGAAAAAATCAATATGCGCATTGCTAAAGCCCACGTAGAATTGGCTACCGCACCACAATTTGATACTATCATCAAAAATTATGATTTGGATGTGGCGAAAGCAGAAGCGTATGAGTTGGTGAAAGAATTTGTTAAATAAGCCATTAGCCAAAAGGCAAATGTGAATAGCTAATGCCTAATGCCTAGTGCCACCCGAGGCGTAGCCGAATTGTATGGAGCGCAGCGGAATAAAATGCCTTTAAAAATGAAAATCGGATTGTATTTCGGCACCTTTAACCCTATTCATGTTGGGCATTTGATTATTGCGAATCATTTGGCTGAACATTCGGATCTAGAACAAATCTGGATGGTTGTAACGCCACACAATCCGCTAAAACAGAAAAATACTTTGCTGGATGATTATCAGCGATTGCATTTGGTCAGATTGGCTACAGAAGAGTATCCAAAAATCAAGCCTTCTGATATTGAATTTAAATTGCCGCAACCGAATTATACCGTGAATACTTTAGCGCATTTGATGGAGAAATATCCGCAGCATGAGTTTTCTTTAATCATGGGCGAAGACAATTTAAAATCATTCCACAAGTGGAAAAACTACGAGTATATTTTACAACATCACGACATCTATATTTACCCTAGAATTTCGGAAGAACCAGAAAATTTGGAGTTTAAAAATAACCCAAGAGTGCATATCATTGATGCACCGATTGTAGAGATTTCCTCTACATTTATTCGAGACAGCATCAAAAACAAAAAAAATATTCGCCCATTATTGCCACACAATGTATGGGAATATGTGGATCACAACAATTTTTACCGAAAGTAAACTTAACATACTTTTACCACTTGTTCGTTTGACCCTTTTGTAACTTTGTGCTTCTAAAACAAATTACAATGTTAAACTTCGAATTATACAATCCAACTCAATACGTTTTTGGGAAAGGCCAAACTCAAAAATTAACCACTTTAGTCCCAAAAGAAGCCAAAATTTTACTGGCTTACGGTGGTGGAAGCATCTTTAAAAATGGTGTTTACGACCAAGTCAAAGCAGCCTTAACCGGTTTTGAATTTATAGAATTTGGCGGAATAGAACCCAATCCAAGATTTGAAACGTTAATGAAAGCGGTGGAAATTATTCGAGCAGAAAAAATCACTTTTATTTTAGCCGTTGGTGGCGGAAGCGTAATTGATGGTGTAAAATTCATCTCGGGCGCGGTTAATTATAATGGCAATCCTATAGAGATTTTAAAGAATAAAGTGCTGTTTACTGATGTGACTAAAGTCATTCCTTTCGGAACAGTGCTGACTTTACCTGCTACGGGAAGTGAAATGAATTCGGGTGCTGTGGTGACGATTGAAGCTACTCAAGAAAAATTAACCATAGGCGGTAGTGCTTTGTTTCCCAAGTTTTCTATTTGCGACCCAATAGTGATTGCTTCTTTACCGAAAAGACAAATTCAAAATGGTGTAGTTGATGCATTTACCCACGTGATGGAACAATACTTAACTTATCCGCACGATGCCTTATTACAAGACCGAATAGCAGAAAGCATTTTGCAAACTTTAATTGAAATCGGACCAAGTGTTGTTGATAATCCTTCTGATTATAAATTGGCTTCCAATTATATGTGGTGTGCCACGATGGCATTAAATGGTTTGATTCAAAAAGGGGTTCCAACGGATTGGGCGACGCACATGATTGGTCACGAATTAACCGCTTTATATGAAATTGATCATGCCAGAACTTTGGCGATTATCGGGCCCAATTTATACCGGGTTTTATTTGAAACCAAAAAAGAAAAATTGGCGCAATATGGAGAAAGAGTTTGGAATATCACAGGCAATTCAGTGGAAGATAAGGCTGAAAAAGCCATCGAAAGAACCGTTGATTTTTTCCATACTATGGGTATGAAAACCAAGCTTTCGGAAAACACAGCGGATTATGAAAATACGGCCGATTTTATTGTCAATCGTTTTGAAGAAAGAGGTTGGAAAGCCTTGGGAGAAAAGCAAAATATAACCCTCGAAAAAGTAAAAGCTATAGTTGAAATGAGTTACTAATAAAAAAGCCTTCCGAAGTGGAAGGCTTTTAAAAAAGTTAGAGGTTTATAATTATCTTTTAATACTCATTAGTTATTACAGTCTGATTGACATAGGTCGAAGAACATTCCCCAACCGGCTTGATTGAATCGAACACCTTCTGCCCAAGCAGATTCTGTTTGTACAACTACACCATTTTGCATACGATTTACAACCGCATAGGCTGATATAGTAAAACATTTTGGCAAACCGGCTCTTGGAAAAGAGTAAATTGCGGCTTCAGTACCTCCTTGAAATGTTTCACTCACCGGGAACAAAGCTGTATTAGGCGACCCGTTACGAGTAATAGGAATCATGCTTTGTTTACCCACAAATAAATGGGTTTCTCTGATAAGCCAACTGGTACTGGCTTGGTATTCCACATAAACATTTGTGGGATCAAAATAGATTTTAATATCTCCGGCATCATAACGTTGGTCTGCTATAAGCTCTGTGTAAGTACACGGAGATAATTCGCTGACATTAACACTGTTTGCAACCGGAACATTTTGTCTGGAAGTTGTACTTTGTTCTGAACTGTTTTCAGTTTCACATGAAGTCAAAGTAATGGTGATTACACCAAGAAATAGGGAAAAAATTTTTGTTTTCATAATTTGTAGATTTGGGACTGCTAAAGTAGAAAGCTATCTTCAAAATGCACAAAATAATCGATGAAATGCACAAATTAACATAAAAAATAAGAAAAAAAATACAATAACTTGTTTTTCAGACTTGCTTTTTAACAAGATTATAGGCTCTGATTTAATCAAAATTTACTAGAATGTTGCCCCAAAAAGATGATTTTTCTTTCGATGTATTTCATTTTCGTATCGTTTTTTCAAAAAAAACCCAACTTTAATAGAATAAGGCACAAAAAAAACCGTCTAACAGACGGTTCTTATCTTCGCTTTTTTGTTTTTACTGCTAGTTGCCAAAGTAATAATCTTCTATGTCAAAGCAATCGGATTGACAAACAGTGAAGTAAGTGGCCCAATTTCTTGGGGTAAATCGTTGTCCTGATGCCCAAGCCGTTTCAGTTTGAACCACCAAGCCGTTTTGCACACGATATACTTCAGCATGGGCAACTACTGCAAAACATTCCGGTAAACTTGTTTTAGGAATGGTATAAGTTATAGTTTGTGTTCCGTTAGCATGATTGTTGTTTATTGGAAATTGTCCCGGGATTGGATTGCCACTATTGTTTCTCGGAATTAATTGGTAACTGCCCACATACAAATGGGATTTTCTAATAAACCAATTACCGGTAGTGGTGTATTCAACATATACATTGTTTAAATCAAAGTAAACGCTTAAGTCACCTGAGTCATAATTTTGACCCGCCATAAGATTGGCCACAGTACAAGGAGTTAAATCGATCGTGTTAACTGTTGTAGGATTGCTGTTTGCATTTTTTGATTGGTGGTCTTCTGTGGTATTTTCGTTTTCACAGGCTACAAAAGTCAGTGCTACGGCACCAACAAAAAGGTAAAGTAATTTTGTTTTCATATGTATAAAAGATTTGGGAAGACTAATTTAGAACAATGTCTTTAAAGTGCGCAATAAAAACGATGAATAACACAAAATAATTTATTTGATAAGAATAATATTATAAGCAAAAAAGGAAATCGCAAATAGGGTCAATTATTTGTTTGTTTTTCTAATACAAATAGTTCCGCTTTTATCATTTAAAATTGAGTATTTTTGGGCATCATAAAAGTTACTATTCATGAATGAATCTCCAAAATTTGCGGTCATTGGTGGTGGAAGTTGGGCAACAGCCATAGCCAAAATGCTTTGTGTAAACCTTGACGAAATTGCATGGTACATGAGAAGCCAATCGGCTATTGACCATTTAAAAACAGAAAGACACAATCCTAATTACTTAAGCTCAGTAGAGTTTGACATCAAAAAATTAAGACTAACCAACGATATAAACGAAGCCATAGCTTATGCTGATTATTTAATCTTTGCCATTCCGTCGGCATTCTTGAGTAAAGAACTCGAGAAACTAACGGTTGATTTGAAAGGCAAAGTGATTTTTTCTGCCATTAAAGGAATCATACCGGAAACTTTCCTCATTGTTGGGGAACATTTCCATAAACATTTTGATATTCCTTACGAGAACATTGGGGTAATTACAGGTCCGTGTCACGCAGAAGAAGTAGCTTTAGAGAGACTTTCTTATTTAACTATCGCTTGTGCGGATGCTAAAAAGGCCAAAGTGGTGGCCAATAATTTGAGTTGCCATTTTATCAAAACCAAAATATCAGATGATATTATCGGTACGGAATACGCCGCGATGTTAAAAAACATTTACGCCATCGCTGCCGGAATAGCCCATGGTTTAGGTTATGGTGATAACTTCCAATCGGTGATTATGAGTAATGCGATTCGCGAAATGAAAAAATTTATCCGCAAAGTACATAAGATGAAACGCAACATTAATAACTCGGCTTATTTAGGCGATTTGTTGGTTACTGGTTATTCAGTGTTTTCCAGAAACCGAATGTTTGGAAACATGATTGGTAAAGGCTATACCGTTCAAGCGGCTCAAATGGAAATGAGTATGGTGGCCGAAGGCTATTATGCTGTAAAAAGTGCTTACAAACTAAACCAAGAATACAAAGCCAAAACGCCTATCATTGATGCGGTGTATGAAATTTTATACGATGGCAAAGACGCCAAAGCGGTTTTCAAAAAACTAACCGATAAATTAGACTAAGATGAACGAAAGATGGAAATACCAAATCAAAACAGGTGCTTTTTGGGGAATTTTTATGTCTGTTTTTAATGTTATGTTTGAACTTCAAGAGAAACCTTTAGCGGTCCAACTTTCTTCTCCAGTTTTTTACTTCAGAGCTTTGGTGTTTATTTTGGTGGGGATTTTTGTTCTGGGTTATGTCAATTGGAGACAAAAAGTAAAGCAAAAGGGCAACCAATAATTACCTCGCAATAACGCCATCTACAAACAAAATCGGCACTTCTTCTACGTAATCCGGTGTGATAGATTGCGCCTTGAAGATGAATTTCTTGTCATATAATGTACTTCCGATAAAGTAAGTCACCATAAACTCGTTATTCAAACGCAACACGTTGTTTTCAATCATTTCTATTTTGGCCACAGAAACCGTAGGCACTTGCATAAAAGCATGGCGTAAGAGCGCCGTTTTTTTCATTTCGCCATCAATGGTGCCAAAAGCTTTGGAAACGACCATTACGCTGTCTAAATCGTAGTCAGAATCGTTAACCAAATAAACGTGCCAAACCTTATCCATAAAATCATCGCTCCATTCCTGAACGGCAGCTAGGAATACGTTTTCTACTGTTGGGATAGTGATGTCGGATTTCATTTTAGATAAGAGATGATAGACTAAGAGATAATAGATGGCTAGAGTCTCTCATCTATCCGTCTATTATCTATTTTCTTTTTATATACTCGACTTAAACTGCTCCAAGAAACGAACATCGTTTTCATAAAACATTCTAATGTCGCCGATTTGGTATAACAACATGGCGATGCGCTCAATACCCATTCCAAAAGCAAAACCATTGTATTCTTCAGGGTTGATGCCGCAGTTTTTCAAAACGTTTGGATCTACCATTCCGCAACCCATGATTTCTAACCAACCGGTTCCTTTGGTGATGCGGTAATCGGTTTCTGTTTTTAATCCCCAATAAATATCTACCTCAGCGCTTGGCTCGGTGAACGGGAAATAACTTGGTCTTAAACGGATTTTGGACTTGCCAAACATTTCTTTGGTGAAATATAAAAGCGTTTGCTTTAAGTCGGCAAACGAAACATCTTTGTCAATATACAAACCTTCGACTTGGTGGAAAATACAGTGCGAACGCGATGAAACCGCTTCATTACGGAAAACTCTTCCCGGTGAAATGGTACGAATTGGCGGTTTGTTGTTTTCCATGTATCGCACCTGAACCGATGAGGTATGCGTTCTCAACAATACATCAGGATTGGTTTGGATGAAAAATGTGTCTTGCATATCGCGTGCCGGATGATATTCCGGAAGGTTTAATGCGGTAAAATTGTGCCAATCGTCTTCGATTTCCGGACCTTCAGAAACATTGAATCCTATGGTAGAGAAAATATCGATGATTTGGTTTTTTACCAAGGAAATAGGATGACGCGAACCAATAATCGCCGGTTCCGCCGGACGCGTTAAATCGCCATAGAAACCTTTGACTTCTTCTTTGCTTTCCAATTCTTCCTGAATGGTTTTTACTTTTTCTTCCGCAACGGTTTTCAGGGTATTGATGACTTGTCCGAAGTCTTTTTTCTGGTCGTTCGGGATATTTTTGAACTCGGTAAAAAGCTCTTTCAAAAGCCCTTTACTGCCTAAATATTTGATGCGGAAATTTTCTAAAGCTTCCTTGTTTTTGGTATTGAAGGCTTTAGCTTCTTCTATATGTTCTTTAATCTTGTCTATCATCGGTCGTTCTTTGAAGGTGCAAATTTAGGGAAAAGTTGGAAGTTAGGAGTTGGAAGTTGGAAGTTTTTAATGAAAAACCTAGACCAAATGCTATTCTATTACTTCTCGTTCTAAAAAATAATTGACAATCGCTTCTTTCATCAAAACCGATTGTTCTCCGGCTTTTAATGGAGGCAATTCTTCTTTGACATTGTAATGCGGCCAACCTTCTTTGTCGATATAGTCAAATTCGTAGTAACCATAAGGCTCCAGCAAACGACAAATGGCGATATGCATGAGGTTGAGTTTTTCGTCTTTTTTGAAGGTTTGGTGTACTTTCCCGAGTTCTTGTACTCCGATTAAGTATATGATGGCATCTAAGTCGAGTATATCTCCTTCCGCAAACTGATTGGAAAGAATGGAAACGACTTTGTCCCAGCGGTTTTTTAATTGTTCGTCTCTTGACACGGAAATATTAGATTTTAGATTTTAAATATCAGATATAAATACTTAAATCATAATTAAGTTGGCAAAGATAATCATACTGACCACTAATTACTGACCACTGACCACTATTTAATTTCCTTAACCGCACTATCCTCAATCCAACCCGAAGTTTCGTCGGTGAGTTCCACTTTTTTCCAGTTGGCTATGCTTTCTAAGATATAGACTTTCGTTCCTTCGTGTAATACGGTCGCATCCGGACTACTCACTTTTGGTTCGTTTTTTAAAGCCGTAGATTCGGCAAAAATGATGGCGGGTTTTTCATGCTCCATTCGGCTTCTTTCATAAAATCCGGAAGCGGCAGCCAGGCCAATTCCGAGTAACCAAACAAACATTCCAAAAAAGAAAATGCGTTTCAAAACGGTTTTTTGCGAAAAATAATATCCGGCAAAAAAAGCTAAAAATAAGAACGCGAAAGCCACGGCAATCCAAGCCCAAGTATCGTAATAGTATTTTGAAGTAAAATCGGAAAGTAGTTTTTGGAACCCAACTTTCGGAATGACTTTGATGTCATCGATGGTCATTTTTCGTGCGAAGTCTAAGTTGGTTTTGATTTCTTCGTCATTCGGACTTAGTAACAACGCTTTTTCGTAATTGTAAATCGCCGGTGCCACTTGGTGCAATTTGTAGTATGCATTGCCCAAATTAAAATACACTTCCGCCGACTCTTTTCCCGAATTGAGAATGCTTTCAAAACTGGTAATTGCGGCTTGGTAATTTTCTTTTTGGTAGTATTGATTGCCATGCTCAAAAGGCGATTGTGCCCAAATGATTTGGGTTACGAATAGCAATATAAAGAGTAATTTTTTCATATTATTTTATTTGCTTTTCTAAGGATGAAATAATACTCACAGCTTTGTCATAATCCAATTGAATCGCAGTTTCCGAAGACGGCGCATATCTGGCAAATTCACAGTTTTCGGTTAAGGCTATAAAGTCGGTAATGGTTTCCGGTTGTGCACTTCTTGATTGTAAAATATCAGAGATTTTCTCTTTGCTCATATCCGAAGTTTCTATGTTCAATTTGGCTTTCAGGAAATTATGCAGGGCTTTTTCCAAAGCGATGTAAAACGGTTCTTTATTGCCTAAATGTTTTTTGGCATCGCCCAAATATTTCTTCGCCAATGCATTCGATTTCTTGATTTTGTTGCCAACTACATCATTGTCTGATGCTTCTTTTCTTCGTTTGCCGACAATCAATAATGGGATGGCTAAAAAAGGTAAAAACACCAAAGAATAGAACAATCCTGAACCCAAGAAATCTTCTTTTTCCATTGATTTCAAAGTCGTTTTTTGCTTGTTGAAGGCAAATGCTTTGGCGACTTCTACTTTATTTTTGGCGACTTCATTGGCATTGGTTTTTTCACCCGAAGCCACACTTGGTCCATCCATCACATTAATGGTTATAGGTTGGGACGAAAGGGTTTTGTATCTTCCTGAGGCCAAATCAAAATAAGTAAACTTAATCGGCTTGATTTGGTAATTGCCTTTGAATTGCGGAATAATAGTGTATTTGTCGGTTATTCTTCCTGTCATTCCGGTTAGTGGTGTAGATACATTTTCATCGTGTACCGGATCATACATTTCTAAGGCTGAAGGCAAAACGGGTTTTGGTAACGAGAATAGTTTTAAGTTTCCTTTTCCAACTACGCTTACCGTTAATTCAAGTGATTCTCCGTTTTTAAGCGTTGTTTTGGAGGGTTTTACTTTGAAATCAAACTGACCCACAGCACCCGAAAAATCTTCAGGTTTTCCGGATTCAGGTAACGGTTTTACATTAATAATTTTGCTTCCGGCCGAAACGCGTTTGCTGTCTTCTACCATCAAAGGTTGTCCCCAGTAATTTCTTCTGTTGGTTGGCACTTGGCAATCAATATCCAAGGAAAGCGGTTCGATTTCCAATTTGCCTGATTTTTGAGGATACAGCACCGTTTTTCTCAAAACCACATAGCGATAGCGTTCGCCTTTGAACATACCGTCTTCGGCTTTGAGTTGTTTGATGTCGATATTTTGTGACCAAAAATCATTGTATTTGGGTTTGTTTAATTCGCGCCAATTCGAAATCCCGATGTTGTAGCTGAAATACAATTTGTAAACCACAGTGATCGGTTCATTTAGGTATGGATTGGCTTTAGAGATATCGGCGACTAAGTATATGTTTTCATCGGCTGTAATGGCCGGCGCTTCGTTGGGATCTTTGGGTAACTGTACCGCATTGGTTACATTGATTTTTACAGGTGAAGTTTTATAAATCTGCCCGTTAATTTCAATAGAAGCTTGTTTGATGGTCAAATTGCCTTTTTGAGTGGGCAATAAAATGTAGATATACGATTTGTTGAACGAACTTTTTCCGTTAACCCAAGACTGACTTACGGATTGACTTGGTCCGCCAACGACTCTGAATCCTGAAGATTCAAAAGCAGGCGGCACAAAATTATCCCCATCAGCATTCATGGTAAATTCTATGCGCAATCTTTCGTTGATGCCCAAAGTATTCTTACTCACTTTGGCTTCAAATTGGACTTGAGCAATTAGCGCATTGGTAATTAATAGCAATATTATTAGAATCCTTTTCATATTCAAATTAAATCATTTTCAAATTGATTACCAGTCTTTCTCTGTTTTTTTAGGATTGGCGTGGACTTTTTGTTTGTTGACTTTATCTTGTACTTTTTTCTCTTCGTTGTTCACGGCATCCAACAAATTTTGTAATCGTTGTTTTCCCATTTCGCCCGGTTGTGGTTGTGGTTTTCCTTGGTTTTTGTCTTTGCCGTCTTTTTTATCTTTATCGTTCTGACCTTTTTGGTCTTGGTTTTTGTCTTTATTTTTATCGTCTTTGTTGTCCTTATTCTTCTTTTCGTCTTCCTTCTGGTTTTTCTTGTCTTTGCTTTTGTCGTCTTCTTTTTTAGGCGGATTGTCCTTTAGGAATTTTTTGGCCAAAGCATAATTGTAACGGGTTTGCTCATCAGCCGGATTGTTTCTCAAAGCATTTTCATAGGCTTGCACCGCACCGGAATAATCTTTGTTTTTCATCAAAGTGTTGCCGATATTGTGAAATGCCAAATGTTTTTCTGTTCGTGTTTTGGCATTTTTTAAGGCTTTGGTATAATGATACTTGGCTTCATTATTTTGGTTTTGACGGTAAACGGCATTGCCTAAGTTATAAGGTGCAATCGCTTTTTTAGGACTTCTGGATTCTGAAATACGGTATTCCGCTTCGGCATCAGCGTATTTTTTTTCGAGAAAAGCTTCATTACCTTTGGGCAAGTTTTTGTCTTTTTCCTTGTTTTGGGCTTTCGCCAAAAAGGAAATCAGGATAAAACTGTATAGAACTATCTTTTTCATTTATTCTTTTTCATTAAATAGATTCATTTTCTCAACCCATTTGGTCTTTTTCTCTAATAAGAAAACATCCAAAAACAAAAGGAAAAAACCAAAACCTAAAAACCATTGGAACTGCGATTTGAAATCCGACATTTGGGTACTTTCAAACTCTGTTCTTTGAATATTGTCTAAGGCATTTTTTACATAATCCAAAACTGCTTTGGTGGAATTTCCGTCCACATATCCGCCGCCGGTTACTTTAGCGATTTCTTTCAACACTTCAGGATTTCTTTTGGTAATCACTACTTCATCATTTTGGTCTCTTTGGAAACTTTGCACGACACCGTTTCGTTTCAACGGAATGGGCCCGCCTTTTTCACTTCCGACACCAATGGTAATGATTTTTAACCCTAATTTTTTAGCTTCTTCCGCAGCATCCGTTGAGTCTTGAGAATGATCTTCTCCGTCGCTAATGATGATCAAAAGCTTGTTGGTTTTGTCTTTCTTGTCAATGAATGTTGTTGCCAAATTAATCGCTTGGTCAATAGAAGTTCCTTGGGCCGAAATAATTCCGGGATTCATGCCCTGCAAGAACATTTTAGCCACGCTATAATCGGTTGTAATCGGCAAAACCGGGAAAGCACTTCCGGAATATGCCACAATTCCGATTCGGTCATTGCCCAAATTGTTGATGATTTGGGAAACCAATTGTTTGCTTTTTTCTAACCGACTTGGTGCGACGTCTTCGGCTAACATACTTTTGGAAACATCAATGGCAAAAACAATGTCGATGCCTTCTCGTTTTACGGTTTCTAATTTGGTACCCATTTTTGGGTTGACCAAACCAATGATTAAACAAGTTAAGGCCAAAAGAAATACTACAAATTTCAAAACCGGTTTAAAAATGGATTTCTCAGGACTCAATTTTTTGAGCAAATCCAAATCGCCAAACTCACGTTGCTTTTTTCGTTTCCAGTATTGTACATACAAGAACAGCATCGCCAATACCGGAATGGCAATCAAGAAATACAAATAGCTTTTTTCTTCTAACTCGTACATAAACAATTATATAAAACTTCTATAAACCGTATTGCGTAATCCGAATTCTAACAAGAGCAAGATTCCGGCAATCCAAACAAAAGGTCTGAACTTTTCATCGTAATCGTAAAATTTCAGCTCTTGAATTTCGGTGGTTTCCAGTTTGTTAATTTCGTTATAAATGGATTCTAGTTTACTGTTGTTATTGGCTCTGAAATATTTTCCGCCAGTGTTTTTAGCGATGGTTTGCAACAGATTTACATCAATTTCCACCGGCATCATTCGGAATAAAAATCCGCCATTTGGGGCATAAGCATAAGGCGACATCGCGTCACCATTCGTTCCGATTCCGACCGTGTATACTTTGATTCCATATTCTTTGGCAATTTGGGAAGCGGTTTCGGGTTCAATAAATCCGGAATTGTTAACGCCATCCGTCAAGAGAATAATCACTTTGCTTTTGGCTTTACTGTCTTTCAAACGATTCACAGCGGTGGTCAATCCCATACCTATTCCGGTTCCGTCTTGCAATACGTTGTCGTATCTGATGCCTCTGATAGCATCTTGAACGATTCCTTTGTCGCTGGTGACCGGTGTTTTGGTGTAAGCTTCGGCGGCATAAACTACTATTCCGATGCGGTCATTGGGTCTGCCATCTACAAAGTTGGCGGCTACTTTTTTCAAAGCTTCCATGCGATTGGGCTTTAAATCTTTGGCCAACATACTCCCGGAAACGTCAATGGCCATTACAATATCAACACCTTTGGTCGATTTGGTTTGGCTGCTGATATCTACTTTTCGTGGTCGTGCCATCGCAACAATCAAAGCACTCAATGCCAATAATCGCAATACAAACAAATACGGTTTTAGTTTGGCCAACAATGATTTTTCGGCTTTAAAACCTCTGACTGAACTTATTTTCAAAGTTGCCGATTGTTTTCTTTTCCAGAAATGCCATGCAACAGCAGCCGGAAGCAATAAAAACAACCAGAAAAATTCAGGATTTAAAAAACTCACTTCTTTCATCATCATTCTGCTATTTTTAATTCCACCGAATTCAAAACCCTTTCGGTAATTTGTTTGCCATATTTATCACCTTCTTCATGCATAATGGTAATTTGTTGTAAGCCGTTGCTTTGAGCAAAAACCAAAATTTCATAATACAATTTGGTCGATTTGCCATTGTTTTTATCAATCATTACCAATGTTCCGTATGCCTTTTTACCGCTGATTCCTTTTTGGGTATCGAAGTCTTCGGTTTTGACAATAATATTTCTGGCACCTTGGCTTTCAAATACTTTTAGACTTCCTTCGGCGGCTTGTTCTAAATCGATTTTAGTTTCCTGTTTGAAGGTCGTTGTTGATACTCCAATGTAGAAATTATCAATCATACTGCCATAAATAAAGATTTGCATCTCTTTTAATAATGCCATAGTTTCTTTTGGAAGCACTTTTGCGACCTCAACTCTTTTCAAAACTTTTGGCGTTTCTATTTTTACACCGGGATTGCCATATTGACTAAGAACCCATTCGCCTTCCACTAAATCTTTAGTTGGGTGACCAATGAGATTGTCTTTGACATAATCAAATCCTTTGAAATAAATCAAGCTGCCAAGGGCAATCACTATCATTCCCAATACAATTCCGATAGTTGTAATGATTCTGACGCGTTTTTGTTTTTTGAGCTTTTGCAAACGCGCCAATTCTTTTTGTTGTTCATTCCAAAGTGCCAATTCATCGTCTTCTTCCACAATTTCCGGAATCGATTTGTGAATGGTTACTATGGTATTGGAGATGCGTTTTTTGTCTTCTTCAATTTCAAAATCAAGCGGTTTTACTTTGGCAAATTTCACTAAATCGGCTTGTTTTAATACTTTTTCCAGGTTTTCAACGGTTTCGTTTGAAAGCTTTAATTTTTGTTGTTTCGCCGTTCTTCGCAATCCTTCAATGAGCTCCGAAGTCGTGCTTTCCATGGCAGGAATGTGAATTTCTTCTTCAATGTAATTACGGGCAATATCAGTCAGTTCCGAATAATAACTTTTGATTTCACCTTTTTGCCAAAGCTCTTTGCTTTCCAATTGTTGGAGTAAAGTCGTTGCTTTTTCGATTGGTGTTTTGAAAACAATAACTTCGGCTTTATCTTTGGTTTGAATTTTTTTAATGAATTTGTAAATAAAAAATCCGGCAAGAGCAATGATTAAAGCAATCAACACATAAATCCACCAAGTGCCCATCGGACTTTCTACCTTAACGATGTCTTTGATGTCGTACATTTTTTGTTTTAGCGTATCGACTTTGACATCATTCACTTCGACTTTAATACTGTCTGAGAAAACGGTTTTACCATTGATGATAACCGGTACTTTTGGAATGATGTACTTTCCGCTGTCAAATTGGGTTAACCCATATTTTTTGATTAATTCATAGCGTGCGCCTTTTCTAACAGTATCAATTTTATAGGATTGAATCACCTCCAAAGCTCCGAAAAATTTACTCTCCGGGAATTTTACTTTGGATAAAGTATCTACATCGGTTTTTAAAGTGAGTTTGAATTCGGCGCCGATTTTGTTTTTAGTGGTATTAACAGCAGTCGTCACTTTGGGTTGTGACCAAAGCGCCATCGATAATAAGCTTAAAAACAGTGCAAATTTCCTTTTCATTTTTTTCTTACCTCGATTTAAAATAACCCAATAATTTGGTAACATAACTTTCATCCACTCTCGTATTCACGGTTCCTGAACCACATTTGGAGAAAATATCTTTGAAATAATTTACTTTGTCTTGGTATTGTTTTTCATAGCTCAGACGTGTTTTTTTTGAACCGGTATTGACTACTAAAACTTCTCCGGTTTCTGCATCTTCCATTTCTACCATACCGATATTCGGCATTTTTTCTTCGCGAATGTCGTACACTCTGACACCCGTGATATCGTGTTTCTTTCCGGCAATTTTAAGTGTTTTTTCGTAATCATCTTCGACCATAAAATCCGAAATGACAAACACAATTGCTTTTTTCTTCTGTGTGCTTGATAAAAACTTCAAAGCTTGTGATAAATCGGTTCGTTTACTTTTTGGTTGGAATTCGATTAGTTCACGAATGATTCTTAGTACATGCGACTTTCCTTTTTTTGGCGGAATGTACAATTCGATTTGGTCTGAGAATAAAATCAAACCTATTTTATCGTTGTTTTGTGTCGCCGAAAACGCCATGGTTGCGGCAATTTCGGTTACTATTTCACTTTTCAGTTGGTTTTTGGTTCCAAAACTTTCCGAACCCGAAATGTCTACCATCAGCATCATAGTCAATTCGCGTTCTTCTTCAAAAACCTTTACATACGGTTCGTTGTAACGCGCGGTCACATTCCAATCGATGGCACGAATATCATCGCCAAACTGGTACTGACGCACTTCCGAAAAGGTCATACCGCGGCCTTTGAATGACGTGTGGTATTCTCCCGAAAAGATATGATCACTCAATCTTCGGGTTTTGATTTCGATTTTACGAACTTTTTTGAGAAGGTCTTTGGTTTCCATAATTTAGTCGCATGTCTTAATGTAAAATGTCTTAATGTCGGTACTTTACGACTTTGGGCTTTTGACTTTATGACTATTAAGGAACTTCAATTTCGTTTACGATTTTGTTGATGATGTCAACGGAAGTGATGTTTTCAGCTTCGGCTTCGTAAGTTACTCCGATTCTGTGACGCAATACATCGTGGACTACGGCGCGAACGTCTTCCGGAATTACGTAACCACGGCGTTTGATAAAAGCGTAACATTTGGCAGCCGTTGCCAAGTTGATGCTTCCACGAGGAGAAGCTCCGAAACTGATTAATGGTTTTAAACTTTCTAATTTGTATTTTTCAGGAGTTCGAGTAGCAAAAATGATGTCTAAGATGTATTTTTCAATCTTCTCGTCCATATAAACTTCACGAACGGCTTCTTGAGCGCGAAGAATTTGGTCAACCGAAACCACTGCGTTTACTTTTTCATAAGCGCCTTTTAAGTTCTGACGGACAACCATTCTTTCTTCTTCCATTTTTGGATAATCAATCACAGTTTTTAGCATAAAACGGTCAACTTGCGCTTCCGGTAAAGGATAAGTTCCTTCTTGCTCAATTGGATTTTGCGTAGCCAATACTAAAAACGGCTTGTCTAATTTGAAAGTCGTATCACCAATGGTTACTTGTTTTTCCTGCATCGCTTCTAACAAAGCCGATTGCACTTTGGCCGGTGCACGGTTGATCTCATCCGCTAAAACGAAATTGGCGAAAATAGGTCCTTTTTTAATCGAAAACTCATTGGCTTTAATATTGTAAATCATCGTTCCGATAACGTCTGCAGGTAATAAATCGGGTGTGAACTGAATACGGCTGAAACTTCCGTCAATAGCTTGGGACAAAGTATTGATGGCTAAGGTTTTTGCCAAACCGGGAACACCTTCCAAAAGAATATGCCCTTGTCCTAAAAGCCCAATTAACAATCGTTCTACCATGTGCTTTTGACCTACGATGACTTTGTTCATTTCCATAGTCAACAAGTCGATAAAAGCACTTTCATGTTCTATTTTTGCATTAATTGCTCTGATATCTAAAGCAGTACCATTTTCTTCCATAGTGTTCTATTTGTTCTACTGTATGTACATTATAATTTTAACATTTCAAAAGTGAAAATTTATTAGGTTACGCGATGTTAATAATGCGTTAAAACTTTGCAAAACATCCCAATTTTAAGGACGATTTATGATTTTCTTTTTATAATTTTAAGACCTAAACTGTTTTCCGATTTTCCGTCGGCAAAATAAGAAATTTTTCCAAAGCGCAAAAAACAAAAACAATTACAACACATTACTTAAAAAACATAAAAATGCAAACAAAACTATCACCCATAATTGCCGGAACCATGAATTGGGGCATTTGGGATAAAAAGCTTAATACTTCCGAAATGGCGCATCTCATACAGCTTTGTATTGAAAACCAAATCACCACTTTTGACCATGCCGATATTTATGGAGGTTACACTACCGAAGCCGATTTCGGAAAGGCTTTCGCCCAAAGTAAAATTGACCGAAAAGATATCCAATTGATTTCAAAATGCGGAATACAACTTACCCATGGAAGAGACAATAAAATCAAACATTATAATTATTCCAAAGACTATATTATTTGGTCGGCAGAGCAATCCCTAAAAAATCTTCAAACCGATTATTTGGATGTGTTCCTTTTGCATCGCCCAAGTCCGTTAATGGAGGCTGATGAAATTGCAGAAGCGGTTGAAAAACTCAAAAAAGAAGGTAAGATTATTGATTTTGGTTTGTCCAATTTTACCGCGTGGCAAACCGAATTGATTCGTCAAAAAACCGAAATCAGTTATAACCAAATCCAATTTTCAGCAACACATCACGAAGCGATGTTAGACGGCAGTTTTGATTATATGCAAATGCACAACATTCGTCCGATGAGTTGGAATCCGTTGGGAACCGTATTTAGAGAAGACATTGAGCAAACGCGTCGATTGAAAAAGTTATTGGCAGAATTGGTGAAAAAATACCATTTTGGTTCGGATACGATTTTGTTGGCTTGGATTTTAAAACATCCGGCCAGAGTGCTTCCGGTAGCCGGAACGGTAAATGTCGCCCGAATTCAAGCCTTAATGAAAGCGACAGAATTGCAATTGGAGCAAGAAGATTGGTTCGCCATTTGGACGGAAAGTATGGGGAATGAAGTGCCTTAAAAATACGAAGTTTGAAGTACAAAGTTTGAAGTGATTCTACTTTGTACTTTGTAAATCGTACTTTGTAAATCGTACTTAAACTATGATAAATAAACGTCTTCTTATAAAAAACCTATTAGCTCACAACGATGAGTGCAGTTTTTATGACAAGAAACGTCAGTTGAATTTGCACACCAAAGAAGGAAAAGCCAAGTTTTTAAAGCACATTTGCGCGTTGTCTAACTCAAACCCTTCGAACAATTCTTATATCGTGGTTGGTGTCGAAGATCAGGACAACGAAATCATGGGCGACGATTTTTTTGACGACAGTCGAATACAAAATTTAGTCAACGCTTACTTGGAAAATCCGCCCAAGATACAATACGAAAATGTGCCGTTTCCCAATTTGCCGAAAGACAGAGTTGTAGGTTTGGTAACGATTAAACCGAAACACAAAACGTCTTTTTTCAAGAAAAACATTCACACGATTTTAGCGAATACCGTTTTTGTTAGAGTGGGCAGTAATTCGATGCCAACAGAAGATAAAATTCCGTATTCGAAACAGAATATCGAAACGGTGATTAGCATTGAAAACAATTCGCGAAACAGCATCGCTTACACGCTTGATGGAGTGATGGATTTCATGAATGTACGACACGGTGATATGCCTTCGAAATACAAGGTTTTCAAAGAGTTGTTTGTGATTTGTTGGGCCGGAATTCCCAAAAAAATTCGCGACATGACTTATCTATCCCGTGTCGATATTGAATTGATTAACGAACAAGTAAAGCTTTTTTATTCGGCACTCGATGTGGTTTCTATTCAGTATGACGACCATAGTTTTACGATTGTAGAACATGTTCCGCTTGGGTTGAATGACAAAACCAGTTTTTATCCATTGGAACAATTGACGATACATTTTTTTGACAATGGCTATTACAAAATGGAAACCAAAATGCTGTTTGAACCACCGGCTTACAATAAAAAAATGCTGCATCACATTTATAATTCTAATTTTGCTTTAATTAATAAATTGCAAAAAGGAATCACGATTTCCGAACGCGAAGAAAAAGACTTAGAGAATTTGTCTTCCACTTTGATGATTTGTTATTTGAACGGTTTTGAAGAAGCAAAGCAAAAATTAATTGAAGCCAAGCCATTCTTGAAAGCCCAAAAGAAAGCCAATGTTTATTTGAGTTTTAAAGAGGCGATGCGCATTTTAAGAAAAATGAAATACAACGAAATTAATGGATAGAATATTAGTAATCGGCGATATTCATGGCGGATTAAGAGCACTTCACCAAGTCATGGAAAGGGCTAAGGTAACCACGAATGACACACTTATTTTCCTTGGTGATTATGTTGATGGTTGGAGCGAATCGCCACAAGTCATTAATCATTTAATCGATTTGGGTAAAAAACAGCATTGCATTTTTCTGCGGGGCAATCATGATGAGTTATTGTTAGATTGGTTAGAAGGCAATACAAAGAATTTCGACGAAAAAATGTGGTACAAACACGGCGGTGAAGCTACGGTTCTGGCTTATGAAAAAATCTCTGAAGCCACAAAGAAACTGCATATTGATTTTCTGATAGGATTGGATAATTATTTTCTTAATGAGGATAACCGGTTGTTTATTCACGCCGGATTTACCAATATGAATGGCGTTAATTATGAGCATTTCCCCAAATTGTTTTATTGGGACAGAACGCTATGGGAATCGGCATTAGCATTAGATCCCACTATTGCTAAAGACAGTTGGTTGTATCCAAGAAGGCTGACATTGTATGACGAGGTATACATTGGTCACACACCGGTCACGCGAATCGGAGAAACCATTCCGGTGCGGAAAGCTTGTGTTTGGAATGTGGATACCGGCGCCGCTTTTAAAGGACCATTGACGATTATGGATGTCAACACTAAAGAATTTTGGCAAAGTGAACCTTTGAACGAATTGTATTTTAACGAAAAAGGCAGGAATTGATTTCAAATTAATTCTACAAATAAGAATTTTCTAATAGCGTATATTTGTACTTTAATTTAATTTATTATGAGAAAAATAATCACAGTAATAGCCATTGTGATGGTAAGTTTAGCCAATGCACAAGCGTTTAAAGGTAAAGGAGATATTAAAGGCCAAGTAGGCATGACCATTCAAGATGGCGGAACCGGAATTGGGGTTTCAGCAGATTTTGGAATGGGAGAAAACATGTCTTTTGGAATTGTGGCAGGTTATATGCTAAACGCCAATGAAATAGCCGGATTTAAGCCTCGTTTTGAAGACAGAGCTGATTTGAAAGTGCGTTTCAATGCCAATATAGGCAACGTTTTAAAACTAGATCCAAAGATGGATGTTTATCCGGGATTGAATTTAGGGTTGAGAAATTTTGGCGGGCATCTTGGTGCAAGGTACTTTTTTACCAATGGATTCGGAATGTTTGCCGAAGCCAATGTGCCATTAGCCAGATATGATACCGAAGTAAACGGATTTGAGAACTACAACAACCAATTCGTGTTTACTATTGGTGCTTCGTTCAACCTATAATAATAATTTAAGCCAAACCTAATGAGTATTGTTACCGAGAAAAGATTAAAAGACAGAAGCGATTCTAAATGTGAAATCAGTGGAAGCGAAGAAAATTTAGTGGTGTATTTAGTTGAACCAAAAACCGAAGACATTCCTGAAAATTGTATTTTAATCAACAAAACTTTAAAAGACCAAATTGAAAATCCGGACACGACTAATGCCAATGATTGGCGTGGTTTAAGCGATAGTATGTGGAATGAAAATCTTCCGGTGCAGATTGTTTCTTGGCGCATGTTAGCAAGATTAAAAAACCACGATTTACTCGACATGATGTACTTGGATGAAGAGGCATTAGAATGGGCGAAAGCCACGGGAGAAGGTGAAGACGAAGAAGGCAAAATCGTTCACAAAGATTCTAATGGCAATCTATTATTTGATGGCGATTCTGTGGTGTTGATTAAAGATTTGGATGTGAAAGGCGCGAATTTCACTGCAAAACGCGGCGCAGCCGTTCACAATATTAAAGTAGTTTGGGACAACGCCGAACAAATAGAAGGAAGAGTCGAAGGACAACATATAGTGATTTTGACGCAGTATGTGAAGAAAACAAAATAGTAATTAGTGACTAGTAATTAGTGATTAGTCGTTTGAAAAATATTTTTCTAATCACCAATCACTAATTACCAATTACTTAAAAAAGACTACAAATCAAATTTAATGCCTTGTGCCAATGGCAAACTAGTCGTGTAATTAATCGTATTCGTTTGTCTTCTCATATACACTTTCCAAGCGTCTGAACCCGATTCGCGGCCGCCACCGGTTTCTTTTTCACCACCAAAAGCACCTCCGATTTCAGCACCCGAAGTTCCGATGTTAACGTTGGCAATACCGCAATCTGAACCGGCAACCGACAAGAAAGCTTCTGCTTCACGCAAGTTGTTGGTCATAATCGCAGAAGATAAACCTTGTGCCACACCGTTTTGAATCGCAATAGCATCATGAACATCACCCGAATATTTTAATAAGTATAAAACCGGAGCAAAAGTTTCGTGTTGCACAATTTCAAATGAATTGTCTGCTTCAGCAATGGCTGGTTTTACATAACAGCCGCTTTCGTAACCTTCGCCCGAAAGAACGCCGCCTTCTACTAATATTTTCCCACCTTCAGCCACTACTTTTTCTAAAGCTTTGCTGTACATTTCAACCGCATGCGTATCGATTAGTGGTCCAACGTGGTTGTTTTGGTCCAAGGGATTTCCAATTCTCAACTGGCCATAAGCACCAACAATCGCATCTCTTACTTTATCATAAATACTTTCGTGGATGATTAATCTTCGAGTAGAAGTACAACGTTGTCCTGCGGTTCCAACTGCACCGAAAACTGCGCCGATTACCGTCATTTTGATGTCAGCATCCGGAGTTACGATGATGGCGTTGTTTCCACCTAATTCTAAAAGGGAATTGCCTAAACGAGCCGCACAAGCTTGCGCCACGATTTTACCCATACGAGTTGAACCGGTAGCTGAAACTAAAGGCACGCGTTTGTCATGTGTCATTAATTCCCCGACTTTATAATCACCGTTGATTAAACAAGAGATTCCTTCCGGAAGGTTGTTTTCTTTCAATACTTCGGCGATGATATTTTGACAAGCGATTCCGCACAAAGGTGTTTTTTCAGAAGGTTTCCAAACGCAAACGTCACCGCAAATCCATGCCAAAGCAGTGTTCCAAGCCCAAACGGCTACAGGGAAATTAAAAGCCGAAATAATTCCAACGATTCCTAGCGGATGGTATTGTTCGTACATTCTGTGACCCGGACGTTCTGAGTGCATCGTTAATCCGTGAAGTTGGCGAGATAAACCAACAGCAAAATCACAGATGTCAATCATTTCCTGAACTTCTCCGTAACCTTCTTGTAGTGATTTCCCCATTTCATAGGACACTAATTTCCCAAGTGGTTCTTTGTATAGTCTTAATTTTTCCCCAAACTGACGCACGATTTCACCGCGTTTTGGAGCCGGCATTAAACGAAATGTTTTGAATGCTTCGCTGGCGGTTTGCATTACTTTTTCGTAATCTGCAGGCGTAGTGGTTTTTACTTTTCCGATTAATTGTCCGTCTACGGGAGAATAACTTGCTAAGATTTCACCGTTTGAAAAATGGTTATTCCCGGTAGAAGTTCCTTCGTTGATGGCTTTTATGCCTAATATTTCTAAGGCTTCGGTCATGCCGAATTGTTGTGCAATTGTTGACATTATAAGTTTATTTGTTTTAGTGATTGCAAAAGTAATCGTTTATTTTGAATTTTAGCCCGGATAGGAACGACATCCTTTTTATGATTTTTTTAATCATAAAAAGATATAGTGGATAGCTGGATTAGCTCCTGAAAATTATTTTGAAGTAAATCTTGAATCGGCTTCCATTACTGTACCACATTTGTCACAGGTTCTGAGTTTTTCTGAATTGTAAAAATGATTGAAATGTTGTAAAAAGTCTTTTTCGATGTCGTTTAACTCGAAATAAACCTCGTAAAGTTTGTGGTTACAATGGTCGCAAAACCACAGTAAGCCGTCGGGTATGTCTTTTCCGTTTCTTTTTCGTTCAACGACTAATCCTATGGAATTTTCTGAACGTGATGGAGAATGTGGCACTTTGGCGGGCAATAAAAACATATCGCCGGCGGAAAGCTTCATGGCTTTTTTTTCACCGTCTTCTTGGATGTAAACGGTGATTTCGCCTTCGAGTTGGTAGAACAGCTCTTCGGTCTCGTTGTAGTGGTAATCTTTTCGGGCGTTGGGTCCGGCAACAATCATTACGATATAATCGCCTGAATCAACGTATAAGTTTTTGTTCCCAACGGGTGGTTTTAACAAATGACGGTTGTCGTTTATCCATTGGTTGAGGTTGAAAGGTTTTGCTACAGCCATGAGTGCTTTTTTTGTAAAGTTATAAAATAAAAAAGTCCCGATGTGCTCGAGACTTTTAAAATTATTTCATTTCTTTTATCAGATAGATGTAAACTGGAAAGTGGTCGCTATAACCTATTTCATTTGCACCGTGTCTTAGCGGATAACCTTTATATTGTCCGGTTGTGGTAATCATATAAGGTTTGTTATAAATCCCTGCTTTCCAGTAGCGGAAAGAAGAATAATCGGATTTTATAAAGGCTTCTGAAACCATAATTTGGTCAAAAATATCACCGGCATCTCTGTAGAATAAAGTGGCATTTCCTTTGTAAAACATTTCTTCAAACGGATTGTAGATGCCAAATTGTTTTACCTCTTCCTTTTTGCGTTTGGCGCCAATGCCTTCTTTTACACTTTTATTATAAGAACCATCGTTTAAATCGCCCATGGTAATGATTTTAGCATTAGGGTTGATTTTGTAGATAGAATCGATGATTTGTCTGTTCAATCTTCCTGCGGCTTCGCGGAAAGGAGAGCTTTTCTTTTCACCACCTGAACGCGATGGCCAGTGATTCACAATTATGTTTACTTCTTCCCCATCGAGAAAACCGGTAACCAAAAGTTGGTCACGAGTGTAAACCCTGTTGTCAGTAGTCACTTCGTTTTTGTCGTCTGTAGTTTCTTCTTTGTCTTTTTTATCGTCTTTTGCTTCTTGGTTTCTGTAAATCAGCAAAGGAATATTTTTAAAACTGGTTGGTTTGAAATGCTTCTTTTGGTACAAAAGCGCTACATCAATTCCTCTTTTGTCAGGAGAATCGAAATGAACCACACCATAGTCCTTATTAATAAGGAGTGGTTCTTTGACCAAATCTTCTAAAACACCTCTGTTTTCAATTTCACATCCGCCAATTAATGTCGGTGAGTTATTAGGGTTTTCACCGGTTCCAATTTCAGAAAGAACTCTGGCCAAGTTGTGCAATTTTTGTTTGTATTTTCTGGAAGTCCAATTTTGGGCTCCGTTGGGCAACCATTCTTCATCGTTATTGGAACCATTAATAGTGTCAAATAAATTTTCAAAATTGTAGAAGGCTACCGTATGAATATTATACTTTTTTCCTTGGGCATTGGCAGTCGAAATTGCGAATAAAACAAAGAAAAGCGATATAAAGGTTTTAATTCTCATAAAGGGTGTATTAATTTAATGTCAAGTTTTTTACAAACTTTGGGCCAAAAGTAGATAATATTATTAAATGATGTACATTTGTCGGCTGTTAAGTTTTCATTAAGGCTTAACCAAAGGAAAAATTAATTTAATTTTATTTATGAAAAAACTTGTTATTAGTACTTTATTTGTAATGCAAGTGTTTTTTGTTTTTGGACAAACTACCACCGGAATTACAGGGAAAGTAGTAGATTCTAAAACACAAAAACCATTACAAAATGTCGTAGCTTCTATTCAAAACACTATTTTGACAACTTTGTCTGACGGAAGTGGTGTTTTTATTTTCAAGGAAGTACCCACAGGCAGTCAATTACTGCAAATCAAAAGCACCGGTTATAAAGATCAATTATTAGTAGTTGAAGTCGAAACCGGGAAAATGGCAGATTTAGGAGTTATTGTTTTTGAAGAAGATATAACTTCAGAGCAACAATTAAGTTTAGTTACCATTACTGAAAATGACTTAGGTGATGACAATAGTGGTTCCGAAAGTACTTCGGGATTATTACAAGCTTCCAGAGATGTTTATCAACAAGCGGCAGCCTTTAACTGGGGACAAGCACGATTCAGAATCAGAGGTTTAGACAATGAGTATAGTACTACCATGATTAATGGTATTTCAATGAATAAAATTTATGACGGAAGACCACAATGGAGCAATTGGGGTGGATTAAATGATGCCACAAGAAACCAAGAGTTTACCATGGGTTCTGCGCCGTCTGATTATACTTTCGGGGGTGTTTTAGGAACTCAAGAGATTAACACCAGAGCATCTGTTTACCGTAAAGGTTCGAGAATCTCTTTTTCAGGAACCAACACCAACTACAGCTGGAGAATGATGGGAACTCATGCTTCAGGGATGAGTAAAGACGGTTGGGCCTTTGTAGTTTCTGCTTCCAGAAGATGGGCAGATGAAGGCTATTTTGAAGGAACTAACTACGCTGCTAATTCAGTATTTGCCAGTGTAGAAAAGAAAATCAATGACAATCACTCGATTAATTTCACTTCTATTTTTGCACAAAACAAGAGAGGCAAAAGTTCTCCGAATACCGATGAGGTAACTCGTTTAAAAGGCGTTGAATACAACTCTTATTGGGGTTGGCAAGAAGGAGAAAAAAGAAATTCAAGATACAAAGAAATTGAAGAGCCAATTAATATGTTGAGCCATTTTTGGAAAATCAGCAATAAAACCAACTTGAACACAAATGTTGCGTACCAAGTAGGATTTGTAGGCAACAGTCGTTTGGATTTCCAATTGGCCAATAACCCTGATCCAACGTATTACAAAAACTTACCAAGTTATTATTTGAATGACCAGTCTTACTACGTGCCGACATATGCTCCGGATAACGTAACCATTATTGGTTACACCAATCCAAGTGCGGTTCAAGCCGAAGCCAATTTCTTAAATGACGGACAGATTAATTGGAGAGAGATTTATAACGCCAATGTTATTGTTAACGGAGGACAAAGAAGTTCTTATGTTTTATATGAAGATCGTGTTGACGATAAACAATGGAGTGCTAATTCTTATTTGAATTCCTCTATTGCCGACAACATCGTTATGAATGCCGGGATTAACTTCAAAAAGTTAAAATCAAGAAACTACCAAAAATTGGTTGACCTTTTAGGTGGTACTTTTTTCAACGATGTTGATCCGTTTTTTACCGGTGAGGCAACACAAACGGATTTGAATAATCCGGACAGACAAGTAGTAGAAGGCGATGCTTACGGCTATAACTATGATTTGAATGCTATTACTTTTGACGGATTTACACAATTCAAGTTCAATTATAAGAAAGTAGATTTCTATTTAGGACAAACATTCTCCAGATCAGAATACCAAAGAGAAGGAAATTACAGAAACGGGATTTACGCCAACAACTCCTATGGGAAAAGCGCTAAAGCTATTTTTGAAAACTTCGGTTTCAAAGGAGGAATGACGTATAAAATTAGCGGTAAACATTTCATAGATATGAATGGTGTTTATATGACCAAAGCGCCAAACCTTAGAAACACATTCTCAAATGCGCGTTTAAACAATAACATTACTCCTGATTTGACAAGCGAGTCAGTGATGGGTTCTGATATAAGTTACATCATTAAAGCACCAAAATTCAAAGCAAGATTAACAGGATTCTATAACAAAATTTCTGATGCGACTCAAATTTCATTCTTCTATGGAGAAGGCATTTTTGATGCAGGTGAAGATGGAGATACAGACACCGATTCTTTTATCAGTGAAATTGTAACCGGAATCAATAAGAAACACGTAGGTGCTGAGTTTGGTTTTGAATACCAAGTTACCTCTACCATTAAAGCTACAGGTTCTGCATCATACGGTCAATACACTTATGATAACAATCCTAACCTAAAAGTAAATGATGATGCTTTGGCAACTTCAACCAATTCAACGCCAATATTTGACTTTGGTAAATCGTATTTAAAAGGATACAGATTACCTGGAATGCCACAACAAGCTTACTCTTTTGGATTAGAATACAGAGATCCAAAATTCTGGTGGATTGGTGCCAATATCAATTACTTAGCAGACAGTTACATCAGTATTTCAAACATCTTAAGAACCGAAAATTTCGTGGCTGATGCAAACGGTTTAGGTTTTGAAGGTGCTACACAAGAAGCAGTAAGAGAATTATTGAAACAAGAAAAATTTGACCCAATTACATTACTAAATTTAGTTGGTGGTAAATCTTGGAAAGTAGGTAATGACACTTTCGGTTTCTTTGCTTCTATCAATAACGTTTTAGATTTTGAATATAAAACCGGAGGTTTTGAACAATCAAGAAAAGCAACATTCCCTGATTTACAAGCAGATAATGCTAACGGAACACCATCATTCGGACCGAAATATTTCTATGGTTACGGAAGAACCTATTTCTTAAACTTATACATTAACTTCTAATACTATTAGAACTATGAAAAATATACTTAAATCATTTTTGGCAATAGTAACTGTTAGTATTGCCGTAAGTTGTTCGGATGACACCGAGATTGCGCCATTCAAACCCCTAATTTTCTCTGAAGATTTTCCGGAACCTGAAATTGATTACAATGCCACTTTCGATTTTGAAGGTTGGACCAATTTCGCCGAAACCGGAACCAAACTTTGGATTGAAAGAGATTTTAACAACGACGGTTACATTCAGTTTAGTCCATTCGGAAGCAGCCAGGCTTCTAATATCGGTTGGGCAATTACTCCAGCCATCAATATTTCTGAAGGAGCGAACGCTGTTTTATCTTTTTCGTCAGCCTCTAACTTTGTTGACAATCCCGAAAATAAATTAGAAGTATTTATTGCTACTGATTATGACGGAACTAATGTTTTAGCAGCAACTTGGACCGAACTAGAAGCCGTTGTGGCCAATAACACTACCAATAACTACACTTATATACCATCAGGTGAAATTGACTTGTCTTCTTATTCAGGCACAGTACATATCGCCTTCAAAGTAACCGGTAACGGAACTACTTTAGACGGATTATTTCAAGTGGATAAAGTAAAAGTTTATTCTAATAACTAAAAAAAGACTATGAAAAACTTAAAATTTTTAGCATTAGCATTTACAGCAGCCACCTTTGTAGGTTGTGTAAATGATGATTTCAAAGACCCGGATTTAAGCGGTAATTGTACCGACTTAACAACCACCAAAACCGTTCAGGAAATCGCAGCTTTGGCAACAGCTTCTTATGTAAAATATGAAGGTGAAGATATTATTGAAGCTTATGTAACCTCAAGTGATGAAGGTGGAAACTTCTATAAATCAATTTCTTTGGTTTCGGTTGATGGCCAACAAGGATTCAGTATTCCTGTTGACGATTATAACTTGTATACCAAATACGAACCGGGAAGAAAAGTATTTGTCGATATGAAAAACAGATATATCGTTAGAGAGTTTGGTTCACCGGTTATTGGTAACCTATACAATAACGGAACACCAGACATCACAACTGATGACGAAGTAGGTAGAATTTCTCCGGTAGAATACCAAAGCGTTATAACACGTTCATGTACTAAAGTAGAAGAAAGTGCTATCATCAATAATATCACCATTAACCAAGCTTTAAACGATTCGTATTTAAATAAACTGATTGAGTTTGACAACGTACAATTCACAGATGCTTCAATAGGAAAAACTTATTTTGACGCTACTTTAAATGATTTAGGCGGTGCTACCAATCACTTAATCACTAATGAATTCGGAAATACAATTATCGTTAGAGTTAGTTCTTATTCCACTTTCGCGTCTAAAGCCGTACCGTCAAAAAGCGGAAAAGTTAGAGGTGTTTTAACAAAATACAACTCTGATTACCAATTTATGGTAAGAACAGAAAGCGATATCAACTTAACTAATGATCGTTTGTCTATTGACTTCTACCCACCAATCGGAGGTACAGCTATCAATTATACAGCCTCATTAAACGAGCCTTTTACAACTTACACTACTACCAATCAGCAAATATTCCCGGCTTACATCAATGATGCTGTAGTTGGAGGAAGATATTGGCAAATCAAAACGTTTGGTGGTAACCGTTACATCCAAATGACGTCATTCGGAGGAACACCGGAAACCAACAGAACCTTGTTCTTTGTACCGGTTGATTTTGCAGCAGCTAGCAATTTCTCTTTCAAATCAAAAGCAGGTTTCGCTAACGGGAACTGTTTGAAAGTATATTACACCACCGATTATGCTCCGGGAACCAATGCGACTAATGCCACTTATGTTGACATTACTTCAAGTTTCACCATTTCTCCGGGATTGTCTTCAGGTTATCCAACGAACTTTACCAATAGTGGTAACTACGCCATTCCGGGTTCATTAACCGGAAACGGATTCTTTGTATTCGAATACTCAGGAAGCGGAACTGGTATCACAACGACAATGCAAATTGACGATATCTTGATCAACTAGGTTATAAGACTATTAATTCTAAAGAGAGCCATCCTATTTCGGGTGGCTTTTTTTGTGAATATAATTTACTGTTTTTAATCAGGAGCGACCCGAGCGATAGCGAATTGGCGAAGCAATGGTTCGGGCATTTTTGCCATCCATATTCCCGCTTTCCGCGCTACACGGTAGCTAGCTAAAATCGGGGCTAGAGGAAAAGCCGTTTTAACTTTTGGAAACTAAATAGAAACAAAAACCCCAACTTTCTCAAGTTAGGGATAAATAGTCTTGTCTAAAAAAATTAATCTTTGATAACTTTAAATACTTTTCTTGCACCTAATTTTGTTTGTATAGTAACAAAATAAACCCCCGATTGACCAACGATAGGTATCTGAAGAGTGCTTAGATTAGAAAAATCATCTTTACTGATGTTCTGTCCTAAAAGGTTACTCACAGTAACAGTAAAATTATCCACTAATGATTCAAAATCAATCGTTATAATTCCATAGGTAGGATTAGGATATAAATTAGCATTTTGCAACACTTCAAAACCGGTTGTAGCCAAATTTTCAGGGTTTAATTTCACTACCCATATATCGCCTTGCCCGTGATTTGTTTCAGTAATATCAAATGAATTTGATGACTGAGAGCCTCCACCAAGAATAAATGAACCATCAGCAAATTGTGTGACACAACGCAACCCATCAATATTAGTTCCTCCTATATCTTTTTGCCATTGTATGTTGCCGTTTTCATCAACCTTAACAACCCAAGCGTCATAATCTCCTTTTGTAGCTTCTGTCTTATCTCCCGAAATCCCCGATAACGTAGATCCGGTTAGTATATAACCATTATCCAGACACTGAGTCATCCCATACAAAGAATCATCACTACTACCACCTAACGTTTTCTGCCATTGTATAGTTCCGGCCATATCCAATTTTATTGTCCAAAAATCTTTACCTCCTCTTGAATTTTCTGTTTTTAACCCTGATATATTTGAATCAGTATGCCCGCCAACCAAATAACCTCCATCACTCGTTTCAATTATTGTTTCACAAAAATCGTCACCACTACCTCCAATAGTTTTTTGCCATAGTATAACCCCATTAGCATCAAGTTTGATTACCCAATAATCCCTTAGCCCATAGCTGTTTTCCGTTTTTTCACCTGATATATTAGAACTTGAAGTCCCTGCTATCATAAAACCACCATCTATCGTTTGAATAATTTTATCTAATACATCTCCACTAGACCCTCCTATCGTTTTTTGCCAAATAATATTACCCATGGTATCTAGTTTTAAAATCCAAATATCAGAACCTCCTCTCGAGGGATCCGTCTTTTCACCTGTATTTGAGGATTCCGATGCCCCAGCAACCATATAATTGCCATCATTGGTTTCAAAAAAATCAGTAAGACCATCAAGACTATTACCTCCAATCGTTTTATCCCATAATATGGAACCAGAAGCATCCAATTTTAAAATCCAATAATCATAATTTCCTCTGCTAACCTCGGTCTTTTCACCGGATATAGAAGCATTTGAGTACCCTCCCACCAAAATTTTCCCATCGGTAGTTTCATAAACAGAACCCAAAATATCATTATTGTCAGTGCCAAACTGTAAAGGTCCGGCACCCATAGTTTTATCCCAAAGTACAGTACCTGCATCGTTTGTTTTTACTAACCAATAATCAACACCACCTCTTGCGTTTTGAGTTTTATCCCCTGATGCATTTGAGTTTGAACGACATCCTATTAACACATTATTGTCTTGAATAGTAAAAACAAAAGTGCCAAATTCACCTAAGTTTCCTCCTATCAATTTCTGCCAGGCTATGTCAGGCGATTGTGAAAAAGATTGTAAAGAATACAAGCACAAAAATATGGAAATTGAAATTTTCATCGCTTTATTCTTTATAAACAACTACCTCATATAATACACCTGTTTCAGTCACTTTTTTGATAATATGATATTTATGTGCTTGCAAATAATCGTACAAGTTAGGATCGTTTACCTTCAATTTATCCCATTGTTCAATAGTAAAATTATAACTTCCTATAAAATCAGTAATCAAATCAGTACCTGAAACAAATTCTTCTTCGGTACAAATGACTCCTCTTGTACAAACAACTGTAACTGTTCCAATTTGAGTAGGGTCTATTTGATTAATAATAATTGGATAATCTAGAGAATGATTTATATCAACAGGAATATTGTTTATATTTACATTAATTAAATCTGGATCACCATCATTTTCCGGAAATATATAATCAAACCCTTTTTGAAAGCGGTGTTTTTCTAAAAGGTTTCTACACACGGTAGCATAGCCATTGCCTAAATCCTCTACGCTTATTATGGCATTTCCACCTATATTGGTAGTTTCAAAAGGTTCGTATAAACTTTCAACTGTAGTTGCAAATAATGCTAATTGAGAATTTATAGGGTCTTCTACATAATTACGGAATCTCTCACCTTGATTAAATGTAAACTCTCCTTGAAATTGAATGTCTTCAATGCGATTCACATTCATAAAGTTTTTAATTGGTACAGGATAAGTAACATATAAGACACCAGGTAAATAAGGTAAGTTGTTACCATTACTATCATATCCATTGAATCCTGAGCAATCCCTTTGATGACCTATATAAACTCCATTTTCATCAACATCTGCATCTTCATATTCAAATGGCGATGCATAAGTATCTACATTTCCATCACCAGCAGAATCAGCGTTAAAACCCGAATAAGAGTTTATGTTATCTGGATCTCTAGTAACCCGTTCACAAACTGATGAATTGATTGGTGTTAACCCAACGCCATTCTCATTGGTGTGTCTTGCACCGAATATGTGCCCCATTTCATGAACTAAAACTCCTGTCGTAAAAAATGCTTCTGGAATAAAAATGTTTGGCATATTATGCCCAACATTAGGATTTAAAATATAAGAAACATAACCAGGTAAAACAGTTTCTATTCCATTATCTATTTGCAAAAAATTATGAACCACAAAGATATTAATAGCATTATCAACTTGATGATTGTTCTGAAGACTAAAACTATGCAAATCATCTTGTGTTGGCAATAATGGAGATATCGTATTTCCAGGGGTTCTAATATTAATATGTTCATTTGAATATATGTTATCAAACCCTCTATACTTAAAAAAAATGTAAAATTGATTATAAGCAACATTTAAATTTTTCACCGCATCCATAACTTGTGCTTCTCCTACATTACTACTACCCCCTTCTTCTGTTAAAATGTGAAAATAAATGTTATATACTTTAGGAGAATTAACAGCTGGTGTTGGATTATTGCTCATTGTACTGTAAACCACTAAAGGATGTGAAATATCGTTATCGTTATGTAATAACATTTGACTGAAGCAATTAATGCTAATAACCAAAAACGAAAAGGTGAGTGACATTTTTTTCATAAGTTATTCATTTTAAGGGTTAGATGTAGTAAAAATAAGAAAAAATATTTACTATATTCATTTATTGATGATTAAGGTTCAAACCCAACTCTAAAGCACACAACAATTTTATTTTTCCCATAAAAGCTTCCAATACTTACACCATCATTTCACATTATACAATCATTATTCCCACTTTATCAATTATCATTTCTAGTTATTGCATCAATTTTCCCGCTTATTGCACCAACTTTACTAGTTAAGTAATTATCATTTCTAGTGATTTCATCATTTTTCCCAATACTTCCATCATCATTCCCAAAACTCGCACCATCATTCCCGGAACTTGCATCATTTCTCCCTAAGCATGCAACAGCTTTCCGTATTTTAACAACAGCTATCCCTATTTTGGAACATTATTTGCAGATAATGAAACCATAGTAATGCTTTAAACCAATATAAATATGTTAGTATTCAACCTCAGAGCCATTATGAAGACCCGCCAAATCGAAAGACCTTATACCTTTTTAGTAAAGGCCGGCATCTCACCACATTCCGCTAACGACTTGCTCAATGGCCACATCCGAACCTTCCGTTTAGACCACATCGAAAAGATTTGTGAACTCCTTTATTGTGAACCTAACGACCTCTTGGCCTACAAACCCAACAGCACCCAAAAACTAGCCAATGACCATCCGCTAAACAAACTAGTCCCCAAAAACGAAGAGTTCGATTGGCAACAAACCTTAAAGACACTTCCATTAGAACAACTCAAAGAAGTCGCCAAGCTCATCAACCAATCCAAAGAAAACAAAGAGTAAACAAATAAAAAAGCCCCGCTTTTCAGCAGGGCTTTCTATTTATCCCAGATAGCGCGGATTTGCAATCCGTGCTAAAACAAATTCAAACAAAAAACCCAACTCTCTCAAGCTGGGTTTCTTTATTTATTCCGGATCGTTCATTTTAAAACTCTCCATAAACTTCGTAGTGTAATTTCCGGCTACATAATCCGGTTCTTCCATCAACTGTCTGTGGAACGGAATGGTTGTTTTAATCCCTTCAATGTAAAACTCATCCAAAGCGCGTTTCATTTTGTTGATGGCTTCTTCTCTGGTTTGCGCAGTCGTAATCAACTTAGCAATCATCGAGTCATAATTCGGCGGAATCGTATAACCTGCGTAAACGTGAGTATCTAAACGCACTCCGTGTCCACCCGGCGCATGTAAAACCGTAATCTTACCCGGTGAAGGACGGAAGTCATTATAAGGATCTTCAGCGTTGATACGACATTCAATAGAGTGCAATTGCGGTAAATAGTTTTTACCAGAAATTGGCACACCGGCTGCTACTAATATCTGCTCACGAATCAAATCGTAATCAATAACTTGTTCTGTAATGGGGTGCTCTACTTGGATACGCGTATTCATTTCCATGAAGTAGAAGTTTCTGTGTTTGTCTACTAAGAATTCTACGGTTCCGGCACCTTCGTATTTGATAAATTCGGCTGCTTTTACTGCGGCTTCACCCATTTTAGTTCTCAACTCGTCTGTCATGAACGGAGACGGAGTTTCCTCTGTCAATTTTTGGTGACGACGTTGCACCGAACAATCTCTTTCTGATAAGTGACAAGCTTTTCCATAAGAATCACCTACCACTTGTATTTCAATATGGCGTGGTTCTTCGATTAATTTCTCCAAATACATCCCGTCATTACCAAACGCTGCCGCTGATTCCTGACGAGCGCTTTCCCACGCTTTCAATAATTCATCTTCTTTCCAAACGGCACGCATTCCTTTTCCACCACCACCGGCAGTAGCTTTCAACATTACCGGGAAACCCATGCCTTTAGACAATTCTAAAGCTTGTTCGTATGACTCTAAAAGACCTTCAGAACCAGGAACACAAGGAACTCCGGCCGCTTTCATCGTGGCTTTAGCCGAAGCTTTGTCACCCATACGGTCAATCATTTCAGGCGAAGCACCAATAAACTTGATACCGTGTTCCTGACAAATTTTAGAGAATTTCGCATTTTCAGATAAGAAACCATAACCCGGATGAATCGCATCGGCATTAGTGATTTCGGCAGCCGCGATGATATTCGACATTTTCAAGTAAGATAAATTACTTGGCGGTGGCCCAATACAAACTGCTTCGTCTGCAAATTTTACGTGTAAACTTTCCGCATCGGCTGTTGAGTAAACCGCCACGGTCTTGATGCCCATTTCTTTACAGGTTCTAATCACGCGAAGCGCAATTTCCCCTCTATTGGCAATTAATATTTTTTTAAACATCTTATTTTAATTAGATAATTAGACAATTTCATGCATCAATTAAAAATCAGTTGTTAGAAAATAACTTCCAACTTCCAACTTCTAACTTCTAACTTTTTAAGATGGGTCTACCAAGAATAAAGGTTGGTCAAATTCTACCGGAGACATATCATCAACTAAAATCTTAACGATTTTACCGGTGATTTCTGCTTCGATTTCGTTGAATAACTTCATCGCTTCTACCACACAAAGTACGTCACCTTTTTGAATAGTACTTCCCACTTCAACAAATACCGGTTTGTCCGGAGAAGGTTTGCGGTAGAAAGTTCCAATCATTGGAGATTTTATAGTTACGTATTTTGAATTGTCATCAGCAGCAGGAGCAGCGGCAACCGGTGCAGCAGCTACAGGAGCAGCAACTGGTGCAGCCATAGCTTGCTGCATTGGCGCTTGTTGCACATAAGTAATATCAGGTGAATTTCCTTCTAAGGTAGTTCGGATTGTAATTTTAATGTCACCCGTCTCTAACTTTACTTCAGCAACTCCGGAATTGGATACAAATTTGATTAGGTTTTGAATTTCTTTTAAATCCATAATTAGTTAGTTTTAGAATTAGTTTTATTGTTGTTTGTTGTATGCCCATTTTAGATAGATAGAACCCCAAGTGAATCCACCACCAAATGCTGCAAAAATTAAATTATCGCCTTTTTTGAATTTATCTTCGAAATCGCTCAACAACAAAGGTAAGGTTGCTGAGGTAGTATTTCCATATTTTTGAATGTTTACCAATACTTTCTCTTCGTCAACACCCATTCGGTTAGCGGTAGCATCAATGATTCTTTTATTGGCTTGGTGGGCAATTAACCAATTAACATCGTCTTTGGTTAAGTTATTGCGCTCCATGATTTTTTCACTAACGTCTGCCATTCCGGAAACTGCGTATTTGAAAACCGTTTTTCCGTCTTGAAAAACAAAGTGTTGACCATTGGCAACTGTTTCAGCAGAAGGCGGAAGAATGGAACCACCGGCGTCAATTTTTAGGTATTCTCTACCGATGCCGTCGCTTCTTAAAAACTCGTCTTGAAGACCCAATCCTTCGTAATTGGGTTCAAATAAAACTGCACCTGCACCATCACCAAAGATGATACAAGTAGCCCTATCAGTATAATCAATTATAGAAGACATTTTATCGGCACCAATTAAAAGCACTTTTTTGTATCTTCCTGATTCAATGTAAGCTGCCGCATTCGACATTCCGAATAAGAAACTCGAACAAGCGGCTTGTAAATCATAGGCAAAAGCATTTACCGCGCCAATTTGACTGGCCACATAAACACCTGTGGCAGCTACGGGCATATCCGGAGTAGCAGTCGCCATAATGACTAAATCGATTTCTTCAGGATTGATATTGGCTTTAGAAATTAAATCTTGAGCGGCTTTAATAGCCATATAAGAAGTGCCTTTACCTTTTTCTTTTAAAAGTCTTCTTTCTTTGATTCCGGTACGAGTGGTAATCCATTCGTCATTGGTATCAACCATGGTTTCCAGTACTTGATTTGAGAGTACAAATTCCGGAACATAAGCTCCAACTGCGGTAATAGCGGCTGTAATTGTAGTCATAAAAATGGTATTTTTCCAGTCGATTTTTTGAAATCGAAAAGTTGTGGAAATTACAAAAAAAAATTATACCTAAGATGATTAGGATTGGATATTTGCTAAAATTAATTAAAACAAAAAACTCCCATAAAGTGGGAGTTTGTTTTGTAAAAAAAACTTAATTAAGCAACAGCTACTGATTTATCAATAACTACTTGTCCTCTGTAATACATTTTTCCTTCGTGCCAGTAAGCTCTGTGGTATAAATGCGCTTCACCGGTTACCGGGCAAGTAGCGATTTGAGCAACAGTTGCTTTATAATGAGTTCTTCTTTTGTCTCTTCTTGTTTTGGAGATTTTTCTCTTAGGATGTGCCATTGTACTATATTATTTATCCGTTAATAGTTGTTTTAATTTGTCCCAACGCGGGTCAATATCATCTTCTTTTTTTACTTCTTTTGCTTCTTTTACTTGTAATTCGTTTAGTTTTTTTAATGCTTCTGTTTGTAATGTGCCGTCTTTTACTCCGGGATGAACCCTTTTGAGCGGCACAGACAATACAATCATTTCATAAATGTATTGCGATAAATCTATTTGATGTTCTCCGTGAGGCAATATCAATAATTCATCATTATCATTGTTGAATTCGTCACCAAACTGTACTACCAATTTAATTTTTCCTTTGATAGGTAAATCAAATGGTTCTCCGGTTAAGTCACATGGAACGTTAACGGTTCCACTGTGTTTAAAGTTGATTTCCAACATGGTTGACTTTTTTTCAAAGGCAACATTCACTGTTACATCACAACTTTCGAATTCATCAAAACTAAATTCGTCAAAGAACTTTTTGTTTATTTTAAACTCAAACTGATGCTTTCCTAATTTTAACCCTACAAAAGGAATTAAATATTCATTTGTACTTTTCATCTAAACAACAATTTGACCCGACATTTCGGGAGTGCAAAGATATAAAATTATTGGAATTCCAATAACCTTATGAACATTTTTTTGTTTATAACTGTTTTTCTTTTGTTTTCAAGGGATTCTTGCTGATTTCCAGGTGCTGAAATCTCGAATTATAGATATCAATCGCTGTATAAACTGCTTCCTTGAATGAATTATAGTCGGCAACTCCTTTTCCGGCTATTTCGTAAGCCGTTCCGTGATCGGGAGAAGTTCTTATTTTATTTAAACCGGCAGTGTAATTTACGCCATTCCCAAAAGACAAAGTTTTAAACGGAATTAATCCTTGGTCATGATAAGTGGCGATTACAGCATCATATTTTTCATATTGGTTACTGCCAAAAAAACCATCTGCGGCAAACGGACCAAAAACCATAGTGCCTTTATCGAATAATTTTTTTATGGCAGGTTTTATAATTTCGTCATCTTCTTTGCCTATAACGCCGTTGTCTCCTGCATGAGGATTTAAAGCCAGTACCGCAATTTTAGGTTTGTTTATGCCAAAATCTTGAATCAAAGAGTGTTTTATGGTTTCTACTTTTTGGGCAATCAATTTTTCTGTTAAATGTTTGGCCACTTCATTCACCGGAATATGGTCGGTTAATAAACCAACTTTCAAGTTATCCTGAACCATTAACATCAAGGCGTTTCCTTCTAATTCTTGGTCTAAATAATCGGTATGTCCCGGAAATTTAAATTCTTCCGATTGGATATTGTATTTATTGATTGGCGCAGTAACTAATACATCAATTTGATTTTCTTTCAAGGCTTTGGTTGCGGCTACAAATGATTTTATAGCATATTTCCCTATGTTTTCCTCATTGGCTCCAAAATTCAAATCAACACCTTCACGCCAGATGTTTAGCACATTGATTTTTCCGATAACCAGTTGCTCTATTTTGTCAATACCGTGTAATGGCGCGGTTAATTCCAAAGTTTTTTTGATAAAGGAAAGCACTTTGACATTGGCAAAAATAACCGGAGTGCAGAGCTCCAACATTCTGGAGTCTTCAAAAGTCTTAAGGATTACTTCGCTTCCAATACCGTTTAAATCTCCAATGGATATTCCAACGATTATATTTTCTGCTTTTTTCATAAGAAGTACTGGTTATTTATTGCTAATTTTGAAGTGCAAATTTAGTAAAATAAAACCATAATGTTTACAGGAATAATCGAAACCCTTGGAATAATCAAAGAAATTAAAAAAGACCATGATAATATTCATGTAACCGTTTCCTCTTCAATCACCCATGAGTTAAAAGTTGACCAAAGTGTTTCCCACAACGGCGTTTGTCTTACGGTTGTAGCGATTGATAATAATGAATACACAGTAACAGCCATAAGAGAAACCATTGAAAAAACAAATTTAGGCGATTGGCAAGCGGGAGATTTACTCAATTTAGAACGCGCCATGAAATTGGGAGACCGATTAGACGGTCATATTGTTCAGGGTCATGTGGACCAAACAGGAATTTGTAAATCAATAGAAGAAGCTAATGGAAGTTGGTACTTTACTTTTGCGTACGATAGTAAGTTGAATAATATTACTATTGAAAAAGGCTCAATAACGGTAAATGGCGTTAGTTTGACAGTAGTCAATTCTAAAGACAATGAATTTAGCGTAGCCATTATTCCCTATACCTTTGAACACACTAATTTTAAAACGTTCCAAATTGGAAAAAAAATAAATTTAGAGTTTGATGTTGTGGGAAAATACGTGGCAAGATTGTATGCGGTAAGACAATAACTTTAAAAATTCGTGAATTTATAAAGAAAAAGCATCCTTTTAAAGGGATGCTTTTTTTATGTTTGATTTATAAATTTTGTAACAACCAAAGAGTAATGAGATGACCATCAATAATAATACACCTCCGTCCAAAGGTAGACCTGGTGGCGGTGGCGGCGTAGATGGTGGTGGTGGTCCTGGCGCTGCTAAGACAGTTGTCAGCGGCAACAAAAACACGGCCAGAATGGTAATAATTCTATTCGGGACAAATTTCATAGTGCGTAAAAGTATAAAAAAAATCTAATCACCAAAATAAATTAATTATTAAATCAATCAAGTTAATAGAAATTTAATGTGCAAAAGTATAGATAATAGTGCAAATTAAAATTACTATTGCGAAAATTATATCAAAAATCTATATCTATTAACGATATTTTCGAAAATTTGGTTTTTTAATGAATAAAAAAGACCTCTATTTTGAGGTCTTTTTTATTTGTGGTCCCACTTGGGCTCGAACCAAGGACCACCTGATTATGAGTCAGGTGCTCTAACCAACTGAGCTATAGGACCGGTTGTTGAGGTTGCAATATTACTACTATTTTTGTTTCGTTGCAACTATTTTTAGCGGATTTCTTGACAAAGTTCAATCAAAACGCCGTTGGTGCCTTTCGGATGTAAGAATGCAACCAGCTTGTTATCAGCACCTTTTTTAGGCGTTTCATTTAAGATGGTGAAGCCTTCATTTTTTAAGCGTTCCATTTCTGAAAGGATGTCTTCTACATCAAAAGCGATGTGGTGAATGCCTTCACCTTTCTTTTCCAAGAATTTAGCGATTGGGCTATCGGGATTTGTGGCTTCGAGAAGTTCTATTTTATTTGGGCCATTCATAAAGAAAGACGTTTTTACACCTTCACTGGCGACTTCTTCTTCTTTGTAGGGTGGATTTCCGAAGAGTTTTTCAAAAAGCAGGTTGGAAGTTTCTAAACTTTTTACGGCTATGCCTATATGTTCAATTTTTCTCATTTTTGGAGTTGCTGAGTTGCTGAGTAACTGAGTCGCTGAGCAGATTAAAAATTCAAAGATAAGGATTTCACAAATTAGCCCTGATGGAAGTGGCATCCTTTTTACGGCTTTTTAGCCGGAAAAAGATATAACGGACAGCAGGAAGAGCTCCTCAAAAAAACTCAGTTACTCAGCAACTCAGCAACTTTCTAACTTAAAAGTTGTATTTTTGCCCCATGGAAACGAACAGACAGAAAAAAATTGGCAGTGTATTGCAAAAGGATTTGGTGGATATTCTTCAAGGAGAAGTGCGTAAAAACGGCATTTCTAACTTGGTGATTTCAGTTTCAAAAGTGAGCGTAACTACCGATTTGTCGATTGCCAAAGTATATTTGAGCGTTTTTCCACAAGACAAGGCTAAAGATTTATTGGAAGCCATAAAAACCAATGCGCCATTAATCAAACACGATTTGTCACAACGCGTAAAATTGCAATTGCGCAAAGTGCCGAATTTGGCTTTTTATATCGACGATTCGTTGGATTACATTGAAAAAATTGACAATGCCTTAGCCGGAAAAGAAAATCCGATTGAAAACCGCGACCTTTTAGACAAACGCAAGAAATTCTAATTTGAACTTTTCGCTTTACATAGCCAAACGATACCTTTTTAGCAAAAGTAAAAACAATGCTATTAATATTATTACGGGTATTGCTTCGGTAGGAATTATTGTTGGCGCCATGGCTTTGTTTGTGGTGCTTTCTGTTTTTAGCGGATTGCGGGTTTTTAGTTTGTCTTTTTCCAATGACTTTGATCCCGATTTAAAAGTCAATCCCATTTCAGGAAAATCTTTTGTTATTTCACCCGAACGAGAATCCCATCTCAAAAACATGGAAGGCGTTGCTTCTTATAGTAAAGTTGTTGAGGAAAGGGTTCTTTTTTTCTTTGACGGTAAAGAACAAGTGACGTATTTAAAAGGTGTCGATGCCAATTTTACCAAAACCAATGTAGTCGATCAAAATTTGATTAACGGAAAATGGTTGGAACCCAATACAATTCAAGTGGTAATTGGCTACGGAATTTCCGAAAAATTGTCTTTAGGTCTTTTTGATTTCAACAATCCGTTTGAGGTGTATGTGCCGCGAAAAGGCAAAGGCGTAATCGAAAGTGAAGCCGAAGCGTTCAACAAAGCCAAGTTGATTCCGATAGGGATTTATGCCATAAGTGAAGATTTAGATAGTAAATATGTTTTTTGCGACTTGAATTTGGCGCGATATTTATTAGAATTAAAACCGAATCAGATTTCGGGACTCGAAATTAAGCTAAAGCCCGAGGCATCTGAAGCGAATGTCATTGAAAAACTGAATATCCTGTTTCAAAATAAAGTGGACATCAAAAACCGAACACAGCAAAACGCGACTTTATACAAAATGTTGAATACCGAGAATATTGCGGTGTATTTGATTTTTACTTTGGTCATTATCATTGCCCTTTTCAACTTAATCGGCGCTCTGATTATGATGGTTTTGGATAAGAAATCCAATTTGAAAACACTTTACAATTTGGGTTCCGAAATCAAAGATTTGAAGAAAATATTTTTGTTACAAGGTAGTTTGCTTAGTGTTTTTGGAGGTATTATCGGATTGCTACTGGGCATAATAGTGGTCGTAATTCAGCAACAGTTTAGTTTGGTTATGATCACTGAAACCTTGGCTTATCCGGTGGTTTTTAGTTTTCAAAATGTAGTAATTGTATTCTTTACGATTATTTCGCTAGGCTTTATTTCCAGTTGGATTGCGAGCAGTAGAGTGAGTAAAAAGTTGTTGGATTAAACAAACTGAAAACCCGAATATACGTCCTGAATTTCATCCAAAGCTTTGAACAACGCTTCAGCGGATTCGAGGGTAACCAATTTTAAACGATGTTCCTTGAAGTTGGGAATTCCTTTAAAATAATTGGTATAATGACGGCGCATTTCTACAATTCCAACGCGTTCTCCTTTCCAATCCATTGACCAAGTTAAATGATTTCTGGCGGCTTCGACTCTATCGGTCATTGTGGGTTGTGCCAAATGTTCTCCGGTTTTGAAATAGTGTTTGATTTCGTTAAAAATCCACGGATAACCAATCGCAGCGCGACCAATCATCATGCCATCTAAACCGTATTTATTTTTGTATTCCAAGGCTTTTTCGGGCGAATCAATATCGCCGTTTCCGAAAATAGGCATGGTAATTCTTGGGTTTTCTTTAATTCTTTGAATGTGTGACCAATCCGAATGCCCTTTGTACATCTGCGCACGGGTTCGCGCATGAACGGTCAAAGCTTGTACGCCAATATCTTGTAATCTTTCAGCAACTTCATCAATATTGATGGAATTTTCATCCCAACCCAAACGTGTTTTTACCGTTACGGGAAGCGAAGTTCCTTTGATAACGGCTTTGGTCAAGCGCACCATCAAATCGACATCTTTTAAAACACCGGCACCGGCGCCTTTGCAAACTACTTTTTTCACCGGACAACCAAAATTAATATCCACTAAATCCGGTTGGACAGCATCAACAATTCTTGAAGACATTTCCATCGCTTCTTCATCACCGCCAAAAATCTGAATGCCAACCGGACGCTCATAATCGAAAATATCCAACTTCATTCGGCTTTTCATCGCATCGCGAATCAGTCCTTCGGAAGAGATAAATTCTGAGTACATCAAATCGGCACCATGCAACTTACAAAGTCTGCGGAATGGCGGATCGCTCACGTCTTCCATAGGCGCAAGAAGCAAAGGGAAATCAGGTAATAGGATGTTGCCGATTTTGGGCATAATTTGAATGTAATTTTTTGCAAAGGTAAAAATCTATTGCGAATAACCCTTGAATGATTATTAATCTTCGAGTTGATGAAAAGATTTACAAACAAAGTGAATGTTATATAAGAAAAAACATTAAATTTGAGTTCTAGTCAACTTTAAACCAATCAATTAAAAATTATTATAATGAAAAAACATCTACTTATTATGTTGTTATCAGTACTGACTTTGGTTAGCTGTAGTGATGATAACAACAATTCCTCAGGAGAAAAAACAGGAATATTAAAAGGCAAAGTAACTACGATCAATACGCACAAAGCTGTTGGTGGTGCATTGGTATTTACTTTTGACAATGATAATAATATTTATCACACTTACACCAATGTTACCGGTGATTTTGAATTGGATGCGCCAGTTGGTGACCGAGAAATTTACATCCAAACCGGAGATGGTTCTAATTTCAGAACTAAAATTGATGTGGTTGTTCAAGAAAATCAAACCCAACAATTAGAAGAGTCATTACTCAGATTGGATCAAGTGGCCAGAATTGCTTATGTAAGCGGAAATTATGACAGCATAGAAGACATCATTACTTCCTTAGGATATGTTGCAGAGTCTATAACTTTTAGCCAATTATCAGATTACAGTATAGTTTCACAGTACGATATTATCTTTTTGAATTGTGGTTCAATTTCAGGAGCCATTTCGAGTAATCCAACGGTCACTAATAATTTGGCAAATTTTGTAACCAATGGTGGAAGTTTGTATGCCTCCGATTGGTCAGTGGCTTACTTAATTGGCGGCGGTTCAAATACAACTGCTTGTAATGCCGCGGGAGGATTTATTCCAGATACAACCCTTTGCTCCGTTGATAATGGCAATTCAGAAACACTTACCGCTTCTATTACCAACACGGCTTTAGCGAACGCTATCGGACTTTCAACGCTGGACATCGAATATGATTTAGGTTCTTGGCAAAAAATAGTTTCGGTAGACGAAACTTTTTGGGAAGTTTTAGTTAGAGATACCACAACGAATGAAGCTTTGATGATCAAAACCAATAATTTTTATGATTCAAGTTTAGCAGGAAATCCGGTGGGAAGTCCAGAAAACTCTGATTGGATAACTATTTGTCATCAACCCGATGACAATTCATCAAATCCAATAACCATAACCATTGAAGCCTCGAGTTGGCCGGCACATGAAGCCCATGGTGATACATTGGGTTCTTGTACAAGCACGGGTACCGGTGGCACAATTTATTACACCACTTTTCACAATCATGCGAATGAGAATATTGGAAACGCCCAATTCATTCTCGAACATGTGATTTTAAATCTTTAAACAAAAGTGCTCCTTTAAGGAGCATTTTTTATTTAAACCCTTTGCAAAATAAGTATTTATTCAATCCAAAACTTTGCCTTATATTTGCCGATTAAACGCACGCACGTTTTGCCCAAAAATTGACAGATTTACGAAGATGAAGCATATTAGAAATTTTTGCATTATTGCACACATTGACCATGGAAAAAGTACGCTTGCGGACCGATTGCTTGGTGCTACACAAACCGTTACAGCTCGTGAAGAGAAAGCCCAATTGCTTGACAATATGGACTTGGAGCGTGAACGTGGGATTACCATTAAGAGTCACGCCATTCAGATGGAATATAAGTACAAAGGCGAAGATTACATTCTAAACCTTATTGATACTCCCGGACACGTTGATTTTTCGTATGAAGTTTCTCGTTCGATTGCCGCTTGTGAAGGTGCGCTTTTGATTGTTGATGCTGCGCAAAGTATTCAGGCACAAACCATTTCTAACTTGTACTTGGCTTTAGAAAACGACTTGGAAATTATTCCGGTTTTGAATAAAGTGGATTTGCCAAGTGCTAATCCGGAAGAAGTTAGCGACGATATTATTGATTTGTTAGGTTGTAAATTGGAAGACATTATTCACGCTTCGGGTAAAACCGGTTTTGGGGTGGAAAACATTTTGGCTGCCATTATTGAAAAAATTCCGGCACCAAAAGGAAACAAAGACGAACCATTACAAGCCTTGATTTTTGATTCCCATTACAATCCTTTCCGAGGAATCGAAGTTATTTTCCGTGTCAAAAATGGAGAAATAAAAAAAGGGCAAAAAATAAAATTCATGGCTACCGGCAATGAATATTTTGCAGATGAAGTGGGAACTTTGAAATTAAATCAAGTTCCGAAGAATGTGATTTCAACCGGTGATGTTGGTTATTTGATTTCAGGAATTAAAGAAGCGAAAGAAGTAAAAGTGGGTGATACCTTAACCGATGCCAAAACGCCAACCACCAATATGATTACAGGATTTGAAGATGTAAAACCAATGGTTTTCGCCGGAATTTATCCTGTTGACACCGAAGATTACGAAGATTTACGTGCTTCTATGGAGAAACTGCAATTGAATGATGCCAGTTTAGTTTTTACTCCTGAAAGTTCGGCCGCTTTAGGCTTTGGTTTCCGTTGTGGATTCTTAGGAATGCTACACTTAGAAATCATTCAAGAACGTTTGGAGCGCGAATACGATATGACCGTAATTACTACGGTTCCCAACGTTTCCTATTTGGCTTACACCAAAAAAGAACCGGAAGTTGGTTTTGTAGTAAACAATCCATCCGATTTACCGGATCCTTCAAAACTAGACCGCGTTGAAGAGCCGTTTATCAAAGCCACTATTATTACCAAATCTGATTTTGTTGGAAACGTGATGAGTTTGTGTATTGAAAAACGTGGTGTTATTACCCATCAGACGTATCTGACTACAGAACGTGTTGAATTGAGTTTCGACATGCCGTTGGCAGAGATTGTATTCGATTTTTATGATAGATTAAAGACAGTTTCCAAAGGATATGCGTCGTTTGATTATTCGCCAATCGGAATGAGAGCGTCGAAATTAGTAAAATTGGATGTTTTATTAAACGCCCAATCTGTAGATGCACTTTCGGCTTTGATTCACGAAAGTAATGCTTACAACATTGGTAAAAAAATGTGCGAGAAGTTGCGTGAATTGATTCCAAGACAACAATTTGATATTCCGATTCAGGCTGCAATAGGAGCTAAAATCATTGCTCGTGAAACAATCAAAGCGTTGCGTAAAGACGTTACTGCCAAATGTTATGGTGGTGATATTTCGCGTAAACGTAAACTGTTGGAAAAACAGAAAAAAGGAAAGAAAAGAATGCGTTTGGTAGGGAATGTTGAAATTCCGCAAGAAGCTTTTATGGCAGTTTTGAAATTGAACGATTAGAAAATACGAGGTACAAAACACGAAGTACAAAGTATAAAAACATAGAGAAACCCAATGGCGAAAGTTGTTGGGTTTTTTGATTAAACTATTACTGCATTCCTTCAAACAATTTCATTGCATCTTCTTTTTTGAAAAGTTGAGTACCTTCGTTCATAGTAGCTGCTGTTCCACAGGAAACGCCCCATTGGATAACTTCTTTTAAAGTTTTGTTTTGTGACAAAGCCCAAACTATTCCGCCTACCATGCTATCGCCGGCACCGACAGTACTTTTCTTTATAACTTTTGGCGCAGGCACAAATTCAGTTTGGTTTTTTGAAACTAAAATGGCGCCTTCTGCTCCAAGTGACACCACTACAATTTCGGCACTTCCATTTTCGATTAAAGTTTTGGCTGCTTTTTCTACTTCGGGGAATGCTAATCTTTCTACTCCGATTAATTTGGCCAATTCACCAATGTTGGGTTTAATTAGATAAACGCCTTTATCCAGCACTTTTTGCAATGCATCGCCCGAAGTATCTACAATTACTTTTATTCCGGATGCTTTTGCAGTTTCTGCGATTATTTGATAGAAATCGGTTGGCAAACCTTCATTTAAACTTCCGCTGAGGACTAAATAAGTGGCTTTTATTCCTTTGATGGTTTCGATTACGGTTTCTTTTTCAGCTTCTGTCAGTTCATTTCCAGGAAACCCGAATCGGTATTGTGCTTTAGAGTTGTTTTCAAAAGCGATGAAATTTTCTCGAGTCCAATTTTGGGTTGGAATAACTCGGCTTTCTATACCTTCTTTATTGACTAACTCCTCCAACATTTTCCCCGCAGAACCGCCCGAAGTATGGATGCAAAGAGAATTGCCGCCTAGTTTGGCAATGGCTTTTGAGACATTTATTCCGCCACCACCGGCATCGTATCTTGGTTTGTCACAACGGATTTTTTGTTCGGCTACCAATCCGGTAAAATGAGTGCTTTTGTCTAATGACGGATTTAGCGTTAGTGTTATAATTGGATATGATTTCATCGTAAAAATTTATTCCTATAAAGTTGCAAATAATCAACGAGAATCTGTGCAAACTATGGCTAAAAAACTTTGTAACTTTGCAGACTAAAATTCAGCAACTATGTTAGAAGATAAAACCCCGCAACGCACATCGTTATCACAATTGGGTGAATTTGGTTTGATAGACCATTTGACCAAAAACTTTGATGTCAAACAGCCATCGACCTTAAAAAGCATAGGCGATGATGCTGCCGTTTTAGATTTTAAGGATAAAAAAGCTGTTGTTTCTACCGATTTGTTGATTGAAGGAGTGCATTTCGATTTGTCTTATATGCCGTTGCGCCATTTGGGCTATAAAGCCGTTGTAGTGAATGTTTCCGACATCTGCGCCATGAATGCAAAGCCTACTCAGATAACCGTTTCAGTGGCTGTTTCTAATCGTTTCCCTTTGGAAGCCATGGAAGAACTGTTTGACGGAATTGCTTTGGCAGCTAAATTTTATAATGTAGATGTAATTGGTGGCGATACTACTTCTTCTCAAAAAGGATTAATTATTTCGATAACCGCTATTGGTGAAGCCAATGAAAATGAAATTATCTACAGAAATGGCGCGAATGATGGCGATTTGTTAGTCGTAACCGGAGATTTAGGTTCGGCTTATATGGGATTACAGGTTTTGGAACGCGAAAAACAAGTGTTTCAAGTGAATCCAAACAACCAACCCGATTTAGATGCGTATACGTATTTAATTGAGCGCCAATTAAGACCTGAAGCACGTCACGATATTAGAGATTTATTGCAAAAACTGGAAGTAAAACCGACTTCGATGATAGATATATCGGACGGTTTGTCTTCGGAGATTATTCATATTTGCAAGCAAAGTAAAGTTGGCTGTAATTTATACGAAGAAAAAATCCCGGTTGACCCTCAGTTTATCAATGTTTGTGAGGAATTTAATATTGATTCCACGACCGTTGCGATTAATGGTGGCGAAGATTATGAATTGCTTTTTACAATTGCTTTAGAAGATTTCGATAAAATAAAAGCCAATCCGAATTTTACAGTCATTGGTCATTTAACGCAGGAAAGCGAAGGCATACATTTAATTACGAGAGCGAATACCAAAATTCCTTTGAAAGCTCGAGGTTGGGATGCCATGGACGCATAAAAAAAGCGATACTCGAAAGTATCGCTTCCCCCTAAGTCTTGAAAAATTAAAAAGCAGTTTGAAGTTTTTTACTACTTAATTAATTCTACAAATACTAACCCTGAAATCATTCAGCTAAGTTAGGTATTGTTGTTGTGTGAGTTATTACGGTTTCCCGCATATTTGTTACGGTTTCCCGTATAATCGTTAAATGACACCTTTAGTCTTGGCTTCTCTGATTAAATCGACATCAGTACCACCTTTTACTTCAAGGATTTCTCTGATGTTTAATTTTCTTTTTTCGATAGCGCTTAACGAAAGCGGAATATAGGTTGGTAAATCTTTGGTTTTTACGCCTTTTGACAAGTGAAATAAGATTTGTTTGTCGAATACGTCCAATTCGATATTGTTGTATTGGGCTTGACCCACTAATTTTATTACGGTTTGGCTGTAGTAACTTTCGTCATTGATGATTTTATCAAAGGCAAAAAGCAATTCGTCAAAGGTTAAATCGTTTTTGATAATCAAACCGCTTGGGTTGATGTTTTTGATGATGTTATTGATTTTCAAAAGCTCAGTATGCATAGTCAAAAGGATGATTTTGCATTCCGGCATTTCGGATTTGATAAGCATGGCCAAATCTTCTCCGGAATAAATTCCTTTTTCGGCATATTCGGGCATACTGATATCAAAAAAGGCGATATCAAAATGTCTCGATTGATTAACTATATTTTCGTAGCCGGTTTTGCAATTATTGGCTTGTGTTACCACAAACTCGAAGCCATTTTGACTGTATTTGTTAATGGCATTTTTGTAGGCTTCAATAATGAACGGATGGTCGTCAACGATTAAAATTTGGATAGGGCTTTTCATTCTTGTTCTACAATTATTGGTTTGGTTTCTATTGGTATGGTTATTACTATTTTAGTTCCGTTGTCTTTTTTAGAATTGATGTCGATGATTCCTTTGCAATCGTGCGTTCTGGAGATCATATTTTGCATTCCAATTCCTTTGCTTTTTCTGTTGACATCAAAACCAATTCCGTCATCTTGGATTTTCAAATATACATTTTCACCATCGCCTTTGATTTCAACAAAAATGTTGGAAGCATTAGCATATTTATTAATGTTTTGCAAACCTTCCTGCAGAATACGGTACATATTGATCTTAATGGCGTTTCCTATTTTGTCCCAAACCACATTTTCATCGATGGTGTAAGTTACATTGGCTTCAAAGGATGTTTTTTGTTCTTCTAATAAATTATGAACGATGGAAACAAAGTTATTAATTAAAACTTGTTTTTCTCTATTTAAGTCGTGGGATATTTCACGAATGTCTTGTTCGATGGTTTTCAGTTCGTTTAATAATTCAAAACGCTTTTGAACCGCCTCGCCATCCGTGCTTGAATTTAAGCTATCAAGATTCAAACGCAAACCAAACATCCTACCCAAAACCCCATCATGTAAGTCTTGCGCCAATCGTTTCTTTTCTTTGCTACGGCTTTCGTCAATAATAGCCTGTTGGGACATCATCAGGTTGTAAATGTCTTCGTTGGCTTTTTGTTGGGCTTGTTTGTACAATAATTCCCGAGTTCTGGCTCTTTGCGCTCTCACGACAAATAACAACACCACCACAATGAATGATACTACAAAAACGTAGAGAAGGGTTCTGTTTGTCTCGGCAAGGCCTTCTTTTTCTTGAATGATTTCGTCGGTTTCGAGTTGAATTCTTGCGAAGCGGTCTTTGGAGTTTCTTTCAGCTATTTGAAGACTATCGCTTATTCTGATGTATTCATTAGAGTAAGCAGCAGATTTTTTAGAATCTACAATAGATGCTTGTTTTAGGGCTAAAACCTCGTTATTTGGAATTTTCGAATTTCTAGCTTTTTGGAGTGCAATTTCTGAATAGTTTATAGCCTTTTTTAAATCTTTTATTTTATAATAGTACTCAGATAGATGAATATTACTTCCGACTATAACGGTTTGATCATTTAATTTCTCTCTAATATCAAGTGCTTCATAAAAAAGCCGTGGAAGATCTTTAAAGTTTGATGATTGTAATCTAGAATAAGCAAGATTATCGATTAATAGGGCATATAAATCAGGGTCATCTTGGAGAATAGACGTGTCTTTAAGCGCTGCTTCAAAATTACTGATTGCTTTTGGATAGTTTTTTTGTTTTACGTATAGATATCCTAAGTTGTTGTAACAAACAGCTTTCTGATGTTCCTCGTTTTGGAGGTTAAACTCATTTACGGTCTCTAAGGCTTTGGTATGGAAGAAAACAGCCTTATCATACTCTTTTAATTCATTGTAAACTAATCCTAATTGATTTAGTGTTGCATATAATTTGTCTTTTTTATCAGAATTTTTAAAAAAAGAATAAGCTCTTGTTAAAGATAATTCAGCACCAAGAAAATCACTTTTTAAATATTGAATAACTCCCTTGTTCAGTAATATGTTCCCTAGGACTAATTCGTCACTTGGTTTTGAATATATTTTTTCAGCTTTAATGTAGTATATAAAAGAACTGTCAAGTTCTTGCGTACTCATGAAATAAGTAGCTTTACATCTATATGCTTTTCCTAGGTTAACAGAATCCTTGGTAAGTAATGATTTTTTAAGTAAAAAATTTGCTGACTTGTAGAATTCTTTCGGACTATTTAAGTTATAATATTCAAAAGTTATTTCAGCTAATTTATCTCTGTTTTTGGAATCGTTATTAAGTCTCTCAACATGGTTAAGTGCCTTGTTGAGGTTTTTAATTTTCTGATTCTTATTCAGGTTTTCTTTTTTGGATTGATTAAAATAATAGGAAACACTATCAGAAGTAGCCTTAGAGTTGGGAGCATCTTTTTTGCTTTTTGAACAACCAAAAAGCAAAAGTGACAAGAATAATATAATGTTTTTTATTTTCAATAGTACTCATTGGTTTTCACAAAAATAGTAAACTATCTCAATAAAAAAACCACTAATGAAAATTAGTGGTCTTTATTATATTTTAATATAAGTGTAAATATTTTTACTTACAGAGTTTATCTTTGAATTATTCTAAACCCCCTGGTGTACTTTTACCACCGATTTCTAAACCTCCCGGAGTACTTTTACCACCAATTTCTAAACCTCCCGGAGTACTTTTACCACCAATTTCTAAACCTCCCGGAGTACTTTTACCACCAATTTCTAAACCTCCTGGAGTACTTTTACCACCAATTTCCGTTGGCGTAGTAAAAGATGTTACTACAAGCATCAAAGCTAATAGTCCGAATGTTGTTGCTAATTTTTTCATAATTTGAGACTTTTTATTGTTAATGTTTTTGTTTCGTTTTAATTAGTGTGGGCTTTAAATGATTTGGGGGCTTTCACACTTTAACGATGTAAAACTAAAAAGGATGTCTCTGTCAATCCCTATATATATTGGTGTTTATGGTGGAATGACCTCGTTTGTGAGTGAATGATAGTCAAATCTGGGTGGATGATTTTGGCCTTTTTGCTAAAATTGTGGATAATTAAAAGGAATTGTTGATAACCTATTTCACAATAACTGTGTTTTGATAAATCTAAGTAGACGCCATAGCTATATTCTTCCGAGAAGGAAGCAATTTTAATTTGGCCGATAATTATTTAATGCTCTTTTAGTGGAATGGTAATATTGATTGAAGTGCCGGAATCGGATTTAGAATGAATCTTAAACTTACCTTTCAAGAGTTTTACTCGGTACTTCATGTTCTTCAATCCAATTCCATTTTCAGAAGATGAAGCAGCAAATCCTATTCCGTCATCAGTAATCGAAAGAGAAATGTTAGTGGCTTCTAATGTGATTTTTATGGTTGCTTTTTTTGCCTTTGCGTGTTTGTTGATATTATGAGTGGCTTCTTGAATAATGCGATACAAATTCATTTTCTTATTGTTAGAAATAATATTCCAATCAATATCAGCTTCAACTTCCATTTTGAAGATGGTGCGACTTGTTTTGTTATGGTCTTTAATTAAACCTTGTAATAGTTTACTAAAGCTATTAGAATCTAATAAAACTTCTTGATTTAAATCATGAGCCACGTTCCGAATTTCTTTTTCAATATTTTGAATATCTTTTATGTAGCCTAAACATTTTTTAACAGTAGCTTCATCACGACTAATAGACAATATAGAAAGATTAAGTCGGGTACTAACCAATTTATTCATGATACCGTCATGCAGCTCAAGCCCAATGCGTTTTTTTTCTTTTTGACGGGCTTTTTCTTCCTTGGTTTCATGGCTAAGCATGAGCTGGTATATTTCTTCATTGGCTCTTTGTTCGGTTTGTTGTAATCGAAACTCCTTTTGTTTTAAACGCTGACGGGCAATGATGAAAATCAGGATAGAGATTAAAAAGAGAGTAAAGGCTAACGCCATAACTATTGACCTTTGCTTTAAAGCTTCTTGTTTTTGTTCGCTTATTTCATCGGTTTCCAATTGAATTTTATAATATTGATTTCTGGCAGTTCTTTCAGCAAAAAGTAGACTGTCATTTATTCGATGGTATTCTTTAATGTAAACCGGAGCTTTTTTTGGGTTTATACTACCTGCATGGGTTAATGCTGTTAAGTAATAATATGGAGCGTCAGCTTCTTTTGACAACTTCAAAGCAGATTCGGCATGAGCATTAGCTTTTGCTGTATCACCTTTTTTTATAAAATATTCTGATAAGTAAATATCACTTACAGCACTTTCATTCTTTAGTCCTAAGGCATCAAATATTTTTTTTGCTTCTTTAAATTGAAAAGACAAATTTAAGTTTTTGTTTGTTTTTAAATAACAATAGCCAAGATTGTTTAGTAGATATCCATATAATTCGGAATCATCATCTTTTATATTCTTTTCTTTCAAAGCTTTTTTGAAGTAATAAATAGCTTCATCAAACTTTTTCTGTTCCCTTAAAGCATTGCCAATATTGTTTAAGCATGTGCCGGCAGAAAAATTATTTTTACGATTATAAATATTGTGTTTTTTAATTATGTAAAGAGCTTCTTGAAATGTTAAAATTGCTTTTTTATACTCTTTCATGTTATGATAAGAATTCCCTAAGGTTAATAAACAGATTACAATTTTGTAATGATATTTTGTTTTTTTTAAATAGTTATATGATTTTTTTGCTGACAATTCAGCCCCCAAATAATCATCTAAATACAATTGAACCAATGCCTTTTTATTATAAACAATTGCCAGGTTGTTTTTATCTTTAATTTTTAAATATAGTTGCTCAGCTTTTAAGTAATAATATATTGCAGAATCATAAACATATAATTTTTTAAAATAGTAACCTTTATTTTCATAATATTTAGCTATTCGAAGAGTATCTTTAGCTATTTCACTTTTCCTAAAATGTATTTTTGATATGATTTCGAATTTAGTGGTTTGATTAGTATTTAAGTTAATTTTAGAAATTCCACTCAAATACTCCCTAGTCAAACTATCATTCCTCTCCAAATCCACAAAACTTAACGCCTTATCATTATACTTTGTTCTTTTATCAAAAGGCAAAGTATCATTACCTGCCAGGGCAAGGTATTTTTGAATTGAGTCGTTGGTGGGCGAAGTATTTTTGTCTGTTGCTTTTGGGTTACAACCATAGAGTACTATGAGTAATAGTAATAAAAATCTAAATCCGTTATTCATATAGCCAATTTAAGTAAAAATCTTATAGTTCTATAGTTTAAAATTAAGTTTAGACTATTCTGTTGCAATAATTACCAATTGATTTCGCAGTTTTTTTATGGCTGTTATGATTGTTTGCGGAGATGCAGTGACTGAGCCGGTAAGAGTTCTTGAATCATCAGTAGAAGTAATTGTGATAGAAACCTCAATGGTTAAGTTTTGGTCTTTGTCTTTTTTGTTGGGAAGATTTGCAGCGGCAATTTCATCTAATATTTTCTCGGAATTCTCTTCAAAATACTGAATAGAATGAAATTCATAGGTAGTGATGTCATCACCTGATTTGACTTTTAAATAGGTAGACTCTACTTTTTCTTTGACTTGTGAGATGGCAAAGTAGGGAAGTATAGATATAATTATGAAACTTAATAATTTCTTCATCCAATTATCACTAATTTAAATAAAACAGCCCCGCTTTAAGTCGTCCAAAACATCAAAGCAAGGGCTGTTTGTGGTTGGTTTTGCATACTCCTGTTTAATACCTAACCCAAAATAAACAGAACAAAATTTCAATTAATTTTCCACCAAACAAAATACCACTTTCGTCCGGCTTCATACTCAAGATGGTAAGTCTTGTTTCTTTACCAATTAAACAACTTGAATTTTTATTGAGGTAAAATTAAAGGCTTGGAATAACTTTTTGTTACACTAAAAGTGTACATTTTCTAATATTTGAAAAAAAGTGAAAATTTTAAATCAAACCCTGTTTTCGGGCTTCTCTGATAATGTCTTCATCAGTGCCTTTTTCTACATTAAAAAACTCTTTTATAAAGACTTTGCGTTTGTCTATAGCACTTTTGGAGAGATGAAGATAATCGGGAAGGTTTTTAGTTTTTATACCTTGGGATAAAAGTGTGATGATTTGTTGGTTGTAACTGTCTAAAACATTGATCTTTTCATTTGATTCTTTCCTCAAACTTTGAATGGTACTGCTGAAGTAGTTTTCTCCTTTTACAATAGTATCAAAAGCCTCTAAAAAGTCATCAGCCATAAAATCACTTTTCACCAGCAATCCTTCAGGATTACACTCATTCATTAATCTCAATAATAAAAGGGTTTCTGAGTGCGAAGTCAGCATCATGATTTTAGCTTCCGGCAAATATTGTCTGATTATAGGGACCAAATCTCCGCCATTTTGAATATTTCTCTCAGGATATGGCGGCATGGTGTAATCAATCATCACCAAATCAAAGGGAATTTTTGTAGTAGAAAGCAAGTGATAAGCCGATTCACAGCTAAAAACAGTAGTAATGTTTGGCATATAACCAAACGGATTGTAAGACAATATCGATTTATACCCTTCAATAATAGGCGGATGATCATCAATCATTAATACAGTTACTTCCATACTTAAATTTTAGTAAATGTATTATTTTTCTTCTATATCTCCAAATAATTTCCGCCGGCGATGCGAGTAATAATCAAATCAACATTGTCTTTATACGATTTGGAGAACGGCAATTTGGTAGTAGAGTTTTTAATGTAACAAACCGTATTTCCGGTATGAATCCTTGAAACTTGGTCGACATTAATAATGTAACTGTTGTGAATTCGCAAGAATTGTATTTGCGGTAAAACCGTTTCAAAATGTTTCAAAGTCTTAAATGCCGTAATCATTTCGCCATTGTTCAAGTGAATATCGGTAGAGTTGTTATCGGCTTCAAAATAAAGAATGTCATTCGAATCGATATAGCGGTAATCACCATAAGATTTGACACAAATTATAAGCGATTGTTGTTTCTGAAGTACAACCTGATTTTCAACTGTTGCCGGAATGGTTTTTACTTCCACATCATGTTCGGCAGTTTCCAATTCTTCCGTTATGGTTTCATCCAATACTTCAAAAGTAGCCGCCGGATTTTTGACTTCCATGTGTGGCAAATCAGATTTAATAGCACGGTCGAATTTTAGTATCGCTTTTCTGAAATCATTAATGTCTAATGGTTTTAGCAAGTAATCAACGACTTCATATTTCAAGGCTTCATAAGCCAAATCCTTTTTGGCTGTGATGATAATGATTTTGGGAACAACACTCAAATAACGATACAATTCGTTAATCAATGACAAAGCAAGATTGCTCTTTTTATCCGAAGGGTCAATTTCGAGAAAAACAAGATGAGGTTGGTGTTCCAAGATTAGATTCACGCCTTCGTCATAACTATTGGCAGAAGCGACGAAAGACAAGTTACGAAAGCGCTCAGCTATAGCCTGAGTTTTCGTGACATCGTCTTGATTGTCATCAATAATTATGTAAGTGTGGCTCATTAACGCTTATCCGTTGATTTAGGGACAGCATTTTCTGATTAAATTAACAGGTAGTTTTGGGGAAACTTTATGTTAAACTAAATATTAGTATTAAAAATTAAAAACAAAAATAAAAACGACAAAACGAATCGATTTTCGTTGTAACGAAATTATACTATCAAATTTTTTGTTTTTCAAATTGTTGACAGAATAGCCTAATCTGTTAATATGTGAATTTTATTCAGGATAAATACTTACAAAAAACACAAAACCCCAAATTCTAACCGGAATTTGGGGCTTATGCCGCTTTAGCGGAAATTATAATATATTGATTTACATTTTCATCAACCAGTTTCTCATAGAAACTTCGTTACCAATGATGTCTCTCAATTCGGATATCTTAACGCGGTCTTGTGCCATCGAATCTCTGTGTCGAATAGTAACCGTTTCATCTTCTAATGTTTGGTGATCAACCGTAATACAGAATGGTGTTCCTAACGCATCTTGTCTTCTGTAACGACGACCGACAGCATCTTTTTCATCATAAGCTACGTTGAAATCCCATTTCAAATCTTCGATGATTTTTTGAGCGACTTCAGGTAACCCGTCTTTCTTAACTAAGGGTAAAACCGCAGCTTTGGTTGGCGCCAAAACCGATGGCAAACGCAAAACAGTTCGTGTCGAACCGTCTTCCAAAGTTTCTTCTTTTAAAGAAGTAGCAAATACCGACAAGAACATTCTGTCCAAACCAACCGAAGTTTCCACTACATAAGGAACATAGTTAGAATTAGTATCGTTGTCAAAATACTGCAGTTTTTTACCCGAAAATTGTTCGTGTGCTTTCAAATCGAAATCGGTTCTCGAGTGAATGCCTTCTAATTCTTTGAAGCCAAAAGGGAAATTAAATTCAATATCGGCAGCCGCATTGGCATAATGAGCCAACTTTTCATGGTCGTGGAAACGGTAATTCTCTTTGCCTAAACCTAAAGACAAATGCCATTTCAAACGGGTTTCTTTCCAATACTCGTACCATTTCATTTCTTCACCCGGTTTTACGAAAAACTGCATTTCCATTTGTTCAAATTCACGCATACGGAAAATAAACTGACGCGCTACAATCTCGTTACGGAAAGCTTTTCCGGTCTGAGCGATACCAAAAGGAATCTTCATTCTACCGGTTTTTTGTACGTTTAAGAAATTCACAAAAATTCCTTGAGCGGTTTCCGGACGCAAGTATAAATCCATAGCATTTTCGGCAGAAGCGCCAAGTTTTGTGCCAAACATCAAGTTGAATTGCTTCACATCCGTCCAATTTCTTGAACCGGTTTCTGGATCGGCGATTTCCAACTCTTCGATTAACGCTTTTACATCTTCTAAATCTCCGGCACCAAGCGAACGACCCATTCTTTCGAGAATTTCACGCTCTTTGGCCAAGTATTCCATCACTCGCGGATTGGTGGTTTTGTATTGCTCTTCGTCAAAAGAAGCGCCAAAACGCTCACGGGCTTTTTCAATTTCTTTTTTGGCTTTCAGGTTTAATTTTTCGGCATAATCCTCAATTAAAACGTCGGCTCTGTATCTTTTTTTAGAATCCTTGTTGTCAATCAACGGATCGTTGAATGCATCAACGTGACCCGAAGCTTTCCAAGTGGTCGGATGCATCAAGATTGCGGCGTCGAGACCAACAATATTTTCATGCATTTGCACCATGGCTTTCCACCAATATTCTCTAATGTTCTTTTTTAATTCGACTCCGTTTTGGGCGTAATCATACACTGCGCTCAAACCATCGTATATTTCGCTTGAAGGGAAAATGAATCCATATTCCTTAGCGTGCGAAACTACATTCTTAAATAAATCTTCTTGTTTTGCCATAATGCTGCAAAAATATAAAAAGCGGTGGTAAAATAATGTTTTGAAATGGATTTTTGAAAGGTTTATTAATTAGCCACTGAACTTATTTGGAATTTAACATTACGGTCTCAATACACTTTACATTCTCTCTTTGAGATAATTTTATTGTGTTATACCATGTCCTAACATCTTTTTTAGCTTGTATTTGATAATTCTATTAAGAGTACTTGCTTCCCAAAAATTGTTTAAACACCCATTTGTTTTCATTATTTCTTACCATCAATATTAAGCCACTATTTATTGATGTGTATCCTAAATCTCCACCTCCAGACATAAAACCTACTAAAGCTTCTTTATCATTAATTAATAAAGGAACTGATAAATGAATTATTATCCTTGGGGGTAAATTTAAATACGCTTCTTTTTTTATCGATTTTTCAAAACTTTCAATACTTTGTGTTAGTAAATTTTTGATTCTAAAGTCTGACGATTTCCAATAATATTGAGTTTCATTTTCAAACTCCTTTCTCATTTTAACTGCTTGAAGAGTGTCAATAAGACTCTCTTTAAAGTTTCTTATAATGGATAAATAATCATCAAGAACTTGTTTTTTTGGAATTGCATTTTTAATGATAACTACATTATTATTTCTTCTATATTTATATGCGTCTGAAGCTAACTCAAATTTTAAAAAATTATTAATAATGTCTTTTTCAGTATTGGTTAAATCAAACTGAGAAGTAACTTTTTGACTACTACAAGAAGTTAACATTATTGAAAAAAAGATGGCAAAAACATATTTCATGATAAATTAATTACACGGTTGACCATAATTTATTCTACAGAAGGTTTTCGTAAATCAATTAAATTTACTTCATGTAATTTTATTGTAAATAATCCGGTATCTCTTTTATCAACTAAAAAAACTTTTTTCATATAGAACATACTGTCAATTTCTTTGTACCCCATTTTTTTAAAATCCAAATAATTTAAAATTTTATCTTTCTTTTTTCTAAACACATTTTTTTTTATACAAATAGATTTTTCTGGTTTAGTCATGGCAAATAAAATAGCATTAAAATAGTCAAACCTATCAGAAAAACTAAAGTAAAAGGAAGGTTTCTTATTTTTAATATTATTAAGGCTATTTATATCTGAATCATACAATTGAAATTTTTTATCATTTTTAAACATTATAAAAATGGTGTCTTTTACATACACATTTGTATTTGATTGCGAATTAGTATGATTTATATAAAAACAGAATAAAATTAATGCAGTGTACTTGAACATATAGAATAGTATTGATTAAAAAGTTGCCATTTTACATTATTAATTACTGTTACAGAGATTATCTGACCATTTGAATTATATATTGGCGAAGCAATCTCATTTTGAAAAGTATTTGATAATTCTAATCCATGTAAAGATAAATACAGTAAACACTCATCCCAATTAAAAGGAACACTTTCGTTTGAATTAGGATAATTTGGATGCAAAACAGTTGTTATTATTTCAGCATTATCAGTAGGTGAAACCAAAAAATCTTTTACTTCTGAAAGTATGGTTACCATAGTAGGCACCATATAATTATAAATAAAGTCATGTTGGTTTTGTCCAGGACTAAAACCATTATACTCTTGATTTACAACATTAAAAAAATCCAGATTATTGAGAGTCGGAATACTCATTCCTAAACCAGAGTCACATAGTTTCACATTCAAATAAGCATGAATACATTCGTGAATTATTGTTTTGGCTATTTCCATTTTATTTCTAGTCAATAAAAATTGAGGAGAAATGGTTATTGTATTAGTTACAGGATTATTGAGATTTGTATCTGTATTTCCATTAGCACCATTGGCTACCGCACCTATTTGGAATTTAACATTAAATCTATCATTATTTTCAAATAAATCTACGAATAGTTCTTTGAATTTAGGTGATTTCAACAATTCCTCATAAACTAAATTAAACTTTTGTCCTTCTGGGGTTAAAGTATCTATTGCACTTCTGTCAATATTGGATGGAGATTTTAATGACGCCAAATAATCTAAATTTAAATCAGGGTTTAATTCAGATTGAGTTATAAACTGTTGATTAAAACTTACCGTTTCTGCTGTAGGATTATTAAGTAGATAAATAAATGAATTGTAATGCAATTGATTAATTTCTACAAAAGTAAAATTTGATGGATTGAAGTTTAGTATTGGTGTAATATTGTTAAGAGTAAAGAAAATCGCATTTTGATTTCTTGGGTTTAATTGGTTACCATTGTTTCTAACAAAATTTATGATATTGGGAAACATCCAAGAATTGTTTGTCAATGTTGCTTGAATGTTTGGAAAGTTTTGAGATAATGTATTGGTATAGGCTGCTACTTGGGCAGCTAACATGAACTCGGCATTATTAATATCGGCATCTCCGTTATAGGGATTTGGGATATATATACCCTCCAAAGAGTTTCCGCCTACTCCATCTCCTCCACTTGAACCTCCACCTGAGGTGCCTATTGTTTGATAAATACTTGTAGGAACTTCACAAGATGCATAGGAAATACTTTCCGTATAACACTCGCCGGTTGGACAAGCTAAACCATCACAATAGTTTGCATTACAAGGGGCAACTTGCGTGCAGTGGAAACTAACAGTGTAAGTTTGACAAAAATCAGACAATGTTATAGATGAATTGAGTCCTCTATTATATATCATTTCAGAATATATAGTTTTTAACGTATCTACATTAACGCTATCAATCTCTTTATTTTTAAAAATAATTTCATTCCATTCTTCACCATACTTTTCATATACAAGATTGTAATATTCTTTGTCTTCAAGCACTTCATAGATTGGATAAATCTTAAATGAATAGGTAATTTTGTTGTTTTGGGTTGTATACCTGTAGATTGTTGTTGTATCTATAACATAACCTTCATCTGTTCCTTCTTCTCTTGCGTTGATACTTGTAGATTTTATAGTTTTAAGTAAGTCAAAGTTTTTAATTCCTTTTCTCTTTTAAATTGCGCAAATGAGATTTTGTATTTTTCTTTTTGAGCATTTGAATGTGAGGCACTATTTTCATAAATATCTTCACTACATCCTAAAAAAACAGTTAACAATTCAACTAAACATAGTGATACTAATTTGGTTTTCATCTTCATTTTTAATTAATTTTTTAATATTATTTTAATAAAAAGAGCTTAGATTCAACTCAAATATAATAATTTTACGTAAGAAAATTACTTTTTTATGTGGAATCACTTGCTGAATTTATTTTTTCCAAAGTCGTGCGCCGGTTGTCACGCTATTTTGTTAAGCGACGAAAAGGTGATTTGTACGCATTGCCGACATGAAATTCCGCTCACCAATCACCATAAAATAGAGGAAAACGAAATCTTCCAAAAATTCTATGGCAGAATTCCGTTGGAGTTTGGCGCTGCGTTGTTTTATTTCCACAAAAAAGGGATTGTTCAGGAAATGATGCACCAACTAAAATACAAAGGCAATCAAGAAATCGGGACAATCGTCGGCGATTGGTATTCGGCAGAATTAAAAGATTTGGAAACCATGAAAAATATCGACTACATCATTCCGGTGCCGTTGCATAAGAGACGGTTTCGCGAACGCGGTTACAATCAGGTGACGACTTTCGGCAAAGCCTTGGCACAAAATTTAAACATTCCTTATGAGGAAAGCGTTTTGCAACGAAAATTGTATACCAAAACCCAAACCAAGAAATCACTTTTGGGTAGAGCCGACATTAACAAAACCATATTTGAAGTTACTTTTTCCGAAAACCATCACGACAAACATTTTTTGCTCATTGATGATGTAATGACAACCGGTTCAACCCTTGAAGCTTGCAGCCGAGAATTACTCAAAATCCCCAATGCCAAAATCAGTATCGTCTGTATGGCGATGGCGCATAGTTAATTTGTATAAATTGTAAGAAATAGACATATTTTTGTATATTCGTGTCAGATTAACCTTTAATATAATGTATATGAAAAAAATATTTTTATTACTCGCTATGCTTATTTTGTTACAAAGTTGTTTCAGTTATAAAGCAATGGACAACGACCCTTCAAAGATGGAAGCGGGAAAAACATACAAGATTGAACGAAACCATAAATACACTAAAGTGGTTTTCTATAGTATCAAAGACAGCACAATACTTGTAAATGAAAAGTTTGAGGAAAAACAAATTCCCGTAAAAGACATCACAAACATCCAAAAAAGAAAATTCTCATTAATCAAAACGCTGGGTTATCCTTTGGCTGTAGTAGCGAGTATTGCAGGATTGTTTGTTATTGTGCTGTCTAATTAATCTCAATGAAAAGGAAATATATTTAGGAAACAATAATATTCAAATTGTTAAGTTTCGGCTAAAACATTTCATTCACACTAAATATAATTGTTATTTTGTGCTTTGAAAAAATGCTTTATGCCAAAAACTCACTTCAAATATTTTTCTTTACTGTTGCTACTCTTAATCATTGGTTGCGCCAAACGCGGCTCGATAACCGGCGGTGATAAAGACACGATTGCACCGGTTTTAAAGTCAAGTTTACCCAAAAATTTCTCGACCAATTTTAACGGCAAAGAAATCAAATTGGTTTTTGATGAATATGTAAAACTGAAAAACGCCAACAAACAGCTGATTATTTCGCCACCAATGAAATACCAGCCGGAAATTTTACCTTATACCGCGAGTAAAACACTTACAATTAAGATAAAAGATACGCTACAACCCAATACCACTTACAGTTTTAATTTTGGTCAAAGTATAGAAGACAACAACGAGGCCAATCCATATTCACAGTTCAAATACGTTTTTTCTACCGGAAGTTATATCGATTCTTTGGCGTTGAATGTTAGGATAAAAGACGCTTTGGAAAAGAAGACAGACAACTTTGTTTCGGTGATGTTGTATGAAATCAACGAGCAATTTAACGATTCCACGATTTATAAGGAAACGCCGAGATACATCACCAACACTCTTGACAGTTTGGAAGTGGTTAAATTGGAAAACTTAAAAGCCGGAAAGTATCTTTTGGTCGCAATGAAAGACAACGGCAATAATAAATACAATCCGAAATCGGACAAAATTGGGTTTCAAAAACAATACATCTCGATTCCGAATGACACGATTTTTGAAATCGAATTGTTTAAAGAAATCCTACCGTTTAAAGCACTTAAACCTTCACAAGCGGCCAAAAGCAGATTGTTAATGGGGTACGAAGGTCAACCGAAAAATGCCAAAGTAACGGTTAAAAACGGATCTGAAATCATTCCGACTTTGGTTACCCAAATGCCCAAAAAGGATTCACTTCAAATTTGGTTCAAACCCATAAAAGTAGATTCGCTTCAAGTTAATGTTGAAAAAGACAGTTTTAAAGAAGATTTTATCGTTAAAATAAATGCTGCCAAACCGGATACGCTGAATATTAGTTCCGATTTTGCAGGTAGTATACCTATGCGCGAACGATTTTCGATTAGCAGTTCAATCCCTTTAGTCAAATTTGACAAAACAAAAATACGCATCACCAATAAAGATTCTGTAGCAGTCGATTTCACTACCGAATATGACGATTTCAACCAAAAACTCTACTTAGATTTCAAAAAAGAACCTTTGGAAAGGTACACCATTGAAGCCATGCCCAGCGCTTTGATTGATTTCTATGACATGCAAAATGATACGTTGTCGTATAAAGTAAACACCAAAAATCTTTCTGATTACGGTAACTTGAGAGTCATTTTGGAAAACGCCAAAAAATTTCCGATAATCGTTGAACTCACCGATAAAGACGGAAAAGTAAAATATTCTGAGTTTACGGAAACCGCCGTCATTAATTTTGATGCCATAGAACCGGCTTTATACACTTTGCGAATCATCTATGACGATAACAAAAACAAAGTTTGGGACACCGGAAGCTATCTCGAAAAACGCCAAACCGAAGAAGTCATTTACTTTCCGAAAGAAATTGATGTTCGCGCCAATTGGGATGTGGAACAGCCGTTCGATTTACGAAGTACGAAGTAAGATTTACAAAGTTATCCTGAAATCGTCCCTATCATTTAAAAAAGCCAGCTTATTTCGTGTTTCCAATAGTTTTTCTTTGTCGAGTTCCAATATAAAAACACCCTCAGTTTCTTGTGGTTCCAAGATGTAGTTGCCAAGAAAATCAACGGCTTGCGAGTGACCAACGTATTCTAAATTATTATTATCGGTTCCAATTCTATTCACGCCAATCGCATAACTCATATTTTCTACAGCGCGCGCTTTTAGCAAAATATCCCAAGCATTGATGCGCGGTTTAGGCCAATTAGCAACATAAATTAATAAGTCATAATTCTCCACATTGCGGGCAAAAACAGGGAAACGCAAATCGTAACATATTAGCGGACAAATCTTAAATCCTTTATAGTCGATAATTAATTTTTCGGTTCCGGCAGTATACACTTTGTCTTCTCCGGCCAAAGTAAATAAATGTCTTTTGTCATAAGTTTGGAGGTTACCATTCGGAAATACAAACACCAATCGATTGTAAAAATTACCGTTTTCTGTTATTACCAAACTTCCGGTAATCGCGCAGTTTTTGGCTTTCGCCAAATGTTGGAGCCAAGAAATCGTTTCGCCTTGCATGGTTTCCGCTACAGCTTTCGGATTCATCGTAAAGCCGGAAGAAAACATTTCAGGAAGCACAATCAAATCGACATCTTCCATAAAACCTGTTATTTTTTGGGCCAAATGGCTGCGGTTTTCCGTTGGGTTTTCCCAAGTTAATGACGATTGGATTAAGGCTACTTTCATGACTATTTTACCGTTATTTCATCTACAAAAATAAAAGCATCACCGCCGGCACCTTGATGCCATTCAGGTAATTTGCCATAATTGTAAGCTTTAACTTTTACATATTTGGCTTTGGTGGCTGAGTTTAATTTGAGGCCAAAATTGGTCACCGTATTTTCAGTTTCTTTGGCGTCAAGGGTATTGTCAATGGTGCCGACAAGTGTAAAATTCACATTATCTGTTGATACATAATACTCGACTTTAGTCGGCATCAAAATCCAGGAACGCGAATCTTGTAAAAATGTTCCATTGCATTCTGTGATTGTTTTTTCCGATTGCAAGTCTATTGTAGCTTCAAAATCCTGACTTTGATAACCTTGCCAATCGCCTTTGCGCCAGTTAGTTGTTCCATTAATGCCATCTAATAAACCTTCCGGACCGCCGGCATGGTATTGTGGATTGTAAGTTGATTTAATGTTGATGGTGTAATTGTTGGGTTTTTTGAAGAAATTTCCCGAAATGATTTGGCTTCTAAAAGGTTGATTGTCAATCATTTCGGCATATCTTACGTCTATTTTTGCAGTTTCTTTCAAAATAATTTTTTCTCCTTGGTATTGTTTAAAAGGCACGCCTTTTTCATCATTATAAACAATTCTATAAGAATAAGCACCAAGATGATCCGGATGCGGATGATCAAAGTCAATTACTAAAGATTCCTTAAACGATTTGCTCTCAGCAATAATAACCGGAACGGGAACAATATCTTTAAAAGAAAAACCATCAGCTACCGTTAAGCTGTTGTTTTTTATTCCGAAATATTTCATTTCGTCCACAAGCATTGTTTTTGTAATGTTTTTGAATGTGTTGTCTTCAAAATTTACTTTAATATTTTCAAAATAAGATTGTGAGACACTCCATTCCGATTTTCCTGGTGTTGCGGCATAAATTCCCATAGAACTCAATACATACCAAGCGCTCATTTGGCCACAATCTTCATTCCCAATCAAACCATCGGGTGTGTTTTTGTAGAATTCGTTTAAAATGTACTGTACTTTGGCTTTTGTTTTCTCGGGTTTGCCAATGTAATTGTACAAATACGCCATGTGATGACTTGGTTCGTTCCCGTGCGCGTATTGCCCAATTAATCCGGTAACATCGGCTTGTTCGCGACCGGTAGTTTTGCTTTCACTGTTGAACATTTCGTCCAGTTTAGCTTCAAATTCTTCATTGCCGCCGTAAGCTTCAATCATTCCCGGAATATCTTGTGGTACAAAGAACGAATATTGCCAACTGTTGCCTTCGGTAAAATTATTGTTGATTTCGCGTGGGTCAAAAGGTTTGTCCCAACCGCCGTTTTTCTTTGGTCGCATAAAACCGGTATTCCAATCGAAGACATTTTTCCAACTTTGGGAACGTTTCATGAAGTAATCGTATTCGTCTTTTTTGTTTAAAATCATGGCCATTTGCGCAATACACCAATCGTCATAAGCATATTCCAAGGTTTTGGAAACGCTTTCGTGCTCGTCATCCATCGATATAAATCCTTGTCTTTTATAGGATTCCAACCCTAAATGATCCAACATAGCAGAATGTTTTGCCGCCTTAAAAGCCAGTTCGTAGTCAAAACCGGTCAAGCCTTTCGCCATCGCATCAGCCATCACCGAAACCGAGTGGTAACCAATCATACAATCAGTTTCATTCGATGCTAATTCCCAAACGGGTAATCTTCCGCCTTGTTCGTATTGTTTTAAAAAAGTATTGATAAAATCGACCGTGCGTTTCTTTTCGATTAAAGTATACAAAGGATGTGCGCCTCGGAACGTATCCCAAAGCGAGAACACTGAATAATAATCAAAACCTTCGGCTTTGTGGATTTTGTTGTCACGACCGCGATACTTACCGTCGATATCTTGGGCGATATTAGGTTGCGCCATCGTGTGATATAAAGCGGTGTAGAAAATAGACAGCTTGTCTTTATTGGTTTCGGTGATTTCTATTTTGGCTAATTGTTGGTCCCAAAGTTGCTCGGCTGCTTTTTGAACTTTACTAAAATCCCAACCCGGAATTTCGCTCATGTTTAGTTTCGCGCCTTCGTAACCCGTTGGTGACAAAGCTACTTTCACCCAAATTCTATCGCCTTTAGCCACTTTTTTAGAAAAACTTAAAGCCAATTCCGTTCCTGAAAACACCTTGTTGGTTAGAGAAGCTTTAGCCGAATTATTTCTGATTTTATTGATTTGCATCGGTTGGCTGAACTCAATTCGCGCAAAAACGTATTGGTCTTTCGCCCAGGCTTCGCTTCTTCTGAGGATTTCAATGGTTTTGCTATTAATGATTCGCACTTCGCCTTGCAATAATTTATCGCGGTGGTTTAAATCCAAAATAATATTGGCTTGACCTGAACTATTGAAAGTATATTGGTGAAAACCAACACGAGTTGAAGAAGTTAAAGCCACATCAATATTGTGTTTGTCGAGTTTTACACTGTAAAATCCGGCGGTTGCTTTTTCATTAGCATGTGAAAAGGTAGAGCTGTAATCTTTTGGACTTAACATTGGATTGCCCATAGTCGGCATCAACATAATATCGCCATAATCGGTGCAACCGGTTCCGTTTAAGTGTGTGTGTGAAAAGCCATAAATGGTAGTGTCGTCATAATGATAACCTGAACAACCGTCCCAACTGCCGTCAATTCGGGTATCGGGAGATAATTGTACCATTCCGAATGGCACAGTGGCACCAGGATAAGTGTGTCCGTGACCACCGGTTCCAATCATTGGATTGACGTGTTGGTGTAGATTTTGACCAAAAATGGAAAACGAAATCAGTAGAAGTAAGTTGGAGAATTGAAGTTTCATGTTGTTGTTGTTTTGCAATGCTAAAGATAAAAAATGCTTTTAATTAAATTGGAGTTCGATAAAAACAGGTAAATGATCCGAAGGATATTTTAAGTCTTTGGAATCGCTCAAAATTCCGTATTTCATGACTTTAAACGGATTGTGTTTGGATAAAAAGATATAATCGATGCGTTTTGTAACGGGTTCGTTGTGTTTGAATCCATTAAAAGTACCGCTTGGACCAAAAGGTTTTTCTGCTGAAATATCTTGGCTGTCGTACATTTCTTTTTTCAGATTGATAATCCGCTCTTGAGTTGGTTCCGAATTGAAATCACCCATGAAAAAAACCGGATAGTTTTTGGTATTGAGTGCTTTGATTTTGGACAGAATTAAAAGAATGGAATTCGTTCGTGCCAATTCGCCCATGTGATCTAAATGCGTATTGAAAACCCAGAATATTTGTTTGGTTTTACGATCTTTGAACAAAGCATAAGTGCAAACGCGATTGAGCGCGGCATCCCAACCTTTGGAGATTATATCAGGTGTTTCAGAAAGCCAAAAGGTGTTTTCCAGCAATTGTTTAAATCGGTCTTTTTTATAAAATATATTGGAGGATTCGCCTTTTCCTATGCCGTCTCTGCCGATTCCAACATAACTATAATCCGGAAACATTGTCGCAATATCTGTTACTTGATTCGGTAAAGCTTCTTGGATTCCGAAAATATCCGGTTCGTGAAAAGTTACTTGTGAAGCCCAATAGTTTTTGCGATTTGGCCAAGCGTTTTCTCCATCAGAAGCGATGTCTAATCGGATGTTATAAGTCATTAGCCTGAGTTTTTGTGCTGAAATTGTGTTGGTAAAAACAATCAGCAAAAGCAAGCCGGTGAAATAAGTTTTCATGGTGGATGTTGTTTGTATCAAATATACATATTTTCAGCAGAGTTTGCGTTAAGGATGGGAGCAAGTACCTTGTACTGCGGACAGCCTGACCCGAAGGGAAACGCCATAAAAAAAACGCATCCAAATGAATGAATGCGTTTTTATGCTTAATGCCTTTTGGCTAATGCCTAGATTATACTTGCTTTTAGATATTCTCTGTTCATACGAGCGATGTTTTCTAAAGAGATACCTTTCGGACATTCAACTTCGCAAGCGCCGGTATTGGTACAGTTTCCGAATCCTTCTTCGTCCATTTGGCGGACCATGTTTAGGACACGTTGGGTTGCTTCTACTTTTCCTTGTGGTAATAAAGCATATTGAGATACTTTAGCACCTACAAACAACATAGCCGAACCGTTTTTACAAGTCGCTACACAAGCTCCGCAACCGATACAAGCAGCCGCTTCAAAAGCTCTGTCAGCGTCGTGTTTTGGCACCGGAGTGGCATTTGCATCAATCGTTCTTCCGGAAGTATTTACCGATACAAAACCACCGGCTTGTTGGATTCTGTCAAAAGCACTTCTATCCACCACTAAATCTTTTACCACCGGGAAAGCTTTGCTTCTCCAAGGTTCGATGTAAATAGTATCTCCGTCGTTGAATTTACGCATGTGCAACTGACAAGTCGTTGTTCCGGTATCCGGTCCGTGTGCTCTACCATTAATGTATAGCGAACACATACCACAAATTCCTTCGCGACAATCGTGGTCAAAAGCTACCGGTTCGTTCTTGCTGTTGATTAATTGCTCGTTCAATTGGTCTAACATTTCCAAAAATGAACTCGCAGTAGAAACGTTATCTAATTTATAAGTTTCTATTTGACCTTTGGCTTTGGCATTTTTTTGACGCCAAATTTTAAGGGTTATATTGATGTTTTTTGCTGCAGACATAATTTAATTATTTATAGTTTCTAGCGGCTATTTTGATAAACTCGTATTTCAATTCTTCTTTGTTCAGCACTTCTTTGCTGATGTCGTAGCCCATGTATTCCCAGGCGCCAACGAAGGCAAAGTTTTCATCATCACGAAGCGTTTCTCCTTCTGAATCTTGGTATTCTTCACGGAAGTGACCACCACAAGATTCTTTTCTTTGAAGTGCATCCATCGCCATTAACTGTCCTAAATCGATAAAGTCGGCTACGCGTAGTGCTTTCTCTAATTCTGGATTCAACTCGTCAGAACTTCCCGGAACGTAAACGTCTTTGTAGAATTCTTCTTTTAAAGCCGCGATTTCTTCGATGGCTTCTTTTAACCCTTTTTCGTTACGAGCCATACCAACCTTATTCCACATAATCAAACCTAAACGTTTGTGGAAGTGGTCAACCGATTTCGTTCCGTTATTGCTTAAGAATTTATCGATGGCTTCTTTTACACTATTTTCCGCTTCGGCGAATTCAGGAGAATCGGTTGAAATTTTTCCGGTTCTGATTTCGTCTGCCAAATAGTTAGAAACTGTGTATGGCAATACAAAATAACCATCGGCCAAACCTTGCATCAAAGCTGAAGCTCCCAATCTGTTAGCTCCGTGGTCAGAGAAATTCGCTTCTCCGGCAACGAAACAACCAGGGATTGTGGATTGTAAATTATAATCTACCCAAACGCCACCCATAGTGTAGTGAACCGCAGGATAAATTTTCATCGGCGTTTCGTATGGATTCTCGTCGGTGATTTTTTCATACATCGCGAAAAGGTTTCCGTATTTTTCTTCCAACCATTTTTTACCCAATTTAGTCACTTCTTCCGCTGACGGATTGTGGTTTCCTTGAGAATAAGCCGTTTGGCGACCTTTGGTTTGAATTTCGGTAGAGAAATCTAAATAAACGCCTTCGTTAGTATCATTGGCTTCGATTCCGTGACCTTGGTCGCACATTTCTTTAGCGGCTCTTGAGGCTACGTCTCTTGGCACTAAGTTTCCAAAAGCAGGATAACGTCTTTCTAAGAAATAATCTCTGTCTTCTTCTTTTAATTGTGTTGGGTTTAATTTTCCGGCGCGAATGGCTTCAGCATCTTCTTTCTTTTTCGGCACCCAAATACGACCGGAATTTCTTAAAGACTCTGACATCAGTGTCAATTTGGCTTGATTGGTCCCATGAACCGGAATACAAGTTGGGTGAATTTGCACAAAACAAGGATTCGCGAATAATGCGCCTCTTTTGTGAACTTTCCAACCGGCAGTAACGTTACTTCCCATGGCATTGGTTGACAAGAAATATACATTTCCATAACCACCTGAAGCTATAATTACGGCATGAGCCGAATGTCTTTCTAATTCTCCGGTAACTAAGTTACGGGCGATAATTCCACGTGCTTTTCCATCTACTTTTACTAAATCCAGCATTTCGTGACGGTTGAACATTTGAACGTTTCCAACCCCAATTTGTCTGGATAATGCCGAATAAGCACCTAATAACAATTGTTGTCCGGTTTGTCCGGCAGCGTAAAAGGTACGTTGCACTTGTGTTCCACCAAAAGAACGGTTGTCTAGCATTCCGCCGTAATCACGGGCAAAAGGAACGCCTTGCGCCACACATTGGTCAATGATATTCGAAGAAACTTCTGCCAAACGGTGAACGTTAGCTTCGCGTGCTCTATAATCACCACCTTTAATGGTGTCGTAAAACAATCGGTAAGTACTGTCGCCGTCGTTTTGGTAATTTTTGGCAGCGTTAATTCCACCTTGCGCAGCAATTGAGTGCGCTCTTCTTGGCGAATCTTGGAAACAAAATGCTTTTACATTGTATCCCATTTCTCCTAAAGAAGCAGCAGCTGAAGCACCGGCTAAACCTGTTCCAACAACGATTACATCGATTTTCGGACGGTTATTTGGGGCAACTAATTTTAAATGATTTTTATGATTAGTCCATTTCTCTGAAATAGAACCTTCTGGTATTTTAGAATCTAACTTCATGATGTATACTGATGTTGATTATTTTAGAAAAAAGTGAATGTAAACCGGAATTGCCGCAAATAATAGTGGCACTACAATAGCAAATGCTTTTCCGAAGCCTTTGATGGCCGGCGTATACTTAGTGTTGTTTAAACCAAGTGACTGGAAAGCACTTTGGAAACCGTGAAGTAAGTGGAAAGCCAAGACAAACATAGCAATTACATAGGCAATGGTGGCAATCAAACCGGTTTTAGGGTCTTTAAAAAAGGCCACCGTGATTTTGTGCAAGTCTTTATAACCGTCGCCCATTTTTACATTGGCCACTTTGTTATAAAACTCGGTTCTGTTTCTAATTTCTAATCCCATTTGTTGTAACTGAGCATTATCAACCGGGAAAAATTTTCCGTTATCGGTGGTGATGTAATACTCCATCTTTTGACCCAATTGATCCACCGTTATGGTTTGCAATGGCATTTTTTCATCAAAATGCATTACGGCCCAAAAGTTAACCATATGGGTTACAATAAATACCAAAATCAAAGTCCCCAAAACCGCCATGTTTCTCGAAGAAAAACTACTGTTTTTGGAAGGATTGTTTTTAGCATAACCAATTGGCCTTGCTTTTACGTTTTGATACGTCAACAAAAATCCATCGACTGCGTGGAAAAGAATTGAGATGTAAGTTAGATAAGAAAGAAGTTTTACTGCCGGATTAGAGGTCATGAACAACGCATACTTATTGAACGCTGATGCATCGCTAAAAATTAATTGAAGATTTCCTGCTAAGTGACCCGCTAAAAACAAGCATAAAAATAAACCTGTAAGAGCCATCCAATACTTTTTCGCTAAGGATGACTTTAAAAGTGCAGATTTTGCCATAATTGTGTATAATTTGTTTAAAAAAATCAGACAAAAATACACCTATTTGGCATTAACTACAACCTTTTCGCTGTAATTTATAATGAATTTAAAGTGAGATTAACAGTTGTTGATTTTCAACTGTTTAAATGGCTTTTTTTGGCCAAAAATATTAAACAAAATTACCTAACGTAGCTCGGAATTAAACCTCTTAATCCCATATCAACTACATTTTCTCCAACAGAAGGTTCAAATTTGCCGTCAGCAGTAACTTCTTGCCACTCAAAGCTGTTGTTGATGGAAAGCGAAAGGGTAATCACAATATCATCGGTTTCGTTACCATTAACAACCAAATTGGAAGCAAATCTTCCGGTCACAACACAAGTGTTTAAATTTCTAGGAATGGGAGATGTCGCCTCAATAGGATTAGGCACAGTGGTCGTTCCGGCCGGCGCTTGTCCGGAGGAAGAATAAGGTTGGTTGTTCAGCCCAAAGGCCCAATATCCCTGAGCTCTGTTCTCATTCACTTGAAAAATATTATTGCCAATATTAAACTCCGATATATAAGTATTGAAGCCCACAAAACTGGCTAAAGTTCCACTGTAATCCACATTTTGATGGCGAATATTGATTTGGTAATTCTGATAAGACAAGGAAACCCGCATCCATTCATAACTTCCGGCAGTTACTTCACTTAAAGGAATTTTTAGAAAAGTTTCTCCTTCGGCTACAATTTTGGATTGGCTAAAATCGATGGCAGTTGCTCCGCCAAGATTGGTTTCCGGAGCGTGATAAATAACTGTTCCGTTACCCAATAGCGTATTGGCATTAGGCGCCAATTCAATATAATGTGAGGAAATCGTATTGAAAACAGGTGATTGTGCAGCATTGCCTGGCGCAACGGCAGTAGGTTGTCCTAAGTTATTCAAACGCACTTGATTTTCATCAAACTGAAACTTGATGATCAACATTGGTTCTTCCGGTGAACCATCGCTACTACACGAAAAAAACGGTATCGCAGCGATAAGGAAGAGTAGAAGAATATAAACTTTTTTCATTGGATTATTTGATTTTTCCAATGCGTTCCAAAAATTTCGGTAACGTATTGGGTGATTGATTTTGATTGATAATGTTAAGACGTTGTTAATGCGTTTTTGTTACATCTTCATCTATAACGAGAATATAGTCTGCTTTATTGTATTCTTCAGGCATTATTTTTTCCAAATCTTTTTGCTCAATTGTTGCAATGGTGATTATTTGCAGATTTGGTGTATTTCTTTTCAAATACCAATTAATCCCTTCAAAGTGGTCAGAATGATAAGTGCCGTTGTAATGAATGAAAATCGAATTGTCTTTTAAATTTTTTTGAATAAAATAAGCCATCGTAGCGTCTTTACTCGCCTGCGCTTTAGGCATATTCGGACTCGCATGATCCCCCATCATTTTGATCATATTGACATAACCCGGCAAATTTTCGTCATAAGCAATAGGCAATGGAGCAATCCATGATTTTTCTTCTGATGTCAAAGTTTCTAAAGCTTCAAATCCTTTTTTGGAAACCATAGAAGCATATCTTCTGGGAATATTCGTAGCAATAAACGGCAACTTATTTTCTTTAGCAAAATCAACCAAAGGTTTGTAATCGGTTTTGTAATTGGGCCAAAGGCGCGCTGTCGTGTCCAATTGCTTCTGATTGATTTCGCCTTTCAGGTATTGGTCTAGTTGTTTTTGATTATCCGCTTCAAGCATTTCGGCGCCAAGAACTAATGGTTTTTTCGCAGCTAAATCTTTCGTTAGTTCCAATTGTAACCAATGCACTACCGGATTGTTATGGTATTCACCAAACAAAACGACTTGCGCTTTTTCAGCGGCTTTGAGCAGTTTACCGTAGGTTACTTTTTTGCCTTTTTTATCAAAAAGTTGGTAAGCTTTTTTGTCTTGAGCCGAAACACCAAAACAAACCAATAATGCGAGGAATAATGAAACCTTTTTCATGTGCTGAATTTTGCTTAAAATTATTCATTAATGACCGAATAAAAAAACATGTCCCAAAAAAGAATATTTTTGTGCTTCACTTTACCCATGAAAACACCAAACGACAATACGGCCTTTTTAAATTATTTACGTCATTTTATCAATGATTCAGATATACATTTGGAAACACAACTTTCCGAAATCGCCAATCGTTTCATGGTGTTGACTTTAAAAAGGAACCAACTTTTAGTCGATGAAAACCAAGTCTGTCCCTATTTCTGTTATGTCGAAAGCGGCATTTTGCAACATGCCATTTTAGTCGAGGCCGAAGAAAAAACCACTTATTTAGCCTTGCGCAATTCGGTTACGTCGTCGCTAAACAGTTTCCTGAATAAAATTCCGTCCCGAAAAAGCATCAAAGCCTTAGTCGATTGCCAACTTTGGGTAGCCGATTTAGAAACTTTCAAGGATTTACAATCAAATAATGAAGCGTTCCAACAGTTTTACCACAATTTAATCGAAAGGCAAATCATGCTAATCGACGATTATCGCATTGATTTACTAACACTAACTCCCGAAGAGCGCTATAAAAAACTATTAGCCACCGAACCCAAACTTTTACAAGAAGTTCCGCTTCATTACTTGGCGTCCTTCCTCGGCATCTCCAATCGACACATGAGCCGCATCCGAAAAAGCATTGGTTAATAAAAAATAACGCCATTTGGCATGTGTTTGATTTTCCACTTTCCTTAGCTTTGTATCAGCATCAAGGAATTCCTTTTCGCTAATCACTAATTACTATTCACTAATCACTCAAGAAGATGAAATACCATCCTATAGACCGCGATTTATTCGTAAAAAACAGAGCCAAGTTCACCGCACAAATGAAACCAAACAGTGTAGCGGTTTTCAATTCTAATGATATTTATCCGGTTTCTGCCGACAGTACTTTGCCGTTTGCGCAGCACCGAGATATTTTTTACTTATCGGGTGTTGACCAGGAAGAAAGCATTTTATTGCTTTTTCCGGATGCGCCTTATGAGCATTTGAAACAAATTTTATTCTTAAAAGAAACCAACGAACACATCGCCATTTGGGAAGGCGAGAAGCTTACTAAAGACAGAGCATTCGAAGTATCAGGCATCAAATCGGTAATTTGGTTACAGGATTTCCACAAGACATTGAAAGAAGTGATGACGTATGCCGAAACGATGTACATCAACACCAATGAGCATTACCGTGCGACCATCGAAACTGAAACCCGTGAAGCGCGTTTTGTCAAATGGTGGAAAGAAAATTATCCGGCGCATAAAGTCGAAAAATCAAACCCAATTCTACAAAGATTGCGTTCGGTAAAAGAAAGTGAAGAATTGGATTTAATCCAAAAAGCGTGTGACATTACTGAAAAAGGATTCCGCAGAGTGCTGAACTTTACCAAACCGAACGTAATGGAATACGAAATCGAAGCCGAATTCGCCCACGAATTCCTAATCAACCGTTCCAAAGGGTTCGCCTATACGCCAATCATCGCCTCAGGAAATAATGCGAATGTGTTGCACTATATCGAAAACAACCAACAATGCAAAGCCGGTGATTTGATTTTACTGGATGTCGGCGCCGAATACGCTAACTATTCCAGCGACATGACCCGAATGGTGCCGGTTTCAGGCCGTTTTACCGACAGACAAAAAGAAGTATATAACGCCGTTTTAAGAGTCAAAAACGAAGCAACCAAAATGTTAGTAACCGGCAATTATTGGAAACAATACCACGTTGAAGTTGGGAAAATCATGACTTCAGAATTGCTTGGTTTAGGCCTGATTGACAAAGCCGATGTCCAAAACGAAAACCCCGATTGGCCGGCGTATAAAAAATATTTCATGCATGGAACTTCACACCACATGGGATTAGACACCCACGATTACGGACTATTACACGAACCAATGCAAGCCAATATGGTATTCACCGTAGAACCGGGAATCTACATTCCGGCAGAAGGATTCGGCATCCGTTTGGAAGACGATGTAGTGATTCAGTCAACAGGAGAACCGTTTAACTTGATGAGAAATATCCCGATTGAAGTTGACGAGATTGAGAGTTTGATGAGCAACTAATTTGTCATTCCGACAAAGGAGGAATCTCATCAATATTATAAAGACGGCTCACGAAAGTGGGTCGTTTTTCTTTGAATCATTATGTGAGATGACCGTTCTTCTCTTCATCTTTACACAATACTTTCGTCATAGATACGACCTATATATAGCGTATATATAGCGTATATATAGCGTGTTTATAGCGTGTTTATAGCGTATATACGTCTACTATAACTTGACCTAGTCCCATACCAACAGGTACTTTACCCCATAATTTATCAACAAACATTCGTGTATTGGTGGCTAAACACTATTTTTGAACTGTAAACTTCGATTGTGACTGCGACTAAACACATTACTTACAAAAACACCAAAATCTCTTTTACCGACGAAGGTAAAGGCACAGCTATAGTATTACTGCACGGTTTTCTCGAAAACAAAACCATGTGGAACGCCTTTGTACCCGTATTGGCTAAGAAGCATCGCATCATTACCATTGATTTATTAGGTCATGGCGAAACCGAATGTCTCGGTTACGTTCACGCCATGGAAGACCAAGCCGATATGTTATTCGCTTTGCTATTGCATTTAAAAATCCGGAAAGTAGTTCTCGTTGGGCATTCGATGGGCGGTTATGTGGCTTTGGCTTTCGCCGAATTGTATCCCGATCACATGAAAGGTTTGTTCTTAATGAATTCAACTTCGCGTGCCGATAGTGACGAACGCAAAACCAATCGAGATAGAGCAGTAGTTTGTGTCAAACAGAATTATGGCGCTTTTGTCAGCATGTCGATAGCCAATTTATTTGCCGAAGACAACCGTGAACGCTTAGCTGGCGTGATTGAAAAAGTAAAAGAGCAAGCACTAAAAACACCTTTACAAGGAATCGTAGCCGCTTTAGAAGGCATGAAAATCAGAAAAGACCGCGAAGTTATTTTGCATTTTGCGCCTTATCCGATGCAGTTGGTTCTAGGCCAAAAAGACGGCGTACTCATTTACGAAGACAGTTTAGAACAAATAGAAGGCACCAAAGTCGAACTCACCACTTTCCCCGATGGTCACATGAGCCACATTGAAAACGAAAAGGAGTTGCTAAAAGTGTTAACCAACTTCTTGAAGAAGGTTTAATTAGTTTTCTCCTCAAAAGGCATTTCCATATCAAAAATTTCCTGAAGTAAAACCACAATCTGTTCCAGATAAGCTTCCATAATTTCAGTTGAAATTACTTCGGTTACTTCTTTGTCTTGCTTAAAATTAAACGGTAAAAACCCTGACTTTAAATTCTTAAACGAAATGATTCCGGCTTCTATTTCACGGCCTTTTGCTTGTTCTTCAAACATAAACGCATACGCCAAAATCTGAATGATTTTATCGTTCTTGATGTCTTCGGTTAAACCGTTCCAATCTTTTAAAGTGACACTTTTTTGCTCCACTTTACCTGTTTTGTAATCGATGATTCTGACTTTGCCGTTGCGGATTTCAATTCGGTCCACATTTCCTTTAATCAGTACAGGAAAAGGCAAACGCACATTTTCTAAAGTCCTTTCAAAGGTTTGTTCCAAAGCGATGATTTGCACTTCATCACCGTTTTCCAAAGCTTCCAATTCGAGTTTAAGGAAGTTGAACACATTCCGTTTCGCGACTTCAAAAGCCAATAGGTTTCGGCCTTTCTTGATTTCGCCTTCTTTGTACACTTCTTTGAATTGGGTCAATACTTCATCATCTATTTTTTGGAAGCAACTTTCGATATCTGCTTGGGTCAAAATTCTTCCGACAAAAGGTTTGTATAACGCTTCCAAAGCGCCGTGAATAATCGTTCCCAAAGTATTGACAGCTATATTTTCTTCTACTTCATCGGTTTCCGAAATTCTTAAAACACGTTGAAAATAAAATTGAATCGGATTCCGAATATAAGTCGTTAATGACGAAGGTGAAAAACCTTTTTCGGCAATTTCGCGCAAGCGTGTTAAAACACTTTCTGTTTTTGGAACCACTATCGGTTGGTGTGCAATATTCGGCACATCGGGATTGTAATATTGAAACGTTAAGTTGTGATTGGGTTGTTTTTCGACTTCCAATTGCGTGATGAAACGGCTTTTTTCTCCGGCATCAAAACCATCGCTGTCGGCATTGTAGATGAGGTAAATGTTTTTGGCACGTTGCAATAAATGATAGAAGTGATACGTATAAATAGCATCTTTTTCTTTGTAAGTGGGCAACTCTAATTCTCGCTTCACATCATACGGAATAAAGGAATTGGTGCTTTTTCCCGCAGGAAATTTACCTTCATTAACCGAAGTTATGATTACGGTTTCAAAATCGAGGACACGACTTTCTAAAACACCCATAATCTGCAAACCGTCTAAAGGTTCGCCTTCAAAGGAAACTTCGGCTACATCAATAACTTGTTTGTAAATGGCGTGCAGCGTTTTGATGTCGTCTATGTTTTGGTGTTCGCCAAAATAAGAAGTCATTTTGTTAATCACTTTAAATACCGAATAGACAAAGGCATTCGTTATTTTTTCTTCTTCGTTGTCGTAACTCAGGTTGGCTTTGATTTGGAGTAAAATCTGAGATAGGTTTTCTAAGACTGAAACAGAAGTCGTATCCCATTTTCGGAATAACATTTGGAACAGATCATTTTCCTGAGTATATAATTCTTCAAGTTTTTTATGCGTGATGAAAGTGTAATTATTTTTGTTGATTCGGTTGACCAATTCACTTGCATAAACATAAGGTTCAATCAACGGATGCGTTAAAATGTCGAGAACATCTTTATAATACATCACATAACTGCTCGGATTTCTGGATAACGCGTTGGAATGCAATTTGAACAATTTGGCAATCAGCAATTGCGCAGGATTGTTTTTACTCGAGAATCCCATCGTGACATTTAAAGCATTTACGCTATTGGGTAACGAATGTAAAATAGGTAATAACAGATTCTCTTCTCCTAAAACAACAGCCACATTTTGCAGATTGGAGTCGTTTTCAGCGATGTGTTTTTCAATAATACTTCCGGTGATTTTGGCTTGACCGATGGATTTGGATGTCGCAATGACGTGGATGTTTTTGGCTTCAGTAAAGTCGTTAACAATCCATTCGTATGGATGTGTTTTATAGTAAATCCATTCTGATTTGAATTTTCTTTGGAACAAACCCGCATCGTGAAAAGTGTCGTGAAGCAAGGTTTCATCAATGTCCCAATAGATTTTGGCTTTGTCTAGGGCCAATAAATGTTGGATGATTTTTTCTTCGGCTTGGTTTAATGCGTTGAAACCTGCGAATATAAATTGGTTAGTATTGTTTTCAGAAAAATGATCCAGATTTCTCACCGCTTCGCGATAAATCAACCCTTGGTAGCCGATGCCTTTGTTGAGCAAATAATCATAAAGTGATTGGTAATATTCAGGAAGTTTTTTCCAAAAGATTAGATAGTTTTCTATGAGTTCGGTTCGCTTTTCAATATCGACAGCCCAATGTTCTATTTCTTTTATATTTTCAAGATATTTTAAAACTTTGTTCGGTTCGAGCAAATAGCGGTCGATTTCGTTGAAATCCTGCAGTAGTGTTTTGGCCCAATTGGCAAAGGTTTCGAAAGATTCTTGTTTGTCTTTGTCGGTAACCGAAAGATAGACATCATAGAATTCAAAAAGCAATTCAACACTATCGATTGACCGAATCCCGGCCACATCTTGTATAAAATCTTCTATGCTGATGATTTCGGGTGCAAAGACATTATTGGGAACGGATTTCTTTAATTCCTCCAATAAAAAAACTTTGGCTCTTTTGTTGGGCAAAATCACTACCAAATCCAACAGAGAATCGGAATGGGTTTTTAGAATTTCCTGAGCGAGTTGGTAAAGAAATGTGGGTTTTGACATTCTATAAAAATAAAAAAACGCCCCGAATTTCGGAGCGTTTTTTAGAAATATTTTGAGAAGAAATTATTTTACTAATTTCACTTCAACTCTTCTGTTATTAGCTTTACCAGCTTTAGTTTTGTTGGTATCAATTGGATTAGACTCACCGAAACCAGCTGAAGACAATCTTGAAGTTGCAATACCGTTTTCTACTAAGTAGTTTTTCACGGCAGCAGCTCTGTTTTCAGATAATGTTTGGTTAGCAGCATCTTTACCATCGCTATCAGTGTGACCTTCGATTGAGAAGTTAGAGTTTGGATACTCTTTCAAGATAGCTACAATGGCTTGTAATACTGGGTAAGTTTGTTGTTGGAATGAAGCTTTACCGCTATCGAATAAGATAGTTTTAGCATAGTCGTTCAATCTTTTGATAGCTTCCTCAGTAACCTCAGGACAACCATTGTTAGCCACAGTACCTTTAACATCTGGACATCTGTCATCTTTGTCTAATACATTGTCACCATCTCTATCTGGCCAAGGACATCCGCCATTTTCTTTAGGACCTTTAACGTCTTTACATTTGTCTTCTTTGTCTTGAACTCCGTCACCGTCAGTATCAGGACAACCACCGAAAGCAGCTAAACCGGCAACTTCAGGACAAGCATCAACATTGTCAGCGATTTTATCACCGTCTGTATCAGGACATCCGTTATATTCAGCAGGACCAGCAATTTCCGGACAAGCATCTTTACTGTTTTCGATTCCGTCACTATCAGTATCAGGACAACCGTTAAATTGTTTTAAACCTGCTTCATCCGGACAAGCATCATCTTTGTCATAGATACCGTCGCCGTCTTTATCAGAACCTCCAAATTTGAAAGTAAGACCTGCAAAGTGTTGCGAGTGAGAAGGCATATCTGCACGTGAATCTTCAAAAGAGTGTTTGTATGTTGTACGGTACGATAAACCAACATTTTCAGTAAACCAATAAGTTAACCCTAAACCACCGTTTAAAGTACCTGCACTAGATTCGTCACCTAGCCAAGTGTAACCTCCACCAAAATTGATAGATGGGTCAAGTTTTTTAGAATTAATTAAATTCATTAAACTGTAGGTAATAACACCATCAACAGCATAATAATTTAAATCACCAGGATTGATTACTTCGTAAGGTCCGTTATTAACTCTTGGTAATACGAACTTAGTAATTTTGTTCATCGAACCTGTAACTCCAAATGTGAAATTACCGCCAATGTGTTTTGATACGTTTACAAATGATACAGTAGGAAGAATATTCCAGTTGTCTGTAGCATTGAAATACTGAGAAAATTGATCTTCTAATTTTGATGCAGCACTTACTCTGGTATCTACTGCGTTAACCCCAAACGATACTGCCCAAGGATTGTTGCCGTCTTGAGCTTGAGAGCTTAAGCCAGCTAACATTAGCATAGCAACGAATAATTTGTTAAGATGTTTCATACTTAATTTGATTAGATTATAAAGATTATAATAAAACAAAAGTAATACCTATTAACATAATATCAAAATCTTATTGTTAAAATGTGGAAATTATGTAAGGATTTGGAAAAATTTTGGAATCGAGACGTAAATTAAATAACATTTAACATCTTTCCTACTTCCTCAAAGGCTTTGATGGCTTGATCTAGATGCTCTTTGGTATGTGCTGCCGACAACTGAACTCTAATTCTTGCTTTGTCTCGAGGAACAACGGGGAAAAAGAAGCCAATTACATAAATTCCTTTCTTTAGCAATTCGTCGGCCATGACTTGAGAAAGTTTTGCATCGTATAACATAACGGGAACGATAGCCGAATCACCGTCGATGATATCCAAGCCCGCTTTTTTCATGCCTTCTTTGAAATAGTTGGTATTCCATTCTAATTTATCTCGAAGCGTAGTATCTTTTTCTAATAATTCAAAAACTTTGATAGAAGCACCAACAATAGCGGGTGCCAATGAATTGGAGAACAAATACGGACGCGAACGCTGGCGTAAAATTTCAATCACTTCTTTTTTGGCTGTAGTATAACCGCCCATTGCACCACCAAGAGCTTTTCCTAAAGTGCCGGTGATGATATCCACTCTGCCCATTACGCCTTTGGCTTCCATCGTTCCTTTTCCGGTCACACCGATAAAACCGGCGGCGTGACATTCGTCAACCATAACCAGAGCATCATATTTATCAGCCAAGTCACAGATTTTATCTAATGGCGCTACTAAACCGTCCATAGAGAAAACACCATCAGTTACGATTAACTTGAAACGATGTCCGGCTTCTACCGCTTTTTTCAATTGGTTTTCTAAATCTTCCATATTGGAATTTTCATAACGGTAGCGAGCTGCTTTGCACAAACGCACTCCGTCAATGATAGAAGCGTGATTCAAACTATCGGAAATAATACAATCTTCTTCTCCTAATAATGGTTCAAAAACGCCACCATTAGCATCAAAAGCGGCCGCATATAGAATAGTATCTTCTGTGCCATAGAAATCGGCTATCTTTTTCTCTAAAGTTTTATGAATGTCCTGAGTTCCGCAAATGAATCGCACGGATGACATTCCGAAACCATGAGAATCTAAAGCGTCTTTTGCCGCCTGAATTACTTCCGGATGCGATGACAACCCCAAATAGTTATTCGCACAAAAGTTCAAAACCGTTTTGCCATTTACAGTAATTTCCGCGCCTTGAGGTGAAGTAATGATGCGTTCTCTTTTGAAAATACCGTTTTGTTCAATGGTATTTAGTTCGTTTTGTAAGTGTTGTTGAATTTTCCCGTACATGTGTTTAGTTTGTAGTTTATCGTTTGTGGTTACAAATTTACTATTTCCAACCTTTCCCCAATATAAACCAGCGCTTTTTTAGTCACTTTAAAACCCATTTTTTCAATGGCGTTCTGATAGTTTTCCAATTGCGTGGAGTATTTGGCTTGGTGTGCGCCGGTTTTGTAGTCGAGTAAATAAATTTCTTGGTTGGTGTTGAGGACCATTCTGTCCGGCTTTACGAGATTGCCTTCTTTTTGAATGATGGTTTTTTCGTTTAGTATTTTGTTGCCGATGGCGAAATAGGATTGCAAATCAGAATGGTTAACGACTTGCTGAATCGTTTGCTCGACATCATCTTTTTGTGAAGCAACAATCAATCCGTTTTCGATGGCTTTGGTTAGGGCCAAATCAATGTCGTCTTTGGTTTTGACGAAGGATAAAATTTCGTGTAAAATGTTCCCAAACTCGATTGCCTTTTGTTGTTGCGTGTTCCACATCAGACTTTCTTTTTGGGCAATTTTGATGTTTTTTGGGTTCAAAGTCGCTGCCAATTGCGGAATGGTTTCGGTTTCGTCTAAAGTATCTTTGGTTTCGGATAGTTTTTTGGATTCGCCGAATGAATAGTCGAATTTACTTTCGTCAAACCCTTTATCTTCTAAGAATTTGATAAAAAACGTCGCCATATTATTTGGGTATTCACCCGAAGTTTTACTTCGGCTTTGCATGCCCGAAATGATATATAACTGTTCTTCGGCACGCGTTAATGCGACATACAACACATTAATATTGTCGAGCAATTCTTCCTGTTTTTTTTGTTGGTAAATCACATTGGCTTCTTCGCCATAGCCTTCTACTTTGCTGCTTTTATCCACTAATGCTTTCGGCAAACCTGTAATTTCTTCATCGGCGTTGAGCCACATTTTTTCTCGTGGTCCTTTGCTGTAATCTTCTTCGGCAAAAGGAAATATCACCACCGGAAACTCCAAGCCTTTCGATTTGTGAATGGTCATAATGCGAACCGCATCGTTTCCTTCGGGCGACGGAATACTTAATTTCTCGGAATTGTTGTCCCAATAAGAAAGAAAATCCGAAATGCCGGCTTGCTTTTTTAAATCGTGTTCCAAAATCAAATCTAAGAAAAACTGAATATAAGCAATGCGTTTATCCATCGGGATGACTTTGGCAATGATGATTTCCGTGGCTTCGTAAAGCGATTTTTTACGGATATTTTGGAAAGAAAAATCAATTTGAAAAGTAGTCAACCATTGTTGGAATTCAGTTTCCGACTTTTGTTCCATGCCTTGCGCAATGAAATCGTGTATGGCTAATTTATCTTGTTGCAATGCCAAATAATAGAGGAAATTCGCTTTCGCTTGTAAATCGTTGCTGTTTTTCAAATAACGTAAAATGTGAATTACGCCTTGCACCTCCGACGAAGCGCCGAGCAACAAACTTTCCGAAGACAAAATCGGAATCCCGTTTTCGGTTAAATAATTAGCAACTTCGGTTCCGTGTGATTTTTTTCGAGTTAAAATTACGATGTCTTTGTAGCGGAAACCGTTTTGTTTTACTTTTTCTATCGTGGCTAAAGTGGCTTGTAAATAGAGTTCATTTTTGGCTAAATTTTCTTCTTCATCCAAGTCTGCTTTTTCGACTTTTGGCACAAAAGAAATATTGACATATCCACCCGTTTTGGTATTGAATTGCTGATGGCTGTGGTTTTGGTACAAATCTTTGTAATCTTCATGGGCAAATTCATTCGATAGAAAGCCAAAGAGTTTGTTGTTGAAGTCAATGATTTCGGAATAACTTCTCCAATTGATTCCCAATGAAAACAATTGCTTGTCAGGATTGACGAACGGATTTTTGTCTTTGCTGAGTTCGATAAACTGTTCGGCTTTTCCGCCGCGCCAACGGTAAATCGACTGTTTCGGATCGCCTACAATCATCAATGAACCTTGTTCTCCGTTCAAATCTTCGCTCGACAATGCGTTGTCAATCAGCGGAATTAAATTTTGCCATTGCATTTCCGACGTATCTTGAAACTCATCGATGAAGAAATTCCTGTATTTTTCTCCCAAACGCTCGTAAATAAAAGGCGCCGGTTGGTTTTGAATTTGTTCGTTGATTAACTTGTTAAATTCCGCAATCGAAAGGATATTTTGCTCTTTTTGTATTTTGCCCAATTCATTACTCACGGTATTTAGCAATGACAGTGGTGTGATATTTTTCAAAAACGCTTCGTAGAAATTTTCCTTTTCGAATTTTTTATAAATCGAAGCCAATATTTCGAGTAAATCGGGAATGATGCTTTCGATGATTGCTCGGTCTGCAGCGGTTTTGTTTATAGAAATGTCTTCAAATTGATAATATCTCTTATTCACAGGATTGAATCTTTTTTCGACAATACTTTTTATGTGGTTTGGAAAAGTTTCTCTTGAAAATGATTTAACATCAATTCCGTTTTTTTCTATCAGCAATAAAGCTTCGGTTGCTAATTCAATCGTTTCGGTTTCTATTTGAGCACAAAGTTCGGTCAGTTTGTTTTTGATTTCGATAAACTCCGCAATGGTTTTGTTTTGGAAATGGGTGATTTCTTCTCGGTTGTTTTCGTTGAGAATCAATTTTCCGGTGTCCATGATTTCCCGTGAAATGTCCCAAGATTTGTCGTCATCGGTTTTTTCCATCGTAAAATCGACCAACAAGTTGGTTAAGATTTCATCGTTTCCTGCCTCGGCTATAATCGCATCAACGGCTTCGGTCAGCAAATTTTCGGTATCAAGCGAAACTTCAAACGTAATCGGCAAATTCAAATCGTGGGCAAATGCTCGAATGACTTTGTGGGTAAATTTGTCAATTGTTGAAATATCGAATGAAGCATAATTGTGAATCAGGTTTTTGATGATGCTTTTGGCTTTTTCGGTAATCGTGGCCAAGGATAATCCGGTTTCCGTTTGAATATCTTGCATCAATTGCAAGGCTTTGTCGGATGGTTTTTCTTTGGCAAACTCCGATAAACTTTCCACGACGCGGCTTTTCATTTCGTGTACGGCTTTGTTAGTAAACGTAATCGCTAAAATATTGCGATACGCATCGGGTTTTTTTGATAATAGAATAATTTTCAAATACTCTCTAACCAAAGTATAAGTTTTGCCCGAGCCGGCGGATGCGTCGTATATAGAGAAAGCGGTTTTTTGCATTAGTTTTTTCGGATTAAATAAACAAAATTCAACTTAGACTCTTCGCCATAATATTCGACTTCAAATTCATCCACTTTCATGGCGCCGATTTTTTCAATAGCCTTTTGAGAGCGAAGATTAAACGCACCAATATGAAAATACACTTTATTTACATGCTGAAACGCATAATAGAGCATGATTTTTTTCAAGGCTTTGTTGTAACCATTGCCCCAAAATTTCCGTCCGATAAAAGTATAGCCGATTAATACCGAATTCTCGTTTTCATCATAATCATAAAACCGACTACAGCCAACAACTTCATTGGTCTTCGTATCGCGAATTAAAAAAGCGCCTTTGGAAAGCATTGCGCCTTCAAAATAATTTTGAAAAACTTCTCTTTGGTATCTTAATTTGTTCGGATGTTGTTCCCAAACCAACGGATCTGAAGCTACGGCATACAATTCCTCAAAATCTGTTTCTTGCAACGGAATCAGTTTAATAAGCTCATTTTTTAAGGTATTGGGTTGCCAATTAAACATAGAGAACTATAGTTTTTATTTATGCTACTAATGTAATTAATTAATTCTTTATTAAGAAAAAGGAATTTAGCAATGCGTAATTTTGCGACACAATTAAATTTTACTGCTTTGAAAAGAAACGAAGTTATTTTGGTAGCACTGATGGCGTTGCTCAATTTCACCCACATACTCGATTTTATGATCATGATGCCTTTGGGGAATATTTTGATGCCCAAATGGAATTTGACCACTTCTGAGTTTTCCATTATTGTGTCGAGTTACTCTTTGGCGGCATTTGTGAGTAGCTTTTTTGCCATTTTCTTTGCCGATAAATTCGACCGCAAGAAATTATTACTCTTTGGCTATTCCGGATTTTTAATCGGAACTTTTGCTTGTGCCTTTGCGTTTGGAACTTATTCGATGATTTTAGCCAGGACTTTCACCGGATTGTTCGGCGGATTAATCAGCGCACAAATATTAAGTATTATTGCTGATGTTATTCCGTATGAAAGACGTGGCAGAGCGATGGGCATGTTGATGGGCGGATTTGCTTTGGCTTCGGTAATTGGTGTTCCTTTTGGATTGTTTTTGGCCAATAAATATGATTGGTATTATCCGTTTTTAGTAGTTGCTATTTTTGGCTTGTTACTATTGCCGTTTTTGTTTCGATTTGTGCCTAATGTCAATGCGCATTTATCCTCTCCGATAAAATTGAAAGAACGTATTTCAAACTTCTATGATATCTTTAGTAACCAAGCTCAGATTACAGCGTTGTTATTTAGTTTCTTGCTTATCACAGGTCATTTTATAATTGTACCATTAATTAATCCGTATTTGGTTTACAATGTTGGTGTTCCTCAAGAATATACACCTTTAATTTATCTGGTTGGTGGAATTTGTTCTCTAATTTCGGCACAAATCATAGGAAAATTAGCCGACAGTTATGGTAAAAGAACAGTGTTTGTTTGGGCTGCCTTAGTTTCAGTGTTCTTTGTTGTTTTGATCACCAATATGCCGCATTGGCAACTTTTCATCGTGTTGGGGGTTTTCGGATTTTGGTTTAGTTCTTCAACCGGAAGAACCGTTCCCGGACAAGCAATGATTACCCAAGCCGTTACTAGTCAAACACGAGGTAGTTTTATGAGTCTGAATTCTTGTGTGCAATCACTCGGAACGGGTTTTGCTTCGTTAATGAGCGGTTGGATTACTTATAGCGATGCTAAATTCTCTATTCACAATTACAATTATTTAGGGTATATAAGTATCAGTTTGATTTTATTGTGTGTTTTATTGTCCTATCAATTGGAGCGAAAACTACAATATGTTGAAGTATGATTTTTTGAAATGTTATAAATGATTGTGTGAATTTTATAATTAAAAACGATTTATAATTTATAAATTTGAACAGCAAATATTAATCTTTAAATACAATAACCATGGCTTTTGAATTACCGCAATTACCCTATGCATACGATGCATTAGAACCACATATTGATGCCAGAACGATGGAAATCCACCATTCAAAACATCACAATGCTTACACAACTAATCTAAACGCAGCTATTGCCGGAACGGATTTGGAAGGATTAACGATAGAAAATATTTTAATCAATTTGGATATGAAAAACGCAGCAGTTAGAAATAACGGTGGCGGATTTTACAACCACAATTTATTTTGGAGAGTAATGTCACCAAATGGTGGCGGATTGCCAACCGGTGATTTAGCTGAAGCTATTGAAAGAGATTTTAAATCATTTGAAGAATTTAAAGCCTTGTTTGCCAAAGCAGGAGCAACGCGTTTTGGTTCGGGTTGGGCATGGCTTTGCGTACACAAAGGCGGAAAGCTGGAAGTATGTTCTACACCAAACCAAGATAATCCGTTAATGCCCGATACGGCTTGTGGCGGTTTCCCGATTTTAGGAATGGATGTTTGGGAACATGCTTATTATTTAAATTATCAAAACCGTCGTCCGGATTATATTGAGGCTTTCTTCAATGTGATTAACTGGACAGAAGTGGCGAGGTTGTTCGCTACAGAAAAATAAAATCAAAACTCTTTTTGATAAGATAAACCGGTTGTGAAAGCAGTCGGTTTTTTTATTTGGCCGAGGTATAAAAAATAAACAGGCGGAATTGCTTCCACCTGTTTGCCCCAAATCTACCATAAACTTAACCTACACTAAATACTATGGTAACGCAAATCTAATAACATCAAACAGAATATTGTACTTTTTTAATGAAATTATATTGGAATGATAGGCAAATGAGAGTGAAATCTGTTTTTATGACGATTTTTTTGGTAAAATAAAAAAGGCGAAAATTTCTTTTCGCCCTTTTTGCCCCAAATCTACCATAAACTTAACCTACTAATGCTATGGTAAAGTCAAATGTATTACATATTAATGTTTTGAAAAAAATAAATCAGACAAACGGCAAGTATAATCGTTGAAATTTTTTTGTTGATTTTCAGGTTGGTAGAAAATAAAAAAGGTGAAAATTTCTTTTCACCCTTTTTGCCCCAAATCTACCATAAACTTAACCTACTAATGCTATGGTAAGGTCAAATGTAAGTTGATTAACAATTTGAAAACAAAAAATTTAGACGAACGGCATCAAAAATCGTTTAAAGACAAAAAATGTTAAAATTTTAGTAAGCGCGTGCATCTTTTCCTTCATAAAAATTCATAAACGCCTTGTTTACAACACGGTTACCTCCTGCGGTTGGATAGTCACCGGTGAAGTACCAATCGCCAAGGTTTTTCGGACAAGCGATGTGTAAATTGTCAACCGTTTGGAAAATAATTTTTACTTCGGCATTAATATCTTCCGGATGAAGCAATTCCGCTATTTTGTTGGATATTTCGGTATCGCTGAACGGGGCATAAATTTCGGTTACAAAATTTACCACATCAGCATCTTTTAATTTCTCTTGTGATTTGCATTTTTTATAGACATCGTCTACAATTTTGTACAGATTTCTTTCTTTCAATAATTCAATCGCGGCTTGGAAAGCAATTAAGCCTTCTAACTTCGCCATATCGATTCCATAACAATCCGGATAACGAATTTGCGGTGCAGAAGAAACAACGACTATTCTTTTTGGATTCAATCGATCCATCATCTTTAAAATGCTTTTTTTCAAAGTCGTGCCGCGAACAATACTATCATCAATAATCACTAAATTGTCTGTTGGCTTGATCACACCATAAGTCACATCATAAACATGAGCGACCAAATCATCGCGACTGCTGTCTTCGGTAATGAAAGTTCTTAGTTTGGCGTCTTTGATGGCAATTTTTTCGGTTCTGATTTTTACCGAAAGGATTTCTTCTAGTTTTTCTTTGGTCAACGTTTTACGGTTGTTTAAAATAAACTGGTTTTTTCTTTGGTTCAAAAAGTCATTCGCCGCTTCCACCATACCATAGAAAGACGTTTCGGCCGTGTTTGGTATAAAAGAGAAAACCGTATTATCAGTATCATCTTCAATCGATTCTAAAACGGCAGGCAAAATTAATTTACCTAATTGTTTTCTTTCCTGATAAATTTCGGCATCGCTGCCACGAGAAAAATAGATGCGTTCAAACGAACAAGCTTTTTTAACCGTTGGTGTTATAATTTCCTGTTGGGAAACCGTTCCGTTTTTCTTAATGATTAAAGCATGTCCGGGTTGTAACTCTTGTACTTTCTCAAAAGGCACATTGAAGGAAGTTTGAATCACAGGTCTTTCCGAAGCGACAACTACAATTTCGTCATCTTCATAAAAATAAGCCGGACGAATTCCGGCCGGATCACGGAACACAAAACTATCGCCGTGACCTAATAAACCGGCCATGGCATAACCGCCGTCCCAACCTTTGGAAGCACGTTTTAATATTTTAGCAATGTCTAATTTTTCGGCAATTACCGGAGAAGCTTCTCTTTTAGACAATCCGTTGTTTTTACATTCTTGGTACAAATCAGTCACTTCATCATCCAGGAAATGACCTATTTTTTCCATTACGGTTACCGTATCCGCCATTTCTTTTGGGTGTTGGCCTAATTCTACTAAGCTATTGAAAAGCTCGGTTACATTGGTCATATTGAAATTTCCGGCAACGATGAGGTTTCGGTGCATCCAATTGTTCTGACGTAAAAAAGGGTGAACGCTTTCGATACTGTTTTTCCCAAAAGTTCCGTAACGTACGTGTCCTAAAAACAATTCGCCTATATAAGGAATGTTGTCTTTTTGCAATTGTACGTTGTCTTGGTATTCCGGGTGCAAAGTCAATTCTTCATTAATTCTTTCATTGATTTGTGCAAAAATATCCTGAATCGGTTGTGCTTGGTTCGAACGTACGCGACTGATGTATCTTTCGCCAGCTTCGACATCAAATTTGATTGAGGCAAATCCGGCGCCGTCTTGTCCGCGGTTGTGTTGCTTTTCCATCAGCAAATACATTTTTTGTATGCCGTAAAAAGCCGTCCCGTATTTTTCTTTATAGAATGCTAACGGTTTTTTTAATCTTAGAAGGGCAATTCCACATTCGTGTTTTATTGCGTCGCTCATAGTCTGTTGTGTTGTTGTAAGTTGTTTGTTCCGTGTATTTTCACCACATAGAAACATAGAAAAAAATGAATAATAAAGTCGCTTCGCTATATTTCAAAAATCATAGCTATGAGAAAAATATAATTTCTATTTACTTATTTTTCAGAATATAAACTATGTTTCTATGTGGTTTAATCATTATTTTAGAATAAAAAATGCCCCGAAATTTCGAGGCATAAAGTTATTGTAATTCTATTTCAAATTGTGTTAAAGCTTTGAATTGTTTCAAGCGCTCGTTCACTTCTTCCTTTTTCAATGACAGCATTCTTTCGGTTCCGAATTGCTCCACGCAGAATGAGGCTAAGTTAGAACCATGAATAATAGCGGTTTTCATGGTTTCAAAAGAAATATCTCCTTGTTGGGTGATAAATCCTGCAAATCCTCCTGCAAAAGTATCTCCTGCGCCGGTTGGATCAAATACATCAGCCAATGGCAATGCCGGAGCAAAGAAGATATGTTCGTCATGGAAAATTAAGGCACCGTGTTCTCCTTTTTTAATTACGACATATTTTGGTCCCATGGTATGAATTTTAGCCGCTGCTTTTACCAAAGAATATTCTCCCGATAATTGACGTGCTTCTTCATCATTAATAGTAATCACATCCACACGTTTGATTACGTCTAATAATTCAGGTAAGGCACAATCCATCCAAAAGTTCATAGTATCTAAAACCACCAATTTAGGTTTTTGGGACATTTGGTTTAAAACGCCGCTTTGCACAATAGGGTGTAAGTTACCTAACATCACTACATCGGCATTTTTAAAATGCTCCGGAACAATTGGGTTGAAATCAGCCAATACATTTAACTCTGTAGCCAAGGTGTCTCTAGAGTTCATGTCGTTGTGGTAACGACCGCTCCAAAAGAAGGTTTTTCCGCCTTTTACAATTTCCAAACCTGAAACATCAATGTTTCTCGCTGTCAATAAATCAATATATTCTTGTGGAAAATCGTCACCCACAACCGAAACTATAGCCGATTGTAAGTTAAAATGCGAAGCCGATAAACCGATGAAAGTTCCAGCACCACCTAAGATTTTATCTGTTTTTCCAAAAGGTGTTTCGATAGCGTCAAAAGCAACCGTTCCTACTATTAAAAGTTTGTTCATTATTTGCATTTCAAATTAAAGGCGCAAAGATAGTTTATAAGTTTTAGAGATGCAACTGGCTTTAACGTTTCGTCTTTTAAAGCAATTTTCCTTCTTCTCTCTCATAAAAAGTATCAATCGAAAGTTTTTCTAATCCCGAAGCATAAACCGCCAATTCATCACAGCGCTCGTTTTGCGGATGGTTATTGTGGCCTTTAATCCATTTGAAATCGACTTGGTGTTGGCGGTAAATTTTGAGAAATCGCATCCACAAATCGGGATTCTTTTTACCGGTGAAGTTTTTCTTTTCCCAACCAAAAACCCATTTTTTCTCCACGGCATCGACTACATATTTAGAATCGGAAACGACCAAAACCGTCATGTTGGGATTTTTGAGTTTTTCCAAACCAACGATTACCGCTAACAATTCCATTCTATTATTGGTGGTATGGCGAAAACCTTCATAGAATTCTTTTTTGTAAGGTGTGCCAACCATTTCCATGACCACGCCATAACCACCGTTTCCGGGATTTCCTTTGGCAGCGCCGTCAGTGTAGATATGGACTTGGTGTGAGTTCAAAGTTAGGAGTTAGGCGTTATGAGTTGGGCAATTACTTTTGGAAAATGTTCATGTTCCAATGATTGAACTTTTGCCGCAATAGCTTCCGGAGAATCACATTCTTCTATGTTTATATTATGTTGAAAAATGAATTCACCTTCATCGTAATGTTCGTTTACATAATGGATGGTGATTCCGGTTTCTTTTTCTTTATTTTCTAAAATTGCTTGGTGTACATTCATGCCATACATGCCTTTTCCACCATATTTAGGTAACAACGCAGGATGAATATTGATTATTTTATTCGGATATGCGGCAACGATGTGCTCAGGGAACTTTAAGAGAAAACCTGCTAAGACAATCAAATCGGGTTGGTGTTCATTAATTTTTTCTAAAACAAAGCCATCGTTTAACTCCGTTTTATTAAACACTAAAGAAGGTATATTGTGGTGTTTTGCTTTTTCTAAAACTTTGGCATGTAGATTGTTAGTGAAGATGCCGACTACACTTATGTTATCGTTGTTTTTGAAATACTGTATGATATTCTCCACATTGGAACCAGCGCCTGAAGCAAAAAGTAAAATCTTTTTCACGGAAAATCAAATTTGGTAGCACAAAAAAAAGAATAATTACTTGAATTAAAACCATCATAATGTAAGATTCTGAAATAATTTTTTTATTTTCGTGGTCACATTTAGTAACAAAAAGGTTGTTTTAAAATAAAGTTTTTTATTTTTGCCAACAATTTAAATTAAAAATCTAGAAATTATGTCAGACATTGCATCAAGAGTAAAAGCGATTATTGTAGACAAATTAGGCGTTGACGAAAACGAAGTTGTAACAGAAGCAAGCTTCACAAATGATTTAGGCGCTGATTCATTAGACACTGTTGAGCTTATTATGGAGTTCGAAAAAGAATTTGATATCCAAATTCCGGACGACCAAGCAGAAAACATTGCTACTGTAGGTCAAGCTATTTCTTACATCGAAGAAGCAAAAAAATAATAAATAAATCACCCGTGGAGAATCTATATTTTTCACGGGTTTTTATTATTTTTACTCAAAAGAATAAATCTTGATTGATATTCAATCTTAAAATATTGAAATACCCTTGTCTCTTTAATGATTAACTTTGAAGAAAACATGGGTATTATTTGTTTAAATACAATTGTAAAAAACATATTATGGCATTAAAGCGAGTTGTAGTAACAGGTTTGGGTGCATTAACACCAATCGGGAATTCCATTGAAGAGTATTGGAATGCCCTAGTTAATGGTAAAAGTGGCGCTGCTCCGATCACCTATTACGATACTGAAAAACACAAAACAAAATTTGCCTGCGAAGTCAAAAACTTCAATATCGAAGATTTTATGGACCGTAAGGAAGCTCGCAGAATGGACAAATTTGCACAATACGCCGTGGCTGCCAGTGAAGAAGCCATTAAGGATGCCGGAATTACCAATGAAAATGTAAACAAACACAGAGTTGGGGTAATTTGGGGTGCCGGAATTGGTGGATTAGAAACTTTCCAAGAGGAAGTGATGAGTTATGCGGCCGGAGACGGAACGCCTAGGTTCAACCCTTTCTTTATTCCAAAAATGATTGCCGATATTGCCCCTGCACACATTTCGATGCGAAATGGTTTTATGGGTCCAAATTATACTACCGTTTCTGCATGCGCTTCTTCGGCCAATGCTTTGATTGATGCTTTCAACTACATTCGTTTAGGAATGTGTGATGTTATCATTTCAGGTGGTTCAGAAGCTGCAGTTACTATTGCAGGGATGGGCGGATTTAACTCTATGCAAGCTTTATCCACCAGAAATGACAGTCCGGAAACGGCTTCAAGACCATTCGATGCTACCCGTGACGGATTCGTTTTAGGTGAAGGTGCCGGAGCTTTGGTTTTAGAAGAATACGAACACGCCAAAGCACGTGGCGCGAAAATATATTGCGAAATCGGTGGTGGCGGAATGTCATCAGATGCGTATCACTTAACAGCTCCACATCCGGAAGGAATTGGCGTAATAGCGGTTATGGAAAACACCTTGCGCGATGCCGGAATGACACCAAATCAAGTTGATCACATCAATACACACGGAACTTCAACACCGCTTGGTGATGTAGCTGAGTTAAAAGCAATCAGCGCTGTTTTTGGTGCTCATGCGAAAAACATCAACATCAATTCAACCAAATCGATGACGGGTCACTTATTGGGAGCTGCCGGTGCGATTGAAGCAATTGCCTCGATTTTAGCTATGAAACACGGCATTGTTCCTCCAACGATTAACCATACGGTTGTGGATGAAAATATTGATCCTTCTTTGAACCTGACTTTAAACAAAGCCCAAAAAAGAGAAGTTAAGGTAGCCATGAGTAATACTTTTGGTTTTGGCGGACACAACGCTTGCGTTTTATTCAAAAAAATTGAAGACTAATATTAGATGAAAATTCTAAAAAATATATTTAATAAAAAATCCCGTTCGTCAGAGGACGGGATTTTTTTTAATGAAATTCAAAAAGTAATAGGTTTTAAACCCCAATCCATCATTTATTACGAAAAAGCTTTTACACATCGGTCAACAAATCGCATGGATTTGAAAGGTAATCCAATGAATTATGAACGCCTGGAATTCCTTGGCGATGCGATGTTAAGTGCTGTAATTGCAGCTTATTTATACAACGAAGCACCGGCAGGAGATGAAGGCTATTTGACTAAAATGCGTTCTAAAATTGTCAGTAGAGAACATTTAAACGAATTGGGAAGAGACTTAAACTTAATCCGATTTGTAGAAAGTAAAGTGCCAACCCAACATTTTGGAGAAAACATTCACGGGAATATTTTTGAAGCTTTAGTTGGCGCTATTTTTTTGGATAAAGGCTATGAATTTTGTCAAAAATTTATCCAAAGAAGCGTAATTATTCCTTATGTTGACATTGCCAAACTGGAAGGTAAAGTCATCAGCTACAAAAGTTTGCTCATAGAATGGTGCCAAAAAGAAAAGAAATCCTTTCATTATGATGTCTTTGATGACAATGGTATTGATGGTCAAAAATACTTTGGTGTAAAGTTGAGTATTGACGACAAAGTCATCGCCAAAGCCAGAGCTACTTCGAAAAAGAAAGCAGAAGAAAAGGCGTCTCAAAGAGCTTATTTTGCATTTCAAGAAAAAATTAACAAAAAATAATACAGATTCTCAAAAAACTATAACGTTTTCGTTCATAAAATATCGTTAACTCAATATTGAGTTGGTTATAATCTGTGTCAGATATACTATATTTACAACTTAAATTGCAATATTATGGCTGTTCACAAATTGCATATTGAAGAGTTTGATGAAATAGATTATCAATTAATCGCTATACATTCGCCTTTAGAGGATTATAGATTAGCGTATTATATCAATCAAAATTTACCTGTCAATCTCAAAAAAAGCAATTGCAACATTCAAATCAGCAATAAAGACGGCGAAACCCAGTTTACGAGATTTATTTTTGAAGATGATAAAGACATCGCATGGAATTTGGTGCAAAATCAAAATGATGCGATTCTTACCACGGAAAATAACAATCAAGGGTTGTTTGCTAACAGCAATAATGCGTTTTCGCCCAAAATCTATTTGATACCTGAGTTTAAAAAAGTAGATTACTTTTTAAAAATTGAAAATGATGAAGTGGCTATTGATGTTTCTAAAATTATCAAAAGCATCAAAAAAATAGATAGAGTCAGTACGGTTTACGCTGTAGAAGTAGAAAAAATAAAGTCAAAAAATAATTTAATTTTTTAATTAAAATGCCAACAAGAAAAAAAACTAAAATTGTAGCCACATTAGGACCTGCATGTAGTTCGAAAGAAGTGATTAAAAAAATGATTGATGCCGGAGTGAACGTATTTCGTATCAATTTTTCCCATGCCGATTATGAAGATGTAAAAGAAAGAATCGATATTATCAGAGGGTTGAACGATGAGTTTGGTTATACCACCGCAATTTTAGCCGATTTACAAGGACCGAAACTTCGCGTAGGAGTGATGAAAGAAGATGTAGTGGTAAATCCGGGAGATATTATTACTTTCCAAACCGCCGAAGATGTTCCAGGAACGAAAGAGCGCGTTTACATGAACTACAAAGAATTCCCAAGAGATGTAAATCCGGGAGAAAAAATTCTTTTGGATGATGGAAAATTGATGTTTGAAGCACTTGAAACTAATGGAACTACCGAAGTAGTTTGTAAAGTAATTCAAGGCGGACCATTGAAATCTAAAAAAGGGGTAAACCTTCCGAATACCAAAGTGTCTTTACCGGCATTGACCAAAAAAGACATTAAAGATGCGCTATTTGCTATCGAACAAGAAGTTGATTGGATTGCGCTTTCATTTGTTAGAACACCAGCCGATTTAGAAGAATTGCAAGACTTAATTGCGAAACATTCCAAATATAAAATTCCTATTGTTGCCAAAATTGAAAAACCGGAAGCGGTGGAGAACATTGATAAAATCGTTGCTTTTTGTGATGGTTTGATGGTGGCTCGTGGTGACCTTGGAGTAGAAATTCCGGCACATGAAGTACCATTGATTCAAAAGAAATTAATTCACAGAGCGAAAACAGCCAGAATTCCTGTAATTGTAGCTACTCAAATGATGGAAACGATGATTACCAGTTTAACACCAACACGTGCTGAGGTAAATGACGTTGCGAATTCGGTTATGGATGGAGCTGATGCCGTTATGCTTTCAGGAGAAACTTCTGTTGGAAATTATCCGGTTGAGGTTATCGAAAAAATGACACAAATCATTGAAGCAGTAGAAGATTCACCATTAATCAATGTGCCACAAAATCCGCCTCACGTTAGAACTAAAAGATTTATCACAAAATCAATTTGTTATCACGCAGCGATTATGGCGAATGAAATCAAAGCAAAAGCGATTTCAACTTTGACTAATAGTGGTTATACGGCTTTCCAAATTTCGGCTTGGAGACCCAAAGCACACATTTTGGTGTATACTTCGAATAAAAGAATTTTGACCCAATTGAACTTACTTTGGGGTGTAAATGCTTTTTACTATGACAAATTTGTAAGCACCGATGATACTGTTGGCGATGTGAATGACATTGCCAAAGCTAATGGTTACGTGAAAAAAGGCGATATGCTAATCAACTTAGCCGCCATGCCGGTAGCCGACAAAGGAATGGTAAATACTTTGAGAGTTTCTGAAATAGAATAATTTTATTATTTTTAGACATTATTTCTCTTTAAATACAAACAAAATGAATTCAAACAATCCGTTTTTTAAAAACAAAACTTTTTCAAATACTTCTCGTGCCAATGAAGTAGTGCATGAAGCAACGGTTATTGATTACAGCCAAACGATGACGGTTTCGGGAACCATTAACAAAAGTTTCCTGATGCTGATTTTATTAATTGCCAGTGCTGCGGTTACTTGGATGATGACTTTTGATGGTCAAAATCCTATTGTCTTAACCATTGGCGGTGCTATCGTTGGATTAGTTTTAGTCTTGATTGCTACATTTAAGCCGCAATATTCAACTTATTTAGCGCCGGGTTATGCAATATTTGAAGGTCTTTTCATTGGTGGTATTTCCGCTATTTTTGAGGTGATGTATCCCGGAATTGTGATTCAAGCCGTGAGTTGTACGTTTGTTACGTTTATGGTTTGTTTCGGATTATACAAATACGGAATCGTAAAAGTGAATGACAAATTCAGATCGGTTGTTTTGGCAGCGACTTTAGCCATTGCGACTTATTATTTAATTTCGTGGTTGTTGTCGATGTTTACCAGTTTTACACCGGTTCACCACGGCAATTCTATGATCAGCATCGGAATTAGTGTATTTGTAATTGTAATTGCCGCGTTGAATTTGTTCTTAGACTTTGACCAAATAGAAAAAGGTGTTGAACAAAAAATGCCGAAATACATGGAATGGTACGGCGCCATGGGATTGATGATTACCTTAGTTTGGTTGTACATTGAATTCTTGAGATTGTTATCTAAATTGTCGAGTAGAGATTAATGCTCCGTTGATATAAAAAACAAACCAGCTTTCGGGCTGGTTTTTTTATGGCTAAAACTCAAACTTCAATTGTACCACAACCGTCTTTTTAATTTCGGTATTTAAATTATTCAAAGAAATGCCAAGCAGTCGTACGGATTCTTTCATTCGTTCCTGAAACAAAAGCTCTTTTGCCGTCTCTAAGAGCAATCCTTTATCAGAAATAAAGTAAGGCAAAGTCTTGCTCCGAGTTTGGGTCGTAAAATCGCTGTATTTGATTTTGAGGGTCACGGTTTTGCCTGAGATGTTGTATTTTTTTAATCGGTTTTCGAGTTCACCGGCGATGCGTTCCAACTTTTCCACCATAAAGATTTCCGAAGTCAGGTTTTCGTTAAAAGTATGTTCGGCCGCGACCGATTTCGCAATCCGATTGGGTTTTACCGCGCTGTTGTGAATGCCGCGAACAATATTGTAAAAATGCAAACCACTTTTGCTGAAATGTTCTTCCAGAAATTCGGCTGATTTTGATTTTAAATCCTTTCCTGTAAAAATGCCTAAATGATACATTCTGTCAGTCGTCACTTTGCCAATGCCATAGAACTTTTTGATGTCTAAGTTTTCCAAAAAGGATTCTACTTCTTCAGGATTGACCGTTTTTTGACCGTTAGGTTTATTGTAATCGCTAGCAATTTTGGCCACAAATTTATTCACCGAAATTCCCGCAGAAGCGGTTAAACCAACTTCTTCAAATATGCGTTTTCTGATTTCCTGTGCGATTAATGATGCGCTTGGATTGCCTTTTTTGTTTTGGGTAACATCCAAATAAGCTTCGTCTAATGACAACGGTTCTACCAAATCGGTGTACTCGTGAAATATTTTTCGGATTTGTTTGGAGATTTCTTTGTAGCGGTCAAATCTGGGACGGACAAAAATCAAATCGGGACAATTTCGTTTGGCTTGAATCCCACTCATGGCGGAACGAACACCAAATTTCCGAGCTTCATAACTCGCTGCCGAAACCACACCACGCACTTCGCTTCCTCCAACAGCTAATGGTTTTCCTTTGAGTTCAGGATTGTCCATTTGCTCTACAGAAGCATAAAAAGCATCCATATCGATGTGGATAATTTTTCGGTAAGTTACCTCGGGTTCCACTTTATTTGTCTTTTACCGGAAAGAAAAAAGCAACCGGACGTTTTTTAAAATAAGCCCAAGTAGCGCTAAACAAGAAACGCAATTCCAACAAAGGAATATTTCGAGAGCGAAAAGCCAAGCCAAGAGAAAGGGAGAAACTCACGATAAAATTGACAAATCCGATGAGACCAATACCAATGATTCCCCAAATGATGGTTGGTAAATCCACAAAGAAATTGGCACCATACAAGCCTAAGGCAAAATTACCACTGGCAAAAGTAATGTGGCGAATATCTAGATTTAACCCAAGAAAAACTCCGATAGAAGCCGTGCTGCCTAAAAAGACACCAAACCAACCATTAGAAACGACACCGGGCCAATTGTTCTCAAACCATTTGGCTATTGCGTTTGTTCTCACAATTCCTAAATTTTGTTTTAAAACCGGATGTTCTTTAATGCGGAAATAAAATTGATTGTGTTTATTCCGGTTGGAAATATTCCCCGAAATAATACCCGATAGAAATAAAAACACACCGGCAATCGCCGCATGAAATAGAGCTGCAGAAGTTATTGGAGACAAGTCATTCAACAGTTTCGCCGATTTTTCAAAGGCAATATTGTAGTCAAAGCAATAGTCAATCAACCAAATGCCAAGCAAAGCCACCGGGAATGCCATGAAAATATTACCCACAAAAGCAATAAACTGCGATCGGAATAAACGCGCAAAGAGTTGGGCAAATGAACTGTGTTTGTTTTCGTTTTTGGCATTTTTTTTCATCCCACTTTCCAAAGCTTTAATCAAAGTAGCCGCAGTCATTGCCGGCTGTTTGGTAGCCAAAGTATAACCCATCAAATAAATGGCAATAAAACCTAAAGAATAATTCAGACTATAATAAAAAGCATGGCCAAAGCCACTCGATTCCATTTTAGACAACAATAACTTAAAAATACAAAGAAGCCCAACAATAAATCCGCCACCAATGGCCGCTTTAAGCATTGAAAAATATTCCGATTTGCTTTCTGTGATATAGTGTTCGCCGGTTCTGGCGGTGTGTTGGGTAATTTCGTAAGAAATCAATTGGGTGCTTTCATTAATCAGTTGGCGAACATTGTTTTTATGACAATTGTATTTAATCAATCTCAAGGCCAAATGAATGGAATTGTTTTTCTTATCGATATTCTTATTGACCACTAAGTTCGAAATTAAAACTTTGATCCGGTGTAACTGTTGCCTGATGCGAAGCAAACTCTGGTTTACTTTTAGTGAAATACCAAATTTGGAGCTGTTAGCAAAGGCTTTGTCAACATACTCTTCACATTGTTTATGAAGAATCATCAGTTGCTTATAATTGATGTCTTCAGAGGAGATAAAATGCAATTCTCCTTGTCTGATTCTGTTTTGAATGAAGTTGAGCTCGTTTTCAAAAGCCACAAACGGACTCACCAAATCATCATATTCAGGAACCATTTTGATTACATCGTTTTCCATGGCACGACCGCTCATTCGCTGCGAAATCAAACCCATGGCATTCATCACTTCGGAAAGAATAGTTTTCTCTTGAATGCTATTGTAGATGTCTTCAAAGCCAATAATTTCATAGAGTTTTTGCAATTCTTCAAATGGAATTCGGGAAATCCAAATGGGGTCAGAGCTTTTGAAAAACACCTGATTCAAAACAAATTCTAAAGTGTCTTTTTCGGGTTGAAAAGGCAAAATCTTGGCAAATAATCGCTGTCTTACTTCATAAATAAAATCTGAATCTCTTAAAATTCCGGCATCTGATAACATTCGGCTGAACTTTCTTTGCTGGAGTAAATCGGCTAAATGGTCTTTTAATAATTTATTCTTCTGAGGATTGTTCTGCAAGAATTGTAAAAGGGATTCTATAGAGACAATGCTTTCCGCTTTTGGATTGTTTGGCCGAAAAAAGTTAGTCAAATCGACAAGAAAAAGCAATATATCATTTGACAAATAACCGTCGTTGTCGAAGTATAAATCGAACAGACTTTCAATAGAATTGATGTTTTTTTTGTGACGGTAGAATTTCATCTATACAATAGTATAACAATTAAGATTATGGTAAAAATACAATTTCAAAGTTATATATTTCTTAACTTGCCGGTAAATATCAAAAGAAAAATGGTAGAAATAGAACGAAAGTTTTTAGTGCTTTCGAATGATTTTATAAACGAAGCTTTCTCGAAAAAAAGAATTGTGCAAGCTTATTTAAGTTCGAATCCCGACAGAACGGTTCGTGTCAGAATTAAAGGGGACAAAGGGTTTATTACGATAAAAGGCAAAAGCAATGCCAACGGTACGACTCGCTTGGAATGGGAAAGAGAAATCAGTTTAATGGATGCAGAAACACTTTTGTCTATTTGTGAAAGCGGAACCATTGACAAGATTCGCTACGAAATCAAAGTAGGGAATCATGTTTATGAAGTGGATATCTTTTCCGGGGAAAATGAAGGCTTAATTATGGCTGAAATCGAATTGGAATCAGAAGAAGAATCTTTTGAAAAACCAATTTGGCTTGGCGAAGAAGTCACCAATGATGAACGTTATTATAATGCTTATTTGAGTAAAAAGCCGTTTGCCGCTTGGTAATTATTTTTTCTCTTCTACGACTTCAATTTTTACAATCACAACCCCCGAATTTTTATTGGAAGTAATATCCATGAAAGCGCGACGGCTTAAATCAATTTCACGTACTTTAGAAAATGGTCCGCGATCGGTAATTTCTACCACAACCGATTTTCCGTTGGCTTCGTTGGTTACTTTTACTATGGTGCCAAAAGGCAGTTTTTTGTGTGCGGCGGTGTATTTATTGTTGTCAAATCTTCTCCCGCTAGCGGTTCTTCTCCCATTGAATTTATTGTGGTAATAAGAAGCGTGAGCGTTTTTTTTGTAAACTTTTAGTTTTGAATTGGGATCAATTTGTAGGGTGTCAGTTTCTTGAAAATCAACAGCAACTCTACTTTTTAGCGTATCGGCAACCACTTTAGTTTTGTCTTTGCTCTCTTTAACTGTAGCAGGTTTCTCTTTACCCTTTTCTTGTTGGGGTTTTTCTTTCTGTTGCGGATTTTTAACAAAAGAACTAAGAGTAAAAATGGCGCTTAATATAGAAATAAAAAGGACGACTATTTTGGTATTCATAAGGAGCTTTTTAATTAATAAAAGGGTTTTGCAAAAACCGTACCTTGATAAAAAAAGTCCTTTTCAGGACTTAAATTTTATGGGTTAGAACCAAAGTTTCCAAGGAATTCGACTCAAGATAAGAAGTAAACCTAAACCGTAAAAAACAGCGATTGATCTAAATTTTCCTGTACTTGTTGATGCTTTTTTGTGTTTAGACCAACCAACGGTAATCAAAACAATTGCAATAATATTTGTTAATGGATGCTCCAAAGAAGTAAGTCTTAGTGCGGCATCTTTCATTTGGCCAAAAACAGCAGAGCCAAGAGGAGAAACAAAATAAAGAATCAACCCGACTAATAACTGTATGTGTGTTGCAATCAAACCAAACAAGGCAATTTTTCGGTCTTTAGCAGTAAATTCTTTTTTGGAAGACATTCCAATAAACGAATTAACAACGGCGACAACCAATAATAATAACGCTAAATAAGCCCAACCCGAATGGAATTTTTGAATGAAGTGGTACATAGTTTTGTTTTTAGAATAACAAATATAGAGAAAAGGGATAAAAAAACGACACAGATTAGCGAGGTTTTAAGTTATGTTTAAACTATTTGTGGTCTAAAAAATGTTTTAATAAAAATGTTGTTGAACTGTCATGCTGTTTTACGTCACCAGAATAAATCTCTTCTAAAATAGAATTGGCCAACTGTTTTCCCAATTCAACACCCCATTGGTCATAACTGAAAATATTCCAAATAATCCCTTGCACAAAGATCTTGTGTTCATATAAAGCCACTAACGAACCCAATGATTTTGGGGTTAATTTTTCAATTAAAAGTGTATTTGTAGGCTTGTTTCCCGTGAAAACTTTAAACGGTAAAAGATAATCGGCTTTTGCTCCGGTTACGTTTTGTTTTTCAAACTCAGCTTTGACTTGTGCTTCGGTTTTACCATTTAACAAAGCTTCAGTTTGGGCAAAAAAGTTCGACATTAATTTGTCATGATGGTCTTGATTGCCATATAAAGGTTGAACGTAACCAATAAAATCAGTCGGAATCATTTTAGTTCCTTGGTGTATTAACTGGAAAAAAGCATGTTGGGAATTGGTTCCCGGTTCGCCCCAAATAATAGTTCCGGTTTGATAATTAACCTGTTTTCCATCGCGACCAACACTTTTTCCGTTGCTTTCCATAATGCCTTGTTGCAAGTATGGAGCTAACTTCTGTAAATACTGCGTGTAAGGAATCAAAGCTTCACTTTCAGCTCCAAAAAAATTGTTGTACCAAATGCTTAATAAGGCTAAAACTACCGGAATATTTTTATCGAAAGATTCAGTTTTGAAATGGTCGTCCATTTCGTTTGCCCCTTTTAGTAAATCATCAAAATTGTCGAAACCAACCGCTAAACTGATGGACAAACCAACCGCACTCCAAAGCGAAAAACGGCCGCCAACCCAATCCCACATTGGGAAAATATTGTCAGGATTAATACCGAATTCGGTTACTTTTTGAATGTTGGTAGAAACGGCAACGAAATGTTTAGCTACATCTTCTTGCTTTGCTGATTTCAAAAACCAAGCGCGAATGGTTTCGGCGTTCGAAAGTGTTTCTTGCGTAGTAAAAGTTTTTGAAGCGATTACAAAAAGGGTCGTTTCCGGATTTAATTTTTTTATGACTTCGTTCACGTGATCGCCATCCACATTGGATACAAAATGAACCGTCAAATGGTTTTTATAAAACTGTAAAGCCTCAACTACCATGGCCGGACCAAGGTCAGAACCACCGATTCCGATATTCACTACATCGGTAAAAGCTTTGCCGGTGAAACCTTTTCTTTGTCCCGAAATGACTTCGTTGGAGAAGGCTTTGATTTTGTTCTTTACGGCATAAATTTCAGGCATCACATTTTCTCCATCTACTAAAACGTTAGCAGTTTTCGGTGAACGCAAAGCGGTGTGTAAAACGGCTCTGTTTTCGGTTTGGTTGATGACATCACCATTAAAATATTGAGCAATAGCTTCTTTCAGATTGGCTTCTTGGGCCAACTCCTGTAGTAAATTTAAAGTATCTTGGTTGATGATGTTTTTAGAATAATCGACTAAAAAATCATTCCATTGGATATGAAATTTTGATGCTCTTGCAGTATCATTGGCAAACATTTCCTTCATGGAAACGTTTTTCATTTGAGCGTAATGTTGGTTTAATTTCTCCCAAGCGTTTGTGCTTGTCGGGTTTATTTGTGTTAAGGCCATTCTTTTACATTTGAGCGACAAATTTACAAATATTGATTGGTAAAAAAAGGGAGAATATTTTACGCGAACGTTGTAGTAACAAAAAAAGTTGAAATTACTTTCTGAATTTGGCTTCAGCTGTGCTGTCCAATACTTTTTTTAGCGGTGTAATGACTTCCAGGAATTTCTGTTTGTATTTAGAATCCATAGGCGTTGAAGTAGGCAGTTTTAAGCGCAAAGCATCCACTTGAACCCCATTTTTCCAGAAACGATAGCATACGTGTGGTCCTGTTGCTAAACCGGTGCTTCCGACTTTACCAATGACTTGTCCTTGGGTTACTCTTTGGCCGCGACGGACCAAGATTTTGGACATGTGTAAGTATTGGGTTGAATAAGTTCGGTCGTGTTTTACTTTGACGAAATTTCCGTTTCCTGCGGTATATCCTGATTGTTCAACAACTCCTGCAGCAGTTGACATGATTGGCGTTCCGGTTGGTGCTGCATAATCAGTTCCATTATGTGCTTTCCATCTTTTTTGTACGGGATGAAATCGGTTTTTGGTGTATTTGGAAGTAATGTTCACAAATTTCAGTGGTGCTTTCAGGAAGAAATTTTTCAATGTTTTTCCTTCTTCATCGTAGTATTCTTGTCTTTTTGAATTTTCATTTGGCGAGAATGGGAAAGCGTAGATGTTTTTGCCTTTGTATTCAAAAAAAGAAGCTTTCAAACTGTCAACGCCGTCGTAAACAGTATCGTTTATGTATCGTTCGGTGAAGGTTAACCCAAATTTGTCTCCTTTTTGCAGTTTAAAGAAGTCAATAGACCAAGCGTATATTTTGGCAATTTTGGAAGCCAATGCCGGATCAACATTCTCTTGGGCTAAAGTTTCTGATAAAGAACCATTCAAAGCACCGGCAATTGTTCGGGTTTTGAAAGTTAACGGTCTGGTTTTTTTTCGAGCCGTTACCGAATCTCTGAAATCGATTACATAATAATTGATTTTATCCGGTTGGTAGATAAAATACTGGATTTTATTCGTTTTTCCTTTGCTGCGAAGAATGGTGTAAGGTTTGCCTTTTCTAATGTTTCTAACATCAAAACTGTCTTTCACTTTGGCTGCGATATCAAAAACACCTTTGTCGCCTAAATTTTGTTTGTCAATAATACTTCCGAAAGTATCTCCTGATTTCACGGTGTCATTAACCACATTAAAATCGTGCAGATTGAATCCAAAATCAACTAATTTAGGTTTGGGTTTTTCTACAACAAATTCTTCTTCTTTTGTTTTATCACAAGAGATTACAAAAGAAGTGACTACCAAAGCCAAGAAAATTATTCGAAACAGTTTTGACATCATGCTAGCTTATAATCCTTCGCCCCAATTTTTTAATTCGTCTTCGCTCCACAATTCCGGGAAAAATATACGGCGTTGGTATTTGGGATGCATGTATTTTTTCCAATCGCTTCCGCCGGTGGCTTCGCCTGAACCTTGTCCACTTTCAATGTATTTTTTGGCGGCATTTAAATGGCCCATTACCCAAGTGATGTTTACGGTGTAATCGTAGTGGCGCATGGCATTTATTAAAGCTGCATCTTTTTGGTCTTCTAATGGGAGTTGCTTAAATTTTTGCCAAATATTAATAGTGTTGTATTCTTCCATGTATCGTAGAAATTCTTCACGATACTTTTTTTCAAAATTGATCAACAGTGCACTTTTTTCTCCTGTGTGATAATCTTTTCCGGCAGCTTGCCAATATAAATGTTCAAAAGCATGAGAGTAAGGTGTATTTCGGTCAATATTGGCTCTGAAACGATAATCAATTAAGTTGATTAAATCGGTTGAGGAGAATTCAATCATTCTATATTGTGCACTTTGAAATCCACTTGCCGGCGTCAAAGTGTTTCTGAATTTCATGTATTGTTCCACTTCCATTCCGTCGCCCATAATGTCGAAAGAAGTGGTCAGCATGTCGAAATAGCGACTGATTCTTCGAAGTTTTTCAGTGAAAAAAGCGGTTTTCGGATTTTCGGTATGACATAGTTGGTCGATTTCCCATAGGATCATCTTAAACAACAATTCGTTGACTTGATGGTACATGATAAAAACCATTTCGTCAGGCAAAACGGTTCTTTGGGTTTGAAGGTTCAATAAGGCATCGGTTTGAATATAATCCCAATAAGTAATTGGTTTGGCCCAAAGCAATCCTTCAAGATGGGTTTCGGTTTTTTGATTTATAGCTTCAAACTTTTGTTCTAATGCGTCTAAGATTGGGTTGTAGTTAGTTGTTTTGTTGTTCATTATTTTTTTAATTTAACCATAAAAGGACTTTTCAATCCTTTAAAGCCGTCTAAATCTGCCTTGATGGAACCAACGGCTAAACTGGCCTTAATTCGCAAAGGTATTTTATTTTCGTCATCTGATATCCAAACCGTCAGACTTTCTTCTTCTTTGAAAACTCTTCCCGATTGTACCAATGGTCTAAAAACCATAGTTGATGCTGTTCCGAATTTAGTTTTTAATTGTTCTCTACCGGTGAATTTTAATTTGAATTTAAAAACTTCGTCATCAAAAAACATATCAACAACGATAGATTCACCTACTTTTAGTTTATCAATATTAGGATGATTTCTCAAGTAATAAAAAGTAGATAAGATGTCTTGAACGTTTTCGGTTACGGAAAATGTTTTTTCGGTGTTGTTTTTATAATTTTTCACCAAAACCTTGTTGTTGGCTTGGTTGAAAAAGCCCTCTTGATTTTTAGTATAACCGCCTTCATCAATCTTTCTAACGAATTGATAGGGCTTGTTAGTAACTTTATCAAAATAACTTTCGTAGGTGTCATCTACTTTAAAGAAGAAGCGTGACATTCCGACAGTATATCCTTTACCAATAACGTGATAGACTTTTTTGTGTTCCTTTACCGCTTCTTTGACTTCCAGGGTTGCAAATCCTGCATTGATGAAGCCGTAGTGAATTCTGAACTTGAACCATTCACCGGTATCATAGGCTTCAGGTTTTTGAGTTTCAAAACTTACAGTGGCAAAGAGCAATAATAAAAATAGGTATTTTTTCATTTTTTATGAATTTTCTACTGTAAGTGCAATATCCGTTCCAAAAGTACCAAAACAAAAAAACCCAATCAAATTAATGACTGAGTTTTTATGCTATTAACCAACCAAAAAACTATAAATTATGAAAATTTATCCAAAAGTTGAGGGAACCACCCCTCTTTTTTGATGCTGCAAAGATAATTCAACCTGTTGCGTTATTGCAAGAATAAAATCAACTTTAACAATAATTTAATAAAACATAGGCTTTTTTAAGGTCATTTTTTAAATTATGTTTAACAAATTTTAGTTTTTACAGTGTTCCTCGTAACATTTGTTCTCTTTCGATAGACTCAAACAAAGCTTTGAAATTTCCGGCACCAAATCCTCTTGCGCCCATTCTTTGAATAATTTCAAAAAATAAAGTTGGTCGGTCTTCAACCGGTCGAGTAAAAATTTGCAGCAAATAGCCTTCCTCATCAGCATCAATCATAATCCCCAGTTTTTGAAGTTCATTAATGTCTTCTTTGAATTTATTCATGTGGTCTTTCAACCTTTCCGGAATAGCATCGTAATAGGCTTGAGGTGGCGTTGTTAAAAATTCAATTCCTCTGGCGCGCATATCGGCCACCGTAGTGATGATGTCGTCTGTCGCTACAGCAATGTGTTGCACACCTGAACCTTCATAGAAATCTAGATATTCTTCAATTTGCGAGCGTTTTTTTCCTTCAGCCGGTTCATTGATTGGGAATTTAATTCTTCCGTTACCGTTACTCATTACTTTTGACATCAAGGCAGAATATTCGGTGGTAATTTGTTTGTCGTCAAAGGAAAGGAAGTTTACAAATCCCATTACATCTTCGTACCATTTTACCCAAGTATTCATTTCGTTCCAACCTACATTACCAACCATATGGTCAACATATTTCAAACCAACCGGTTTCGGATTGTAATCGGATTTCCATTCTTTGTAGCCAGGTAAAAATGCACCTTTGTAATTTTTGCGTTCTACAAACATGTGAACGGTTTCTCCGTAAGTATAAATTCCGGCACGAACTACTTCTCCGTGTTCATCTTTTTCTACTGTAGGTTCCATATAAACTTTTGCTCCGCGTTTGGTAGTTTCTTCAAAAGCCGAACGAGCATCTTCTACCCATAATGCTATTATTTTCACACCATCGCCATGTTTTTTTACGTGTTCACCTATAGGCGAATCGCTGTTTAAGGCTGTAGTTAATACCAAACGAATTTTGTCTTGTTTCAAAACATAAGACGCTCGGTCTCTCATTCCGGTTTCTAAACCTGCGTAGGCATGAGATTGAAAACCAAAGGCAGTTTTGTAAAAATGCGCTGCTTGTTTAGCATTACCCACGTAAAACTCTACATAGTCTGTTCCTAAAAGCGGCAGAAAATCCTGTGCGCCTTCAAATATTTTTTCGAGTCCGTATTCTACGGATTTTATTTCTTTTGACATAATCAAATCTATTTAAAAGGGAATGTCATTCCCCGAAAGTTGTGTTTAATTTTTTACTCTAACCAAGATTGGAAATACTTGTCATCGGCAATTTTCATGGCTTCTTCAGTTACCATTAAAGGTTTGAAAGTATCTACCATTACTGCCAATTCTTGGGTGTCTTTTTTACCAATACTTCTCTCTGCAGCTCCCGGATGCGGGCCATGCGGAATTCCGGCCGGGTGCAATGAAATGTGTCCGGCTTCGATGTCGTTTCGGCTCATGAAATCTCCGTCTACATAGTACAATACTTCATCAGAATCGATGTTGCTGTGGTTGTATGGTGCCGGAATGGCATCAGGATGGTAGTCGTATAAACGCGGTACGAAAGAACAAACTACAAACGCATCGGTTTCAAAAGTTTGGTGCACTGGTGGCGGTTGGTGAATTCTTCCCGTTATCGGCTCAAAGTCATGAATAGAGAAGGCATACGGATAATTATAACCGTCATAACCAATAACATCAAAAGGATGCGTGGCATAAACCATATCAAAAATTTCGTCTTTCTTTTTGACTTTGATTACAAATTCCCCTTTTTCGTCATGGGTTTCTAATTCGTATGGTCGACGAATATCGCGTTCGCAAAAAGGAGAATGTTCTAACAATTGTCCGAACCAGTTTCTGTAGCGTTTTGGCGTATAAATTGGTCGGTGAGATTCAACAATGAACAAACGATTGTCTTCGGTATCAAAATCTATTTTGTAGATGATTCCACGAGGAATGATTAAATAATCTCCGTATTTGAAATCGATGTTGCCCAACATGGTTCTCAATTTTCCGGAACCTTTGTGGATAAAAATCATTTCATCGGAATCGGTATTTTTATAGAAATACTCGGTGGTCGATTTTTTGGGTGCGGCCAACACTATGTGGCAATCCGAGTTGGTTAAGACAATTTTTCGGCTTTCCAAAAAGTCGTTTTCCGGATTTACCTGAAATCCGCGTAGGCGATACGATTGAATATTATTGGCTTTAGAAATTTTGGGTGCAACACTGTATTGACTTCTGATTTCCTTTACTTGTGTTGGTCGATGCTCGTGATAAGAGTTGGTTGACATACCGTCAAAACCTACAGTACCGAACAATTGTTCGTAATACAAGTCGCCGTTAGGTTTGCGAAAGATGGTGTGTCTTTTAGGGGGAATGTTTCCCAGTTTATGATATAATGGCATAATCTTTTAATTTGAAATTTATTAATTCGAAATAAATTAGGCTGAGATTTTCAGCTAAAAGAAAGAATGCTCACTCAGGATTTCTCTTGATGAGGAATTTTAAATGCGCCAATAAATCTTGCCAAGCTAACGTCATGTTTTGAGATTATTTATCTTTTAGATTTTTACCTACAACGATTCCCATTCCAAAAGCGGCAATAATGGCTAATAATATTATCATATCATGATTTTTTGCTATACAAATATCGTAATAATATGAATTCTAAAAATGATAATTGTCAATTTTTTAAAAAACAAAAAAGGATTAAAGAGTTTTGATAGACTCTTTAATCCTTTGGATTTAAATTTTAGGATTGAATTATTCTTTAGGATTGTTTAGTTTGCTTCTTTTTTTACTGTAACCAAAGTAAACTATAAAACCTAAGGCCAACCAACCAAGCAATCTTAACCAGTTTGTCCAACCTAAACCATAAATCATAGCCAAACAAACTACTATTCCTAATATTGGTACCAATGGAACAAAAGGCGTTTTGAATTCGCGTTTCATATCGGGCTCGGTTTTTCTCAACACAATTACAGAAATACAAACTAAAATAAAAGCGAATAAGGTTCCGATACTAGTCATATCACCTACAATGTCACCGGGAACAAAAGCGGCGAAAAGGCCAACAATTACTAAGATAGCTAAATTAGCTTTGTATGGTGTTTTGTATTTTGGATGTACTTCACTGAAAGCTTTTGGTAACAAACCATCTTTACCCATAGAGTAGAAAACTCTGGATTGACCTAATAACATTACCAAAATCACCGAAGAGAATCCGGCTAAAATTGCCACAGTAACAAACTGTGCCAACCATTCGTAGCCAACCATATATTTTTGAATAGCAAAAGAAACTGAAGCTTCTTTTCCGCCGGTTCTGAAATCTTCAACAGTAGCCACACCGGTTAAAACGTGAGCGAACAAGATGTATAAAACGGTACAAATAGCCAATGACCCTAAAATTCCTATCGGCATATCGCGTTTCGGATTTTTAGTTTCTTGAGCGGCTGTACTCACGGCATCAAATCCGATGAAAGCGAAGAAAACTGTTCCTGCTGCACCGAGAATTCCCATAATACCGCCATAACTATGACCAATACCATGTTCGTCTGTAAAGATTCCCGGTTCCGGAATATATGGTGTGTGATTGGCATCGTTGATAAAACTCCATCCAAAAACAATAATCATTACCACAATGGCTACTTTCACCACTACAATAATTCCGTTTACAAAAGCGGATTCTTGCGTTCCTTTGATTAAAAGCAAACTGATTGCCCCAACAATGAATAAAGCCGGTAAATTGATGATTCCGTTAACGCCATCTAAAGAAGTTTGGAACGGCGAATGACAAAATTCATACGGAATTGGGCTCACATGGAGCACATTGACCAGCAGGTTGTTGAGGTATTCACTCCAAGCGATACCAACAGTAGCAGCACCTACAGCGTATTCTAAAATTAAATCCCATCCAATAATCCACGCAAGGAATTCTCCCATTGTGGCATAAGTATAGGTATAAGCACTTCCGGCTATAGGAATAGAAGAAGATAATTCAGCGTAACACAATCCGGCTAAAGCACAACCGATAGCGGCTACAATAAAACCAATGGTTACAGATGGTCCGGCATTTTGAGCGGCAGCAGTGGCAGTTCTAACGAATAAACCGGCACCAATAATAGCACCAATTCCTAAAGCAACCAAAGACCAAGCGGTTAGTGTTCTTTTTAATCCTTTTTCAGATTCTGACGCTTCTGCTAATAGTAGCGCCATGGGTTTTCTTTTCCAAATCGACATAAATAGTTAGTTTAGTTAATAGCTTTCAAATATAGTTTTTTATGTTTCATGTACGGCAAAAATATATATTTTGCGATTCAATTAAAATTTTAGAACCAAAATCCGATACTGATAAAAGTATAGCCTCGGGTGAGTTCAGGTGACCAACTGTATTTGACTTCTACCGGACCGATGACGGATTCTAAAGCGTATCCAATGGCGTAACCGTTGTAAGTTGGTTTCGAAAGCCAATTTCCGGTTCGGAACAAATCATCTTCTACATTGGCAAAGTTAGCGGCAAAATTGACGTGGTTTTTTTTGAAAAATTCGTAATCAAAAGTAATACATGACTTGATATAACTATCGGCAGAGAGACTTAAAAAGTCATAACCATAAAAATGTTTAAAGTTATTAATGGTATTATAACCATAACCACCAAGTACAAAATCAAAAAAATGTACACTGTCATTTCCAAAAACAAATCCTAAATCAGATTGCAATTTGATGGTGGCTTTTTTGTAAAATGTTTTGACTATTCCGATTTCTCCTTTGGCTATCGAGTATCGGTTAAATTCCCTTGTATAATCTGATGAATAAAGAAATGATTGAATATCCCCGGAAAAAAACCAGCCTTTTTTTGGAAATAATTTATTATCAAAAGAGTCATATTTCATATACCCAAAAACACTTGCGTAGGAACTTTTTTCAAAGGTTGGATTGACTTCGCTTAGGTTGTCAGTTCTTATTTTTAAATATTTCCATTCTACTCCGGCACCAATGAGAAACTTTTGTATGAAAACCGTTTGCATGTAAGCTTGGTTGGTAAAATCTGAAAAGTCAATATTGAGCGTACTTAAACCCAATTGCCCCAAAACTTCTCCGTCTCTAAAATCGGTGGCGACATTTCGATTGAATTGATTGAAACGAGATTTGAGTCCGAAACTCCAGTAAAAACCATTGTCAATATAATAGTCTAAATTATAACGAATATTATCACCAAGACCAATATCGAGCGAAACGACATCGTTTTTAAAGAGTGATTTTTTTTGAGTGATGTTGGTTAAAAGTGCACTTTTATATAAGCCGTCATAGTGTAAACCAAATTTTAAAAAGGTTTTGGTGGCATTTTCAGTAAGGTTTAATTTTAACTCATCGGCACCTTGATAAGGTTCAATAGTATAACTTATTCTACTGAAGTTTTGCGTAGCATTGATATTGTTAATTCCGGTTTTTAAATCATCGTAACTGATTTTTTTGCCGTTTTTAAAACGCAGTTTCCCCAATACGTAGGCTCTGGTGTAATTGTCTAATTTGTTAAGGCTGATACTTTTAATAAACAAGGAGTCAGTGCTTCGGGAATGATTATTCAACTTAAAAGAGCTATTCTGATTAGCCAACCGTTTTATTTTTTCCAATTCGAGCAATGCGGCGATTTCCCCTTTTTTAATAATTTCCCTGCCTTGGTCAAAGGAAATCACACCATAGTTGGAAATGTCGGGTTTGATGTAAATATCCGTAATTCTCTTTTTTTCATTCATGCTTTTAATCATGTCCAAATTGGTGATTTGAACCAAAATCCGAGTAGCATCTTTCAATGCATCTCGATTTTTTAAATCGTCTTGAACATCAACGCCAATGATAATATCGGCACCCATTTTACGTACTTCTTCTGCAGGATAGTTATTGACCACACCACCGTCAATTAAAACCCTGCCGTCAATTTCTACCGGAGAAAATAATGAAGGAAAAGCAGAACTGGCCAACAAAGCTTGGGCCAAATAACCATCTTTCAAGATAATGGCTTCCCCTGTTTCAATATCTGTTGCTACACATAAAAACGGAATTGGGAGTTGGTCAAATTTTCTAACGTGTCTTACTTTATGCGTCAGTTTTGACAACAAATTATAGTTATACATTCCCTTAGAAAGCGCAATGGGAATCCCGATTTTAAATTTGTGAAACGGTAAGGAAATCGCATACATTTCGTCATTTCGCTTCTCATAAAAATTTTTGGAGGAACGCGGAATGTAATCTTGCAGCAATTCGTCAAAGTTAGTGTTGTAAAAAATAGAATCTATTTGCGTAGCGCTGTAACCTGAAGCATACAAGCCACCAACCACCGCGCCCATACTGGTGCCGCCAATATAATCTACTTTGATTCCGTTTTCTTCTAAAACTTTCAAAACACCAATATGAGCAAAACCTTTGGCACCACCGCCACTAAGTACCAATCCGATTTTAGGTCTTTTGGTTTTAGTCGAATCTTGTGCCACAACCACTTGAAGAAAAAAGAGTCCAACAAGAAGTAGTATAGTTTTTTTCATAAATTGAGACTAGGATTTACCGATTGCGTAAAATTCGGAAATTTTTTTGGCTTTTGAGGCACCAACAACCTCAGAAATTTCTTTTTCTGTGGCCAATTGCAATCTTTTAACACTTTTAAAATGTTTTATTAAAGTCAGCATGGTTTTTTCACCAATTCCCGGAATGGTTTCCATCGAAGTTTGCAAAGCCGATTTGCTGCGTTTGTGACGATGGTGCGTAATTCCGAAACGGTGTGCTTCGTTGCGCAAATGTTGGATGATTTTTAAAGTTTCCGATTTTTTGTCCAAATAAAGTGGCACCGAATCGCCGGGATAAAATAACTCTTCCAGTCTTTTGGCAATGCCAATGATGGCGACTTTACCACGCAATCCTAAATCATCGATACTTTTTAGTGCCGAAGACAATTGTCCTTTGCCGCCATCAATGATAATCAGTTGAGGTAAAGGTTGGTTTTCATCAAGCATTCGTTTGTATCTTCGGTAAACGACTTCTTCCATAGAGGCAAAGTCATTCGGACCTTCGACGGTTTTGATGTTGAAATGACGATAATCTTTTTTGCTAGGTTTGCCGTCTTTAAAAACCACACAAGCCGAAACCGGATTCGTTCCCTGAATATTCGAGTTGTCAAAACATTCAATATGTCTTGGTTCAGTCGAAAGGCGTAAATCTTTCTGCATTTGTGCCATAATTCGGGTCGTATGCCTTTCAGGGTCGACAATCTGAATTTGTTTGAGTTGTTCCAAACGCTGGTATTTGGCATTGCGTTGCGACAATTCTAAGATTTGTTTTTTGTCGCCGAGTTGTGGTACGGTGACTTTTATTTTATCGCCAAAATCGAGTTCGAACGGCAAAATAATTTCTTTGGTAGTCAAATGAAAACGTTCTCTCAATTCCACAACAGCCAATTCTAGTAATTCTTCGTCAGTTTCGTCGAGCTTCTTTTTGATTTCCATCGTGTGCGAACGGATAATCGCACCGTGGGCTATTTGCAAGAAATTGACATAAGCCATAGTTTCATCGGAAACAATAGAAAACACATCTACATTCGAAATTTTCGGATTTAAAATGGTTGAACGCGATTGGTAATTTTCGAGGACTTCAATTTTTTCTTTGATTTTCTGTGCGGCTTCGAATTTCATTTCAATGGCCAATTCCTGCATCAGTTTTTTAAAATCGCGCAAACTGTCTTTGAAATTGCCTTTTAGTATTTCGCGAATGGCATCGACTTGCTTTTGGTAATGTTCCAAAGTTTCATAGCCTTCACATGGGCCTTTACAGTTGCCAATATGGTATTCCAAACACACTTTGTATTTACCCGATTTGATATTGGCGTCATTTAAATCGTAGTTGCAAGTACGCAGCGGATACAATTCTTTAATTAAATCTAAAATCGTGTTGACCGTTTTGAAATTGGTGTACGGACCAAAATATTCCGAGCCGTCTTTGACCATTCTGCGTGTGGGGAATATCCTTGAAAACGGTTCTTTTTTGATGCAAATCCACGGATAGGTTTTGTCGTCTTTGAGCAAAACATTATAGCGTGGCTGTAGTTTTTTGATGAGGTTGTTTTCCAACAAAAGCGCATCGGCTTCTGAGGAAACGACTATGTGTTTGATTTCAACTATCTTCTTGACCAACACATTTGTTTTAGCGTTGTCGTGGAGTTTATTAAAATAGGAAGTAACCCTTTTCTTTAGGTTTTTGGCTTTGCCTACATATAAAATCTTCGCCTCTTTATCATAATACTGATAAACGCCCGGACTGTCGGGTAAGGTTTGGAGTTGGAGTTCTATAGAAGGGATTTCCATAAAAACAAAGTTAACGGAAATCTGATTAAATACAAGAGGAGTAAAGCCTAACATTTATCATGTTTTTTGCTGAGGCGAAACCTTAGTTTTGTCAAAAATTTAGGTATGAAATTCTGGAAAAAACTCACCAACGACCGAAGAAAAGATTGTATAGAGAAGATATTGCGGGCTAATGTCAATTTTTCAAGAGACATTTCATTGGGTTATCCTGCGTCAAAATTGGACAGTAGAGTATTTAACGATGACGCGCCATTTTTAAAAGATGCACCCGTTTTACAAACTTATGTGGCCAATCCGAATAACATTGGTTGTCACACTTTTGGCACTTCTGAGAAAGCCTTTAATGGTACACATGACATAGAACGAGAAGTATTGAATGTTATTGCGGTTGATATTTTTAAGGCAGAGCCGAATGGTTTTGATGGTTACATTTCGCCCGGCGGCACTGAAGCCAATATCCAAGCCATTTGGATGTTCCGCAATTATTTTATGAATAATTTTGACGCCAAAGGAGAAGAAATTGTCATTGTAGCTTCAGAAGATACGCATTATTCGATTCCGAAAGCGTCTAATTTGTTACAACTCGATTGGCTGAAGATTCCGGTTGATTTTGATACGCGTGCGATTGACAAAAAGCAATTGGAACAAATCATTCTAGAGGCTCAAAAAGCAGGCAAGAAATATTTTATAGCGGTTTCCAATTTGGGCACAACGATGTTTGGCTCAGTAGACAATCCTGAAGATTATATCGAGGTTTTAGAGAAGCATCAGTTACCCTATAAATTGCATATTGACGGTGCTTACGGCGGTTTTGTTTATCCTTTTAGCAACCAAGAATCGGCGATTAATTTCAGCAATCCGAAGATTAGTTCTATCACCATTGATGCGCACAAAATGTTACAAGCACCATACGGAACCGGCGTTTTTATTTGCCGAAAAGGCTATATCGAAAACGTCTTAACCAAAGAAGCAGAATACGTTGAAGGAATGGATTTAACGTTGTGCGGCAGCAGAAGTGGTGCCAATGCCGTGGCGGTTTGGATGATATTATTTACTTATGGACCTAATGGTTGGTTTGAAAAAGTGAGTGTTTTGCAAATGCGGACGCAGTTTTTATGTAACCAATTGGACGCGATGAATATTCAGTATTTCCGAGAGCCTTTTATGAATATAGTGACGATTAAAGCGGAGTTTATACCCGAAAAAATAGCAGAGAAATACGATTTGGTGCCGCAACAACATGACGGAAACAACCAATGGTACAAAATTGTGTTGATGGATCACGTAGAAGTTGAACATTTGACTACTTTTATGGAAGATTTGATGGCTATTAATTATGTTGAAAAAAGACTTACGTAAAAAGTATAAAGAGCTCCGACAGGCATTTTCTGAGGAAGAATTGGAAGATAAAAGTTTGGCCATTGCTAATAGATTATTACAATTGGGCACTACCGCAGAAGGAGTTGAAATTTGGGAACAAACCTATTTTCATTTGTTCCTGACCATTGAAGAACAAAGGGAAGTAGACACCGAGTTTGTTTTGCAAATCTTAGCCGGAAAAGACAAAGAAATTGTAGTGGCCAAAAGTAATTTTGAAACACTCGAAATGACCCATTATTTGCTTACCGACAATACTAAGTTCCAAAAAAACGAGTACAATATCTACGAACCCGTAGATGGAATAGAAGTCCCAACTTCAAAAATCGACGTCGTTTTTGTGCCGCTTTTAGCTTATGATACAAAGGGCAATCGAGTGGGTTATGGCAAAGGATTCTATGATACCTTTTTGTCCAAGTGCAAAGAAGATGTTATTAAAATAGGTTTGTCTTTCTTTGAACCGGAAGATTTGATTGAAGATGTTTCTGCTACCGATATTCGTTTGGATTATTGTATTACTCCTTTGACTCTTTATAGCTTTCGATAACCGTTTTTTTTGCGAAAGCCTTTTTGTTGAAAACAATCAAAATCCCAACGCCTGTCGATATTGCTACATCGGCTACGTTAAAAATGGCATTGAAGAATTTGAAAGGTTGTCCGCCCCAAATAGGCATCCAATCTGGAAAATGACCTTCGAAGATTGGAAAATACAACATGTCTACCACTTCACCGTGAAACCATTTTTGATAAGGTTTGTCGGTAAACATTTCGGCCAATTGATGGTGACTGTCGCTAAAAAGTTGGCCGTAAAAAACAGAATCTATAATGTTGCCTACTGCTCCGGCAAATATGAGTGAAATGGCTACCATTAAATACCTGGAAGAATGTTTGGTACTGGCATCATACAACCAATAACCGATTCCGGTAATGGCCAATAGTCGGAAAATGGTCAAAATTAATTTACCGTGTGTTCCCGGAATTTTTGTTCCCCAAGCCATTCCGTCATTTTCTATGAAATAAATCTTAAACCAATCATAAACTTTATATTCATCACCAAGGATAAAATTAGTTTTGATATATATCTTGGAAAATTGATCTATCAATAAAATAATCGCGATGATTAAAATGGAATTGCGTAATGACATTCTTCGGGTTTTAATGGCGCAAAAATAACAATATTATTATACAAAAAACATAATATTTTTATAGTTATAATTCTCATCCAATACAATTTACCGCAGTTAACAAAAGAATTAGTAATTTTACTGTTACAAGCAACCCAAACTGTTTTTCTTCATCCTTGAGAAACAGTAACCAATAAAACTATTGATATGAAAAAAATTTATTTGCTCACCATTTTTGTTTTTTCTGTATTGGCATTGTCCTGTGATAATGACAATAATAATGCAGAGCAAGCAAGGTTTGCCGTTCCTGTAATAAAATCATTGGCTGAAATCAGAGGTGATGTGGCTGTAACCGCCGCCAGACAAACCCAATCAGACGGGAAGATTTATGTAGCAGAAAACTATCTTTTTTACATTGCCCAAGAATCCGGCGTGCATGTTTTTAACAATTCAAATCCGGCTTTGCCTGTGAATATTGCTTTCATCAATTTGGCCGGTGTTCATGATATTTCTGTAAAAGGCAATTACCTTTATGCTGACAACTTTGTGGATTTACTGGTTTTTGATATAACCGATATTCAAAATATTACTTTGGTTAGAACCATCGAAAATTCGGTGGCTTTTTTTCCAACGTATCCTGAAGACGCAGAGTTTTATGATTATACGGTTTATCCGACCGGTAATGAAATCATAACCGGATTTACCATTGAAATGAAAGACCGATTGGAAGGACAAGAATTGATTTTAGCCAATGATGCTTTTGGTGCATTTGAAAGCGCAAGCGCAGGCTCTATAGGAACCGGTGGTTCGTATGCTCGTTTCCAAATCAACAATGACGCACTTTATACCATAGACTCTTATAAGTTGAACGTTTTCAATATTTCCGATCCGATTAACGCCTTTTTTGACAAAGAAATTTATATGACCCAATGGTTTGGTGGAGGAGAGTTTGAAACCTTATTTATTCAGAAAGATTTTTTATTCGTAGGCTCAACCACTGGAATGTATACGGTAAATGCAGAAGATGAATTCAATCCTTACTTTGTTTCCGGGTTTTCTCATGCTACGGCTTGTGATCCTGTGGTGGTTTATCTAAATACCGCTTATATTACGGTTCGCGGCGGTTCAACTTGTGGCGCCATTGACGATCAAATCAATGTTATCGATGTTACAGACATTGCCAATCCAACTTTGCTTTCCACTTATTTACTGGATGAGCCGTATGGTTTAGGCATTAAGAATAACGTATTGTATGTGGGTTGCGGGGCGAATGGATTAAAGATTTTTGATGCGACCAATAGTGCTAACCTGTCTTTGGAAAACACTTATGCCGGAAATGTAAAAGACATTATTCCGTTAGACAGTCACTTGATTGTAGTTGGGGATAATCATATTAAGCAATACAATTACGGACCGAATTTCACTTTGACCCTGATAAGTGAAATCAATTTATAATTAAAAAAGCCTCGAGAAATCGAGGCTTTTTTATACTTAGTAAAGTAAATTGTATATTATCGTTGTAAATTTTTGGCTTCTATACTCATAGTCGCATGAGGAACGATTTTTAGTCTTTCTTTAGAAATTAATTTACCGGTTACTTTGCAAACGCCGTAAGTTTTGTTTTCCACACGGAAAAGGGCATTTTTTAAATCGCGGATAAACTTCTCTTGGCGTATGGCCAATTGAGAGTTCGCTTCTTTAGACATGGTTTCGCTTCCTTCTTCGAAGGCTTTAAACGTTGGTGATGTATCATCGGTACCATTGTTTAAATCGTTCATGTACGCGCTTTTTATCAAGTCTAAATCGGCTTTGGCTTTTTCAATTTTCGCTAAAATAATTTCTTTGAACTCTGCTAAATCAGCATCTGAGTATCTTAATTTTTCTTCTACCATAATCTGTCTTAATTATTTAGAAATTAATATTCGTGTTTTTATCTCATCGAATTCTATTTCAGTACCATTGGGAACTTCATTCTCTAAAACTAGTGTTTCGGTTAAGGTCTCAGATTTGATATAGTTTTCGTTTTCTTGTATGGCTTTCGCCAATATCTCATTATGTTGTAAATGAACTTTTATTTTATCAGTAACTTCAAATCCGCTGTCTTTTCTTAGGTTTTGGATTCGGTTGACCAATTCTCTGGCAATACCTTCGTTCTTCAATTCCTCGGTCAGCGTAATATCTAACGCAACAGTTATGCCATTTGCATTGGCTACCAACCAACCCGGAATATCTTGCGAAGAAATCTCAACATCTTCTAAGGATAAAATTATACTTTTTCCTGAAATAACAAGCGTTAGCTCACCTTTGGCATCTAGCTCGTTGATTTGCTCCGGTGTAAAGCTTTGTATCTCTTTGGAAATCAGCCCCATGTCTTTTCCAAAACGAGGTCCGAGTGTTTTAAAATTCGGCTTAATTTGCTTCACCAAAACGCCCGATGCATCGTCTAAAAGTTCGATTTCTTTGACGTTTACTTCGGCTTTTATCAGGTCGGAAACCGCCTCGATTTCAGCACGTTGATGCTCGTCAAGTATTGGTATCATTACCTTTTGCAACGGTTGACGCACCTTGATCATCTCCTTTTTACGGAGTGATAAAACCAGTGACGAAACCGTCTGTGCTTTCATCATTTTACTCTCTAACGATTTATCAACAAAGTTTTCAACTGAATTTGGAAATTTTGCCAAATGTACTGACTCAAATTCCTCTGTATGTGTTGCCTGCGTTAAGTCTCTGTAAAGTTTGTCCATAAAGAATGGCGCGATTGGCGCAGACAATTTCGCTACGTTTAACAAACAAGTGTACAAGGTTTGGTAAGCCGCAATTTTATCGGTGCCGTATTCGCCTTTCCAGAATCTTCTTCGGCACAAACGAACATACCAGTTGCTCAAATTTTCTTGAACGAAATCAGAAATAGCTCTGGCAGCTTTTGTTGGTTCGTAATCGGCGTAAGCTTCATCCACGACTTTAATCAACGTATGCAATTCGGATAAAATCCAGCGGTCAATTTCAGGTCTTTCGTTTAACGGAATTTCCGCCTCTGCGTATTTGAATCCGTCGATGTTCGCATATAAACTAAAGAACGAATAAGTATTATATAGCGTTCCGAAGAATTTACGACGCACTTCAGCCACACCTTCAATGTCAAATTTTAAGTTGTCCCAAGGATTCGCATTGGCAATCATGTACCAACGAGTAGCATCCGGACCGTATTCTGCTAATGTGGTGAATGGATCAACGGCGTTACCCAAACGTTTGGACATTTTTTGTCCGTTTTTGTCTAGCACTAGTCCGTTTGACACTACATTTTTATAGGCTACTTTGTCAAAAACCAACGTTCCGATAGCGTGTAAAGTATAGAACCAACCACGCGTTTGGTCAACACCTTCGGCGATGAAATCGGCCGGAAAATCTTTGTTTTCGTCAATTTTGTCTTTGTTTTCGAATGGATAATGCCATTGTGCATAAGGCATGGCGCCCGAATCGAACCAAACGTCAATCAAATCGCTTTCGCGTTTCATTGGTTTGCCTGATGGAGAAACTAAGGTGATGTTATCGACCACATTTTTGTGTAAATCCACCAAATCATAATTCTCCTCGCTCATGTTTCCAATTTCAAAACCTTTGAAAGGATTTACGGTTTCAACACCGGCTTGGATTGCTTTTTCTATAGCGTTATACAGTTCTTCAACTGAACCGATAAGCACTTCTTCTTGTTTGTCTTCAGTTCTCCAAATAGGTAACGGAATTCCCCAATATCTGGAACGCGACAAGTTCCAGTCGTTGGCATTTTTCAACCAATTTCCGAAACGGCCTTCACCGGTGGCTTTTGGTTTCCAGTTGATGGTGTCGTTTAAGTCGAACATTCTGTCTTTAACGTCAGTTACTTTGATGAACCAAGAATCTAACGGATAATATAACAATGGTTCGTCGGTTCTCCAACTGTGCGGATAACTGTGAACGTATTTTTCAACTTTGAAAGCTTTGTTTTCTTCTTTTAGCTGAATGGCAATTTCCACATCAGCTGAACGTTCCGGTACATCATTGGCATCGTAATATTCGTTTTTTACATATTTTCCGGAGTATTCGCCCAAACCTTGGATGAATTTTCCTTGTAAATCTACCAATGGTACAGGATTTCCGATTTCATCTAAAACCAACATTGGCGGTACTTCCGGTGTGGCTTCTTTGGCTACTTTAGCATCATCGGCACCAAAAGTCGGCGCGGTGTGTACAATTCCGGTTCCGTCTTCTGTAGTAACGAAATCTCCTGAAATTACTCTAAAAGCATTTTCAGCATTTTGATATGGTAAAACCAATGGCATCAACTGTTCGTAACGGATTTCGATTAAATCTTTTCCTTTACATTCGGCTAAAATTTGGTATGGAATTTTTTTGTCTTCGGCTTTGTAATTGGCAAAATCGGCATCGCTTTCTGCCAAAACAAATTTTCCTGCGAATTGTTTTCCGACTAAATTTTTAGCCAAAATAACATTCACCGGTTCGAAAGTGTATTGGTTAAACGTTTTCACCAAAACATACTCGATTTTTGGTCCGACCGTCAAAGCGGTGTTGCTGGGCAACGTCCATGGCGTGGTCGTCCAAGCTAATATGTGAATATCACCAAATCCTTGAAGGAAAGAAGGTAATGTTTCCTGTTTTGTTTTGAATTGTGCTACCACTGTGGTATCAGTCACATCGCGGTAACTTCCCGGTTGGTTGACTTCGTGTGAAGACAATCCGGTTCCGGCTTTTGGAGAATACGGTTGGATGGTGTAGCCTTTGTACAACAAACCTTTATCGTAGATTTGTTTCAATAGCCACCAAACGCTTTCCATGTATTTGGATTTGTAAGTCACATACGGATCTTCCATATCAACCCAATAACCCATTTTTTCGGTTAGGTCATTCCATACGTCCGTGTAGCGCATAACGGTTCTTTTACACGCTTCGTTGTATTCTTCGATGGAAATGGTTTTCCCGATGTCTTCTTTGGTGATGCCCAATTCTTTTTCGGTACCCAATTCAACAGGCAAACCGTGAGTGTCCCAGCCCGCTTTACGCTTAACTTGGAACCCTTTTTGGGTTTTATAACGACAAAAAATATCTTTAATCGCACGGGCCATTACGTGGTGAATCCCGGGTAAACCATTCGCAGACGGCGGCCCTTCAAAAAACACATACGGCGTGGCACCTTCACGCGAAGTTACACTTTGCTCAAAGACGTTATTTTTTTTCCAAAAATCAAGAACTTCCGAGGCTACGGTAGGCAAGTCAAGTCCTTTGTATTCAGTAAACTTAGTACTCATTTTTGTCGTTTTCTTAAATCAGGTTGCGAAAGTAAGGAATTTTGAATAAATGAGAGAAAAGAAGCAAGAAAAAAGAGGGAACAGAAGTGTTTTTTAAGAAAAATTAAAAACAGCCTTTGTTTTTGAAATATTAAGCAAAAACTTCCTTTAAAACCTCCAGAGATTTTGGTTTTTTGAAACCGTCGAGGTGAATGGTGTAATAATCGAGTAGGATTTTGAGTAAAATTTGGCGTTCGATACCGGCAAAAACCTTTTGATTGCTGTCAAATTTTAGGTCGATTAGTTTTTTGAACAAATGGGTTTCATGTTCGGTGAGGCAACTCGTTCCCAAAAATGGGGAAAAAACACCGTCTTTCATTTCAAAATGTTTGCCGTCTATATCGGTTGTGTCCGGATAAAAGCCTAGGAATTTGGTCACTTCCAAAAGTAAAATCAGGTGAAAGTTGGCCGTTTCTTCGTGATTGTCGAGCCAAAGTAAAGCTGATTCTAAAAAGAGAAATAAGTTTTCGTTTTTTTCTTCTTCTTGGATACTGTGGTGGAGCATTTCTGAGAGAAAAATAACGATAGTACTTTTGATGACGTCGGTGTTGATAGTGTGGTAAGCGTGTGCCAATTTGATTTCTTTGAAATGTTCCAAAGTGCCTTTGTTTTTGTGATTGGCTTCGATTTCGAGGAGCGTCAACGGTTGGAAATAGGCAATTTTTTGGTTCGATTTTTTACTCGAAAAAGCACTTTGCACAAAATAACTTTTTAAGCCATCACTTAGTGTAAAGCATTTCACTATCAGGCTTTTTTCCTGATATTTTAGGGAAGAAATTACGATGGCTTTTGTTTTGACTTGCATAAGGTTGTAGGTTGTAGGTTGTGAGTTGTAAGTTGTCGCATTATTTTTAACATACAACTTAGAACATACAACATAGAACTTTTATCTAATAATCATCACTTTTTTAACAGTAGTTTCCGAGGCATCTTCGGCGGCGATAAAAATCATATAAACGCCTGATGTGACTTTGTATTTGCCAAAAGCAGTCGTGTCCCATTCAATGGTTCCGCCTTCTGAAGTGGTTTCGTAAACCAAATTGCCTTCGATATCGGTGATTTTGACATTGGCATTGGAAATGAGTCCGGCGATTTTTACGGTGCCGACAAATTCAGGCCTTACCGGATTTGGGTAAACGTATACATCTTTTAAATCTTCTGCGGGTTTGGTAGCTGTGCCTTGAAAAGAGACCAAGCCTTTATCGGTAGCAAAAAAAACTTCACCAGTTTCGGGATTGATATCGATGTCGTTGATGACATTGCTGGGTAAAGGAGAATTGTCTTTGGTAAAATGATAAATCGTTTCTTGACCGTTAGGAGAAAAAAGAAAAACACCTGAGTCAGCTGTGCCAATCCACTTTTCATTGGAACCATTGACTGCGATATCAGTAATGAATTGTTCGTACAAAAGTTCTTGTGCTAAATCATCTTCTAAAATAATGATGGCGTTCGCTCTCATTTGCGTCGTACCATTATAACTGCTGGTACTTGGTAATACTCGCAGCCCTTTGTTGGTGCCGATCCAAACTTGATTTCGGTTGTCAATAGCAATGGCTCTTACGTCTTTAGAGGGAAGGTTGCCCACTTCAGCACCTTCGGTTATTTTTTTAAAGATATTGGTGTTTTCATTGAAGGCAATCACCCCATCAAGGTAAGAAGCAATCCATTTGGTTCCGCTGTTGTCAATGGCTATTTTATTTAAATGGCTGGAGCCAAAATTATCCAAGATGTCTTGCATATCATAGGATTGCCATTGACCATTCGTTTTTAGAACATTGAGTTGCTTTTGTACGTTACTGTTGGTCACCCAAAGGTTTCCAGATCTGTCAAAAACAGATTCATTTACCCTGATGCCGGTTGTAGTTGCATTATCTAAGGATTGCAAAGTGCTGTTGGAAACATTGTATAGGGTAGTGGGAATGTCATTGACAACTTCTAACAGTCCGTTGTGGTAAGAACCTACGTAGACTTTAGTTTCATCATTGGGGTTTATGGTTATTTTAGTTAAAGATTTGGCCCCTAAAACATCGGTATAAGGAATGTTTAACCAGCCGGTTTCACTGTATTTACTTATTCCGAAAGAGGTTAAATTAAACCCGATAAAAGTATACGGATTGTAAAATATGTTGTAACCACCATATGTTGCCCATAGATTAGAAGACGAGCTATCTATAGAAAACATATAGTTTCTGAGAGGTCCGTCGGGCATTATAAATTCGAAAGCGGTTGGATTACTTATTGTTGAAGCTACTATTCCGTTCTCTAGGGTTCCAATGTATATATTGTTATTAATCACAGTACCACAGGTAAAATTGACTGATGTTGGGGTTACTTGTGAACTCTGGATGTGGGCTATTTGGGTTAAATCGGTGTTGTAAACAAATACGTGGTTAGGAGCGGTAATGATTAAATAATTTGGCGTGGCCCTAATGTCTAATCCGGGTTGTCCAATGTCGCTGAATTCTTCAAAAAAACTTCCGTTGTATTTGTAGGCTTTGTTATTGGTGCTCAATCCAATCAATTGGTTGTTGAAGGTAACTAAACCGGTCCAATATCCACCGTCAAAAACTTGCCATTGAGCATAATCGTTAAGGTTTGGATTGGTGATTAAAGCCTTTCTGATGCCGTTATTTTGAGTATCAGCGTAGATTTCGCCATTATAAACTGTGGTTTGATAGACTCTTATTTCTTCACCGGTCGGGCCAATAAAATAAGTGTCGCCAAACTCTAAAGTAGCGAGTTTGTATTGCACGATTCCAAAGTCGCAGGAAACATAAACAATTCCGTCATGTTCCATAAAGTGGTTTACTTTTTTAATGTTAGCCGGGATGTTTTTGTTAATAATATCAACCACATTCAGCATTGAACCGTCGGCGTCATTGATTACAATCAATAATCCGTTTTCATAACCTACAATGGTTTTATTAAAAGTATCACTGTGATAGATAGCAGAAATGGTTTGACCGGAAAGACCATCGATAGAGTTTATGGTTTGGAGGTCATTGCTAATGGTATTTTTAATAAATAAGGCATTTTCTGCGGCAGCATACAACTTATTGGCAGATTCAGTAACATCTTTGATTTGGTTGTATGAAAAATAGCCTTTCCAATTTTGGTTTTGTTGAGAAAAGCCAATTTGGAAAACAAGTAGTAGTAAATATAGTAGGCACTTTTTCATTGGAGAACAATTAGCATACAAATATAGTATAAACGCAAAAAATATTGTTTTGGTATTTGCCAAAAAAAATGCCCTCATAAAGAGAGCATTTTTTTTTTGGGTTTATGGTTGGTTGTATTTAAATTTATACAATTCCTTGTGCTAACATGGCATCGGCAACTTTCACGAAACCGGCAACGTTTGCGCCTTTTACGTAGTCTGTATAACCATTAGCATCTGTACCATATTTCACACAAGCGGCGTGAATATTAGCCATAATGTCTTTTAATCTTTGATCAACTTCTTCTGAAGTCCAGCTCAAACGCAAAGAGTTTTGTGACATTTCAAGTCCTGAAGTGGCCACACCACCGGCATTAGAAGCTTTTCCGGGAGCGAAAAGAATTTTAGCATTTGTGAAAACTTCGATAGCTTCCGGAGTAGAAGGCATGTTAGCACCTTCAGCTACACAGATACAGCCGTTAGCTACAAGTGTTTTGGCTTCGTCACCATTTAATTCGTTTTGGGTTGCACAAGGTAAAGCGATATCACATTTTACTTCCCATGGACGTTTTCCGGCTACGAATTTGGCGTTTGGATATTTGGCAACATAATCAGAAATCCTACCGTAGTTTACGTTTTTGATTTCCATGATGTAGGCCAATTTCTCTGCGTCAATTCCGTCAGTATCTAAAATATATCCTGAAGAGTCAGAAGCTGTAACTACTTTCCCACCTAATTCAGTTGCTTTTTGGATAGCGTATTGGGCAACGTTTCCAGAACCAGAAACTACTACAGTTTTCCCTGTGAAACTATCGCCTTTGGTAGCCAACATGTTTTGAGCGAAATATACATCGCCGTAGCCTGTAGCTTCTGGACGGATTAATGAACCTCCGAAAGAGATTCCTTTTCCGGTTAAAACGCCGGTAAATTCGTTTCTTAATCTTTTGTATTGGCCAAACATATATCCTACTTCTCTTCCTCCAACACCAATATCGCCTGCAGGAACGTCAGTGTCAGCACCGATGTGTTTAGACAATTCAGTCATAAAGGCTTGACAGAATCTCATGATTTCGATATCTGATTTTCCTTTAGGGTCAAAATCAGCACCACCTTTTCCACCGCCCATTGGCAATGTAGTTAAGCTATTTTTGAATGTTTGTTCAAAAGCTAAGAATTTAAGGATGCTTAAATTTACAGAAGGATGGAAACGAATTCCTCCCTTATAAGGTCCAATAGCAGAGTTCATTTGGATTCTGTAACCACGATTCACTTGAGTATTTCCGGCATCATCAATCCAAGTCACACGGAACATGATAACTCTTTCAGGCTCTACCATTCTTTCCAAAAGCATTTTGTTTTGGTATTTTTTATTTTGTTCAATAAAAGGAATTACAGTTTCTGCAACTTCCTTTACAGCTTGCATAAATTCAGGCTCATTGGCATTTCTTTTAGCAACCAATTCGATAAATTCGTTAATACTTTGTGACATAAAATATACTGTTAAATTTTTTTAAGAAAACGTTTTCGTAAATTCAGACAAATATACATTTTATTAAAAATATGGGTATAAGTTTTTTTAAATTCTCAGAATTTTTGCGGTTATGGTAAGAAAATTTAAAGATAGTTGTAATAAATGTTGTCTTTTAAAACTTTTGTTGCTTTTTTTCGTATATATATGAACAATTTTTTATTTTATTTTATAACTGAATGATGTTTTTATATATTTGTCGAGAATTGAACTTATTAGTATGCAAATGCCCAAAAAATTTATCATAACCTCGCTGTTGTTATTTGCATTTTCAAATAGCACTTTTGCTCAATTTGGTTTTTCACATGAAATAGGAGCTATTGTTGGTCCTGTTGCTTTTCAATCCGATTATGGAGAGCGACATGATTTTTCTACCAATGCGGGTAATACCGGATATGGTATTGGGATTATACACTACTTGAATTTTTCTTATAGAGCAGAGTGTAACTGTTATACTCCTGAAACTTATTTTAATGACCACTTTAAATTAAGAAGTGAATTGTCATACAATAAAACTGAATTGCAACATTTTGGAAGATGGGTCGATAAGAGTAAAACATCTTTGATAGCAGATCAATTAAGAGCTATGCGAGGAAGTACAGCTGTTACTAATGTTGGAATGCAGTTGGAATTTTTCCCTTTGAGTATTAGAGAGTTTAGTTCTACCATTGGAGCATGGGCGCCGTTCATGAGTATGGGAGGTCAATTTAGTTTTTATGACCCGGAAGCTTATTCTACTTTAGGTGCTTTGAATACGCCTATTTCAACCCCTATTAAATATTACGACGCTACAACCAATCAAGGAGGAACCGTTTGGTCGATAGTTGGAAGTATAGGAACTCGTTATAAGCTTACGGAACTATCCGACTTGATGTTGGATTTACGTTGGCAGTATTATTTTTCCAATTGGGTTGATGGTTTAAATCCTGACCCTGCTGTTTATGTTGAAAATAGAGCTAACGATTGGAATGTTTGGATAAACTTTGGTTATATCTATTATCTTCAATAAGATTTATTCCTCAATTACATCTTTATAATCCGGATATAAGAATTTATTGTAGGGAAAGCGCGTGATGTGAATTTCTCTCACAGCTTCATATACTTTTTCTCTGAATTCTTCAAAGTTTTCTTTATTGGTTGCCGAAATAAATAAGGCATTCTTTTCTCCCACATTACTCATCCAAGTGGCTTTCCATTCTTCCAAAGTGTAATGTTTGGTGGTTTTTTCTGTAATTAAATCATCGGCTTCAATTTGTAAATGTTTGTAAGCATCAATTTTGTTGAAAACCATAATCGTAGGTTTACCATAGCTTTTGATGTCTTGTAAAATTTGATTTACGGATTGAATATGCTCTTCAAAATCGGGATGAGATATATCTACTACATGCAGCAGTAAGTCGGCCTCTCGGACTTCATCCAAAGTGCTTTTAAAGGATTCTACTAATTGCGTTGGTAATTTTCTAATAAAACCTACAGTGTCGGATAGTAAAAAAGGTAAATTTTTGATAACCACTTTACGAACGGTTGTATCAAGGGTAGCGAATAATTTGTTTTCTACAAAAACCTCGCTTTTACTGATTACATTCATTAAAGTTGATTTTCCAACATTGGTATAACCAACTAAAGCGACACGAACCATAGCGCCACGATTGCTTCTTTGGACAGACATTTGCTTGTCGATGGTTCTTATTTTTTCTTTTAGTAATGCAATTCTGTCGCGTACAATTCGTCGGTCGGTTTCAATTTCAGTTTCACCAGGTCCACGAAGTCCAATTCCTCCTTTTTGACGTTCTAAGTGTGTCCACATTCCGGATAGGCGTGGAAGTAAGTATTGGCATTGCGCTAATTCAACTTGGGTTCTTGCATAGGAAGTCTCTGCTCTTTGGGCAAAAATGTCTAAAATCAAGTGGGTTCGGTCTAAAATCTTACAGTCTAAAATTTTAGAGATGTTTTTTTGTTGTGAAGGAGACAATTCATCGTCAAAAATAACAGTTGAAATATTATTTTCTTTGATGTATAAATGGATTTCATCTATTTTTCCTGTTCCTAAAAATGTTTTGGGATTAGGTCTTTCCAATTTTTGTGAAAATCTTTTAATTACTTCTCCTCCTGCAGTATACGTTAAAAATTCTAACTCGTCGAGATATTCATTTAACTTTTCTTCACTTTGGTTTTGAGTAATGATTCCAACAATTATTGTTCGCTCAAAATTGATTACTTCTTTTTCTAACATTAGGTTTTATTGAACTACAAAAATAGTGATAAGAAATTTAAGTTCGGATACAATTTGTTTACCAAATGGTAATATAAACTTCAATTATTTTGCCAAAAAAAATATAAATGTTATTTTTTTCATAATTTTTACTAAATTTGGAACTCAAAATCCAAAAAAAACTCAATTAAACAACTAAAATTTTCATTTCATGAAAAAAATTACTTTACTACTGGTGACCTTATTTTTTTCTATGGTTGGTTATTCTCAATTAACACCAACTGTTGAAGGATTTGAGTCAACCACAGGGCCTACTCCGTTACCATCGACTACATGGGCTTTAACAACGGGGAACTGGGCGGTATTTGACAATGGTGTTGGAGTCAATCAACGTTGGGGAATTAACTCTACCGTTGTTGCGCCACCAACTCCACCTCTTGTTTATCAAGGGGCAAATTCTGCTTATGTCAATAGAGAGAATATTGGCCAAGGAAACACCTCTGAAGATTATTTGTCAACGCCACTAGTCAATATACCGGCAAATGGACAACTTCGTTTCTATACTCGTACTTTTTCAACGGGTAATCAAGGAACTTTGTATCAAATAAAGGTCGCTCCATCAACTGCAACACAAACCGATCCTGCTGCCTATACTTTGGTGCAGCAATGGACTGAAGTTGATTTAACACTTACTTACAATGTTTATGAAGAAAAACTAGTTGACTTATCTGCTTATGCAGGTCAACAAGTTTATGTTTCGTTTGTAAAAGTGTACACGCAACCTCTAACAGTTTTAGACGGAGATCGTTGGTTAATTGACAACGTGAGTATCCTTGAAAGATGTTTAGATCCTATAAACCTTGCTGCAAATGGAATAACTCAGACTTCGGCTAACTTAAGCTGGGGGAATCCAAGTGGGGCGACTTCTTGGGAAATTGAAGTTTTACCTTTAGCGGGGACCTTTACAGGAGTTGGTGTGGTTTACAATGGTGCTTTACCATTTAATGCAACTGCTACCGCAACAGGAACACCTTTTACCCCTTCAACAGATTACAAATACTATGTAAGAGCTTTGTGTTCAAATGGAGCTAACAGTGTTTGGGTTGGACCTTTTAATTTCTCCACGACGTCTCCAGGATTCACTTGCGGTGCTCCAATTGTAATTGGATCAGTTCCTTACAGTACGACAGATAATACGGGCAACTACGGAGACACCACGGATGTGGCGCAACCTGCAGCTTGTGCCGGTACAGCAACCAATTACATGACAGGAAACGATGTATTCTATTCCTATACTCCAACTACCAGTGGTGCTATTAGTGTGACTATGACACCTGCGGGAACATGGTCCGGTATTTTTGTTTACGAAGGTTGTGCTAACGTAGGGGTTAACTGTTTAGCAGGAGTTGCCAATACAGGAAATGCTCCCAGAGTTATTCCAAGTATAGCAGTGACTGCCGGACAAGAATATATTATTGTCATTTCAACTAATGCAGCGCCTCAAACGTTTGGTTACACTTTGGTAATTCAAACTGTAAACTGTGCTGAACCAACCACATTGTCGGTTAGTGGTTTAACACAAACATCTGCCAATTTATCTTGGGCTAACCCAGGAGGCGCCACTTCATGGGAAGTTGCTGTTCAACCGGCAGGTTCACCAATACCTGCAGGACCTGGAACACAAACTAACGTTAATACAAATTACCCTGTGCCAGGACTTACTGTGAATACGGCTTATCAGTATTACGTAAGAGCAGATTGTAACAATGGTACTTTCAGTGCTTGGGCAGGTCCGTTCTTATTCAATACTTTGTGTGATGCGTTTCCTGTTCCTTTCCAGGAAGGTTTCAATACGGGATCGCCAACTGAAAACTGTTGGACAGTGTTGAATTCAAATGGGGATGCAGATGCTTGGAATATGAATTACGCAACAGCTCCATTTGAAGGAAATCAATGTGCCGCTATTAACACCGACTTTAATGCCGGTGCTAATAATGATTGGTTGATTTCTCCACAAATTATATTAAACGGTAACCAAAGATTGAAATTCCATTACAGAGTTCAATCAACTGGTGAACCTAATGATTTTAGAGTAATGTTGTCTACTAACGGACCAAGTCCGGTAGATTTTACAACTACTTTAATTCCTTTAGCAACATATAGTAATACTACTTATGTTCAAAGAATTCAAACTTTGGCTGGAATCACTGGTCCGGTAAATATTGCTTGGCACGTTCCAAATGGTGGTTTAGATGGATGGAGAATTTACATTGATAATGTAATCATCGAAGATATACCAACTTGTCCTGAACCAACTTTGTTAACTTCAAGTGCAGTATTGTCAACTTCTGCTACTGTTTCATGGACCAACGGTGGTTCAGAAACGGCTTGGCAAGTTTTAGCTTTGCCTTGTGGTTCTCCAGCACCAACTGCTGGATCAACCGGATTTATTGATGTAACAGGAAATCCTTATACCCTTACTGGTTTATCACCAACAACTTGTTATGATATTTATGTTAGATCAGTATGTTCGCCTACAGATAGTAGCCCTTGGACAGGACCTGCTTCGTTCACTACTCAAGTAGCACCACCGGTTTGTGGGGGTACATTTACTGACCCTGGAGGAGCTGGAGCAGACTACGCACCAAGTACAGATTCAACAGTAACGATTTGTCCGGTTAACCCGGGAGATGTTGTTACCGTAACCTTTAATTCTTTTGAAACAGAGGCCAATTGGGATGCGTTATACGTTTTTGACGGTAATTCAATTGGTGCCACTCAAATAGCCAGCAACAATCCAGCAGCAAACGTTCCTGGTGGTTTAGCAGGAGGATACTGGGGTACCGCAATACCTGGTCCTTTTACTTCATCAAGTGCGGACGGATGTTTAACTTTCAGATTTAGAAGTGATACTTCTGTTCAAGATCCGGGATGGGTTGCCAATGTAACTTGTGGTCCACCACCAACGTGTAGAAGACCAACTGCCGTTACAACTTCAACAGTTACATCAGATTCAGTTATAATAAGTTGGGGACAACCAACTAATCCTGATAATAGTGTGGCTTCAGCATGGCAAGTGTTGGCTTTACCATGTGGTTCTCCTGCTCCGGCAGCTGATGCAACCGGTTTTGTTGATGTAACTACTGCTTCGCCTTACACATTGACGGGATTGAATTCTTCAACATGTTATGATATATACATAAGAGCGGTTTGTAACCCTACAGATAGCAGTATCTGGTCAGGACCGCTTCCAATTACAACACAAGTGGCTCCACCAGTATGTGGTGGTACATTTGTTGACGAAGGTGGACCGGCAAATTATCCGGCTAACTCAGATTCAACCGTTACTGTTTGCCCTATTAACCCAGGAGACACGGTAACTGTGACTTTTTCATCTTTTAATGTTGGAGCTAATAGTGATGCATTATATGTTTTTGATGGTAATTCAATTGCCTCACCTCAAATTACCAGTTTAAATGGTCCTGGTACCGTTCCAGGTGGTTTGGCAGGTGGATTTTGGGGAACTGCATTGCCTGGTCCTTTTACCTCGTCAAGTCCTGATGGATGTTTGACTTTCAGATTCAGAAGTAATGGTTTTACCAATCTTGCAGGTTGGGTAGCCGATGTGACTTGTGGTCCGGCACCTGAGTGTCAAAGACCAAATACATTAACAGCAACAAGTATTACAACGACTTCTGCTTATTTAGGATGGACAGAAACCAATCCTGCAGTAACACAATGGGAAGTTATCATATTGCCTTTAGGTTCTCCTTTCCCATTACCAACAGCAACAGGAACAATAGTTTCGACTAATCCGGCATTATTTACCGGTTTAGACTCAGGTACACAATATACTTTTTATGTTAGAGGTATTTGTCCAACAACCGGAACAAGTTTGTGGTCGACAGGATTTAATTTCAATACTTTAATAGAAAATGACAATTGTGATGGTGCAATATTTGCTCCGGTAAATTCTGATGCAGTTTGTCAATTAGTTACCCCAGGGACTATAACCGGAGCAACTGCTTCAGTAGCGCCAGGAATTGTAGCACCTTGTGTTGGAACTCCTGATGATGATGTTTGGTTCCAGTTTATAGCAACAAACCAATACTTAAACGTTTCAATACAAAGTGTTGTTGGATCAACGACTAACTTAAATTTTGCAGTATATTCAGGACTATGTGGGACTTTGACACAAGTATTCTGTAGTACAAATTTAGCGGGTGTATTGAATAACTTAATTGTTGGTGATACTTATTATATTAGAGTATTTTCTAATGCAGCTACACCACAGTCGGCCAACTTTAATTTATGTATCTCAACTCCTTCAACATGTACTAACAGTTCATCAATATGTAGTGAGGATGGTTTAGATTATGGTAACACTACAGGGGTAACAAGTTTGGGACAGATAGGTTGTTTGTTTACATCTCCTAACCCTACTTTCTTTACTATTCAAGTAGTTAGTTCAGGCCCTATCAATTACCTGTTAACGCAATCAACAACACCTGGAGGAACACCGAATTTGGACGTTGATTATGCAGCATGGGGTCCTTTTACTACTCAAGCTCAAGTTTGTGCTGCAATTGCAGGAGGTCAGCCACCTTTAACCGGTTTGACTACCGGATGTAGTTATTCGGCAGCACCAACTGAAAACTTTAATATAGCCAATGCTGTGGCAGGACAGTTTTATGTAATTTTAATTACGAACTTCTCTAATCAACCGGGATATATTACTTTAACACAGACAAATTTCAGCCCTACTTCGGGAGCAACACTTTGTTGTCCGGAAGCTGACTTTGTTTATTCGTCATCAACTTATTGTATTGATCCGAGTGTTGCCAATCCGATTCCAACTCTTGCTCAAGGTTCGGTTGCCGGGGTATTCTCATTGTTGCCAAATACGCCAACAGGATTAGTATTCGCTAATACAACAACTGGAGAGATTGATTTACAAGCCAGTTTGCCAGGAAATTATGTTGTTGTTAATACATTAGCAGGAAACGTAACTTGTCCGGAAACTCAATATACATTTACGATAAGCCTTGTGCTCCCAGCTGCAGCAACCATTGACTATGATGCCGCATTCTATTGTGAAAGTGATGCTACAGTGCATAACGTAAACCAAACCGGAACGACTGGAGGTACCTACTCAGCATTGCCAAATGGTGGTTTGTTTATTGATGTTAATACTGGTGCTATCAATCCAAGTTTAAGTTCGCCGGGTGTTTATACCGTATCTTACTCTTTACCTGGTTCTGGGGTTTGTGTAGGTGCTAATCCGTCAACTCAAGTTGAGATTGCTCCATTGCCAAATATTGTTCAACCTGCGAATGTTCAAGCTTGTAATAGTTATGCGCTACCGGCTTTAGCAGTTGGTAATTATTTTGATGCACCTGGTGGAACAGGAAATCAATTGAGTGCAGGTTATTTAGTAACCGCAACACAAACATTTTATATTTATGCCGTTAGTAATTTGGGTTGTACCAATGAAGTTTCATTTACAGTAAATATTACTACAGTACCTACGCCAACAGCAAATGTTACTCAAACAACTTGTACCGTTCAAACAGGAGCGATAGTAGTTACTGCTCCGTTAGGAACCAATTATGAGTACAGTATAGATGGTACAACTTATCAAGCAGCTACCACTTTTGGCTTATTAGCGCCTGGAACTTATAACCTAACAGCTCATGATTTAACTTCAGGATGTTATTCTCCAGCACTTACTATTGTCATTAATCCAGTGCCGTTTACACCAACAGTAGTAGATTTTTCATATAATCCAGCAACAATTTGTCAAAATGCGGCGGCGACAATGTCTCCAATTTTACCGGCCGGATTTACAACTCCTGGTCAATTCACTGCTCAACCTGCAGGATTAAATATTAATTCAGGAACTGGTGTAATTACTCTAGGGGTTGGTGGCTCTGCTTCATTGCCGGGAACTTATACCGTTAGATATACTGTATTACCTAATAACAACATTTGTTTAGTGGGTGGATTCTTTGAATTTGAAGTTGTGATTAATCCAATTATCACACCGGTAACTACTATAGGGTATGATGCTCTATATTGTTCAGGTGGAGAAAATCCGCTACCTAATACTAGTATTGCAGGATTTACTATTGGTGGTTTATATACAGCCTCTGCCGGATTGGTTATAAACTCTTCAACAGGTTTAGTCGATTTAACTTCACCGGCAGGTACTTATACTGTAACTTATACTGTAGATGCTGATGCGGATACTTGTAGAGTTCCGGGGTCAAGTACTGCTCAAGTAGTGATTTCATCACCCATACAAGTTAGTGTAGCAGGGAATTGTGAAGGTGTTGAATTTGTGCTTACGGTATCTCCAATAGAAGGAACTTTTGATTCTAATGTTACTTTTGTATGGGAAGACAGTTCAGGCTTAAACGTAGGAAATACACAAAGTATTGTGGTTACAGAATTAGATACTTATACAGTTACTGTGACTTCTAACGGATGTCCTGATTCTGCTTCATTACCGGTTGACGCAATTACTTGTGTGATTCAAAAAGGTATTTCTGCTAATAATGATGGCTATAATGACTATTTTGACCTTAGAGGTTTCAATGTTAAAAAATTGTCTATTTTTAACAGATATGGAATGAAAGTATATACCAAAGGAAATTATACTAATCAATGGAAAGGTCAATCTGATGATGGAGACGAACTTCCTGACGGAACCTATTATTTCGTAATTGAAAGAGATAATGGAGAAAACAGAACAGGTTGGATTTACATCAACAGAGTACAATAGGACAATATAAATTTGCATTCAAAATAAAACAAAACAAAATGAAGAAACTATATTTCATTGCAGTATTAGCTTTAGCAGTAACAGAGTTAAGAGCACAGCAAGATCCTCATTACACGCAATACATGTATAACATGAGTGTTATGAATCCGGCCTACGCAGGGTCTAAAGAAGCTGTTTCAGGCGGTTTACTTTATCGTAAGCAATGGGTTGAAATAGAAGATGCTCCGACTACAGGAACGTTTTTTATACACAGCCCTGTAGGTAGAAATGTTGGATTAGGTCTTTCTGTTATATCAGATAAAATCGGTCCGGTAGAAGAAAATAACTTCTACGCTGACTTCTCCTATACTTTAAATTTAGGTGGTGAAAAGAGATTGGCTTTTGGTTTAAAAGCCGGTCTTACCATGCACAAAATCGATTTTAACTATATTTTCGAAACCTTACCACAACCGGTTGCGGAAGATCCGTTTAGTGCAGGGAATCCTAACAATACCTTCTTAAATGTTGGTTCTGGGGTTTTCTATTACACCGATAAGTACTATGTTGCTTTCTCTGTGCCGAACATGCTAAAGACAAAATATTTAGATTTTGACGGAAGACAATACGGAACTGAAGAAATGCACTATTTCTTAACAGGAGGTTATGTTTTTGACATTAATCCGAACTTGAAATTCAAACCTTTCGCGATGGTTAAATCATCGTTGAATGCGCCAACATCTTTTGATTTATCGACTAATTTTATGTTTTATGATAAGTTAGAATTAGGAGCTACGTATAGAGTAGAAGACTCTTTCGGGGCGATGGTTAACTTTGCAATTACTCCAAGCTTAAGAATTGGGTATGCTTACGACCACATCGTTTCAGACTTAAATACGGTAACACCATCTTCACACGAGGTAATGTTGTTGTTCGATTTGAACTTCCCGAAAAAAGTATCACGTTCACCAAGATATTTCTAACCTATAAAGAAACCTAAAAAATGAAAAATCTATATATAGCCTTAAGTTTTGTAGCCTTCAGTTTTACACTATCGGCGCAAAATAAAGATACCAAAGCTGCCGATAAATTATTCGCTAGATACGAATATGTCGATGCAGCCAAAGCTTATCTGAAACTTGTTGAGAATGATAAAGGGGATGCTTATGTGTATAAGCAATTGGCCGATACTTATTACAACATGTTTAACTCTACTGAAGCCGTAAAATGGTACGCCAGAGCTACTGAAACCAATCAGGATTCCGAGACTTACTACCGTTATGCTCAGATGTTAAAAGCCAATGGTAAATATGAAGAAGCCAACAAGCAAATGCAAAAATTTGCCGCTGCTGCGCCTAACGATCAACGTGCCAAAGCTTTCAAAGAAAACCCTAATTATGTTCCGAGATTATTAGACAAAACGAAATTGTACAATGTTAACGCATCTGACATTAGTAGTGATAAATCTGATTTTGGAGCGGTGCTTTATGACAACAGTTTGTATTTTGCCAGTGCCCGAAACGGAGCTCGTAAAACTTATGGTTGGACAGAAGAGCCTTTCTTAGATATTTATAAAGCAGATTATAATACTGATGGTACAATTACCAATGCAGGTGTTGTAGTTTCCTTAAATTCTAAATGGCATGATGGTCCTGTGACTATCAGTGCTGATGGAAATACGGCTTATTTTGCCAGCGAAAGCTACAAAGAGAAAGACTACGAAAAGGACAAAAAGAACAATGCCCGTTTCAGTCAAGTATATTTGTTTAAAGCCACTAAAAGTGGAGACACTTGGGGTGAGCTTACCGCTTTGCCTTTCAATGACAAAACCTATTCAAGCAGTAACCCTTCTTTGAGTAGAGACGGTAAAACTTTATACTTCTCTTCTAACAGACCAGGCAGTTTAGGTGGTGTTGATATTTGGAAAGTAGCAATAAATGCTGATGGTACTTATGGCGAGCCTCAAAACTTAGGCAGTAAAATAAATACTGAAGGCAACGAAAGTTTCCCATTCATAGCAGATGACAACAAAACATTATACTTTGCTTCAGCCGGAAAACAAGGTCTAGGAGGATATGATGTTTATCAAGCTGATTTATCAAGCGGTGCAGAAGCGACCAACCTAGGAAAACCGGTGAATACAGAAAAAGACGATTTTGCTTTCTCTTTCAACGGGACTAAAAATGTTGGATTCTTGTCGAGTAACCGTGGCGGAAATGACGATATCTTAGTAGTAAACCCAATTTGTGGAGTTGATGTAACTATTGTGGTTACTGACGCTAAAACAGGTGCTATCTTGGCCAATGCTAGCGTGGCTATCCTAGACGATAAGAAAAACGTTATTGCGACTGAAATGTCAAATGCTAATGGAGAAGTAAAATACAGAGTAGAGTGTGATAAACCATACGTTGTACAAGCTTCAAAAGATGGTTATGAAGGCAATACTTTTGCTGTTACGCCAAGTAAAGGGCCAACTGCTAAAGTTGATGCAGCCTTACAACCAATTGACGTAATTGTTACTGAAACGGAAATTGTATTAAAACCAATCTTCTTTGAATACGACAAAAGCAACATCACTCAAGAAGGTGCTTTTGAGTTAGACAAATTGGTTCAGGTGATGAAGAACAACGACAAGTTGGTTATCATGGCTAAATCGCATACAGACAACAGAGGAACTGACAGATATAACGAAAGATTGTCTGACCGTAGAGCTAAATCAACCGCTCAGTACATCATTTCTAAAGGCATTGATGCCAGCAGAATTTCTGCTAAAGGAATGGGTGAGTTAGAGCCTAAAGTTGATTGTGGTAAAGACTGTACTGAAGAGCAACACGCTCAAAACAGACGTTCAGAATTCTTGATTGTGAAGTAATTATTTACAACTGAATATAAAAAACCCCGAACAGCAATGTTCGGGGTTTTTGTTTTAATGGGCACGGATTTGAAATCCGCGCCATCGGGTTTTTGCAGTATAAAATACTTATTCTATATTTTCAGCTCTAAAGCTTCCTTCTGTTACGGTAATTGTGCCACCGTTTCCGTCATCGCCTGTAAAAGAAAAAGTACCTCTAATAACGTCTGCATTCACTTCTGTAATAATCATTGTTCCTGTTTCGTTATCAGTGTATATATCTTGGTTAAAATCACTGAAACTTCCTGCATAGGAATCAACATTAGAAGGTTCGTCAGTAATTGTGTGCGTACCTGTAGGAACATTTAAAGGTGTAAATAAGGTTACAACTTGACCTGTTTCAGTATCATTACCTGTGATTGATTTGGCCAAAGAATTGATAACCATCGGATCAGCAAATTCTACCCAAGTTCCGTTTACTTTACATTTTAAGTAAAAGTTTGTAGAAGAACTGCTGTCGCTATCAGAACTACAGTTAAAAGAAATAGCACCGGCAATTGTCAATACAATCAGCATAGCTGCTTTTTTGAATGTTTTCATAATTTAATTTTTGTTTTTAATAAATTGATTCCAAAAGTATTGGAAATAATCTTAGCCTGAATAGGAAGGTGAAATTATTTATTAGAAAGTTGTGTTTATTTATTTTGGAAATGGGAATATAGAGTAGCCAAAAGATTTTAATAGTCAAGAGGTGTCTTTTTACTTATATTATAAGATTACAGATTTTGGAGAAAATAGGTTATTAAAATTCTTGATTTCACAAAAGACAAAACCTAACTAGCCCCGATTGAAGCAACTGCCATGCAGTGCAAAAAGCGGGAATAGGGATGCCAAGAACGCCCAAGCCTTTCGCTCTTAAAATTACCCAAAAAAAACCACTCCTTTTGAGAGTGGTTTTTAAACTATTGGCTAATGCCTAATTACTATTGGCTTTATTCCTTAATAAAACGTTTGGTAGTGGTTGAAGTTCCGTTGCTTACTTCGATTAAGTAAGTACCGGCTTTCAGTGAACCTACGAATACATTGTTGTTTTCGATTTTACCTTTTCCTAATTCTTGACCCATTAGGTTGAAAATTCTAAATGACGCTTCACCTTCAAGGTTAGCAATGTTTAAAACATCTCCTTTTACCGGGTTTGGATATAAGTTGAAAGCAACTCTGGTAGTGTTGTCTTCGAAACGAGCCGTTGCCGTGATGTTTACAGTGTAGTCTTCTACTTCACCATCTGCGAAAGTTTCACAAGACGTTGGCGAAGCATTGTACTTCATAGAAACACGCATTCTGGTTTGGCCTAACAAAGCCGTCGCCGGAACGGTAAAGCTTCCTGAAACAGGTGTGCTTTTGGTTTTAGTTCTGTTGTATACTTGTTCTCCTGAGTCAAGGAAATCACCATCACGGTTGTAATCAATCCATACTCTGTAAGCTTCGCTGTAAACAGTAGCTGTCCAAGCCGGAGTGATGGTAACTGTATTAGCGGTTCCACGAACTAAGTTTGTTGAAATAGCTGTGAAGTTGCCATAACCACCATTGTTACCTGATAGGTTATTGATGGTGCCTAGTTGTACTCTGTTGATGTATTCTCTAGTAGTACTATTTCCTCTTGAAGTACAGTAAGTCACAGATGGTGTAAGCGTGGTTACATTCACTGTGTTACTGGCCGGAGAAGCATTGCCTGCGGCATCTTTAGCAATCACATAGAAAGTATAAGCGGTTGAAGCGGTTAAACCTGTAGCTGCATATGTAGTTGCTGCGGTTGAAGCTAAGAACGAACCGTTTCTGTATACATCATAAGAAGTTACGGCTACATCGTCTGTTGCACCTGACCAAGATAAATTGGTTGAAGTTGTTGTAGTTCCCGAAGCGCTTAATGTAGCTGCTGTTGGTGCAGTTGTATCAGGGGTAAGTGTAGTTACATTAACAGTGTTACTTTCCGGAGAAACATTTCCTGCGGCATCTTTGGCAACAACATAGAAGCTATAAGCGGTTGAAGAAGCCAATCCTGTAGCTGCGAAAGTAGTAGCTGTAGTAGAAGCTCTGAAAACACCATCTTGGTAAACATCATATCCTGTTACGCCAATGTTATCTGTTGCACCCGACCAAGATAAGTTGGTTGAGTTGGCGGTAGTTCCTGAAGCACTTAAAGAGGCTGCAGTTGGAGCTGTGGTATCCGGAGCCGAATTGGTAATCGTAAAGTTAGCATTAGAAACATCAAAGAAAATATGATTAGTTCCTTTTACCATAATACGGTTAGTAGTTCCGGCAAGATTCGGAATAGTAACTGCTTGAGATCCGTCATTTGGCGTGGCAGCCAATAAAGTAATTGGATAAGTAAATCCGCCATCAGTTGATAATAAAATATCTACATTGGCACAATTCACATTGTTGGCAGTTGTTCCAGCCACGTTCCAAGTTACGGTTTGAGAACTGTTTCCTGCATAAGTAACGGCAGTATTTGGTACACTTACTGTAAATGGACCGGCTGTTGCGTTAACGGTAACAATCATGTCATCACTATTGTTGGCAGCACCACCAGCTCTATTGTCGCGAACGGTTAATCTGAAATTCATGGTTCTGGCAACAGATGGTAACGCTTCCACAAGGATTTCAGTTCCAGAAGTTGTTGTAGCACCAGTTAAAACCGATTGAATTCTAGGAAAATATCTAACCGGTGAAGTAGATGAATTGTAAGATCGGAAAGTTGGTCCGGTAGTACGAGTAGCACTTGCTGCTGAACTTGCACCAGTAGCAGTACTTGCTGCGCTGTCAAATTGTTCCCAGTTGTAAGTTATAGCATCTCCGTCAGCATCGCTTCCCGAACCGGTTAGCATGAATGGTGTGCTTTTAGGAATGGTATAGTCTAAACCGGCACTAGCAGTTGGAATAGCATTTCCGGTTGGTGTATTGGTTTGACAAGTTTTACCTTTTACGTTGTTGGTTATTTGTTGGATACTAACCGCGTGAAAATAAGCATCAGAATTAGGTTGAACATCCTGAGCGGTAATACCGGCATAACCCATAATGGTTGAGCCACTTCCAGGTTCCATATTAACGCCTGTACCTTCATTACTCATAGAGAAAGTATGGTTACCTCCAAATTGGTGTCCAATTTCGTGAGCCACATAATCTATATCAAAGATGTCTCCTTGTGGAATTGTTCCGGAAGTAAATCCACTTCCTTTACCTGAATTACACACACAACCAATACATCCAGCATTTCCGTTGTTTGAAGCTCTTACAAATAAATGCCCAACGTCATAATTAGCATCTCCAATTACTGAAGTTAGCGTGCTTTGAAGTTGACTGTTATAGCTTGTAGTATAAGGATCGGTAGAAGCATTGGTGTAAATTACTAGGTCGTTATTGGCAATTAAAACCATTCTGATGGCAAAATCATTTTCAAAAACACCATTAACACGGGTCATTGAATTGTTCATTGCCGCCAATGCCAGTGCTTTTGTGCCACCAAAATAAGTAGCATATTCACCGGTACATGACAAGGCTAAACGGAAAGTTCTCAAAGTAGCATCATCAGCATTAGGTCTTAAATTAGTACCGTCAGCTTGTGCTACTTCATCAATAACCGAACATTCGAAAGCACTTAAAGACTGTTTTCTGTCGGCTTTTCTAAAAACGGTGTAAGTAGTCAAATCTTGTGAAATCGGCTCAATAAATACAGCGGCTTTGTCTGCATTTAAAGTCATCGACTTAAACCCAAGTGGTGTAACACTGAAATAAGTAGTCGAAGTAGGATTGTCAAGACCAATTCCTATATAAGACTTGATTTCAGGATAACGAGCGGCTAATGCCGGTTCTAATGCCGAGTTTTGATAGACTTTAAATCTTTCTAAAACACCATTTTCATTAGGAATAGATACGATAAGATCTGCGCTTTTTGCACTTGCGAATCGTTGAGGCGCATTGGCTAAAACATTTCTTAGTCCGTCCAGATTTAAGGTTAAAAGTTGGTTTTCCGGTAATAACATTCCGGTTTCTAACGGAATCATATCACTTTTCTTGGTAGTTGAGTTCCATAGCGAGTTTCCTGTTTGTGAAAAAGCTACACTACTGATAGTCAACAAAGCAACGGTGAGTAATTTGTACTTCATAATCATTTAATTGGGTTAAATTATAAATTCAAAATTATAATTATTTTTCACATCACCATAAATAAAATGGCAAATCTGTTAACAAATCGACAAACTGCACATTAAGTTGCTGATAAATGAGTAAAAAATTAATTAAAATGATAGTGAATTCGAAAAAACTGCCGCAAACGGTACCACACAATCCTGAAAAAAAGTATTTTTAAAAAAAATTAAGGATGCATTTTAGTTACTGGGAACTTAAAAATTGGTTTACAAATGTCGATTTCACTATTGTCGGTAGTGGAATCGTTGGACTACACTGTGCTTTGTCCTTGCGCGAAAGATTTCCGGAAAGTAAAATATTGGTCCTGGAAAAGGGCATTTTACCCCAAGGCGCCAGTACGAAGAACGCCGGTTTTGCTTGCTTTGGTAGTCTTTCAGAAATTTTAGACGATTTAAAATCACACAGTGAAGAAGAAGTTATTCAATTAATCCAAAAACGTTGGAGCGGTTTGCAATTGCTACGAAAAAATTTAAGCGATACTGCCATTGATTTCAAACCTTTTGGTGGCTACGAGTTGTTTCTCAACGACGATGAGAGCAGTTATAATGAGTGTTTGCAGAAGTTGCCATTTGTAAACGATATTTTAAAACCGATTTTCAGAAACGATGTTTTTGCCAAAGAAGTAGATCGTTTTGACTTTAAAGGCATACAAGAATATTTGATTTTTAATCCTTACGAAGCCCAAATCGATACCGGAAAAATGATGCACGCTTTATTGCGAAAAGCAGTAACCAATAATATTATGATTCTAAATCAAGTCGAAGTGACTTCGTTTCAAGAGCAAAATGATAGCGTGGAAATAGCGCTTGGTGATTTTAGTTTTAAGACCAAGAAGTTACTGTTTGCCACAAACGGTTTCGCCGGAAAGTTAACGGATAACCAAGTAAAACCGGCCAGAGCACAGGTTTTAATCACCGAACCAATTCCGAATTTAGACATCAAAGGAACATTCCATCTCGATAAAGGCTATTATTATTTCAGAAATATTGATGACCGCATTCTTTTTGGCGGCGGCCGAAATTTAGATTTTGAAGGAGAAACCACTACCGATTTAAGTCAAACCGATTTAGTCCAAAATCGATTGGAAGAATTGCTAAAAGAAGTAATTTTACCAAATACCGATTTTAAAATTGCCCATCGTTGGAGCGGTATTATGGGATTGGGTTCCAGCAAAAGACCGATAGTAGAACAGTTGTCCGAGAATGTTTATTGCGGAGTGAGATTAGGCGGAATGGGCGTAGCGATAGGTAGTTTAATTGGTCAAGAATTAGCAGATTTAGTCAAATAAAGTATGATAAAGAAAATTTTTCACTGGCTCAAAAAAGCATTTTATTGGTTTATTGGACTTTCAATACTCACAGTTATTATTTTTAAATGGGTACCAATACCAATTACGCCTTTGATGATAACCCGTGCGATTGAAAATAAAATAGACGGAAACGATGCGGTGCTCAGCCATGATTGGGTGCCGTTAGAAGAAATTTCACCCAATCTTCAAAAAGCGGTGATTGCCAGCGAAGACGGCAATTTTCTAAAGCATAATGGCTTTGATTTTGCAGCGATGCAAAAAGCATTTAAAAACAACCAAAAAGGCAGAAGGTTAAAAGGAGGCAGTACTATTTCGCAACAAACTGCCAAAAATGTTTTCTTGTGGCAAGGCAGAAGTTACCTCCGCAAAGGTTTAGAAGCTTATTTCACCGTTTTAATCGAACTTATTTGGGGCAAAGAACGGATTATGGAAGTTTACTTGAATAGTATCGAAATGGGTAATGGCGTTTATGGTGCAGAAGAAGCGGCACGGGTTTGGTACCGAACTTCGGCAGAAAATCTGACCAAAAGAGAAGCCGCAGGAATCGCAGCGATTTTACCTAATCCGAGAAAATATAAAGCGTCAAATTCGTCATCTTATATCGAACGCAGAAAAGACAGAATCATGCGCAACATGCGACACATCGGTAAAATAGAATATTAAAAAAGCCGTCTCGATAATCGGGACGGCTTTTTCGTTTTATAGTCAAAATCCTCTAGTAAAAAAGCGGTTTGTATTGTTGCCAATGTTTGTAAATCAAAATCGCATTGAATAATAAAATAACGATAGCAACCGGTAATCCTGAAATTCCTAAAAATAAATGAAACAGTAAAATGTTGATGGATATCGGGGCCAATAATATTAAGGCAAAAGCCACCCATTTTTTCAACAAAAGCATAGCGCCAATTATAATTTCCAAAACCCCTAATACCGGGAATATATATCCGGTTGCCCCTAATGAATTCATAAAATCACCGGCTGAACCGGTCGGCGCTTCCATTGGAATGAAATGAAATAATTTGTTGGCGCCAAAAACAACTAGTGCCAATCCTAAAGCTATTCGGATAATTTTAGTAAACATTGAATTCATAAGCAGATGGTTTTGGATTAGTAATAAAGTAAAAATAACACTAATTGTTTATAGTATATACACCTAATTACTTAAAAATTTACCTTATTTATAAACAATTATCGAAAAAAGTAAACATCAGATATTTTAGATATTGAAATTAATTCCCAAAACAATATTTCGGCCAATATTCGGAATGCCTTCTGCTTTTAGTCTAGACAAATGGGAAACATAGGTTTTGTCAAAAACATTATTGGCATTTAAATTGGCATTGAAAATGGTTTTGCCTAAAATTATTTTTCCGCCTAAACTCAAATTCACTAAAGTATAATCATTGGTTTTGGTTTCAAATTCACCGGCATTATTTTGGGCCAAAGTGCTTTCTATATTTACTGTAGCGAAACCTTCTTTCCACCAATTTTTGACTTCAAATTCGCCACGGAAAGTATTATTCCATTTGTTAGCCGGAATCAGAGGCAAGTTGTCTCCATTATCTTTTTCGCCGATTACGGTTTCAAAACTACTGTACAAATGCAACCAGTCCAAAGGATGCGGATGAAAGTGAATTCCGGTTTCACCACCATACAAACGAGCATTTGCTTGAACGTAATCATAAACATTATTGCCGTCAATCACGTTGCCATTTGGTGAAATAAAAATATAATCATTAATATGATTGTAAAATCCATTGACAAACAATTCAAAGTGTGAACTTTTGTATTCCAAATTCAAATCGGTTTGCAAGTTTTGCTCGTTATTCAAATTAGGATTTCCAATTTCGTAACGATTGCTGCCTTCATGCACGCCGTTCGAAGTCAATTCGGCCAAATTCGGTGCACGAAAACCAGAAGCGATATTCAAACGCATCGTGAAATCTTTGGCCAAATCAGTTTTGTAACCCAAAGAAGCATTAAAACTGTCGAAGCTTTTGTCGATGGCTTGAAAATAACCTTCTTCGCCAATAACGCCATGATTTTCGGTAGTTACATTTCGGTTGTCAAAACGCAATCCGGCTTGAATCACATTGTTTTTCCATTCATAATTTACGGTTCCGAAAATGCCAAAGTCATTGGTTACTGCATTCGGAATTAATAATTCTTCACCAAAATTACTGTTGGTTTGGTTCATGCCTTGAACACCAACGATAGTTTCAATCTTTCCAAATTTTGGCAAATAATATTTGACATCGTAGTTCAAAGTTTGCAATTCCATGTGCAAAACCGCTACGTTACTATCTTCAAATTCGCTTCGGTCATTAAAGATGTAACCCAAATCGGCATCCAATTTGGAGTTTTTAAAATAAAAAGTATTGTGCAAACTCAAGATATGACTGTCAACGCCTTGTCTTGGATATAAAACGTCTCGACCGGTTGATTGTTCAGCAATACCTTCTTCCGGAATTCCTAAATTTAATTGGTTGAAATTATAACGCAACACACTGGAAAAATTTGAATTGTTATAGCCGATTCCTGCTTTCAAATCGGTTTCGTTAAACCGCGTATTGGTTACTCGGTCGCCATCGGCTATCTTGTAATCCGCATGAGAATTATAACTGCCACGCGCCAAGAATTTCCAATGTTCACCCGAAGTTTTTAGACCCAAAATAGTATTGCTTCCCAAAGTATTTGAAAAAATTCTTTGTCCAAAATCGGCTTTAAAATCTCCGGCATTGGCAAATTTTTCCGGATTAAAATACAAAACACCACCCAACGCATCCGAACCGTAAAGCAACGATGCCGGACCTTTGATTACTTCAACACTTTCGACACCGGCATCATTCAAACCCAAACCGTGTTCTTCCCCAAATTGCTGATTCTCTAAACGAACGCCTTGGGTGTAAACCAAAACACGATTGCCACTTAAACCGCGAATCACCGGTTTCCCAATAGAGGTTCCGGTGGAAACTTGCGAAACGCCGGGAATTGTCGCCAAACCTTCAATAAGTGTGGCTGCACCTTTTTGTTGTAGCGCTTTTACGTTTTGGTGCTCGACTTTCATCACATTTTGCGATTGTAATTTGTTAAAAACCGTGGAAACAATCACTTCATCCATGTGGGTGATGCTTTCTTCTAAAGTGATGTTTTGTGTAATTTCTTGGGTAGAAATAGTGACCGAAACGGTTTGTCTTTCAAATCCGACAGCGGAAAAAACGATTTTAAAATTCCCCACAGGAATATTGTTCAGGGTATAATTCCCGTTGTCATCCGTAATGGTTTCTTTGTGAATTTCGGGAATAGAAACGATGATATTGGCTAACGGTTTTTGATCTTTATCGGAAACCGTTCCGCTGATTTTATTTTGTGCCGTAGCAATGAGTGATAATCCTAAGGTTAGGATTAGATATAATGATTTCATGTGAATGATTTTATTGTAAATGAATAATGGCCAAAGATAATTTCGGCTTAAAAACTATTTATACAATAAAACTCGGTGGTGCCCGAAGCGCAAAGAGTGAGCCTCGAAACTTCTGAGTGATTTCTTTGGAATAAAAAACAGTGTAAGCAGTTGGCGCTTCTGTTTTTTGGAATTCAAAAGATTTTAAAGGTGTTGGGGTATAACTACTAAAGGCAAATTCACAGACAAAACACTTTTCTAAACCGTCATGACCATGTCCGATTTCTGTTTTGTGATGGTTATAAACGTGTTGGCATTGTTTCTCAGAAAATTGTTTTACCAAATGCTCAAAAGAGTGAATAGACTGAAAGAATATTGCGAACAATATCATCAATCCCATCAATGCATTAGATAAAAGTAGTTTTCTTTTCATCATCGCAAATGTAAAACATTGCTAAAGAAAAACCGCCCGATTTTAACAAACTTTAGGATTTGTAAAATCGGACGGATTATTGAGAAGTATAAATTATACTAGATTATTCGCTACCAAATACTCAGCAATTTGAACCGTATTGGTTGCTGCGCCTTTTCTTAAGTTGTCGGCTACAATCCACATGTTTAAAGAGTTCGGTTGGCTTTCATCACGGCGAATTCTACCTACAAACACATCGTCTTTTCCTTGAGCGTACAAAGGCATCGGATAAGTATAAGTGTCGTTGTTGTCTTGAACAGTTACGCCATCCGTGTGGTGTAAAATGTTACGCACTTCATTCAATTCAAAATCATTTGAAAACTCAACATTCACCGCTTCACTATGACCGCCAACTACCGGAATTCTAATCGCTGTTGCGGTAACTGCAATAGATTTATCACCGATGATTTTTTGGGTTTCGCGCACCAATTTCATTTCTTCTTTGGTGTAACCATTGTCTTCAAAACTGTCGCATTGTGGAATCGCATTGCGGTGAATTTGGTATTTATAAGCCATTTCGCCTTTAATGCCTGCGTATTCATTTTCCAATTGTTGCACTGCTTTCACACCGGTTCCGGTAATGGATTGGTAAGTAGAAACAATGACACGTTTGATGTTGTATTTTTTATGTAATGGCGCTAAAACCATTACCATTTGAATAGTCGAACAGTTTGGATTGGCAATGATTTTATCTTCTTTGGTCAATTCAGAAGCGTTGATTTCAGGTACGACTAGTTTTTTAGTCGGATCCATTCTCCAAGCAGATGAGTTGTCGATTACCGTGGTTCCTGCTTCAGCAAATTTGGGTGCCCAAGCTAAAGAAGTTTCGCCACCAGCCGAAAACAAAGCGATGTCTGCCTTCATGTCTACTGCTGTTTGTAAACCCACTACTTTATACTTCTTACCCTTAAATTCGATTTCCTTACCCACTGATTTCTCAGAAGCTACGGGAATTAATTCGGTTACGGGAAAATTTCTTTCCGCTAATACTTGAAGCATCACTTCGCCAACCATACCGGTTGCGCCTACTACAGCAACTTTCATAATAAATATTTTAGATTTAATAAAATTTGAAGTACAAAAGTAATCAGAAAACCACTTCTGCTTTAGTTTTTACTATAAAAATTACTGAATTCTAAAAGCAGTTGTTTTCCAAAAGAAAAACCGCCTCTATTAAGAAGCGGTTTAATTAGAATATATAATGTAGCGGTACTACTTTTTAAGCAAATCTCTAATTTGAGTAAGCAATTCTTCTTGTGTTGGTCCGGCAGGAGCAGCAACAGCGGCTTCTTCTTTCTTTTTGGCTTTTTCAGCAGCTCTTAAAATCACAAAAATGAACAACGAAATAATGATAAAATTGATAATGGCTTGGACTAAATTACCATAAGTAATCACAGCAGCACCGGCTTCTTTGGCTTTGGCTAAAGTTTCATAACTGTTACCGTCTAGTGTGATGAACTTGGTTGTAAAATCAACACCACCAGTAATTAAACCAACAATTGGCATGATGACATCATCAACAGCAGAACCTACAATTTTTCCGAAAGCAGCTCCAATAACAACTGCAGTGGCTAAACTCAATACGTCGCCTTTCATCAAAGACGCTTTGAAATCGCTAAAAAATCCCATAATTAATTTGTTTTAAATGGTTATAGTGATACTAAATTAGTTAAAAAAATATCATATTCTAATTTTTTTTAAAAACTATTCTCGAAAAAACATTCGCTTAACCCTTTGAGAAATGCTGGTCAGAATTTCATACGGAATCGTATTTAATTGATTAGCCATATGATTCACAGGTGGATTTTCGCCAAAAATAATCACCGAATTACCTTCCTTACAATCGATGTTAGTAACATCAACCATTAGCATGTCCATACAAATACTGCCTATGATTTTGGCTTGTTTGTTATTGATAACTACATAACCAACACCATTGCCCCAACTTCTGCGAATGCCATCGGCGTAACCAATAGGAATTGTGGCGATTTTGGTTGTGTCATTCGCGATAAATCTTCTGCCATAACCGACGCTTTCACCTTGGTCAATCGTTCTGATTTGAGAAATAACCGATTTTAAAGTACCCACATTCTCCAAGTATTTTTGTTCTTCTTCATCGTTGGAAATCCCATACAAACCAATGCCTAAACGAACCATGTCGTATTGTGCATCGGGATAATTGGAAATGCCGGAAGTATTTAAAATATGACGAATCGGTTTAATTTTAAGTTCCGAAAGCAATTGAGCAGACAGTTTTTCAAACAAAGCAATTTGAGATTTAGCAAAGGCATCATGTTTCAAATCATCACTCGTTGCCATGTGAGACAAGACACTTTTAATTTGAACGGTTTCGTTGCTTTTTAAAATCGAAATCAATTCGGCTAAATTTTCTTCTTCAAAACCCAGACGGTGCATTCCGGTATCGATTTTAATATGAATGGGGTAGTTCTTTAATTTCTTTTGCTCGGCAATTTTCAGGAAAGCTTTCAACCCTTTAATCGAATAAATTTCAGGTTCTAAGTTGTGTTGAATGATAGCCGAAAAACTCGTCGTCTCAGGATTCATCACCATAATCGGCACCGAAATTCCGGCACTTTTCAATGAAATTCCTTCATCAGCGAAAGCCACACCGAGATAATCGACTTTGTGATGCTCTAATAATTTCGCAATTTCAAATCCGCCATTGCCATAACCAAAAGCTTTCACCATGACCATCATTTTAGTCTTCGGAGCCAATTTCGATTTAAAGAAATTAAGATTGTGACTGACTGCGTTGAGGTTGATTTCCAAAACGGTTTCATGCGTTTTCTCTTCGAGCATCGAGACGATTTCTTCAAAATGAAAATCACGCGCGCCTTTAACCAATATGGTTTCGTTTTCAAAATTCAATCGGTCAAATGACTGAGCAAATTCGACTACATTTTTGAAAGTAACACTGTTGATAAACTTGCTTTTGTATTGAGAAATGGTCTCGCCAATGCCAATCACACGGGTAATTTTGTTCGAAATGATCAATTGCGAAACTTGAGAATATAATTCTTCATTATTCAATCCGCTTTGGAAAATATCGGAAAGAATTAGGGTTTTCTTTTTGTGTTGTTTTTGGTGTTCCAAAAAGTCTAAAGCAATCTTCAACGACTGAAAATCGGAACTGTAACTGTCATCGATTATCGTACAATTGTAAATTCCGTTTTTGACTTTCAAACGCATTTCTACCGGATACAATTGCGCCATTCGGGTTTGGATGACTTTTTGGTTGTACCCAAAATACAACATCACCATCATACAATGAATCGCATTTTCCACCGAAGCTTGGTCTTGAAAAGGAATGACAATCGGGAAAGTATCTTCTTTATAAGTGACTTGCAATTCGGTTAAATCGCCGATGTTTTTTTTGGTAATATAAACATCCGCACTTTTATCGTCTGAACACCAACTGAAAGTTTTTATTTTTTGGTTTACAAACGCATTAATGGTTTTATTCTTGTTCAAAATCAAAACATTTACCGAAGTAAAAAGCTTTAATTTCTCTTTAATTTTTTCAGCTACGCTGGGAAAACCTTCATCGTGTGCCGAACCGATATTGGACAAAATACCAATCGTTGGGCGAATGATTTTTTGGAGTTTTTCCATTTCATTGGTCGTCGAAATACCGGCTTCAAAAATTCCGAGATTGTGTTTTTCATTGATGCCTAAAATCGATAATGGAACACCTACCTGTGAGTTGTAACTTTTCGGACTGCGGATGATGTTATAATCCGGACTTAATAGAAAATTCAGCCATTCTTTGATGATGGTTTTGCCGTTGCTACCGGTGATTCCGATAATTGGAAAATCGAATAAACTTCGGTAATAAGAAGCGAATTTCTGCAAAGCTTCCAGTGTATTTTCAACTACCAAAAAGTTAGCTTTTCCGCTTACATTTTCGGGAATATGGGTTACCACAAAATGTTTTACGCCTTTTTCAATCAATTCTTCTATATAAGAATGACCGTCATTATTGGGTCCGGAAATGGCAAAAAACAAAGTGTTTTCGCCATTTTGCAATGAGCGACTGTCAATAGAAATCGCGTCAATAACGGCTACATCATTTTGGCCGATCCAATTGGCCTTGATGATGGGAATGATATTTCGTAAGGTTTGTATCAAGGAGTTATTCTTCTTTAGATAGGTTTTCGGCGTCTTTTACCACCATGTTTTCGCGCATGGCATTGAAATAAGCAGCGCGGCTCAAAGGTTCGTATTCTTCGGTTTCACCAAGCATGACCAATTTTTCGTTGTCATTTTTTCTGAAACTGTAATGGGCTAAATTGCCCGTTCGGGTGCAAACGGCGTGGACTTTGGTCACATATTCGGCAGTCGCCATCAAAGCAGGCATTGGCCCGAAAGGGTTGCCTTTAAAATCCATGTCTAATCCGGCAACAATCACTCTGATTCCCGAATTGGCTAAATCGTTACAAACCGATATAATTTCGTCATCAAAAAACTGCGCTTCGTCAATCCCGACTACATCACAACCTTGTGCCAAAATTCTAATATTGGCGGCAGCCGGAACCGGAGTCGAACGAATTTCATTTTTATTGTGGGAAACAACCATTTCCTCATCGTAGCGCGTATCGATGGAAGGTTTGAAAATTTCGACTTTTTGTTTGGCAAATTGAGCCCTTTTCAATCGGCGAATGAGCTCTTCTGTTTTACCCGAAAACATCGATCCGCAGATGACTTCAATCCAACCAAATTGTTCTTTATGATTTACTGTATTTTCGAGAAACATTTTGTATTTTTCTTGCGCTAAAAATGAATAGTTTTTATTACTTTGTAACGAAAACAAACCGACATCATTTTTTTCTATTTTTACGTCGATTCAAATGTAGAAAAATTTTAATTAAGGTTACTTCTTCCCAAGGTTAAATAAATGAAACGGAAGAAAATTTAAAGAAAACTCTAGCTTGTTCCAAATAATTTCTAAAAGATGAAAAAAAGATTAGAATCCGAATTAATCAGCATTGCCCACCGAATTTTGAAACTGAAAAACAAATCGGAAGTTGATCAATTGTATAAAGAAACCCAAAAATTATACGAAACACTAACCGTTTTAAAGTTTTACCAAGACAATTTCGATTCGGTAAAAAACGAGGTTGACGCTGCGGTTTTGGAAGAAAAATTAGAGCAACACTTAGACGAAATGCCACAAGAAGCGGTTTTGGAAGTAAAACCTGTTGAAGAACCGGTTGTTGAAATACAAGCGGAACCGGAAGCTACTGTGGCAACTGAAGAAGAGGCGGAAGTGGTTTCTGAGGAAGACATTGAAGAAGTGGAAGAAGCAGTAGTTTCAGAAGAAGCCGAAGAAGAAGTGGAACCTATTTTGGAGGAAGAAATGGAGGAAGAAGTTGTGACGGAAACTGACGAAGAAGAACCGGTTTTCAAACCTATTTTTGAATTGGCGGAAGACGAAACGGAAGAAGAGATTGAGCCAGCAGAAATAGCTTCTGAAGTAAAACCCGAAACCAAACATGTAGCGTTGGAAGATTTATTGGGCGAAAATTATGTCGACCCTGTTTTTGTTAAACCCAATGAAGTTTCGCTTTTCTCTACAGAAAGTGTTACAGAAACCAAAGAAGCAACCGAGCCTAAAGCCACATCTTTAAACAGCGCTTTTGGCAAAACCATGGAAATCGGGTTGAATGACAGAGTCGCGTTTGTCAACAATCTTTTTGGCGAAAGCAACGAAGACTTTAACCGCGTAATTTCGCAATTGAATACCTTTGACAATTTAGAAGAAGCCAAAGATTTCTTGAATGAAATGATCATTCCCGACTATGATTTTTGGACCGGTAAAGAAGAGTATGTCGAGCGTTTTATGGCTATTGTGGAGAAAAAATTCGCGTAAATGTCCAAACTTTACATCGTTCCAACGCCAATTGGCAATTTAGAAGACATGACTTTCAGAGCGATTAAAGTTTTGAAGGAAGTCGATTTAATTTTGGCCGAAGACACACGCACCAGCGGAAAACTCCTCAAGCATTTTGACATTTCAACGCATATGCACAGTCATCATATGCATAACGAACACAAAACGGTAGAAAATTTGGTCAAGCGTTTGCAAGCCGGAGAATCTATTGCTTTGATTAGCGATGCCGGAACGCCGGCGATTTCTGACCCCGGATTTTTATTGACAAGAGCTTGCGTTGAAAATAATATTGAAGTCGATTGTTTGCCCGGCGCAACAGCTTTTGTACCGGCATTGGTCAATAGTGGTTTGCCCAATGACCGATTCGTTTTCGAAGGGTTTTTACCTGAAAAGAAAGGCAGACAAACTCGATATTTGGCGCTAGCCGAAGAAACCCGAACGATGATTTTTTATGTTTCACCGCACAAATTAGTCAAAACTTTGGCCGAATTTGTACAATATTTTGGCGCAGACCGACCGGTTTCCGTTTCCAGAGAATTATCAAAACTACACGAAGAAACCATTCGCGGTACAGCCGCTGAGGTTTTAAAACACTTTGAAAATAAACCACCAAAAGGAGAAATCGTAACGGTAGTTGGCGGTAAAAGTTTAAAGTAATTTTTCTTACATTTAAATTTTTTTTGTAGTATTTTTTATATATTTGTTTGATGATTCATAATTTTCAATTCATAATTAAACATGCGCTGGACTTTAAAACCAAAACCTTCTCTCAATAAAGTAAAAGCATTGGCTACTGAATTAAAAGTGGACGAACTTGTCGCAACCCTTTTGGTTCAAAGAGGCGTGGAAACTTATGAAGCTGCGCGTCAATTTTTCCGACCGAGTTTAGAGGATTTGCATAATCCATATTTGATGAAAGACATGGACAAAGCCGTGAACCGAATTGAAACAGCGATTGCGAATGGCGAAAATATTTTGATCTTTGGAGATTATGATGTTGATGGTACGACGGCGGTTTCGTTGGTGTCGAGTTATTTAAAAAGCTATTATCCTAATGTGGCAACTTACATTCCCGATCGTTATGAGGAAGGTTATGGCATTTCGTATAAAGGGATTGATTTTGCCGATGACAATGGTTTTTCATTGATTATCGCTTTGGATTGTGGCATTAAATCTATTGATCATGTGGCTTATGCCAAAGCAAAAAGCATCGATTTTATCATTTGTGATCACCATCGTCCGGGTGAATTTCTGCCCGAAGCCTTTGCGATTTTAGACCCAAAACGACAAGATTGCCATTATCCTTATGACGAATTGTGTGGTTGTGGTGTTGGGTTTAAATTAATTCAAGCCTTGGCACAAAACAGAAACCAAACGATGGAAGATTTGATTCCTTATTTGGATTTGGTAGCCACAGCGATTGCTGCCGATATCGTTCCAATGACCGGTGAAAACCGCACTTTAGCTAAGTTTGGTTTGGAAGTGATTAATGCAAATCCTCGTCCGGGAATTAAAGCATTAATTCAGAATGTAAAGAAAAAAGTGTTGACGATTACCGATGTCGTTTTTATCATTGCACCGAGAATTAACGCAGCCGGAAGAATTAAGCATGGCAATGAAGCCGTGGCTTTACTGACGGAATATGATTTAGATCAGGCAGAAATTTTCGCTTCAGAAATTGAACAACACAACAGTGACCGAAAGGATCTAGACAAACAAATTACTACTGAAGCGCTGGATCAAATAGAAATAAATCAGGAAACAGAAAAATTTACAACCGTGGTTTACAACAAAAGTTGGCACAAAGGCGTAATTGGAATAGTGGCTTCGCGATTGACCGAAACTTACTATCGCCCGACGGTTGTTTTTACCAAAAGCGGTGACAAACTCGCAGCCTCAGCGCGTTCGGTAAAAGATTTTGATATTTATAATGCCTTAGAAGCGTGTGCAGAACATTTGGAACAATTTGGCGGACACATGTACGCCGCAGGAATGACCTTGAAAGAAGAAAATTATGCCGCTTTCAAAGAAGCGTTTGAGCGAACTGTAGAACAAACCATTCCTCCCGATTTATTGACACCAGAGATTTCGGTTGATGCGGAAATAAACCTGACCGATATCAGTGAAAAACTAATTAGAATTCTGAATCAGTTTGAACCTTTTGGTCCGCAAAATATGACGCCAGTTTTTATGTCCAAAGGATTAAAAGATTCGGGTTACGCCAAAGGAATCGGTGCAGATGACGACCATTTAAAACTATTCGTAAAACAAAACGGAAGCCAAGGTTTTGGAGCAATTGGTTTTGGTTTAGGCAAAAAATTAAACTTGGTTAAAAATCAAAATCCGTTTGATGCCGTTTATTGTATTGATGAAAATGAATTCAATGGAAAGGTTTCGGTTCAGTTGAGATTGAAGGATTTGAGGTAAATTAATATTTCTTCAACTCAAAATTCTCGCCGTCAAAAACTCCATAAGTAAAGTACCCAATCCAATCGCCCAGATTTACATATTCAGCGTTTTCGCCTACTTTGATAACCATTGGTAAATGTCTGTGGCCAAAGATGAGGTAATTGTAATGTTTGGTTTCGAGTTTGCGTTTGGCGTATTGCACCAGCCATTCGTTTTCTTCGCCTAAGAATTTTACATCGGCTTCGCCTGAAATCAGTTTGTTTTTTACCGATAAATATTGGGCCAATTTCACGCCAATATCCGGATGTAACCAACGATAGAGCCATTTCGAAAACGGACTCGTAAAGACTTTTTTCATGCGTTTGTAACCCTTATCGCCCGGACCTTTTCCATCGCCGTGACCAATTAAAAACGTTTTTCCGTTAAAAATATATTCTTGATTGTCGTGGTAAACCGGAATGTTTAATTCTTTTTGAAAATAATCATTCATCCACAAATCGTGATTGCCTACGAAAAAGTAAATTGGAATGCCGCTGTCACGAATTTCGGCCAGTTTTCCTAAAACTCTAACGAAGCCTTTGGGCACAACCGTTTTATATTCGAACCAAAAATCAAACAAATCGCCCAAAAGAAAAATAGCATAAGCATCTTTCTTGACTTCATCCAACCAAGCGACAAACTTTTGTTCACGAGGAAAACTCAACTCGGGCGTTGGTGCACCAAAGTGTTGGTCGGAAGCGAAGTATATTTTTTTGTTAGGTGAAATCGTCATGTTTTTATTCGTTATCCGAAGCGTACCATTCGGCAAATGAAGTTTCAGTTTCTTGAAGTTTAAGCGAATGCAAAAGAATGTCTTTCGGTAAACGGCTTTTTATTTTTTGGGCAAAATCGGTTACCATATTTTCGCTCGTTGGTTGGTATTCGACCAAAATCACATGATGTCCGCGCGATTTTAATTCGGCCGCCAGTTCGATATGTGGTGTGTTTTGATTGAAAACGGTGGCATGGTCAAAAATATCTACAATTTCTTCTTTCACTATTTTTTTCAAATCAGAAAAGTCAATTACCATCCCGAATTTTACATTGGAAGTATCAGTAATGGGTTGGCCAATTACTGTCACCGACAATTTATAGCTGTGTCCGTGCACGTTTTTGCATTTGCCGTCATAGCCATAAAGTGCGTGTCCGGTTTCGAAAGAAAATTGTTTAGTGATTCTGATGTTACTCATGAAAGATATTTTTACGGGGCAAATTTAGTAAAATATTGCTACAGGTCGTTTTGTCTTTTTTTAGCTCGGCTGTACATCAAATAAGCAACGCCTACCAGAACAACAAAAGGTAAAACATAACCAATCCAAATGCCGATTAAATAACCATTATCCGGAGCATTTTTTATTTTTTCATCGATATTGACTTGCTGAATAAGAGAAATAAGGGTCATAATTTATTTTTTAAATTCGCTTAAAGCATTTTTGGTAAAATCAGAAAGGACTAATTTGCCTGAAATAGCCGAACGTTCATATAAAAGTTGGTCCCAATTTTCAGTGCCTTCCCAAAAGACTTTTTTCATTTCAGCCAAAGCTTCCGGATTATAACTTGCTAATTTTTTGGCGAAAGCCAAAGTATTTTCATCTAAATCCCCATAACTATCAAAAATATCGGCATACAAACCTTTTTCAATAGCCCAATCGGCAGTTTGCCAATTATTAGGTTGCAAAGTCAATTGTGTCATGGCTGTTTTTCCTATTTTTCTCGAAACCGCCGGTTCAATCACAAACGGCCCGATTCCGATGCCTATTTCGGATAATTTAATTGAAGCATCTTGGTAAGCAAAAGCAAAATCACAGGCTGAAGCCAAACCAACGCCACCGCCAACCGCTTTTCCTTGTATTTTTCCAATGATGATTTTCGAGCATTTGCGCATTGCATTAATCACATTGGCAAAGCCTGAGAAGAATTTTTTTCCGGTTTCAAAATCGGTAATAGAAAGCAATTCGTCAAAAGAAGCACCGGCACAAAAAGTCTTGCCTTCGCTTTGCAGAATAATGACATTAACCTCATTGTTTTTGCTCAAAGCGTTTAATTCTTCCGTGAGTTTTTGCAATAAATCACTAGGAAAAGAATTGCTCGCCGGATGACTGAAGGTAATCGTCGCGATTTTATTCTCAATTTGGGTTTCAATAAACCCGTTGGTATTTTCGGCAGACATAAAATAGATATTTAAGGTAAATTTACAACAAATCTCAAAAAAGATAGGGTTGGAATTGCTTTTTGTTTCTATAAAATTATATATTTGTCGTCTCAAAAAAAAATGGGGGATTAGCTCATTTGGCTAGAGCGTCCCGATGGTAATCGGGAATGTGACTTTAGTTAATTTAAAATATTGGGGGATTAGCTCATTTGGCTAGAGCGCTTGCCTGGCAGGCAAGAGGTGATCGGTTCGAATCCGATATTCTCCACAAAGTCCCGATTTATCGGGACTTTTTTATTTTTAATATGTTTTACATCTATATCATTTATTCCGAATCATTAAATAAATACTACGTTGGCTCTTGTCAAAATATTGAGGAGCGACTTGATGACCATTTAAATAGTAGAAGTAAATACACAAAGTCGGCTAAAGATTGGACGTTAAAACATTCAGAAACATTTTCTTCTAGAAGTGAAGCTTATCAGCGAGAAATGCAAATTAAGAAGATGAAGAGTAGGGTTTACATTGAAAATTTAATTGACAAGAGTTAGAGCGTCCCGATTGCATCGGGAAGGTGATCGGTTCGAATCCGATATTCTCCACGAAAAAGGCGAAATCATTTGATTTCGCCTTTTTTTATTTTCCATTTTTCAAGTCTTCCGCTACTTTTTCCAATTCAGCATACCAATCTTCGCCAAATTTTCGAATCAATGCTTCTTTGACGAATTTATAAACCGGAACTTGAAGTTCTTTTCCAAGCGTACAAGCATCGCTGCAAATGTCCCAACGGTCATAATTTACTGCTGCAAATTCGCTAAAATCTTTAACCCTGATTGGATACAAATGACACGAAACCGGTTTTTTCCAATTGATGATGCCTTGGTTGTAGGCCTGTTCGATACCGCAAAGTGCCGTTTTTCCGTCGAAAATTACATAAGCACAATCTTTATTGTCAATCAAAGGGGTTTCCAAATCTTGGTCGGTTCCGACAACCCAAGTGCCTAATCTTTCTATGGCTTCGATACCTTCTTTACGCAGAAACGGTTTTACTTTCGGATAGATTTCTTCCAAAATTTTGGTTTCTTCTTTACTCAAAGGCGCACCGGCATCGCCATCCACACAACAAGCGCCGTGACAAGCCGAAAGGTTGCACACAAAATCTTTTTCTAGGATGTCTTCTGAAACTATGGTTTTGCCTAATTGAAACATGATCTGATTTTAAGAATGCAAAAGTACAAATGAAAATTGGCTTAAGTGAATTATTAAAAACCTAATTTTGCAAAAAATAAACGTTATGAATTTAGATTTTAGAGAAATAGCAACTGCCACCATGGTACTTTTTGCCGTGATTGATATCGTCGGAAGTATTCCCGTGATTATTGATTTGAGAACAAAGTTTGGTCATATTCAATCGGAGAAAGCGTCTTTGGTTTCGGCCGGAATCATGATTGCCTTTCTTTTTGTGGGAGAAGAAATTCTGAAATTAATCGGAATTGATGTCAATTCGTTTGCGGTTGCCGGTTCGTTTGTGTTGTTTTTTTTGGCTTTAGAAATGATTTTAGGCATAAGATTATACCGAGATGAAGCTGCTACTTCCGCTTCGATTGTTCCGATTGCCTTTCCTTTAATCGCCGGAGCCGGAACGATGACAACCTTACTTTCTTTGCGTGCCGAATTCCAATCGATTAACATTATCATTGCCATTTTGTTGAACATCATTTTAGTTTATGCCGTGTTAAAATCGTCTTATAAAATTGAAAAAATGTTGGGTAAAAACGGGTTAAGCATCGTTAGAAAGGTTTTTGGCGTGGTTTTATTGGCGATTGCTGTTAAATTATTTGCGGCTAATGTTAAAGGATTATTTGCATAACCCCAAAAATTAGTATTTTTGCGCTATAAATTTATCACATGAAAATTTTTACCAACATACTTATATTTCTTGCCGTTGCACTGATATTGGTCAATATTTATTTACTTGATTTTAGCAATCCCTTTGATGGCGACAGCATGGTAGCTTTAATAGGTATAGCCGCTTCATTTTGTGCGGTCTTAATTCTTTTGATTTTTAGAATGTCCAAGAAAATCGAAGACAAACTAAAAAACTAAGGGTTTTTCAAATTCCAAAAAGGAAATTTCAAAATTCAAATGTTCGGGACTTTACATTTTGATTTTGAAGCTTTTTTGGAATTTGCCATTTTTAATTTCAAATTTTCCAAGTTATGTATGATGTTTTGATAATTGGTGGTGGCGTTTCGGGCATGTCTTGTGCTTTGATTTTAGGTTCGGCCCAAAACAAACCTTTTGTTACCGATAAAAAAATAGGCATCATCGTTCATCAAAAAGCTTCCTCATTACAAGATGCTCTTTTTAATAATGCTTATGGCATTTCCGCCGGAAAATTGGGTTCAGAATTACTTGAGGAAAGCGTTGATCATTTAAACCAATTGTATCCGCATATCGACCAAATTTCAGGCGAAAAAGTAATGAAAATTGAAGGCGAAGCCGGAAATTTTACCGTTATCACCAATAAACATACTTATCACACTAAAATCGTTGTCATCGGAATTGGTGCCGGAAATCCTTTTACGATTGAAGGTTTAGAGAAATTTGTAATACCGCATCAAAAAGTGATTCCAGAGAAAAACCGTATCCAACTCAAAAATACTGACCATAGAGTAGCTGAAGGAATCTTCGTTACCGGAACTTTAGCCGGTTGGAGAAGCCAATTAGCTATAGCTGCCGGAAGTGGCGCGGCTGTGGCAACCGATATTCTAACTTTATGGAATGGTGGAATTCATGTACAAGTGCACGATAGTATTAAAAAGTAAAATTTACTTCAAAATCGATTTTAACATCGAATCATCTTTTAAAATGATTTGATAATATTGGTCTTCACCAAAAAGTTGTCGGGCATATTCAGCGGTTAAGAATTTTTTCACCAAAGCTTTATTGTTAGCCAAAGACATTTCCAAACCGGCATCTTTTAAGTAACCTTCGAATTTAGAAACAGTGGTGTTGTCTTGTTGCATTTTGGTCAAAAAAGCCTCAAATTTTACGCCTTTAAAAGCAGTTCTGTTATTGTCTAATTGTTCAAAAACAAAATGACTCACCAAGCCTGAACTTAAAATGTAGGCCAAACTTTCCTCCCCTTTTTTCACTTCCAAAGGCACAAATACATCCGGAACGATGCCGCCGCCGCCATAAACGATTCTCCCTTTTTTGGTTTTGAATTTTAAAGAATCCGCGACTTTGATTTTACTTTTGGCGTATAATTCCCCGTTTTCAAAACGCGCTTCATAATCGTGGCTGTAGGCTTCGCCTTGGCCTTTGACATAAGGTTTTTGAATTGAGCGACCGCTTGGGGTGTAATATCTGGAAGTGGTTAAACGAACGGCCGAACCGTCGGCAAAATCCATTTCGCGTTGCACTAAGCCTTTTCCGAAAGAACGACGACCTACGATAGTTCCTCTATCATTGTCTTGAATTGCACCGGCTAAAATTTCGCTGGCAGAAGCCGAGTTTTCATCGATTAAAACATAGACTCTTCCGGTTTCAAAAATGCCTTGTTCGGTGGCAAAAGTTTTGTTGATTTCACCTCTTTTGTTTTTGGTAAAAACGATTAGCTCTTTGTCTTTCAATAATTCATCGGCTATTTCAACGGCTTTTTCTAAATAACCACCGCCATTGTCGCGCAAATCAATGACCAAGGTTTTCATGCCTTGCTTTTTCAGTTTTTCCAAGCCTACTCGGAATTCGTCATAAGTATTTTCGGCAAAGCGATTGATTTTGATGTAACCGGTTGTGGCGTTAAGTTTCAAATAAGTGTCCACACTTTTTATCGGAACTACGTCGCGAATTACCGGAATTTTTAGTTTTTTGTTGGTGCTTTTTCGATAAATGGTCAATAAAACGCTCGAGCCTTCTTCGCCTTTTAATTTGTTGAACAAACTATCGGTTGGTAATTTTCTTCCGAAAAGTTTGTCTTTATCGGCGTATAAAATGCGGTCACCGGCTAAGATTCCTGCTTTTTCGGCCGGACCGTTTTCCAATGGTTTCACAATCGTTACCGTGTCGTTAAACATATAAAAATTGACGCCAATCCCAACAAAATCACCTTTCATCAATTCGGCTTCCGAAGATTGTTCGCTCGGCGGAATATAAACCGAATGCGGATCAAGATTGGCCAAAATACTGTTCACCGTTAAGTCAACAATAGAATCGGAATTGACATCATCTACATATTCGTCATTGATGAAGTCGATTAGTTTTTCGATCTTGGCTTTGCTGGCGTTTTGTTTGGAAAGTGTTCGTTTCGGAAAATTGAGCATACCACCAATGATGATTCCCAAGGCCACGCAAGAGAACAGCAATAAAGGCAAGTATTTTTCCTTAGATTTCATTGGACGAATGATAATAAAAATTAGTCTAAATTTTCGATTTGAGTTACTTCAATACCGGCTTTTCTTAAGAAATCTAAACCCGATTCATCGCGATAGCCGTTTTTAAAAACTACACGTTTGATTCCCGATTGGTGAATGAGTTTACTACATTCTTTACAGGGCGAAAGCGTGATGTATAAAGTCGCGTTTTCACAAGTTTGAGTAGAACGCGCGACTTTAGAAATCGCATTGGCCTCGGCGTGTAAAACGTACCATTTGGTTAACCCTTCGTCGTCTTCGCAACAGTTTTCAAAGCCGGATGGCGTTCCGTTGTAACCGTCGGAAATAATCATTCTGTCGCGGACAATGATGGCGCCGACTTGTTTGCGTTTGCAATAAGACAATTTGCTCCATTCGGCAGCAATTCTGAGGTAGGCAACGTCGTATTTTTTTTGTTTGGCTTCTTTCATAACAGAAAATCAAATGGTTTTTCTCCCAGCCCCGATAGAAGCTAGCTACCGTGTAGCGCGAATAGCGGGAACCTGCCTGCCGGCAGGCAGGAATGGATAGCAAATATACCTAAACCTTTCGCTTCTGAACAATTATTTAACCCAAATTTCACTTTGTAAAATCATCGGAATTACGACACCGACGATAAAGGCGGAAATGATTAAAATCCAGTCGCGTTTAGAGAATTTCAAAAGGGTTTGAACTACGTAAGCCAAAAGTAAAGCGGCTAATACGACGATGATTTGCGCAACTTCAATGCCGAGAGCGAATTCGAAAAGCGGTAATAATTTGTCCGTTGGTTTTCCCGATAAAATAGTATTGAAATAATTTGAAAAGCCTAAGCCATGAATAACTCCAAAGAAAACGGTCAATATGCCAATAAAAGTGATGGTGCTTTGTTTGCTTGATTTTCCGGAAATGATAATGTTATATAAAGCCGCAATTAAGATGGTTATTGGAATAAGGAATTCGACGATTTCGGACTTTATGGTTATGATGTTAAAAACTGAAAGGAAAAGCGCTAAAGTATGGCCCAAAGTGAAAAGGGAAACGAGAATTAAAATTCTTTTCCACGATTTGAATTCATACGGAACAGTTAAGGCTAAAAGGAATAAAACATGGTCGTAGGCAAAAATATCAAGCACATGTTTTAATCCGAGATTGAAGTATATCCAGAAATCTGACATTGTAGTTTGGTTGTTTTGTTTAGTGGTTTGGAACGTAAACTTACAATTAATTTTAATTGAGCCTTAAAAATTAATCCTAAAATCGATGAAAAACATTTTGAGAATTGGTTTTCTAAAAAAGGAAATTGGCTTATATTTGCAGGATTAAAACCAATAACATTATGTCAATTTCAGATTTATTTGATAGCGAGTTTAAAAGCAGAAACAAAGGGCATTTTTCGGCTATTGTTCGAGTAGCTATTGCCGATGGCGATATGAGCAAAGAAGAAAAAGAGTTCTTAGACAAATTGGCTTCGCGTTTAGAAATATCCACAGCAGAATATGAAGAGATTTTAGAAAATCCTTTAAAATACCCAATCAATCCGCCTTATTTGCATTCGCAAAGATTAGAGCGTTTGTATGATTTATCGCGTATGGTTTATGCAGACCACGTTATTGGAGCAAAACAAAAAGAAATTTTGACCAAGTTTGCTTTGGCTTTAGGTTTTACTCCGGGAAATGTACCTTACATTGTTGACAAAGCCTTGTCATTATTAGTGATGAATGTGGATTCGGATACATTTGTATATGAAATGACACATATGAATAAGTAATAATTTAGTAAATACAAAAATAAGAAGCCTGAATCATTGATTCAGGCTTCTTATTTTTACTCAGTCACTCAGCTACTTAAACATATTTCGCCATAAACTCCTCAGCCTTTTCTACCATATTGTAACTTCCGCAAAAGAAAGGCACGCGTTGGTGCAATTCTATCGGGCTGATTTCCATGATTCTGCCAAAACCATCGGAGGCTTTTCCGCCGGCTTGTTCGGTGATGAATGCCATTGGGTTGCATTCGTATAGCAAACGCAGTTTCCCGTTAGGAGATTTCGAACTGGTCGGATAAATATAAATGCCGCCTTTAATCATATTTCGGTGAATATCGGAAACCAAACTTCCTATGTAACGCGAAGTATAAGGACGGTCTCCTTCTTCGAGCTGACAGTATTTTAAATAATCTTTTACGCCTTGAGGAAAATGCACATAATTGCCTTCGTTAATAGAATAGATATTGCCGTCTTTAGAAAACTGCATATTAGGATGCGATAAATAAAACGTTCCAATCGCCGGGTTTAATGTAAATCCGTTAACGCCGTGACCTGTCGTGTAAACTAACATCGTAGAGGTTCCGTAAATTACATAACCGGCAGCGACTTGTTGTGTTCCGGGTTGTAAAAAATCGGCTGAAGTAACAGGCGTTCCAACAGGCGTTACTCTTCGATAAACCGAAAAAATAGTTCCTACCGAAACATTCACATCAATATTAGAAGAACCATCTAATGGATCCATCAAAACGACATATTTATTGCTGTGCGTTTTATCGGAACCGGCCACGGTAATAAAATCGTCATTTTCTTCAGAAGCAATACCGCAGACAATTTCGCGGTTGATTAAGGTTTGGATAAAAACGTCATTGGCGTAAACATCCAACTTTTGTTGGTCCTCGCCTTGGATATTTTGGTCTCCGGCTGCACCAACGATATCGACCAAACCGGCTTTGTTTACTTTGTAATTCACCACTTTGGCGGCCAATCGGATGGAGTTGATGATACGGGATAATTCTCCTGAAGAATACTTGAATTCTTCTTGTTTTTCGATGATAAATTCACCTAAGGTTTTGTTGCGTTCTTCCATTACGAAATCGTTGTAGTTGTGGCTGCAAATATCGCTAAATTTGCCAAAGAAAAAATCTATTTCGCAAAGAAATTATAAATTGTATTTTTGCAAAAAATAAAAGCACTTTTCAGCACATAGCGTCATAGGAATTGGATTGATTTTGATTAAGTTTTTTTATGCGTAGTGTTTGTTTACTATGTTAAAAGCGGAGCTTTATAATTTTAAAACGGGAAACGCTATGTTTCTATGTGGTTAAAATCCAAATACTTAAAAAATAAAAAATGAATATCCGAAAAGGAACCAAAGCCGACATGAAAGCTGTATTGGATTTAATCCGAGAATTGGCCGTTTTTGAAAAAGAACCCGATGCGGTTGTAGTAACCGTAGCCGATTTAGAGCGAGATGGTTTTGGAGAAAATCCGTTGTTTTCCACTTTTGTAGCTGAGGTTGAAGGCGAGATTGTCGGGATGGCGTTGTATTATTACCGCTATTCGACTTGGAAAGGAAGAACCATACATTTGGAGGATTTGATTGTCAAAGAAAAAATGCGCGGTACCGGTTTGGGCTCAGCCTTGTATGCCAAAATCATGGAACAAGGCAAAGCAGATAACGTTCGAAGAATCGAATGGAATGTTTTAGACTGGAACACACCGGCAGTAGAATTTTATAAAAAATCGGGGGCGAAAGTCTTAGAAGATTGGGACGTTGTTCAAATGGACGAACAAGGAATAAATGAATATTTAACTAATTTATAATGAGAATTTTCAAATTTGGGGGAGCATCCGTTAAAGATGCTGAAGGTATTAAAAACGTATTTAGTGTATTAGAAAAAGTAGGTCACGAAGACACGCTTTTGGTCATCTCTGCCATGGGAAAGACCACTAATGCTTTAGAAGTAGTTATCAAGAATTATTTCGAAAAGTCGAATGAATTGCATTCTTCGCTACAAGAAGTCAAGAAGTACCACTACCAAATTTTGATGGATTTATTCGAAGATGAAGAACACGATGTTTACTTTGCGGTAAACAGTCATTTTGCCGATTTAGAATATTTTATCCGAAGCAGCAAATCGCCGAATTATAACTATGTTTATGACCAAGTGGTAAGTTATGGTGAGATTCTTTCGACTACGATTGTAAGCTACTATTTCGCGCAAGCCGGTTTAAAAAACAATTGGATTGACGTTAGAAATTTTATCAAAACCGACAATACTTATCGCGATGCGAATGTTGATTGGGAAAAAACCCAACAGTTAATTTCAAAAGGGATAAAGAAAAAATCCCTCAATATTACCCAAGGTTTCCTAGGTTCGGATGAGAATAATTTTACTACCACTTTAGGTCGAGAAGGTTCCGATTATACGGCTGCGATTTTTGCGTATTGCCTAAATGCCGAAAGTGTAACCATTTGGAAAGACGTTCCGGGTGTGATGAATGCCGATCCGAGATATTTTGAAAATGCGATATTGTTAAACCAAATTTCCTATCGCGAAGCCATCGAGTTAGCGTTTTACGGCGCAACCGTTATTCACCCGAAAACTTTGCAACCACTTCAGAAAAAAGAAATTCCGTTGCATGTAAAATCGTTTATCAATCCGCTATTGCCGGGCACAAGTGTTTCCAAAGGAAAAGATTTAGAGCCGCAAACGCCATGTTATATTGTAAAAAGAGACCAATTGTTGATTTCGTTATCGTCTATCGATTTCTCTTTTATCATGGAAGAAAACATCAGCGAGATTTTCGCCTTGTTTCATCAATATAAAATGAAAGTGAGTTTGATTCAGAATTCAGCCATCAGTTTTTCGGTAAGTATCGAAGATAAATTCGGCAACTTTAATGAGCTGAAAGCCATTTTGTCTAAAAAATTCAAGGTAGCTTATAACGAAAATGTTTCCTTATATACGATTCGTCACTTCAACAAAGAAGCAGCCGAAATGGTGGAGAAAGGGAAAACGGTTCTTTTAAAACAAATTTCAAGAGAAACCATGCAAGTGGTAACGAAAGAGTAAGCAAAGAAAAAATAAACATGAAAAACCGCGAATGCCGAAAATATAGTGTGTTCGCGGTTTTTTTATATTAAAAAGCCTATTTTTACGTTATAAATGATATGTTTAAAAAAGGGCTATTATTATTGATACTTCTCGGTTTTTCCTGTCTTTCGGCTCAGGAAATCAAATCGTTGTACCAAACTAAAAAAGTTGCCGTTTCCAAAGACACGATTGCTATTGAAAAAGTTAGCATCAGCCCGAGTTTTTTCAAATTGCTGAATCGTGAAGGCAAAGAAATAGACACTGCTTTCTACAAAGTCGATTTTAAAACCGGGAAATTGTTTTTCAAAAATGGTTTCATTTCCACAGACAGTTTGACCATTCGGTATTTTAAATATCCTGAGCATCTTACCAAAACTTACAGCATTTATGACCAAAGTAAAATTGTACCCAACGAAGCCGGCAATCTTTATAAAATTGATCGTTCGGTCAAAAAGTTTGTACCGTTTGAAGGTTTAAACACTTCCGGAAGTATCACTCGTGGCGTCACCGTCGGCAACAATCAAAATGCTTCAGTAACGTCTAATCTCGATTTGCAAATCACCGGAAAAATTTCAGATAGAGTCTCGCTTCGGGCTTCGATTCAGGATTCAAATATTCCTTTACAGGACAATGGATATTCGCAAAAGCTGGATGAGTTTGACCAAATCTTCATCGAATTATTTACCGACAAATGGAACATCCGCGCCGGAGATTTATTTCTTGAAAACCGACAATCGCGGTTTCTGAATTTCAACAAAAAAGTACAAGGATTGTCTACGAGATTCACATTTGGCGGCGAAGAAAACAAAACCGAAATTTTTGCAGCCGCAGCCTTGGTTCGCGGACAATATGCCAAAAGTGCGTTCACCGGACAAGAAGGCAATCAAGGTCCGTATAAATTAAGAGGCAATAATGGCGAATTGTATGTCTTGGTGATTTCGGGATCGGAACGCGTTTATGTCAACGGTATTTTGAAAAAACGCGGCGAAAACAACGATTACATCATCGATTACAATGCCGGAGAAATCACGTTTACGTCATTATTTCCGATTACTTCCGAAATGCGAATCGTCATCGAATACCAATATTCCGATAGAAGTTATACCCGATTTGTGACTTACGGCGGCGCCAATTATACTTCGAAAAATTGGAGTTTAGGCGGATATCTCTATTCTGAAAATGATGTCAAAAACCAACCGTTGCAACAAAGCTTGTCACCCGAACAAGTCAGTGTTTTGGCGAATGCCGGCGACAATGTCAACCTAATGAATGCGCCGTCAGCGTATTTGGATACGTATTCTGAGAATAAAATTTTGTACAAAAAAGTCTTCGTTAATACAGTTGAAGTTTTTGAATATTCGAATAATCCCGAGGATGAATTGTACAATGTCAGGTTTACTTTAGTTGGAAACAATTTGGGCAATTATATTTTAAGTAACACGGCGGCCATTGGCAAAATTTACCAATATGTTGAGCCAATAGCCGGAATACCACAAGGAAATTACGAACCGATTACAAGATTAGTTGCTCCAACGAAAATCCAAATTGCAACGGTTTTAGGAAAATACAATCCGAATGAAAAAACGTTGGTTGATTTTGAAATCGGCGTAAGCAATAACGACCAAAACCTTTTTTCTTCCCTTGACGATGCTAATAATAAAGGTGTAGCCGGAAAACTGAATTTTAAACAAAGGTTGTTTAGTAAAAAATGGCAAATCGATGCGTTTGGCAATTACCAATTTGTACAGGAAGATTTCAGAACGATTGAGCGTTTGTTCAATATTGAGTTTAACCGAGATTGGAATTTGACTACTTTCAAAGGCAATCAGAGTTTAATTATTAACGGATTGGACTTTACATTACCGGAAAAAGGAAAGCTGACTTATCAATTTGAAAAATTGGATTTCTCCCAAAGCTTTGTCGGTAATCGTCATTTGGTGAATGGGTTTTTTAAACTCAAAGATTGGAATTTATTGCAAAACACCAGTATTTTAAATAGCGATGGCGATTATGCGAAGTCAACTTTTATTCGAAACCAATCACAAGCGCGCTATCATTTCAAAAAGAACTGGATTGGCGGTAGTTTGCGTTTGGAAGACAACAAAGAAAGATTGGTCACAACAAATCAATTGTCAGCTTTAAGCCAAAGATTTACCGAATATGGAGCTTTTGTCGGTCGTGGCGATAGCACTAAGGTTTTTGTCGAATTGGGCTATTTGCAACGCGCGAACGACAGTTTGCAAAATGGTTTATTGCAAAAGGTAAACACTTCACAATCCTATTATTTGAAATCGAGATTGATTCAAAATGACAAAACCAACTTGTCTTTATTTGTTAACTACAGAAACTTAAAATTTGAAGATGCTATTCGCGGAAATGAACCGTCATTAAATTCAAGATTGTTATACAACGACCAATTTTTTAAACAATTTGCCCAAGTTACAACGGCTTATGAAACTACTTCGGGAACGATTGCCCAACAAGAATTCACTTATCTGGAAGTCGAACCCGGACAAGGCGTTTACACTTGGATTGACTACAACGGCAATGGCATTCAGGAACTTCAAGAGTTTGAAATCGCTCCGTTTCCTGACCAAGCGCGGTATGTTCGGATATTTTTACCCAATCAGATTTTTGTCAAAACCCACCAAAATAAATTTTCACAATCACTGACTTTAAATCCGATACAATGGCAAAATGCAAAGGGTTTTAAAAAAGCGCTGTCCCATTTCTACAATCAAACTTCTTTTTTAATAGAGCGAAAAATTCGCCGAAACGGAGACAATTTCGATTTAAATCCGTTTTCCAAAGACGATGAAAATTTATTGGGATTGAATACTAGTTTCCGAAATAGTTTGTTTTACAATCGAGGCAAACAAAGGCATTCAACGACTTATACTTTTACCCAAAACGAGCTTCAAACCTTGCTTTCAGTAGGCTCGCAAGAAAGCGAAAACAAATCGCATCAATTGCAGTACACGCATCTGGTCAAAAAAACTTGGTTGTTTAATTTGGGTACCAAAACTACAAAGACTGCACTTTTCTCTGAAAATTATGTCGCCAAAAATTTTGAAGTCAAAGCTTACCAAGTCAATCCTAAAATCTCTTATCTGTTCAATAAAAATGCCAGTTGGGATATTTTCTTCGAATACCAAAACAAAGAAAATCAAATCGGTAATTCAGAGCAATTGAAGCAAAGTCGCTTCGGCACTTCATTCTCTTTTGCCAGCGAAAAGAAGTTTACCATGAATGGTGAGTTTTCTTTATATGACAATAAATTTCTTGGTAATGCCTTATTGCCCGTGGCTTTCCAAATGTTAGAAGGATTACAACCGGGCAAGAATTTAACCTGGAGATTGTTGCTGCAAAAGAATTTGACCCAATTTTTAGACATCAACATCAACTACCAAGGCAGAAAAACAGAAACCAGTCAAACCATCCATACCGGGAATGTGCAATTGAGAGCCTTTTTTTAAGTGGAACGGTTTTTGTTTTAATTTTTTTTGTAATTTTAAATCAATAAACTAATAAATTAAGCATTATGAAAAAAGTAATTTTATTGTGTATGATGTTTGTTTTTTCCAACACCATTTTTGCTCAGGAAGTAAAAATCACCGATGCGGTTAAAAAGACCAAGGCGCAAGAAAAAACAACAAAGCCAAAAGTCACCGAAGCCGTTAAAACAACCAAAGCAAAAGAAACTTTAGGCGTTAAATTGAAAAAAGACGGAACACCTGACGAACGCTATAAAAAAGCCAATGCGCCATTAAAGAAAGATGGTACCGTTGACAAACGCTATAAATCAAAATCGAATAACGCTTCAGCAAGAGGACAAGAAAGATCAGCCGCCGGAAAAGCCAAAGCCGCTGCCAATAAATCAGAGGCAAAAGCCAAAAAAACGGTAAAAGAAAGAGTGTCCAATGAAAAAGCACCCAAAAAGAATAAAGACAAGGTAACCGGAACCTATAACGGTAAAAAAGTGTATACCGGGCCAAGAGGAGGAAAGTATTATATTAACTCTAATGGTAATAAAACCTATATTTCGGAAGACAAATAAGAAATAAATGTACACTTTGCAGAGAGCGGTTTTTTCAACGGAAAAACCGCTCTTTTTTTATGCCAAAAAATTATTTTTCAGAAGAGGTTGTATGTTAAAAAACCGCTATCAGTAAATTCTTAACTTCCTTTGTTTTAGGGGTTTTTGACGTTTTTTAAAAAATTAAAGAACTGTAAATCAATTAGTTAAAAATTATCCAAAAAGGTTAAACAAAACACAGATTTGTTAAAAACTAGAGCCGATTGTGAATAAGTTTGACTTTCATTTTCCGTTTGGTTTGACAATCTTTGTAACAGACAGATTTTAGATAAAATCTCCCCAACAATCAAAATAATAATTTCAAAATGGCTGCTATCGAACCAATATTACAAGAAAACAAAAACCGCTTTGTTATTTTCCCAATCAAACACCATGATATTTGGGATTGGTACAAAAAAATGGAAGCCAGTTTTTGGACAGCCGAGGAAATCGACTTGCACCAAGATTTATCAGACTGGAATAACAAATTGAGTGGTGATGAAAAGTATTTCATTAAACACATTTTGGCTTTCTTTGCGGCTTCTGACGGAATCGTAAACGAGAATTTAGCCGAAAACTTCGTAAACGAAGTACAATATCCGGAAGCCAAGTTTTTCTATGGTTTCCAAATCATGATGGAAAACATCCACAGCGAAACTTATTCGCTTTTAATTGATACTTACGTAAAAGACGAAGCCGAAAAAAACCAATTGTTCAACGCCATTGACGTATTTCCGGCCGTAAAGAAAAAAGCCGATTGGGCTATGAAATGGATTAGTTCCGATTCCTTCGCCGAAAGATTAATCGCTTTTGCAGCCGTAGAAGGTATTTTCTTTTCAGGCGCATTCTGTTCGATTTTCTGGTTGAAAAAACGCGGTTTAATGCCGGGCTTGACTTTCTCAAACGAATTGATTTCGCGTGATGAAGGTGTTCACTGTGATTTCGCCGTGCATTTACACAACCACCATTTGGTAAACAAAGTATCCAAAGCCAGAATCACCGAAATTATCACCGACGCTTTGACTATCGAAAGAGAATTTATTACGGAATCACTTCCGGTAAGTTTAATCGGGATGAACGCCAATTTAATGACGCAATACTTAGAGTTTGTAGCCGACAGATTACTTGTAGAATTAGGTTGCAAAAGAGTCTACAATTCTAATAATCCTTTCGATTTCATGGACATGATTTCGCTACAAGGAAAAACCAATTTCTTTGAAAAACGCGTGGCCGAATACCAAAAAGCCGGCGTAATGTCAAAAGATACCGATGACCAAAAAATTAGCTTCGACGCTGATTTTTAAAAATATTTCAAATTTTTTTTGAAATTTTCTGTGAAGCGAAAGTTTCATAGGAAGTTAAGGGATTAACAAAAACAAAACAAGTAACTCGAAGTAGCGAAGGGATTCCCTATTTCACAAAACAAAATTTTATGTACGTAGTAAAAAGAGACGGTCACAAAGAACCGGTAATGTTTGACAAAATCACAGATAGAATTAAAAAACTATGCTATGGTTTAAATGAATTGGTAGACGCTGTAAAAGTAGCGATGAAAGTTATCGAAGGTTTGTATGACGGAGTAACCACCTCAGAATTAGATAACCTAGCCGCTGAAACCGCTGCCTCTATGACTGTAACGCACCCGGATTATGCACAATTAGCCGCTCGTATTGCTATTTCCAACTTACATAAAAACACCAACAAATCATTCTCGGAAACGATGAATGAAATGTACCATTACGTTAATCCAAGAACCAACCAACAAGCACCATTGCTTTCAGATGAGGTTCACCAAGTTATTCAGGAAAATGCCGAGTTTTTAAACTCACACATCATATACAACCGCGATTTCAACTACGACTACTTTGGGTTCAAAACCCTAGAGCGTTCGTATTTATTGAAAATTAACGGTAAAATCGTAGAACGTCCGCAACACATGTTAATGCGTGTGTCGGTTGGAATTCACTTAAACGACTTAGATTCGGTAATCGAAACTTACGACTTAATGTCGAAAAAATTCTTTACCCACGCCACACCAACGTTATTCAACGCCGGAACACCAAAACCACAAATGTCATCTTGTTTCTTGTTATCGATGAAAGATGACAGTATCGATGGTATTTACGACACGTTAAAGAACACCGCGAAAATTTCGCAATCAGCAGGCGGAATCGGTTTATCAATTCACAATGTTCGCGCCACAGGTTCTTATATCAGAGGCACAAACGGAACTTCCAACGGAATTGTTCCAATGCTACGTGTATTCAATGACACAGCGCGTTACGTTGACCAAGGCGGCGGAAAAAGAAAAGGAAGTTTCGCCATTTACTTAGAAACTTGGCATGCCGATATCTTCGAATTCCTCGACTTGAAAAAGAACACCGGAAAAGAAGAAATGCGTGCGCGTGATTTGTTCTTCGCCATGTGGACATCCGATTTGTTCATGAAACGCGTAGAAGAAAATGCGGATTGGACCTTAATGTGTCCAAATGAATGTCCGGGATTATGCGACGTTTACGGTGACGAATTCGAAGCGATGTACACTTCTTACGAAGCACAAGGAAAAGGAAGAAAAACGGTTAAAGCACGTGAACTTTGGGAGAAAATTCTCGAATCACAAATCGAAACCGGAACACCATACATGTTGTACAAAGATGCCGCGAACAGAAAATCGAACCAAAAGAATTTGGGAACCATTCGTTCGTCTAACTTGTGTACCGAAATCATGGAATTCACTTCGGAAGACGAAATTGCAGTGTGTAACTTGGCTTCAATCTCGTTGCCAATGTTTGTCAACAACAACAAATTCGACCACGAATTGTTATTCAACGTAACCAAACGCGTAACCCGCAACTTAAATAAAGTAATCGACCGAAATTACTATCCGGTAAAAGAAGCCGAAAACTCTAACATGCGTCACCGTCCGGTTGGATTAGGCGTACAAGGTTTGGCCGATGCCTTCATCTTATTGAGAATGCCGTTCACCAGCGATGAGGCGAAACAATTGAACCAAGAAATATTCGAAACCTTATACTTCGCCGCCGTAACCGCATCTATGGAAATGGCCAAAGAAGAAGGACCATACTCAAGCTTTAAAGGCTCGCCAATTTCGGAAGGTTTGTTCCAACACAACCTTTGGAACATTAAAGACGAAGAATTATCAGGCCGATGGGATTGGGCAAGCTTGCGCAAAGAAGTGGTAAAACATGGTGTTAGAAACTCATTATTGGTAGCGCCAATGCCAACCGCTTCTACGTCACAAATCCTTGGAAACAACGAAGCATTCGAACCTTACACTTCTAACATTTACACGCGTCGTGTATTGTCGGGAGAATTCATCGTAGTCAACAAACACTTGTTGATGGACTTAGTAGAAAGAGGTTTGTGGGACGAAACCTTGAAACAAGAAATCATGCGCAACAATGGTTCAGTTCAAGGCATCGACAGAATTCCGGAAGACTTAAAAGAACTGTACAAAACCGTTTGGGAAATGTCAATGAAAGACATTATCGATATGTCAAGACACAGAGGTTATTTTATTGACCAGTCACAATCGTTGAACTTGTTTATGCAAGATGCCAACTATGCGAAACTAACGTCAATGCACTTCTACGCTTGGAAAAGCGGCTTGAAAACCGGTATGTATTACCTAAGAACTAAAGCTGCGGTGGATGCAATCAAGTTTACTTTGAACAACGACAAAAAAGCCGAACCAATCTTATCTGAACCGGAAGCAGTAGGCGTTGAAGTAATAGCACCAAACGAAACCGGAGAAATGACCGCCGAAGATTTCGCCGCCATGGTAGAACAAGCCAGAGCCGCTGCCGCAAATGGTGGTGATGATTGCGAAATGTGTGGGTCGTAATTAGAGAATAGAATAAAGAATATAGAAAAGCAGCTGTCAATTTGATAGCTGTTTTCATTTTAACTACTTTTGGAAATATTAATAAAAGCATCATGTCAAAAGAAAAAAAAGGGGTTTACACCGGCATCATAGAAAAAGACGAAAACGGCAATTATTTCTGTGGCGAATATTTATTGGATTATAAATACACCGAAGCGAGTTTCAAACTCGGAGACGAAATCAATATCAAAACGGTGATTGCCAACCCAAGTGATAAGAGTTACAATCAATACCCAAAGAAATCGAGAAATTTCTTTTTGGCCAACCAAAAGGAGTAACCATTATGGAACAAAATGTACGAAAACCATTCTTGGTAACCGAAGAAATTTTGGCTTCTCACGGACAAAGGTTTTTGAATTTGCTGGTCGACACCATAATGCAGGTTGCTTTGTTGGTTGTTGTTTTGGGTTTCTTTGTAGCCAATGCGGAAGCCAATGGGAACAAGGATTTTATAGTCAATTTTGAGAAAAGCATGTTGCTGCAATATACTTTTACGGCTTGTATTGCCCTATTTTACTATAATTTTTTTGAAATATTTACAGCGCGTACGGTTGGCAAATTAGTGACCCAAACCATGGTTGTCGATGAAAACGGAGAAAAACCTAATCATGAGAAAATTTTAGTTCGTTCACTCAGTCGATTGATTCCACTTATTTGGTTGCCATTCGTAATATCATTCTTTATGGGATCGTCAGCTCAAGGCTGGCACGACCGTATTTCAAAAACCTTTGTGGTAGACAAAAGAAGGCTTGAAGAAGAAAAACGATTGTTTTATAGTTCAAAATCAAACCCTAACGAAGAATAAGATGACATCCATTGTTAGAACCACTTCTGATAATAAAGATTTCGGGGATTTAGTCATCCAACTCGATGCTTATTTGCGAATTCTCGATGGCGATGACCACGAATTTTATGCCCAATTTAATAAAAGCAATTTGCTCAAAAACGCCTTGATTTGTTATGAAAATGATGTAGCGGTTGGCATTGGTGCTTACAAAGAATACAACTCCCAAACCGCCGAAATCAAACGCATGTACACATTACCTGAATACCGTGGCAAAGGTATCGCCAAAACCATTTTAACCGAACTGGAACTTTGGGCCAAAGAAGAAGGCTATAAATTCTCTATACTCGAAACCGGTTACCTGCAAAAAGATGCTATCGGTTTGTACCAAAAGCTAGGCTACGAAATCACAGAAAACTTTGGGCAATACATCGGCGTGGAAAACAGTGTCTGCATGAAGAAAAGTCTAAATTAAACTGTATTTTTGAGAGACTAATATCTGATATTTAAAATCTAAAATTTAATATTATATGACCTGGGAACAACTTTTATCTCTAAAACGCCAAGGCGATACCGGCAAAAGATTGCGCATCGAACAAGATGACACGCGTCTGGGCTTTGAAGTCGATTATGACCGTATTATCTTTTCGTCGGCTTTCCGCAGTTTACAAGATAAAACCCAAGTCATTCCGTTATCTAAAACCGATTTCGTTCACACACGTTTGACGCACAGTTTAGAAGTTTCAGTCGTTGGTCGTTCCATCGGAAGATTAGTCGGTAAAAAAATCATTGAAAAATACCCATATCTCAAAGAAATCCACGGGTACCACATGAACGATTTCGGAGCGATTGTCGCCGCTGCAGCCTTGGCACACGACATTGGCAATCCGCCATTCGGACATTCAGGTGAAAAAGCCATCGGTGAGTATTTTGCGATTGGTAAAGGCCAACAATACAAAGACCAGTTAACGCCAAAACAATGGCAAGATTTAGTCGATTTTGAAGGCAATGCCAATGGGTTTTCGGTCTTAACAAGTTCGCGTCCCGGAATTGAAGGCAGTTTGCGGTTGTCTTATGCCACGCTTGGCGCTTTTACCAAATACCCAAAGGAAAGTCTGCCTAAAAAACCCACTAAAAATATAGCCGATAAAAAATATGGTTTCTTCCAATCAGATGTCGCTTTTTTCAAAGAAGTTGCCGAAGAATTAGGCATGATTTCAAATAAAACCGATGAAGATGTGGGTTATGAAAGACATCCGTTAGCGTTTTTAGTCGAAGCTGCCGATGATATTTGCTACACGATTATCGATTTTGAAGACGGCATTAATTTAGGTTTAGTTTCCGAAGATTATGCGTTGGAATATTTAATCAAATTGGTAAAAGACACCATCGATGCGGCGAAATACCAAACGTTAACCACCAAAGAAGACCGAATCAGTTATTTGCGTGCGTTGGCGATTGGCAACTTAATCAACGATGCCGTTCGCGTGTTTATCGAAAACGAAGAAGCCATTCTTAAAGGCGAATTCCATTTTGCCCTGACTGATAAAAGCAAGTACAAAGCCCAAATGGACGATATCATCAAACTCAGCGTAAAGAACATTTACCAAAGTCGAGAAGTCATCGAAAAAGAATTGTCGGGTTACCAAATCATCAATAATTTGTTGGACAAATTCATCACGGCGTACAACAATACCTATGACGGAAAAGCCACAAATTACGATAAGTTATTAATGAAGATTCTACCCGAAAAACACCATTTGGAAAAAGAAAGTCTCTACGAAAGATTGCTCCACATTTGCCATTACATCTCAATGCTAACCGACGGAAAAGCGGTGGAGTTGAATAAGATTGTTACGGCTTAATCCTCTTCCTCTTCTTCCAATAAAGTAGAAAAAAGCGATTTCAAACCATCCACATCAATATTGCAAAATTGTTGGAGTTCATCCACTGTACCGTGTTCGATAAAATAATCGGGAACGCCACAAAGGAAAATTTCGTTGACATAATCGTTTTTGGCCGCAAATTCTAGGATTGAGCTACCAAATCCTCCGGTTGTCACGCCATCTTCCACAGTAATAATAGTGGAGAATTTATCACAGATTTTGTGTAGTTTCTTTTCGTCTAAAGGTTTGACAAACCCAAAATGATAGTGTGCAAAATGACCGTCATCTTCTATTTCAGCCAAAGCTGCAGTAACATTATAAGCGATGGTTCCTGTTGAAAGAATCGCCACTTTTTTGCCTTTTTTCAACTTCTGCGCTTTCCGAAGTTCCATTTTTTGAAAATCGCTAGGGAATTTCCAATCCGCATTTTTCCCACGACCACGTGGATAACGAATCGCAATCGGATGCTTCAATCCTAATGAAGCGGTATAAAGTATGTTTTGTAAATCAATTTCATCTTTAGGCGCATAAATCATCATATTCGGAATACAACGCAAATAGGCAATGTCAAAAACCCCGTGATGTGTCGCACCGTCTTCACCAACCAATCCCGCTCGGTCCAAACAAAAAATCACCGGCAGGTTTTGCAAAGCCACATCGTGGATCACTTGGTCATAAGCGCGTTGTAAAAAAGTCGAATAAATGTTGCAAAAAACGACCATGCCTTGTGTCGCCATTCCGGCGGAAAGCGTAACGGCATGTTGCTCAGCAATACCAACATCAAAAGCGCGTTTCGGAAAAGCGTCCATCATAAATTTCATCGAGCTTCCGCTTGGCATTGCAGGCGTGATACCAATGATTTTTGGGTTGGCTTTCGCCAATTCTACTAAGGTTAGTCCAAATACATCTTGGAATTTCGGAGGCAAATGCTCTTCTGATTTCTTGTGAATTTCTCCAGTAGCCGCATCAAATTTCCCCGGTGCGTGATACTTTACTTGGTCTTCTTCGGCTTTTTGTAACCCTTTGCCTTTGGTGGTTATGATGTGTAAAAACTTGGGTCCTTTTACTTTTTTGAGTCGTTCTAATTCTTTGATTAAGGCAGGTAAATCATGACCGTCAATCGGACCCGAATAATTAAAATTCAGCGATTTAATCATGTTGTTCTGCTTAGGGTTTTTGCCTTCTTTAACGGTGGTCAAATAGTTTTTCAAAGCGCCGACACTTGGGTCAATTCCGATAGCATTGTCATTTAAAATCACTAACAAATCTACATCGGTCACGCCGGCATGATTCAAACCTTCAAACGCCATTCCGCTCGCAATTGAAGCATCGCCAACTACCGCAATATGGTGTTTGTTTTCGCCTTTCAATTGGGACGCAATCGCCATGCCCAAAGCCGCAGAAATTGCCGTAGAAGAATGGCCTACGCCAAAAGTATCATAAACACTTTCGCTGCGTTTAGGGAAACCTGAAAGTCCGCCAAGCTGTCTATTGGTATCGAATTTTTTTCTGCGTTCTGTCAAAATTTTATGTCCGTAAGCTTGATGGCCAACATCCCAAACGAGTAAATCATTGGGCGTATCAAAAACATAATGCAAAGCAATCGTCAATTCGACTACACCTAAACTGGCACCAAGATGTCCTTCTTTTACTGCAACAATATCAATGATAAACTCGCGTAACTCCTTCGCCACTTCAGGCAATTGAGCGACGTCTAGTTTTCGCAAATCAACCGGATTATTAATATGTTGGAGCAATTTTTTGGACATGGGACAAATGTACGAATTGAAATTGTATTTTTGTTTCATGGAAAACCCTTTCACCGACGAGTATTTTATGAAAAAAGCTTTACAGGAAGCCGAACTGGCTTTTGAAAAAGGCGAAATTCCGGTCGGAGCCGTCATTGTAATCGATAATAAAGTGATTGCCAGAACGCACAATCTCACCGAAATGCTCCATGATGTCACCGCACATGCCGAGATGCAAGCCATTACTTCGGCGGCGAATTTTATCGGTGGCAAATACTTAAAAGGCTGTACTTTATACGTCACTTTAGAGCCGTGTCAAATGTGCGCCGGTGCGTTGTACTGGAGCCAAATTTCCAAAGTGGTTTTCGGTGCTTCGGATGAGCAGCGAGGGTTTCAGGCATTGGGAACAACCATTCATCCTAAGACCGAGGTGATTAAAGGTGTTTTGGCTCAAGAAGCTTCAGATTTGATGTTACGCTTTTTTGCAGAAAGGCGAAAATAGATTTATAATAATTACCACTTTTTTACGTTACTTAATAAAACCAAACCAATGAATAAAGTAAGCTCATCAATAATTATTGGAATAGCCATAATTATTACCGCATGGATTTTAGGAAAATCATTCCAAACCAGAAACCAGAATTTAGATTCGATTACCGTAATCGGATTGGGGACAAAAGACTTTGTCTCTGATGAAATTTTGTGGTCAGGTAGTTTTACCACCACTAGTTTTGATATTAAAACGGCTTACAACAAAATTGTTTCCGACCAGAAAATTGTCTCTGATTTCTTTTTGGGAAAAGGATTTAAATCGAATGAGTTTAGTTTTGGAGCTGTAAATTTTCAAAAAAAATTCAGAGAAGTTAGAAGCGAAGGCATTGACAACCAAACCCGTTACGAACAAGTTTTCGATGGGTATCAAGCAACACAAACCATTTCGTTTTCTGCCAAAAAGAATGCCGATTTAATGAAAAGGATAGAAAGTGTGTCAAGTAAAACTTCTGAATTGGTAAACTCCGGAATCGAATTGTCTTCTAATACTATTCAGTATACTTTTTCTGATTTGCCAAGTTTAAAGCAAAGTTTAATTGAAAAAGCTACCAAAGATGCCAACGAACGCGCCACCAAAATTGTTAAGACAGCCGATGGTGATTTAGGGAAACTTAAAAGAGCCAGTATGGGTGTTTTCCAAATTACAGGTCAAGGCTCCACAGAAGATGATAGTTATGGCGGCATCAACGACACTTACAGTAAAAATAAAACAGCTCGTATTACGGTTCGACTCGAATATGAATTAGATTAAAGTTCTTAAAAAAGCAAAACCCCTAGCCCGGATAGCAGTTGAAATCCTTTTTCGTCTTTCGGGTTTATGATTGAGACCCTTTAGTGCTGACGAAAAAGATTGCAACGTATAGCCGGATTAGCTCCAAATAAAACACAAAAAAACCGCCAATCTCACGAAAGGCGGTTTCTTTTATTTTTCTGAAATCTCTTTTCCTTTTTCATCAAAGAAATGATATTCCAAATACGTGTAAGCGTCACGAGGTATGATTTTCACCCATTTTTTGTGTTCAAAAAACCATTTTGAACGCAATGATGGAAAACCTTTTTTAAGGTATGCTGCCACGAAAGGGTGAACGTTAAGTTTCACATTTTTGTGGTCTTTGATAATCTTTTCGAGGGAGAAATTAATCTTATCGATAATTTGGATTGGCGCATCTACATCGCCGCTCAAATTGTTCGGATTTTCTTCTCTGGTCTCTATATTAACTTCAGGTCTTACGCGTTGGCGAGTGATTTGAACTAATCCAAATTTACTCGGCGGTAAGATCTTGTGTTTGGCTTTGTCGTCGCTCATTTCTTCTCTAAGGAAGTTGAACAACACTTGGCGATTGTCTGGATTTTGCATATCGATAAAATCGACTACAATAATACCACCCATATCTCTCAGACGCAATTGTCTGGCGATTTCGGCAGCGGCTATCATATTCACTTCGAGTGCGGTATCTTCTTGGTTAGAAGCTTTGTTAGAACGGTTCCCGCTATTCACGTCGATAACGTGTAAAGCTTCGGTGTGCTCTATAATTAAATAAGCTCCTTTACTCATGGATACGGTGCGCCCAAATGAAGTTTTGATTTGTCGCTCAATATGGTATTTCTCAAACAATGGCACGTCTTTCGACTGATAAAGCTTCACTATTTTTTGTTTCTCGGGAGCTATTTCGGCTAAATAGTCCTTTGTTTCTTGGTACAACTCTTCATCATCAATTTGAATACTCGTGAAAGTATCATTGAATACATCTCGTAATATAGAAGACGCTTTGTTAAGCTCTCCCAATATCTTGGACGGATGATGAGCAGTTGGTAATTTTTTACTCATTGCAGTCCATCTATTCATTAAGTTCTGCAAATCTTTTTCTAATTCGGCTATGCTTTTGCCTTCTGCTACTGTTCTCACAATAACACCAAAACCCCTTTGTTTGATAGATTGTACTAGTTTTTTCAAACGGTCTTTTTCTTCTTTGGATTCTATTTTTTGCGAAATAGAAACGCGATCGGAAAACGGAACCAACACTACAAATCTTCCCGCGAATGACAGCTCCGTGCTGATTCTTGGTCCTTTGGTAGAAATAGGTTCTTTGACTACTTGAACTAATACCGATTGATTGGCACTCAGAATGTCTGATATCGTACCATCTTTATCAATCTCTTTCTCAAACTGGAAGTTTTTTAGGGAGAAATCTTTTAGTTTACCTGCGCTTACAAGTTTTATGAATTTTAAATAAGAAGCTAAGTTTGGTCCTAAATCGTGGTAATGTAAAAAGGCATCTTTTTCAAAGCCTACGTTTACAAACGCCGCGTTTAGACCGGCAACCGGTTTTCTGATTTTGGCGATAAAAATATCACCTACCTGAAAGTTGCTTGTGTCTTCCTGTTTGTGTAATTCAATTAGTTTTCCATCTTTTAATAAGGCAAAATCTACAGCATCTTCACCACTACGGATGATTAATTCTTTATTCATGTTGTAAATTTTTATCCGCACTTTTGGTTATCGGTTGTTTGTTATCGGTTGTAGGTATAATACTCCCAACTTCTAACTTCTAACTTTTAACTTCTGCGCAGATGGATTAAACATTTTAACAGGTATTGTTTATTACCCGGTGAAAGATTAGTGTTCACTTGGCAGTTTTTAGTAGGCAGTAAAACTGATTACTGAATACTGACCACTGATTACTAATTTTCGATTTCAATGAACTTTTTTTAAAAAAAGAAAAGTAGTTTAGAACTACTTTTTCTTTTTGTGTCGGTTAGCTCTCGCTCTCTTTTTACGTTTGTGAGTAGCTACCTTATGTCTCTTTCTTTTTTTACCACTTGGCATAAGTTCGTCTTTTTGTGATTAATAAATAAGTTTATACTGCTACTTCAGTGTTTGTTTTAACTGATTCTACAAATACTTTAGCAGGTTTGAATGCTGGAATGTTGTGAGCAGGAATTTTGATAGTAGTGTTTTTGGAAATGTTTCTTCCTGTTTTTTCAGCTCTTGTTTTGATGATGAAGCTACCAAAACCTCTTAAATAAACATTGTCACCAGTTTCTAAAGAAGTTTTCACTTCTTCCATAAATGCTTCAACTGTTGCTTGAACATCTCCTTTTTCAAGACCTAATTTTTCTGAAATCTTCGCTACGATATCTGCTTTCGTCATTTTCTTTCGTATTTTAATATTATGTGTAATTTTTTGAGGTTGCAAATATATGAATTAAAAAAACAATATTTCAAGCATAATCTATTAAAATTTAATCACATAAAGATTTATTTTTGTAAACCTAAATTCCGCTATGAATTTCTCTAAATCATTAATCCTTTGGTATTTACAAAACAAGCGCGATTTGCCTTGGCGAAATACCGTCAATCCTTACTTTATATGGTTGTCCGAAATCATGTTGCAACAAACAAGAGTCGCACAAGGATTACCTTATTTTTTGCGTTTTACCGATGCGTTTCCGACCGTTTTTGATTTGGCAAATGCTTCCGAAGAAGAAGTGCTGAAACTCTGGCAAGGTTTGGGTTATTATTCGAGAGCACGGAATTTGCACAAAACAGCCCAACAAGTTGCGTTTGAATTCAACGGAGAATTCCCGAAAAGCTATGCCGAATTGTTAAAACTAAAAGGCATTGGCGAATACACTGCCGCAGCGATTGCGTCGTTCTCTTATAATGAAAGCGTTCCTGTAGTTGATGGGAATGTTTATAGAGTATTGTCGCGTTACTTTGACGTGGAAACCGATATTGCTTCGTCTGGTGCTAAAAAAGAGTTCATCTTGTTAGCCGCTGAATTATTGCCAAAAGGGCAAGCCAATTTGTTCAACCAAGCCATCATGGAATTCGGGGCATTACAATGCACACCCAAAAATCCGGATTGCGGGAATTGTATTTTTAATGGCAGTTGTGCGGCGTTGCAAAAGAAGAAAGTAGCGATGCTTCCGGTGAAATCGAAAAAAGTAAAAGTGAGAACACGTCATTTTAATTACTTGGTTTTTGCTGATGAAGGCGAGAACACTTTACTACAAAAACGCACTCAAAAAGGCATTTGGCACAATTTATATGAGTTTCCGTTATTAGAAACCGAAAGCGAATTAACCGAGAGAGAGTTATTGGAATTGATGCAAAACCAACAATTTGTGACCAATCAAGTGCTGGATATTAATTGGTACAATTCGGAAACGACGGTGCATAAATTGACGCACCAACATTTAAACATCAATTTTTGGAGAATAGGCGTGAAAGGAAAACTTGAAAACGGAATTAACTGGGAATCAGTAAAGAAAATGCCATTTCCAATCGTAATTTTTAATTTTATTGAAAAAGAAAGGTTTTAGTTTTTAAAAAAAATTGTAAATTTGAGGGAAACTAATTAGTAGAAAGATGAACGGGACATTAAATAAAGTGATGCTGATAGGTCACCTTGGTGATGAAGTGAAAATGCACTATTTTGAAGGTGGTAATTGCATCGGGCGTTTTCCTTTGGCTACTAATGAGGTTTACATCAACAAGCAAACAAACGAAAAAATAACGTCGACCGAATGGCACAATTTAGTGGTGCGAAACAAGGCTGCGGAAATTTGTGAAAAATACTTATCCAAAGGCGATAAAATCTACATTGAGGGAAGAATCAAATCGCGCCAATGGCAAGCTGAAGACGGCACTACAAAGTACACTACGGAAATTCAAGTGACAGAATTTACTTTTTTAACCACTAAAAAAGAAGTAGAAGGCGTGAAACCTCCACAAAATTTAGATTCAAAACCGGCGGCTTTTGAAGCGCCTAACTCAGCCAATCCTGAAAATGATTTGCCGTTTTGATATTGTTTAACTAACCTATACAACATTGGACCCCGAGCCCGGTTTAACTTTTCTCGATACTTTAGATGTCAACCTGCTTTTTGGAAGTTTAGGAATTGTTTTCCTGCTGTTTTGTTCGGCTATGGTTTCGGCAGCTGAAGTGGCTTTGTTTTCGCTCTCGCCAAAAGATTTGAGCAAATTGGCCAACGAAAACCAACAAAAAGCCAATTTAATTTCGCGACTTTTACAAAAACCTAAAAAATTATTGGCTACATTATTATTGGCCAATAACTTTGTCAATATTGGTGTGGTAATTATTTTTTCATTTGTAGGGAATTCAATCTTTGCCTCCATTGAATCTCCTTTGATTAAGTTTGTAGTTGAGGTTATTCTAATCACTTTTTTAATCTTACTTTTTGGTGAAGTTTTGCCCAAAGTTTATGCCAGTCGTAACAATGTCAAGTTTGCTATTTGCATGGCACAACCCTTGTATATTTTAGATCAATTGCTTTCGCCAATTAGTTTACCGATGCGCTCAGTTTCAAATTACTTGCATGATAAACTAGGAAGGCAAAAATCAAATATTTCGGTTGACCAATTGTCGCAAGCCTTGGAAATGACCTCAACGGATGACACCACTTCAGATGAACAGAAAATTTTAGAAGGCATAGTTTCTTTTGGAAACACTGATACTAAGCAAGTGATGAGCCCGAGAATTGATATATTTGCGCTCGAAATAGAAGAAACCTTTATTGATATTTATCCTAAAATTGTAGACAAAGGCTATTCTAGAATTCCGATTTACCGAGAAAGCATCGACCAAATTGAAGGCATACTCTTTGTGAAAGATTTGATTCCGCATATTCACAAAAAGGAATTTGATTGGAATGCATTAATGCGCGAGCCGTTTTTTGTGCCCGAGAATAAAAAACTCGACGATTTGCTCAAAGATTTCCAACGCATGAAAAGTCATTTAGCAATTGTAGTCGATGAATATGGTGGCACTTCAGGATTGGTTTCTTTGGAAGATATAATCGAAGAAATTGTGGGTGATATTTCGGATGAGTTTGATGATGAAAACATTAATTTCTCCCAAATTGACGATAAGAATTTCCTTTTTGAGGGCAAAATCAATCTCAAAGACTTCTATCGAATTGTAGCGGTTGATGAAGAAGCTTTTGAAGAGCGAAAAGGAGAAGCGGAAACCTTGGCCGGATTCATTTTGGAAATACTCGGAAATTTTCCGAAAAAAGGGCAAAAAATTCATTTCTCAGGAGTACTATTTACGATAGAAACCGTCGACAAAAAAAGGATTAAACAACTAAAAGTAACGCTTGAATAAAAAATAATGACAAATAAAATAATAGGTTTTTTAACGGTGGTTTTGCTATTAAGTTTTACAGCTTGCAAAGATGATGCGTTACCAAAACCGGCCAGCCAATTGCGATTGGATTATCCGGTAGCGCAATATGCCTCATTTAGTAATCATTGTCCGGTTGCTTTTGACATCAATGAAGATGCCATTATCAAAGAAGATAAAAATTGTGGTTTCTCTATCAATTATCCAAAAATGAAAGCGACCATTTATTTGACGTATAAAACGGTAAACGGCGACATCAATAAATTGTTGAGAGATGCACAAAAATTAACCTATGAACACGTAATCAAAGCCGATGATATTTTGGAACAACCTTATATTAATCCAGATAAGAAAGTATACGGAATGTTTTATCAAGTTAGAGGAAATGCGGCAACCAATGCGCAATTTTATGCTACTGACAGTCTCAAGCATTTTGTAACCGGTTCGGTTTATTTTTATGCTAAGCCCAATTTTGACTCGATTATGCCGGCCGCAGATTACATCAAAAACGACATGCAGCAATTGATGGAAACGATTCAATGGACCCAAGGCCGTTAGGCAGAACGGAGCGGCACGAGCGAAGCGAACTGGCGAAGCAAACTAAATAAAAAAAGGAACTCAATTGAGTTCCTTTTTTGTTTATGCTGCTGCTGTTTTACTTTGCAGCAACTACTTTATAAGTTGTCCCGTCGCCTGTAGCTTCTACCGTTGCAAATAATTTTTCCGGAGTTAAAACCGCGGCATCAAATTCAACAGTGGCTTCTTTTTTGTCAAAATCTACCGTTGCTTTTTGTACGCCGTTCATTTCCGCTAATTCTTTTTCAATGGTTTTGGCACAACCCATTGAACAGGTCATTCCTTCTATTTTAAAACTTGCCGTTTCGGGTTTGGCTGCTACAGCCGGAGCTTTTTGTTCGGTTGCGGTAACTTCTTCCTTGTTGTCATCAGTGGCAGGTTTACTTGCGGTATCTTTACAACTGAGAAGCATGGTTGAGGCGATACCCAAGGTTACTAATGATTTGGTGAAATTCATGGTGTTTGTATTTTTTAATTCTTAATTGCTTGTTTGTGTGGACAAAAATAAATAAAAATTAAAGTTATTATTCTTAAAATAATTACAAAATTTGAAGTCTGATATTTACACATGAAGACGCAACAGTTCAAATGGATTATTTTAATTGTACTTGCCCTAATTTGGGGAAGCTCATTTATTTTAATCAAAAAAGGATTGGTAAGTTTGAATCCGTTTCAATTGGGTTCGCTGCGAATTATTTTTTGTGCTTTGTTTCTTTTGATAATCGGGTTTAAAAATCTGATGACGATTCCGCTACACAAGTGGAAGTTTATAGCATTGACTTCACTATTCGGCACGTTTATACCTGCGTATCTTTTTGCCGTGGCGCAAACCCAAATCAGTAGTTCCGTGAGTTCGATACTCAATTCGTTGACACCTTTAAACACTTTGATTTTGGGAGCGATTGTTTTCGGTTTAGACTTTAAGCGAACCCAAATTATAGGCGTTGTGATTGGTTTTTCCGGAACGATGTTGCTTATTTTTAACGGTGCTTCGCATCATCCGAATCAGAATTATTGGTATACGATTTTGGTGTTGATTGCTTCGATTTGTTATGCAATGAATGTAAATTTCATCAAAAAATACTTATCCGATTTAAAACCTTTAACCATAACGGTTGGAAACTTTTTAGTGATGCTATTTCCGGCTTTAATCGTTTTGTCTTTTACCGATTTCTTTTCGGTAGTTTCTTTGCAAGAAGTCCAACATGCTATGATATTTGTCGCTATTTTGGGCATCATTGGAACCGGAATTGCCAATGTGCTTTTTTATAAATTGATACAGATTTCTTCACCGGTTTTTGCTACATCGGTTACTTATTTGATTCCGGTAGTGGCTTTCTTTTGGGGATTGTTAGACAACGAAATGTTGACACCGGTTCAGTTTATTGGAGCTTTTGTTATTTTGATTGGTGTTTATCTTTCAAGTAAGAAATAAAAAAGACCGCTATTGCTAACGGTCTTTCTTTTAATCTATATAAATTTCAACTATTGAAAATCGGCATCTGAAACGCCTTCGTTGATTTTTACTTCAGACATTTTGATGTCTAATTCGAAACCAACATTCATAATAGTGTTGAAAGGTACTTTAACGCCTTTTACATCTCTGTAATCGTTATAAGAAGTTACTCTGGTTACTTTTTGTCCACCTTGATCTTCTGTGGTTGCTTCGCCTGTTTTTAAACCGGTTTTCACATCAAAGTAATGAGTTGTATCACCATCAACAACGGTGTAAGCATCGCTTCCGTTCATTGGTTCGATACCGGTAACTGTTACGCCGGCTTTGGTTGGCAATAATGTTTCGTTGAACATCACGGCACTTTCTTTCATTTTAGTTAAATCTTCACCTTCTAAAACTTTTTTCTGTCCTTGTTGCATCATGTAACCGGAATCGCCATTAACGACTTGTTTCATTAACGAGCCCATTCCAGCCATTGATAATTCAATCATCATTCTGCCTTTTGAATCAATTTTTGAATTGTAAGACAAAGGCATTGGCGCTTGAGGAATTTTAGTAGAACCAACAGAAGCTATAGATTTTACGGATTTAACCGCTTTGTCTCCACCAATAGCATTGATATAAGCATCAACTACTGTTTTTACAGTTACGCCGGCAGGAATCGGTTTTTTCATAGCCGGTTTTTCAGTAGGAACACCAAATTTATCAAAGTAGAAAATTGGAATTTTTAAGCTTTCCAATCCCGTTAGTACTTCAGAAGCTTTTCCAACTACTAATATTCTTAAGTTATCGGCTAAGAAATATTTGTTTGCTACTCTTTGGATATCTTCAGGAGTAACGGCATTAATGTTTTTGATATAGTTTTCGTAGAAATCAGCCGGTAAACCCTCTGTTTCGATGTTTAAAGCGTAACGAGCCACAGTAGCCGGTTTTTCAACCTGCATTACAAAACGACCCACATATCCTGCTTTTACATTACTTAAAACATCATCAGCTACTCTTTCGGTTCTGATTTTTTTCAACTCATTTAAAGCTTCTACAACGGCACTGTCAGTCACCGCATTTCTAACTTGGGTATTGGCTTTGAAAGTGCTGTATATATTTTTATCGAAACCAACACTTGAGCGTGCACCGTATGTCCAGCCGTGTTTTTCTCTCAAATTCATGTTCAAATAACTGTTGAAATCTCCACCAAAAACTTGGTTAGCCAAGATTACCGGGAAGAAATCAGGATCGCCCATTTTTAAATTCACAGTATTTAAAATAGTGATTTCAGATTGAACAGCGTTAGGCATATCCACAAAGTTAATTTGAGAATATTGAACGTTAGTTGGGTTTGAATAAGTCAATCTTGGCGCCATAGCTTTAGTCCAAGAACCGAATAATTTCGTTACCATTTTCTTTACGTCTTTGGTTTTAACATCACCAACTACTACTAGGTAAGCATTTTCAGGAACGAAATAAGTACTGTAGTTTGTTTTAACATCTGCCAATGAAACATTGTTGATGGTTTCTTCTGATAAATATTCTCCGGCAGGATGGTTTTTGCCATAAGCTAAAACTCTTTCTACTCTTCCGGCTACAGCGGTAACGCTTTTTTCTTGGGTTTTTAAACCTTCGATTAATTTGTCTCTTTCTTTGTCAAATTCTTCTTGAGTGAAGTTAGGCATCAAAGCACCTTCCGCCATCAATTCTAAAATTCTTTTGGAGTGTTTTGACAAACCACTGGCCGAAGCTCCTGAAGAAAAGAAGTTAATATTAGCGCCAAGAAAATCAATTTCTTCATTGAAAGCGTCTTTAGGAGTTTTAGTAGAACCGTTTCCGATTAAGCTACTGGTTAAATCGTCAACCCCTTTTTTGTTGCCTTCAGCATAAGGTGTGTTGTCAATAGTTAAATTGAAAGAAACTCTCGGTAACTTATGGTTTTCAACTACCAAAACTTTTAAGCCGTTTGGCAAAGAGAAAGTCTCAGGTTTTTTGATATTGATAGTCGGCGCCGGACCTGGTTTTGGTTGCGTTCTGTCTTGTGCTTGCATAGTTAAAGTTAAAAACAAGCTTGATAATACTATAATTGTTTTTTTCATGATACTTTGAGTCTTAGTTTTGAGCTTTGTCTTTGGCCGGAACATAATCCAAAATCAAACGTTGATTAGGATTTAAATATTTTTTGGCGGCATCTCTGATTTCTTCACGAGTGATAGTGCGATACATTTCAATTTCGGTGTTAATCAAATTCACATCACCATACAACAAGTAGAATGTGGCTAAGTTTTCAGCTACACCTTCAACGCTGGCATTATTGTCTACATAATTACTTTCGTAAATATTTTGTAGTTTTTGATAGTCTTTCTCTGTGATTAATTCAGTTTGAAGTTTTACAATTTCTTCATCAATTTCACGGATTAAATCAGCCGAAGTATTTTCGCCTTGCGGCATTCCGAAAAGGATGTACTGTCCGTAATCTTCTTGAGAGTAATTGAAAGCGCCTACTTGCAAAGCCATTTTCTTATCGTCAACAATTTTCTTGTACAATTTTGAACTTTTTCCGTTGCTTAAATAAGTAGAAATCATATCCAAAACTCTGGCCTCACGCGTTTTCATTGATGGCGTTCTGTAAGAAGCCACAACCATTTCTTTTTGGATATTTGGGTCTTCGTATCTTGCCTTGATTGTTTCAGTAATTGGCGCTTCAACGAAAGTTTCTTTCTTGATTTCAACACCTCTTGGGATTGGGCCGAAATATTTTTCAATCCATGCTTTAGTTTGCGCAATGTCAATTTGGCCTGCAACAACTAAAACCGCATTGTTTGGGGTATAGAACTTTTTGTTAAAGGCTTGAAATTCCTCTAAAGTTGCAGCATCTAAATGAGCCATTGAGCCAATTGGCGCCCAACGATAAGGGTGATTTTTAAACATGTTTTTCTTCACCTCGGCAATTAATTGCCCGTAAGGTTGGTTGTCAACGCGTAGTCTTTTTTCTTCTTTTACTACTTCGTTTTGGGTGTCAACTCCAATTTGGTTGATTACCGGATGCATTAATCTTTCTGATTCCATCCACAATCCCAATTCGGTGTTGTTAGAAGGGAAAACTTCAAAGTAATACGTTCGGTCTTCTGAAGTGTTGGCGTTGTTTGTTCCTCCGTTAGAAGTTACAATTTTGAACCATTCGCCTCTTTTGATGTTTTCGGTTCCTTCGAATAATAAATGTTCAAAAAAGTGAGCAAATCCTGTTCTTTCAGGGTTTTCATCCTTAGATCCTACGTGGTACATTACTGAGGTAATTACTACGGGTGCTGATGGGTCATTGTGTAAAATTACGTGAAGCCCATTAGGCAAATCGTACTCTTCAAAAGCTACCTTTTGAGCATGCGCTGTTCCTCCAAGCATAAGCAATGAACTTAAAGCAATTAATGATTTTTTCATAAAAAATTGAAATTTTTTCGTTGATTGTTTTGTTAGTTAACTAACCTTTAATTTTGTTACACCAAAAATACTTTTTTTTCTCTAAAATCTTTAGAATTATCCAAATTTCTGTTGCCAAGTCTAATTCCTTGAAGGATAGCGACAAACTTTTTTCAGTATACAGTTGCGTGTAAAAGAAATAGTAGTATATTTGCACACTTAAAAAATTAATTAAACATCATTGTTATGTACGCAATCGTAGAGATAGCAGGGCAACAATTTAAAGTTAGCAAAGACTTAAAGGTTTATGTTCACCGTTTGGCTAATGAAGAAGGTTCAAAAGTTTCTTTTGACAAAGTTCTTTTATTAGACGACAATGGCAACATTACTTTAGGCGCCCCAGCTATAGAAGGTGCTTCAGTAGAAGCCAAAGTGTTACAACACTTAAAAGGAGACAAAGTAATCGTTTTCAAAAAGAAAAGAAGAAAAGGATTCAAGAAAAGAAACGGTCACAGACAGTATCTTACTCAAATTGTAATTGAAGGTATCAGCGCAACCGGCGGTAAAAAAGCGGCTAAAGCTGAGAAAGCTACAGAACCAAAAGCTGAAAAAGCAGCAGCAGAGCCAAAAGCGCCAAAAGCGAAAAAAGCAACTACTGAAGCTCCAGCAACAGAAGAAAACAACTAATATTTAAAACTTATACGTCATGGCTCACAAGAAAGGTGTCGGTAGTTCTAAGAATGGTAGAGAATCAGAATCGAAACGTTTAGGTGTTAAGATTTATGGTGGTCAAGCTGCTATTGCTGGGAATATCATCGTTAGACAAAGAGGTTCTAAACACAATCCGGGAGAAAACGTTTACATGGGTAAAGATCATACCTTACATGCAAAGGTTGCCGGAGTAGTGAAATTCCAAAAGAAATCAGACAACAAATCATTTGTTTCTGTGATCCCTTTTGAGGCGTAAACAAGCTAAGCTTGTATACCTGAAGCCCACTGGGCTTCCTCCTCTTAATATCAAATCTTTCGAAGCATAAGAACAAACTCTTATCAAAATACAAAACCCGATTCATATGAGTCGGGTTTTTTGTTTTAGGAGCGAAACGTTCGAGCTTTCTTGGTTTCCATATTCCCGCTTTTCGCGCTACATGTTAGTTAGCTACAACCTGTCTGCCAGCATGCAGGTCGGGGCTAACTAGGATTTGTCTTATGTGTCTGGAATATCGTCCCAAAAATCACTACAAGGGTTTTGTTCTAATTTTAATTTCAGAATGTATTTCGAAACACAAATTGTGTCAAAATTTCCAAAATTCTTTTTTTGCCACAGATATTGTGTCAAATTTTTAAAAGTAAATTTTTTGACACAGAATTATTAAGGATAAATTGTGTTCAGTATAAATATTTTCTTTACATCAGCCAATAAAAAAACCCTCACTTCTCAGCAAGGGTTTATATCTAATATTTAAAATCTGAAATTTAATATCAGATTAGTATCTATAATACTCAGGTTTGTATGGTCCTTCAACCGCAACGCCAATATAAGCTGCTTGCTCGTCATTTAAAGTTTCCAATTCTACGCCTAATTTAGCCAAGTGTAAAGCCGCTACTTTTTCATCTAAATGTTTTGGTAACATATACACTTCGTTGTTGTAAGCTTCGCTGTTAGTCCACAACTCAATTTGTGCCAAAGTTTGGTTAGTAAATGAATTACTCATTACAAAACTTGGGTGACCGGTTGCACAACCTAAGTTTACCAAACGACCTTCAGCCAAAATAATAATATCATTTCCGTTGATGGTATATTTGTCTACTTGTGGTTTGATTTCAACTTTAGTATTACCATAGTTTGAGTTCAACCAAGCCATGTCAATTTCGTTGTCAAAGTGACCAATGTTACAAACGATAGTTTTGTCTTTCATTTGCTCGAAGTGGCTTCCCATAACGATATCTTTATTTCCTGTAGTAGTAATTACGATATCGGCAGTTTTGATAACCGTGTTTAATTTTTTCACTTCAAAACCGTCCATAGCCGCTTGTAAAGCACAGATTGGATCGATTTCAGTAACGGTAACAATAGAACCTGCACCTCTGAAAGAAGCCGCAGTTCCTTTACCAACATCACCGTAACCACAAACGATTACTCTTTTTCCGGCCAACATAATATCGGTAGCACGACGAACAGCATCTACAGCTGATTCTTTACAACCATATTTGTTGTCAAATTTAGATTTAGTAACCGAGTCATTTACGTTGATAGCCGGCATGAATAACGTTCCGTTTTTCATTCTTTCGTACAAACGGTGAACTCCTGTAGTAGTTTCTTCTGATAAACCTTTGATTCCCGGAATTAATTCAGGGTAACGGTCGAATACCATATTCGTTAAATCTCCACCATCATCCAAAATCATGTTCAATGGTTGTCTGTCTTCACCAAAGAATAAAGTTTGCTCAATACACCAGTCAAAAGACTCTTCATCCAAACCTTTCCAAGCATACACTTGAATTCCCGCAGCAGCAATAGCCGCAGCAGCTTGATCTTGAGTAGAGAAAATGTTACAAGATGACCAAGTAACTTCTGCACCCAAAGCAATTAAGGTTTCAATTAAAACAGCCGTTTGGATAGTCATGTGAAGACATCCGGCAATGCGAGCACCTTTTAAAGGTTGGCTTGCACCATATTCAGCGCGAAGTGCCATTAATCCCGGCATTTCAGCTTCCGCCAATTCAATTTCTTTTCTTCCCCAAGCTGCAAGGTTAATATCCTTAACTTTGTAAGCTACAAAAGGTAATGTTTGTGTACTCATCTATTATGTATATTTGTTTTTTTAAATTGTGGTGCAAAATTACATAATAGGATAGAATTAAAAAAACGTTTTTTACTTTTTTGTGAATTGTTTAGCTACTTAATTTTCTGAAAAACAAACAGATAATTTAAAAATTACCCATGCCGCTACTAAAAATCAAAGCTTTAAACGAAACCACGGATTTATACGTTTGGAAAATCACCGAAACTTTCGATGAACTTTTTCGCAGTGTAACGTTAAAAGATGTTTCCTTAGCCAGAGTAGAAGGCATGAAAGCCGAAAGCCACCAAAAAGGTTTTCTCAGCGTAAGAAGATTGCTGATGGAAGCCGGTTACAATGATTTTGATTTGTATTACGACGAATTTGGAAAGCCACACTTAAAAGATGGCAAACACATTTCCATCTCACATTCTAATGAATTTTCTGTGATTGTAGTCAGTGATGTCAATATCGGTGCCGATTTGGAAATCCTAAAAGACAAAACTGCAAAACTCGCACCCAGATTTATGGATATTTCGCATTTGGTAAACCTTTCTGAAGAAGATTTGTTGAGAAAAGCCACCGTAGTTTGGGGCATCAAAGAATCGGTTTTTAAAATTAAAAACGAAATCGGCATCAGCTTTAAAGACGATATCTTTGAAAGTGATTTTAACTTGGCGGATAAAAAATGTACCGTCGAATTGCGGTTCAATAACAAAGTAGAAAACTTTGACATCCTTTTTGATTTTATCGAAAACTATGTCTTTGTCTGCGCTTTTAACTCCGTTCCGTTCGGCTTTGCCTCGGGTGAAAAGAAATAATGAAGAACATTTACCAAGAAATACGCCAAGCTAAATCCGATAATCAAAAGTTATTAGCCATTCTTCTCGATCCTGATAAATTGGATTTAGAAAAAGCGACCGATTTAGTGACTAAAATCAATCAATCGCCGGCAACCCACATTTTAGTTGGTGGAAGTTCGTTTGAAGGCAATCATTTAGACGAATTGGTTATTTTGCTTAAACAAAAAACAAGTTTGCCAATACTGCTGTTTCCCGGAAATTCAACCCAAATTTCCGCCGAAGCCGATGGTATTTTGTTTTTGCAATTATTATCCGGTAGAAATCCGGAGTATTTAATTGAACACCAAATTGACGCGGTTCCCCTTTTAGAAAAAACCAATTTAGAAATCATCTCAACCGGCTATATTCTTATTGAAAGCGGAAACGAAACTGCTGTAGAAAGAGTCAGCAAAACCAAACCATTAGACCGAAATAACTTCGATTACGCAGCACAAACCGCTAAAGCCGGAGAGTACATCGGAAACAAATTAATTTACCTCGAAGCCGGAAGCGGTGCACAAAAAGCCGTTCCTTTAGAAATGATTGCAACCGTTTCAAAGAGAATTACTGTGCCGTTGATTGTTGGCGGCGGTATTCGTTCCAAAAACGGAATCGAAGAAGCCTTTACAGCCGGCGCCGACATGGTCGTTATCGGAACGGCATTTGAAAATGACTTAAACTTTTTTGACTAATGCTCGAATTTTTATTTTCCCAATATAAAAGCTATCCAACACACGAAATTGTATTGGAGTTGGTAGCTATATTTTTCGGATTATTGAGTGTATGGTTTGCCAAAAAAGACAATGTTTGGGTATTTCCTACCGGAATAATTAATACGACGATTTATGTTTATTTATTGTGGAAATGGTCATTGTTGGGCGATATGATGATTAATTTTTACTATGACATCATGAGTATTTACGGGTGGTATTATTGGACAAGAAAAAAAGATAACGTAGTGGAATATCCTATTTCAAGAATGACTTTGTCAGAAAAGAAATGGTCAATCATCATATTTGTGTTAACTATTCTTTTTGTGGTCACCGTTTACACAATTTTTGATAAATTTACCCACTGGACATCCTATGCTGATACATTCGTAACGGGAATTTTCTTTGTGGGAATGTGGCTGATGGCCAAACGAAAAATAGAGAATTGGATTTTGTGGATTATTGGTGATGTTATTTCTATCCCGATGTATTTTGCCAAAGGCTATTCGTTTACCAGTATCCAATATTTAATTTTTACAATCATTGCCATTTACGGCTATTTAGAATGGAAGAGAACTTTACAAGAAAAGAAAGCTTAGCCAAGAAATACGGATTTACCTCGACCGACTTTGAACAAATCAAAGCGCAAGGTATTTCTTTGGATAAAATTGAAGGCGAACTTTTGTTGTTTCAATCCGGAATTCCTAAAATTTACTTGGAAAGACCTGCCATGATTGACGACGGAATTGTAAAATTGACAATCGAAGAATTCCAAAAACAAGCTTCTTTTTTTGACCAAAATAAATCCAATCTTAAGCTGAAAAAATTTGTTCCGGCTTCCGGTGCGGCCAGTAGGATGTTTAAATTTTTGAACGAGTTTTTAATCGAATTCGACCACGAAAACGAAACCATTAATGCTTACATCAACCGAAAAAAAGACAAGAATTTACCAATTTTTTTGGCCGGAATAGAAAAATTTGCTTTCTACGACGAAATAAAATCTAAACTTAAAACCCTTCATCCCAATTACTATTCGCTGGAAACCCACGAGAAAAGTTATCACTTCATTAAATTGATGTTGGCCACCGATTCTTTTGATTTTGCCAACAAACCCAAAGCGGTGCTGGATTTTCATAAATATGCTGATCATATCGCTACACCGGTTGAGGAACATTTGAACGAATGTGCTTTTTATGCCACATCCAATTCGGTTTCCCATTTGCATTTTACGGTTTCTGAAAATCATGAAGTTTTGTTTCAAAAGATTATTAATGCCGTAAAAACCAAAGTCGAATCAAAATCGAATACCGAGTTAAATGTCACTTATTCGTATCAGGATAAAAGTACGGATACTATTGCGGTCAATCAGGACAACCAACCGTTTCGTGATGAAAAGGGAGAATTAACTTTCCGTCCGGGCGGACATGGCGCACTGATTAATAATTTGAATAATCTGGATGCTGATGTCATTTTTATCAAAAACATCGACAATGTAATTCAAAATCACATCGAAGAAATTACCCTTTACAAAAAAGGTTTAGCGGGCATTTTATTAGATTTACAAGAGCAGGTTTTCCAAATTCTAAAGGCTATTGATAACAAAGATTTGAAAGAAGAAAATATAGCAACTACAATCGATTTCATGAAGCAAAAGCTGAATATTGATGTGTTGGAAGACTTCTATAAATATACTTTAGACAATAAAATTGACTTCATTAAAAACAAATTAAACCGACCGATTCGCATTTGTGGTATGGTAAAAAACGAAGGCGAACCCGGCGGTGGACCATTTTGGGTAAGAAGTTTTAAAGGCAATGTTTCGTTACAAATTGTTGAAAGTTCTCAAGTGGATAGCCACAATGCAGAACAACATGAGATTATGGCCAAATCGACTCATTTCAATCCGGTGGATTTGGTTTGTGCCATCAAAAACTATCAAGGAAAAAAGTTTGATTTGAACCAATTTGTTGACCACAGCACGGGTTTTATTGTGCACAAAAACAACAGAGGCAAAGACATCAAAGGCTACGAATTACCGGGATTGTGGAATGGCGCCATGGCCAAATGGATAACCGTTTTTGTCGAAGTGCCTTTGGTTACTTTCAATCCTGTGAAAACAGTCAATGACTTGCTTAAACCGGCACACCAACCCCAATATGAAAACTGATATAATCCTAACAGAACTTCAATTTAAGGCTGTAAGAAGTTCGGGTGCAGGCGGACAAAACGTCAATAAAGTTTCTTCTAAAGTGGTGTTGACTTTTGATTTAAAAAATTCACAAGCACTTACAGTCGAAGAAAAAGAATGGCTTTTGGATAAATTGGACAACCGATTAACTTCGGAACAAATTTTAATCCTCAACTGCGACGAAGACCGAAGCCAACTCAAAAACAAAACCATAGTGACCAAACGCTTTTTGGAACTAATCAATAAATCTCTAATTGTTCCGAAGAAAAGAAAAGCGACTAAAATTCCGCGTTCAGTCATCGAAAAAAGAATCAAAGCCAAACGCAATCTTTCCGAAATCAAGCAGAACAGAAGGAAACCACATTTTTAAAATTTAATATTCTAATAATCTTTCTTACCTTTGCCTCGTCTCAAAGGGGTGCTCTAAATAACGAGCTGAGATTATACCCAACGAACCTGGAACAGGTAATGCTGTTTAGGGATTAGATAAGACAAAAGTGCACGTTTGTCCTGTCGAGAGTATCAATTTAATTTTTAACCAAGAATAATTACCCCTTTTATTCGTAAAATGTTACGAATGAAAATTTTATTCAATTTACGATTTACGAAGTACAACGTACGCAGTAAAATCATTTTTCCTATTGCCTATTGCCTAATGCCCATTGCCTCTTTCTCTCAGGAAAAGCAACAAGACACCACCAAAGTCAACCAGCTCGAAGAAGTCACGGTTTCGGCGGTTAGGGCGAAAGGCAAAAATCCAATTACTTTTACTAATCTTTCCAAGAAAGAAATCGCCCCTCGAAATTTAGGGCAAGACATTCCCATTTTACTCAATTATCTACCGTCAGTAGTAACCACTACCGATGCCGGAAATGGTGTTGGCTACACTTACATGAGGGTTCGTGGCGCTGATGGTTCGCGAATCAACGTGACTTTAAACGGCATTCCGTTTAACGACAGCGAAAGTCAAGGCACTTTTTTTGTCAATTTGCCCGATTTTGCTTCGTCTCTGGAAAGTATCCAATTGCAGCGCGGCGTTGGAACATCCACCAATGGCGCAGGAGCTTTTGGCGCGAGTTTGAACATGCAAACCAAATCCTATCAGGAAAAAGCATATGCTGAAATTGCAAATTCAGCCGGAAGTTTCGGCACTCGTAAACACACTTTAGGATTTGGAACCGGTTTGCATAATAATTTTGAAATGAATGCCCGATTTTCCAATATCGCTTCCGATGGTTTTATTGACCGAGCTTCTTCCAATTTGTTCGGGTATTTTTTTAATGCCAATTATGTAACCAAAACTACTTTGATTAAAGCCTTAGCTTTTGGCGGAAAAGAAAAAACATATCAGGCTTGGTATGGAATTGAAGATCCTGAAAAATTGGCAAATGACAGAACGTTCAATCCGGCAGGAATGTATTTTGACGAAAACGGCGATATGCAATTCTATGACGACGAAACCGATAATTATACCCAAAATCATTTTCAATTGCATTGGTCCGAAAAGTGGTCTGAAAAATGGATTACCAACACCGCATTGCATTACACCATAGGAAAAGGCTATTTTGAACAATACAAAGAAGACGAAACTTTAGCCGATTACAATTTGCCCGATTTTGAAGGCAATGCCATTTCCGATTTGGTTCGAAAAAGATGGTTGGATAACGACTTTTTCGGCGCTACTTTTTCGTTGAATTATAAAACTGCCAAAACCGATGTTTTAATCGGCGGAGCGGCCAATAGGTATTTGGGAGACCATTATGGAGAAGTGGTTTGGACGCAGTATTATGTGCCCAATGAAAATCGGTATTACAACAATATAGGCAATAAAGATGATGTGAATTTTTATGCCAAAGCGGCTCAGCAAATGGGCAAACTCAATGTTTTTGCCGATTTACAGTACCGAATGGTTTTTTACGAAGCCACTAGTTTTCGATTTAGCGATGTAAATGATACGTTTCGTTTTTTCAATCCAAAAGTAGGTTTGAATTATGATTTAAATGACAAAAACTCGTTTTACGGTTATTTTGGCGTGGCCAATAAAGAACCAAGACGTGATGATTATGAAAGCGGAAGTGTAAAACCGGAGCGTTTATTTGATTATGAATTGGGCTGGAAATATAATGCCAAAAAAGTAAAAATTTCTGCCAATATCTTTTACATGAACTATCTGGATCAATTGGTGTTGACAGGCGCTTTAAACGATGTTGGGTCACCCATTTTTACCAATAGCGGTAAAAGTTATCGCGTAGGTTTAGAAATAGAATCAGTGATTGCACTGACAGACAAATTGATTTTGAGCCCAAACATTACGCTGAGCCAAAATAAAAATCGTGATTTTAACTTTCAAAGAGATGGTGTTTTGCAAAATTTAGGCAATACTGATATCGCTTTTTCACCCAATGTGATTGTCGGAAACAGTATCGCTTTTTTACCTGTAAAAGACTTTCAAATTGCGCTGTTGTCAAAATTTGTTGGGGAACAATACATGGGCAATATCGCTTCAGAAAATTCAAAACTTGAGGCTTATTTTGTCAATGATTTGAATGCCTCTTATGAATGGAGAATCAACAAAGGAGTAAAGTCGATTATTTTTTCAGCCCTGGTCAACAATTTATTCGATTTGGAATATGAATCCAATGGTTATTTCTACACTTACGATGACGATTGGAGCAATCCGGGAAGTGTTACGACGCTAGAAGGTGCCGGATTTTATCCGCAAGCCGGGATAAATTTTTTAGCCGGATTGACTTTGAAATTCTAAAAATAAAAGCCGAACAATTTTGTTCGGCTTTTATTTAGTTGGTAATTATTAAAGTACCACCATTGATGTCAACACGATATTGTTTCATTGGATATTGTTGGCCCGGACTTTGACCCGAAAACAAATTGTAAACAGTATCATCACAATCGCAAGTGGCTTCAATACCGCTAATGCTCATTGGCGTAGTACAAGAGGCGAAAGCCTGATTAGGACAAGCCAAATCAAAAGCTACAAATCCGCTGCCATTATTGAAAACCACGATGCCTCTGGCACCTTGAGAATAATCAACAATGTGATTGCTCGGAAACTGCAAATTGCTATAGCCCGGCAAACTCATGTTGATTTGCAAATAAACTGTATAATTCGGAATGTTCGGATTGCGGTTATTAATGGTGCCACTGTCACAACTGTAAATAAAAGGCATCAAGAATAATAGGATGATTATCTTTTTCATGTAAATTTATTGAATTACTATAGCGAAACAAATTTAATTTAATTAACTTTGACATACGTTATACAACGTAAACAAATTTGAAATAAGTTTAAAAATAATATCTTTGCAAAAAGAAATCCCGTTGCGATGGGATTTTTTCTATTTATATAAATGATGAAATTATGAGTACAGTATCGTATTACACGGCAGAAGGATTAAAGAAATTGAAGGACGAATTAGAACAACTTAAAAGTATAGAAAGACCAAAAGCTTCTCAAGCTATAGCGGAAGCCAGAGATAAAGGCGATTTATCAGAGAATGCAGAATATGACGCAGCCAAGGAAGCACAAGGAATGTTGGAGATGAGAATTGCCAAAATGGAAGAAGTATATTCTAACGCCAGATTGATTGATGAATCACAATTAGACGTTTCCAAAGCCTTGGTTTTATCCAATGTAAAAATCAAAAACCAAGCGAATGGCATGGAGATGAAGTACACTTTGGTAGCCGAAAGTGAAGCCGATTTAAAAACCGGAAAAATCTCGGTGAGTTCTCCAATTGGTAGAGGTTTATTAGGAAAAAAAGTAGGCGAAATAGCTGAAATTAGTGTGCCAAACGGCAAATTAAATTTTGAAATTTTAGAAATCTCCCGAGACTAAAATGAGTTCCATATTTACCAAAATAGTCAACGGAGAAATTCCTGCTTACAAGATAGCCGAAGACGACAACTATTTAGCGTTTTTAGATGTTAATCCTAATGCCAAAGGACATACACTTTGTATTCCGAAACAGGAAATCAACAAGATTTTCGACATGGAAGAGGAACACTATTTAGGCTTAATGAAATTTGCTCGAAAAGTGGCCCAAGCCGTTGAAAAAACGGTTCCGTGCAAGCGTATTGGCGTGGCTGTAGTTGGTCTGGAAGTGCCGCATGTTCATGTGCATTTGATTCCGCTTCACGATATGGATGACATGCGTTTCCAACGAAAAGTGTCTTTGACCAAAGAAGAGTTTGAAGATTTAGCGAAAGCCATCCAAATCAATTTGTAATTAAATTTTACTTAAAGTAGCATATCCCTGCAGAGTTTTAAAATTTGGCAGGGTTTTTTATAGGGAATAATCATGAGAAACAGTTTAATTCTTTTTGTGCTCTTTTGTACTCAGCTTTCCTTTGGGCAAGCTACCAATGAGTATTTCATGTTGGACAAGAAAATGACTCAAATTCCGGATAGTTTGACCACAACTAGCAGCGGAATAGCACGTTTTATTGATGCCAATTTCAAAACGGAAAGCGAAAAAATCAGGGCTGTTTTTTACTGGACAACGACCAACATCAGTTATGATGTGCCCAATATGTTTGAGCCAAACCAATTGGATTCTCCCGAGGAAAAAATAGAGAAAACCTTAAAATCACGAAAAGGTGTCTGTATTCACTATGCCGAAGTTTTTAAAGATATCGCCAATAAATTAGCGCTCAAAACTTATCTCATTTCGGGTTATACCAAACAGTTGGGTCAGGTTGCGCCCATTTCTCATGCTTGGGTTGCTTCGAAAATAGACGGCAAGTGGTTTTTGTTTGACCCAACTTGGGGTGCAGGATATGTTGATAAACAAAAATTCAACAAAAAGCTGAACAACAGTTACTTCAAAGTGGAACCCAAAAAAATGATCACCACCCATATACCGTTTGATTATTTGTGGCAATTTTCAAGTTCACCATGGACCAATCAGGAGTTTTATGATGGTAAAGAAGCGGTCAATAAAGCCAAAACCAATTTCGATTACCAAACAGAACTTGATAAATACGAAAAATTATCCGAGTCAGATAAAGCCTTTCAAGCGGCGGCGAGGGTTGAAAAAAATGGTTTTAAAAACAATTTGATTGTGCAACACCATACTTATTTGAAGAATCAGTTTACTGCGTTAACCCAAAACAAAAACATTGAAAAATTGAACGATGTGGTAGCCCAATACAACGAAGCTATCGGTTATTTTAATGATTTTGTGTTTTACAGACAGCGAGGTTTTAAACCGGCGATTTCCGATGATGAAATGAGAAATATGATGAAGACCATCAAAGACAAATTCAACAAATGCAGTGATGATGTTTACCGAGTGGGTTCGGTAGGAAGTCAAAATAGCACCATGCTTTCCGATTTGAAAAGAAATATCAGCCAAATCATGATTGAAGTTAACAAACAAGAAGCTTTTCTCAATGAATATTTGAGCAAAACCAAAATTGGCAGGAAATTGATGTTGTCAAAGCAGCGTTAAGTGATTTTTTGCCATTTTTTAAAGGAAACTTGCATAGTGGTTCCTTTGTCAATCTCTGAATGCAGCACTTTTATTTTCCCTTTGTGGTATTCCTCTACTATCCTTTTAGTTAAAGACAAGCCCAAACCCCAGCCACGTCTTTTGGTCGTAAAACCGGGTTCGAAAACACGTTTGAATTGGTTTTTAGGAATGCCTTTTCCGGTGTCGGAAACCAAGATTTTCACATAAGTATTATCGCTTTCAATGACTACCGAAAGTTTGCCTCGTCCTTTCATGGCATCGATGGCATTTTTGACTAAGTTTTCAACTGTCCAACTGTGTAATGCCGGATTGAGTGAAACCATAATGGGTTTTTTAGGCGCTTTGAAAGAGAATTCGACTTGCTTGGAAAATCTTGACCGCAAGTAATCAAATGACTGTTCGGTTTCTTCGATGATGTTGCGTTTTTCCAATATGGGTTCGGAACCGATTTTTGAAAATCTATCCGTGATGGTTTGCAATCGGGTGATGTCTTTTTCAATTTCAACAATTGTTGTCTCGGCGACATTATCGGCTTTCATGATTTCGAGCCAACCGATTAAAGAAGACAATGGTGTGCCTATTTGGTGTGCGGTTTCCTTCGCCATTCCGGCCCAAAGTTTGTTTTGCGTGGCCATTTTGGTACTGCGGTAAAAGTTGTACACCAAGCCACCAAAAAGAAAAATAATCAGCAACAAAGCCACCGGATAGTATTTCAGTTTATTCAATAAAGAGGAATCACCATAATATAAACTATGTGTTCGACCTTCTGAGATTTTCATGACAATAGGGTCATTTTGATTTTTTAGTTTTTGTAAAAAACTCTTTAGTTTGGTTTTGTCTTTCAGAATATCTTCATCAATATTCTTGGTGTTGATGATAGAATCTTTTTCGGTAACAATAATAGGAATAGTAGCGGTTTGAATAATCTGTAAGGGCAAATCAACATCGGTATATTCGTTGGCGTTGATTAAGGTTTCCTGAGATTTCGCCCAAAGTTCCATCTTCAAACGTTCCTCATTTTTAAAGATTTGGAAAAAAGAATACGTATTCCAAAGAATTAAAGCCACGATGACAAAGGAAGCCATAATGATAATCCAACGGGTGGTGTTTCTTTTTTCGGAAAACTGCATGCTGAAATTTTTTATAAATATAGACAAAACCGCCAAAAGTGCAAGACGATTTCTGTTTAGCCCTGATTGCCGAGGAAATCAACTTTGCAAAAGTTGATTGTAACAGAAAGCAGGAATACGGATGCCAAGAATGCCCAAACCATTCGCTCCTGAAATCAATTAAAATTGTATTTTTGGGAAAAAGAAAAAATATGCTCAGTTTTGAACCTCATACGCTTTCACCGGCGCAATTGCAAGGTTATTTGCAAAGTGCGGTAGCGCCACGCCCGATTGCTTTTGCCAGCACAATTGATAAAAACGGCAAGCCTAATTTGTCTCCTTTTAGTTTTTTTAACGTGTTTAGTTCGAATCCGCCGATACTGGTTTTTTCGCCTGCGCGTCGTGTTAGAAATAATACTACCAAACACACTTTGGAAAACTGTGAAGCCACTAAAGAAGTTGTGATTAATGTAGTGAATTATGATATCGTGCAACAAGCTTCATTGTCGAGTACAGAATATGCCGATGGTGTAAATGAATTTATCAAATCCGGGTTGACAATGTTGCCTTCGGATATGGTGAAGCCGTTTCGTGTGGCTGAAAGTCCGGTGCAAATGGAATGCAAAGTCAACGAAATTATCGCTTTAGGAAATCAAGGCGGCGCAGGGAATTTAATCATTTGTGAAGTGGTTAAAATTCACATCAACGAAAACGTGTTGGATGATAAAGGTGTGATTGACCAAAGCAAAATTGATTTGGTTTCGCGTTTGGGAGGCAATTGGTATTCGCGTTCGAATCAAGGCTTGTTTGAAGTGGAGAAGCCCTTGGTGACACTGGGAATAGGCGTGGATTCTATTCCGGATTTTATCAAGAAAAGTCCAATTTTTGATGGGAATGATTTGGGTAAATTAGGAAATGTAGAAGCCTTGCCAACGGAAGAAGAAATTACTATATTTGTAAAACAGAATTTTGCCGTAAAGGGCGTTTTGAGTTCGGATGACGAGCAAAAAATACACCAAAAAGCAAAAGAATATTTGAATAATAATGAAGTGCTTTCGGCTTGGAAAGTACTTTTAGCAAAACAATAATTATGGAAGTTACCGGAAAAATTAAAGTGATTAATCCTGAGCAACAAGTGAGTGCCAGTTTTAGAAAAAGAGAATTAGTTGTGGCTACAGAAGAGCAATATCCGCAGTTTATCAGCATCAATTTTGTGCAGGATAAATGTGATTTATTGAACAACTATAATGTAGGGGAAGCGGTAAAAGTTTCAATCAACTTAAGAGGAAGAGAATGGATAAATCCGCAAGGAGAAACCAAATATTTCAACGACATACAAGGTTGGAGAGTGGAAAGAATACAAGCTGAAGCTCCGGCTGCACCGGGAATGGCGCCAATGCCACCGGCAGAAGCTTTTGCACCGGCTACGAACTTCAACGAAGAAGAGCACGACGATTTACCTTTTTAATAAATTCGTCTTAAAGCCAAAAGTCTTAAAGTCAAACGTCATTTTTATTACAATTTTGACATTCGACTTTAAGACTTTTTACATTTGACACTTTCTTATGCATTTTTTAACTAAAGACCTATACTTTCCACCAGTCGACGAAGCTTCGTATGAAGGCATTTTGGCGGTTGGTGGCGATTTGTCTACTGACCGATTGTTGTTGGCGTACCGGAATGGGATATTTCCATGGTTTAATCCGGATGAGCCTATTCTTTGGTGGTCACCGCCGGAGCGAATGGTAGTTGCGCCGCAATTGTATAAGGTTTCGAAGAGCACACGTAATTTATTAAACCAGAAGAAGTTCGACATTACTTTCAACCAAAACTTTGAAGAAGTGATTCGGAATTGCCAACAAATAGACCGCAAAGACCAAGACGGCACTTGGATTAGTGATGATATTGTCGAATCGTATACTAAATTGCACGAAATGGGTTTCGCTCAATCGGTAGAAGTTTGGCAAAATGGCAAATTGGTTGGCGGTTTGTATGGCGTCGATTTAGGGCACGTTTTCTGTGGCGAAAGTATGTTTTCTAAAGTGCCAAATGCGAGTAAAATTGCGTTTGTGACTTTGGTACAATACTTAAAAGATAAGAATTACAAACTCTTAGATTGTCAAATACACAATGACCATTTGGAGAAATTGGGTGCGTTTGAGATTTCGAGAGAGACTTTTATTAAGGTTTTGAAGTCTGTCGACTGAACAATGAACACTGACCACTATTTTCTCTTCCAACAATCTTCCACATGATCATTCACCATTCCGGTGGCTTGCATGTGTGCGTAGACTACTGTTGAGCCGACAAACTTAAATCCGCGTTTTTTTAAATCTTTACTGATTTCGTCTGAAAGTGGTGTAGTGGATTTGATATCGCTCATTTTCTTGATGTTGTTTTCAATCGGTTTTCCTCCGGTAAATTTCCAGATGTATTTAGAAAAGCTTCCGAATTCTTCCTGAATTTCCATAAACGCAATGGCATTGGCAATTGTTCCTTTTATTTTTAAGCCGTTGCGAATGATGCCTGCGTCTTGCATCAATTCTGATACTTTGTCTTCGTTGTATAGCGCTACTTTTTTGTAATCAAATTGGTCGAAAGCATTTCTGAAATTATCTCTTTTTTTCAAAATCGTGTACCAACTCAATCCGGCTTGGAAAGTTTCTAATACTAAAAACTCGAATAATTTATCGTCGTCATATACGGGATTTCCCCATTCGTTGTCGTGGTAATCGCGGTATAAATCATCTTTTTCACACCAAGCGCAGCGGGTTTTACTTTCCATCTTTGGCAATGTATTTTTCAATTAATGAATGTCCTAAATAAATAAACGGCGTCATCCCAACCGCAATAATTAATTTAACGGTATAACCCGTCAATCCGGAGATGATATAAGTTTTGGTGTCCATAATTCCCGGTAACCAAAAGGCAATTCCCAAGACGATAAAACTGTCAAAGAATTGTGAGATAACCGTTGAACCCGTACTTCTGAGCCAAATCATTTTGTTGCCGGTTCGTCTTTTGACATAATGAAATATGGTCACATCAATCAACTGAGAAGCCAAAAAGGCGATGATACTGCCGACAATAATCAATTGGCTTTGTCCAAAAACCGCGTCAAATTGGTCACTAGAAACCGAACTAATTCCGGTAGCCGGGATTTTCATGGCAAAATATAAAATGAAAAAAGTATAAGCAATGAGTCCGGCGGTGATGAAAGAAAGTCTTCTTACTCCTTTTTCGCCAAAGTATTCATTGATTAAATCGGTGGTGACAAATACGATAGGCCACGGTAAAATACCGATGCTCATGACCGCTGTGCCCACATCAATCAGTTTTCCGCCTATGAGTTCGGCGACTATGGCATTGGTTATGAAGATGCCTGCAAGGACTACATAAACGGTGTCTTTTTTGGATTGGAACATGAGTTTTGATTTACATACCTAATATTTCAAATGTACAGTTTTTTGAGAAAAGAAAAAACCTCGATTCAATGAAGAACCGAGGTTTTTAGTGTGTTGAATTAATAATTTTTAATTCATGAGATTATCCCAAAGTAACTCTTTTGAAACCTGTGATTTCAACGTTGAATCCTTTAACATAATCGCCTACTTTTTTACTATCATCTTTGATGAAGTTTTGATCTAATAAGGCTTTTTCTTGGTCTAAAGTAGTGTTGTCAGAGATGAAACGTTGTACTTTTCCGGGAATAATTTTATCCCAAATTTGTTCTGGTTTACCTTCCGCTTTTAATTCCGCTTTAGCATCTTCTTCCGCTTGTTTTAAAACTTCTGGAGTTAATTGAGAGAAAGAAATATATTTAGGAACATTTTTCAAAGTTTTTCCTAAACGTTTTGCTTCTTCATTTTCTTTTTCGATTACCGCAATACGAGCAGCCAATTCAGAAGCTACGAAGGCAGGATCAAAATCTTTATAAGATAATGTATCAGCTCCCATTGAAGCCACTTGCATAGAGATGTCTTTGGTTAAAACGTCAGCGTTGGCAATTGGTGCAGAAATAGCAGTTAAGGCAGCAATTTTGTTAACGTGAACATAAGATCCAACGAAAGCGCCTTCTAAGATTTCAAAACCACCGATTTCGATTTTTTCACCGATAACACCAGTTTGCTCGATTAATTTTTCAGCTACAGTAATTCCGTTGAAATCTGAAGCTAAGAATGCTTCTTTAGAAGAGAAGTTGATTGCTTTTTCAACCAATTCTTTAGCTAAAGTTACGAAAGCTTCATTTTTACCTACGAAATCTGTTTCGCAGTTTAAAGTGATGATCGCTCCTTTAGTATTGTCAGCATTGATAAAAGAAACTGCAGCTCCTTCAGAAGACTCACGGTCAGAACGGTTAGCAGCTACTTTTTGTCCTTTTTCTCTAAGGTTTTGTATAGCTTTATCGAAATCTCCTTCAGCTTCAACTAAAGCTTTTTTACAGTCCATCATTCCGGCACCTGTAGTTTGTCTTAATTTATTTACGTCTGCAGCAGTAATTGTGATTGTTGACATAATATTTTTTTAATTTAAATTAATTTTTTTGTAAAAAAAGAAATTCCAATTGTAAAATCCCAAATTCCAACTTTATTAAATTATCAAGATTGATAATTCTTTGGAACTTGGAATTTTATTCTTGGAATTTAAATTTGTTTTATTCTTCAGTTTTAGTTTCTGTAGCTTCTACTTCAGGAGCAACTTCAGCTTCAACAGCCGGAGCTTCTGCTACCGGAGCAGCTACTACTTCTACAGTTTCTTCAGCTTCTACTTCAGGAGCAGCGTCAGAACCTTCAGCAGTTCTATTAGCTAAACCGTCTTTAACAGCGTCAGTAACTAAAGTTAAAATTTTATCAATTGATTTTGAAGCATCATCATTGGCTGGGATAACGTAATCTACTTCACGTGGATCAGAGTTAGTATCAACCATTGCAAAAACTGGAATGTTTAATTTTTGTGCTTCTTTGATTGCGATGTGTTCCGCTTTGATATCTACTACGAATAAAGCAGCAGGTAATCTTGACATATCAGCGATAGAACCTAAGTTCTTCTCTAATTTGGCACGAAGACGATCAACTTGTAGTCTTTCTTTTTTAGACAAAGTCATGAAAGTACCATCTTTCTTCATTTTATCAATAGAAGCCATTTTTTTAACGGCTTTACGAATAGTAACGAAGTTAGTTAACATACCACCAGGCCATCTTTCAGTGATGTACGGCATGTTACAAGCCAATGCTTTTTCAGATACGATATCTTTTGCTTGTTTTTTGGTAGCTACGAAAAGTATTTTTCTACCAGATGCTGCGATTTTTTTCATGGCTTCATTAGCCTCTTCAATTTTGGCAGCGGTTTTGTATAGGTTAATAATGTGAATTCCATTACGCTCCATATAGATGTAAGGGGCCATGTTTGGATCCCACTTACGAGTCATGTGTCCGAAGTGAACACCTGCTTCTAATAATTCTTTAACGTCAATTTTGTTTGCCATTGTGTAATAGTTTACGTTCCGTTTGATTAGCAATGCGTCACCTTTTTTCGCTTAATGATTAAGACTTTGGACTGCATTTCGATGCTAAACTAATTCCCTTTTTACAAGGAATATCGACAACTTTGTTTTAAATTCTAATTTAATTGTAAAAAATAATCTGAAAATATATTGCGGTAAATACCGAATATTAACGTTTCGAGAATTGGAATCTCTTTCTCGCTTTTTTCTGACCGAATTTTTTACGTTCTACCATTCTTGGATCTCTTGTTAGTAATCCTTCTGGTTTTAGGATAGCTCTGTTTTCAGCTTCCACTTCACACATTGCTCTTGCAATAGCCATTCTCACAGCTTCTGCCTGACCTGTTGAACCACCACCGTATACATTTACTTTTACGTCAAAATTGTCAGCGTTGTTTGTCATAGACATTGGCTGTAATACTTTGTACTGTAAAGTAGCAGTTGGGAAGTAGTTGTTGAATTCTCTTTTGTTAACGGTGATTTTTCCTGTTCCTTCTGAAACATAAACACGTGCTACTGCACATTTTCTTCTACCGATTTTGTGAATAACTCCCATTATTTAAGATCGTTTAGGTTAACTGTTTTAGGTTTTTGTGCACCTTGTTTGTGCTCAGTTCCTACAACAACATTTAAATTTCTGAAAAGTTCTGCTCCTAATTTGTTTTTAGGTAACATTCCTTTCACTGCTTTCTCCACTAGCAAAGCAGGGTTTTTTGATTGCAAAACTTTTGCAGTCAAAGTTCTTTGTCCACCTGGGTAACCTGTGTGACGAATGTAAGTCTTGTCGTCAAGTTTGTTACCTGTTAGGTTGATTTTCTCTGCGTTGATAACAATTACGTTATCTCCACAGTCGACGTGAGGTGTATAACTCGGCTTGTATTTACCTCTTAAAAGCATCGCAACTTTTGAAGCAAAACGACCTAAGTTATGACCTTCAGCATCTACGATGATCCACTCTTTTCCAGAAGTGGCCTTGGTTGTAGATTGTGTCTTGTAGCTTAATGCGTCCATAATATTTTTTTAATTAAACATTCCATTCCCAATAAAGGGAGTGCAAAAGTACAATTATTTATTATAAAAGCAAATACCATTTTTCAAATTTTTTTATAAACTGCCCGATTTTGCTTAAAATCCTTTAAATGAATAGACTTAGCATGGCAAAACAGCCTAATTTTTAATGCAAATTGAGATGAAAATTTTGATGTTTTTCGGCTAACTTTCATTCTTGTATTAGAGTTGGCAGAATAAATTTTACTATTTTTACACTTTAACCAAGATAAAAATGAAATCGAAAGCCACCTTAAAACAAATTGCGAAGGAATTAGGAGTTTCAGTTTCCACCGTTTCAAAAGCCTTGAACGGAAGTCCGGAAATCAGCGAACCAACCAAACAACGTGTGCAGGAATATGCTAAATTGAAAAATTATAAGCCTAATGTAATTGGTCTCAACCTTAAAAACAGAAGAACCAAAACCATTGGTGTCATTATTCCGAACATTTTGAACTCGTTCTTTGCCAAAGTATTTAGCGGCATCGAAAAAGTGGCTGATGAAAAAGGGTATAAAGTAATTACGTGTATTTCGAATGAATCCTTGGAAAAAGAAATCAATGCACTTGAAATGTTGAGTAATGGAACCATCGACGGATTTATCCTTTCCATCTCGGAAGAATCACAAAAACTACAAAAGTTTGGTCATTTTACGTCTATTATAAATGAAGGAACACCAATCGTAATGTTCGACCGAATTGCCGATGAGGTAAATTGCGACAAAGTAATTGTAGACGATTTTGAGTCGGCCGTCTATGCGATGGAACATTTAATCAAAACCGGTTGTAAAAAGATTGCCTTGCTTTCAGCCATTGATAATTTGAGTGTTGGAAAATTAAGAGCCAAAGGATTCTACAAAGCCTTGGAAAACCACGGATTAAAAGTAGATGAGAATTTAGTGATTCTGACCAATAACAACGAAGAGTTCAATTCTAAAATTGGAGGCTTTTTTATCAAAAACAAACCCGATGGCGTTTTCGCGGTCGACGAACATGCTTCGGTTACGGCCATGAAACTCGGCATCCAAAACGGTTATAAAATCCCGCAAGACTTATCGATTATAGGTTTTGCCGATGGCGTTTGGTCCAGAAGAATGACGCCAAGTTTATCCACGGTAAGCCAACACGGTCCGGAAATCGGAGAAGTAGCGGCCCAATTGTTAATCGATAAACTGGAAAGCGAAGAAGAAACATTCACTTTTACGACCACAACTATTAAAACAGAGTTGCGACAAAGAGACTCTACCAAACGACTATCTTAAAAATATAATTGGTTTCAACCAACTTCTTTTCCTCTAAAACAAGCTCAAAAGCCATGGCATTTTTTATCGCTATGGCTTTTATTTTTTCACTCTCGCAGTCTTGGGAAAGAATCATGAAGCAATTGGTTTCTGAAGATAAATAGCTCGGCAACTGATGGAATAACTTTTCAAAATACTCGAAATTTTCTCCGCAAAACCAAGCTTGTTCTTTAATGCTTTTTGCCGCTTTAGGATAATACGGCGGATTGATAATGATGTAATCGAAAGAATGATTTTCTATATTTTGGAACAAATCAGAATAAACGGCTTCTACTTTTAAATGATTTTTTTCAGCATTGGTAACCAAATAATCTAAAGCTGTTTGATTGATATCGGAAGCGGTGGCTTTTGCTCCCTTTTTTGTGGCTAAAAGCGAAATAATTCCGCTACCGCAACCCAATTCCAAAAACGTTTTGTTTTCTAATTCTAATTCTTGGATAAAATCCAACAGTATTTTGGTGCTAAAAGTCAATTTTGGCGGAAAAACATCAGAATGGACTTTGATTTTGATGTTATTGTAAGTGAAATTTCTTGGTTTAGAATAGTAAAAATTCAAACCAAACTTCAAAAAAGGATGCGATATTTTTTTGAGAAACTTCCTCATCTATTCCGAATAAAACCCTTCAATCTCAGGTTGACGATATTTCCAAAGCTTGTGTAAAGCCTTGATTTCATAAGGATAATGGTAAATTCCGGTTTTGTAACGCCAACTCGAAACAGATTGTAAAATTGTTTTCTTAAACCCGTGAATTCTAAAATCGGAAACCGTCGGATAATAACCGTTCAGAACCGTTTCAAAGTTTTTAATCGTATCAATCATATAAGGTTTTAACCAAGGCGTTAACGGATTTTTTCTCAAGTCAAAATTCTCCCAACTTGGCGATATCCAGTCTTCCAACTGTTTCGGAAACGAAAATCCGGCATCCAGAATTTGTTGGTACAAATCAGAACCTTCTGTTGGCACAGGACTGAATAAATAAATGATAATCTCCGCATTCGGATTAATGACTTTGATTTCTTTGATGAAATTAATGTCCCAAAGAATTTGGTCATAAACTTCTTTCTCGGTTTTGGCAGGCATCCCCAATACAAAAGACAATTCCGGAATTATATCGGCATTTTTCATGCGCAATACAAAATCTTTGATCATTTGTCCGGTTTGCGTTCCGCCTTTATTCATTTGCTTTAACACGGCATCGTTTCCGGTTTCTGCACCGAGGAAAATCATTTTGCAGCCGGCTTTTCGCATTAATTTCAACTCGTCATCACTATACATATTAATCGTATCGATTCGGCCTTCGCCCCAAAAACTGATATTATCATGCATGATGAGTTCCGAAAATTCGAGCACTCGTTTTTTCGACGTAAAAAAATTATTGTCGTGAAATTCTACCGCGTCAATATTGTATTTGTCTTTGAAATATTTGACATCTTCGTAAATTCTGTTAGCCGACATGCCTTTCCATTTGGCATTATAAATGGGAACCACGGCGCAAAACGAACACGAAAAAGGACAACCCATACTGGAGTGATAGGACAAGGTTTTGTTGCCCATAAAGGTTTTGGCCAAATAACTCTGCACCGGATAAAACGAATTCAAATAGTCATAAGGAAACTTCGGCAACGTATCTTGGTCAAGTAAAGCCTCGACAGCGGTTTTGATAATTTCGCCTTTGGCATCTTTATAAATTAAGTTTTTGATAAGGAAAATATCTGCTGCTTTGTTTTGTTCCAAAGCCGTAATCAATGCAGGAAAAGCCACATCGCCCGGGCCATTAATGATATAATCAACCACACCAGATTCTAAAGAAACTTTGTACTGATTCGCCGCAAAATAACCACCCCAAATCGTCGTCGTTTCCGGGAATAATTCTTTTATTTTTTTGGTAAACGGAATCGCCTGACGCAATTGCGGACCGGGCATTACTGTTGAGCCAAAGTATTTGAATTCGCCTGTTTTTAAATAGTTTTCAATGGTTTCCCAAGGGTTTTGCTCCAAATTGCCATCTACAAAAACATAGTCATATCGACCATGAATGGAAGCACCAATTTGCAATATCGAATTCGGAATTCGGTGTTTGCCGTTGGCGCTTTTTGGGTTGAAAAGGATAATTTTATTTGTTTTCATAATTAAAAGGCGCTGCAACATCTGCTACATGCTGGCAACAAACCTCCGTTAGTCACCAAGTCGGAGCGAAATTTTTTTAATACTTGACTGTTCCAAATTTCCTGTAGTGAGTTTTCATTAAGATTACCGATACATAAATTATAACATCTGCCATGGGATGGTATAACACTTCCGTCCGATTTAATCATAATGTTAGAAAAAACATCATTGCATATTTTCCCGATTATTTTCTCGGGATTAAGGTAAAATTCAAAAAGCTTTTCTTTGGTTCTCATCTCCGGAGAAAATGAAATAGTGAAAGGATTGTCATCATTTTTAATCTCCTGAATTTCGTCCCAAAGTAATTCTAAATTATAATTTTTAATATTAATTTCATCTACATTAGAGGCAGTTGCGGTATAGGAATGTCCCCAAATTAAATTGTGATTATCTGCAACGGATTGCGGCGTAAAATTAGTATGCATAAAACCGATACTTTTTAGCGGATAGTTTTTAAAAAAATTTGCAAATTCTTTTAAATGTCCGATATTCCATTCGGTGATGACACAAAATATGGAAATTTCTTGCTTCGGATTTAATTCCAAAATAGCTTCAATGCCTTCAATGGCTTTTTGAAAAGATTTTTGATGTCCACGGATGTGGTTATGTATTTCTTGTGGTCCATCCAAAGAGATGAATAATTGACCTAATTTGCCATCGATCAGTTTTTTGGCATTTTGTTTTAAAGTTAAAGCGTTGGTTGTAATCGCCGTTTTTATGTTTTTATTTTTTGCATAAAGCAAAGAAGCTTCTAAATGTGGATAAACTAACGGCTCAGTAAAAGCATAGCCCAATTTCGCAGTCGGATAATATATTGCTGTTTGATTAATAATTTTTTGAAACAATTCCATAGGCATATTCAGCGGATGCGTGCCCACAAGATTTTGCGCAAAATTAGTTTCCAAGGAATTGGTGCCAACATCGCACATTTTGCAATGCAAATTGCAGACATTGTTTACGCCAAGAACAATCCATTTGGGTGGAAAAAAATAGTTTTTGGGAAAAACATTTTGATTAGTATGTTTTAAGATTTTTAAAATCATCAGAGGTTAATTTGATATTTTAGGCTAGATACGAATATGTAAAACAACCCAATTTATTAAACTTATATCTAAAAGAATGCTTCATTGGCGCTAATCTGTTAGGGACGATTTACAGGCGTGGGCGTAGCATCCTTCAAAATCAAATTTGGCAAGTAGGATTTGCTGAATTTTTGACACACCATTACCAAAGAAAAGTAAATTTTCATTTTTAAAAATAGTTGTCTGATACGAATGAGAAATGATTTCATTAAAAGCACATAAATTGATACAATCCTAGTTTTATGGTTAAGACATTTATAATTTATTTGACAGAATACAGTCATTAGATTTTTTTTATTTCGCGATTAATTAGAAACAAATATAACCATTGTGCAATTAAGATGGAAAGTAAAACTCCCAAAACATTTAGTAATTGAATTAAAATTAATGTAACTAAACTTTGTATTCCAATTGTTAAAAAACCGATTAAAACCATTTTTTTCTCTTTGTTGGTTCGATACAATTGAAGTGCGGTAACGGAATAATAAAAAGAGGCCAAACTAGCACATGCGGCTAAAATATAATACAATACAGGATATCCAATCGAATAATAATTTTCTAAGGCTAGCCAAATGAGTAAAGATGCAAATCCAACAAGTGGCAAAGCAAGGAATCGGATGTTTTGATTTATTTTTGCTATCACATATTGAGGCAAACGGTATAAGTGTTTGTAAAACGGAATTAAAGCTAATCCAGATAGTGATTGAACCATTAAAAAACAAGTAATGAATAATTGGTATTCGGCAAGTTTAACTTTCGAAAAATAAAAACTTACAATATAAAGATCGATTTTAGATGCCAACCAACCACTAAATCCAATTAAAAAAAACGGAAAAGTTTTATATAAGTTTTGGAAATTTACCTTCAAATTTGGTTTTGTTTTTGGAAGTTGTATGGCAAAAGCAGCCATAATTATTCGGAATAAAAAAGAAACAGCAAATACATAAATTACGCTTTCTAAATCATAAGAGTGAATAGCGAGAAGTCCGACCAAAAGTGACAAAAAGCCTATAATTTCAATGACAATTTGAGTTTTAAATTTTTGAAAGTAAACCAACAAATTCTCCAAACTATTGTAAACATAAATAAGAATTACCAATAAGGTTGAAGCTATGGCCACGTTGTAAGAGGTAAAAAGAAAAAGCAAAAGAGTCAAGGATAAAAAAACGCTTCGTTCTATAAAATTGGAATAAAAAATAGTAAAAATTTGAGAAGGATTTTGACTAAACTCTCTAATAATATGAGTTTGTCCAGACCATTTGGCTAAAAATGAAATCAAAAAAACCCATATACTAACACTAATGTATTCGCCCCAATTTTCTTTTCCAAATAAGTGTATTCCCACTGTCAGAGTCAGTACGTTAAAAGCTGGAATGGAAAACATTCGAGCCAGAAAATATACTATTTGAAAAGCTCTATTCATAGTATATTTTTAAATATTGTTCTAAGGTTTTTTCAATAAGGAATGGATTTCCATCGGATTCAAAAAAAGGCAGTTTTAGAAAATTTAATGCACCATTAATCAATTCAAGGGAGTCAGTTCCAATGAACCAGTTTTCGTTTTCATAGGCCGCGCCTACATTTTTTGAAACAATCTTTGTTTTACATTGTAATGCTTCGGCAAAAATTATCCCAAAACTTTCGTAGTTACTAGTGTGAATTAGAATTTTAGATTGGGAAATGTACGAAAGCGTTTCTTGATACGAACACAATCCTTTTAATTCAATAACGGATTCTAAATTCAATAATTGAATTTTCTGTTGAAGATGTTTTCTCTCCTTACCTTCGCCAATAATCAATGCTTTAACCGGTTGCTTTTGATTAATTTCAAAAACAATTTTGATGAATTCTTCTTGGTTTTTAATTTTATTTAGTGAGCCAACGTTAATAAAATCAATAATCTTCGGTCGTGGTTCACTAAAATCGGTTGGATTAATTCCCCATGGAATAACTATAGATTCTATGGCATAGTTTTCTTTAAAAAGTTTTTGTTGTAGGTCGGATAGACTGATAAATATCATTTTTTGTAACGGCAGCATTTTTCCAAAAATGTTTCCTTTCAAAACATCTTGACCCATTAAAGTGGTCAAGTGTTTAATGTGGTTTCTTTTTGAAAACCACTGTCCAATGAACGCGCATTCTCCAAGCCAAAAACTATGAATTAAATGAATGGGGGAATTTTTGTGAACTCGAGAAAGCAACTGCCAGGAATTGCGATACAGCCAAGGTTTTTTAACTCGTTTATTTTTACCGTTCAATGAAATCACATCACAACCAAACCATGTATAAGGCTTAGAATCAAATGGATAATGAAAACTAATTATGGTAATTTTTAATTCAGGATTATTGATCTTTAGGGCTTTGATGTAAATTGAAATCGCCGGAATAGTGGTAGTGTCAGTTTCTCTTTGCGCGAAACCCGGCGTTAAGAATACGATATGTCGTTGCCAATTTTTCATTTCGCAGTGATTTTATACAACTTCCATCCGTCAGGAAAATGACTGATTATTTTGAGATTGTAATTTCTTTTCAAAAATTCCCAATTTAGCATCAAGTTTTGACCTTTCCATTTGCTTTCAAATTTGTTAGGATGGAATAGGACCAATGCGTTTTCTTCAAATTTATTGTATTTTTTAGTCCATAAATTTTGATAGTTAAATTTCAAATCTCTTCCTTGCAATGCAATGTCAATGTCAAAACTGTAAAGCGTGTTGTTTTGATACGGACGGATTTGGGTAGCTACTTTTCTTTCAAAGGAATTTCTTTCCAACATTGGTTTGAGTGCCAAAAAACACAGGATCATTTGAAGTATAACCACCAATGAAATCATACTGTTTTTCAGTTTTTTATTTCTGATAAGTTCCAGAATCCAATTGAAATAAGGGAAAAGGACAACCAACAGTATCGGAAACGATAAAAACAAATACCGGTTATTTTGATAGGGAATTCCGGCTAGAAAGAATCCGTAAAGCATAAAAGCCGAAACAAACAGCCAAAGGAATTTAGCGCGGTTTTTTACTTTAAAAAACGGGATGATTAAAAACACACCGGCAAAAAAATAGCGCGGGTCGAATGCGGCCGAAAAGGCGTAGAGAATATTTGGTAAAAAGTAGTGGCTCAAGCCATCATCCGCGTTAAAAGCACTTTGAAAAAAATTAAAAACCGACCATTCTTTCAGCCAATTATGACCCAAAAAAGCGATTGAGTTTTGATTTCTGACTATTAAATGCGGAAGAATTAATAAAAGTGCAATTAGCAATAACAATGGTAAATGTTTCAGTCTTTCTTTTGCTTTCATAATGAAAAACAAAACACTAATTCCCAAAGGGAACAATACAACAAAGGCAACGTATCGTGTCATTACAGCGCTAACGCCAAAGAGTAAAGCAAGCACCAAGTTTAGAACGGTTTCCTTCTTTAAATACAGTAGCGAGTTGTAGTAACACAAAACGATAAAAGCAACCGTTAACATATCAGACATGACCACTAAGCTCAGCCTGAAAGCTATTGGCGACAAGAAAAAGAAGAGCAAAATGTAAAGCGAAGCCGTTTTGCTTTTTGGGTAAAGTAAACCGATGATTTTGATTAAGTATTTTACGGTAATTAGGAAAGAAAAAATACTGATTGCTTGTAGTGAAATAGCGGGTTTCAATACAAAACCTAATATTGCCCCAAAAACCGGATAATACAAAGGCCAGAAGTAATCTCCCGGATTTGTACCGTTGCTCAGAAACGCATGCAAAGCATTGGTGTATCGCAAATATTCATAGGCATCCTGACCATACAATCCGTCGAAATCAAGGACAAAATTGGATAAACTCCAAATCACGAAGGCGATGATAATCAGGAATAAAGGAGCGCTTAGTATGTTGGTACCTATTCTCATTTGGTGATTTTCATTAATCCACTTGCCAAAATCGATTTGGTTTTCAATTTCAAAGCTTTCAAACTGGTTTTCGAAATTGCTCT
>NZ_JBKBLM010000002.1:0-92503 GCF_046296355.1 Flavobacterium sp.
TCTTCTCTTTTTCTTCACAACCATAAAGCTCTTTAATGGTATTGACCACAGCGACATCACCTATCGGAAGTATATCTTGAGATTGCAAGGAGAACATCAAATAGACATCAATAGTCCAATGACCGATGCCTTTGATTTTGATTAATTCGTTTCTGACTTCGTCCGGATGTTTTTGAGAAAGCGTTTCCAATACTAAGGTTTTGTCTAAAATAGCTTCCGCTAAAGCTTTCAGATAAATGGTTTTTTGTCGACTCACGCCACAACTTCTAAGCGTTTCTTCCGAAGCCGAAATTATCGTATCCGGAGTAACAACACCTAAAGAATTTTCAATTTTGACATAACAAGCACGAGCGGATTCGATAGAAACCTGTTGCTCTAAAATGAGTTTGCACAAGGTTTGAAAACCTTCCGGTCGAGATGGAATATAAGGGTTGCCGTATTGCTGATGCAATTTTTGAAAAACTTCATCTTTTTCGACCAAATAAGTAATGGCTTCCATTTAGAAATAGAATCCGAACGAACCTTTAATCGTGAAATTATCCGTATCAGGTAAGTTTCTGTAGTTGCCTCTCCAAGCAAAATCCAAACGGAATACTTTGAAGATGTTTCCAATTCCGGCGCTGTATTCCCAATACGGTTTTTCAGGAGCTTTGTAAACTAATCCCGATGCATTAATGGCTCGATTTTCATCGGAAATTGTTCCGTAAACACCTCTAACTCCCACAATTTCACGCAAATTTAATTTTCGCAATCCCGGAATTCGGGCAAATATTTTTCCGTTGAAATTGTGTTCCCATTGTAAAGTGGCATATTCATCGGCTACAAATTCGTAGAAATTCAAATTGCTGAAGGTATTTTGAATGATAAAATACGTTTGGTTCCCCGGAACAACACTCATCAAGCCCAGCGGAATTTGACCAAAGGTTTTTCCTAATTCCATGGTGAAATTAGAGCGACCTAAAGGACCGATGACCACCGGCTGTTTGTAATAAAATTGGATTTTTTGATAGTCAAAATCACTACTGATTAATCCCTTAAACCCTTGACTGTAGTTGATAAAGAAACGACTGTACGGACTGTCAACTTCTCGTCTTTCCACTCCGTAACCAATGGTTTTTCGCTTAGGCGTATATTCTACCTGTAAGTTCAACTCTGATTGTTTTACTTCACTAGCTGTGGTAGTAAAAGTATCATCGGTATAGTAATTCAAACTAAAAGTATCCGAAGCCGATTCTAACGTTCGATAAGTAAATCCGAGTTGGAACGTTAAGTTTTTCACGGGTTCAATTTCCCCCGCGAGTGATGTCAAATTAATGTTTGTCAGTTTTCCATTGGCACCGGTTGTAAACAATCCCGATGAGGCGTAACTTCTCCCTAAAACATCATTGGTTGTGGTCAAACTTGCCCCAATTTGTTCTACATCTCGCCTATTGCCACCCGAAAGAATAATTCGGTTTTTCTTGTCAATCATCCATTTTCCTGATGCGCCATATTTGAATTTATTATCCTCAAATCCGTAAGCGGTGTAACCTTGCAAACGCCAAGTATCATTGGGTCCGAAATAAGTTCTTCCGCCGGCTCTCAAACGCCAACCTTCGACTTCATTGAAACCTACTGTGGAGAAAATCGGTCCGTAATCTAATTTCCATTTCGGAATTTCGATATAACCACTTCCTAAAATGGACACCAAGCTGTAAAGTCGTTTGAACTTCTTAACCGTTTTAAGCGTGTCAATCATTTCATAGATTTTCTGCTCATCTTTATTGAGTTTTTCAAAACGATTTTCTTCCCAATATTCATCGGTTTTGGCGTACACTTCATTGTCTATAAAATTGACTTCTTCTTTATAGAATTTCTCCGGTTTCTTTTCGTCAAACTTGAAGTTACGGTACAAAGTGGTTCTTTTGCCGTAAACCCCTTTGGATTCTTCCTTTTTACGCAAAGCGAAATCAGACATCATGTAATCTCGAGTAGGAAGAAATACTGAATCGTTCAATACTTCGAATTCTTGTTCAATATAAATGTCTTTTACCCAGTTGATATTGGCACTTTTAGTCACCGCCATATTGATGGTTTTGATGGCAAAAGTGGAATCATTCACCCAAAAATCGCCTTTGAAAGTCAGCTCATTTTTACGTCTTGGATAAAAAACGATATTATAGCACCATTTGTTGTCGATGAAAGCGGTATCGGTCAGAACATAATTGTATACATCAATTCCGGTACGCGATAACGGACTCACAAAACTCTTGTCGAAGAAGTTCAAATAGTTATCATAAATATCAAAATCGTTGTATAAATCTTTGATAAACATATTCACGCCATCGCCGTTTCCTAAGCCCGAATTTTTGTTGGCTTTGAGGATTTCTTTGGATTTTTTCGCTTCATTATCGCCATAAAAATCAGAGAGTGATTCGTTGATGAAAATCGGCAAATAGGTTTTCCCAGTTACACTTGAAGTATCGATATTTTTGAAGACAAACTCCATCCCTTTGAAAATTTTACTTTTCATAAAAGCGCTGTCGATGGTGTTCATGTCGAACTCTACTTTTTCATACTTTTCGTATTGGTATTGCTTGAACATTTTTAGTCCGTTCTTTCTTCGGCGTTCCCAAATTTTTCTCAAAATATCGAGCGCGGGATTGTTTTTCTTAGACGTTTTACCGGCAAATATTTTGATTTCTTTCAAAGCATTGCCTTCTGTCATCACTATTTTAAAATCGTAATTAACCAATTTCGGCAACTTGACTTCTTTGTCAGGAAATCCAACAAAGGAAACAATCAAGGCCGAATAATTCTCAGGAGATTCAATGTAAAATCTTCCGTCTTCATTGGAAACTACCCCAACTTGTGAGCCTTTAAAAACAATATTCGCATACGGAATAGGTTCATTGGAATTATCGACAACAATTCCGCTCACTTTCGTTTGGGCCGAAAGACTGTAAGTTAAAAGAAAAATAAATAGTGCAAATATCTTTTTCATGGGCAAAAAAAAACTCCATCTTATTTAGTAGGATGAAGTTTCAAATATAAGTATTTAGATTATTAGATTTCTGGATTATTAGATTTTTGGATTGAATTTTCTAACAATCTAAACATCTAACGATCTAACAATCTATTTATAAGTCACTTTTTTGACAGCTTTAACAACATCTTCCGCATTTGGCAACCATTCTTTTAGTAAAGTTGGTGAATAAGGCGCAGGTGTATCAGCAGTAGTGATTCTTTGGATTGGCGCATCTAAATAATCGAATGCTCTTTCCTGAACCATATAAGTAATTTCAGAAGCTACACTGGCAAACGGCCAAGCTTCTTCCAACACTACCAATCTGTTTGTTTTTTTAACCGAATTGATAATCGCATCGTAATCCATTGGGCGAACCGTTCTTAAGTCGATAATTTCACAAGAAATACCTTCTTTTGCTAATTCGTCTGCTGCAATAAAAGCTTCTTTGATGATTTTTCCAAAAGAAACAATCGTTACATCTGTTCCTTCTCTTTTAATATCGGCAACGCCTAACGGAATCGTGTATTCTTCTTCCGGCACTTCGCCTTTGTCGCCATACATTTGCTCTGATTCCATGAAAATCACAGGATCATTATCGCGAATGGCAGCTTTCAACAAACCTTTGGCATCATAAACAGTAGACGGAACAACCACTTTTAATCCCGGAGTGTTGGCAAACCAGTTTTCGAAAGCTTGTGAGTGGGTTGCTCCTAATTGTCCGGCAGAAGCCGTTGGACCACGGAAAACCATCGGCATTGGAAATTGTCCGGCCGACATTTGACGCATTTTAGCTGCGTTATTGATGATTTGGTCAATACCAACTAAAGAGAAGTTAAAAGTCATGTATTCTACAATCGGACGACAACCGTTCATCGCTGAACCTACTGCAATTCCGGCAAAACCTAGCTCTGCAATTGGTGTATCAATTACTCTTTTTGGCCCGAATTCGTCTAACATTCCTTTAGAAGCTTTGTAAGCACCGTTGTATTCGGCTACTTCTTCACCCATTAAATAGACTGATTCGTCGCGACGCATTTCTTCACTCATCGCTTCGGCAATCGCTTCTCTAAATTGTATCGTTCTCATATATGATTCTGTTACGGTCAATAATTTTGAAAGGCAAAAATAAAAATTTAAAATGATTAAAAAACATTTCTTGCCCTTAATTAATAGCCTATTAACAAGTCTTCAAGACAGGTTCCTTTTTCATGGGTTACGAAATCGATTGAAATTTGAAAAAATATTATGCATGCATATAAAAATTAGAAATATATTTTATACTTTTACGCTCTGAAAATTCACTTAATAAACACAACAATGAAAATATTAGTTTGCATCAGTCATGTGCCTGATACTACTTCAAAAATCAATTTCGTTAACGGTGATTCTGAATTTGATACCAATGGTGTGCAATTCGTAATCAACCCCAATGACGAGTTCGGATTAACCAGAGCCATTTGGTTCCAAGAACAACAAGGCGCGAATGTAACAGTAGTCAATGTTGGCGGTGCTGATACTGAACCTACTTTAAGAAAAGCATTAGCCATCGGCGCGAACGAAGCGATTCGTGTAAACGCTAAGCCTACTGACGGGTTTTTTGTGGCCAAACAATTAGCCGAAGTAGTAAAAACAGGCGGTTACGATTTAGTAATCTGCGGAAAAGAATCTTTGGACTACAACGGTGGAATGGTTCCGGGTATGTTAGCCGGATTATTGAATTACAACTTTGTTAATTCTTGTACCGAATTGACTATTGACGGAAATTCAGCCAAAGCTGCTCGTGAAATTGACGGTGGAAAAGAAACCATTGCCGCGAGTTTACCTCTAGTAATTGGCGGCCAAAAAGGATTAGTAGAAGAAAAAGACCTACGCATTCCAAACATGAGAGGAATTATGACGGCAAGAACTAAAGTATTGACGGTATTAGAACCTGTTGGAGCCAATGTAAATACAAAAGCCGTAAAATTTGAAAAACCAGCCCCAAAATCAGCCGTGAAATTATTTGCTGCGGATGATTTAGACGGATTGGTAAATGCCTTACACAACGAAGCTAAAGTAATCTAGTAATCAGTGTTCAGTCGCAGTTAGCAGTTTTCAACCTACAACTCAGAACATACAACTTAAAACTAAAAAATCATGTCATTATTAATATATGCAGAATCGGCCGACGGAAAATTCAAAAAAGTAGCTTTTGAATTGGCCTCTTATGCCAAAAAAGTAGCCGAATCATTGGGAACAACCGTAACTGCGGTAACCGTAAACGCCGGTAATGTTTCCGATTTATCAAAATACGGTGTAGATAAAGTGCTAAAAGTAACCAATGATAAATTGGCCAACTTCAATGCTAAAGCCTACGCCGACGTCGTAAAACAAGCCGCTCAAAAAGAAGGTGCGAAAGTCATTTTGCTTTCTTCTACAACCGACAGTTTATACATGGCGCCATTGGTAGCCGTTGGTTTAGATGCCGGATTTGCTTCGAATGTAGTGGGATTGCCTTTGAGCACCTCGCCTTTCCAAGTCAAAAGAACTGCTTTCTCTAACAAAGCGTTTAATATTACTGAAATCTCTACTGAAGTAAAAGTTTTAAGCTTAGCCAAAAACTCTTATGGTGTTTTCGAAAGCGCCTCATCTTCCACGGAAGAAGATTTCGCACCCAACTTAAACGACGCCGATTTCAACGTAAAAGTAGAATCAGTAGAAAAATCTTCAGGGAAAGTAACCATCGCCGATGCAGATGTTGTAGTATCCGGCGGACGTGGTTTAAAAGGTCCGGAAAATTGGGGATTAATCGAAGATTTAGCTTCAGTTCTTGGTGCTGCAACTGCATGTTCGAAACCTGTTTCTGATTTAGGTTGGAGACCTCACAGCGAACACGTAGGCCAAACCGGAAAACCGGTAGCGACCAATTTATACATAGCCGTGGGAATTTCCGGAGCCATTCAACACATTGCCGGAATCAACTCTTCTAAAGTAAAAGTAGTGATCAACACCGATGCCGAAGCTCCATTCTTCAAAGTAGCTGATTACGGGATTGTTGGTGATGCCTTCGATATTTTACCTCGCCTGACACAAAAACTAAAAGAGTTTAAAGCTCAAAACGCATAAACCGTTATTAATTCATTCCAAGAGTCGTTGAAAACTTTATTTTTTAACGACTCTTTTTTTGTGCTTTCCATTTTTAGAAGCGAAAAGTTTTTGTTACTTTGCAATCCATTTTCCTGCCATCCGTTGCAATCTTTTTTCAAAAGGATTTACACTCCTGTCAGGGCTATGCGGGAAGCCATTTTTGTAATTGTAAACGTAAAGTCTGGGTACTTTACACTCAAGACTTGATAATAAAAAATAATGAGTTTAGTAAAACTAACCATAAAAGGAATTTCTTATAGCCAAACGCAAAACGGCGCTTACGCCCTGATTTTAAATGAAGTAGACGGCGAAAGAAAATTACCTATTGTCATCGGCGCTTTCGAAGCACAATCCATCGCTATTGCCTTGGAAAAAGAAATCAAACCGCCTCGACCTTTAACCCACGATTTATTCAAAAGTTTCGCTGACCGATTCGATATCGTTGTTAAACAAGTTATCATCCACAAATTAGTTGACGGTGTTTTTTACTCGAGTATTATTTGCGAACGTGACAAAATAGAGGAAATTATTGACGCCCGAACTTCAGATGCTATTGCTTTAGCACTCCGATTCAACGCACCAATTTTTACCTATAAAAATATCTTAGACAAAGCCGGAATTTACCTCAACACCAATCCAACAGACCTCGAAAATCAAAATGCTGATGACGAAGGCATATTATCCACACCGGAAACTTTCGGATTGGACAATGAAGGCAAACCGGGCGATATCTACGTAAGCATGAGCCTTTCGGAATTACACGAAGCTTTGGAAAAAGCCGTTCAGGATGAAGATTATGAAAAAGCAGCGAAGATAAGAGATGAGATTTCGAAACGTGAGTCTTAAAGTTAATTCGGTTATTTGTTAATTTGGTTATTCGAATTAACAAATAACCAAATAACCAAATCAACATAAAAATGAAGCAATACCATGATTTAGTGCGACACGTTTTGGAAAACGGTTGCCAAAAAGGAGACAGAACCGGAACGGGAACCAAAAGTGTTTTTGGCTACCAAATGCGCTTTGATTTAAATGAAGGTTTCCCCATGGTAACGACCAAAAAACTACATTTAAAATCGATTGTTTATGAATTGCTTTGGTTCTTAAAAGGCGATACTAATATTGCTTACCTCAAAGAAAACGGCGTAAAAATTTGGGATGAATGGGCGGATGAAAATGGCGATTTGGGTCCGGTTTACGGTCACCAATGGCGCAATTGGAACAGTGAAGAAATCGACCAAATTACTGAATTAATTGAGACTTTAAAGAGCAATCCAAACAGCCGACGCATGCTAGTTTCCGCTTGGAATCCTTCCGTATTGCCGGACATATCAAAATCTTTTACGGAAAATGTGGCCAATGGCAAAGCGGCTTTACCGCCATGTCACGCATTCTTCCAATTCTATGTTGCTGATGGCAAATTGTCTTGTCAGCTGTACCAAAGAAGTGCTGATATTTTCTTAGGCGTTCCGTTTAATATTGCGTCTTATGCTTTATTTACCATGATGATTGCGCAGGTTTGCGATTTACAGGTTGGAGAATTCATCCATACTTTTGGCGATGCCCACATTTACAACAACCATTTCGAACAAGTGGAATTGCAATTGTCACGCGAACCAAGACCATTACCCAAAATGATTCTAAATCCGGAAGTAAAAAACATTTTCGATTTTACTTTTGAAGACTTCACTTTAGTGGATTACGATCCGCATCCGCATATTAAAGGAGCTGTGGCGATTTAATAAAAACAAAAAATCCGTCTCGAAATCGAGACGGATTTTTTCTTCAAACCAAAACTAAAACCTATAGTGCTAACACACTATTTTCTGCTCCGGCAAATTCGTTATACGCATAACTGTCTGCCTCAGGATCGTTTACATAAGAACCATCCACTAAATATTTAAACTCGAAAGAGTTGTCTTTTGGTAAATCAAAAGTTGCTTTGAAGGTTCCGTTTTTCAATTTTGATAATTCACCTTCAGCCGGGTTCCAATTGTTGAAATCTCCTATTACTGCTACAGTATTTGCTTCTTTTGCTTCGATTGAAAAGGTAACTTTAACAACCGGTTTTGTTTTTATAACTTGTTTCTTGATAGCCATAACTAATTCATTTATAGATTACTGAGGCAAAGTAAAGTGATTTTTTTATATCTTTTACACGCTTAATTATTTTTATGACATTGCTAAAAACATAGCCAAATAAAAAGAAGATTTACAATTTAAAAGCACTAAAATTTTACATCTGTGATTAAGAAATCGGTTTCGTAATACATTATCTCAAAATGATATTTTAACATTTTAAAAATAAATTCTACCTTTAAAGCACAAATTTCGCCTTATGGAGAACAACCAACACGAATTATACGAATACGCCAGGAACAGAATCAACCAAAAAAAGCGGCTGTTCCAACATTTTATTGTGCTTTGTATTGGTAGTGTGTTTTTATTTACCGCAAATCATTTGTTGAACTTTCATGACGAAACCAATTGGTGGATATGGATAGTGGCAGTTTGGTGCAGTCTTTTCATTTTTCATGTTATCAAAGTATTAATCACCGATAGTTTTATGAATAAAAACTGGGAAAGAGCCCAAATAGACAAGTTAATGCTCAAACAAACCAAAAAAATTGAGCAACTCAAAAACGACTTGGAAAATTCAAATCATACAAAATAATGATAACACTTATAGCCGCTGTGGCGGAAAACAATGCGCTGGGCAAAGACAACCAACTGCTTTGGCATTTGCCCGATGATTTTAAAAGATTCAAAACCTTGACTTCAGGTCACTACATTGTAATGGGAAGAAAAACTTTTGAAAGTTTCCCGAAACCATTACCCAATAGAACGCACGTAATTATTTCACGTCAAAAAAACTATCAACCTGAAGGTTGTATTGTGGTTGATTCCTTAGAAAAAGCTATTGAAATTTGTCCCAAAGACGAAGACATTTTTGTCATTGGCGGAGGCCAAATCTACCAACAATCAATCGCCATCGCTGATAAAGTTGATATCACTCGTGTGCATCATTCTTTTGATGCCGATACTTATTTTCCAAAGATTGATTTGAACCAATGGGAATTGGTTTTTGAAGAATTCCATCCCAAAGACGAACGACACGAATTCGATTTTACTTTTCAAACCTTTGTGCGAAAATAATAATTCGCTCCACAATTCTTAAAGAAAATCATAAGCCTTATCGCAATTAAAATATTGGCTTATATTTGTCGAAAATTCGAGCATGTCAAAGCAAATTACACCTTATAAAGAATCCACTTTAGGCAAAAAAGAACAAGTCACCCAAATGTTTGATACCATTTCGGGAGAATATGACGGTTTGAACAGAGTCATTTCGATGGGGATTGATGTCAAATGGAGAAAGAAAGTAATCGAATTGGTTAAAGCAAAAAATCCCGAAAATGCACTTGACATTGCCACCGGAACCGGAGATTTAGCGATTATGATGGCCGAATCCATTGCTGCTAAAAAAATCATTGGTTTGGATTTATCGGTTGGAATGCTCGAAGTAGGCAAGAAAAAAATTCTTGATAAAAACTTAGCAGATAAAATAGAAATGGTCGTTGGCGATAGTGAAAATATCCCTTACCCTGATAATTATTTTGACGCCATTACGGTTTCTTTCGGAATCAGAAACTTTGAAACTTTGGAAAAAGGTTTGGCTGAAATCTATCGTGTATTAAAACCCAATGGTATTTTTGTGATTTTAGAGACTTCGGTTCCTACGAAATTTCCTTTCAAGCAAGGTTATGGTTTTTACACCAAATTCATTCTGCCGCTAATCGGAAAACTATTTTCTAAAGACAATAGCGCTTATGGTTATCTGTCAGAATCAGCGGCTAATTTTCCTTTTGGCGAAGCTTTAAACAATATTTTGCGAAAAGTTTCGTTTATAGAATGTAAAGCCATGCCGCAAACTTTTGGAGTAGCCACCATTTACACCGCCACAAAAAAATAAAAATGTATTTTCAGCCTTAGCATGAAAAAAATAATTCTTCTTTTTATATTCTTTACCCTTAGTGCTCAAGCGCAATTTGGGACAAGTATCTTTTCGAAAGATCCTATTGTCAATTTGGAAAACTTTGACAAACAAAGAGTCTATTGGGGTTATTTTTTAGGCTTTAGTTCTTTCGATTTCAAAACCGATTACAAAGTGCCCGGACAAGACATTAATGTAAAAGGAAATAGCGGTTTTAATGTAGGGTTGGTTGGTGTTTTAAGATTACAGGAATATATAGAATTGCGTTTTGAACCCGGATTGTATTATGCCAGCAGAACGTTAACCTATCCCGGATTTACCAATGAACGCGATGCTTTGAGAGAAGTAAAAGCGACTTATATTGACTTTCCGTTAATCCTTAAATTTTCTTCGCTACGCACCGGAAATGTGAGACCTTATTTATTAGGTGGTGTAGGTACTACTCTTAACTTATCGAGTAATTCTAAATCAAAAGACGACAACTCGGAACAAAAATTCAGGGTAAAACCTTGGACGCAAAATTATACTCTTGGTTTCGGCATTGATTTGTATTTTGAATACTTTAAATTTTCACCTTCCATCAGAGGTGTTTTCGGATTTAATGACGAGTTAATACGCGATGATGACCCAAATAGTCCTTGGACAGGCAACATTGAATCGTTGAAAACCCGTGCGGTTTTAATCAACTTTACATTCCACTAGGAATTTCTTCTAAACTCACTTAAACATATTGCAGTAGCTGTCGCTACATTCAAACTTTCGGTTTGTTGAATATCGCCAAATCTAGGAATCGCAATTCTGTTTTTAATACTTTTTTCTATAGATGGTGAAATCCCATTGGCTTCGTTGCCAAAAATCAAAACACCATCTGTTGGCAAGACTTCTTTATAAATGTTTTTCCCATCCATAAAAGTTCCGAAAACCGGAAGTGTCGTTTGGGCAATAAAATCTTGTAAATCAGCATATATTACATTCACCCTCGTTATAGAACCCATTGTAGCCTGAATTACTTTTGAATTATACACGTCAACCGTTTCATAGGAGCAAACCAATTGCTTTACCCCAAACCAATCGCAAAGCCTTATGATGGTTCCCAAATTCCCCGGATCGCGAATATCGTCGAGGGCAACAATCAGACCTTTGTCTTCTATGGTTTTGGTTTTTGGAATTTTGAAAATGGCCAAACACGAACTCGGAGAAACCAAGGCGGAAATTCTTTTCATGTCGGCTTCTTTAACCAATGTTTTTTGATCCGGATTGATGGTTTCAAAAATACTTTCTGTAACAAATAAATGTTCCAGCACAAAATTTGATTGTAACAATTCCTGTATTACTTTTACACCTTCGGCTATAAACAATTGATGCTCGTTTCGGTATTTTTTATGTTGAAGACTGGTAATTAATTTTATTTGGTTTTTACTAACCATAAAATACTGTATTTTTGAATTAAATATTTCGCAACACTTGAAAAAGAGTATCACAAAAATATCACTATTTATCCTAACTGCACTAATTATCTTTAGTTGTAACTCGACAAAAAGAGTTCCCAATGAGAGAAGACTGCTTACCAAAAATGATATTTATGTTGATGACAAAAAAGACAACGGAGAAGAAGTCACCAATCAGTTGTACCAAAAACAGAACAGTGCCATTTTGGGCTATCGTCTGAGACTGAACCTTTATAATTTGGCCAAGCCAAAATCAGACTCTTTGTTCAAAGCAAAAATGATTAAAAACCCCAAACGATATTACCGAAAAGCCAGTTGGCTTTCTAAAAAACAAGTCAAGCGATTGGGCGAATCATTCCTCTATTCCGGTTTTGATAATTTCTTGAGAAAAACAGGTGAAGCACCTATTATGCTTGATACTGCCAGCACCAAGAAATCATTACGCCGTTTGAAATCATACTATTACAACCGTGGTTATTTTGATGTAACCACTAAATATAAAATAGACAGCATTGACAAGAAAAAAGTCAAGCTCCGATATGACATCACTACCGGAAAACCCTACATCATTGACAGTCTTAACACTTACATTGCCAGTGTACCTTTGGATTCTATTTATCAACTGAGAAAAAAAAGCTCACTGATAAAAACCGGTCAACGCTATGAAACCAGTAATTTTATAGATGAAAAAAAGCGCATCACCGAAGATTTCAGGAACAACGGTGCTTTTCGGTTCCAACAAAATTATGTCAGCTTTGACATCGACACCATCAATAAAAAGCACAGACCAACGGTAAACTTGGTCATCGAAAATGAAATTATACGAAGCGAAGACAGCACTCAAACAAAACCTTTTGAATTATACAAAATCAGTAAAGTAAATATTTTTACGGATCACAGTCCGACCAATCCCAATGCGACTATTAAAGACAGTGTGACTTACAATGACTTTACATTATACAGTACCGACAAATTAAAATACCGTCCAAAAGCCATTACCGATGGGATTTTTGTGACCAAAGACAATTATTTTTCGGATTTCAGAACTTCGGTTACTTCAAGATATTTGAGTAATCTAAAAGTTTTTAATTATCCATTGATTCAATATGTGGAAGACAAAACACAAAAGAACAGCTTGATTGCCAATGTTTATTTGACGCCAAGAAAAAAATACACTTTCGGATTTTCAACGGATTTTACCCATTCCAATATTCAGGATTTTGGAATCACCGGAAATACATTCTTGGGCATTCGAAACGTGTTTAATGGCGCAGAAACCTTTGAATTAGGCTTTAGAGGAAATATTGGTTCTTCAAAAGATTTGGCCAATCCAAACAATACTTTCTTTAACATTTCAGAAATTGGGGTTGATGCCAAGTTGAATTTCCCGCGTATCTTTTTTCCGTTCAAAACCGATAAAATCATTCCAAAAACCATGATTCCTTACACTACTTTGAGTGTAGGTTATTCTAAACAAACTAACATTGGTCTAGACAAACAAAACTTTACAAGTTCGCTTTCTTACAATTGGACACCGAAAAGAAACATAAATTTTAAAGTGGACTTAATCAATATTCAGTTTGTTAAAAACCTGAATCCTTCAAATTACTTTAATATTTACAAATCATCCTACAATACTATCAATGAAATTGCACAAAGTTATCCTACTGTAAATTCAGACTATTTTAATGTCGATGGTAATTTGATTATTGAAGACGGTGTACTCGGATTTGTTAATGATGTTGCCAATCAAGATGTAGCAGTCTCAATAACCGATGCTAAATCACTTTTAAGCATCATAGAAAGAAGAGCCCGACTGATTGAGAACAACTTGATTTTTGCTTCCAATGTTACATTTACCAAAACCTCCAAAAAAGATTTATTTGACAATAACTTTTATGCCATCAAAGCCAAAGTAGAATCTGCCGGCGGATTATTGGCAATAATTGCAAAAGCTTCCGAACAATTAAAAAATCAAAATGGCGCCAATACCTTTTTGGATGTAGAATTTTCACAATACATCAAAACCGAATTCGAATACATTAAACATTGGGATTTAAGTCGGAAAAAAGTTTTGGCAGTCAAAGCTTTTGGCGGTATCGCTATTCCTTATGGCAATTCGGATGACGTTCCGTTTTCTCGAAGTTATTTTGCCGGTGGTACAAATGACATCAGAGCATGGCAATCCTATAGTTTAGGCCCTGGAGGAAGTGGTAGTTTTTTAGATTTTAACGAAGCAAATATGAAACTGACGCTTAGTGCCGAGTTTAGATTTAACATTTTTCAACAACTCAACGGTGCTTTATTTACAGATGCAGGAAACATTTGGAACGTATTAGACAACACCACCGATGAACCTTCAATTTTTAGCGGTTTAAATTCACTGGAAAATATAGCTGTAGGCACCGGATTTGGATTCCGATATGACCTTAGTTTTTTTATCGTGCGATTGGATTTAGGATTTAAAACCTACAATCCGGCATTGGAAGAAAACGAGAAATGGTTCAGAGAAATGCGCTTTAACAAATCAGTTTTAAATATTGGAATAAATTATCCTTTCTAAAATTAGAAATTATTATTTTTGTAACCTTAACTTAAAAACGACACAAAACAATGGCTCACAATATCAAACCAGGAGTTGCTACCGGAGATGACGTACAAGCAATTTTTAATTATGCTAAAGAAAAAGGATTTGCACTTCCTGCGGTGAATGTAATCGGTTCGAGCACTATCAACGGTGTTCTGGAAACGGCGGCTAAATTAAATGCACCCGTGATTATTCAATTCTCCAACGGTGGAGCACAGTTCAATGCAGGAAAAGGGTTGACCAATGCAGGTGAAAAATCAGCCATTGCAGGTGGAATTGCCGGAGCGAAGCACATTCACACTTTAGCGGAAGCTTATGGTGCGACCGTAATTCTTCATACCGACCATTGTGCTAAAAAATTATTGCCTTGGATTGACGGTTTGTTGGATGCTTCTGAAAAACATTTCGCTGAAACAGGAAAACCCCTATTCTCTTCACACATGATTGATTTATCTGAAGAGCCAATCGAAGAAAACATTGAAATTTGTAAAAATTACTTAGCTCGCATGAGCAAGATGGGCATGACCTTAGAAATCGAATTAGGAATCACGGGCGGTGAAGAAGATGGTGTTGACAATTCTGATGTAGACAGCTCAAAATTATATACCCAACCGGAAGAAGTAGCTTATGCTTACGAAGAGTTGATGAAGATTTCTCCAAAATTCACTATCGCTGCAGCTTTTGGGAACGTACACGGTGTTTACAAACCAGGTAACGTAAAATTGACCCCTAAAATCTTGAAAAACTCTCAAGATTATGTTCAAAATAAATTCAACACAGGACCAAATCCAGTAGATTTTGTTTTCCATGGTGGTTCAGGCTCGACTTTGGAAGAAATCAGAGAAGCGATTTCTTATGGCGTTATCAAAATGAATATTGATACCGACTTACAATTTGCTTTCACCGAAGGCATCAGAGATTATATGGTTTCTAAAATTGATTATTTAAGAACACAAATTGGAAGTCCGGAAGGCTCAGATTCGCCAAACAAAAAACACTATGATCCAAGAAAATGGATTCGTGAAGGTGAAATAACTTTCAACACGAGATTAGAGCAAGCATTTGCCGACTTGAATAACGTTAATACACTATAATAATATAATTAAGTTTGTTCGTTTGTAGTTTATCGTTTAAGTTTAATTAAACCCACAACAAACAGCAATCATAAACAAATAAACTTAACTATGGCTTGGTTTAAAAGAACAGAAAAAGGAATTACCACCGCAACCGAAGACAAAAAAGATGTTCCTAAAGGACTTTGGTACAAATCGCCGACCGGAAAAATTATCGACCAAGATGAATTGGCGAGAAATCTTTGGGTAAGTCCGGAAGATGATTTTCACGTGAGAATCGGTAGTAAAGAATACTTCGAAATCTTGTTTGACAACAATGAATTCAAAGAATTAGACGCCAAAATGACTTCAAAAGATCCATTAAATTTTGTAGATACTAAAAAATATTCTGACCGTTTAAGAGACGCCATCGACAAAACAGGATTGAAAGATGCAGTTCGAACAGGCGTTGGAAAATCAAAAGGAAAAGACTTGGTAGTTTGTTGTATGGACTTTGCCTTTATAGGTGGTTCAATGGGTGCTGTTGTGGGTGAAAAAATTGCTCGTGGTATCGATCATTCCATCAAAAACAATATTCCGTTTGTGATGATTTCTAAATCGGGTGGTGCTCGTATGATGGAAGCCGCTTATTCATTAATGCAGTTGGCTAAAACTTCTGCTAAATTAGCGCAATTGGCCGAAGCAAAAATTCCTTACATTTCATTGTGTACCGATCCAACAACCGGAGGAACTACAGCTTCATACGCAATGCTAGGAGACATTAACATCTCTGAACCAGGCGCTTTGATTGGATTCGCCGGACCAAGAGTTGTACGTGATACTACAGGTAAAGATTTGCCGGAAGGTTTCCAAACGGCTGAATTCGTTTTAGACCATGGTTTCCTTGATTTTATTGCACCAAGAAAAGAACTGAAAGACAAAATTAACTTGTATATCGATTTGATTTTGAATCAGGACATCCGATAGTTTTAACTTAATTAAAATATAAAAAGGCACAAAGTTTAGATTTTGTGCCTTTTTTTTATGCTTTTAAATATATAAACCCGAAAACTGCGACTGAACACTCATCTACTGTCCACTACGAATCGCTTCCACAGGATCTAATTTGGAAGCCGAAATAGCAGGTAAAATTCCGGAAATCAATCCAACTACGGCAGATAATCCGGTGCCGATTACAATATTGCCCATGCTTAAAACAAATTCAAACTCTAATACATTGGTCATCAACATGGCCAAAAGCCAAACGATAAATAAACCTATAATTCCGCCAATTAAACAAAGAATTATCGCTTCGAATAAGAATTGCAAAAGGATAAATTTATTTTTGGCACCCAACGATTTTTGAATTCCAATAAGACTTGTTCTTTCTTTTACTGAAACAAACATGATGTTGGCAATTCCAAATCCACCCACCAAAAACGATAAAATACTGATTAGAATTCCACCAATCCTCACTTGACCGATGGCACCATCTATCAAATCGGTAAAGCCGGAAAGTACACTGATAAAAAAGTTATCGATATCGCCTTGTTTTACGCCTCTGAAAGTTCTTAGTTTTTGAGTAATTTCTCCTTTAAGTGCGTCTATATCGATTCCTTTTTCGGGTTTGATTATAATTAATGCAGAAACTCTCGGGTTGTTATCGCCATAAATTCTTCTCAAAAAATTAGAGGGTAAAAAAGCCGAAACATCATCACTTCCGCCTAAACCCATCATCGATTCACCCTTCTTTTTGGTAACGCCAATAACGGTAAATTGTTGACCATACATACGAATCGATTTTCCGATTGGAGCAATATCACCAAAAAGCGACTCTGCAATATCATGACCTAAAACCACCACTTGTTTCCCTGAATTGGATTCAGACTCATTAAAAAAACGTCCGGTTAAAAATTCCATACGTTGAATATCCGTAAACTCAGCCGTTACCGGAACCATATTGACACTTTCAACAGTATTGGCTTCAAATTTCAAGGTTTGATTTAAAGTGAAATATTGGAAACATACATCCTCAACGCCATTCAAGGAATTCTTTAAATATTGGTATTCTTCATAATTTACTTTCGGAAATTGGTCTCGCTTCCATCTTGGAATATCACTTGGGCCAAATGATCTGCTTGTCAAATAAATGGTGTTTTTATCTAACGAACTTAAATCTGCTTTTATTTTTCGGTCCAAAGAATCAACTGCCGCCAAAACCGCAATGATCGAAAATATACCAATAGTTACACCCAACAACGAAAGCATGGTTCGCAATTTATTGTTGCGCAAAGCGTTCATGGCAAAGGCAAAACTTTCTTTAAGCAGTCTTAAGTAGAGTAACATTTATGGCTGATTTTGGTCGTGGTAAATTTCATTAAAAATAATGAAAATCACTATTGTTTTGTATACAGACCTATTTGTGTCAAAAAACAAAATATTGTTACAATTCTTGCTTGAATTTTGGCATTAAAAAAACTACTTTTGTCCCCTTAAAACTATCTGTCCTCAGACACACGCAACATACACAACATGAGCACACCAAAAACAATCCAATCAGCCTTGATTTCAGTCTTTTCAAAAGACGGTTTAGAGCCAATTGTTCGCCAACTACACGAACAAAACGTAACCCTATATTCAACGGGCGGAACTGAAGAATTCATTAATAAATTAGGAATTCCGGTAGTTCCCGTGGAAGAAATCACTTCGTTCCCGGAAATTCTTGGCGGAAGAGTAAAAACATTACACCCAAAGATTTTTGGCGGTATCTTAAACCGTCAGGACAATTCTTCGGATGTAGCCCAAATGAAAGAATTTGACATTCCTCAAATTGACTTAGTGATTGTTGATTTATACCCATTCGAAAAAACAGTAGCTTCCGGAGCAAGCGAAGCGGATATTATTGAAAAAATTGATATTGGCGGGATTTCTTTGATTCGCGCTGCTGCGAAAAACTTCAAAGACACGGTAATCGTAGCTTCGGTAAATGAATATGCCCTTTTGTTGGATTTAATTTCGACACAAAACGGCGCAACCACATTGGAACAAAGAAAAGTGATGGCTTCAAAAGCATTCCATGTTTCTTCCAATTATGACAGTGCGATTTTTAATTATTTCAATACCGATGAAACTATTTTCAAAGTAAGCATTGATAACGGACAAGTATTGCGTTACGGAGAAAATCCACACCAAAAAGGATTCTTCTTTGGCGAATTTGACAAAATGTTTACCAAATTACACGGCAAAGAATTGTCATACAACAATTTGTTAGACGTTGATGCGGCCGTAAACTTGATTTTAGAATTCAAAGAAAACGACCCAACTTTCGCCATCTTAAAACACAACAACGCGTGCGGAATGGCGACAAGAAGCACCATGAAAGACGCTTATTTAGCAGCTTTGGCCGGTGATCCGACTTCGGCTTTTGGTGGTGTTTTGATTGCCAATGGAAATATTGATGAAGCCACTTCAAACGAAATCAACAGCTTATTCTGCGAAGTGGTCATTGCTCCAAGTTATGACGAAAAAGCGATTACCATTTTATCTGAAAAGAAAAACAGAATTATTTTAGTCCAACACGATGTGGAATTACCTAACCGTCAAGTAAGAACTTGTTTGAACGGTTTATTGGTACAAGATAAAAACAACATCACGGACAATAAAACACACCTAACTTACGTTACTAATACAAAGCCTAGCGAACAAGAAATCGATGATTTATTATTTGCTTCAAAAATTTGTAAAAATACCAAATCAAACACGATTGTATTTGCAAAAAACAGTACATTAGTAGCATCGGGAACCGGTCAAACTTCGCGAGTGGATGCTTTGAAACAAGCGATTGAAAAAGCGACTACTTTTGGGTTTGATTTAAATGGCGCAGTGATGGCGAGTGATGCTTTTTTCCCTTTTCCGGATTGTGTAGAAATCGCTCACAACGCAGGAATTACGGCAGTTATTCAACCCGGCGGCTCAATAAAAGATGAGTTGAGCATTAATTTTTGCAACGAAAATAAAGTTGCAATGGTATTTACAGGCACACGTCATTTTAAACATTAATTTGTTTAACTTTGTGCGTTAAAAATTTATATAAACGTAAACCCTAAATAAACCTATGGGATTTTTTGATTTCATGACTGAGGATATAGCAATTGACCTTGGTACAGCCAACACTCTGATAATTCATAATGACAAAGTTGTAATTGACAGTCCGTCGATTGTAGCCCGAGACCGAATATCAGGAAAAATCATCGCCGTTGGAAAAGAAGCCAACATGATGCAAGGTAAAACCCATGAAAACATCAAGACCATACGTCCGTTGAAAGACGGGGTTATCGCCGATTTTGATGCGTCTGAGAAAATGATTAGCATGTTCATCAAAAGCATACCGGCTTTAAAGAAAAAAATGTTTACTCCGGCACTTCGCATGGTAGTTTGTATTCCATCGGGCATTACTGAAGTGGAAATGCGTGCAGTAAAAGAATCATGTGAACGCGTAAACGGAAAAGAAGTCTACTTAATCCACGAACCAATGGCTGCGGCAATTGGTATCGGCATCGATATTATGCAACCAAAAGGAAACATGATTGTAGATATTGGAGGTGGAACCACAGAAATTGCGGTAATCGCTTTGGGCGGAATTGTTTGTGACAAATCGGTTAAAATTGCCGGTGACGTTTTCACAAATGACATCGTTTACTACATGAGAACGCAACACAATTTATTTGTTGGAGAAAGTACGGCTGAGAAAATCAAAATTACAATCGGAGCCGCTACAGATGATCTAGAAACACCACCGGATGACATGTCGGTACAAGGTCGAGATTTATTGACCGGAAAACCAAAACAAGTGGAAGTATCTTATAGAGAAATCGCCAAAGCTTTAGACAAATCTATCCAACGTATCGAAGATGCGATTATGGAAACCTTATCACAAACACCACCGGAATTAGCTGCCGATATCTATAATACCGGTATCTATCTTGCTGGTGGAGGCTCGATGTTAAGAGGTTTGGACAAACGTATTTCTCAAAAAACAGATTTACCGGTTTATATTGCTGAAGATCCATTAAGAGCCGTAGTTCGCGGTACCGGAATGGCGCTTAAAAATATTCCGAAATTCAGAAGTATTTTAATTAAATAATTAGCCGTTAAGACTATTTATTTTTTACCTTTATTTCGGCCATATTTATAACAATCAATATACAATTTAAAAATGCAGCAAATTTTTAATTTTATACTAAAAAACAGTAATCGCTTACTGTTTTTGCTGCTTTTGGTAATATCCCTTTCTTTAACGATTCAATCGCATTCGTACCACAAAAGTAAAATGATTAGTTCCGCTAATTTCTTTACCGGAGGTATTTACGAAAAGATCAACAACATCGATGAATATTTTCATTTGAAGTCACAAAACGATGAATTGGCCCAAGAAAATGCACGTTTGAAATCACTTTTATTCAATCAAAAAGATACTACTAAATTACCTCAAATTGATTCGATAAAAGGCGTTAAAAAAACCGACATCATCGTTTCTAAAGTGATTCGCAATTCTTATAGCGTACACGAAAATTACCTGACCATCAACAACGGTTCGGCTTCAGGAATTAAACCCAATATGGGCGTCATTAATAGCGCCGGTATTATCGGAATTGTAGACAACACATCCAAAAACTACTCGACCATCATTAGTATTTTGAATGTCAAATCTCAAATCAACGCTAAAATCAAAAAGTCCAATCATTTTGGTTCTTTAGTTTGGAACGGGAAAAGCACGGGATTTGTTCAATTGATTGACGTCCCAAGATTAGCAGGCGTTCGCAAAGGTGACACCATTGTAACCGGTGGACAATCTATTATCTTTCCTGAAAATATTGGCATAGGCACTATTGAAAAAGTTTACATTGACAACGTAACCAACTATTATACACTTGACATCAAATTGTTTAATGACATGACCAACTTAGGCCATGTATATATCATTAAAAACAAAGATGCTGAAGAAATATCTAACCTAGAAAATCAAAACAAGAAAAATGAATAGTGCCTTATTAGGAAATATAGCCCGATTCATCTTGTTGCTTGCCGCACAGGTTTTGATATTCAACCGAATTGATTTGTTTGGGTTTATCAATCCATTCCCATATGTACTATTCATCATCCTTTTTCCCGTAAACGGTAACAAAACCGGATTGTTGATGGCGAGTTTCTTTTTAGGCTTACTGATGGACATGTTTTGCAATTCGGGTGGTGTTCATGCTGCGGCTTGTATAATGTTGGCATATTTTAGACCAGCCATTTTTAAATTTTCTTTCGGATTGAGTTACGAGTACCAAACGGTAAAACTAAATGATGTCCTGACGCCCGAAAGATTTTCTTTTATATTGATTGCTGTTGTCCTGCATCATATTGTATTGTTTGTATTGGAAGTCTTTAAATTGAGTTTCCTTTGGGATATTCTACTGCGTACTGTGTTAAGTACATTATTTACCATTATCACCTGTATCATTATCATCTACATTATTAAGCCAAGCAAACGATGAGAAAAGTTTTGTTGCCCACAATCATTTTCGTTGTAACCGTTTTACTTGTGATGCGGCTATTCTATTTACAGGTAATTGATGAGTCCTTAAAATTAAAATCTGACAATAACGCCATCAAAATCAAATATGACTATCCGGAAAGAGGTTATATTTACGACAGAAACGGCAAACTTTTGGTAGCCAATCAACCGTCTTATGACATCATGGTTATCCCTAAAGATGTTAAAGATTTAGACACAGTTGAGTTTTGCTCTTTGCTTAACATCACCAAAGAAGAGTTTTTGAAAAAAATTGCCAAGGCGAAAGTTTATAGTCCACGACTTCCTTCTGTTTTTTTGGCACAACTCAACAAAAAAGAATACGCAGCCTTTCAAGAAATTCAAAGAAAATTTAATGGATTTTATATCCAAAAACGTTCATTGCGCGATTATCAAGTAGCTTATGGTGCTAATGTTTTTGGTTTTATCACCCAAGTAAACGAAGCCATTATTGCCAAAAACAAATACTACAACAGTGGTGATTTGATAGGAAGACAAGGTGTTGAAGAAAGCTACGAAGACATTTTGCGCGGTATTAAAGGCGTTAAATACATTCAAAAGGACAAATACAACCGAGATATTGGTTCGTATAAAGAAGGCCGATTTGATACTATCGCACTGCAAGGAAAAGACATCAATTTAACCCTAGATGCCGAGTTGCAAAAATATGGCGAGGAACTGATGATTAACAAACGAGGTGGAATTGTAGCGATTGAGCCTAGTACCGGTGAAATTTTAGCTTTGGTTACCGCGCCGTCCTATGACCCTGCGATTTTAGTTGGAAGACAACGTTCCAAAAATTACACCATGCTTTATCATGATTCTATTGCAAAACCATTGTATGACCGTGGCCTTTTAGCGGAATATACGCCTGGTTCACCATTTAAAATCCTAACCGGTTTAGTGGCATTGCAAGAAGGCGTAATTGATGAAACCACCAGTTTTGTTTGTCATCACGGTTTTAGTTATGCGCCGGGACGATTTATGAGATGTCACGACTCGGGAGTTTCTATGTTGCACAATGGAATCTATAATTCTTGCAACACTTATTTTGCGAGTATTTATATGAAAACCATCAATAAATACCAAAAAGCGCCTGATGGTGTTGATGTTTGGAGCAAACATTTAAAAACTTTTGGGTTAGGACAATTTATGGGATACGACTTACCAACTGGTAAAAAAGGAAGTCTTCCCACCTCTAAAACCTATAAAAAAATGTATCCGGGTTGGGACTGGTCAAGTAAAACGATTGTTTCCAATGCTATTGGTCAGGGAGAAGTTTTGATGACGCCAATTCAATTAGCCAACATGATTGCTACTGTAGCCAACAGGGGTTTTTATTATACCCCTCACATCATCAAAAAAATCAAAGGTGGACAAATTGATAAAAAATTCACGACCAAACATGTGACTTCCATTGACAAAAAATATTTTGAACCCATGATAAGCGGTTTATTTGATGTTTACAACCTAGGAACTGCGCATGGTTTGAATGTAGAAGGCATTGACATCTGTGGTAAAACAGGAACGGCAGAAAATTATACTAAGATAAACGGCAAAAGGGTAAAACTTCAGGATCACTCCATTTTTGTGGCTTTCGCACCAAAAGACAATCCAAAAATTGCCATAGCTGTATTTGTGGAAAATGGTTATTGGGGGTCACGTTGGGCAGGTCCGATAACCAGTTTGATGATTGAAAAATACATCAAAAGAAAAATCACTCGCAAAGATTTAGAAAAGCGAATGTTAGAAGGAAGTCTTCAGGCGGAATACAACAAATACATTGCGAATCCTATTCAGGATACTTTGATAAACAAAAGCATTAAAACACCGATAAAACCGGCAGTAAAAGACTCCAACGGAATTAAAAAGAGCACAGCTCCAAAAAATTAATTTCAACAAACGATGAAAAATCAAAGTGTAACAAATAACTTGGATTGGATAAGTGTTGTCATCTATATCATCTTGGTGATTATGGGTTGGCTCAACATTTATTCGTCATCATTGTCTTCTATTGAGCAAGAAACTTCCATTTTTGATTTTAGCCAAATTTATGGGAAACAGTTTTTGTTCATCCTTTTTTCGATACCAATAATTTTTATAGTCCTTTCGATTGATGCCAAATTTTACGAAAAATACTCCAGTATCATTTTTGCCATTGCTTTGATCTCCTTGGCAGGATTGTTTTTGTTTGGAAAAACCATCGCCGGACAGCGTTGTTGGTATGCCATAGGAAGTTTCACCCTACAACCTTCAGAGTTTGCTAAAGCGGCAACTTCATTGGCTTTGGCCAAATACTTAAGCGATGTTCAAGTCAATTTAAAAGACTTTAATCGACAAGTCCAAGCGATGATTATCATCTTTCTTCCGGTCATGTTGATATTGCCCCAACCCGATCCCGGAAGTGCTTTAATTTATACTGTTTTTATTTTAGTTCTTTACCGAGAAGGTTTGCCTTCCTGGTATGTTTGGACCGGTTTTATCGCCATTGTTTTATTTGTTTTGGCCTTAATTATAAAGCCTTTACCACTAATCGGGATTGCCTTGGCTGCTATTCTTTTTGTGTATTACAGAAGCCGTATTATAGACCGAAACTGGATATTGAGCAGCATCATTTTGGTTTGTATCTCAGGTTATGTTTTTTCTGTAGACTACGTTTTTGAAAATGTATTCAAGCAACACCATCGGGACCGTTTTAATATTCTTTTAGGGAAAGAAGTCGATATGAAAGGCGTGGGTTACAACACAAATCAATCTGAGATTGCCATTGGTTCCGGAGGTTGGTTTGGAAAAGGCTATCTCGAAGGCACACAAACCAAAGGCGGATTCGTACCCGAACAACACACCGATTATATTTTTACTACTGTTGGCGAAGAATGGGGATTCACCGGTTCACTCTTTGTTATTGCCTTATTTGTTATTTTAATCATAAGAATCATTTACCTCGCAGAACGACAGAAGACCAAGTTTAGTCGGGTTTACGGTTATTGTGTCGCAGGCATACTCTTTATCCATTTCTTTGTTAATATTGCGATGGTTGTTGGGGTTTTTCCAACCATTGGAGTGCCTTTGCCTTTCTTTTCTTATGGCGGTTCCGGACTTTGGGGATTCACCATTTTGCTTTTCATTTTCCTTAAGATGGATGCAAATAAGGTAAATGAATGGTAATTTAGGAATGGTTTTTGTAACTTTGGGATTACACTAAAAATTCCAAGTCATGAAAACAAAATTTCCTTTTTTATTATTAATCGCATTTTGTAGCTTTTCCTTAACTGCTCAGGTTGTAAAAGACACTATTGCAGCACCAACAGATTCCATCGCTTTAAAGCAAGTTGAACTTCAAAAGGCCAAAGAAAAAGCGGAAACATTATCACCTGAACAATCAGCAGCTATTCAGAAAGCGGCTTTGGCCAAACAAAAAGAAGCTGAAAAAATGAAAAAGGCAGCTGAAAAACAAGCCAAAGCTTTAGATAAAGAACAAAGAAAACTGGAGAAAGAACAAAAACAGTTTGCCAAAGAACAAAAGAAAATTGCCTCAGAAGAAAAGGACTTAATCAAAATCAAAGAGAAGCTTAACGACGAGAAAAAAGACCTCCAAAAAATGCAAGAGAAACTCGAAAAAAGCAAAAGAAAAGGAAAGTTAAGCGAAATTGAAATTGAAAAAGAAAATATCAAAATCAGCAAGCAACAAATCAGAATTCAAGAATTACAAGAAGACCTTGATAAAACAGAAAAGAAGTTAAATAAACTAAGACGCTAAAAAAAAGCCATCTCTTTAAAATGAGATGGCTTTTTTATTGGAATACTATTCGATTAAGACTTAACCAACTTATCCTTTTTTAACTTAGTAGACAAACCTTTGTTGTTTTCGGTTTGCAAGTCATTTAAAATATGAATCGCTTCTTCAATATAAATGTCTTTTGACAAGCTTTCATGCCATCTTTCTCTTTTCTCTTTAAGCACAGGGTCATTTTTCATGCTTTCTACCTCATACGGTAGTGATTTAAAGTCAAAGGCATTCTTATAATCTGAAATCGGTTTGTACTTTTTGTTCTTTTCGTCTAAGGATTTTTGCTCTGCTTTAAACTTGTCGATATTCAAACTGTATACATTCTCTTTGTTTCTTTCGTCCAACCATTTGGCATTGTCATCAATCAATTGCAATTGCGGATTGTTCTGCATTCTGGTTTTGCTTTTAGAAATGGTCAAATCAAAGTTGTTTTGTTTGTCCCAAATTTTATAATCGGCTGCATCAATTTTGTCCCAAGGCATCGCATTTTCTATATCGCGTTCGCCCATTTTTAAATAAGCATACTTGTCCGGAATAGCAATATCACTTTTCACGCCTTCTAATTGTGTTGAACCACCATTAATTCTGTAGAACTTTTGAGTAGTCGTTTTTAAAGCGCCTAAATCTCCGTAAGTACTACCGCGAACAAATTGGTTTAAATCAATTACATTTTGAACTGTTCCTTTTCCGTAAGATTGTTTGCTACCAATCACAACACCACGCTTGTAATCTTGAATCGCAGCGGCTAAAATCTCTGAAGCCGAAGCTGAAAACTCGTTAATCATTACCACTAATGGTCCGTCCCATTGCACTTTGGCATCACGATCATATAATACTTCTTTTTTACCGGCAGCCGATTTGATTTGTACAATTGGACCTTGTTCTATAAATAATCCAGCGATATCTACAACCGTTTTCAAAGAACCGCCACCATTATCTCTAACGTCCATTACGATTCCTTGTACGCCTTCTTTTTTCAATCTTTCTACTTCAATCGCTACGTCTTTTCCGGCATCGCGACTGTTTTGGTCTTCAAAATCGATATAGAATTTAGGCAAATAAATGATGCCGTATTTAAATCCGTCTTTCTCCACCACACTCGATTTTACATACGTCTCCTCAATTTCTACCTCATCTCTGATGATGGTGATTACTTTAATGGTTCCGTCTGTTTTTTTAACCGTTAAACGAACTTCTGTTCCTTTTGGTCCTTTGATTTTTTTAACAACATCGTCCAAACGCATTCCCACTACATCCACCGGTTCGCCATCAGCTTGGGCTACTTTCAAAATAATATCGCCTGATTCTAACTCTTTTCCTCTCCAAGCCGGACCGCCGGAAATCAATTCTGAAATCTCGGTAAAGTCATTTTTCTTTTGCAAACGCGCTCCGATTCCTTCCAATTTTCCGCTCATACTCAAATCAAAACGCTCTTTTTCATTTGGCGCAAAATATGAAGTATGTGGGTCAAAACGAGAAGATATGGCATTTATATAAATCGAAAACCAATCTTCACGGTCTAAATCTTTGATGAAATTGAAATTGTCATTCAAAGAACTTAAAGTGCTTTCGCGGGTTTCTTTTTCTAATTGCTCGAAGGTTTTAGGCTCTGATTTTTTGGCCAAATCTTTATTGTTTTTCTTGTCTTCTTCTAATTTTTGTTTTTCAACCAAAGACGACAAAGCCGATAATTTCACTTGTAAACGCCATCTTTCTTTCAAATCCTTAGTCGATTTGCAGTAAGGCAACTTTTCATAATCCGTGTTAAAAGATTCGTCTTTTTTGTAGTCAAAAGGTTTGTCCAAAGCCTCTTTATAATAACTTTTACTTTCCTCCATACGCTTCATCAAACGGGTATAAGTCAAGTCAAAGAAAGACAATTCTTTGTTTAAAATTTGATCGTCAATTTGCGTTTCATATTCAGCAAACTCATCGATATCCGATTGCAAAAAGAAACGTTTTGAAGGATCTAAAGCATTCAAATAATCTTTGTAAACTCCTTTTGAAAAAGTATCATCAATCGCTGACGGACTGTAGTGTCCCTTTTCGATGACAAAAGTCAGCAACTCAATCAGCAATTTATCTTTCTCCGGATCAGATGCTTTCTTACTTGGGAACAAACTGAATCCCAACAAGGCCACTGATAGTGTCAAAACTACCAATAGTGCTTTATAATTTCTTTTCATAAACTGCATTATAATATTCATTAATTATTGGTCTAAATTAAACAAAAAACCATGCCAAGATTTCCCTTGTCAGATAAAATTTTGTTAAAATGATTTGCTTCGTTCCTCACAGAACGGCAATTGCATCAAAGTTATAAAAAAATGTAGCGTGGTAAAGCCTTAAAATGGTTAATTTTGCATGTACAGTAAGTCGTTAAAATAACTTGCTTTGTTACAGAATTTAAAAAAAAATGATGACCAAACCCACTATTTTAGTTACCAATGACGATGGCATCAATGCGCCGGGAATTAGAGCTTTAATTGACGTCATGGCCGAAATTGGTGATGTAATAGTTGTGGCACCCGACAGTCCGCAAAGCGCCATGGGACATGCGATTACCATCAACAGCACTTTATATTTGAATAAAGTTTCTGCCGAAAATGCAGTCATTACAGAATACGCATGCTCCGGAACTCCGGTGGATTGCGTTAAATTGGCCGTTAATGAAATTTTGAAAAAGAAACCCGACTTGTGTGTGTCCGGTGTCAATCATGGTTCAAATTCTTCGATTAATGTGATTTATTCGGGCACGATGAGTGCTGCGGTTGAGGCGGGCATTGAAGGCATACCTGCAATAGGCTTTTCCTTATTGGATTATGCTTGGAATGCTGATTTTGAAACCATAAAACCATTTATCAAAAAAATATCTTTGGAAGTTTTGACAAAAAAATTACCTGAAGGCACGGTTTTGAATGTCAACTTCCCCAAATTGAAATATGACGACATCAAAGGCATTAAAGTTTGTCGCCAGGCGAAAGCCATTTGGATGGAGAAATTTGACAAACGACAAACCCCTTACGGCAAAGATTATTATTGGTTAACCGGAGAATTTGTTAATCAGGACAAAGGCGAAGACACCGATGAATGGGCATTGTCTAAAGGCTATATTTCGGTAGTTCCAGTACAGTTTGATTTAACGGCACATCATGCGATACAACAATTAAATTCTTGGGATTTATAAGATATGAAATACTACATCATTGCCGGCGAAGCTTCGGGCGATTTACACGGTTCCAATTTGATGAAAGCGCTTTATAAAGAAGACGCTACGGCTGACATCCGTTTTTGGGGTGGCGATTTGATGCAAAACGTTGGCGGAACATTGGTCAAACACTATCGAGAACTAGCCTTTATGGGATTTGCCGAAGTAGTGATGAACTTGAAAACCATCCTGAACAACATCAAAATTTGCAAAGCCGACATTGAAAAATTCAATCCAGATGTAATTATTTTTATCGACTATCCCGGCTTTAATATGCGCATTGCTAAATGGGCTAAAGAAGGTGGCATCAAAACCCATTATTATATTGCACCACAAATTTGGGCTTGGAAAGAAAACCGAATCAAAGCAGTCAAAAGAGATTTCGACAAACTGTTTGTCATTCTACCGTTTGAAAAAGATTTCTTTGAAGTCAAACATAATTTTAAAGTTGATTTTGTTGGCCATCCATTAATTGATGCAATTCACAATCGAGAGAAAACAACCGAATCGACCTTTAGGAAAGAAAACAATCTGGATGACAAACCCATAATAGCCATTCTTCCCGGAAGCCGAAAACAGGAGATTTCTAAAATGCTAAGTGTGATGCTCAGTATTGTGGATGATTTCAGCGATTACCAATTTGTAATTGCCGGCGCACCAAGTCAGGACTATCATTTTTACGAACAGTTTTTGACCAATAAAAATGTCAAGTTTATTTCGAATAAAACTTATGATTTATTGAGTGTTGCCAAAGCTGCTTTGGTAACCTCAGGAACAGCGACTTTGGAAACCGCTTTGTTCAAAGTGCCTGAAGTCGTGTGCTATAAAGGCGGTTTTATTTCGTACCAAATTGCCAAAAGAATCATTACCTTGAAATACATTTCATTGGTCAATTTAATTATGGATGAAGAAGTCGTAACCGAATTAATTCAAGACAAATTCAACACTAAAAACCTAAAAAAAGAGCTTTCAAAATTGCTTGAGGAAAAGCACAGAAACACGCTTTTAGAAAAATACAATCAATTAGAAACCAAACTTGGAGGCATTGGCGCCAGCGAAAAAACTGCTAAATTTATCATAAATGACCTTCAGTAGTTTTGATTACTAACACTAATTTTTACTTTTGTAAAAAATAATTTTATTGAAAAACATCGCTTACATATCAATTCTTTTACTGTTGTTTACCGCTTGTAAACCAACATCAAGTATCGTCACTTCAAAGGAAGTTGCGGTAAAAAAAGGAACCTATACCGAACCCAAAACACTGACCGTTGTTCCATTAAAAAATACGGAGAAGAAAAAGAAAATTCAAAATCAAGAGGTAACCCTTAAGCAAGTTCCGGATCCTAATGTCACCAAAAAAGTGGCCAAAGTCAACAACCAAAATGACGACGACATTCTTATAGAAAACGAAGATGCCAGTTATTTAATCAAACAATTAATCAATAGTGCTTCCGACAACTTGGGTGTAGGATATCGAGGTGGCGGTACTACTAAAGCCGGTTTTGATTGTTCGGGTTTAATTTATTCTACCTTTAAAAAATTCGATATTACTTTACCGCGTTCGTCACACGAAATGGCAACTGTAGGAACAAAAATTGATTTGTCTAACGCCAAAAAAGGCGACTTAATTTTCTTTATCAACCGTGGTCAAAGAAGAATCAATCACGTGGGAATGGTGGTTGAAGTTACAGATGACGAAGTAAAGTTCATCCACTCTTCTACACAAAGTGGTGTAATTATTTCTTCCACCAAAGAATCTTATTACAATAGAACTTTCGTACAGATAAATCGTATTTTAGAATAATTTTCTTTCATCATGTTAAGATTTTATGTAATTTAGTTACATGAAAATCTTACAATTTCCTTTAACCGGAATTACTTTTGCCTTTATTTTTGGAATAATTGTATACCAAAATTACCATCCTGAATCAATTTTTGTCTTCGGAAGTATATTGATTGGATTGGTTTTTATGTTGGCTCTTCACTTTGGATGTAAGAGAAAACCAATTTGCAAATCGTTTTTCGGAATACTTACTTTAGGGATTTCTTTCTTTATCGGATTGGCTACTTCCATATTTCACAATGAAAGCTTGCGCCAAAATCATTATCTCAATCAACTCGCGGAAGAAACATCACATCAAATCACACTTCAGGTTAACGAAAAACTAAAAAGCTCGGCAAAAAACAGCCGTTATGTAGCCAACATCCAAAACGTTGACCATCATAAAAGCTTTGGTAAAGTCATCCTCAATATCAGGCAGTACAATAAAATTCAAGATTTGCCTATTGGCAGTCAAGTAAACCTTTTTGGCACTATTTATAAAAATAAAAATCCATTCAATCCCAATCAGTTTGATTATGGCCGGTATTTAGAAAATCAACAGATTTATGGTCAAATTTATACCGATGAAAAGCAAATGGTCATTGGTAAAACTGAGTCAACACTTTGGTCGCGCTTTTCCAATTTCAGAACTGAAATCATCCGAAACTTATCGCTTTCTCAGTTCAAAAAAGAGGAACTCAATATCATGATTGCTCTGCTGCTTGGGCAACAACAGGATATTTCACCAGACGTTTTGAGAGATTACCAATTGGCCGGAGCGGTTCACATCTTATCCGTTTCAGGCTTGCATGTTGGGTTTATATTACTGTTTGTTACTTTTCTTTTAAAACCTTTAGCTAATACTAAAAAGAATACTTTAATCAAGCTGATTATTATACTGCTCTCGCTATGGAGTTATGGTATCTTGGCCGGATTGGCGCCATCAGTTGTACGTTCTGTAACCATGTTTTCATTTGTGGCTGTTGGCAATCACTTGCGAAGAACTGTAAATGTGTTTCACACCTTATTGGTTTCTATGCTTTTAATCCTGCTATGGAAACCTTCATTTTTATTTGATGTTGGATTTCAGTTAAGCTATTTGGCCTTGTTTTTTATCCTTTGGTTACAACCGTTATTAGCTGAAATTTGGCAACCGAAATACAAAGTCACTCAATACATTTGGGATATCTTAACCGTTTCTTTTGCGGCTCAAATAGGCACTTTGCCCTTAAGCATTTATTATTTTCACCAATTTCCGGGTTTGTTTTTTGTGACCAATGTAATAGTGTTACCGCTACTCGGAATCATTATGATAGTGGGAGTGATTGCCATTGTTGTGGCTTGCTTTGGAAAAGTTCCTTCTGTTGTGACAAAACCATTAGAGTTCCTAATTGAACTGCAAAACAACATGATTCAGTGGATTGCTTCTTATGAGGATTTTGTTTTCAGGAACATTTCGTTTACAAGTGCCATGCTTTGGATTTCCTACTTTGTGATTATCGCGATTATTATTTGGTTCAAAAAACCCAATTTCAAACGATTGGTAATCGCATTATTATCTATCATAACTTTGCAAAGCTTATATATTAGCACCAAACTTGAAACCCACAACACAGAAGAGTTTATTGTTTTCAATGCGAGAAAAAGCAGTATTATTACCCAAAGAAAAAACAAATCCGTAACGGTTTACAGCAATGACAGCATTTTAGCTTCCTTGGAAAACAACACAACAATTCAAGCTTATTTGGTTGGCAATTTTTGTCAGGCCAAAGAAAAAAAACGACTTCAAAACCTTTACTATTTCAACAACAAAAAGATATTGCTGATTGACAGTTTGGCCATTTATTCCCCAAAAATAAAACCCAACATTTTGATTATTACCAATTCCCCGAAACTGAATATGGAAAGGCTACTTGAAGTATACAAACCTCAACAAGTTATAGCAGATGCCTCCAATTTTAAAAGTTATGTTCGGCTTTGGGAAGTCACATGCAATAAAGAAAAAATCCCTTTTCATTATACCAATGAAAAGGGATTTTATAAGATTTAATTCGGTTGAATTATGATTTTTTGTTTGCTAAGATTTGATTGGCTCCGGCCAACCATGGTGTTGGACCGCCGGCAACATAACCTGTACTGCCTATTTGCTCTAAGTTGATTTTACCGTCTTTTTTCGTAGCATTAACAAACCAAACTGTTGGATATCCTCTAACCCCTAAGGCTTGTTGTAATTCCATGTTTTGCTTTTGAATTTCCGGTTGTTGCGCAGTTCTTCTCGGGAAATCTAATTCTACTAAAACAACGTTGTCTTTTGCCCATTTGGCGAACTCAGGTGTTTTCAGAACTTCTTTTTGCAAACGGATACACCAACCACACCAGTCACTTCCGGTGAAAAACAATAGTAATGGTTTTTTTGTTTTTTTGGAGATTTCCAAGGCTTTATTCATATCAGTTTGCCAAGTTAATTCTTGTGCTTGTATCGTTAAAGATCCTAAAACCAGGAATAACGTAAGGATTAATTTTTTCATGTGTTATTATTTTTTTTACAAATATAAACAAAAACAGTACCAAAAAATGTCGGCTATTTTACATCTTGCATTAACTTTTTGACTAAAGGTGAAATGACAATCAGCACCACTCCGGCCACTAATGCATAAATGGCCAATTGCTCATAACCATCGGCATAAGTGTTTAGTTTTTCCAAATTGGTAGCATTCTCTGAGGCTTCAGCAATGTTAGCGCCAAGTAATCCTGCAAAATACTGACCATAAGCACTGGCTAAAAACCACATTCCCATGATTACCGCTTGTGTTTTTTGAGGTGACAATTTAGTCATAGCACTCATTCCGATTGGTGATAAACACAATTCTCCAAAAGTTATAATAAACCAACCAAAAGTGAAAATTCCCAAAGACGTTCTACCGCCAGCATCGGCAAAGAATTTTGTGTAATAAAAAATCCAAAAACCTGCCGCTAAAAATATAAAGGCTAAGCCAAATTTTATAACTGTGTTAGGCTCTATTTTTCTTTTGGCCATCCATAACCAAACCAAACCTACTAATGCGGCAAAACCAATAACAAAAAATGAATTAGCTGAATTGTTAACTCCATTCGGACTCAATTGTACTCCTAAAATTTCATTGTTCAGATTGTTTGCTGCGTACAAACTTAAAGAACCACCACTCTGCTCAAAAAAGGCCCAAAAGAAAATGGAAAAAATGATAAAAACTAAAGCTGCTAACAACTTTTTATTTTCTCCAATAGAGAAGTTCTTCATTTCATAAAACAAATACAAAATGGAAGCCGGACCAATAAACATCATAAAGTAATCTGTATACACCGTATTGGCAACCATAATTATGATAATCGGAACAATGGCTAAAGAACCCAAAAAAGTTAGTATTTCATATAATTTTCTTTTCGACTCTTTCAAATTCATTAAAGGAGACAATCCAATATCTCCAAGGCTTTTTTGAGTTTGTGTGAAAGTCAGCAAACTAATAATCATCACTAGCGCTGCAAATCCGAAACCAACATTCCACCTGAGATTTTCGGGAACTAATGATTGCCACATTGAACCTTCGGCTACCGCTATACAAATATAACCGCCAATCAAAGCGCCAAGATTTACACCCATATAAAAAAACGAAAATCCGGCATCTCTTCTTGGGTCGCCGTCTTTGTATAACTGCCCGACCATTGAAGAAATATTAGGCTTGAAAAAACCCGTTCCAACTATAGTAAACCCAATGCCTATAAAAAAGAAACTCTTTGGGTCAATCGCTAAGATTATACTGCCGACAATCATCAAAATTCCACCCCAAAAAAGCGATTTTCTGAGTCCTAAAATCTTATCGGCAAATAATCCTCCTATAAATGTAAAGGCGTAAACCCAAGCTTGAGTTGCGCCGTATTGTAGATTGGCCACTTTTTCATTCATCCCAAGATGCCCGACCATAAATACTACTAACATGCCGCGCATTCCATAGAAACAAAAACGTTCCCACATTTCGCTGAAAAATAAATACCAAAGTTGTTTAGGGTATTTGCCTTTAAAATCCTGAATTTGTGCTACTGTTTGATTGGTTTCCATATTAGTTTATTCCTTTTTCTTTCATTACTTTATTCAATTGTTTCAGCAAAGCAAACATCAATAAGGTGGCAAAAATCAGTAAGGCGAAATTTACCCAAAAGAAATTGGCTTTGTCATCGTAAGTATCCCACAAACTGGCTAAAACACCCGACATTTTATTCCCGATAGAAGTCGATAAAAACCAACCGCCCATCATTAAAGACGTGATGTTCTTTGGCGAAAGCTTGGAAACTACAGACAATCCCATCGGACTGAGGAATAATTCTCCAATAGTGATGACACCATAATTGGCTACTAACCACCAAACGGAAACTTTTTCACTTCCGTTGTTGCCAATGTGAACTGCGGCGACCATTACCAAAACAGACAAAGCTGAGATTAATAAACCAAATGCGATTTTGGTTGGCGTACTCGGTTCTTTCTTCCTGCTGCGTAAAAAGGTAAAGAAAGCCACTACTAATGGCGTTAAAATAATCACCCAACCCGGATTGATAGACTGACTCAAATTGGTGGCCCAAATACTGATTTTACTTCCTTCTTCCGGTTTCTTTTCTTCTTTTACATTTCTGAAATAAATGGGGTAATCCACCACTTTTTTAACCTCTCCATTCTCTTTTTGAAGACGGAATCCGGCGTCATATAACTCTGTAGAGTCTTTTTTGTATTCGATTTCTTTGGCCAATTTCAAACCGTTAAAAACCGTTTGGGTTGTTCCTGTAATTTCTCTGTCGGTATAACGGTCAGCCCAAGTATTTAACGCCGAACCGTTCAACTTAAATACCGCCCAAAACAATATTACCACAGCGAAAATAGACAATAAAGCTCCTATAGGTCTTTTGTCTTCAATTTTGGCTTTGAAATACAAACTTCCATAAAAGAAAATCACTGGTATGCAAGCGAAAATAAAGGCATCGGTACTATCCGAACCAAAAATATAACTGTCTAAATTCGTCTCCGATTGAACGCCTTTCAGTAACCAGCCGATGACACCGAAAATTACTGAAGGTAAAAGAATGAACAATACGATTTTATAAAACGGCATATCGCCTTCCTGCAAGCCTTTCTTCTCGGTTTTATCTCCGTAATGTTTAGTTCCCATAAGGAAAACAATTACACCAATAAACATCCCGACTCCTGCAGCCATAAAGGCATATTGCCAACCCAAAAGGATTTGCAAAGCGGCACCGAAAAAGTTACAGATGAACGCACCCACATTGATACCCATGTAGAAAATATTGTAGCCTTCGTCCTTCTTGTCCTTGTATTGTTCATCGTTATAGAAATTCCCTAAAAGCGTAGAAATATTAGGTTTGAAGAATCCGTTACCCAAGATAACCAAAGTCATGGCCACGTAGAGCATTGTAATATCGTGAATTCCCATCAGCATATAACCGGCACCCATCATTAAACCGCCAATGACAATCGATTTTTTATAACCAAAATATCGATCGGCAACCAAACCACCAATAAATGGGGTTAAGAATACCAAAGCAATAAATGTCCCGTACAAATCGGACGCTTCTTTCTCAGTCATGGCGAATCCTGCCTCAACATCTTTGAGATATAAGGTAAAAATTCCAATCATTAAATAATAACCGAATCGCTCCCACATTTCGGATAAAAACAAGTAAGGCAGTGCTTTAGGATGACTTTTCCACATAATTTTTTGATTTAAAAAAACAAACCTACAAGAGTTGCTTGTAGGTTTGAAAGATATAAAAATATTTTAATATGTGATTATCTCACACCGTGCATCATTTTTTTCAATTTTGGCGTTAAAACCGCTAAAATAATCGCAGCTATTCCACATAAAATAACAAAAACCATGAAAAACTCATATAAATTATGGATTTCAAAACCTCCAAATGAAGTATAAGCGGTTGGCAATTGTTCTTTATCGAACATAGCAACTTGCTCAACCGTTAAAGTTGCTTTTTTATCTAAAACATCTTGAAGATTTACACCTAATGATTCTGCTTTTAGAAATTTATCCCCAGTAGCAGGAATGATTGCTCCAAGTGAACCAGCTAAAGCATAGCCGGCAGCATTAGAAATAAAGAAAACACCATATAATAATGAAGCAAAACGCTTTGGTGCTAACTTTCCAACCAAAGATAATCCAATCGGTGATAAACAAAGCTCACCCATTGTTTGAATGAAATATAATAAAACCAACCATTTTATTGCTAATAAACCACTATTTCCAAGATCTTTAACATTATGAGCAATAATAAAATAACTTAAAGCAATCAAAGCTAGTCCTAAAGCTTGTTTCATTGGTGAGATTGGTTCTTTTTGTTTTGCTCTTAATCTATCCCACATTATACTAAATGGTACAGCTAAAATAACAACAAAAAGTCCATTAAAAATCTGAACCATTGATGCTGGCATATCCCATCCAAAGATAAAAGTTCTATCTGTTTGATTTGATGCAATAAAAGTTAATGATGAACCGGCTTGTTCAAATGCTGCCCAAAAGAAAATAATGAAAAACGAAACAATATAAATTACAGAAATTCTTTCTCTCTCAATTTTGCTTTCAGCTGAGCTCATGATTAAAAAAGCCAATGAAATTCCAGCACCATAAATAATAGGATAAATAATTCCTTTTACTAAGGTTCCAATTTCAAAATTACTAAATCCAATTTCTGAAACTAATAAGTATCTAAAAGCAAAAAATAAAACAAAAAATAAAACTGTTGCAATTCCTATTGATTTACTTGTGAATTTTGCTTGTTCTTCAACTTCGCCCTTTGAAGAATCTTTATTAGGTTTTGCTCCAATAGGAGTTCCATCAGGTGAAACAACATATTTATCTTTTAAAAAGAAAAAAACTAATGTTCCTAAAACCATAGCAATACCTGCCATTAAATATCCCCATTTGAAAACTGTAGGATCTTGTACTCCATTAATCTTCACATCGGCAAAAAGTGGAACAAAATATTGACTTAATAAAGCACCAATATTAATTCCCATATAAAAAATAGTAAAAGCAGAGTCTAATTTAGTCTTTTCTTGAGGTGGATATAAACTTCCAACCATAGAGGAGATATTAGGTTTAAAGAATCCATTTCCAAAAATAATAACAAAAAGACCTAACCAAAAAACACCTTTAGATAAACCTAAATTATTATCATAGATGGTAGCACTGTAAAACAATGAAAACTGACCAATTGCCATCAAAATTCCACCAAGCATAATACAACTTCTATTTCCCAAATATTTATCTGAAATAAAACCTCCTAAAAGAGGTGTTAGGTAACATAAAGCCAAAAATCCACCATAAATAATTGATGCATTTGACTCTCCTAACATTAGGGCATTTACCATAAACAATGTCAGAATCGCTCGCATTCCGTAGAAGTTGAATCGTTCCCACATCTCGGTCCCGAATAGTACCCAAAGTCCTTTTGGATGTCCTGTTTTTACTGCTGTTTCACTCATAATATTGGTTTTAGTTTGTATTGGTTAATTATAAATTCTCTTTGATAAAATTGGTCATTTTATTGAACAATTGCACTCTAGTCTTTCCTCCGTAAATGCCATGATTCTTGTCGGGATAAATCGCCCAATCAAATTGCTTGTTGGCTTGAACCAGTGCCTCAATCATTTGCATCGTATTTTGAACATGTACATTATCATCAGCTGTTCCGTGAATTAAAAGGAAGTTTCCTTTGAGTTTACTCACGTGATTGATTGGTGAATTGTCGTCATATCCGCTTGCGTTTTCCTGCGGTGTTTGCAGGTATCTTTCGGTGTAAATACTGTCATAGAAACGCCAATTCGTAACCGGCGCCACTGCAATAGCCATTTTGAATACATCGGCACCTTTGAAAAGACAATTACTACTCATAAATCCGCCATAAGACCAACCGAAAATACCGATTCTCGTTTTGTCAACATAAGCATAATTTCCGATGACTTTAGCGGCATCGATTTGGTCTTCCACTTCGTATTTTCCTAATTCTTTTTGGGTGCATTTTTTGAAAGCCGCTCCTTTAAAACCGGTTCCTCTTCCGTCTATACAAGCCACAATATAGCCTTGTTGTGCCAACATCATGAACCACATATCATTAGTATCTAACCAATTATTGGTCACTTCTTGCGAACCCGGTCCGGAATATTGGAACATGAAAACAGGATACTTTTTAGTCGCGTCAAAATCTTTGGGTTTAATCATCCAAGCATTTAGCTTGTGTCCTTTTTCGGTGGTTAACTCAAAGAACTCTTTGGCCGGTAAATTGTATTTTTTGATTTTTTCTGCCAATGCTTTGTTGTCAACAATAGACTGAATTTGCTTTCCGTCTTTGGCACTGTTTAAAGTGTAAACAGTTGGCTGTGTAGCACTCGAATATGAGTTGATGAAAAACTCAAAATTCGGACTTAAGGTTGCACCATTGGTTCCGACTTGTTGCGATAATTTGATTTTATTTTTTCCGTCTAAACCTATTCGGTAAACATCTCTTACTATCGAACCATTTTCTACAGATTGATAAAAAACCGTTTTGGCCTTTTCGTCGAAACCATAGTAAGCTGTCACTTCCCAATTGCCTTTGGTCACTTGGTTTTTCAACTTTCCGGTTTTGTCGTATAAGTAAATGTGGTTGTAACCGTCTTTTTCCGATGTCCAGATAAAACTGTTGTCTTTTAAGAAAGTTAGGTTGTCGGTAACATCAACGTAAGCTTTGTCTTTTTCGTTCAAAACTACTTTCGCCGTTCCGGTAGTTCCGTCAATGAAAAGTAAGTCTAAATTATCTTGGTGACGGTTTAATACTTGAGCCGAAAGTACATTAGCATCATTAGTCCATTCCATTCTGGCGATGTAGAAATCGTTGTAATTTCCTAGATTGATAGCTTTTGATGTAGCTAATGTCACGTCGTAAACATGCAAAGAAACCAGGGCGTTTTTTTCACCGGCTTTCGGATATTTAAACGTTTCCACTGTTGGATATAAGTTTTTCTTGAAAACATTCATCGAAAACTCGGGAACTTCGCTTTCGTCGAAACGAATATAGGCCAACTTTTTACTATCGGCACTCCAATCATAAGCTCTTACGAAAGCAAATTCTTCTTCATAAACCCAGTCGGTAATTCCATTGATGATGCTGTTTTTCTTTCCGTCAGTAGTTATCTGAATTACATTTGCGGAAGCGATATCATAAATAAAAAGATTGTTGGCATTGGCGAAACCTATTTTAGAACCATCGGGAGAAAAAGTCGGTTCTTGCACTTGTTCTAAAACTTTGGTTAGTTTTTTGGTCGTTAAATTGTAAAGAAAATAATCCGCGGTAAACGAGTGGCGAAATATTGGATTGGAATTATTAGCTATCAACAATTGCTTTTCGTCTTTGCTGAAAACGTAACTATCAATGCCGTCAGCCAATTCAGGAAAACTCTTGGTGTCAATTAAAGTGCTGACTTTTTTTAGGGTCGCAAAATCATACAAATCAATTTGCATGGATCTTGTAGCTCGGTCAAAATTGAGAACGGTGTATTGATTGGTGTTTTTCATGGCGATAAGTTCGTCCATGGCTTCAGGTCTGAAAGTTCCTGAATAAATTTCTTCAACACTTAATTTTTGCTGTGCAGTCAAAGAAAAGCACGATAAAAGGAACAGTACAACTGCTTGTTTTATTTTCATTTTAACGATGGATTATAAGAGAGGTCAATTTTAGTGAAAAAATTAGAAACCACCACACATTTTTGTGTTAAATGCATTTTTCAAGAGGAATTTTGACTTCCAAAATTCCCGAAAAACAAAAAACCCCGATAATTTCTTATCAGGGTTTGTTTGTGGTACCTCCAGGAATCGAACCAGGGACACATGGATTTTCAGTCCATTGCTCTACCAACTGAGCTAAGGTACCTTTTTGCTACACTTCGTTCGGCTATGTGCCTCGAATGTTGCGGGTGCAAATATAGAACGATTTTTAATTTATCCAAAACAAATAATAAAAAAAAACTATTCTTACCTTAGCCTCATTAAAATCGCCTTTATGCTATTAGCCATAGATGTTGGAAATACCCGAATCAAAGCAGCTGTCTTTGAAGACAATACTCTTTTGAAAGTCATCATTTTTGACAAAAAAGAAGTGGTTGAAAAAATTAATTTTATTTTGGACCAACAGTCAAAAATCAAAGCTTTAGTTGTCGCTTCCGTCGGAAAAATTGACCCTTCTGACTTTTTGCGTTTTGAAAAAAGAGCCTCCATTTATTTTATTACTCATGAAAGTCAGTTTCCGTTCAAGAATCTTTACAGCACTCCATTGACCCTTGGCATTGACCGAATGGTTTTGGCAACCGCAGCTACTTTACAATTTCCTAATCAAAACCGACTCGTGATTGATGCCGGTACTTGTATCACTTATGATTTTGTTGATGAACACGATCAATATCTTGGCGGTGCTATTTCTCCCGGTATTCGTTTGCGTTATGAATCGTTGCATCAATTTACCGCAAAATTACCTTTATTAAAAAAAGCCTATCCTGAATATGTAATTGGGAATTCAACCCAAGAATCAATACATTCGGGAGTTATCAACGGTATAACGCTTGAAATTGACGGCTTTATTGAACAGTATAAATCACAATACGCTAAATTTATCATAATTTTAACGGGTGGCGACGCAGAATTTTTGGCTAAACGATTAAAAAATACCATATTTGCCAATTCAAATTTTCTTCTGGAAGGTTTGAACCAAACATTTCAATACAATCAAAAATGATTAAAAAAATTATAGTAAGCCTTTGTTTACTTTTTTCATTCTCTGCCTTAGCCCAAGAGGGAACTTCTTCCCCATATTCTTATTACGGAATTGGAGACATCAAATTTAAAGGAACTGCTGAAACTCGTGCCATGGGAGGACTTTCTGTTTTTCCTGACAGTATTCACTTGAATCTTCAAAATCCGGCCCATTTGGCAAGCTTAAAATTAACCACTTTTTCTATTGGCGGTACTTATGCCAACACCAAATCGAAAACCGAAACCCAAGAAGGAAAAGCCAGAAGAACAACGCTTGATTATCTGGCGGTTGGCGTTCCTATAGGAAAACTAAGCTTTGGTTTCGGCCTTATTCCCTACTCTTCCGTAGGTTATAAAATTCAAAGTGTTTCAGAAGACGATGTGCCTATTTACTCAAGATACAGCGGTATCGGCGGCGTGAATAAAGTATTTTTTGGCGCTGGCTACAAATTGACTAAAAAAATTAATATTGGAGCTGATGTTCAATATAATTTTGGGACTGTAGAAACCACCAATTTAAGATACCAAAACGAAATTCAATACGGAACTCGTGAGAATAATGCGTCAACTATCAAAGGATTTAATGTTGATTTTGGAGCCACTTATCAAACAAAATTAAACAAGAAACTAAGTTTTTTCAGTAGTTTAGGATTCACCCCTGAATCTAAAGTTGAACTCAGCAATACACGTTCTATTGATATCATACAATTTATAAGTTCCGGCGGAATAAGTATCATCGAAACTGAAGAAGTAGATGTAGCCAATACGATTATCAAACTTCCGTCTAAATTCTCTTTTGGTTCAGGATTGGGTGAGGTAAAAAAATGGCTTGTTGGTGCCGAGGTTACCCTTTTAAACACTAGTGTCATGTCTAATCGTTTTAATGACATCAACGGTGCTACTTTTGAAAATTCTGTTCGTTATAGTTTGGGCGGTTATTTTATCCCGAATTACAACTCCTATTCCAATTATTTCAAAAAGATAACTTACCGTGCCGGATTGAGATATGAAAATACCGGATTGGTGATTCAAGACAAATCGATAACTGATTTTGCTGCGAATGTTGGTTTCGGACTTCCTTTAGGAGGCATTTTTTCCAAAATTAACATAGGTTTTGAAATGGGTAAAAGAGGGACTAAGTATTACAACTTAGTAGAAGAAAACTATTTTAACATCAGTGTTGGTTTATCGCTTACCGACAGATGGTTTGTAAAACGTAAATTTGACTAAAAAATTTTCAGCATGAAAGCAATTTTTTCTCTGATTAGTATCTTGTTAGTTACAAGTATCAATGCCCAAAAGTTTGACTGTTCTTCCAAAATGACAGCTTATCAGGATTTTTTTAAGGCCAAAGATATAGCCGATGCTTTTGACACTTGGACTGAAGTGAAAAAAAATTGCCCAAAACAAAGTGAATTAGTTTACACCGACGGATTTGACATTCTTCAATTCAAAATAGACAATGCTGCCACAGCCGAAGAAAAGGAAAAACTGGTTCGAGATAAAATGGCATTGTACGATCAATACAACAAAAACTATCCTGAAAAAGCAGCCGATTTTGAAGTCAGCAAAGCCATGGTTTTACACGATAACAAAATCGAGGCTAAAGAAGAGATTTTTAATTTGTTGGACAGTGGTTTCTCAAAAGCTTCAGGAAGTATAACCAACGCTAATGCCATTTATACTTATTTCAGTCTTTGCTATGAAAAATACAAAGCAGGTGATAAAAAATTCACTGCTGATTTGGTCTTAGACAAATATACTTTGGTTAATTATATGCTTACCAAATTACAAAACAACAATACTGACAACACAGACAATTATAAAACAGCACAACGCGGCATCAATTCATTGTCCAAAGACTTAGTGAATTGTAGCAATCTGGCTGCTTATTACGAAAAAAACTTCAACCAAAACAAAGACAATAACGAGTGGATTACAACGGCTCTAACCAACCTTTCTGCCAAATGCAGTTCACAACCCGTGTTTGTGACCATGGCTGAAAAATTATACAGTGTAAAAGCCACTTCGCAATCGGCTTATTTTATGGCTTTGGCCAATTTGCGTCAAAGAAAATTCACCGAAGCCATCCAGTTTTACAACCAAGCGGCCGATTTGGAGACCAATCCGCAAGAGAAAGCCAAAATTTATTACACACTGGCGACAGGATTGTTGGCCAATGACATGGCTAAGTCTAAAGAAACCCTAAACAAAGCCTTGCAATTTGACCCAAAAATGGGAAGAGCACATTTGTTTCTAGCCCAATTGTATTCTTATGCTCCGGAAGAATGTGGTAAAACAGATTTCGAAAAGAAAGCCATTTTTTATTTGGCCATTGAAACCGCAAAAAAAGCCAGTGTTGCCGACCCTAAACTAAAACCCGCAGCTGATAAAATGGTAGCCGATTTTGCCTCAAAAGCTTTGACACAATCTGAAATCAACAAAGAAAAAATGAATGGTAAGTCATTAACCATTGAGTGTTGGATTAACGAAACCATTACGTTTCCGGCGAAATAATGAATTCCATTTTCAGATATAGTATCCCTTTTTTCTCTTTGCTGTTTTGTTTGGCGATTGTTTCGTGTGAAAGCAATTTTAAAGAGGTTCAAAAAATGGGCGTTTCTGAGTTTACACCTAGTGGTGATGCCGATTCTATCAATTTAAAATACACCGATTCCGGTAGAATTACCGCCAATTTAATCAGTCCGAAAATGCTCGATTACGCTACTGTTGAATTTCCTTTTACAGAATTTCCTAAAGGCATGCATTTGACGTTATTCGACAAAAACGGAAAGCAAACCTACATCGATGCTGATTATGCCGTAAGATATAAAATCACCGACATGATTGACTTACAAGGCCATGTGAAAATCTCCAACCAAAACGGAGAACAACTCGAAACCGAACAATTGTATTACGATCAAAAAAACGAATGGTTTTTTACCGAAAAAAAGTTTAAATTTACTTCACCAAAAGGCGTTTCTTATGGAGAAGGAATTGATTTTAGTAAAGATTTCAAAAAAGTAAATTCACAAAAAGTATCCGGACAAGTCCAATCATCAGAGTAACTATGAATTATTTAAAATTTACCCAATACGCTTACCTTATCGCTGCCATCTTATTTGCTATTGAAGCCTTTAACCAATACAAAGCAGGAGAAACCAACAAAGCCATCATTTTGGCAATATTTACCTTCGTGGGTATTTTTATGTTTTTCTTTCGCAGGAATTTTGCCAGAAAATTTGAAGAGCGCAATAAAAAACCCTAAAACATGGAAGTCGGAATAATTATCTTGTGTTTGATACTTTCCGCCTTTTTTTCCGGAATGGAAATTGCCTTTATTTCCTCCAATAAAATTTATCTTGAAATTGAAAAAAAACAAGATGATTTTATTTCCAAAATTTTAACCAAACTCACCGAAAAACCTTCCAAGTTCATTGCCAGCATGCTCGTTGGCAACAATATCGCCATGGTAGTTTACGGATTTTTCATGGGTGATTTGCTTATGAAATGGTTTGCCTATTTGGGTTATCAATTCACCGATTTATCGAGTTTATTACTCCAAACCGCTATCTCTACTTTAATCGTTTTGATGACTTCCGAGTTTTTGCCAAAAGTTTTTTTTCAGATTTATGCCAATAGTTTCCTGAAGTTTTTTGCTTTGCCGGCTTACTTCTTCTACAAATTGTTCTACTACATTTCTTCGTTTATGATTTGGATATCCGATTATATCTTGAAGAAATTCTTTAAAACGGAAGGAGACCAAATTACCCTTTCTTTCAGCAAAATAGAATTGGGGAATTACATCACAGAGCAAATGAACGCGGTGCAAGACTACGAAACTGTAGATTCTGAGATTCAAATCTTCCAAAATGCGCTCGAGTTTTCAGGCGTAAAAGCCAGAGACATTATGACGCCGCGAACAGAGTTAGTTGCAGTTGACCTTTACAGTTCCGTGGCCGAATTGAGACAATTATTTATCGAAACCGGTTATTCTAAGATTTTGGTATATCTCAATACACTTGATGACATTGTAGGTTACGTTCACTCTTTTGAACTTTTCAAAAAACCTAGAACAGTCAAATCAGTCATGATTCCTGTAGAATTCGTACCTGAAACCATTTACATCAAAGATGTGATGAATTTGCTTACCAAAAAACGAAAAAGTGTGGCCGTCGTTTTAGATGAATATGGCGGCACTTCAGGAATTGTGACCATTGAAGACATCGTTGAAGAATTATTTGGCGAGATAGAAGACGAACACGATTCAGATGAAGCGTTGACTGAAAAACAACTTGACAGCACTACTTATATGTTTTCCACAAGATTAGAAGTTGAATACTTAAACGAAACTTATAAACTGAATATACCCGAAGGTGATTCTTATGGTACTTTGGGTGGATTTATAGTCGATTTCTTTAAAGAGATTCCGCAAAAAGGAGATCAAATCACCATTGAAAACTTCCAATTCACCATTGAAGAAGCGACGAATAAGAAAATCGAATTGGTCAAAATGACACTAATCGATTAGTTTCTGCAAAAAAATTAAAAAATAGATGAAATTATAACTAAGTGAGTATTATTATTTCACAGATAATTGTATTTTCGCAAACTGAATTAAAAATTAACAAGATTAGAAATGGCAATTTTATCAAAAATTAGAAATCGCTCAGGCTTACTTTTAATACTAATAGGTTTTGCATTATTGGCTTTTGTCGTGCAAGATTTATTTAGCAATGGTTTTAAAAGCGTATCAACTGACGTAGGAAGTGTAAACGGAAAAGATATTTCTTTTGAAGACTTTAGAATTAAAGTAGCAAACGTTGAAAAAAACGGTCAAAATGGTCAACCAATGACTTCTATGCAGGCTTCCAACCAAGTTTGGAACCAAGAAGTAAGTGTTGCCTTGTTGACCGCTGAATTCGAAAAATTAGGATTACGCGTTGGCGAAAAACACATTGTTGAAGTATTCAAAGCGGATCCAAACATTGGGCAAAACCAAATGTTTATGAATGCTGCAGGAAAATTTGATGTAACCAAGTTTAAAGATTACTTCAAATCCAATCCGGAAGGAATTCAAATCTTAAAAGAAAGAGAAAAAGACGCTGAATTGAATGCCAAATACCAAATCTATAATTCATTGGTAAAAGGCGCTATGTATACTACAGAAGCGGAAGGTAAATTTAAATATGAGGCTGAAACCAGCAAAGTAACTTTTGACTATGTATCAGTTCCTTACTCAAGCATCAAAGACAGCGATGTTAAAATTACTGACGAAGAGATTTTAGCCTATCTTAAAACCAAAGAGAAAAAATTCAAATCAGAAGAATCTCGTGAATTGGATTATGTATTGATAGAAGAAAAACCATCTGCACAAGACGAAGCAGAAGTTAAAAACAAAATCAATTCGTTATTGACTTCACGTGTTGAATTCAAAGACGGTAAAAATGATACGATTCCGAGTTTCCAATCGGCAACTAATATTGCTGAATTTGTAAACCAAAATTCGGATATTCCTTTTGATTCTACTTATATCGCTAAGCAAGATTTACCGGCAGAACACGCTGAACAATTATTTGCTTTGGCAACCGGTCAAGTTTACGGTCCATATATGTTTAGCAACTACTATTGTATTTCTAAAGCTATGGGAAGAAAAGCCGGAGCTAAATCAAAAGCAAGTCACATCCTTATCAGTTGGGAAGGCACTCAAGTTCCTAACAAAAAAGAGAAAAGAACTAAAGAACAAGCCAAAGCAAAAGCTGATGGTTTATTGGCCCAAGCATTAGCCAATCCATCAGGGTTTATGTTTTTGGCGATGTCTAATTCTGACGACTCCTCAGCACAACAAGGTGGTGATTTAGGTTATTTTGGTCCGGGCCAAATGGTAAAACCGTTTAATGATTTTGTATTCAACAATCCGGTTGGAAAAATTGGTTTAGTAGAAACAGAATTCGGTTACCACATTATCAACGTTACCGATAAACAAGACGCTATCAGATTGGCTACTATTGCTGAAAAAATTGAGCCATCAGAAGCTACTAATGACAAAATATACACACAAGCAACCAAATTTGAAATGGATGCTACTGCCGGTAAAGATTTTGCTGCTTTGACCAAAGAAGCTAAGTTGACGGTTAATCCATCAGTAAGAGTTAAAGCCATTGACGAAAGTTTTGGTGCAATTAGCGGACAAAGACAAATCGTAAAATGGGCATTTGAAGACGATACTAACATTGGAGACGTAAAACGTTTTGAAGTAGTTAATATGGGTCATGTAATTGTGAAATTGAAAAAAGTAAATGAGAAAGGCTTAATGGCTGTGGAAGAAGCAAGACCACAAGTGGAAGGTCTTTTGAAAAACAAAAAGAAAGCAGAAATGATCAAAGCTAAAATGACCGGAAGTTCATTGGCTGCGATTGCTGCCTCAAATAAAGTTACAGTTGTAAATGCTCTTGATTTAACCCTTGAAAGCCCTGCAGTTCCGGGTGCCGGATTTGAACCAAAAGTGGTTGGAACTGCCTTCTCTTCAAAAGCAGGACAAGTTTCTAAAGCTATTGATGGTAATTCAGGTGTATATGTATTGGTAACTAAAACCGTTACTAAAGCACCAGCGCTTCCAAAATACACCGATTACGTAAATAAATTAAAGCCACAAGCGGCAGGGAATGCCGGAAGATTTATGCAAGCGTTGAAAAACGAGGCAGACATCCAAGACAACAGAGCTGATTTCTATTAATCGTAAATCACAATAAATAAAGAAACCCCGAAGTGAATTCGGGGTTTTTTATTATAAGATCATTTCGTGGTAAGGGATTACTATTTCAAAACCTCTTTCCTTAAAATAAGCGGTCGGATTTTCTTTGGAAATGCTCAGTATAAAATCGCCACCCCAAGCGCCGAGACTTTTAATTACACCATCAAAATCGTGAAATAAAGTTTCTTTAACCGTCGGCAATTCTAAAATGTTGCTTAAGGCTATTTCATGTTGGGTCAGAGCTAAAGCGAAAGTTTTAGGTTGCTCCGCTTCTACTACTGTTTTGGTAAGGCCATTGATTACCGGAATCGTTTTGCGTATGTCAACTTGATTGCTATAATACGAGGCTATTGCGTTTCTACTATTCTGCTTTTTGTTCAAATAAACAAAGAAAATTTTATCTGTAAAGTCCGGATTAAAGTTCACGATTTCTACCACCGGTTTTTCGGCTACAATTTGGTATAAAATTCCTGAGTTATTTTGGGCGCACGCAATATCGTAGCCACTGCCTCCAAAACTTCTCTTAAGCAGTTCAAAGGCATCAATTTGCAACCATTGGGCAATGTTGTTGATTAGCGTAGAAGATGTCCCTAAACCCCATGATTTGGGAAAAGTCAATTCGGTGGTGATTTTATAACCTTTTGATTGGGTAATGAAATCAGAATTCATTAAATAGGCTTCGTGCAGAATTTCGATTAAAGTATTTTTAACGCTTTTGACATCATCATGGCGTTCCTTTCTGATAATGGAATCAAACGGAATAGTATCTTCAAACCAAATACTTTGATCACTGTCATAACTTGTCCATTGGATAATAATATTGTCAGCTTCTTCGATGATTAAATTTTGACCGTATTTGGTAGGCAACGCAAAAGCTTTGGCGCCATCGAGCACCACATATTCTCCTGTGATGAGTAATTTTCCGTTGCTGTAAAAAGTTTGCTTCACCAAGGCTATTTTCTTAAGTTTTCAATCAATTCCACTACGGCGGAATATGTAACGGTATTTTTCTCGAAATGTTTTACGATTGCTTTTCGTTCTTCGGCAGTGGCTTCAAATTGGTTTAAAATATTATTCAAATGCATTTTCATGTGACCTTCCTGAATTCCGGTTGTGGTTAAGGAACGCAATGCTGCGAAATTTTGTGCCAATCCTGTAACGGCGACAACTTGCATCAATTCTTGTGCAGAAGGTTTGCCTAAGATTTCCAGAGCCATTTTAACCAACGGATGTAAGGAAGTCAATCCGCCAACGGTTCCTAAAGCCAAAGGAATTTCCATCCAAAAAGTAAAAATACCGTTTTCAATTTGAGCATGAGACAAGCTCGAATATTGTCCGTTGCGGGAAGCATATGCATGTACTCCGGCTTCTACGGCGCGGAAATCATTTCCGGTGGCCAAGACTACGGCATCAACACCATTCATGATGCCTTTATTGTGCGTAACGGCACGGAAAGGTTCAATTTCGGCTATACGAACAGCTTGCACAAACTTCTCGGCAAACTCTTGTGGATTTTCTATTTTCTTTTCGCCCAAATCTTCTACTCGGCAAGAAACTTCGGCACGCACTATACAATTCGGAACATAGTTAGACAAGATGCTCATGACAACGGTAATGTTCTTTTCAGCTTCGTTAAAGTCGGAATGGTTTTGTGCTGCTTCTTTTAAAGTTTTCGCCAATTGCTCTAAACACGAATTGATGAAATTCGCGCCCATGCTGTCTTTGGTTTCAAAGGTTGCATGGAGTTGGTAATAATTGTCTAATTCAGCTGTTTTATCTCTGAGTTCCAATCCTAAAATACCGCCGCCACGCTTTTGCATGTTTTTGGTAATGCTTTCGGTAGAATCGATTAAAGTTGGTTTTACGGTATTGAAAAAGGCTTGTAGTTTAGCCACATCACCTTTGAATAAAAAGTGAACTTGTCCAATTTTCTCCGTATTCAAAACGGTCGCTTTGAATCCGCCACGCGTGCTCCAAAACTTAGCCGATTTGGCTGCCGCAGCTACAACCGAACTTTCTTCAATCACCATTGGCACCGAATAATATTTGCCATTGATTAGGAAATTCGGCGCAATGCCCATTGGCAAATAGAAATTGGTAATGGTATTTTCTATGAATTCGTCATGCAATTGTTGCAATTGTGCATCGTTGTTCCAATATTGTTTGATGGTAGTAATCGCTTCGGTCGGATTACTGAAATATTCGTTAGCAATCCAATTGATTTTTTCTTCTTTTGTCAATTTGGAAAATCCGGCAACTGCATTATTCATATCGAAAAATAAAAGTTTATTAGCTACAAAGATAAGTTATAGCATTTGAATTTGTTACCGAAAAACAATGGGAAATTACAACGGTTTTGGTTCCGCTGAAATCGGTTGAGGCACTTCACCTTCGTATTCGTTTTCTTGCAAGTCTTCGGTTTGTTTGCCCAATTTCACTTTAGGCTCGTCTTGCTTTCCTGTTACTTTAATCGGAATACCGATGATACCGAATGGTGGTAAACCTAAACGCATTTTGAGATTCAATTGCCCGTCAAAGCTCGTTTGTCCTTCAATTCTCGGGCGGAAGCCGGCTACTTTGAATTTGAAACGTTCAATATTGATGATGTTATTTTTAATAGTGGTTTTGATATCAACTTGTGAAACATCCGGATTTTTGATGGCGTCTTTGCCTGTTTTTTTGCTTACGGCACCAAACATTTTAAAGCCTTTCATTTTGACTTTCTTTACAGACAAGGTTCCTTTTCCGGTTAGGGATGGATAAATCGGGGCCATATTCGCATCGAGAATTCCGGCAACTTTGTAATCTAACGAAACGATTCCTTCGGCGCTTTCGGCTGCAGTAGCCATTTCGCGGAACATTTTTACTTCGTTGTAAGCGCGTTTGATATCGAATTCTTTGGCAAGGATTTTAAAGTCGAAAAAAGCTTTTTCTGTGGATTGACTTCCGTAAACCAAATCCATTTTAACATTGGAACCAATTAAATCAAAACCTGAATTTTTAAGTTCCAATTGGCCTTTGTTGATTTTCATATTGCCTTTTAAATTGTCAATTGCCAAACCATCAAAATTGATTTTATTCGCCGTGGCATTGAACTGTAAATCGAAATTAGACGGAATAACCACAACTCCGGTTGCCACTGTTGGCTCAGCCGTTTTGATGGTATCAGCAGAGGTTGTCTCAGTTGTTAGCGCCATGAATTCATCGACATTGATATAGTCAGAATGCAATTGGAAATTCCCTTTTAGAATAGCTTTATCGGTCAATACAAAATCGATGACGTTTTGCAAATACCCATTCATTTTAAAATCAGATTGACCGTAGGCTGCGATGAAATCATTAAAGTTCATTTTGTCCTGATTGAACATGAATGTTCCTTCTTTGATGACAAATGGTTTTGGTAAATATTCCGAAGTGGTTTTGATGTTTTTCAGCTTCAAAGTCCCGCTGTTTTGCAACTTAGCATATCTTCCGTTCATGGCATCATCTTGCGAACCTTTGAAAGACACATCGGCATTGACATAACCTTTAACATCGAGTCCTTTTTGGGAAAACACTTTATAGATTTTGCCTAAATCCAATTCGCCTTTGGCTTTGATATCGTACTTGATATTTTCGAAATTCCGCAACTTGGCATTAACAAAAATGGGCTTACCTTCGAACTCAAAAGATGCCGGAGTAATGTTGATACTTAAATCTTCGAGCGACCCTTTTTTGTCTAAAATCGTAGCGACGACATTGATATTTTGAATCGGATTTGGGTAGTAATCTGTTTTAACGTAGCCGTTTTTGAAATTGATTTTTCCACTGGTTACCGGAATCTTACTGTTCTTTTTATCGTAAATACCGACAGATTTGATATCCATATTTAAGATGCCACGCAAATCCATATTTTCCAAACCGAATGCTTTGTCCATTTGGGCCAAATCGATTTTGGAGTTGATTCTCGCAGAAATATTCGGCTTCGATAAACCTTCCGATTTAATAATTGCTTTTACATAATCTTTATCGACATTGAAGAAAATAGAATCGATATTGACTTTTAATCTTTCGGTATCTAATGACGGTAATTTGGTGTCAAAATTCAAGAAGATATTCGATACCGGAAACGGTGCGTCTTTGTATTCAATTAAACCGTCTCTGATTTTCATATTGAAAGCCACATCGGGTTTTTGGTTTTTAGACGCGATGTATTTTCCTTTTAGGGTGAATGACAAATCGGTTCTTCCTTTGACTTTGGTTTTGTCGAGCCAAGTCACGTATGCCGGTGGTAAAGCAGTAAAGAAATCATTTAGCTTGCTGTCTTCAGATTTGATATTGAAGTCCATATCATAACCATTGCTCAGGAAATCGAACTTACCGTTGAATTCTACCGGAAGTTTGTTGATCTTTAAATTATTTTGTTGGAAGACAAACGCAAGTGAATTGGTGTTGATTTTGGTAATCAAATCGGCTTTTACTTTTTTGTTTTTCAGGTATTGTTCTCCGTCATAAGTAAAGTCGAAATCTTCTATTTCGGCTTCCGTATAAATATCGAAAATGGCTTGGTCTAAGTCGCCGTTTCCAATGTAATTAAAGCCATTGGCATCGATTAAAATTTTAGTTGATTGGTCATTATAAACCAAATGAGAATCTTCAATCGCAATTTTATCTAAACGAAGAGAAGTGTTGCCGGTAGTATCTTTTGGTTTGGTCTCTTCTTCACCGATGTAGACATTATAATTGGCTTCCCCTTTGGCATTGACCTTTACATTAATTAGCGCATTAGACACGTAAACCTTGTCGATGGTAACACTTTTGTCAAAAATCAAAGAACTTAAATCAATTCCAAATGACACTTCGTTGGCAGACAGTAACGTTTCATTTTTATACGGTGCAGAACCTTTTAAAGAGAAATCCGTTAGGGTTAAAGTTAGTGACGGAAAGTGGTTAAAGAAAGAGAGATTGGCTTCTTTGAAATCTAATTCACCATTAAGTTTTTTATTGGCAAAAGCTTTTACTTCTTCGGCAATTTTTCCCGGAAAAAGAATCGGCATCAAAAACATCAAGAGAATTATGGAGCCAAAAGTGATTCCGGTAATCTTTAAAATCCTGACAATGATTGATTTTGATGGTTTTTTCATGGGTCAAAAATACAAAGCGTAAAAGAGACAAAAAAATTTAAGGGGGAAATTTTTATAAAAAACAGAAGCCACGCTGTAAAAACGTGGCTTCTGCAAAATAATTATATAACTAAACTAACCTTATTGTTTAATTAATTTCATCGTTGTAGCATTATTATTTAGGTCAAATGCTTTGACTAAATATACGCCTCTGTTTAATTCATTGATATCAAATTGATAGTCTTCCGATGAAATATTTTCAAATGATTTAACCCTTTGTCCGGTTATCGAATAGACTTCAACTTTGGTTACTTGTCCTTTGATGTTGAAACTTCCTGAGGTTGGATTTGGAAATAAACTTATATTATTACTTCCAACAAAGTCTACATTACTTAAAGTTGAGGCATTATTGCCATAAATTCTAAATTCGCCGGCTGGTATTGAAATATTTTGAGAAGTTGAAGTAACATTTATACTAGTATTATCCATTAAATTGTACCAAGTTCCAACAAATGGAAAACCACCGGACGTATTTAAAGTATTATCGGAAAAATTAGTTCGCACAAAAACATAGCTAAGCGATGCTGTTTGCGTAGTACTTGTCCATACATCTAATCTTGGGCTACCGGTAGCACTTAAATTCCATGCGTACTGACCATCTTCAAATACTGTTTCTGTTTTCTTCAAATCAATCATTTTTGCCCAACTGTTATAAATGTTTAATCTTGCTACATCACCTAACCAGTTATTGGTCCAATGTAGTTGTGGTTTTGTATCTAATTTACAATCAGGGGAAGTAAAAGACACAATCCCATTATTACATGTCCAAAGTGAAGCGGTGTTTCCTAATTCTGCAAAGTGCCAAATCATTTTTGGGCCAGGCACTAAATGGTGCACTGCTCCCATTGCGGGAAATCTTTGCAAAATTTTAGCCAAATTTCCTTGAGTTTGGCCTGCTTCAGTAAATGCTTTATACCCTACTCTTTCTTCATCATGACTTTCGGCATAACCTATATATCTGTTGGTTGTATTATCAGCCACACCGGAAAGATCAGCATAATTTCCTTTTAACAAATTTGCATATGGATCGGTCATTTTTCGCCATTGCATTATACCCTTGGTATCGCCAGAACGTAAATAGTTTGCCCATTCAAGTTCTTCTGTAGCTGAACCGCCAACACCTAAATGTTCAAATATTATTAAAAAGTTAGAGTCAAAAGACCATTGAATATCTGCATATTCTTTGAGTTTTGCTACACGATCAGTTTGATAGGCATTGGTACAAGTTTCATCTCCGGAAGAACAACTATTGGTAAATCCTTTAGTCAAATCCCATCTAAAACCATCTATTTTATAATCTTGTATCCAGGTTTGAATTGTACGTGTTACGTAAGTTTTTGTCATATTGGTTCCTGGACCTGACAACAAAAAATGATTGATATCACTACCTACATTGTAAGAATGTTTAGGCGTTAAATTAATGTATGGGTTTTCAGAAGTTGTACGTTCACCGTTTGTATTTGAATTTGCCCAACCATCACCATCAGGATCTAGCATCCACATTCTTTCTAGCGCTGCGCGTCCAAATACGTGATTCAAAGCAATGTCAAGAATAACTGCAATTCCGTTTTGATGGCATAAATCTATAAACTCTTTTAACTTAGCTGGTGAACCGTATCTTTTATCAGGTGCCATATGAAAAACGGTATTATAACCCCAGCTCATATTTCCTTCAAATTCCATCACAGGCATCAATTGAATAGCATTGATTTTAAGATTTTTAAAATAGTCAATTCTATCAATCATATCTTGATAGGTTCTATTGGCATCAAAATCACGAATCAAAACTTCATAAATAGTCAAGTCTTTCTTTTTTGGCTTAACAAAATTGGTTGTAGCAGCGCTCCAAGTATAATTCCACCATGCATTTGGTCCTGTTTGTAATACCGTAACTTCTCTTTCTTGCCCTACCGGATAAGGAGGTAAATTAGGATAAACTCCGAGTGAAGCAATTTCCGGATCGTCAAAAGGAGACAATACTAGAGTAGAAAAGGGATCGGCTGTTTTAACTAAAGCTGGTGAATTTGCGGGACGACTTGTTTGGTCACATACCCAATATTGATATGTATATACTTGGCCTGGAGTTAGACCTGTAAGTTCCAACCAAAATTTTGTTCCGCTTTTTTTCATTGCATAGGCAGCGGTTGGTTGCCAGTTATTAAAACTCCCGGCTACATAAATAAAATCTTTAAAAGGTGCATTTAAAACAAGCGTTGCTTTTGTGGGGTCTGAACTATTATAATTTATTCCATCAACCATTCCGGTTGGTACAGCTTGAGTAACTGTTGGAGGAGTAATTATAACATTAAATTTTGCAGTAAACGATGTTATTCCTTGTGTCACTTGCAAGCTATACACCTGATTACCTGTTATATTAGTATGTGTAAATGAGTAATTTGCTGTAGTTTGTGTATTAATAACAGTCCCGTTTGCGGACAAGCTATATGTTGCGTTTCCATTAGTATTATTTGCGGTTACAGTTAAACTACTTCCTGAAGTTAAAAAATTATAACTATTCAAAGCAGGAGCTGTTAATGTATATTGAAATGCACCAACAGGAATAAACGCATCTGCTGTTTGAATAGTAGCATCAGAACTTCTAAAAATTATACAAATTTGTGTAATCGAATTAGAAGTTGATACTCCAAAATAAGAATATAAATCAGGAGAAATTGATAGTGTATAGCTAGAGGAAGTTCCTACTTGAGTCATTACCGGCTGAGTATTATTTCCCCATACAGGACTACCTTTAATATTTTGCCATTGTACACCATTTACTGTTACTCCAACATAAGCATATATTGTTCCTGTATAAGCAGCTAATGGAGTACCCGTTTTATTAAAGGTAATAACTGCTGACTGATTAGCAAGAACAGGAGAAGGTGCAGTTGTTATTTGAGCAATTGACAAATGAGTGAACATCATCAAAAACAGTAATATAAAATATCTCTTTTTCATTTGAATTTTATTTTATTTAAAAGGCTATCAAATAAAAAAATGATAGCCTTCTTTTAATTTTTTTTTAATTACTTATTGAGGTAATAAAATATATGCTCCATCTAAATCATTGAACCAAACATCATAATTTCCTGTTGCGGCATTGAAAGGGAAGTTATTACCTCCACTTGCTAACACAGAATTACCGTAAAGTTCTTGTGATCCGGTGTGTCTCCATACATTATCCCAAGCATCATTTGCTCTGATTAAAAATTCGCTCCCTGAAGTAAAATTAACCCCCAAAGCATACCATAAATGTGGATTATTGACATCTTGTGTGAAATTAATTTCATTAGAAGGATCCCATCCACCAATAGCAGCACCAATAATTCCCATTGTAGAATAAGTTGGAGCTCCAGCAGCATTATAAGGTGTAACTGTAAAATTACCTCCTTGACCTACAGTAGTAAAATTATAGGTATAATACCCTGCCGTAGTAACATCAAATGTATTAGGATCACTTCCTCCACCTGTGTTTACTGCTAATGTTGTACCATCATTAGTTCCCCATTGTGGTTGCCATTGTCCCTTTACTTCTAATAATTTGAATGCACCTGCATTAAAATAACCGGTGTAAACATAGTTGTTTGGCACGCTTTGGTTTCTAAATACAGGAGTATTATTATTATTATTATTCCATCCCGGAGAAGTTGCACTTCCTACAAAATATAAATTAGGGAAAGTAACACTATAAGGAGTAACAGAAATGGTCTTTGTTAAAGAAGTTCTTGTTAATACATCTAGACTTTCATTAGTGTTACTCGCTTTTAATCTTAAATCAATATTGCCAGCAGTTCCAGCTGTTAAACCTAATCCCAAAGCTAAAGAATTTAGGTTAGCATGTGTTACAGTTAACGTAGTTAAATTCGTAACAGTACCTAAAGAAGCGGGTGAAGCAAAACTTGTTCCACCAAGAGCCGCTTCAACATTGTAAGTTACATCAATATTTAAGTCAGAATTCAAGACAACATCTGTCCAATTTACTGTAAGTGCTGTGTCTCCAGAAGTACTAAGAGATAATACAAATGCAGCTCCATCAGACGGACTAGTAAGAACCGGCGGATTTGTTGGATAAGTTGTTACGAAATATAGAACTGAATTACTTAATTGACTTCCTGTATTTATCCTTACATAAATTGTAATGTCTCTGAAAGTTTCTACTCCGGCATCTCGAATGGCATTATTTAAATCTTGTACAGAGATGGTAAATTCTTTCAAACTTGTGTTTCCTAAGGTTACAACATTTGTAAAATCAACATCTAAAGACATTTCAACGATGTAATTTGAACTACCTGTTAAATCATCTTCCCATACTGCTGTAAGTGCTGGGTTTTGTGGGAGTCCAAAATTAAGATAAACAGAACTTATCTCAGGCTCAGTCAATTTAAATGCTGCGTCTGGTGAAATAATTTTTAAATTATCTTCTTTATCACAGGAATTTAAAACAAACATTAATGATAGTAACAGTATACTACTTATTTTATTTATATGAATTTTCATATTTCTAGTTTTTAAAAGTTATAAATTTAAAGGTATCATAATGTAATGACCTGTTAAATCATTAAACCAAATATCATAATCATCTTCAACTACAACCGGAATATTTGAAATAGTTGTTGAAGCAGTTCCAGAGAATGAAGTAGTTCCACCCCAAGAAGTACTAGTATTTGATGTAAATTTCAAATCACCAGGCGTCAAATGCAATGTATTTACAAACCAAATATGACTATCAAAACCTGATTGAGTCATAGTTGTAGTAGCACTTGAACTTCCTTCAATAGTCATAGAAGTATAGCTTGTTGCTCCAGTAGCATCATAAGGCTCAAATGTAAATGTGTTTGTACTATAATTAATAGTAAAAGCATAAAACCCTGCAGCAGCTATAGAACTATTGTTATAAGGAAAAGTACCCGGATCTGAACCTCCGCCAGGGTTTACATTTATCCCCGAGCCATTATTGGTTCCCCATTGTGGCTGCCAAAGTCCTTTTTCTTCAAGAACCTTGAATTGACCAGCTGTAAAATACCCAACAAATCTATATAAATTAGGATTTTCTCCATCTCTAAATAATGGTGGATTGTTGTTGTTATTATTCCAACCTGGCTGAGTTGCATCTCCTACAATATAATAATCTTTAAATGGATAATTAAAGTAAGGATAAGCATTAAAAGAGATAGTGTTAGAAGCTACAGGCAAACTTGAAGTTGTTCCTATAGAAGAAACAACTCTTAAATAAGCAGTATTCCACTGAAATGGTGGCAAACCTGCGCTACCAACGGCAGAATTTAACTGGTTAACTGAAAGTGTTGCCGAATTCCCATTAACAGTTGTCACTAATATTGGGTTGGTAAAAGCTTCATCAGAACTGGCTTGTACACTATAGTTCACTGATGTTTGTTGTCCATAATTAGCCGAAGTCCAATTTAAAGTAACAATTGGATTGTTTGGGTTTGTTTGGTCAAGTTCTATGTCTGTTATATCTAACTCTGACAATACAATTGGATCAGTCTCATAAACTTTAAGGTCTGCATTGTCATTATCACATGAACTTACAAACAATAAAGCACAGAACATAGGTATTAAAATTGATATTTTTCTCATAATTTTTCTATTTAAAATTAATACCCTGGATTTTGAGTTAAATTAGGATTTGCTGCTATAGTTTGTGCTGGTAAAGGGAATAATTTACGGTTATTTGAAATAGAAATTCCGTTTATACCGTTCCCTTTCCATGCCCAGTTATAAGCACCTCCTGTATACAAATCAAATCTTACAAGGTCTTGTCTTCTATGGCCTTCCCAATGCAATTCTCTTGATCTTTCATCAATAATAAATTGAAGAGTAACTTGACTTTGAGTAAAATCCGGGAAATCATAGCCATTAGCTCTATCTCTCAATTCGTTCAAATAGCCTAAAGATGTAGCGCTTGCATTTGCAGTTGAACTACCATTATTAGCACCATCTTTTCTCATTTGTGCTTCAACATACATTAAGTAAGCATCGGCAAGACGGAACAATGGAAAATCTGTATTTACAAAAGTTGAACTTGGCCCAGGTATACCTGTAGAGGAAATATTAGAATATTTTTTCAAAATATAACCTTGGTCTTTATTAGAAATATCGTTAATTTCTAAAGATCTTGGTCCACCTCCAGTAATTGTTTTTCTGGTATCAAAATCATAATCAATACCGTCAAATTTTTGAACAAATTGCTTTCTCAAACGTAAAGCACCTCCCCATCCACCTACTCCAATAGCTGAACCGTTACCTTCTAGTGAACCTACTTGACCATTACACATTACTGTTGTTGGCCCATAATTTTGAGTTGAAACTCCGTCTGATTGCAATGTGAAAATCATTTCAGGAGAAGTCTCATTATCCGCTTTAAAATTATTTAAATAATCCGGATTCAAAGTATAACCACTTCCTATAACATCTGCACACTGAGTCATACAATCTGCATAACGGTTTTGTCCAATATAAACTTCGGCATTCAAATATATTTTGGCTAAAACCATTTTAGCAAAAGCTTGGTCAAGTCTTCCGTATTCATTAGTTCTTGCAGGCTTTAAATTTGGTAAAACTTCAAGCATTTCACTTTCTACAAAAGCAAATAATTGCGCTCTATCATATTGTGGCCCTTTAAAATTTAATGGATCATTTTCAGTAATAAAAGGTGCTTTACCAAACAGATCCATCAGATTATAATAAGCAAACGCTCTTAAGGCTCTAACTTCGCTTCTATACGTTTCTATGTTAGCAACATCTACAGGATTTGTAATTCCTCTCGAAGCTAATTTTTCGGGAGTTGATTGTCTTAAAAACTCATTTGCAAAAGCTACTTCTACCATTGTTCTACTATACATCCCTATCAAAAGAGGATTAGAAGAGGTCCAAGTATTACGTTGCAACTCAGCAGTACCGGCATCACCTTCATAACTCCAAATTACTTCATCTGTTGTTAAGTTTTGCAAATACCATAAACATCTTCCAAACTGACTTGTACCTGCATCAACTCCTTGAAGGAATGAACTACCTGCATCACCAGTTCCGGTCAAAGAAAGATTTCCATAAACTCCTCCTAAAGCCTGTTTGTAACCTGCAGCAGTAGAGTAAAGTATCTCGTCAGAGAGTACTCTAGGATCTTCTGAAACTACATCCAAATCACTAGTACAAGAACTTAGTCCTGCAAAAGCAATAAGGGCATAAATAAAATTAATTTTTTTCATATTCTTTTTTTTTAAAATTTCACATTAGCCCCAAACAAGAAAGATCTTTGTCTAGGATATACTGTATTATCTACTCCGTTATTAGTAATTTCAGGATCAATTCCTGAATAATTAGTAATCACAAAAGCATTTTGAACGCCGGTAAACAATCTTAATGATGCTTTACCATCTAGCCATTTTTGGAAAGTATATCCTAATGATATATTATCCATTCTTAAGAATGAAGCATTTTCAACATATCGGTCAGATAAAGCCACATTATCTCTGATGGCAAAATCAGTATCCAATACCGAAGTTAAAATATTAGCCAATGCACCACCTGTTGTTAGCTGATCGTATTGAGCATTTCTTGCTTCAAAAGCATTGTAAACATCATTCCCAATACTTGCTCTTAGATTAAATGAAAAATCAAAGTTTTTGTAGTTAATAGTGGAAGCCAAACCAAAAGTAGCATCTGGATCAGGGTTTTTATAAACATATTTATCACTTGAGTTGATGATACCATCTCCATTTAAGTCTGCATAAGCACCTTCAATAGGTCTTCCTGCGCTATCATATAATTGTTTATATAAGAAATAAGAGTAAGGAGAATATCCTTCTGTTAGTATTTGAGCTTGGGTTCCAGTTCCTAGAATGTTTTCTCCTACTAAAATGTCTGCATCAAAAATTAACTCATTGATTTTTCTTTCAAAAGTCGTGAAGTTAAAATTCAAATTCCAATTAAAATTATCGGTTTTTACCACATCGGCATTTAACCCTAATTCAATTCCTTTAGTGCTAAAGCTACCTACGTTTTGCCAAGCTCTATTGGCAAAGTTAGCTCCATCAGATACTGCTGCATCTACTAATAAATCTTTTGATTCTTTATAGAACACATCTATCGAACCATTAATTCTACTAAACAATCCAAAATCAAGTCCTACGTTATAAGTTGTTGTTTCTTCCCATTTCAAAGTTGGGCTTAAACGACCCGGTATAGCGATTGGTGTAGCAGAAGGGCCAAAAAAGTATTGAGATGAACCACTACCAACATCAATTCTTTGAAGATAATCATTTGCAGCAGGTATATCTTGTTGTCCGGTAATACCCCAACCTAAACGAAGCTTCAAATCAGAAATTGTTTTACTGTCTTTTAAGAAATCACCCTTAACTTTCCAAGCAAAAGCTGCTGACGGGAAATTACCCCAACGGTTATCTTCAGAAAAACGAGAAGAACCATCTCTTCTGTATGATAAAGTGAATAAATATTTATCATTCAAATTAATGTTTGTTCTACCAAAGAAACCAATAAGAACTACATCTGTATCAAAAGACTGTCTTGGAAATCCTGTTGGTCCTCCAGGTAAGTTAGGATCGTTAACATTCCCTGTTTCAAATCTATTGGCCTCGAATTTTTGATAAGAATAACCACCTGTTAAATCAAATACTGTTTTACCAAAAGTTTTGTTGTAAACAAAATAAGCATCTAACAATTTGTTTCTTCTAAGGCTTTCTGTAAATTCATTTGTACCATATGGAATATTATTATTAGATCCCGAAGAAGCTGCAAATTCTCCAGCTGTTCTTGATCTTTCACCATTGGCTTCATCAAAACCTACATTTACAACCGCTCTCAAAGCAGGGAAGAAATGAAACTTATAATCTAATTCAAAATTACCATACAATCTATTATTTATACCATAATCATATGTTTGTAATAATTGAGCAACAGGATTTCGAATGGTTTGCGGAGTGATTTCACCACTTGCTTGGTTATGATATTCAAAAAATCCTTCATATACTGAATTCACATCATATATAGGTTGTGTTGGATCAAATCTAATTGCCGCTCCTTCTACACCATCTGCAAAACGGTTTCTTTCATTAGAATAACTAGCGTTTAATTTCAATTTTAAATGATCTTTAAACATACTAGGATTTAAAGCAACCGAAACATTGTTTCTGTTAAATGAGTTGGTCAAACGCAAACCTTCTTGATATGTATTACCAATCGTAATACGTGATGGTATAGCATTAAAAAGATTTCCTCTTAACGTTAAACTATTATCAACAAAATCAGTTCTTCTATAAATCGCTTCTTGCCAATTTGTATTGGCTGTCCCTAATTGAGTAACCCCAATTGGTCTAACTTGTGTAATAAGGTCTCTAAATTCATCACCATTAAAAACATCAAGTGTTTTTACTAATTTTCCTGAACCGTACTGAAAATTATAGTCTACAGATAATTTTTTACCCCCTTTTTTAGTTGTAATAATAATTACCCCGTTGGAAGCTCGCGAACCATATATAGCCGTAGCGGAAGCATCTTTTAAAACAGAAAATGATTCAATCGTATTCGGATTAATTGATGACAGAATAGAAGTCGCTCCTGTTCCGGTGTTATTTTCTATCGGCAACCCATCAATAACTATCAATGGATCATTTTTAGCAAATAATGATGCACCTCCACGAATTCTAATTTCAGATCCAGAACCTGGCGCTCCACTAGTATTAATGGTAAGACCAGCAACACGACCATTTAACAAATTCTCAGCAGTTACGTTTGCTCCTTTGTTAAAATCCTTGGCTGTTACTAACGAAACAGATCCTGTAGCATCTTTTTTCTTAACATTTCCATACCCAACTTGTACCACAACTTCTTGTAGCTGATTGGCGCTTTCATCTAAGCTGATGTTTACAGTTTTTTGTCCTGAAAAAGTCACCGTTTTAGAGTCATATCCTATGAACGAAAAGACAACTTTGTCTCCGTTTTTTAGGCCTCCTAATTGGAATTTTCCATCAAAATCTGTTGTGGTGCTGTTGTTAGCACCTTGAACAATTACATTTACTCCCGGCAATGGTTGGTTTGAATTGCTGTCAACAACAACTCCACCCAAAGTGCTCTGTGCAAGAGCGCTAAAAGGCAGTAGCAGGAATAAAAATAACAACTTTTTGTAAATTGTTTTCATACGTTTTGTTTAGGTTAAAAATTTAATTTTGTGCTTGTATTTTTACTTCGATTGTTAAATTTATGTAAAAAAATCAATTCACAGAATAAACGCTCGTTAAATCTGTACCGAAAACGTTTTCGTGTTGAAAACTTTTCCATAATTTCATTATTTTAAGGCTAAAATTGACAGAATAAAAAATAACCTATATCTTTATTCAGAAAACAGTATTTACCCTATTCCCAAAATGAAAAGAAAAGTTACTTTAAAACAAATTGCCAGAGAACTTGACGTCTCCATTTCTACTGTCTCAAAATCATTAAGAAACAGTTTGGAAATAAGTGAAGATACCCGCCAAAAAGTGCAGGCATTTGCCAAATTATACAACTACAAACCCAACAATATTGCCCTAAGTTTAAAGAACAAAAAAACCAAGACCATTTGTATTATTATTCCTGAAATTATCCACCATTTTTTTGCTACGGTAATTAGCGGAGTAGAAAATGTGGCCAACGAAAATGGTTATAATGTTTTGGTTTGCCTATCTGACGAATCATTTGACAAAGAGGTAATTAACATGGAAATGTTAGCCAACGGAAGTATCGATGGTTTCATCATGTCGCTGTCAAAAGAAACCCAACAAAAGAAAGATTTTCACCACATAGTCGAAGTAATCAATCAAGGAATGCCGGTCGTAATGTTTGATCGTGTGACCAATGAAATTCTTTGCGATAAAGTAATTATTGATGATAATCTCGCTGCTTTTAATGCAACCCAACATTTAATCGACAAAGGCTTTAAAAAAATAGCCTTAATTTCAACAGTTGATTATGTAAGTGTCGGAAAATTAAGAACGGAAGGCTACATCAAAGCCCTCAAAAATAACGATCTCAAAGTGGATGAAAATCTAATCTTGAAAATCGAAGACACCGAAAATTTCGAAGACAGTATCGCCAATCTTTTGGCAAACAATGAAATTGATGCCGTTTTTGCCGTAAACGAATTATTCGCGGTAACCGCCATAAAAGAAGCCAATAAACTAGGGAAAAAAGTTCCTGAAGACCTTTCAATTATCGGATTTACTGATGGAATTATTTCTAAATACTCTTCTCCAAGCATCACTACCGTCAGTCAAAACGGCGTAAAAATGGGTGGCAAAGCTGCTAAAATGCTGATTGAAAGACTAGAAGCCGAAGAAGAAGACGAAGAACAATACAAGACCGAAGTTATCGAAACCGAATTGGTCGAAAGAGAATCCACGAAATAAAAGGGTTTTTATCAACAAAAAACGTTTGCGTAACTTGTCATTGTCATTTTTTTTAAAGAGAATCATCACAATATAAATTCTTTATTATCTTTACCATAATTATCAAAGCTTGTACTTTACTTCGAAAATAGATTAAAGTTTTGATAAGCAAAGCGCTTATCGTATTACAAACCAATAAATTACGATAATGGAAAAGCGTAAATTAGGTTTCTGGCAAATTTGGAACATGAGTTTCGGATTTCTGGGGATTCAGATGGGTTTTGCCTTGCAAAATTCAAACGTTAGTAGAATATTTCAAACTTTAGGAGCCAATATTGATGACATCCCTATATTATGGGTTGCTGCTCCTTTGACCGGTTTAATTGTTCAACCTATCATTGGTTATTTCTCAGACCGAACTTGGACCAGATTAGGCAGAAGAAAACCTTATTTTTTGGCTGGTGCCATTTTAGCTTCAGCAGCGTTATTCATCATGCCTAATTCACCCGTACTTTGGTTTGCCGCAGGAATGCTCTGGATAATGGATGCGTCTATAAACGTTTCAATGGAACCATTTCGAGCATTTGTTGGAGACAATCTACCCGAAAAACAACGCACGATGGGATTTGCTATGCAAAGTTTTTTTATCGGAATTGGCGCCTATTTTGCTTCCAAACTTCCTTTAATTTTTACCTATTTCGGCGTTGAAAACACAGCACCTTTAGGCATTATTCCTGACTCGGTAAAGTACTCGTTTTATCTTGGCGGCGTAGCTTTCATTGTAACCGTTCTTTGGACAGTGCTTACTTCTAAAGAATATTCTCCGGAAGAAATGGAAGCCTTTGAAAAACACCAAGAAACAGAATTCAAAAAAGAAACCCATTCTGCGGAATGGTTTGCTACCAATGCAAAATCACATTTAACAAAAGGTATTTTATTTTTGATTGTCAGTGTTATTTTTTCTTATGCCATTTTTCATTATGACTTAAAGAAAGATTTATATGTACTTTCCCTAGGCTTAATTGGATTAGGTGGATTGGCCATGTTAGTCTCCGGATTATTGCAAAATGCCAACAAAACAGACAATGGTTTTGTAACCATTATGAACGATTTTCAGTTTATGCCCAAAATCATGAAGCAATTGGCTTGGGTTCAATTCTTCTCTTGGTTTGCTTTATTCTCTATGTGGATTTACACTACACTTGCCGTGACACAACACATTTACGGGACAACAGACACTACTTCGGAAGCCTATAATAATGGTGCCAATCAAGTAGGTGAGATGTTTGCCAACTACAATTTAATTGCCGCTATTGCTGCCTTTTTGCTGCCGTTATTAGCCAAATACACCAGCCGAAAGTTTACGCATTTCATCGCTTTAACTTTTGGTGGTCTAGGCCTAATTTCTATTTATTTTATCAAAGAACCAACCGTTTTCACAATGGAATGGCTACCAATGATTGGTGTAGGAATTGCATGGGCTAGTATTTTGTCCATTCCATACGCCATGTTATCCGGAGCTTTACCATCAAGTAAAATGGGTTACTATATGGGTGTTTTCAACTTCTTTATAGTAATTCCACAGTTGGTAGCTGCTTCAATTTTAGGATTTTTAGTGTCTAGATTTTTTAACAGCGAACCTATTTATGCCCTATTAATTGGTGGCGCATCGATGATTCTTGCCGGAATTATTTCACTCACCATCAATGACAAATCGAAAATTATAATTAATGAGTAAAAAAGCATTCATTTTCGACCTTGACGGAGTTATCGTTGACACAGCCAAATACCATTTTTTGGCGTGGCAAAAGTTAGCTCAAGAGTTAGGAATCGAATTTACCCCGGAACACAACGAAGAATTAAAAGGCGTTAGCCGCGTTCGTTCTCTTGACATCATTTTAGCATTGGGCAATGTCCAAGCTTCACAAGAAGACAAAAACAAGTGGCTAATCCAAAAAAACGAAGAGTACTTATCCTACTTGGTCGATATGGACGAAAGCGAATTACTACCAGGAGTAATCAATGTTCTTCAATTTATTAAAGAAAAAAAACAACTGATTGCCTTAGGCTCGGCCAGTAAAAATGCCCGACCTATTTTAGAAAAAACCGGGATTTTGCACTTCTTTGACGCCGTCGTTGATGGTAATGATGTAGCCAATGCCAAACCCGATCCTGAAGTTTTTCTGAGAGCAGCCAAATTGGTAAAAGCCAACAACAAAAACTGTATCGTTTTTGAAGACAGTGTTGCCGGAATTCAAGCCGCCAATGTGGCCAACATGATAAGCGTCGGTATTGGAGAGGCAGAAATATTACACGAAGCAAAATACAATTTTAAAGATTTTACGTTTATGGATCTTTCTTTTATAGAAGCGCTCCTCGACTAAAATTGAATGATAAAAGGACAATAAAAAAATTACAATGAACCAAGACTATATAAAACCGGACAACTGGTCGATTATTGAAGAAGGATTTGATTTAGAAAGAGTAAAATCCTCGGAAAGTTTATTCAGCATCGGAAACGGTGCCATGGGTCAACGCGCCAACTTTGAAGAATTCTATTCGGGAAATACTTTCCAAGGAAGTTACATCGCCGGAATTTATTATCCGGACAAAACTAAAGTGGGTTGGTGGAAAAACGGCTATCCGGAATATTTCGCCAAAGTGTTAAATGCACCGGTTTGGATTGGAATTCTAATAGAAATCAACGGCGAATCGCTTGACATGGCCGCATGTAAAATAGCCAATTTCAGACGCGAACTCAACATGAAAGAAGGTTGGTACAATCGCTCTTTCTCAGCCACGTTGAATAACGGAATCGAAATCGATGTCAATGTTAGACGCTTTTTGTCTTTGGATTTAGATGAATTGGGCGTAATCAAATACGAAATCACGCCGAAAAACAATGATGCCACTATCGTTTTCAAACCTTATTTAGACGCCGGAGTACACAACGAAGACGCTAACTGGGAAGAGAAATTTTGGGAACCATTGGAAACCCAACACAAAAACAACGAAGCTTTTGTCGTAGCACGCACTTTCAAAACCCATTTTGAAGTGGCAACTTATATGCACAACAGCATTTATATCAATAACGAAAATCAAAACGCCGAACCAACATTCGTAGACACGACTTCTGATAAAGTCATTTTTACTTATGAGCAATTGGTTTCAAAAGGACAAACAGTTGCTTTTCAAAAACTAGGTGGTTACACCGTTTCGATGAATCATTCGTCAGCAGAATTGATTCCGGCAGCGCAAAATGTTATCCAACAAGGATTGGCTTTAGGCTATGATACTTTATTGCAAAACCAAATCGATTCTTGGGCCAAAATCTGGGAAATGAGCGATATCACTATCGATGGCGATGTAAAAGCCCAACAAGGAATTCGCTTCAATATTTTCCAATTGAACCAAACGTATTTAGGCAAAGATTCTCGCTTAAACATCGGTCCGAAAGGATTCACAGGAGAAAAATACGGCGGTTCGACTTATTGGGATACTGAAGCGTATTGTATTCCGTTTTACATGGCGACCAAAGACCAACAAGTAGCGCGAAACCTATTGGCTTACCGTTATAACCAATTGGACAAAGCCATCGAAAATGCCGAAAAATTAGGTTTCAAAAACGGCGCTGCTTTGTACCCAATGGTAACCATGAACGGCGAAGAATGCCACAACGAATGGGAAATTACGTTTGAGGAAATCCACCGAAATGGCGCGATAGCTTTTGCCGTTTTCAACTATTACAGATTCACCGGAGATTACAGTTACATTCCTGAAAAAGGGTTGGAAGTTCTAATCGGCATTGCCCGTTTCTGGCACCAAAGAGCAACTTTCTCTACGTATAGAAATCAGTATGTAATTTTAGGCGTAACCGGTCCGAATGAATACGAAAACAACGTCAACAACAACTTCTACACGAATTATATTGCCAAATGGTGTATCGATTATACCATCGAGCAAATCGAAAAAGTAAAACAAGAATATGCTTCTGATTTTGACAGAATCATGAGCAAAGTGAAATTGGAACCAACTGAAATCCTTCACTGGAAAAAAGTAGCCGACCACATGTATTTCCCGTATTCTGAAGAACACGATGTGTATTTACAACAAGATGGTTTCTTAGACAAAGAATTGGTCAAAGTGCACGATTTAGACAAATCACAACGACCAATCAACCAAAAATGGTCTTGGGACAGAATCTTGCGTTCGCCTTACATCAAACAAGCCGATACTTTACAAGGTTTTTATTTCTTCGAAGATCATTTCACCAGAGAACAATTGGAAAAACATTTCGACTTTTACGAACCGTTTACTGTTCACGAAAGTTCATTATCACCATGTGTTCACTCCATTCAAGCCGCTAATTTAGGCCGAATGGAACAAGCGTATACTTTCTATTTGAGAACGTCACGTTTAGATTTAGATGATTACAACAAAGAAGTCGAAGAAGGTCTACATATCACCTCAATGGCCGGAACTTGGATGAGTATAGTGGAAGGTTTTGGCGGAATGAGAGTGAAAAACGACACTTTGCATTTCGAACCAAGAATTCCGAAAGACTGGAATGGTTATTCTTTCAAAATTAATTTCAGAAACCAAATTTTAAAAGTTTCTGTTCACCAAAATGAAACCAACTTTACCCTAGAAGGCGAAACAGCGATTTCGGTTTATGTAAACGGTAAAGAAGTTTTGGTAGAGCCAGACAGTTTGGTGACTGTTTAGTTTCTCGCAAAGACGCAAAGTCGCAAAGATATTTTACTTTGCGACTTTGTTTTTTTAATATATAAAAGTGTTGAACCTTTTTTTGCGCCTTCGCGGCTTTGCTTAAAAAATATTTTTCATGACTATAAAATATAAAGTATGACAGAAAACGAACTTTCAAAAATCATAGTTGACATAAGTTATAAAATACACACAAGACTTGGTCCCGGTTTATTAGAAAGTGTTTACGAAGCCATATTATACCATGAATTAACAAAAAAAGGCTTAATAGTAGAAAGACAGAAACCAATTCCAATAGTTTGGGATGATGTTCATTTAGACATCGGTTTTCGTTCAGATTTGATTGTGGAAAATAAAGTTATCATTGAAATAAAATCAGTTGAAAAAATTTCAAATGTTCATTTAAAACAACTCTTAACTTACATTAGAGTTACTAATTTAAAATTAGGATTACTAATCAATTTTAATGAAGCATTAATAAAAAACGGTATAAAACGAGTAGTTCATGGATTATAATAAAAAACCTTCGCGCCTTCGCGCCTTCGCGAGATTAACGACAATTATAGTGTTAATCTCTTCTTCGGCTTTCGCCCAAATTGACAAAGTAGAACCGCCGTTTTGGTGGAATGATATGACGCTTTCCGATGTTCAAATTATGTTCTACGGCAAAAACATTGCCCAAAACGAAGTCACTGTTACCAACGGTATTATCATTAAAGGCATCCAAAAAACCGAAAACCCGAATTACCTTTTCGTAACCATTGAAACCAAAAATAGTCCGGCTCAGGATATTGTTTTCACTTTTAAAAATGGTAAAAAGTCCTTCACCCAAAACTATTCGCTCAAATCAAGAAGAGAAAACTCCCGTTTTCGCAAAAGCTTCGATAGTTCAGATATGATTTATTTAATCATGTCTGACCGATTCGCCAACGGGAATCCCAATAATGATAGTGACGCTGCTTTAACCGAAAAAGCCGACCGAACCAAAGACAACGGAAGACACGGCGGCGATATCGAAGGTATCATTAAGAATTTAGATTACATCAAAGAATTGGGCGCAACTGCCGTTTGGCCAACACCGCTTTGCGAAGACAACGACGAAAGAGGTTCGTATCACACTTACGGCCAATCCGACGTTTATAAAATTGACGCGCGTTTCGGAACCAATGAAGATTATGTTCGCATGAGCGCCGAATTGCACAAACGCGGTATGAAAAATATCATGGATTATGTAACCAACCATTGGGGTTACAAACATTGGATGATGAATGATTTACCGACTTACGATTGGCTAAACCAATTTCCGGGATTCAAACAAACCAACTACAAAATGACCACTCAATTCGACCCCAATGCTTCAGCCATTGATACTAAAAATTGTATGGACGGTTGGTTCGTCAAATCGATGCCCGATTTAAATCAGAACAATCCATTGGTATTGAAATATTTGATTCAAAATGCCATTTGGTGGATTGAATATGCGGATTTAGACGGATTCCGCGTAGACACTTACCCTTATGCAGACAAAAAAGGCATTGCCACTTGGACCAAAGCCATCACCGATGAATATCCGAATTTTAATATTGTTGGAGAAGCTTGGTTGTACAATCATGCCCAAATTGCCTATTGGCAAAAAGACAGCAAAGTAGCCGCCATTCAAAGTTACAATTCCAATCTGCCGAGTGTGATGGATTTTATGTTACAAGGCATTTTAGGCGGTGGTGTTTTCAATGAAAATAAAGGCAATTGGAACGAAGGCGTAATCAAATTGTACGATAGTTTTACCAATGATTTTTTATATCCTGACGTAAACAAAATTTTGCTCTTCGCCGAAAATCACGACACCAATCGCCTTAATGAAGTGTATAAAAACGACATCAAAAAATACCAAATGGCGATGACAATTATTGCCACTGTTCGCGGTATTCCTCAAGTCTATTACGGTTCCGAAATTGCAATGGCGGGCGACAAAGGCAAAGGCGATGGTGATATTCGCAGGGATTTCCCGGGTGGCTGGAATGGCGACACTAATAACGCTTTCACCAAAGCCGGCCGAACTGAAGAACAAAACAAATACTTTGATTTTACCGCTAAACTATTCAATTGGCGAAAATCAGCAACCGTAATTCATTCCGGAAAAACTACGCATTATATTCCTGAAAACAATGTTTACGTCTATTTCCGTTACAACGAAAAAGAAAGTGTAATGGTTGTAGTAAACAACAATGAAGAAAAACAAACGTTCAAAACCAATCGATTCCTAGAAAACATCAAAAATTACAAATCGGGGAAAGATATCCTCAACAATACCATATTCGATTTGAAAAACGATATTACTATAGATGGTAAATCAGTTTTGGTATTGGAATTAAAATAATCGCATGAAGAAAATATTTTTTTTATTACTTGTCTCTTCTCTCGCATTCGCCCAAAACGCGAATAGAAATTACCTTTCACACAGCTGGAAGAACAATCTATTGGAAATAAAAACCAGTGATGGAACTTATCGAATAAAACCATATTCGGATAAAATTGTAGAGACTTCTTTTATACCAACCGGAGAAACTTTCAATCCCAATTCGCATGCCGTAATAAAAACCCCTGAAAAAATAAAAGCAGCCGTTTCCAAAACAGACCATTCGATTTCGCTTTCCACTAAAGACATTATAGTAGTCATCAATAAATCACCTTTCAGAATAACTTATTCGAATAAAGGCAAAGTCTTGTTGTCTGAAAAAAACGGCTACATCAAAAAAGACAGCACCGAAATTCTACAATTCAATTTAGACAATTCTGAAGTTTTATTTGGCGGTGGCGCAAGAGCATTGGGCATGAACCGTCGTGGCAATCGCTTGGCTTTGTACAACCGAGCCCATTATGGTTATGAAACCCGAGCCGAGTTGATGAACTTCTGTATTCCAATGGTTTTGTCTTCCAAATTGTACGCAGTGCATTTCGACAACGCCGCGATTGGCCATTTGGATTTAGACAGTAAAAAGAACAATACTTTAGAATACGAAACGATTTCGGGTAGAAAAACGTATCAGATAATTGTAGGCGATACTTGGGGAGATTTAGTCTCCAATTATACCGATTTGACGGGTAAACAACCAATGCCGGCTCGCTGGACTTTCGGAAATTTCTCGAGCCGATTTGGCTATCACACCCAAGAAGAAGTCGAAAAAACCATTAATCGATTCAACTCTGACGGCATTCCGGTAGATGCAATTATCTTGGATTTGTATTGGTTTGGCAAAACCGTTCAAGGCACGATGGGCAATCTCGAATGGGACAAAGACCAATTTCCGAATCCCGAGAAAATGATAGCCGATTTAAATGCGAAAGGTGTTAAAACCATTCTAATCACAGAACCTTTTATCTTAACAACCTCATCGAAATGGCAAGAGGCGGTCAATAAAAAAATATTGGTCACCGATAAAACCGGAAAACCCGTGACTTGGGATTTCTATTTCGGAAATACGAGTGTAGTCGACATTTTTAAACCCGAAGGCAACCAATGGTTTTGGAACGTATACAAACGCTTAATCAACCAAGGTGTCGGCGGTATGTGGGGTGATTTGGGCGAACCCGAAGTTTTCCCTTCCAAAGCCATGACAGCAGCCGGAAAAGCGGATGAAGTGCATAATATTTACGGGCATAATTGGGCCAAATTAATAGCCGACGGTTACCAAAAAGATTTTCCAAACCAAAGACCATTTATTTTGATGCGCGCCGGTTATTCGGGCTCGCAACGTTTTGGGATGATGCCTTGGAGCGGCGATGTCTCCAGAAGTTGGGGCGGATTACAATCCCAAATGGAAATCGCTATGCAAATGGGAATGCAGGGTATGGCGTATATGCACTCGGATTTAGGCGGATTTGCCGGAGATTATTTCGACAACGAATTGTATTTGCGTTGGTTGCAATACGGCGTGTTCAACCCTATTTTCCGTCCGCATGCGCAAGAAGATGTCGCTTCGGAAGTGACTTATAAAGATGTTCAGACCAAGGCTAAAGCCAAAAAATCCGTCGAGCTTCGTTACCAACTAATGCCATACAATTATACTTTGGCTTTCGACAACAACCAAAAAGGTACACCATTAATGCGTCCGCTATTCTTTGAAGAACCAACGAATGAAAAATTACTCAACGAAAAGGAAAGTTATCTTTGGGGTAATGCTTTTTTGGTAAAACCAATTACCAAATCGGGCGTAACTTCAACCGAAGTTTATTTCCCGAAAAGCAACAATTGGTTTGACTTTTATACCGGTAAAAAATATGCAGCCGGTTCGACCGAAACTGTGCCTGTAACTGAAACATCTATCCCAACTTTCGTACGTGGTGGCAGTTTTGTTCCGATGATTGAAACCATACAGAATACCACAAACTATTCGTTGGAAAACTTTAACCTTCACTATTATTTTGATGAAAGTGTAGCTCATTCTACAGGGATGCTTTACAATGATGATGGTGTGACGCCCAATGCCTTCGAAAAAGAGCAATACGAAGCCATCCACTTTTCAAACAAAACCGACGCCAAATCTCTGACGATAAAAATCGCTACGGTATCGGGAAGAAATTTTACTCCAAAGAATAAAGATGTTTCTGTCTTAATCCACAATATTAAAGCCAAACGTATTTTTGTCAATGGACAGGAACAGGTTTACAAAATATTTGCGGAACCGTTGCAGATAAACGTAAATGTGTCAATAGGACCTATTTCAGAAATTAAAATTGAATACTAAAAAGATGAAAAATATACTGCTTACACTTTCCGCTTCACTCCTATTGTTGGGTTGTAATTGTACCAAAGAAGTTACTTATAAACAACAATCCAAAACACCATTCGTTTGGGAAAGTGCCAACGTCTATTTCCTTTTAATCGACAGGTTCCAAAACGGCAATCCGACCAATGATAAAATCATCAATCGCAATAAACCAACAGGCGTATTGCGTGGGTTTGAAGGCGGTGATATTCGCGGTGTAATTCAAAAACTAGATGAAGGTTATTTTACCAATCTCGGCATCAACGCCATTTGGATGACTCCTGTAGTAGAACAGATTCACGGTTCAGTCGATGAAGGAACAGGAAATACTTATGGTTTTCATGGGTATTGGACCAAAGATTGGACTGCGGTTGACCCAAGTTACGGCACTAAAGAAGACTTAAAAGAATTAGTCGAAAAAGCCCACGCAAAAGGCATTCGCATCATGTTGGACGCCGTAATCAATCACACCGGTCCGGTAACCGAACTCGACCCGGTTTATCCGAGCGATTGGGTTCGAACTTCGCCTAAATGCACTTACCAATCTTATGACACTTACATCAATTGTACCTTAGTTGAAAATCTTCCTGATGTAAAAACCGAAAGCAATGAAAACGTTGCTTTGCCGCCAATGTTAGCCGAAAAGTGGAAAAAAGAAGGTCGATTCGAACAAGAAGTAGCCGAACTAGATGCCTTTTTCAAAAAAACAGGTTATCCTCGGGCACCGAAATATTATATCATGAAATGGCTTTCAGATTACATCACTGACTACGGAATTGACGGTTATCGTGTGGATACTGCTAAGCATACCACCGAAGATGTTTGGTCCGATTTCAAAAAAGTATGTGACCAAGCTTTCGTCGAATTCAAAAAAAGCAATCCTTCAAAAGTGTTAGATAACAATGGTTTCTTTACCGTTGGAGAAGTTTACGGTTATAATATTGGCGCCAAAAGACAATACGATTTCGGCGATAAAAAAGTCGATTATTACGCAAACGGTTTTACGGGATTAATCAATTTCGATTTTAGAAACGAAGCCAAAATGAACTACGAAGAATTGTTTTCTAAGTATGCCAACATCCTGCAAAATGATTTGAAAGGCAATACTGTAATGAACTACGTAACGTCACACGATGATGGCTATCCATTCGACAAAAAACGAGAAAAAACCTTTGAATCGGGAACCAAATTGTTACTAACACCGGGAATTTCTCAAGTGTATTACGGAGACGAAACCGCTCGTAATTTGGAAATTGAAGGCGCTCAAGGCGATGCAACTTTGCGTTCGTTTATGAATTGGGACGATTTAAAAACCGACCGAATCAAAAACAAATTGTTGATGCATTACCAACTTTTGGGTACCTTTAGAAAAAACCATCCTGCGGTTGGCGCCGGAGTGCACCAAATGATTTCGCAATCGCCTTATGTCTTCAGCAGAAATTACCATAACGATAAAGTAGTGGTTGGTTTGGATTTACCAATAGGGAAAAAAGAAATTTCAGTCGGAACTGTTTTTACCAATGGAACGAAAGTTAAAGATGCTTATTCGAATGTTGAAGCTGTGGTGGAAAATGGTAAAGTAACTTTGGACACCGGTTTTACATTAGTTTTGTTAGAAAAACTGTAACATTTGCAAGCAAGACCAAAATACGAATTCAGAACTTCTCAAGACCTTATTGAGTATCTTATTTTTGGGATTGTATTTCTAATAGGATTTTTTTATTTGCTTTCGGTTGTTTTTGACAAAACCTATCCACAATTCATTGAAGTTCTTTTTGCCTTTTTTATAGGGTTCATCGGTGTATATTTAATTTTTGCTTATATCAAAAAACGAAGCGTTTTTCTTTATGAAAACTACATCTCTTTCAGGCTCGGTTTTTTATTAAAGCGCATAGAAGTTCGCAATGATGCAATTCTTTCATGGGCAGAAGTAACCAGATCGAATAAAACCGAAAAATGGAACGAGCTAACTATTTTTACCGCCACTAAAAAGTATCGTTTTCAGTCCAATCACTATAATGGCTATGATTTGTTAAAGGAAAACATTACCAAAGACAAACCTCAAGATTTTGATTTTGAAGAAAATCAGAAAGCCTCACTAAACCGAAAGATTGGTTTATTCCTAATCTTTTTAAGTTTCATTCTCCTATACTTCTCTTTAAAAAGTTTAATCAATACTACTAAATTTAGTGATAACACTCCAATTGTTCTAACTGAACAAATTATTACTTCCGGATTGAAAATCAAAAGATATAAGGGCTCAGCATCTATTCACTTAAAATTTAAAGATTATTCCGAATTTGATTTTTACATTGATGCTCATGCTTTTGCAGGAAATGCTGCTGATTTTGTTAAAGAAGTCAATCATGGAGATACTTTAACCATCTCATTGTTAAAAGAAGATTTTGAAAAAAAAATAGCCAAGACAGAACCATTATCTTTCGGTGACAAAAGTTTTAATTATTATACCATAAATTTATATTCGATTTCTCATAAGGGTAAAAGTTACCTGTCATTAACGGACTATGATAAATTCAATCAAGAGAACAAGCAGTCCGGTTTTTGGACTTGTCTTTGCTTAGGTTTACTGCTATTTTTGATTGGTATTTACTTAAGAATTCAAAACTAATGAGTATCCAGAAAATTGGTCATCGCGGTGCGAAAGGTCATGCTGCCGAAAACACTTTGGCTTCGTTCCAAAAGGCAATAGACTTAGGCGTTGATATGATTGAGTTAGATATTCAACTAAGTTTGGATAAATTCCCTATAGTGATTCATGACACTACCATTGACCGAACAACTTCGAGCAAGGGTTTGGTTACCGATTATTCCGCTAAAGAATTGCAAAAATTAGGGATTCCAACTTTAAAAGACGTCTTTGAATTGGTTCAAAATCGATGTGAAATTAATGTGGAAATCAAGGAGTTTTCAGCCACGCAAGCTGTTTTGGATTTGATGGCCAAAAACACTTTCGACAAAAATAAAATCCTGATTTCGAGTTTTGATTGGAATGCTTTGCAGGAAGTTCGTTTTCACGATGAGGAAATTCGCATTGGTGTTTTAACGGAAACCGATTTAGACTTGGCACTGGCTTTTGCCAAATTTATAAAAGCCTACTCCATTCATCCTTATTATCATTTGCTAACTGCTGAAAACGTTCAGAAAATTAAAGATAAGCACTTTAAAGTTTTTCCCTGGACGATAAATGAGCCGGAAGATATTACCTTTGTGGCATCGTTAAACGTTGACGGCATCATTACTGATTTTCCCGAGCGACTATGAACTCAAACTATGACATTATAATTGTTGGCGGCGGTGCGGCAGGTTTTTTTACGGCCATTAACATCGTTGAAAACAATCCGAAACTTAAAGTCGCTATTTTAGAGCGCGGCAAAACCGTGTTGGAAAAAGTGCGCATTTCCGGTGGCGGACGTTGTAATGTGACGCATGCTTGTTTTGTGCCAAATGATTTGGTCAAATTTTATCCGCGAGGCGAAAAGGAATTACGCGGTCCGTTTCACCAATTTTGCTCGGGTGATACGATTGAATGGTTTGAAAAGCACGGCGTCGAATTGAAAATCGAAGACGATGGCAGAATGTTTCCCACTACGGATTCCTCGCAAACCATAATCGACTGCTTTTTGGGCTTGACCCAGAAATTAAAAATTGATGTCCTAACCGGTCAAAGTGTACAATCGCTTTTTCATGGTGACAATTATTGGAAAGTGGAAACGCATCACGAGACTTATTCTTGCCAAAAACTAGTCATGACCACCGGCAGTAATCCCAAGATTTGGGAACTTTTGGAAAGTATGAATCACACGATTGTTCCACCGGTTCCATCGTTATTTACTTTTAATATTAAAGATGCTCGAATCAAAGATTTGATGGGAGTTTCAGCTTTTGCCAATGTGAAAGTCAAGGGAACAAAACTCGAAGCTTCCGGACCTTTATTGATTACGCATTGGGGCATGTCCGGCCCGGGGATTTTGAGACTGTCGGCTTGGGGTGCGATTATTTTGGCAGAGAAAAAGTACCAATTTGTAATCGAAATCAATTGGCTCAACGACGTCACTTTTGACGAAGCAATGGAAACCTTGAAAGAACTCAAACAAGAACACGCTAAGAAAATCGTGAGTAAGAAATCGACTTTTGACTTTCCGAATCGTCTTTGGGAAAGTTTGGTTTTGGCTTCCGCGATTGATAACGAAACCAAATGGGCCGATTTGACTAAAATGCAATTGACCAATTTGGCGAACCAACTCACTAGCGGGCAATTCCAAGTGAATGGCAAAAGCACTTTTAAGGAAGAATTTGTCACCGCGGGTGGCATTGATTTAAGAGAAATCAATTTCAAAACGATGGAAAGCAAGTTGCATGCAAACTTATTTTTTGCGGGTGAAATTGTCAATATCGACGCTATTACGGGCGGATTTAACTTTCAAAATGCCTGGACGAGCGGATTTATTGCAGCAAATTCAATTATGCAATAATTCTTATATTTTAAATTGTAGTTAATTCAAAATCAGTTAAATTTGGTTTCCAAATTGCTGACTCATGAAAAAACTATTACTTCTTCTGTTATTTACTATCACTGTCAATGCTCAATTTCAAACTTCCTATCCAGGTTTATCAAGCTGTTTTGGAGTGTATGATTTAACCGTAGTTGTTCCAACAATTTTATCTCCCGTTAATCCAAATGATTATACGGTTACTTTCTTTGAATCGTTTAATGATGCGCAAAACAATGCAAATCCAATTCTTAATCCTACAGCTTATGCTGGGTTAGGAAATCCAATTGGTATTAGAATTACTAACAATACCAACAATGAATTTCACTTGGCAACCATAACATTAACCCATATCCCAATCCCAATTGCCAATCCCGGTGAACTTTCCTTTTGTGATCCCACTGAATTGGCTATTTATAATTTGAATGATTCGATTAATCAAATAATTATGGGTAATGGTGGCTTAACAGTCACTTTTTATGAAACCATTACTGATGCTCAATTGGGTGTCAACCCTATAATTCCTTTTGGATACATTCCTTTAGTGAATCCCGGTACACAAACACTTTTTGCCCGAGTGAATAACACGCAAACCGGTTGTTTTGCTACAACAACTTTAACTTTGAATACTCAAAATTGTACGCAAAACTGCCAACCGCCGACAAATTTGGTGGCTACATCAATTACTAACACCTCTGTAACTCTTGGCTGGACTAATCCGGGCACGAGCAATTTATGGGAAGTACTTATCCTTCCTTTAGGCTCACCAGCCCCAACATCTGCAAACAGTGGTACTATAGCCGTAACCAATCCATTTACTTTTACTGGTCTCAATTCACAAACCTGCTACTCGTTTTATGTAAGAGCAATTTGTGGCAACGCTCCGATTAGTAACGTCAGCACTTGGAGCAGCGCATTGGATTTTTGTACTTATGATTGTACCAATAATGCTCAGTGCCCTGAAAGTTTAACGCTGATTTCTTTTTTTGACAATAATAACAACGGCGTTAAAGATGCTGGTGAAAATGGTTTTAATATTGGAAATTTCGAATACGAAATCAATAATTCCGGAACAAGCCTTTTTGGTTATCCTGATGAAGGTGTTTTTTACATTTTCGACACCAATCCAACTAATTCTTATGACTTAGAATTTACCGTTGATCCCGATTATGCTGCTTATTTTAGTTCGTCAACCACTTACATCAACATTATGTTACCAACAGGAAGTGGAAGCAGTACTTATTATTTCCCAATCATACAACTTCAAACCCTAAATGATTTAGAAGTTCAGATAACACCAAACGGAAATCCCAGACCCGGATTTACTTATGGCAATATTATTATTTATAAAAACAGAGGAAATCAAACAGTAGTGTCAGGAACGATAACTTTTACCAAAAGTCCGGTAGTTTCCATTATAAATATTACACAAACCGGCACTGTAACCACTGGATCAGGTTTTGATTATACGTTTAGCAATTTGGCGCCAAATGAGCAACGTTATATTTATGTTACCCTGCAGGTGCCAACCATTCCTACCGTTAATTTAGGAGATCTATTAACCAATTCTGTTACTATAGAACCATTGACAGGAGATTCTTTTCCAACCAATAACAATTCCAGTTTATCACAAACTGTTGTAGGTTCTTACGACCCAAATGACAAAACGGAATCCCATGGTGGACAAATAGTTTTTGAAGATTTTACGGCTAATGATTATTTGTATTACACCATTCGTTTCGAAAATACCGGAACGGCAAATGCGGAATTTATAAGAGTGGAAGATTTACTTCATGCTGATTTAGACGAAAACACTTTTGAAATGCTGAATGCCAGTCATACTGTAAATACCCGACGTTCGGGCAATCAACTGACTTGGCATTTCTACAATATTGATTTACCGCCAACAGTTACCAATCCGAATGACAGTCATGGTTATCTTTATTTCAGAATCAAACCAAGAACGGGTTATGCCATTGGTGATGTGATTCCGAATACCGCTTCGATTTTCTTTGATTATAATCCACCGATTGTAACCAATACTTTTAATACAGAATTTGTGGAATTCTTGAGCAATCCAAGTTTTGAAACCGACAACATTGTTTTATATCCTAATCCGGCTCGTGATTTTGTTACTATTAGCAATGCTAACGAAACTATATCTGCAGTGAGCATTTATGAGATTTCAGGGAAAAGAATTTACAGTCTTGCTGAAAACCTGACGACCGAAATTATTATCAACACCTCAGCCTTTGCGAAAGGCCTGTATATTGTAGAAATTATTACCGAAGACAACCATAAAATAAACAAGAAGCTAATTATTAAGTAGATAACTGTAAAACTAAAAGCAAAATAAAGTATATTTGGTTGTCAAAACCAACCAATAATGAAAACAAAACTACTTTTTAGTCTTTGGGCTATATTCTTTACATCAATCTTAACTTCCTATGCTCAAAATTTTCCTTCCTGCGGAGGAACGTTTACGGATCCGGAAGGACCTAATGCCAATTATGTCAGCAATACCGATAGTACCGTAACAATTTGCCCGGACAATACAGGTGAAAACGTTACCGTAACCTTTACAGCTTTTGATGTTGAAGCTACTTGGGATGCGCTTTATGTTTTTAACGGCGCTTCTACAGCTTCCCCACAAATAGCGAGTACAAACGGAGCGGCTAACGTTCCGGGTGGATTAGCCGGTGGTTTTTGGGGAACGGCAATTCCGGGACCATTTACTTCATCGGATGCCAGTGGTTGTCTCACATTCAGATTTAGAAGCGACAATGTAGTAAATCTAGCAGGCTGGATAGCCAATGTGACTTGTGGAGTTCCTTCTGCTTGTCCTCAACCCATTTCACTAACTTCAACAAACATTACCTCTTCCGGTGCCACTATTGGATGGACAGAATCGGGTACGGCTACTGAATGGCAAGTTATCGCTATTCCTTGCGGTTTAGCTCCGCCAACGGCCAATACATCCGGAACAAATGTCACTACAAACTCTTATACATTCACAAATTTAAGCTCTTCAACATGTTACAATGTTTATGTAAGATCCATGTGTAACGCAACTGAATTGAGTAATTGGTCCGGTCCATTAACTTACACAACACCAGCAACTCCAACAGTTTGCGGTGGCTTATTCGTTGATAACGGTGGTCCAAATGCAAACTATTTAAATAATTCAGATGTGACCACAACCATTTGCCCGAATAATCCAGGTGATTTAGTGACAGTCACTTTTACAGCATTTAACACCGAGGCTACTTGGGATGCTTTATACGTTTATAACGGAAATTCTATCGCTACGTCTCAAATCGCAAGTACAAATCCTGCAGGAAATGTTCCTGGTGGTTTGGCCGGTGGATTTTGGGGAACTGCAATTCCCGGTCCGTTTACTTCTACTAGCCAAGACGGCTGTTTGACATTCCGTTTCAGAAGTGACATCACTGTCAACAGAGCCGGTTGGATTGCCAATGTGACTTGTGCACCGCCTCCAACATGCCCAAGACCAACAGCCCTGACTATTTCAGGAATTACTACTACCTCGCTTACCGTAGGTTGGAATGAAAGTGGTTCTGCTAGTACTTGGGATATAATCATCCTTCCTAGCGGAAGTCCTTTACCTAATGCTAGTACAACCGGATTTATAGCGACTACTGTGAATCCTTTCGTTATTACAGGACTTTCACCAAACAGTTGTTACACCATTTATGCCAGAGCAGTATGTTCTGCTAGTGATTCAAGTGATTGGAGTGTCGGTGTTTCAGCTTGTACCCAACCATTGCCTCCGGTTTGTGGTGGTCAGTTTGTTGACAATGGTGGTGTTAATGGTAATTACGCTAATAGTTCTGATAACACATACACTATTTGCCCAACTACTCCTGGAGAACTTGTTACTGTTGTATTTTCATCTTTTAACACTGAAGCTAACTGGGATGCTTTGTATGTTTTTGACGGTAATTCAATCAACGCAACTCAAATTTCAAGTTCAAACACGGGAGCTAATGTTCCCGGCGGTTTACCAGGCGGATATTGGGGCACAACAATTCCAGGACCATTTACTTCCTCAAGTCCTGACGGTTGTTTGACCTTCAGATTCAGAAGTGACACATCAGTTACTGGAGCGGGTTGGGTTGCCGATGTTACTTGTAATCCCGATGCAGACAAAATAATTTTAGTGGCCTTTGTAGATGACAACAACAATGGCATTAGAGATACAAGCGAAATCCTGTTCCCTAATGGATCATTTATCTACCAACAAAACGATTCGGGTACCAATATGAATGGCTATTCACCAACAGGTCAATTTGCTTTATACGACACTAACCCAACCAATACATACGATTTTAGTTATGAATTACAACCGGAATACACAGCCTATTACGCTGCTGGCGCAACAACTTACAGCAATATAAGTATTGCTGTGGGTAGTGGTACTCAGTTTTTGTATTTCCCTGTAACTTTGACCCAAGCCTATGCTGACCTAAGTATTTCTATTGCTCCGGTGAGTCCGCCAAGACCGGGTTTGAATTATCAAAACAGAATTATTTATAAAAATATTGGACTAGCAGCTTCAGATGGTACAGTTACTTTTGTAAAACCGTCACAGGTGACGATTAGCAATGTAAGTCAGGCCGGAGTTGTAAACAATGCGAATGGATTCACCTATAACTTTACCAATCTTCAGCCAAACGAAACCCGAATTATCACGGTTACTATGACTGTTCCTCCTAGTCCAACAGTAAATTTAAACGATTTATTAACGGCTACCGCTACGATTACAGCTATTGCGAGTGATATTAATTTGGTTAATAATTCGTATACTAATTCACAGATTGTGGTGAATTCTTGGGACCCAAATGACAAAATGGAAGCACATGGCGATAAAATCCGAATCAATGAGTTTACCGCTGACGATTATTTATTTTATACTATTAGATTCCAAAATAACGGAACGGCAAGTGCGATAGATATTCGAATTGAAGATTTGCTTGATTCCCAATTAGACGAAGAAAGCGTTAGAATGGTTAGTTCAAGCCACAACTACACGATGATCAGAAACGGCAATCATTTGGAATGGGAATTCAAAAACATCTATCTTCCTTCTTCAACGGTTAATGCCAACGGTAGTAATGGTTATGTTCAATTCAAAATCAAAGCCAATCCGGGTTTCCAAGTGGGTGACATTATTCCAAACAATGCCTCGATTTACTTTGACTCTAATCCGGCTATTGTTACGAATACCTTTAACACCAAATTCTTGAACGCATTGAGCAATACGACTTTTGATGATGGAAATCTGGTTTTATATCCTAACCCAGCTACTAACAATGTTCAAATTAGTTTGGTAAATACTACTGAAAATATTAGTACCATAGTGCTTTACGACATTTTAGGAAAAGCAATCAAAACAGTACCAGTACAATCAAACGAGAATATCAATTTGAATGTAAGCGATTTATCGAAAGGCGTTTATTTGGTAGAAATCAACACTGAAAACAACCTAAAAACGATTAAAAAATTAGTCATTCAATAATTGAATATTCTTAGATATAAAAAATCCCGTCTTTTATCGAGACGGGATTTTTTTATTTATTCAACCACCAAATACTCGCGTTGAGCACTGTGGCAAAACTGACCCAAGCCAAATACGGAATAAAGAGCATTCCGGCAACTTTGTCAATTTTCTTAAACTGATTGTAGGTTTCAAATATCACCAACCAAAGCAAAATGATTTCAATTAAAGCCAATAACGGATTGTGCAATCCAAAGAACAAATAAGACCAAAGCGCATTCAAAGCCAATTGGTACATAAAAAACTTAAAAGCTTTCTTGACATTCTCCTCATCGGTATCAATTCGGTTCCAAATCATCCCGCCGGCAACACCAATCATAATATAAAGCATTGTCCAAACCGGAGCAAAAATCCAATTCGGCGGATTAAAAAAAGGCTTGACTAAAGTCGGATACCAAGTCGTTATGCTTTCACGAGTAACCATACCCGACAAATAACCAATAGTCAAACACGTAGCCACAACGAGCACAATTCTTAAAATCTTTTGCATATTATTTTTGTTTAAATATTGTTCAAATATACTAAACAAAATAATGTTCCTTTTATAAAAAATGTATCTTTGTCCGCTAGAGACCATTTTTGGTCGAACTGAACGAAGTTAAATTTCAAACCTATGCTTTCCGAAAAGGATTTTATGGCAAAGCCATTTTCAACGGTTATCGAAAACGGAAGTTTTCAATGGAGTGCGCCGAGCAATATTGCTTTAGTCAAATATTGGGGCAAAAAAGAAAACCAAATTCCGGCCAATCCTTCCATTAGTTTTACTTTGAACAATTGTAAAACGATTACCAAATTGGCTTTCGCCAAAAAACAAAGCGATAGTAATTTCTCCTTCGATTTACTTTTCGATGGTCAACCCAAAGAAGATTTCAAACCGAAAATCCAAAAGTTTCTAGAACGAGTTGATGTTTATTGTCCTTATCTGAAGGATTATCATTTCACCATCGATACCGAAAACACTTTCCCACACAGCTCAGGCATTGCCTCTTCTGCTTCAGGAATGGCAGCTTTGGCAATGAACATTATGTCTTTGGAAAAAGCTTTGCATCCCGAAATGACCGAAAACTTCTTCAACCAAAAAGCTTCTTTCTTAGCAAGATTAGGTTCTGGAAGCGCTTGCCGAAGTGTAAAAGGAAGTGTTGTAGTTTGGGGAAATCATACTGAAATTGAAGGCAGTTCTGATTTATTTGGCGTAGAATTTCCAGCCAAGATTCACGAAAATTTCAAAAATTACCAAGACACAATTCTTTTAGTTGACAAAGGCGAAAAGCAAGTATCGAGCACCGTCGGACACGATTTAATGCACAACCATCCGTTTGCCGAACAAAGATTCGCGCAAGCACATCAAAATTTATCGGCTATCAAAAAAGTTTTAGAAAGCGGTGATTTAACCGATTTCATCAAAATTGTCGAAAGCGAAGCCTTAACGCTACACTCAATGATGATGACCTCAATTCCTTATTTTATCTTAATGAAACCCAACACCTTGGAAATCATTAATAAAATTTGGAAATTCAGAAACGAAACGAATATTCCTATATGTTTTACCCTCGATGCCGGTGCCAATGTGCATGTTTTGTATCCCGAAAACGTTAGAGTTGAAGTGATGCAATTTATTACTACAGAATTAGTTGGCTATTGTCAAAATGGTAACTATATTTGTGATGCTATTGGAACAGGAGCAATTAAAAAAATATGAAAGGACCATTATTTTACTCAAAGATTCTTCTCTTCGGAGAATACGGAATTATAAAGGATTCTAAAGGTTTATCCATTCCTTACAACTTTTACAACGGCGCTTTGAAAGTGGACGAAAATCCATCCGAAGAAGCGATTAAATCTAACGCGAGTTTGCGTCGCTTTGCAACCTATTTGGAGCAACTCCAAAAAGACCAACCCGAATTAGTGACTTTCAACTTAGACGTTCTAAAAACCGATGTGGAACGCGGCATGTATTTTGATTCCAGTATTCCGCAAGGATACGGTGTTGGAAGCAGCGGTGCTTTGGTTGCGGCGATTTATGACAAATATGCCAACGATAAAATCACAGTTTTAGAAAACTTAACCCGCGAAAAATTATTGCAACTCAAAACGATTTTTTCTCAAATGGAGTCTTTCTTCCACGGAAAAAGTTCCGGTCTTGACCCTTTAAACAGCTATTTGAGCATTCCGATTCTGATTAATTCTAAAGACAATATCGAAGCGACCGGCATTCCGTCACAAAGCGCGACAGGAAAAGGCGCAGTGTTTTTGTTAGACTCAGGAATCGTAGGCGAAACCGCTCCAATGGTGAACATCTTCATGGAAAACCTAAAAGAAGAAGGTTTCCGCAAAATGCTGAAATCGCAATTTATCAAATACACCGACGCTTGTGTGGAAAATTTCCTCGGCGGCGATATGAAATCTTTATTTGCCAACACAAAACAATTGTCTAAAGTAGTCTTGAACAACTTCAAACCAATGATTCCCGAAGCGTTTCACGGCGTTTGGCAACAAGGAATTGACACCAATGATTACTACCTAAAACTTTGTGGTTCAGGCGGAGGCGGTTATATTCTTGGCTTCACCGAAGATTTAGAAAAGGCAAAAAAATCCCTCAAAGATTACAAATTGGAAGTGGTTTACCAATTCTAATGGGTTTCTAATGTTAAGCCGAAAAACCAAACACACTTTACTGAAAATCATCAGCATGTTTTCGGTGGTTCGCGGTTATAACATCCCCGTAATTGCTTTAGCCCAATATTTATCGGCCATATTCATTTTGGCTCCCGAAAAAAGAGCACTCGATGTCTTGCTCGATTTCAACTTGTTTATCATTGTTTTGGTTTCCGGATTAACCATTGCTTCAGGCTATATCATCAACAATTTTTACGACAGCAAAAAAGATTTAATCAATCGCCCCAACAAATCCCAACTCGACCGATTGGTCAGCCAAAAAACCAAACTGCAAGTTTATTTTACCGTAAATTTCATCGTCTTCTTGCTGGCTTTCTTAGTTTCTTTTAGAGCGGTTCTATTCTTTTCCGTTTACATTTTCCTGATTTGGTTCTATTCGCACAAACTCAAAAAAATCACTATCGTAGGCAATTTAACCGCATCATTCCTAGCCGTTTTGCCTTTCTTCGCCATTCTTTTGTATTATAAAAATCTTTATCCACAGATATTTGCCCACGCCACTTTTCTCTTTTTACTCATTCTCATCCGAGAAATGATTAAGGATTTAGAAAACATCAAAGGAGATATAGCCAACGATTACCAGACCATTCCCGTGCTTTTCGGCGAAGCGTTTTCCAAAAAAATCATCACCTTGTTAACCGTTTCTACGATCATTCCCATTTATTATTTGGTCGAGGTTTTCGAAGTTGGTTACATGGACATCTACTTCTACGTCAGCATGATTGTCCTGATTTTCTTCCTGCAAAAACTTTGGAATTCCAACTCCAAACCCGATTACCTAAAACTGCACAACATTTTGAAATTCCTAGTGGTTTCGGGCGTATTTTGCATCGTACTCATCAATCCATCAGTCTTAATTCACGGTAAAAAAATCGTCGAAACGATTGTTCGTTAGGAGCGAAAGTTCAGGGCAATTGCTAAACCTTATTCCCGTTTTCCATTACAATCTCTGCGAGGATTTTCATTGCAACCGGGGCTAAAAACAAACCATAGCATTTTAATCGGCGGTATAAGACTCTGAAATACGTATCTTTGCACCTAAATTACAGAATTTATGAACAAGAATGAAGGCAATAATAAAAGAGGCGGTTCACGTCCGAACAGTTCGCGACCAAGCTCCAATAAGCCTAAACCAGCCATGCAAAAAAGAGCGCAAGGCCCGAAAAAAACCAAGCCAACCACTGAAGATGCCGCTGCAAAAAGAACACCAAAGCCTGCTAAAGCAGCACAAAACAATGTCCCGAAACCTTTAAAATCGGATGACATTCGTTTGAATAAATACATTTCCAATTCAGGAGTTTGCTCCCGCCGTGATGCCGATATTTACATCCAATCCGGGAATGTGAAAGTGAACAATATTGTAATCACCGAAATGGGTTACAAAGTAAAACCGGGCGATGTAGTGAACTTTGACGGAGCCACTTTAACCCCGGAACGCAAAGAATATATTTTGCTTAACAAACCCAAAAACTTTACGACTTCCAACGAAGACAACGACGATTACAGAAATGTATTGGAATTGGTTCGCGGTGCCACCAACGCCAAAATCCAACCGATTGGGCGCATGGACAAAAACACAACAGGTTTGTTGATTTTCACCAACGATACCGATATGGTTAGAAAATTCAGCTTGCCGAATCAAAAATCAGCTAAAATCTACCAAGTTTCTTTAGACAAAAATTTAAAGTTTGAAGATTTAGAAAAGATTTCCAATGGCGTAACGCTTGATGGACACAAATTATACGTAGACGAAATCTCTTATATCGAAGGCGAAGCTAAAACAGAAATCGGGTTGAAATTGAGAACGCCCAACGTAAAAGTAGTCCGTGCCATTTTTGAAAGCTTCAAATACGATGTCTTAAAAATCGACCGTGTGGCTTTTGCCGGTTTGACCAAAAAGAATTTACCACGTGGCAATTGGCGATTCCTGACAGAACAGGAAATTATCAATTTGAAAAACGTTTAAAAAATTATCATACATTTACCATTATAAAAATCCCATTTACTTGGGATTTTTTATTTTAAAAGTTAAACCACATAGAAACATAGATTCAATTTTATCTATAAGAATCTTAAAACAAATAACTATGATTCTATGCGGTAAAAAACAAAACTTATGTCAGCAGAAAAAAATCTCTCGATTGCCCATCTTTGGTTTGAAGCCTTCAATGCCCACAACCTTGAAAAACTATTGTCATTATACGACGATGAAGCCGAACACTTTAGTCCAAAACTAAAAATTCGCCATCCGGAAACCAATGGTTTGGTAACCGGAAAAGACGCTTTGCGCTCTTGGTGGCAGGATGCTTTCGACCGTTTACCAACTTTAAACTATAAAGTCACTTCGCTGACTTCCAATTCGGATCGCGTTTTTATGGAATACATTCGAACCGTAGAAAACGAAGACAATATGTTAGTCGCAGAAGTTTTAGAAATTAAAGAAAACCGAATCATCGCATCTCGCGTCTATCACGGATAATTTATCATTCTGTTAACAAAACCATTCACTAAAAACCAATAGCTTTACCTCAACTAAACTATTAAACATGAGAAACTTATATTTATTTTCAGCAATGATTTTATCGTCACTGCTTTTTGTAAACTGCAAATCTGAAGAAAAAACAGGCGACATCAATGCCATAACCAAAAGCTATTTTGAGTACAAAAATGCTTTAAACCCTTTAGAAGCTACTCAAAACGGCCAAAGCCAATTCAATGACCAACTGGTTTTTGAAATGACCGATTACCACCGAAAAAAACAAGCTGAATTTTACGCTAAATACGAACAAGAATTAGCAAGCATTGACACTACATCCTTGTCAGAAGAAGAAAAAAACAGTTTTGATATCATCGCTTGGGAAGTTTCCGTTGGAAAAGATTTACTAAAGCAGAATGCCAATTTAACCCCTATTCATCAGTTTTGGGGAACTCATTTGACGATGGGACAATTCGCCAGTGCCGAAAGCGCCCAACCATTCAAAACCGAAAAAGACTATCAAAACTTCCTAAAAAGAATGGATGCTTACACTGTTTGGCTTGACTCAGCAATGGTGTACATGAAAAAAGGGATTCAAGAAAAAGTAGTCTTACCAAGAGCTTTGGCTGAAAAAATAATTCCGCAATTTCAGGATGTAATCACCCCTAACGTGGAAGAGAACTTATTCTACTCGAGTTGCAAAAAATTCCCGGCAGATTTCACTCAAATGCAAAAAGACAAATTCTCCAAAGCTTACGCTACGTTAATCAACACCAAACTTACCCCACAATTTCAAAAGTTTATCACTTTTATGCAATCGGATTACGTTCCGGCTTGCCGAACTACAAGCGGTATTGGCAGTTTGAAAGGCGGAAATGACTTGTATAATGTTTATGTGAAACAATGGACGACGACGACTAAAACGCCTGAAGAAATTCACGAATTAGGTTTAAAAGAAGTGGCGCGCATCAAAGCCGAAATGGAAAAAGTGAAATCCCAAGTGGGTTTCAAAGGCACAATTATCGAATTCTTTGAACATGTGAGAAACAAACCTGAATTAAAACCTTTCAAAACACCGGAAGAAGTAATTGCTAATTTTGAAAGAGTACACAAAATCATTGAACCCAATGTGAATAAATTTTTCTCTTTACAACCGAAAACCGCTTTCAGAATCAAAAGAACAGAAGCCTTTAGAGAGAAAACCGCCAGTGCAGAATATTCGCAAGGTGCAGCCGATGGTAGCAGACCAGGCACATTTTACGTTCCGATTCCGGATGTAGCCAATTACAATTATTATGGTGATGAAGATTTGTTTTTACACGAAGCCATTCCGGGACATCATTTCCAAATTTCATTGCAACAAGAAAACCAACTTTTACCTGATTTCAGAAAGTTCAATTGGTTTGGTGCTTATGGTGAAGGTTGGGCTTTATATACTGAAAGTCTCGGAAAAGAATTGGGTTTGTACAAAGATCCGTACCAATATTTTGGCATGTTAGGCAACGAAATGCACCGTGCCATTCGATTAGTGGTTGATACCGGAATACACAGTAAAGGATGGACGCGTGAGCAAGCTATTAAATATTCATTAGACAATGAAGCCGAAAGCGAAGCCAGCATAATAGCAGAAATTGAACGCTATATGGCGATTCCCGGACAAGCTTTGTCTTATAAAATAGGGCAATTAAAAATCTTAGAATTGCGTCAAAAAGGAGAGGAAAAGATGAAAGACAAATTCGATATCAAAGTTTTTCATCAAAAAGTACTAGAATCTGGAAGTCTGCCCTTAGCATTACTCGAAAAGAAAATCAACAACTGGATTACAACAGGGAAATAAACAAAAAAAAGCCGCTCGATTGAGCGGCTTTTTAATTATTAATATTGTTTTCCAAATTATTGAAATCAATGGTATTACCGTTGACATCAAAAAATTCGTAATTGTATTTTAATTTACCGTCTACTTCTTCAATCTTGATGAACATTTGGTAAAAACCTTGGCTCCATTCCACAATCAAATGGTATTCATAATCAGCTACGCCAAAACTCGCAGGTAAATTACTGGTGTAAAGTAATTTTTTAGACTTTAGATTCAGTGTATTGACCTCAATATTTTCGTATTCCCCCATTTCGGCTTCATTTACTTTTTTGCCTAAATAATCAACACTCGCAACGGCTTTGGCCATTTTCTTTTTATCTTTCCCTTTGTTGTAATCATCCTTAATGGAGAAGATTACATCTTTCAAAGCACTTTTTCCGGCGTTGACTAAAGAGAATTTGATTTGGTGATGGTACATTAATTTATGAACTTTTTTGGAACCTTCTTCTGTAGCACTTCCATCGCTTAAATCATTATCGACAATTTCTATGATAGGAATATTTTGCCCGGCAGTTAAGGTATAAGTATCAAATCTTAAGGTTTTTATTTTTTGTTCCGCTTCATCAACAATTTTATCCTTTTCGACAATTTCCGCATTTAAAACCTCAATTTGCTTGATGGCCTCGTCCAATTGCTTCTGCTTTTCCGCAGAAATGGAATTGGAACTATTTCTATATAGCAAATAACCCGACAGTGCTAATAAAACAAATCCAAAAATTCCCAGTACCACAGTTATCATAAGCTTCTTCCCTTTCATTAGAATAAAAGATTTTACATCAAGTTAGTATTGATGGTGTAAAAATAATCGAATTTTCAAAAATTAAAACACTCAAAAACAATAAACTGTAAACATATTATTAACCAATTGCTACCAATAAAAAAGCCCTAACTTTCGTTAGAGCTTTCTGTGCGGGTAATTAGGACTTCCCGATGAATCGGGATAAACTTCTCGTCCTATGTAACAAAAAAAGTCCGAAACTTTCATTTCGGACTTTCTGTGCGGGTAATAGGACTTCCCGATGAATCGGGATAAACTTCTCGTCCTATGTAACAAAAAAAGTCCGAAACTTTCATTTCGGACTTTCTGTGCGGGTAATAGGACTTCCCGATGAATCGGGATAAACTTCT
>NZ_JBKBLM010000002.1:92603-186114 GCF_046296355.1 Flavobacterium sp.
CGTCCTATGTAACAAAAAAAGTCCGAAACTTTCATTTCGGACTTTCTGTGCGGGTAATAGGACTCGAACCTACACGCCTTGCGGCACCAGATCCTAAGTCTGGCACGTCTACCAATTTCGCCATACCCGCAAAATGGTGAGTGCAAATATAATCATAACTTCAAACTTTCAAAGGAAATTTATTAAAAAAAATTACGCCCAATTTTGTACTTTTGAGGCACAACAAATTTAAACCCATGGACAACATAAAAAACTACGTTCAACAAAACAAAGAACGTTTTATAAACGAGTTAATTGAACTCCTTAAAATCCCATCTGTAAGTGCCGACAGCGCTTATGCCCAAGAAGTAATCAACACTGCCGATGCCGTAAAAGCCAGCTTGGAAAAAGCCGGTTGTAAATTTGTGGAAATCTGTGAAACACCGGGTTATCCGATTGTTTTCGGAGAACACATTATCGACAAGAATTTACCAACAGTTTTGGTTTACGGTCATTACGATGTACAACCACCGGATCCAATCGATTTATGGACATCGCCACCATTTGAACCCGTAATCAAAACTACCGAAATTCATCCTGAAGGCGCGATTTTTGCACGTGGTGCTTGTGATGACAAAGGTCAAATGTACATGCACGTAAAGGCTTTTGAATACATGATTCAAAGTAATTCACTTCCGTGTAACGTTAAGTTTATGATTGAAGGCGAAGAAGAAGTGGGGTCAAAAAGTTTAGGTTGGTTCGTTGAAAGAAACCAAGAAAAACTAAGCTGCGACGTGATTTTAATTTCCGATACGGGAATGATTTCCAATCAACAACCGAGTATCACAACCGGTTTGCGTGGTTTGAGTTATGTTGAAGTAGAAGTTACCGGACCAAATCGCGATTTACATTCAGGTTTATATGGCGGCGCTGTGGCTAATCCAATCAATGTGTTGACCAAAATGATCGCTTCGTTGCATGATGAAAACAACCACATTACTATTCCGGGATTTTATGCCAAAGTACAAGAACTTTCGGCTGCCGAAAGAGCAGAAATGGCGAAAGCACCTTTCTCGTTAGACAAATACAAACAAGCCTTAGACATCGCCGATATTTATGGTGAATCGGGTTATGTGACCAATGAAAGAAACTCCATTCGTCCAACCTTAGACGTTAACGGAATTTGGGGTGGCTACACCGGTGAAGGTGCGAAAACGGTTATCGCCAGTAAAGCTTACGCCAAAATCTCAATGCGTTTGGTACCAAACCAAGACTGGGAAGAAATCACAGAATTGTTCAAAAACCATTTTGAAAGTATTGCGCCAAAAGCGGTGAAGGTGAAAGTTACACCACATCATGGCGGACAAGGTTATGTAACACCTATTGACAGCATTGGGTATAAAGCAGCCAATAAAGCTTATACCGAAACCTTCGGAGTTCAAGCGATTCCGGTGCGTTCAGGAGGAAGTATTCCGATTGTGGCTTTGTTTGAGAAAGAATTAAAATCTAAAACAATTCTAATGGGTTTTGGTTTAGATTCTGATGCGATACACTCGCCGAATGAGCATTTCGGAGTTTTCAATTACTTGAAAGGCATTGAAACGATTCCATTGTTTTATAAATATTTTGTGGAACTTTCAAAATAGTTAACCACAGATTCACAAATTATTAATCTGCTCTTTCTTTTTGATTGAGCGGATTTTTTATTAAAAATCAACGCCTTACAATAAACTAAAACTTTTGGCGTTATATTTGTATAATCATCAATCATCAAAATCATCCGAACCCGTTTCGGAGTAAAATCAATCATCATGTTAAAACGTTTCTTCCTCCTTTGTTCCGGTGTCGACACTGACATAGTGAACTCTTGTTCCAATGGTGAACAAAACAAATACGCCGGCATCGGAGCCACGGTATTTTTTACAGCAGTTATGGCTTTTATAGCCGGTAGTTATGCCCTTTACACTGTTTTTGACAATATTTATACCGCAGTTTTCTTTGGACTAATTTGGGGATTTTTAATTTTCAATTTGGATAGATTTATTGTTTCTACCATCAAAAAAAGAGATAGTTTTTTAGACGAATTCATCCAAGCTTCACCGCGAATTGTGTTGGCGATTATTATTGCTATCGTGATTTCGAAACCTTTGGAAATCAAAATTTTTGAAAAAGAAATCAATACCGTTTTATTAAAGGAGAAAAATGAAATGGCCATCGCCAATAAAAATCAGGTGACCAATTATTTCAAAGGCGATGTCGATCAAAACAAAGCTGAAATCGACAGTTTAAAATCCTCGATTGCCAAAAAAGAAAAAGAAGTTTCAGCCTTATACGATTCCTACATCACCGAAGCGGAAGGCTCAGCCGGAACCAAGAAAATGGGAAAAGGACCTATTTATAAAGAGAAACGTGCTGCCCATGATTTGGCAACCAAACAATTGGATTCATTGAAAATCAATAGTGCCAAAATCATAGCCGATAAAGAGATTAGGGCTAAAACACTTCAAAGTGATTTAGACAAAAAAGTATCTGATAGCCAACCCATTATTGACAGTTTCGACGGTTTAATGGCGAGAATTAATGCTTTAGGGAAATTACCTTGGTTGCCTTCGTTCTTTATCATGTTACTATTTTTAGCGATTGAAACTTCACCGATTTTTGCCAAATTATTATCGCCAAAAGGTGAATACGATTTGAAACAAGAAGACCAAGAAATGGGCATCAAAAACGTAATTGAGCAAAACCGTTATCAAAGCGAATTGCAGAAAAAAACCGATGCGGAAATCTACGATAAAGTCTATGCCGACATTCGCGACGACAAAGAAATCTACAACTACAAGAAAAAAGGCGCTATCGAATTGCTCAAGCTTCAAGCGGATGGTTTTGTGGATAAGCAGAAGAAGTCGATGTAGTAGGCATTAGGCAAAAGTAAAAAAGGCAATAGTTAAATAATTACTTAACTATTGCCTTTTGCCTTATCACTATTGCCTTAAATTACATATGGCTCAAAATCTCTTTTTTGTAGTTATCATATTCGCCTTGAAGAATCAAGCCGTTATCTAACAACTTTTTGTAGTTCTGTAATTTTTCGAACAACTCGTCTTGCGATAACTCGGCCAAACCTGATTTATCATCCGGAAATTGCTTTTCATCACGGTAACCCGATTGCTCTACCGGAATAATTTCGGCATAATTGGTTACTTCTTCGGTAGCTACATCTTCAATAACTTCTGCTTCTTCAACGACTTGTGGTTCTTCAATAACCTCAGCTTTGGGTTGCTCAATAATTAGCGTTTCCACTTTTGGATGTTTTAATAAATCCAATTGTTCTTTGGCAAAAGTGTATAATTTTCGCGCTTGATTTTTGGGTAAATAATCAACCGTATGCGTTAAATCTGATTTTGTAGAAAACGTAAAATCGGCTCCTAAAATGCCTTCTTTTACAAAACTGGCTTCTATATCATCCCAATCATAATCAATGAATTCCATCGATAAACCTAAATTTTTAGGCTTGCAAAGGATGATTCTTTTATTGGTTACAACAATACTATCAGGAAACATGTTTACCGCAGGCTTTTTTTGTACCGCAATGTAACCGATATGTTCGTTTGACATTAATAAATTATCCAACTTATTGGTGATTTTCTCGATCGCTTTTGGGTCTTGGTCTTCGTTTAATATCTTCTTTAAATTGTCTAACATGGTTTGTGTTTTAATTTGACGCAATATTTTTAGCAAAAGTAATGCCTAATTCTCATTTTCGAGAATTTCGTTTTGACTTTTTTTGGTCAAACTTTTGAAAACCAATTCATAGGAATGATTAATCAGTTCACACATCATTTTATCAGAAACATCGCTGTTAAAACTTATGGTATTCCAATGGATTTTGCTCATGTGATAACCGGGTTGTATCGCCTCGAATTCAGCCCGAAGTTCTTCACCACGTTCCGGATCACATTTTAAATTGAGCGCAGGCGTTCCTTTTTCCCATTCCTTTAACGATGTCAGACAAAACATTTTGCCACCGACTTTAAACACCAAAGTGTCTTCGTCAAACGGAAAGTGCTCGGTTACTGCTTTTTTGGAAAGACAGAATTCGTAAAGCTGTTGGATATTCATTTTTTAGTATTCAATTCTATACAAAACCGGTTTGCTTGGCGAGGCGTCATTTTCAAACGAAGCAATTTGAATATTGAGAATGTAACCTCCGTCTTGGATTTCATCGTTTACATAAATCATTTCGGTAATCGTGGAATCCAATCTCGCATCTGTATTGAGATTATCGACATTTTTTACATTCCAAAAAGCTTTGTGTGCCAATAGTCTTCCTTCGTCTTCTTCCCTATCTACGCTTGGCAAATCAATCAACAAGTGCTTGATTCCGCTTTCGCGAATAAAAATCGCTGCGTCTTCGGCTAAATATGGCGGATTGGTATTAGAATAGTTTTTGTGTTTTTTGTTAGTCCCATTAGGTAAGGTCCGAATGACAATAGCTTCAGGTATTTTACTTCCTAAAGCGGACACTATTTGAAATTTAGTAATAATCAAATCATCTACTATGCTTTCGGGTTCAATCGAAATCAATTCGGCAGTAAAGAAAAACTGTTTCAAACATTGGTTAATACTGTAAAATTCTTTAGTGATATGCCCGAGACATTCGGTGTGTGTCCCGTGTCCGTGAGGATTGAAGAAAATATTATTGAAATTGGTCGAACTGCCTTCGGAAACTTTTCCAACCCAATCTCCGAATTTTACCGGTTTAATTTCGGGTTTTTCGATATACCACGCAATCGGATTGGCATCCGTATTAGATAATGGAAGGGAAATATCAATCGGTTTTGATAAATCGATTTGGAATGTATTATTGATTACTGCTTTCAATGGAATAGATTTTACTCCAAATTTAGCAAAAACAAATCACTTGCAATTCCGTCTCCCAAAAACTTGCCGCTTTTGGTAGTTCGCAAAATATTGTCGTCTACAAAAAGCAAATGGTCTTCGATGTATTTGGCGGATTGTTGGTTGAGATAGTCTAAATATTTTGGCCCAAACTCGGTTTCGATTCTATCTAAAGAAACACCCCAAATCGTGCGCAAACCGGTCATGATGTATTCGTTGTAGCGGTCGGTTTTGGTTAAGGTTTCGGTTTCAATCGGGACTTTATTTTCGGCTAAAGATTTTAGGTAAAGCGAGTTATTGGACACATTCCAACCTCGTTTTTCGCCATCATAACTGTGTGCTGACGGACCGATTCCGATATATTTTTTGCCCAACCAATAACTAGAATTGTTTTTGGAAAAATAGTTTTCTTTTCCAAAATTGGACAACTCATAATGGATAAAACCATTTTCTTCGAGTTTGTCCACCAATAAATTAAAATGCTCCTGCGCTAATTCATCATCGAGTTGCGGAATTACACCTTGCTTTATAAACTTATGTAATGCGGTTTTCGGCTCAACAGTGAGCGCATAACTCGAAATGTGCGGAATGTTATACGACAAAGCCGTTTCGATGTTCTGAAGCCATTTTTCGTTGCTCATGTTGGGCATGCCGTAGATCAAATCGATGGTGATGTTATCGAAATACTTGGTGGCAATTTCCAGACATTTTTTGGCTTCAGCCACATTGTGTGCGCGATTCATCAGTTTCAAATCGTCTTCAAAAAAAGATTGGATTCCGATGGACAAGCGGTTGATTTGGTTATTCGCCAATTCGGTTATTCGGGTTTCTGTAAGGTCATCCGGATTGGCTTCGACCGTGATTTCGGGATTGTCGGCGACTTTGTAATTTTGGAAAACTGTATCAATCAACAATCGCAAATCTGAAGTCTGCAAAATACTCGGAGTTCCGCCACCGAAGTAAATGGTTTCAACAACTTCATCCTTAAACTCATCTTTTCGCAAGGCAATTTCTTTGGCTAAAGCCAAAACCATTTCGTCTTTTTTCTTTAAGGAAGTCGAAAAATGAAAGTCACAGTAATGACAGGCTTGTTTACAGAAAGGAATATGGATGTAGATGCCGCTCATTTTAGTGGTCAGTGGTCAGTGGTCAGTGGTCAGAACTAATTACTAAACACTGAAAACTGCAAACTATTTTTTTATTCGTTCTTCATTCTGTTTTACAAAAGCATCCCAACCGGTATAACTCTTAGTTCCAGTCACTTTTCCTGAGTTGAAAAAATGGCAAACCGCTGCGGCTAAACCGTCTGTGGAATCGAGATTTTTGGGTAATTCTTTTAAGCCTAAAAGTTGTTGGAGCATTTTGGCTACTTGTTCTTTGCTGGCATTTCCGTTTCCGGTGATGGCCATTTTTATTTTTTTGGGTTCGTATTCGGTGATGGGAATTTGACGCGATAAACCGGCTGCCATTGCAACACCTTGCGCTCTTCCGAGTTTCAACATCGATTGCACATTCTTTCCGAAAAAAGGTGCTTCAATCGCAATTTCATCTGGATGATGGGTTTCTATAAGCTCGATAGTTCGCTCAAAAATCACTTTCAGTTTGGTGTAATGGTCATCATATTTGCTTAAAATGAGTTCATTCAATTGAATGAATTCCATTTTTTTATTGACAACTTTAATCAATCCAAAACCCATAATAGTTGTTCCGGGGTCAATGCCTAATATGATGCGTTCGTTGGCCAAAATGCGATGATTTATTTTGGTAAAAATAGGAAAACAATTAATGGATTCCATGAAAAAAGGCCGTTAAAAAACGACCTTTCTTTTATTTAACTTTCACCAATTATTGCTTGATGAATTTCTTAGTAATTTCATTTTTACCGTCTTTTACTTTAACCAAGTAAATGCCCGACTGTAAATTGTTTAATTGTATATTTTCATTAAAGAATCCATTATTGGTATAAGTATTCAAATAAATTTGTCTTCCTCTTACGTCATATATTGAAAGTTCAATTTTTTCAGATGAAGTCGAATTGAATTGAATGTTGAAATCTCCGTTATTTGGATTTGGATACAAACTGAAATTTTGAATAGAATTTTCTTCAACACTAAGCGGAACTGCAACAGTACTACACAATCTTAAACTCCAGCTATTGATGGCACCACCATCTTGGTTGAACGAGTCTAAAACTCTCAACGTCCAAACGCCGTTCATGGTTTGACCATTGAAAGCCGTTAACGATTGAATAGGTTGAATAGTTCCCGAAATGGCCGGATTGGTTTCACAAACTAAAGGAATTCCCGAATCATCAAAAGTAGCGTTGATATTAGACAAACTATCACTGGTACAAGGTTGAACAACTAGTTGCACCTGCGTTCCTGTAGGGCTTATTAATGTAATAGTCATATCGTTTACCCAAGTATGAGCAATATTCATGGTTACATTTACATCAGAAATAACATTGGTTGAAGCAACATTTAGTGTTGAATTAGCTGTTACGTTTGCTGTAGTTGGAATGTTTATAGGCACGTTAGTTGAACTGAAAACAGTACAATCAGGCTGTCCGGTTTTAAACAGATTAGCGGCACTATAATTACCTACACAAGAATTGTTTTTTGGTAAAACTCTCCATACATATTGAGTTGAATCTAACAATCCTGTCACATTATAAGAATTGGTTGTAACGGTAGCAGAAGCAACAATATTACTAAAATTATCATCCGTAGCCACTTGAACATCATACATAGTAGCATTTGAATTGGCAGGCCATGTTAGGGTAATCGTTGTTGGAATACCAATTTGTAAATGTCCGGGATAGGTTAATCCTTGTGTTGGGAAGTTAGAATTAAATAACTCTAAGTAAAATGGTACTGTTCTGGTTGTTGCTCCTGAAGTTGCTGTAACTACCATTGAATAGAATCCCGGCGTTCCGGCACCTGTATTACTGATAGTTAGCGTTACATTTCCATTTGCCGAAAGACTACTTGGCGTCAAAGTTGCCGTAGTTCCGGCAGGATGACCGGTAACCGTAAAATTGGTTGTACCACTGAAACCTGCATAAGTTGAATACGGGAAAGTATAAGATACCGTACTACCCGTACAAATTTGTTTGTTTTGTTCTTCAGCCACACCACTAAAAGCTATAGCGAATGAAGAAGTTGGAGCTGCTATGGTAAAGTTGGCATTAGAAATATCATAAAAAATATGTCTGTATCCTCTAACCATTACTCTGTTAGTCGTTCCAACATTATTAGGTACGGTTATCGTTTCCGAACCATCATTTGGTACTTTACTGGCCAATAAAATAGGATATGTATTTCCTCCATCGGTAGAAAGGTAAATATCTACATATTGTGCGTTTACGCCGTTTGCTGTAGTTCCTGCGACAGCCCATGTTACATTTTGATTCGTCCCAACAGTCCAGCTAACCGCAGTGTTTGGTTCTGATACTAAGAATGGTCCGGCAGTTCCGTTTACTGTAACTGTCATACCATCTGTAGCGGTTTGACCAGCACCAGCATAATTATCTCTTACGGTTAAAACAAAGTTTAATGTTCTGGCTACTGAACTCAATGCTTCTACAAGAATATCTGTTCCTTGTGTAGTAGATTGATTAGCAATCACTCTAGCCAAAGGCGGGAAATACCTGCTTGGTGAAGTATTCGGGTTGTAAGAACGCCAGTTTGGTCCGCCTGTTTTAGTAGCTGACGCTGCACTAGCTGCACCGGTTTGATTGGTGGCAGAATCGTTTTGTTCCCAACAGTAAGTCAGTGAATCACCATTAGCATCAGTTGCCGTTCCGGTTAAGATAAAAGGCGTGCTTTTTGGAATAGTATAATCTAAACCTTCGCTAACCACTGGGGCAACATTGGTCAAAGTAATTCTGGTTGGACAAGTTTTACCTACCATATTGTCTTCAATTTGCTTGATGGAAGCGTATACAAAATAAGCATCAGAATTAGGCTGAACATCTTGTGCTGTGATACCGGCATATCCCATGATGGTTGATCCCGAACCCACTTCTACATTTACACCACTGCCTTCTACATTTTGAGAAAAAGTATGATTTCCACCAAACTGATGTCCTAATTCGTGAGCTACATAATCAATATCAAAGGTATCTCCCATTGGTACACCATTGGAAGGCGATGTAATTCCTCTACCTTTTATACCGTCAACACATACACAACCGATACAACCGGCATTTCCTCCACCACCGGTAGAACCGAACATATGTCCTACATCATAATTATCTTCCCCAATCATATTGGTTAAGGTTGTTTGCAATTGGTTGTTCCAATTGGCCATCGTAGTGTATGGATCAGTACCGGCATTTGTATAAATAACCAATGCATTGTTGTCAATCAAATTCATGTGAATGGCCAAATCTTTTTCAAATACTCCATTCACTCTTGTCATTGTAGCATTCATAGCTGCCAAAGCATTAGCCACTGTACCTCCAAAATATGCCGTATATTCTCCATTACAAGACAAGGCCAATCTGAAAATAAGCAATTCTCCTGAATTTGAAGAAGGTGACAATGAATTTTGTCTTTGCAGACTATTAGAAAGATTTACATCAACAGTTGAACAAGTAAACGGCAATCCGCCATTTTCTCTGCTCGATTGATAAACTGCATAAACATTCCCATCAACCGAATAAGGTTCGATAAATTCGTTTCGCCTTCCAGTTCTGAAAATCATAGCTTGCATACCGCTATCATCCATACTAAGTCTAATTTGTGCTTTGGTATCATCAATTCCAACACCTATGTAAGAGCGAATATTTGGAAATTGCATTTGCAATCCTGGTGAAAAATTTGAAAATTCAAACATTTGAAAACGCTCTGTAGTACCACTTACATTCGGAACCGTAATGATAATATTTGATTGGTTAGTGGTCAATCTGTTTGGAGCGGATTGTAAAGCCGATTTGATTTCAGCCAACTGAGCATTATAAAGTCGGTATTCATTTGGAAATGTCGAACGTTGAACCTGCTTTAAAGGCTCGATATTTTGACGTGTTGTGGCTTCCCAAGCTTTTGATTTTTGAGAATAACCAATGAAACTTGTCAAAATAAGAAGCAGAATTGTAATTTTTTTCATCGCTAATTTTAGTTTTTTTCGGGTTGTTTTAGTAGTTTTTAAAGGAATTTTTAATCAAAGGCGTAAAAATATGTATTTTTTTCAAAAAAACAATTTTTCAGACCTAAGTTTATGATTAATAGATATTTTAGGATTCAAATCAGGATATCCGTTACTTTGCGGTATGAAAAATCTTCTCCGAAATAAATACTTTTTATTTATTGTCAAGCTAACTATCGTTTTGCTTTCCTTTTATTTTATTTATGGAGAATTAAAAAACAATGACCAACTTGATTGGACAAAATTCTTTCTTTTGCTCGAAGAGAAACAATCTTTTTTAGGCATATTATTTTTGCTTTCGTTTAGTGTTGCCAATCGTTTTTTGGAAATCCTAAAGTGGCAAAACTTGGTTTCTTTTATCCGACCTATTTCCGTTAGCGAATCGACCAAACAAGTGCTTGGAGCTCTGACTGCCGGAATTTTTACCCCAAATGGTTTAGGAGAATATGCCGGTAAAGCTTTGTATTTTGACAAAAAGAAAACCAAAAAAGTTATTTTTCTGAACCTCATTTGCAACGGCATTCAAATGATTTTGACGATTATTTTCGGAACGATTGGGTTATGGACTTTGGGTTATGAGTTTTGGGCTTTGGGTATTATTGGTATTTGTATTGTGTTTTTGGGCATTTCTTTTTTGACAAAATCACTCAAAGTCAAAGGCTATTCTATCGAGAAACTTTTATCCAAAATCAACGAAATCCCAAAGACTATTCACCGAAAAAACATCTTTTTGGCTATTGGCCGTTATTTGGTTTTTTCGCACCAATACTATTTTTTATTTCTGGCTTTTGATGTAGATTTACCTTATCTAACGATGATGGCTTCGATTGCGGCGGTTTATTTTTTGGCTTCTTCTTTACCGAGTTTTCAGTTTTTGGATTTTGCCGTAAAAGGAAGTGTGGCGCTTTTTTTCTTCGAAAAGTTGGGCGTTAACGAATGGATAGTCGTTTTCATTTCTACACTGATGTGGTTTTTGAATGTAGTGTTGCCGGTGGTTATCGGAAGTTATTTTGTCTTAAAATTTAAACCCAAATGGAATTAATCACAATTGTGCTTTACCTGATTTTAGTTGTTTATGTTATGCTTATGATCCAATTGATTTTGGGTTATGACAAAGTCAAAACTTTCAAAAGAACACAGGTTGAACCCAAAACGGCTTTCTCTATCATTGTTCCTTTTCGCAATGAGGAGCAAAATTTACCCAAACTATTACAATCGTTTTCTAAACTGAATTATCCTTATAAGTTAATTGAAATTGTGATGGTGGATGATTTTTCGACCGACAGTTCGGAGCGTATTTGTATCAAATGGCGTTTGGACCATGAATTTTTGGATACTACACTTTTGGAAAATTTACGTTTATCGAATTCACCGAAAAAAGATGCCATCGGACGAGCGGTTCCCATCATCAAACACGATTGGATTATCACTACGGATGCTGATTGTACAGTGAATAAAAACTGGCTACTTACGTTGGACAATTACATTCAAAAACACCAACCTGAAATGATAGTCGGAGCGGTGAAATACAACACCAAAAACAACTGGTTTCATAAATTCCAGCAGTTGGATTTGTTGAGTTTGCAAGGCACTACGATAGGCAGCTTTGGGATTGGAAAACCGTTTATGTGTAATGGTGCCAATTTTGCTTATACCAAAAAACTCTTTAGAGAAATTGGTGGTTTTGAAGGGATTTCCAAAAATGCAAGTGGCGATGATGTTTTCTTGTTGCAAAAAGCCACTAAAAAGCATTTGGACAAAATTCATTACCTAAAAAATGCGGAAAGTATCGTTAAAACCAAACCGGAAAACGATTTGTTTGAGTTCTTTATGCAACGCGTTCGTTGGGCAAGTAAAACTACAGGCTATCAAAGCGGTTACGCGAAGTTTTTAGCGGTTATTGTGTTGTTGATGAATCTTGGATTGGTTGGCTGTTGGCTATTGGCTCTTGTTGGGAAATTTGACTGGAGTATTTTGCTTGGTGTGTTTTCGGCTAAATATTTGGTAGATTACTGGTTGCTTTATAAAACCAACAAATACTTACTGAAAGGCCAATGGATTTTACCTCTAGCGACCAGCGTGATTTATCCTTTTTATTCGAGTTTGGTTGGGATTTATTCTTTGTTTGGCAGCTTTTCTTGGAAAGGCAGAAGGTTTTCTAAATAGCCCGGATTATTCCTGCTTAATAATCACCGGAAGCACAAACTGCGTCTTTACCGGAATGCCTCTTTTGAGTGCCGGATTTACTTTAGGAAAATCAATCAACCGCGCAAGGAGAATACTGTCGATTTTGATGGTGTCGTAGGCTACGGAATCTTTGGGGAATTCGGGGTTGAATTCTAAAGTAGCATCGGGCAAAATGGTCACTCTGACTTCTATGGTGTCTAATTTTGGGAACATGGTGGCCAAAGTATCGATGGCTAATTTTTGCTCAATAGTAGCCGTTAGAAAGTCGAAAAAGCATTGTTTGCGTTGATTGGCATCGGACAGTTTTTCGCAATCAGCTACGGATGGATATTCATCGACCTCTTTCCAATTGATTTCCTTCATTTGTTGGTCGAGCAATTCTTGTTCGGAAGGTACTTTCTTCTCCAAGTATTGGCAGGAAAAACAAAAGGTCAGTAAAAATAAAGCGAGTGCTTTTTTCATGTAAGGTTCCATCGGATTAACAGTTTCAAAAATAAGAAATTATATTCACGAAGCTACGGTTTGCCCAAAAAAGAAAAGCCTTCTCGAAAGAAGGCTTTGTTATTTGCAAGGTAAAATTTATTCGACTATCAATTTCTTCACTACTTTTAGGTTAGTATCTGTTGTTACTTCTAAAAGATACATGCCTTTGGAAACCGCCGACAAATCGAGTGTTTGTATTGATAACGCATTGGTTGGTTTTTGAGCCATAATCATTTTACCCGACACATCGGAAACGGCAATATAGGCAATAGTTCCTTCATTTTTCACTTGAATGGTCACGATATCTGAAACCGGATTCGGGTAGAAAACAAAATCAGCATTTTCGAATTCGCCAACACCCAGTTGTTGTACAAACTCCGTATTGAAAGTATTGGTCACAATGGCCGGATTGAAATCGAAATAAATTGAGGCGGTATTCGGTATGATATCACCTACTGCATAGCCTGCCATTGGCTTCACTTGGAATGTGATATATCCTTTTCCGATGTTAGTATTGGCCACAGATGGCGGCAACATAATATCATCAAAAAGCCAATTAATATTGTTTCCAATTCTGTCCATGATGTATGGGTGACTGGCGCTTACCATTCGAATAGAATTTTCGTCTAAATTGGCATCTAATACATCATTAACTCTAACATTAATTGCGCTGGCCGTTCCTGTATTTTCAAAACGAATGGTATAAGTTAAATAATCGTTAGCGGTGAATGTTGAATGCAAAATTTGTTCTCCATGAGCTTCCATTTTATCATTCGGATCATAAGCACCTATTATAATTTGTGTGTTGGTAGCCGAATTGTTGGCCGGAACCAAATCACCGGTTAGCGGAACAATTGAAGCGGTATTGGTCAACAATCCTCCAATAGTTACTGTTGGAATCGTAGGCACTTGCATGTTTACCGTCATTTCTCTTGATTCAAAAGGCAATAAATTGGTAAAATCATAGGTAAATCCATTGGTAATTGGTGTTGTTCCCGATTGCGTATTGGTAAAGATTGTCAGCAAAGGATCATGATTGAAAGTTACCGTTCCAGCAGCTATGGTTTGGTTGCCATTGTTAGTATAAACAATTTTATTGATGTAATTAAATCCGGGTCTAGGTGAATTTACCGGAATAATATTAACGGCTAAATCGTTATAAGCTTGCGTTACGGTTATTGGGAAATTATAGACTTGCATTCCACCACCGATAATCACATTCACATTGCTGTATGAAGCCGTGGTTATGGCATAAGAAGCCGTATAATTTGGGTCAATGGTATAACTCAAATCATAGGAGTTAGAACCGTTGGTATCATAAATATTATAAACTCCTGTTGGAGAAACTATGTTGTGCACATTTCCATTGTTATTGACTTCATAAGTAAATTGTCCTAACGGGAAATTTTGTTCTCCGTTGTCCTGTGTTCCATTACTGTTAACATCTAAAAAGGCATTCAAACGCAATCCTGAACAGTCAATTGCACCGGTATTGGTAGTGTTGGCTTCTGTGATGGTTATTAATCCGGGATTGTTACTAAAGTTAGTTACCATCAATAAATAATATTGACCCGGTAATGCGTTTGGAATAAACGGATATTCTACTGCCGCAGCAGAATAACTACAAGATACAACATTACTAAGCAACATGCTTTGATTTCCGCAAGCCACTGTAGGCGATGTAAAAGGACCATACATAATATAATCGACATCCAACGGTTGTCCATTATTAGACACTTGATTCACTTGAAAAGTGATGTTTCCTGCCTGACTTACCGGTAAGTAAAACCATGTTGGATTTGGCGTAGTAAACAAACAACCGTACGCTCCTGTTGATGGTATGTTTGTAGTATTATTAAAAACTGTTCCTAATGCACTGCAAAGGGAATTGGCTTGAGAACAAGTATATGCAATATTGCAATTGGCAAAAACCTGTAATTGGAAACTGTAAATATTGTCACAACCATTAACAACAATTTCTCTAACAAAAACAGCAGTTGACTGACTTTGGATCCCAATATTTAAAGCAGAAGGATTGTTAAATGGAACGACTTGATTTTGGGCATTGGCCAAACTCGGATAATACTCTAAAGCATTAGTTGAATTGATTTGTGCCTGAACTGTTGTTAAATCAAAAGTAACCACACTATCATTGTCATCATCACATTGCTGCATATTATTTAATGGCGTAACTACACTGGAAACTGTTTCAACAATAACTGAGAAACCAAAAATTTGATACGTTTGATTGGCATTATTTTCCAATCGGGCAAATACTGCTTGTGAGGTTGAAGCACAGTAAGGAGAGGTTAAAGGATTAATATCATTTACAGCATCAGATTGGGAGTTGTGATAAGTAAGGGTGTATTCTGACGGATTTAAGGTGTTCATGATGAAAACATTGTTCGTATAAAAATCAAAACAAGCTAAACCGTTATCATTAACACATTGTCTTAAATCAACAGGTTGTCCGGGTAGTGGTGAGCAAGTTCCTGTATTATAAGTGATTGATGCCGAACTTGCACTCGTTCCATTATTGCCACAATTAGCACTAACCGAGAAAACATAAGTGGAATCACAAAGCAGGTTAGGAATTGTAACGGAACTCACCATCTGAGTATTAATGGATTGAATAGGACCGCCAATAATTTCATAAGTTACCGTGTAAGATATTGCGCCTGCACTCTGTGCCCAATCAAGGGTTATAGAGTCCGAAGTTATATTATCAATAAAAAATTGTTCCGGTGCAGGACAATTTGGGTTTTCACAAGTAATAGTAATTAATTCAACTACTCCGATAGCGAAACAACCGGTGTCTTGAAATTCAACTCTGTAAAAAATAGGTGGCTGAGTTGGTGCTCCAACCGGACTTATAAAACAACTCGTATTGGCGATTGCATTGGCATTGGATTGTGCATCGAACATGGTGGTAAAAAAAGAAACTGACAAACTCGGATCACTATTTAATATTTGCGGGATTACGGTAGTCAAATCCCAACAAGGAAAACTTGTGATTAGACTGGCACAATTAGTTACTGTAACATTCGGAGCTTCCGGTGTTGGATTAACCGTTAAATTATAAGTCAAAATCGTAACTTCACTAGTAGCTACTGTTACTATTCTAACAAAAATAGTTTGGGTAAAAGGATTAATATTTAAATACGGACTTGATAATGCGTTGGCACCTGTGGCCGCATCTGTCTGAGTTTCGTGATGGGTAATCACATAATCCTGAGCATTTAAATTCCCTAAGATCTCAAAAGAGATTTCACCCAGCCAAAAAACAGCGATTCCGTCATTGTTATCATCACACACATTGTTGAATTGTGAAGGCTGATTAAAATTTTGGGCTACTAAAATGGAGGTTGAAAAAAATAAAGCGAAAACAAGTAAAAGTTTTTTCATGTTTTAAAATTGGTTTGGTTGATTGACAATTGACCTTTGAGTAGTATTTATACTCAAAATGCGATGCAAGTTACAAATTTTCAATTAATTAGATAAAAAAAAGAAACAATCTCAAACGAAGTGTGACCGTAAATGTTTCAAAGCGAAAATTATTAGTCATTTTGAGACTTCTACAAAGCAAAAAAGCCATCCACAATAAAGTGGAAAGCTTTTCATTGGTCTAACTACTAAACCTGCTACGAGTTACAAAGTCGTAGCGAAACAACACAACTAATCTTAGATACTTTATTGGAGCCTCAAAAGAATTTTAAAATCCTATTTTGGGCAAAAAAGGTTTTCGTTTCCGAAAACCTTTCCCAATTTTAGCGGTCTGGACGGGACTCGAATTCCAATAAATATTCCCAGTATTTACTACACTTTAAGCGAATTGAAAAACTACAGGGGATGGCTTAGGGGTTGCATCTTGTAAATTTTAGTTGAGTTGTCTTCAAATCAAGTTACTTCAATGGAAAATATTTTTTTGTTTTTTTATCACAAAATCAGCCACATTTCTGTGGAAATTCGCATTTAACTGTGTTAAATAAAGGTTAAAGTTGTGATTGTAAATTTCAGCAAATCAGTGTATTAACTATTTTTGTCAGTTTTTATTTATATTTTAGCTCAAAATTACCTAAGCAAAAAAAGCTTCTGGGAGTTATTAGAATTATAATCCAAAATATAAAAGTATGGAAACAAATTATTTTACCGTGAGAGCGGTCTTACGAACGGACAAATTAAGAAAAGATGGAACTTGTCCAATTTACATTATTCTACAACGTAATAATGTAACCCAAAAATTATCTCTATCTGAATTCATTGAAGAGAAGTATTGGGATAAAACGACTGAATTAGGTATTGGCAAAGGCTTTGGTAATCTGAATGCTTTAATTAAAAAAGAAAAGCAGAACCTTGAGGATTTTATTCGACAAAGTAAAAGTTTGGGTAATTCTCTATCCAAAACTGACATTTCTAACTTTTGGAATGGAAAATCAGAAACCGAACCTGAAGAAGATTTAGCCTTTAGTAACTTCTATGAATCGTTTTGTAAACGTCATTTTCTAAATATTAGAGAAAGCACCCAAGTTCATTATGTAACTCTAGAAAAGAAAATCAAAGATTTTAAACCGACCTTAAAACTCTCGGAGGTTGATTATGCCTTTATGGTTGATTTTGATAATTATTTAATCGAAACGAAAAGCGGAAGATACAACATGATCAAATTCTTGAAAACTGTTTTAAAAGAGGCTGTCAAGATGGGAGTTCTAAAAAATGAATCTTGGAAAGGTTTCCAAAATGTATCACCTAATGCTAGAGAAGTATATTTAACTCCCGCAGAAATTAATCAAATTGAAGTTTGTGATTTATCTATAAAAAAGCATTTGGAACTAACTAGATGCATGTTTCTATTCAGTTGTTATACCGGTATGCGCTTTAGTGATGTTGTAGCGTTGAAAAAAAGTAATTACAAAAACGGGATTATTACTTTGAAGCAAGTTAAAACCGGTGTTGATTTAAAAGTCCCGGTAAATCTTCAAGCCAAAAAAATTATCTGTAGATTTTTTAGCAAAAGAAATGAAGACGATGCAATATTCCCCGAGATTGAAAACCAGACTGTAAATAGATATTTGAAATCGATTGGGAAAATTGCCGAGATAAAAAAGACGCTTCATTTCCATCTTGCTCGTCATACTTTCGGGACTACCTTACTCAATAACAATGTAAATGTTTTTTATATATCCAAAATGATGGGGCATAAAAAACTAAGTCAAACTTATGCCTATACAGGTGTGAATGTAGGCAAAATGAAAGATATTATGACTAACGTAAATTTCACTCCTAGAAGCGAGGGAACCCAACCTAATGGATAATTTACAAATCTTTAAAAAATTCTTGCACAGTTAAGTTGTGAATTTTGAGTACTTTGATAAGAGTCTTGAGCGTAATATTTTGACCTCTTTCTATCCTATAATATTGTACTCTATTAATTTCGTGTGTAAAGGCAAAGGTTTCATAGCTTGTGAAACCTTTTTCTATTCTCAAAGCTTTTATTTTCTCTGCGATTAGTAAAATTGTTTTATCTATTTCTTTGTCCTGCTTTTCCATTGAACGAAATTTGGAAAATAACAGCATATAATTTACCTCTTTTGTGAAACTGCATATATTATACATTTTTATTACTTTAGCTAAAAAAAGTATATGATGAAGTTAATATTTTCTGCCTTAATATTTTTTTTATTCCTAGGAAATAGCTTTGCCCAAGAGAATAATAATAAAATTGGAAATAAAATTTATGGTGATTTTAATGGTGATGGGAAATTTGAATATGCCTTTCAAGTTCTAATTAAAAAAGGAGAAGGAAATCCTCTTGAAAACGGAACTGCTGATATATATGAAATACACTTTAGTGATAAAAAAATTAAACCAATTAAGGATGATTTCAATGAAGCTGTTCTTGTAAATGAAGGAGACTTAAATAATGATAGTTCGGATGAAATTAGCATCGTACAAGAACCAATGAACGGTAGTATCGGATATGTGAGCACTTACAGTGTTAAAAATGAAAAAAGCAGCAACATAATTAAAGTCTTTTCGAGATTTTGGTATGATGATCTTATTAGTGTCGATTTACAAGATTTAGTAGAGATTAATAATGGAATTGTATATTATTTTGAGTATAATCCTGATGTTGAATATTCAATAACCCGTTTAGGAAAAAAAATTAAATATGCCAAAAAAATAAAAGCATTTGAGCTTAAATCCAAAATTTCTGAAAACGCCAACGATGCTTTAAAGAGTATCTTAGGAAACAAAGGTGGGGATGAAATTGGAAACGGTTCGGGAAATTCTTTAGGAAATAGAAAAGCTGTAAGTAAATCTCAACCCGATTATAATTGTCAAGAACAAGGACGAGTTGCTGTGCAAATTACTGTAGATAGAAATGGAAATGTGATTAGTGCTTTTGCTGGTGTTCAAGGAACTACTAATACTTCGAAATGTCTTTTAGAAGCTAGTAAGGTTGCTGCTATGAATACTAAATGGGAACCTGATGAAAATGCACCTGATAAACAAGTAGGGAAAATTATTTATACATTTAACTTGAATTAAAAATTCACTCAGACAGCTCTAAAAATTAATTTTTAAAGTATATTATTTTTTTACCTTTACCCACTATGGTAAAAGAAAATATTGAAGATAGAATTTCAAAAGTAAAACCTGTAGAAAAGGAATTAACAACTATTTCTTTTTTCTCAGGTGCGCTAGGTTTAGATATTGGTCTGGAAAAAGAAGGTTTCAATATTGTATTGGCTTGCGAATTTGACAAAGCTTGTAGAAACACAATTACGCTAAATAAACCTAACATGGGTTTAATCGGCGATATTAGAAATTACTCTGCTGAAGATATTATAAAGTATTCCGGTTTAACCGACAAACATGAAGTAGATGTAATAGTCGGTGGACCCCCATGTCAAGCATTTAGCACAGCCGGAAAAAGGTTAGGATTTTCTGATTCAAGAGGAAACGTTTTCTTAAAATATCTAGAAGTTATTGAAGAGATATCTCCAATGTACTTTGTAATTGAAAACGTAAGAGGATTAATGTCTTCTGTACTTCAAATAGATGAAAAAGATGAGTTAATGGAGCAAATTCCACCATCTATTTTAAACGAAAAAGGCTCTTCGCTATACTACGTCATAAAAAGAATGGAAAATGCCGGATACAATATAAATTTTGATTTATATAATTCAGCAAATTTCGGAACTCCTCAAATTCGTGAACGAGTAGTAATCATTGGGACAAAAAGTGCCGAAAAAGTAAATCGTTTGACTCCAACTCACACGGAAAAAGGCGAATTTGATTTACCTAAATGGAAAACATTAAAAGATGCTTTCAAATCTTTAAAGAATATCGAAAAGCATGAATTTATAACCTACTCAGATAAACGAGCAAAGCTATATGAAAATTTAAAAAGTGGTCAGAATTGGAGAAACTTACCAATTGAACTACAAATGGAAGCTTTAGGCGGAGCTTTCTATCTTGGTGGTGGAAAAACAGGGTTCATGAGGAGATTAGACTGGAATAGACCTTCCCCTACTGTCGTAACTAATCCAGCTATGCCGGCTACGGATTTATGCCATCCAACCGAAATAAGACCTTTAAGCGTTGAAGAATATAAAGTAATACAAGAATTCCCTCTTGATTGGAAATTTGCTGGAAATCCAACTGATAAGTATAAGCAAATTGGGAATGCGGTGCCTGTAGGTCTTGGAAGAGCAATTGGAAGAGCAATTAAAAACCACATGGGCGGAAATTATACGGAAACCTATCCTAACTTTAAACAATCTAGATACTTAGGTACAAAATATTCGGAATTTTTGAAAAAGATGGAAAGCATTAATCTTACAAAATCTGTGGTCGGTTTATTTGATTAATTGTAATTATTTTCATATCATTGGTAAAAATTACCAATGGAACTCACTAATGTTTTTGACGAAAATTTCGATAAAGTTTTAGAATATGCTGAAGCCTATGCTCCAAATTACGATGAAAGCCTAAAAGTTGTATTGACTTGTGCATTTGCAGATTTAAGAAACCTTCCAAAGCTTGGTTATCCCAAAAAAGTAAATGATGTAATTCAGCCTATACCCTTAAAAGATTACGTTGAAAAATTTATTGACAAATATCTTAAAGGTTATAATACTCGACCGTCAGTAAAAACTGGAGGTGCTTCTGCTACTTTTCCAGACCCCGCCGTTAGTATAGCTTTTTCCACAAGAGTCAAAAAAGTTCCTGCTGAAGATTTACCAAAAATTATTTCCGGACACAGCCTTCAAATGTCTATTGAAAATCTAGTAGGAGATTTATTGGAAGAATATCTTTCAATACGTCTTGCAGAACAGGGCTGGCATTGTTGCTGGGGGAGTTCTATTGATGCTGTAGATTTTTGTCATACTAATGGAGATTTGTTACAAGTGAAAAATAGTGACAATTCTGAAAATAGTTCTTCTAGCCGTGTTAGAGCCCACACAGTTATAAAAAAATGGGCTCGTAGAAAATCAACAAAAAAAGACACTTTTTATTGGGATAAGTTGAAAGAACTAACTGGCGCTAACAATATCTCTGAAGCTGATTTTAGAAATTTCATTAAAGAGACGATTGAAGCAAATCCTAATTGTATAGTGGTATCTAACGAAGCTCAATACGGTAAATAATGGCTACCTATCAACAATATAATAGGGATGGTGAGGAGATAACGCTTCAAGATTTACAAAATAAAACTCAATGGTGTAGAGATGGAGAAAAAATTGAAGAAGTATTTGTGACCAAATATGGAAGTCAGTTGGATTTAATTATAAATCCCGAAAAAACAACAAATCCATATGCTCCTGACTTAGTTAAAGCGAATGTATTATTAGCTGACTTAAAGACCCAAAACACTCCGTTTTTCAAAGCACATGATTTATACAACATAGATCCAACCTATGCTGTCGTATTCAATAGGAAAGATGCCGAAAGATATTGGAAACATTATCGAGATATAATAATCTACTTTTGGGTGGAATGGCATTCTGTAAAATTTGTAATGGGTAGTACAATTAAGGAAGTTGAGTTTTTAAACGGAGTGTGGAGTATTAAATTTATAGATTTAGTAGAATTGTTAAAGGTTGCGCCCGAGCATTTTTATCAGCAGCGTGTCAACGATACAAAAGGAAATGCAAAAGGAAGTTTTGTACTGGATATAAGAAATCCAAGTTTCAAAAGAGTTATTTAAAATGAAACAATTAAAATAAGAGAAAGCTAATGTAAGTTATATAAACGATACAGAGAGAAGTATACAATAATCTTTATTGGGAGTTAGCTGCAAGCAGTCAAAATGTAAATACAATTAAATACAAAACCACATATGAAAATCAGTAGAATTAAGATTGAAAATTTTAGGTCAATAAAGTCCACGGAATTTGACACATCTGATTTCAATATATTTGTTGGGCAAAATAATTGTGGTAAAACAAACTTCTTTGAAGCAATAGAGTTCTTTTACAATGGTGGAAAAGGTTACAACATAAATGACTTAAAATTCAAAAGAAATCCAGACAATGAAATTTTAGTTGAAGTTGAATTTTTGGGTGCACAAAATGGAGCATCAAATATGCAAAATCAAGCTAATAAAACCAAAATTGAAAATGCTCTAGATGGTTCTGATACAGTAGTTTTTCAACGATTTAGTTCAAATCCAACTAAAAGAAAAATGTTTGTGAACGGCGCAGAAGTTCAGCCAGGAACAGGTTTCGATGCTGCCTTAAATGATTTCTTGCCAAAATTTGAATATATAAATACAAAACAATATTACGAATCTGTCGCAAAATATGGCAAGACAACGCCTATTGGCATAATGTTATCTGGTGTCTTATCAACAATTTTACAAGCAAATGACCAATACAGAGAATTCCAAGAAAAATTTGCAGAATTATTTGAACATGAAGACTCAGAAATTAGAGCAGAATTTGAAGCAATTGGTCAGAAAGTAAAAGTCCATTTAGAAAAGCAATTTCCCGACACAACAAAAGTAAAGTTTGAAGTTTCCGCACCCGTTTTTGACGAGTTGCTTAAAAGCTTTTCCACTTCAATTGATGATGGAGTTGAAACTTCTGCCGAAGAAAAAGGAGATGGTATGCAAAGAGCTTTAATGCTGGCTATAATTCAAGCATACGCAGAATTTAGAAAGGCAAATGAAGATATTGGAAAATCATTTCTTTTTTTTATTGATGAAGCTGAATTACACCTTCATCCCACAGCACAAAGAAACCTAAAAAATGTTCTTCACATTTTGTCTCAAGATACAGACCAAGTATTTATTAATACTCACTCATCTGTATTTGTAGCTGATAATTATGATAATCAATCTATTTTGAAAGTTGAAAAGTCAAGTGGCGAAACCAGCATTGAGGTTACAACAGATTTTGAAAAGCCTTATATAATTTTTGAACTCTTAGGAGGAAGTCCATCAGATTTATTACTCCCAAAAAACTTTTTGATAGTAGAAGGTTTAAGCGAATTTGAGTTATTAACTCGTGTTATTCAAAGATTTTATTCCGACAAACCTCCAATCCAAATTGTAAAAGCAAATGGAGATATTGACCAAGTTGAAAGGTCAATAAATGCAATTGAAAAAGTTTTTTCTCCATTAGACACGAGCATTTATAAAAATAGAGTTGTTATTATGTTAGACCAGCCAAGTGAACAAACAAAAGGCGGAGTTCAGGCATTTTTACAAGCTAATAAACACATAAAAATCGCAGACCAAGTACATATTTTGCCATTAAGAGATATTGAACAATGCTATCCAGACCAACCGTGTGCAACTTATACAAATTGGAGAAAATCGCAAGCAGAATTAGACGCAGTTAACGCACAAGGTGCGAAAATAATTACCGGTAGAAAGAAAAGACAATTAGCAAAACATGTTGGAAGTCACATTACTCAACTGCAATTTGAAGACGACTTAAAAGAATGTTTTCAAGCATTGTCAAGGTGTTGGGATTTAGCATTTTAAACTGCCAGTAGCTAACAGCCGTTTGACAAAATAGCTGGTTTGTCTTTCGTTGAAAATACTCTGAACTTCAGTATTTCTTATTACATTTTTCTTTAACTTGCCGGTACTTCGCTAAGCGGCGGCACATTAGCGGTGATTGTAAACACGACCCTATGAATATAGCAATTGATTCAAGCATATTATCAAGAGATAGGAAACTCGATGGTTTCGATATCCGATTGTTAAAAAAACTATCACAGTTAAAACTAATCCAACTTCACATTCCCTGGATTGTCTATCAGGAAATTATCTCTCAGAACTTTATGGAAGCCGATAAAGTTTTGGAAACTATGTCTCGAGATTTAATAAATATTGACAAAAAAGGAATTTCGTTTAAAGAGCAAATATTTTTTAAAAAAATTGCAACTGAAATTAATGAAATCGACGTACGTCAATCAATTTTAAATCATTGGCAAGAATTTCTCGATGAATCAAACGCTATAATCCACGAAATTAATGACTCACACGGAAAAAAAGTAATGCTTTCATATTTTGAAGGTAAATCGCCATTTCCATCAATTAAAAGCAAGAAAGATATTCCAGACGCTTTCATATTTGAAGCAATTACTTCGATTTCACAGTCAATAAATCCTCTTTTTTTTGTAGTACACGATAAAAATCTGCGAGATTCGTCAAACAAGTTACCAAACGTTAATGCAGTGGCTTCTTATGAAGATTTGTATTCTCTTTCAGAGTTTCAACCGCTTATGAACAAATACAAAGAAGTAGAATCGTATGTGGATGAATTAATTACTTTAGAGGCAAATTTGCCTAAATTAACAGAAAAGGTAGTTGATTTTATCCATGATGGACTATTTGACCAACGAGACGTTTTCAGCGAATCTATTCCTGATGATGAAAACAAGGCAACAGTTGAAGAAGTATGGATAATAAATGAGATAGACTCGGATAAATCTAAAATCCAATACGTTGATTCCAGCTTTTATGTCAATTTTGAAGGCACCGGTGTATTTACATTGGAATTTTTTGTATTCAAGTCAGAGTATTATAATTATAGCGAAAGAAACATCAGGGTTATTGACGCTGATTGGAATAAACATTATTTTCTTGCAAACGAAGATTATGATTTTAAATTTTCATTTAAATGTAAAGTTGATGAGGAAGATATTGAATCATTTTTAAACTACGAAGTTGAAGATGTTCTTATCGAAGTAATCAGTCCAAGTCACAACCACCGCTAACAGCGGTTTACATACCTAAAGGAAATTCACACTATTAATGAAATGAATGCACTTCAGTTGTATAAGAATAACTGTCCAAATAAATTCTGACTTACGAATAGAGATTATGATTTCTATCAAGCCATACAATGTAAAATCTATTTGATATTAAAAATCCATGAACTCGACCGTGTTCATTTACGCTGACCATAAACTGAAAAGGTTCATCTGCAAACTGGTCTTCTCCGGGAATATTAAAGCTTGATTCCGAAGTTTGGCTAAAATCAATACTATGCGCTCTTAAGGACTTGCTTTTGTTTGCTCTAAACTCTGTCATTTTCATGGTAGAAACATCTTTTAGTCTATCTATAAGAGAAATAAAATAATCTGTTCCGCAATCGTCGTAACAGAATTTAGGATGTTTTGGATCTAAATATTTAAAAGAAAATTTAACCAGTTCGCTATTAATGTCTGATAGTTTTTCTTTAGCTTTTCGAACGGAGTGTTTTTGTTAGACTTTTGTCTATTGAGAGCACACATAACTTAGACGTACTGTTTGTAGTATTCTGACATAAGTATTTTATCGATTACTTTATGAGAGGGAGCGTCTTCAGGTAAGTCACCTCTTGTTATTTTCCAAGGGTCTTCTTCATGAGTTAATCTTTCCAATTCAAAAGCATTTAATCCAAAATATTCATCAGATATATCAGATAAGAGTTTTTTTGTAGAATCGTGTAATGTATCTTCTATTTTCTTAAAGCTTCCTTCCACTAAATCCTCTCTAACTATGGGCTTCCACCCAAATTCTTTGTATTGCACATATAGCGAAGGAATAACAGGGCCATGAACCCACGCCTCAAAATCTTCTGATATTAACTGCTTGTCATTTATAGCTAAATTCCATGCCTGAGCATAATATACTAACTTCTGAAGCTTTAGGTTAGTTATAAGGCTTTGGGTTTCATTTGAAAGAGAAATGAAGTAATCGGCAATAGTATTTAAAGATATATTTTCCACATTGTTAAGCTTTTAGCTGCAATGCAAAATTACGTAATCTATATTAAGAATGGTTATAAATTAGTATTATACATGTAATGCCGCTTCTATTTCTCTCAGTTTGACAGAAAGAAAATCTACTATAGTATCATAATTTAATCCTATAAATTCCCAAAATTCAGCACCAGCTATTCTTGTCTATGTTTTCAAGGAATTCTGCGATAGTATTCTCCGTGTACATTTTATGTAAAACTGTACAGATAATTCTATAAAACCAAAAAAAGTTGACACTGAAAAGTAACTTTTGGATTACGTTTTAAATTTTACAATTGCTTGATTATGTGATACTTGGATATTACAATTAAAAAAATTGTCATTTTGCCAAACAAAATTTTCGACTGGCGGATATTATGTAATTAACAAATGTTAATTATAAAAAATCATGAAAACAAAAATCATTGTTGAAAGAAGAGTTTATAGCAATCTTGTAAAGTTTGTTGTTGAAACTAGAAAATTATTGACTGACTTATCAGAGCGTCCCGAATTTACTAAAGAATGGTTGTCTGTTGCCGACATCAAAACTGAGTTTGGCTTGAGTAGAAAAATCATTGACGGATTTAGAAAAAAAGGATTAAAAGTAAATCAGAAAACCGTTAGTGGAAAAATACTAATCAGACGAAGAGAGTTGGAGAAATTTATAACTAAAAAATGATGATAACGATGGATAACAATACTTTTTATCTACACCATTTTGAAACGAAAAGCAATATTGTAAGGAAACAATGGAAATGGAATGAATATATTCCTAAGGTAAAAGAAGGCAAAAAATCTTTACCCAAGAAGTATCATTATTTCCGTAGGAAGCTATACAATGATAAAGGCAAATGCTTTTTGGTTTTATCGCTACGCTATGACGACATGGAAGATGTTTTTCGATTACGAATTAACGGTAGTTTAAGAAATTGGTTCTTTAATGAAAATTCGATTAAGAATTTGACCAAACCCCAATATATTGATTGCAACAAAAAGATAGCTGAAAAACTTGGTATATCTTACGAGGTATTGATTAAAGCAAAGAACACCAAAATTGAAAGTGGAATAACCATTCGTTTAAAAACTGAGTACAAAAATTTATTAAAGTGCTTCGTGTGGTACAAAAATTTTAAAAGAGTTGAAGAACGTGACACATCTTTATACTTCAGAGGTAAATTTTATGATTTTATACTTTATGAAAAAAATATTCAAATAAAATCAAAGTATCGGTTTGCAAGAAATAAATTCACCCGAGCCAAAACTACTGAAATCGAAGAATCTTATCTAAGATTTGAAGTTAAAGTAAAAGCCGTCAGTGGTGTAACATTCTATAAAAAAAATGCTGGCACAATTGAAAAAGTGATTGAGAATTGGGACACCATAATTATTCAAATACAGCAATATTTTGAAAATATAAAATTCATTGACATGAATGCCTCCGAAAAAGAATTCAATAATATTTCTGCATCAGAGTTAAAAAAATATCTCATGTTCAAAGGAATTCGGGAAAACGGTATGTATAAAACGATTGATTTGCTTAACAAAATAAATCTAGGGACTAATATAACAAAGTATCGAAACGAAATCTTTAGTCTATATCAAAGTTATATTTTGTCCGACATTGATCTAAGACAGGAACTTTTAGATGAATTTGTGAGCAAAATTAATAGCTTAATCTATAATAAGGTTAATATTTCTTCTAAAAAGAATAATAAAGCAACGTAATAAAAAACGTTATAAACGGCAAATAAGAAATCACAAAAGAAAACGCCCTTTATGCCCAAATTAGAACAACTGATAGTTATAAAGTAAACTTGATAATACAAGTTAAATACATTTTAAAATTCTAGCTTGTTTCTAACTAAAACTTATTTCTAGGCGGTTAAGGCTTTAAGATAGACTAACTCGTTTATGACGACAAAGATGTCGCACAAAGTCGAATATTGGCTTAAACCAGCTTAAACGCATTCTATTTAAACGTATTTTATTGAAATCTATACCTCGTAACAATGCGTAAAATATAGCTTTTTAAAAATTTAACAAAAATTTAATACCAAATCGCACTAATAAAAAAGTCTACCGGAGTTAATGATAATATAAACTTTAAATTTTTACATATGGGAAAAACGAAAAAACAACTCATTAAAGACGTAATTGCTTTTTTTAAAAGAAAACTACTAAAGTCAAAAGATAAAATAATTTCTTGTAATGTAGGGGGATTTTTTTCAATCGAAATTTATCACGACTTTAAAAAGCAATTGCAAAATCCAAAATTAATTAAATTAACAATTTTAAAAACTAAATCATGACACATACAAAAATTAATGTAATTCCTAAGTACTTAATTGGAAGACCTTCGGCAAGCGAAATAGATTATTATATTGAGACTAATGACATAAGCACTTTAGTATGTTGCCTATTCGAATGTCTAAAGGCATTAAAAGAATGTGAGCATCCAGAAGGGGGTCTACATTTTACCAAGCTATTGAGAAAAATATACTTGTATTTTGAAGAAGTACAATACTTAATAGATTTGAGAACTATTAGTTAACTTTTATTTGCCATTATATGGCATTAACTAAAAGAATAAGAACCGCCTACGAGCGGTTTTTTTTTTAAGAATTCCCTACGTTAGTAATTGACTACTTAGAGAAAAATAAAAGGTAACGGAATAGGGGTTGGAATAATGGGAAATAAGGACACCAGAAGTAAAAAGAATTTTCCTTATTGGAAAACTGAAACCTCTATAAAGCAAAAAAGCCATCCACAAAGTGGAAAGCTTTTCATTGGTCTAACTACTAAACCTGCTACGAGTTACAAAGTCGTAGCGAAACAACACAACTAATCTTAGATACTTTCGTTGGGCAAAAAAGGTTTTCATTTCTGAAAACCTTTCCCAATTTTAGCGGTCTGGACGGGACTCGAACCCGCGACCCCATGCGTGACAGGCATGTATTCTAACCAACTGAACTACCAAACCATCGCTTAATTGCGGTTGCAAATATACAACTGATTTTGATTTCTGCAACTTTTTTTTACTAAAAAATCAACTCTTTTTTTTATTGTTAACCAAACATTTGTTTTTCAACCAAGTATGTCGTTAAAATTTTTTCAAAAGAATCTTCTACGGCTACCGGGACGTACTTAATTTTGTTTTGCGCACAAGTCATGGCTAAGGTCTTAAAATAATCGTTTACCTTTTCTTCGTATGCCTCTTTTACCGAATCGGCGAAAATATTTATCTGTTCGCCTGTTTCCAAATCGATGAATTTTCGGGGTGCATTGTCGAAATTGAAATTGATTTCGGTTTTTTTATCGATTACATGAAACACTACTACTTTGTGTTTGTTGTGTTTTAGATGTTGTAAGGCATTAAACAGTGCTTCACTATTGCTTGTTTGGAACATATCGGTAAACAAAACAATCATGGAGCGGCGGTGAATTTTCTCGGCTATTTGATGCAGAAAAGTTACGGTGTCGGTACTTTTAGACACTTTTGGATTTTCTAAAAGATCCTCCAACTTGTTTAAAATCATGCGATGGTGGCGGTCACTGCCTTTTTCAGGTGCGTAATATTCATAAGTATCCGAATAAACACTTAACCCAACGGCATCGCGCTGTTTTTTGAGCAAATTCATTAAAACGGCTGAAGCCAATACCGAAAAGCCTATTTTATTGTGGTAAAACTGTTCGTTGTTTTTTAGTTTTGGATAATGCATCGACGAAGAATTATCGACTATCAAATGACAGCGAAGATTGGTTTCTTCTTCAAATTTTTTAGTGTATAGTCGGTCGGTTTTGGCAAATAATTTCCAGTCGATATGCTTAGTGCTTTCACCGGCATTATACACTTTATGCTCAGCAAACTCGGCTGAAAACCCGTGAAAAGGTGATTTGTGCATTCCTGAAATAAAGCCTTCCACCACTTGGTTGGCAAGCAATTCTAAATGTTTAAAACCGGAAACGAGTTCTTTTTGTTCTTCAATCTTCATAAATCAAATATAGGGAAAATTGAATGACTTAAAAAGTTATCCTAAAAATTACAAAATGTGAATTCTAGCCCCGATGGGAGCGGCACCGAAGTAGAGCGGACAGCGGGTGTAAGTATCCTAAAAACTACTAACCGTGTGCTCCTAAAAATAAAAAAAGGCCTAACTTTCGTTAGACCTTTGATTCTTTTTCATTGTATATTACAATAGTGCATCAATTGCATCTGTGTAAGTTTTTTTAGGCGCAACGCCTACTTGACGACCTACTACTTCTCCGTTTTGGAACACCAAAACCGTTGGGATGTTACGCACGCCGTATTTGGCAGCAAACTCTTGGTTAGCGTCAACGTCCACTTTTCCAACCACTGCTTTTCCTTCGTATTCTGAAGAAATTTCATCAATAACCGGTCCAACCATACGACATGGTCCACACCAAGCTGCCCAAAAATCTACTACTACTGGTTTATCTGATTTTAATACTACTTCATCAAAAGTAGCATCTGTAATTGCTAAAGCCATATTTTATATTTTTAAATTACTGTATTTATTTGAGCACAAAATTAGACATTTTATTTTGTTTTTCTTTACAAAAAAAATCAGATTTGATTATGACTGCATTTGAAAAGCTGATTGCAATTTAAATTTTCAGTCGGTGTATTGTCAGTTTCTATTTTAATTTATATTTGTTTCCAATATCTTACTTCAAATGACTGACAAAGACTACATCAAACTTATTATAGGTCACATAGGCATAGGGTTTTTGATTTCGGTTGTTCCTTTTTTTTCCAAAGTTTATGCTATACTGATTTTGGTAATCGGATTGTACTTTGTCATCAAAAACAAAAACAAGAACCACGAAGTCCTTTATGTAGCTGCTTACATCGTAGGCAGTGAAGTTTTTTTGAGGACTACACAAGGCAATCCTTTTCACGAATACGGTCGGTATTTTGTATTCCTATTTATTGTTTTAGGGTTTTATTACAGTGGTTTTTCAAAGCGGGCTGTTCCTTATTGGTTGTTCCTGTTATTTCTAGTGCCCAGTATTTTTATTGCTGTAAAAAGTTTGGATTCCGACTTGAGAAAGAAAATATTCTTTGACATCATAGGGCCAATTAGCCTGGGAGTTTGTGCTATTTACACTTATAAAAGAGCCATTAGCCGTAAAGCAATTGACTATATTTTACTTGGAATTGGCTTGCCTGTTTTGGCTTGTTGTACTTTCTTGTTTTTAAAATATCCTTTGCGTGAAGCTGTCATCAAAAATACCGAATCCCAAGTTTTTCTATCCGGAGATTATGCTCCAAATCAGATGTCAACGATGTTGGGACTTGGGATGTTTGTTTTCTTTTTAAGGTTCTTTTTGTCGTCGGCAACAAATAGAATGCTCTTCATCAACGGCTTAATTTTCTCCTTTATTTACTACAGAGGTTTGTTGACTTTTTCAAGAGGCGGAATGATTACAGCCATGGCAATGGTGGTCATTTTAGTGGTTTTTATGTTGATTAATTACAAGAAACACATTCCGGTTAAGCTAAAACTGGTGGCTGTTGCACTTGCTTTTCCGCTGATATTTGTTTTAGCTTCCTTTCAAACCGATGGCCTTTTGTTCAAAAGATACAACAATCAAAATCCATCCGGACTTTATAAATCATATGAAACTGAAGGCAGAAATCATATTGCTCTGGATGAAATTAAACATTTCAAAGAAAATCCGGTCTTGGGTCTTGGTGTTGGAAAAACCAAAGAAATTAGGAGTAAGGAACGCGGTACCAGTATCTCAACGCACAACGAAATAACAAGAATGCTAGCCGAACATGGTTTGTTTGGAATTGCAAGCATTTTTATTTTGGTCTTCACGCCACTATTCTTTTACTTGAAAAATAAAGAAAACATCTTTTTAATCTGTTTTTTTGCTTTTTGGTTACTCACTATAAACCATACGGGCATGAGAGTCGCTGCGCCTTCCTTTGTTTATGCCTTGGCACTTCTCAGCATCAAAAAAGAGCCTGAAATTAATTTAGTTTAAAGTTCAATCCCATTTTTTCCAATTCTTGCAGCAGTTCGGTTGAAATTTTAATTTTTAACTTTCGACTCGGAAGTGTGACCTTGGTGATTAATTGAATTTCCTCTTCTACAGTAGGAATTTCTATTTCAAGATCTTCAAGGTTTTCAAGATTTTCAGGATCTAAATGGGTTTCCTCCTCTGCAATGATTTTGGGCACTGTTTCAACTATTTTTTTAACTTTCTCTTGTTCGACGATTTCAAAAGTAACGGTATTATCGCCTTTGTTAGAAGTAAATATTTGGTTCAATTGCTGAATGAAATTTTGATGCAAATCGTTGATATCCATTTGAATGCTCAACTTTTTAGCAAATTGCGGCAATACATCCTGCAGTTGTTTCACATCGGCAAATTGGATTCGCGGTTCCGATTTCTTTCCGGTTTCTCTGTTGACCCAACCGTCTTTAACGGTCACTTTGAAATAGACAAACTGGTTGTTGACCAAGAAATGTCTGAATTTTAAATACTCTTCATCGAAAATTCTGAAATCATGACTTTCATCATAACCTTCTAAAGTAAACATCGCCCAATCTTTGCCGTTTTTGGCGGTTTTGTATTGTACATTGGTCACAATTCCGGCAAAAGACAAAGTCTTCCCAATATAGCTATTCAAGTTTTTTAAATGCTCTAATTTGCTGCTGCAGAAGTATTTCATTTCAAATTTAAAATCATCCAAAGGATGTCCGGAAATGTAAATTCCGACCACTTCTTTTTCTTTGGCCAATTTCTCCATCGTGCTCCAATCTTCGCAGGGCGGAACGGTTGGCTCTGCGATTTGAACATCACTGGCATCGCCAAACAAACTTACTTGGGAGGAGTTTTCATTCTCTTGAAATTTCGCGCCATAGCGAATGGCTTTCTCGTAAAAAGTGATGTTGTCACCATCGGTATGGAAATATTGTGCTCGGTGTGTATCGTTAAAACAATCGAAACCTCCGGCTAAGGCTAAGTTTTCGAAAGCTTTTTTATTCGCAGCACGCAAATCTATTCGCTTGGCTAAATCAAAAATCGATTTGTACTTGCCTTCTTTTCGGGTTTCTACTATGGTTTGTACGGCGCCCATTCCGACGCCTTTAATCGCGCCCATTCCGAAACGAACGGCATAACTTTCGTTAACCGTGAATTTGTAGAAACTCTCATTCACATCCGGACCCAAAACTTGCAATCCCATGCGTTTACACTCTTCCATAAAGAACGAAACCTGTTTGATATCATTCATATTATTGGAAAGTACCGCCGCCATATATTCTGCGGGATAATGCGCTTTTAAGTAAGCGGTTTGGTAGGCAATCCAGGCGTAACAAGTCGAGTGAGATTTATTAAAGGCATATTGGGCAAACGCTTCCCAGTCTTTCCAGATTTTCTCGAGTTTGTCTTCGGCATGACCATTGGCAACGGCTTGTTCGATAAATTTGGATTTCATTTTATCCAAGACATCTTTTTGCTTTTTACCCATCGCTTTACGCAAAACGTCGGCATCACCTTTAGAGAAATTAGCTAGTTTTTGGGACAAAAGCATTACCTGCTCTTGGTAAACCGTAATGCCGTAAGTTTCTTTTAGGTATTCTTCATTGGCTTCCAAATCATAAGTAATGGGTTCTTCGCCATTTTTTCTACGAACGAAAGACGGAATATATTCCAACGGTCCGGGACGATACAGCGCATTCATCGCAATCAAATCTCCGAAGACTGTGGGTTTTAAATCCTTTAAATATTTTTGCATTCCGGGTGATTCGTATTGGAAAATCCCAACCGTTTCACCTCTTTGGAACAACTCATAAGTCTTGACATCATCAATCGGGAAAGCGTCAGGATCAAGCTCTACTCCTGTTCTGTATTTGACTAATTTAACGGTATCTTTTATCAACGTTAGGGTTTTCAATCCCAAGAAGTCCATCTTCAACAAACCGGCACTTTCTACGACAGAGTTGTCAAATTGGGTAACGTATAAATCGGAATCTTTGGCAGTTGCTACCGGAACAAAATTGGTAATATCGCTTGGTGTAATAATCACACCACAAGCGTGAATCCCTGTATTCCTTAAGTTTCCTTCTAATATTTTGGCTTGTTGAATGGTTTCGCTTCCTAAATCATTGCCATTGGCTAAGGCTATTAATTCTTTAACTTTATCGTATTCTTCCGAACGCAAAGCTGCTTTTAGCTTGTCATTTTCGAGGGAGAAAATCTTGGCCAAATTCATAGTCATCGGAATCAACTTAGCAATTTTATCCGCTTCGAATAAAGGCAAATCCAATACACGAGCAGTATCACGAACGGATGATTTTGCCGCCATCGTACCATAAGTAATAATCTGCGCCACTTGTTTGGAACCGTATTTATTGATTACATAATCCATTACACGGCTTCGGCCTTCGTCATCAAAATCGATATCAATATCGGGCATCGACACACGATCCGGATTTAGGAAACGCTCAAAAAGCAAGTCGTATAACAATGGGTCAATATTCGTAATTCCAAGACAATACGCTACTACCGAACCTGCAGCCGAACCACGACCCGGACCAACGGAAACATCCATTCTTCGGGCGGCGGCGATGAAATCCTGTACAATCAAAAAGTATCCAGGATAACCTGTGTTTTCAATGGTTTTTAATTCGAAATCAAGTCGGTCTTGAATTTCAGGAGTAATTTCTCCGTAACGTCTTTTGGCACCTTCAAAAGTTAGGTGTGCTAAGTATTTATTTTCTCCTCGTTTTCCGCCATCGGCTTCATCTTCTGTTACCAAAAACTCCTGAGGGATGTCAAATTTGGGCAACAAAACTTCTCTTGACAAGTCGTAAATTTCAATTTTATTGACGATTTCCTCCGTTGTGGCAATGGCTTCAGGCAAATCGTGGAAGAGTTTTTTCATCTCCTCACCCGATTTGAAATAGTATTCTTTGTTGTTCAAACCATAGCGATACCCACGACCACGACCAATAGGCGTAGATTGTTTTTCGCCATCACGCACACACAACAAAATATCATGGGCATTCGCATCTTCTTTATTGATGTAGAAAACGTTATTAGTGGCAACGGTTTTGACTTGGTGTTTTTTGGCCAAAGAAATTAAAGACGCATTCACGCGATTTTCATCTTCCTGATTGTGGCGCATTAACTCGAGGTAGAAATCATCTCCGAATTCTTGTTTCCACCAAATTAAAGCTTCTTCGGCTTGGTTTTCACCAATATTCAACACTTTACTCGGAATTTCCCCATAGAGATTTCCGGAAAGAACAATGATATCTTCTTTGTATTGCTGGATGGCTTTTCGGTCAATCCTCGGTACATAATAAAACCCTTCAGTGTAAGCGATGGAAGATAATTTGGCGAGATTGTGGTAACCTTTTTTAGTTTTGGCCAAAAAGACAATCTGATAACCATTGTCTTTACGCGACTTGTCTTTTAAGTCATCACAAACATAAAACTCACAACCTACGATGGGTTTTACGATGGTTTCTGTTGGTATTTCCCCGTTTTCTTCGGCTTGCTTGTTTTTGGCTTGCGCCGATTTATTATGGTATAAAATATCTCGAACAAAGTGAAAAGCACCCATCAAATTCGCGTGATCAGTCATGGCCACCGCCGACATTTTATTTTGAACTGCAGCTTTCACCAAGTCAGCCACGCTGATGGTGGATTGCAATACCGAAAATTGGGTGTGGTTGTGGAGATGTACAAAATCAACATCGGAAACATCATCATGGATTTGATTGTTGTCATCTGCTAGAGTAACAACTTCTTCTTGCTGTTGGAATTGCTTTCTGATTTCCTCCGAAGCTTGTTTCAGATTGAGGTGTTTCAATCCGATAAGTGGAATTTCCTTAGGGTTATTTTCGCCAAATTCCCTGAAATAATCCGCCGGGACATCGAGCTCTTCTTTGGTGAAAATTTCTCTTCGAATTAATTCTAAGAAACAACGCGTGGTTGCTTCAACGTCGGCAGTGGCATTATGCGCTTCCGCAAACGGAACATTGAAAAGATAGCCGTGTAATTCGGTTAAGGTTGGCAATTTGAATTTTCCGCCACGACCACCGGGTAATTTTAAAAGTGAAGCTGTAACTTCTGTACAAGTGTCTAAAACCGGCATGGAAGCCATTGGGGAATTGACGCCTAATCTGTAAAATTCACAACCCATAATGTTGACATCAAAGCCTACATTTTGTCCGACTATAAATTTGGCTTTCGCCAATGCGGTATTGAATTTTTCTAAAACTTCTGCTAATGAAATTCCTTGTGCTTCGGCTAATTCTGTAGAAATTCCGTGGATTCTTTCGGCGTCATACGGAATATTAAATCCTTCAGGTTTCACCAAATAATCCTGATTTTCAATCAAATTCCCCATTTCATCGTGCAACTGCCAAGCTATTTGAATACATCTTGGCCAGTTATCCGTATCGGAAATGGGTGCGCCCCAACGTTTTGGTAATCCGGTGGTTTCGGTATCGAAGATTAAATACATGCAAGGAAATTTGAAGGAATTCTAACTTTTCAAAAATACATTTTCAATGGATAAGAATCAATTTTAGTTATCAACAAAAACAAAAAAGCCAACTCGTTTGAGTTGGCTTTTGAATATCTATAAAGTGTATAAACTAGTATCTTCCTCTATTTCCACCACCGCTGTTTCCACCACTGTAGCTTCCGCCACCACGTGAATTTCCACCGCCGTTATAACCTCCACCACTTCCGCCTGAACGGTTGTTGTTAAAAGTTCTTCTTTCGCCTTCCGGTTTTGGTTCAGATTTATTCACAACGATTGTACGACCTTCAACAGTTGCACCGTTTAATTCCTGAATTGCTTTTTCAGCTTCAGTATCGTTTTCCATTTCAACAAAACCAAATCCTTTACTTCTTCCAGTAAATTTATCAGTAATAATTTTTACGGAATTAACCGTACCATAAACCCCGAAAGATTCTCTTAAATCTGCTTCGTCAATACTAAACGGAAGACTCCCAACAAAAATGTTCATATTTTAAATTTAAAATTCAGCTACAAAGGTAACCTAAATAAAACGTAAACCGCTATAAATTTGGACTTTATTATCAATAAATAAAAAAGCCATCCTAAGATGGCTTGTATAATTGAAAATATTTGATTGTTAAAGAGATGGGTAAATCGGAATCTTATAAAATTCTCCGTATTGGAAATTCAAAATCGGTCCGCCAAAAGGATTGTTGTTAACATTGGCCGCATTAAACTTGAATTTTCCTGAAATCGTCATATTCACATTGTCATATTCCGTAATTACTATTTCACCATTACTGTTCTGAACATTAAAGACTCTGAAAGTACAATTGACATTACCACCGGATACTGTAATTAAATCTCCGGCTGTGTAGGCATTCCCTCTTGAAGCAAGTGTCAATCCGGTAACGACTCCGGAGCTGTTAGCCGTAACATTTACAGATAATCCGCTTCCTGTTCCTCCTGTTGTTGGGATGGATGACCCACTGGTGTATCCTGTTCCGCCCGAAACCAAAGTGAAGGTTGAAACCGGACCCGGAACTGCTATAGTAGCATATTCTAAATCCACTCCGTCTAAACTTGAAGTATAGTGTGCTGCATTATTAGTATTGGTCGTACCTAAAACATAAGTACCCAAATTAGCATTGGTAGTATTTAAAGTAAGTTGCTCATACTCTGTCAAGGCCTCAATAGTAAGTCGACCAGCTGCAGATAAGTATGCTCTAGTATCATTAGCTCTCCAATAAACATCATCTTTCAACCCTTGAAAACCGGGGTCGTTAAATTTAACGTCTTCTTGACAAGAGGTCATTGCAACAGCAATTAAAATAAGGGACAAAAATCTTTTCATTTTTTTCAATGTATTTCTCCACAAAAATAACTTTTTAATGTAAAAATGCTAATTAAATTTTAAAAAAATAACGTTAAAGTTGGTGAATACAAGAACTTAGCTTTAAAAATATAAACCTCAATTAGTTTGTTTACAAAAAATAACTATCTTTGCACCCTTAAATAATCGAGGTCGAGTACCTCAAATTAATCAAAAAGATTATGTCAGTAAAAATTAGATTACAAAGACACGGTAAAAAACAAAAACCTTTTTACTGGATCGTAGCAGCTGATGCACGTTCAAAAAGAGATGGTAAATACCTTGAAAAATTAGGAACTTACAATCCAAACACCAATCCTGCGACTATTGATTTAAACATTGACCAAGCGGTTCAATGGTTACACAATGGAGCTCAACCCACTGATACTGCAAGAGCTATCCTTTCTTACAAAGGTGCTTTAATGAAACATCACCTTGATGGTGGCGTTCGTAAAGGTGCTTTAACGCAAGAACAAGCTGATACTAAATTGGCTAAATGGTTAGAAGACAAAGCTGGTAAAGTTACTGCTAAAAAAGAAGGTTTGACAAAAGCACAAGAAGCTGCTAAAGTGAAAGCTTTAAAAGCAGAAAAAGAAGCTAACGACAAACGTGCTGCTGCCGCTGTTGAAGCTGCAAAAGTTGAAGAAGTAGCGGAAGAAGTTGCAGTAGAAGAAACTGTAGCGGAAGAAACTCCAGAAGTGGTTGCTGAAGTAGCTGTTGAAGAAACTGTTGTTGAAGAAACTCCTGCTGCTGAAGTTGCTGTAGAAGAAGTTGCTGAAGTTGTAGCTGAAGAAGCTCCTGCTGTTGAAGAAACTCCTGCTGCTGAAGAAACCAGCGAAGAAACAGAAGCTTAATATTTCAAGCAATTATGCGTAAAGAAGATTGTTTCTATTTAGGTAAAATTGCAAAAAAATTTAGTTTCAAAGGGGAAGTTTTAATCTATTTAGATACAGACGAACCCGAGTTATATGAAAATATGGAATCAGTATTTGTTGAGTTCAACAAAAATCTGGTTCCATATTTTATTGAAAATAGTTCCCTACATAAAAACGACTTTCTTCGTGTCCAATTTGAAGATGTCGACTCCGAAGCCGAAGCCGATACGCTTATCGGTTGCGAAATATATCTTCCGCTTACCATGTTGCCTAAACTTTCAGGCAATAAGTTCTATTTCCACGAAGTAATTGGTTTTGAAATCGAAGACAAACGTCTGGGCATTTTTGGCGTAATCCAATCTATCAACGATACCACTGCGCAACCTTTATTCGAAGTATTAAATGGCGAAGTCGAAATGCTGATTCCAATGATTGACCATTTTTTAGTCGAAATTGACCGCAAGAACAAAAAAGTCGTGATGGATTTACCGGAAGGCTTGATCGAAATGTACCTTTAGGAGCTGTTTCAAATGTTCCAATTCAAAAAATTTACTGTTAACCAAGACCGTTGCGCGATGAAAGTCGGCACCGATGGCGTTTTGCTTGGCGCTTGGACACCAATAGATAATCGTCCGTTTTCGGTTTTGGATATTGGTGCAGGAACCGGAATTTTGGCTTTGATGTTGGCCCAAAGAAGTTCGGCTGAACAAATTGACGCCATTGAAATCGATGAACAAGCTTTTGAACAATGCGTAGAAAACTTTGAAAATTCGCCTTGGTCTGACCGATTGTACTGTTATCACGCCGGTTTAGATGAATTTATGGAAGAACCGGAAGACGAATATGATTTGATTGTTTCCAATCCGCCATTCTATAGCGAAGATTACAAAACCGAAAGCGAACAAAGAGATTTGGCGCGTTTCCAAGACGCTTTGCCTTTTGCCGATTTGGTTGAAGCAGCTTCGATTTTATTGTCTGAAAACGGGATTTTCTCCGTAATCATTCCTTATAAAGAAGAAACAAAGTTTATTGGCTTAGCCAAAGAGTGCAACTTATTTCCCTGTAAAATTACCCGAGTAAAAGGCACACCAACTACCGAAATCAAACGAAGCTTACTCGCGTTTTCCTTTGCCAAAAAAACCAATTACCCTATCGATGAACTCATCATTGAAACGGCTCGTCATCAATACACTGAAGACTATATTGCCTTGACTAAGGATTTTTATTTGAAGCTGTAAATCAGTCTGAAACGAGCAGTTCAACATTTAGGGAATACACTTTGCTTCTTTTCCACTCTTCTTGAAAATACCAACTATCCGTAAACTCATCTGTACCATCAATGGAAATTAACGGTTCATAAAAAAACCCATTAGGGTGATTATTATCTTTACTGTAGCTTTTATTTTGTTCCAGCAAAGGATGTTGAATGATGATAAAAATCCCGTTGGAGGGAAATTCTATATTCAAACTATTGAAATCCGCTTCGACTACATGCGTTCCTTTTTTGAGTTTGTAAATAAGGGTTTCGGTGTTTAGTATTTCATCGGGCTTTCCATCATCCCCAACCGAATAAACTAAAACACTTATCAGTCGGTTTTTATTGGTTGCTGTAGCAAAGAACTTGGCTTTACTCAGATACTTTCCTTTAGTTTTATCATTGGGAAAATATTTTGCGGTCATCGCCATTTTGGTATCCCATTGCACACCATAATGGTTGTCGCCTCTTTTGGCCTTGCCCAGTTTTAGTGTTTTCTCGAATTTGCGTTGGACCAACTTTACTTCATCCAAAGCAATCCTATTCGGTCGCAAAAATATTTCCGCTGTAATTTTTGCAATGGTATCATGATAACCAACTGACGTAATCTTGAAATAGGTTGTCGTTTCTTTAGGATCAATGCTAAAAACACCGGTAGAATCTGCCGTTTTGTATAGTGATTCGGCTTTCCAGACATTGGCATAAGCTACGGGCATTTTGGACTCTTTATCTTTAACATGCACCACCGTTTGTGCTTGAAATAAAGTACACATCAAACAAAACAATACCGTTATCTTATTTCTCATACAATTTGTAAAAAGGAGTTCCAAGATACATTTTTTAAGTTTAACTTTTTGTACTAAAATATTTAACAAATTCTTCTGAGTTTACCCAATTCGCAATGTTTAATTTAGTCTTGAAGGTTTCATCCCAAGGCTTATGGCAAAAATTACATATTGGTTCTTTACTTTATTTCCGATTTTAGGCTTTGCGCAAAGCGAAAAACTACTTCACGGAAAAGTGTTGTCAGAAGGAAAAGCCATTGGCAATATTGATATTGTTAATACAAATTCGAAAAAAAGCAGCACAACCGACAGCAATGGGAACTTCAGTATTTTGGCCAAAATGGGCGATGAACTCTTTGTCATTTCCAAAGAATATGTCAACCGGAAAATGATGTTGACCCAAGAAAACTTAGACAAAGGCAACTTGGTAATTCAGTTAGAAAAAAAACCGATAGAATTGGATGATGTCGAAATTACAACAACACCAAGCGTAAAATTTAAACTCTCTCAAGCCGATTTAGACACTGGGAAACTAGCCAAGCAGACTAAAGCATTAAAAGTGGTGAATGTTAATGATGGCATTATAGAAAACGGTGTTGACTTTGTGCGATTGGCCAAAGGATTGCGCAATTTATTCAAAAACAAAGAACAAGAAAAAAGGAAAAAAACACTTCCGCCGATTTCATTCAAAGACTATCTCGCCTTGAATTTTGATACTGCTTTTTATATCCAAAAACTCAAACTGAAACCAGAAGAAATAGATTTATTCATTGCTTATTGCGAAGTTGATTCGAAAGCTAAAAGTTTGGCCGAACGACAAGACCTATTTGAAATGGCCGACTTTTTATTTGAAAAAAATGAAGAATTTAAAAAACTCAAGCATTAATTTTTAGCAGATGCAAACCTAGCCCAGATGGAAGCGGCATCCTTTTTCTTTTTTTAAATAAAAAAAGGAAAAGATATAGCGTACAGCTGGAAAAAGCTTCAAAAAATTATAACAGTTGTTGATTGAGATTTTAAGTAAGATTGTTTAGCTTTGCAAACGATTTCGTAACTGGTTTTGGCTAATTACTAATCACTAATTACTAATCACTTTTTAGAAAATGAAACCAGATTTATTTCAAGCTCCGGATTACTACAATTTAGATGATTTATTAACGGAAGAACACAAATTAGTGCGTGATTCAGCTCGTGCGTGGGTGAAACGAGAAGTTTCTCCTATCATTGAAGATTATGCGCAACGTGCGGAATTTCCAAAACAAATCATCAAAGGATTGGGTGAAATAGGTGGATTCGGACCTTATATTCCTGAAGAATATGGCGGTGCCGGTTTGGACCAAATTTCGTATGGTTTAATCATGCAGGAAATTGAAAGAGGTGATTCGGGTGTGCGTTCTACGTCATCGGTACAATCGTCTTTAGTAATGTATCCCATTTGGAAATTCGGAACCGAAGAACAACGTCAAAAATATTTACCAAAACTGGCTACCGGAGAATTCATGGGTTGTTTCGGATTGACCGAACCTGATCATGGTTCGAATCCTTCAGGAATGACCACCAACTTCAAAGACATGGGCGACCATTATTTGTTGAACGGTGCCAAAATGTGGATTTCAAACGCGCCATTTGCGGACATCGCTGTAGTATGGGCGAAAAATGAAGAAGGCAGAATCCACGGTTTAATTGTTGAACGTGGCATGGAAGGTTTAACCACGCCTGAAACGCATAACAAATGGTCACTTCGTGCTTCGGCAACGGGTGAATTGATTTTTGACAACGTAAAAGTGCCAAAAGAAAACTTAATGCCGGGCAAATCCGGATTAGGTGCGCCAATGCAATGTTTGGATTCGGCTCGTTACGGAATTGCTTGGGGTGCTATTGGTGCGGCTATGGATTGTTATGACACAGCTTTGCGTTATGCCAAAGAAAGAATTCAGTTTGACAAACCGATTGCTTCTTTCCAATTGCAACAAAAGAAATTGGCCGAAATGATTACCGAAATCACTAAAGCCCAATTGCTAACTTGGAGACTAGGCGTTTTGAGAAACGAAGGCAAAGCAACAACCGCTCAAATCTCTATGGCGAAAAGAAACAACGTGGATATGGCGATTCACATCGCTCGTGAAGCCCGTCAAATGTTAGGCGGAATGGGAATCACCGGAGATTATTCAATTATGCGCCATAGTATGAATTTGGAATCCGTGATTACTTATGAAGGCACGCACGACATTCACTTGTTGATTACCGGTGCGGATATCACAGGCATTCCGGCTTTTAAATAAGATTTTATTTTACCACATAGAAGCATAGAAATGGTTTATGAAAAAAGGGAATTTTAAGGAATTTTGAATTCATAGCGCTAATACTATGTCAAAACAAAGTTTTCTCAATTCAAAACAATAAATTCTATGTCTCTATGTGGTACAACATTTAAAGACATTAAACAATAAATAAAATTGATATAAAATGCTTCTCTATTTCGGGAAGCATTTTTACTTTTGTTTAGAATAGAATCCCTAAAGTTCTATCCTTCGTAAATACAATAAAAAACTATGACCATTTCTATCATTAACGAAAAAATTCAACCACAGAAAGACATTTTACTCCAACATCCTTTATACGAAAAAGTAAAAACGATAGACGACTTGCGAAAGTTTTTGGAAAATCATGTGTATGCCGTTTGGGATTTTATGTCGCTGTTAAAAGCACTGCAAAGCAAATTAACTTGCACCACTACGCCATGGTTTGCTTCAGCCAATCCGGAAACTAGGTATTTAATTAACGAAATTGTTTTGGCAGAAGAAAGCGATTTGACTTTAGACGGCAAACGTTTAAGTCATTTCGAAATGTATGTCGATGCCTTGCAAAGTTGTGGTGCTTGTACCAAAGAATTAGACACTTTTCTACAAAACGTAATCGATACTAAAAATGTATTTATCGCCATCAAACAAAGTGATTTACATCCTGAAGTGAAAGCGTTTCTCGACTTTACTTTCCGCGTCATCGAAGAAGGCAAAGTGCACAAAATTGCGGCGGCGTTTACTTTTGGTAGAGAAGATTTGATTCCGAATATGTTTACTGAAATCCTGAAAAGCTTCCAACAAAATTTCCCGGATGTTGATTTGTCTAAATTGATTTATTACTTCGAAAGACATATCGAATTAGACGCCGACGAACACGGACCAATGGCGATGCAAATGATTACCGAACTTTGTCAGGATGATTCTCAAAAATGGAAGGAAGTTGAGGAAGTTTCGATTTTAGCTTTAGAGAAAAGAATCGGGCTTTGGAATGCCATTGAAGAAAAAATAGAAGCTAATTTAGAATTGGCTTAAATCCAAAGCAATTGCTTTATCGGAATTGTAATGAAATAATCCTAATGAAATACATTACTAAAATATTTTTCTCGCTCTTACTTGTCTTATCATTGATAGGTTGCAGTTCGGACGAGGACAATACTGCCACTCAAATTGTTTCGGCTAACTATAAATATTTGGCCTTAGGCGATAGTTATACTTTTGGTCAAAACGTTTGCGAAACTTGTCGGTTTCCCGAACAATTGAAAGACAGTCTTGGTCAATACCTTAATGAAGCCGACACTTTTCAAATCAAACTTATAGCCCAAACGGGTTGGACAACAAACAACTTAAAAAATGCTATTGCTGCTGGAGCGATAACCAATGACTATGATTTGGTTACTCTGTTAATTGGCGTCAACAACCAATACCAAGGCCAACCTTTTAGTGTTTACGAACAAGAATTCCCTGAATTGGTTGCTATAGCCATCACTAAAGCCAAAGGCGACAAAAACAATGTTATTGTAGTTTCAATTCCGGATTATGCTTACACGCCTTTTGGACAAGGTTCATCGAATCCTTCAAATATTTCTGCTCAATTGGATGCTTATAATGCCTTTGCCCAAAATTATTGTTTGGCCAACAACATTACTTTCATCAATATTACTGATATCACAAGATTAGGTTTAGAGCAACCTGAATTGGTAGCTAATGATGGTTTGCATCCATCAACTGTTGCTTATTCAAAATTTGTAGAGCTGATTTTGCCCGTTGCAAAAATTAAACTAGAAAATTACTGAATCACTTTTAAATTTATTTGTTTAATTATAGTTTCCTCAAGATTTTTTAATACAATAGGTTTTGTAATAAAATCATCCATCCCATTAGATATTGCTTTAACCTTATCTTCATCAAATGCGCTTGCTGTAACAGCGATAATTGGGGTTAAAAATTTTTGATATTTTATAGAGTTTTTTATTATGGCTGTTGCTTCAAACCCATCCATTTCCGGCATGTGCAAATCCATAAAAATCATATCATACTCATTTTCTTGGTATAACAAAACGGCTTCTTTACCATTGTTTGCAATATCTGATTTTATGTTTATTTTTTCCAAAAGTTTATATAAAACCTTTTGATTGATGATGTTGTCTTCAACTATTAAGGCTTTATTAACGCAAATCTCTGATTTATTACTTATGTCATTTTCAATATTTTCCGCATAAACTTCATTAAGATTTAACCTAAACGGTATTTCAAAATTAAAACTTGATCCTCCGTTTATTAATGGAGCAATATTTAATTTTGTCCCTCCCATTAGTTGGATTAATTGGTTAGAGATTGTTAAACCCAATCCGGTTCCGCCATACTTTCTTGTTGTTGACAAATCTGCTTGTTCAAATGCTAATAAAATTTGTTCTGTTTTGTTGGCATCAATACCTATTCCTGAGTCCATTACTTTAAATCCAATGTATTGAACTTCATCAACTATGTTTATGAGTTTAACTTCTAGTCTTACATCTCCTTTTGGCGTAAACTTTATAGCATTATCCAATAAATTGATTAGGACTTGTTGTAATCTCAAGTTATCACCAAGTATGTTGCTTAAAATGGCATCATCAAAAATAAAGTGGAGTTCAATATTTTTGTCCTTAATTCTATATTCAAAGAGTCTTATTAATTTGGCTAGTTCTTTTTTAAGATTTATGGGATAATACTCCAAATTCATTTTTCCTGCCTCCATTTTAGAATGGTCTAAAATCATATTCACCAATCCTAAAAGGTGATCTGCACTATGTTCGGCAATTTCAACATACTCTATTTGCTCATTTGTCAACGATTTGGTTTTAAGCATGTTCAACATTCCAATTACACCGTTGAGTGGCGATCTTATTTCGTGACTCATATTGGCTAAAAACTGCGTTTTGAAGGATGCGCTGTTGTTGGCCTGTTCTGTTGCTTTTTCTAAAAACTCAATATTTTTGGTTAGCTTTTCTCTTAAAATTCCATAACTTTTTAACAAAAAATCTACTTCTCTAATCGGTGAACTTTGATTGATAGTAATTTGATTATCTTTAAAATTTGACTTGATATAATTAGAAATATCCATTGTCAATAGTTGTAAATCTTTGGTGAAATAACGCGACACATAAACACTTAAAAACAATGCCAATAACCCAATTAAAATGGTCTGAAATAATTGAAAATAGAATAAATTACTTTTTACTTGATTTACTTTATTTTTTGACAAATTTATAATTTGAAGAAAAGAGTCTTCTACAAAAACATTTAAATAATTAATTTTACCATACAAGCCTAAATTTGGTGTAAGGCCTAATTCTGAACTCTTATTAACTAATTCTCGAAAGTTATTTTTATACCCTATCAGAAGCTCTTTTGTATAAGGATCAACGCTCTTTTTTTTAATTGTACTGTTTATGAGTTTGTCAAATTCAAAAAAATAAATTTCGTCAGCTCTAAGTAAATAATCCTTTTCGTGCCTGCGCAATTGGAGTAACGTAATTTTATCTAAAGAAGAATTGTTTTCTAATAAATGGGCTTTACTTCTCATTTCGCCTTCAAATCCGTAATCTTTAAATCCACGAGCTAAGGCAATTTCTTTAAATATGATAACGCTTTTATACAGACTATCAATGTCACTCGAAAGCTTAGTCATTGGATGATTGATATCAATATTCAAGCGCTTCGATTCATTTAGAATTTCAAGAACTTGCTTTTTTTGTTTTTTTAAATTATTGATATACAAGTCAATATCCCTTTGATTTCTATTAACATAGAATTCTTTCTCTTTATATCCTGTTAATAAAAAAGATTGGAAATTTTTAACGTTTGTACTAAAGTCTTTAGAAACGTTATAGGTCTTATCTGTAAAGTCATTGAGTTTCCCTATTTTTCGATCGATATAAGCGTAGAAAAGAAACCAAATTACCATCAACACAAGAATTGTTGAAAACGATAAAAATATTTGAACTCTGAAATAACGAAAATTATTAAATGAAATTTTCACCTAGTTTTATTTGTTTCGCTAATCTATTCATTAGATGAGTTTTGATTGTTACTTTATGTTTAATAAATTATTAAACTAACAACCAAACAAATATAAACTCTAGTTTTATTGCGGAGCCAATTCTATTTCTAGTCCTTCAAGGTCTTCGGTGATATGGATTTGACAACCCAAGCGGCTGTTTTCTTTAACATTAAAAGCTTCCCAAAGCATGGCTTGCTCATCGTCACTTTTCTCAGGCAAAGGAAAATCATTTAATACATAACACTGGCAAGAAGCACACATCGCCATGCCGCCACAAATTCCGATAGTGCCTTCGGGTGCTAATTCATAGGCGCGAACGAGTTCCATGATATTCATGTTCATGTCAGTTGGTGCTTGCACTTCGTGACTGATGCCTTCGCGATCAGTTATGGTTATGGTAACGTCGTTTGCCATGTTATTCTATAGATTTTACTACTGCTTTTTCTGCTTCTTTACGAGTACCGTCAAAACCTTCAACACCCGAAACTGTGGTGTATTTCAAGACATATTTTTTGCCCGGATTTAATCTTTGGTAAACACTTTGGCACATCAATGTCGCTTCATGGAAACCACAAAGAATCAGTTTCAACTTGCCCGGATAAATATTCACGTCACCAATGGCGTAAATGCCTTCAATATTGGTTTGATAGTCTAAAGCGTTGTTGACTTTAATAGCATTTTTTTCTATTTCTAATCCCCAATTGGCGATAGGTCCCAATTTTGGTGTCAAGCCAAATAGCGGAATAAAATAATCGGTTACAACGTTCATACGTGCACCGTTGACTTCAATATCAACAGATTCAATTCTTTCCGAACCTTTGAAGCCTATAACTTCTCCGGGTGTAATTAGTTTAATTTTTCCTGCCGATTTTAATTCCTGTACTTTTTCAACGGAATCTAATGCGCCGCGGAATTCATTTCTTCGGTGTACCAAAGTTACGGAAGCCGCCACATCGGAAAGGAAAATACTCCAATCCAAAGCAGAATCGCCACCGCCGGAAATCACTATATTTTTACCTCTGTATTTTTCGGGATCTTTTACAAAATAATCAACGCCTCGGTCTTCTTTTTCGTAAAATTCTATGTCTTTTAGAATAGGTTTTCTTGGTTCGAATGTTCCTAAACCACCGGCAATGGCTATGGCTTTGGCCAAATGTTTTGTACCTTCATTCGTAGTTACGATAAAACTACCGTCATCCAGTTTTTCAATCGTTTCGGCGGTTTGTCCTAAGGTAAATCCGGGTTGGAATTGTTTGATTTGCTCCATTAAATTCGTCACCAAATCACCCGCCAACACTTCAGGATAACCGGGAATATCGTAGATGGGTTTTTTGGGATACAATTCTGCTAATTGTCCACCGGGTTGTGGCAAAGCATCTATAATGTGGCATTTTAATTTTAATAATCCGGCTTCGAAAACAGTAAAAAGCCCTGTTGGTCCGGCACCGATAATCAATATATCTGTTTCAATCATTTTTTGAGGTTCTGAGGTTCTGAGGTTCTGAGGCGCTAAGGTCTTTAAACCGGAACTTTTATTTTATGATTTTTGTCATGTTCAGCACGAATGCGTTAGGGATGGGAGCAAGTACCGTGTACTGCGGACAGCCCGACCCGTTTTTTCAACGGGTAACGCCCAACTATGCTACGTTCTCAACAGTTTCTATTTGTGGCGCGTATTTTTTTATCGTTGTTTCCACACCGGCTTTCATTGTACTGATGCTTAAACTGCAAGAAGTACAAGCTCCTTGAAGACGCACTTTTACATGTTTCTCCTCTTCTATGGAAACCAAACTGATATCGCCGCCATCGGAATTCAGAAAAGGTCTGATTTCGCTGAGTGCTTTTTCGATGTTTAAAATCAATTCTTCGTTTGTCATCTTATTTTCCTTTAACGGCAGAACAACCTGCCATGGTAGTTATTTTGATTGCTTCGGTTGGTGGTAAATCATTATTTCTGTTTACCGTTTCCTGCACAACATTTCTGGTGATTTCTTCAAAAACCCTTTCGATTACCGAAGCCGTTTGCAAGGCTGCCGGACGACCGTAATCACCGGCTTCGCGAATGCTTTGTACCAATGGCACTTCGCCTAAAAACGGTACTTGCAAATCTTCCGCCAGGTTTTTGGCACCTTCTTTTCCGAAGATGTAATATTTGTTATTTGGCAATTCTTCAGGTGTGAAATAAGCCATATTTTCTATGATTCCTAAAACCGGAACGTTAATGCTGTCTGACAAGAACATCGAAACTCCTTTTTTGGCATCAGCCAAAGCTACAGCTTGCGGTGTACTCACTACAACAGCGCCGGTGATTGGCAACGATTGCATGATGGACAAGTGAATATCACCTGTTCCCGGAGGTAAATCGATGAGCATGAAGTCTAATTCGCCCCAAGCGGCATCGAATATCATTTGGTTCAACGCTTTGGAAGCCATTGGTCCACGCCAAATTACGGCCTGACTCGGAGCCGTAAAGAATCCGATGGAAAGCAATTTGATTTCGTAGCTTTCGACAGGTTTCATTTTTGATTTGCCGTCGACTTCAATCGAGATTGGTTTCTCGTTTTCTACGTCGAACATAATCGGCATTGATGGACCGTAAATATCAGCATCGAGAATTCCGACTTTGAATCCCATTTTGGCCAAAGTCACGGCTAAGTTTGCGGTAACTGTAGATTTTCCAACGCCGCCTTTTCCTGAAGCTACCGCAATAATATTGCTGATACCCGGAATGGCTTTGCCTTTGATTTCGTTCGGATTTTGGGTTGGCGTTTCTACTTTGATATTGACTTTTACCTCAGCATCAGCAGAGAATTTTTCGTGGATTAATTTTTTGATGTCGTCTTCCGCACGTTTTTTGATGTGCATCGCCGGCGTTGTGATTACTAAATCGACTACGACTTCGTTGCCGAACGTCAGTACATTTTTTACGGCACCGCTTTCGACCATATTCTTTCCCTCGCCTGCGATAGTAATGGTTTCTAAAGCTGCTAAGATTTCTTTTCTATCTAGTTTCATTTCTAATGGTAATTAAGCTTTTCAGTTACTTTTATTTAAACTGAATTTAGATTACAAAGATAATACGAAATGTTTGGAAACAATCGTTAAAGAATTGAAAATGTTTATGGAGAAATAGTTGGAAGATGGATGCTGGATGCGGGATGTTTACTGCTGACTAATTTCAGGTTGCCAAAAGTGTTGTTCGAAATCGACAATCTGATTATCGATGACTTCAATGCCTTCGTTTTCGAGTAATTGTTGCATTAAATTAGTGCCTTGGAAATGGTGTTTTCCTGAAAGCACACCAATTCTATTCACCACTCTGTGTGCCGGAATATCTTCTCTGCCGTGACAGGCATTCATGGCCCAACCAACCATTCTGGCGGAACGAGCTGTCCCTAATGCCCTAGCAATAGCACCATACGAAGTCACTTTTCCTTCCGGAATTTGTCGTGCTATCGCGTATACTCTTTCGAAAAAATTATCTTCCATTTTAGCTGTAAAGTAATTTAATCAAAGTAACCACAGCCATAAAAGTCGTCACAGAACCAATAACAATATTGATATTTTGCATTAAGAATTCGGTCTTCTTTTCAATCTTTTTAAAGGCGACAATGTAGAGGTAAAAAACGCTAAACGAGCCGAGAACTACGCCAATTACAAAGGAAGAAACCGGGATTTTATCAAAGCTGAAATAACCGGCAGCGGCCAAACCCATACTGGCGAAAACGTAGAACGGAATCGGCAACAAATTGAGCATAGACAATAGCATCCCAAAAAAGAAACGGTTCGATTTTCCTTTGACAATTCGGTCTGCTTTTAATTTCTTTGGTTTTTTGGCAATCCAGAAAAAATAAATACTCAACCCCGAGAAAATGAAGATCCCGATCTCTTGTAAGGTTGCCACAATTTCATCGTGATTGCTGATGAATCGGGCGAACAGTACAGCGATAAAGGTTTGGAAAAAAACGATAGTAGCCGCGCCTGCAGCAAAGCTTATCGCTTCATTTTTACTCTCTTGCAAACTGATTTTTGCAGCCGTCATATTGATTAAACCCGGAAGTATAACCGCCAAAAACGAAATGCAAAAACCCAAGACAAGAGGCAAGATAAAGGTCATCTATTTGATTTTGAAACGAATATACGTAATTGCTTTATTGATTTCCAAATATTGTTTTTCGTAAAACGTTTGGATACCGATTACTTCCTCCGGTGCGCCTTCGTTTTTGTAGACATTGTGGTTGGCGTATAAGACTTCGTGTCCTTCGCCGTGTAACAATCCCAGAGTATAACCGTGCATGAACTCGCTGTCGGTTTTTAAGTTGACCACACCATCAGGTTTTAAAATTCTTTTGTACAATTTCAAAAACTCACTGTTGGTCATTCGGTGCTTGGTACGTTTGTATTTGATTTGCGGATCGGGAAAAGTGATCCAAATTTCGGAAACTTCATGCTTGGCAAAAATGTCTTCGATTAGCTCAATTTGGGTGCGAACAAAAGCCACATTGTGCATGCCTTCATCGACTGCAGTTTTCGCACCACGCCAAAATCGCGCTCCTTTGATATCGATTCCGACAAAGTTTTTATCCGGATATTTTTCGGCTAAGCCAACGGAATATTCGCCTTTGCCACAACCTAATTCAATGATGATTGGATTGTCGTTTTTGAAGAAATCACTGTTCCATTTGCCTTTTAGCGGAAACTCACCACCTACTACTTCTTCTCGCGTTGGTTGGAAAACATTTTGAAAAGTTTCGTTTTCCTTAAATCGTTTTAATTTATTCTTACTGCCCACAAACTTAAATTTTCGGTAAAATTAAGGAAATAAAAGTCAGTACAAATAAAGTTTTGATAATGTTTAAGTAACGTAATTGTTTCTTTAAAATACTTTCTTTGATAAACTTATTTATTTTGAAAAAAAGAAAAGTAGAAGTTGTGGTCATATCCGATGTTCATTTGGGAACATATGGTTGTCACGCCAGAGAATTATTAAATTATTTGTCTTCCATTAAACCGAAAACATTAATTCTGAACGGCGACATCATTGATATTTGGCAATTCAGAAAATCTTACTTTCCGGCTTCGCATTTGAAGGTGATTAAAAAAATCATTTCCTTAAGTTCCAAAGGTACAAAAGTGTATTACTTAACCGGAAACCACGATGAATTCTTGAGAAAGTTTACCGATTTACACCTAGGAAATCTCAGTTTACTCAACAAATTGGTCTTAGAGTTAGACGGTAAAAAAGCCTGGATTTTTCATGGTGATGTTTTTGATGCTTCGATTAATCATGCTAAATGGTTGGCAAAACTTGGCGGTTGGGGTTATGATCTTCTGATTTTAATCAATCGTTTTTTGAATTGGGTTTTGGCCAAAATGAATAAAGAGCCCTATTCTTTGTCCAAAAAAATAAAAGACAACGTAAAATCGGCGATAAAATTTATCACTAATTTTGAAAATGTTTGTGCCGAATTAGCCATAGAAAACCAGTATGATTATGTAATTTGCGGACACATTCACGAACCAAAAATCAGTTTAATTGAAACCGAAAAAGGAAGGACAACCTATTTGAATTCGGGTGATTGGATAGAAAATTTGACCGCTTTGGAATACAATAATAAAAAATGGAAATTGTACAAACACAATCCGAATGACTTTCTTTCAGAAGAAGAACCGCATTTTGAATATGAAGACAAATTGGCTGAACAGTTTATAAGTATTTTGAAAAAATAAAAATGAACCACATCGAGGCATAGAAATGAAGAAATGGATAGAAAAAGTTTTTGAAAATTAAGATTGCTATACTTGAGTGAAACGACTCAATAATTTTTATAAAACTATGTTTCTATGTGGTTAAATAATAAAAAACAATGTCAAAAAATATACTTGTTGCACCGTTAAATTGGGGTTTAGGACACGCCACTCGTTGCATTCCGATTATTCGGGAATTGGAACTTTTTGGTTTTACACCAATAATAGCTTCTGATGGGATTGCGCTTCGAATTTTACAAAAAGAATTTCCGCATTTGCATACGGTAGAATTGCCTTCCTACGAAATAGAATACGCCAAAGACGGCGCCGATTTTAAATGGAAACTGATTAAAAACAGTCCAAAAATGATTCAGGCCATTTTTGAAGAAAAGAAATTGGTCAAAGCCTTGGTGAAAAAATACAATTTGAAAGGCATCATTTCTGACAATCGTTTGGGCGTTTACAGCAAAAAAGTGCCGAGTATTTTTATGACGCACCAACTAAATGTTTTATCGGGCAAAACCACTTGGATTTCGAGCAAATTGCATCAGTATTTTATAGGCAAATTTACAGAATGTTGGATTCCCGACATGAAAGAACAACCCAATCTAACCGGCAAATTAGGGCATTTGAAAAACAGTGATTTGTCATTGAAATATTTGGGTCCGTTAAGTCGTTTGGAGAAAAAAGATTTGGAATCCAAATACGAATTAATGGTCATTCTTTCCGGTCCTGAACCTCAGCGAACGATGTTGGAAGAAAGATTAATTGATGAACTTCAAAACTACAATGGCGAAGTAATTTTTATCAAAGGCAAGATAGAGCCGGAACAAAAAACGGAAACCGTCAAAAACATCACTTATTACAATTTCATGACGTCTTCCGAAATTGAAACCGCTTTTAACGAAAGTGAAATGGTGCTTTGCCGTTCGGGTTATACTACTGTTATGGATTTAGCTAAATTGGAAAAGAAAGCCTTTTTCATTCCAACACCGGGACAATTTGAGCAGGAATATTTGGCCAAAAGATATAAAAGAAACGGGATTGCGCCTTATGCCAAACAAGACGAATTCAGAATAGAAAATTTATTGGAAATTCCGCTATACAAAGGATTACCTCAACTGAAGGAAGCCGTGAATTGGAAGCAATTATTTATACTTTTCGAGGGTGAATGAGAATTCTGAACCTTTGCCGAATTCGCTTTCTACATAAATTTTTTCGCCATGCGCTTCGATGATGTGTTTGACGATTGACAAACCCAATCCAGAACCGCCTTCGCTTCTGGCTCCGCTTTTATCTACTCTGAAAAAGCGCTCAAACAAACGAGGAATATATTGCTTTTCTATACCTTCTCCGTTGTCTCTGAAACGCACTATAATCTTGTCATTGACTAAATCCTCAATCGTTACTTCAGTCGTACCGTTTTCTTTACCGTATTTGATGGAATTCATCACCAAATTGGTCAACACTTGTTGAATTTTTTCTTTATCAGCAAATACTCGAATGGGTTTGCTGTGCTTTCGGTCGAACATCAAGATGATATTCTTTTTATCGGCTTTCATTTCTAATAAATCGAAGACATTTTGAATTAAATCAACAATATTAAACGTAGACAATTCTAGATTTAAATCACCGGTTTCTAGTTTGGAAATCATGTCTAAATCTTCTACAATGTAGATTAATCTTTCTACGCCTTTTTCGGCACGTTCCAAGTATTTTTTTCGTATATTTTTATCATTCATTGCACCGTCAAGCAACGTCGATAAATAACCTTGAACAGTAAATAAAGGTGTTTTTAATTCGTGGGAAACATTGCCCAAAAACTCACGTCGGTATTCTTCACGAACTTTAAGGGTTTCAATCTCCATTTTTTTATCGGTAGCGAACTTTTTTACCTGCTGGGTTAAAGTGGCCATATCCGTTGTTATCGGTTGGTTTCGAAAAGAAGTGGATTCTAAAAGGGAAACATCGTCGTATATTTTTTTTACTCTACGATAGATAAAGTGCTCTACACGATATTGAATTACAAAAAAAGAGAAAGTCAGTATGCATATAGCAAAAACCAGTAGGATTTGCCAAGAAAATTCGTTAAAAAACCACAATAATAATCCGAGAAAACCGGTTGCAAAAAGAGTAATATAAGAGGAGGATACTACTGCAAAACGATAAGTCTTCTTGAATCTTATTTTCATTTACACCTCTAATTTGTATCCAACACCTTTAATGGTTTTGAACAAATCTTCGCCTATTTTCTCGCGAAGTTTTCTAATATGTACATCGATGGTTCTTCCTCCGACGATGACTTCATTGCCCCAAACTTTATCCAAGATTTCTTCTCTTTTGAATACTTTTCCGGGTTTGGATGCTAATAAATAAAACAATTCAAATTCTTTTCTTGGAAGAACAATTTCTTTGCCTTCTTTGATGATTTTGTATTCTTCGCGGTTGATTTCTATGCCGCCAACATTGAGTGTCTCCGTATTTTGTTCTTCGTTTTTCAAACGACGCAACAAAGCTTTTACTTTGCTGACCAATAATTTGGGCTTGATAGGTTTGGTGATATAATCATCGGCACCGGCATCAAAACCGGCTACTTGAGAATAATCTTCGCTTCTAGCGGTTAAAAAAGTGATAATCACATTGCTCAATTCGGGCAGTTTGCGAATATTTTCACAGGCTTCCATTCCATCCATTTCGGGCATCATTACATCCATAATGATGAGTTGCGGTAATTCTTTTTTAGCTTTCGTAATGGCTTCTTTTCCATTGGTCGCGGTTACGATTTGATATCCTTCTTGGGAAAGATTGTAGCCTACAATTTCCAGGATATCCTGCTCATCATCTACTAATAAAATCTTGATGTCTTTTTTTTTCATACGGACACAATTGTTTTTTGTCGATGTAAATGTAAAGATAATACAAAATGATTAAATACCACAAAACTTGAGTTAACGGTAATTTAATGTGTTAACAATTTGGTAATAGTAAAGGAACAAAAAGGTAATAATGAAGTAACACGACCTTTACAATGCGGTAGTTTCTTTGCACCAAAATTAAACAAGACAAAATGAAACTTAAATTAATTGTTACTTTTTTACTTATCAATGTAATTGGATTTGCACAAGGCAAAGGAACTATCACAGGAACATTAACAGATAAAGATTTAAACAACGAGCCTTTACCTTTTGCTAATGTAGTCATTAAAGGAACTAATATAGGTGTTACAACGGATGAAACCGGAAAATACACTCTTGCTGTTGAAGCCGGGATTTACACCATCCAATTCAGTTTTTTAGGGTATGAAACCATCGAAGAAAAAATTGAAGTAAAAGCCGGAGAAACACTTACTATTAATAAAGCGTTAGGCTCAGGAAGTTACCAATTGCAAGATGTGGTTATTCAAAATACGGTTAGCCGTGAAAAAGAAACCGCTTTATTACTGGAACAGAAAAAAGCAGTTGAAATCAAACAGAGTATTGGCGCACAAGAAATGTCGAGAAAAGGAGTTTCGACTGTAGAAGAAGGATTGACCAAAATCTCCGGAATTTCTAAAGTAGAATCAAAAGGTTTATTTATTCGAGGATTAGAAGATCGTTACAATAGTTTATTGTTGAATGGTTTGGCGGTTCCTTCTAACAGTCCGTTTAAAAAAATTATCCCTTTAGACCAGTTCCCAACCGATGTTGTAGGTTATATGGATGTTTATAAAACCTTCAACCCAGATATTTATGGCGACTTTGCCGGTGCTACTATTGATGTTATTACTAGCCAAACACAAGAAAGTCAAACCAAATTGAGTTATGGTGTAGGTTACACGACCAACAATAATGGCAGCGATTTTTTACTTTCTACCGATGCGGATAATACGAAAAGCTTTTTCGGATTTGGCGGACAAGAACGCAAATTGCCTTCAGGTTATGGTCCTAGTCCTAGAGGAAGAATTGAAAACGACTATAAATCAAGTTGGGATGTAAACAAAACCACAGCACCTTTAAATACTAGCTTTGGTGTAAGTCATTCGGGGAAATTTTATTTAGGTAAAGAAAAAAATAAATTGAACTATGTATTCGCTACCAATTTTGACAACTCTTATCAAATCAGAAAAGGAGTTGACAGAACGTTCTCTCAAGGGCAAGGGATTTATGATAATAATTTAGTAAAAGAAGAATACAAATTTCAAACACAATCCTCTATATTAGTTGGTTTACAGTACAAAACAGACCGCATGAAATTATTGTACAATACTTTGTACTTAAAATCAACCGAAAATTTAATACAAGACCAAGTAGGTTACACCAGAACTGCAGTAGACAATCCAAGCGAATTTATTCGATTGAACCAATATGAGCAATCTGATTATTTTTCAAATCAATTTTTTGGAAACTACAAGATTACGAGTGACGACAAGCATTCGGTAAAAGGAGGTTTGTCATATACGCGAACCAAATACAGCCAACCGGACAGAAAATTTATCACCGGAACAAAAATCAGCGATACAGAAATCAACACCCAATATGGTAGTAACAACTTGTTGCGTCAATTTTTTAACATTGATAACAATTTCCACTTATCAGGTAATTTAGAGTACAACTATAAGTTTGGTAAAAACGAAGACAAAAAGCACAAATTCTCTTTTGGATATAATGGTTTTGCCGAATATATGGTTTCCAAATTCCGATTTACTTTTGGAGTACCAAATTCCGGTGCTACACCATACGATGTAGTTGTAAATGAAATCGACCAAGCTATTCAGGATGATATTGCAAGTAACTTCTTGTCATTTACAGAACAATCTTCTGCTGAGTGGAAAACCAAAGTAGCACAAAGAGCAGATGCTTTGTACACCAAATTGTTATTCAACTTCACTGAAAAATTAGAGTTGAATGTTGGACTTAGAGCCGAAAACACTATTCGTGAGTACAAGTACAAATCGATTCAGGATCCAATCAGAAATCCGTACAGAAAGAAAAACAATGAAAATTTGTATATCTTACCGTCTGTCAATGTTAAGTATGAAGTAAATGACAAGAGTAATCTTCGTTTAGCGGCTTCAAAAACTTATACCAAACCGGTACTTTTTGAAAGCTTAGACATCAACTTAATCAACGCTGACGGAACCACTGAAAGAGGAAACTCCGATATTGAAAATAGTGAAAATTACAATATTGACTTGAAATTTGAAGTATTTCCAACCAAAAATGAATTGTTTGCCGCTACTTTATTTAGCAAATACATAGACAATCCGATTGAAAGAACGGTTCAGGCCAGTGCTACCGGAAGTGGACAAACCATTACCTATTTCAACAATAAAAGCGCTACGCTTTTTGGAGCTGAGTTCGAATTTCTTGTTCAATTGAGTCGTTTGAATAAAAACCTTGAAGGTTTTTCATTCGGAACCAATACCTCATTTATGCTAACAGAAGCCACCGTAAACAAAAATCGTGATGGTTATTTTGACACTTTTGAAAAAAGAAAATTACAAGGAGCTTCAGGTTGGTTAATCAATTCCGATTTAAAATATGAATTCCTTTTTAATCCAACCTGGAAAAACACCGCTTCACTAGTCTACAATGTGTATGGTGAAAGAATTTACGCTGTCGGTGTTGCCGGTAATGATCATATCTATGAAAAACCGTTTCACAAATTGGATTTTGTTTGGGGAAGTAGCATCAATAAAAAATGGGACATAAAATTATCTATAGACAATATTTTGAATCCAACCTACAAAAGGTCATTAGGAGACAACAGTGAGATTAGCATTACCGAATCCTCGTTACTTTTGGAAAGCTACAAAAGAGGTGTCGGATTTTCAACAAGTCTATCTTACACATTCTAAAATTAGAAAGAACTCTCCGGAGTTCTTTTTTGTTTATAATTAGGAAACATTGTATTTACAATTAAATAATTAATCGATAACTTTTATATAATGATAACCAAACATTTAAAAAACACGACTGCCGTAGTTTTGTCAAAACAATTTAAAACACAATTTAAAATGAAAAATTTATTTTTAAGTCTTACCATCTTATCAACATTATTTGTTGGATGTTCAACTGATGACGATGAGGGAACGATTCAACCCGTAGAAGGAGAATTAACCGGATCAATCACTACAAATCAAACCTATGCTTTTGGGAATTATACTTTGAATGGAATTATAACTATCGAAAACGGTGTTACAGTAACTTTTGATGCAGGCTCAACCATTACAGCTAATGCAACTGATGGTGTTGATGCTATTGTTGTTAAAAACGGTGGTAAATTAATCATGAACGGAACAGCTGCTCAACCTATTGTATTGACAGAACCTTCAGGAACGCCTGGTTCTTGGGGTGGTATCATCATGTATGGAGATGCTCCAATAAACGGTGCCGGAGGTGTAACTACAAAAACCTCTGAAGATGGATTAAACCTTTCTTATGGCGGAACAAACGCTGCCCACAATGGTGGTACTTTACGTTATGTAAGAGTAGAATATGCCGGAAAAAAGATTACTGACGGTACAAGTGAAATGAATGGTTTTTCATTTTACTCTGTTGGAACCGGAACAACATTAGACCACTTAGTATCTTACAAAGGTGCTGATGACGGTTATGAGTTTTATGGTGGAACTGTTAGTGCTACCAACCTAGTTTCTTATGGTAACTACGATGACTCTTTCGACTGGCAAGACGGTTGGAGAGGGCAAAACAATTCAAACTGGTATGCTTACCAAGTGGGTACCGGAAATTTTGGAATGGAAATTGAAGCTTCTAATAATAATAACGCTTACTGGCCGGTAATTTCTAATATTACTTTAGTAAGAGCTGCCGGAACAGTTACTGAAGGCGGATCATCTGCTGCAGAATACGATGCTATCCAATTCAAAAAACAAGGAAATGGCGATTTTACTAATGTTTTGATTTCAGGATATACAACTGCCAATTCGACAGCCGTTAGAATTCAGGATGCCGGAACCAACACAGACCAAGTAAACGGAAGCAAGATAAAGCTAACTACTGTAAAAATTAATGATGGAACTTCACAGTTTGCAGGTGCAGGAACTTTAAGCGTTGCTTTTCCAACCGGACAATACACAACAAGTGCCAGTGCAACTGGAGCCAGCATAACAGCAGGAATTTGGGCCACTGTTAACGGAACAACTTTGATTCCTTAATCATAAAAAAATCTAATGAATCCCTCAATAACAATTGAGGGATTTTTTTTGGTACAATATTTGAAATAATTTTATATATTTGTAATAACCAAATTAGAGTCATGGCTAGAAACTACTTTTTAACAACATTATCTTTCTTTTTGTTCTCACTTGTGTCTTTGGCACAAGACGGAAAACAACAAGGAGAAACTCTTGGTTTTTATCCAAATCCTGTAAGCAACGGCAAGATTTACATTACCTCTAAAACTTCTCTTGATAAAGAGATACTTATCTTTGATGTCTTGGGAAAAAAAGTGTTCCAAACCACTATCTCTTCTAAGGAATTAAACATTACTTCTATACCTCCGGGTGTCTATATTATCAAAATTACTGAAGGCGAAACTACTACAACTAGAAAACTAATTGTGAGATAGTTAAAATTTAGCTTTTTAAGCTTTATTTAATCATTTTTTTACATTCTTTATTTTAGGCTAACAAATATTGTCATTATATTTGTAGGCTAATTAAATTTAAAAAAATGAAAAAAATCTACTCTTTATTATTTTTTGTTGTGACTTCCATGTCCTTTGGACAGGCTTCTGACCTTTATTTCAGCAAGTATGGAGAAGGCTCAAGCAACAACAAATTCCTTGAAATTTACAATGGAACTGGTGCGCCGGTTGATTTGGCAGACTATTCTATTGAACTGTATACTAATGGTTCTGCAACCGTAGGCAACACTCAAACCTTTGCTGCCGGAACTATTATTGCTGCCGGAGATGTTTTTGTCTTAAGAAACGGATCTGCGGCTAATGCGGCTATTATTGCAGCAGCAGATATTACTTCTTCTACTTGTAACTTTAATGGTGATGATGCCATTGTTCTTAAAAAACTTGGAAACATACTTGACGTTATCGGTCAGGTTGGAGTAGATCCGGGTACTGCTTGGCCTGTTGGTTCAACTGCAAGCGGAACTCTTGACCATACTTTAATCAGAAAATTAACTATTTGTTCACCAAACCCTACCAACTTAGCTTCTTTCGGAACTGACGATGCTACTTCAGAGTGGACTGTTTACGGAATTGATGCTGAACTTGGTCAATTAGGAGCTCATGTTGGTTGTTCTACCAACCCAAGTTTACTAATTTCTGCTCCGGCTAACAATACTGTATTTTCTCCTGAAACTACAAGCGTTAACATTAGCGTTGCTGTAAATAATTTTGCTGTGGCAAACGGAACAGGTGACGGTCACATACATTACACAATTAACGGTGGAGCTGAAGTTATGAAATATGACACAACCCCAATTGCATTACCAACTACTCCGGGAACTTATGTAGTTTACATGGAATTAGTTGACAATGCTCACAACCCAATTGTTCCTGCCGTAAATGCTACAACTACTTTTACAGTTGCTGCATATAATGTTGTTGCCAATTTGGCTGCTCTAAGAGCAGACGTTATTACAAACGGTACCGGTAAATATTACCAAGTTAGCAGCAATCCGGTTATTACTTATGCCAGAACAACCAGAAATCAGAAATACATTCAAGATGCTACAGCTGGTATTTTAATTGACGACAACACAACTGTTATTGCAACAGCAATGGTTGCCGGTGACGCTATCTCAGGATTAAAAGGTCAAGCTTCGTTATTCAGTGGTGTATTACAATTGTTGCCAGCAGCGAATGCTACTGTTGCTTCATCAGGTAATGTTGTTACTCCGCAAACAGTAACCATAGCAGATCTTCTTTCAAGCGTTGAAACTTACGAAAGTGAATTAGTTCAATTAAGCAATGCTTCTTTTACAACAGCAGACGGTACTTTGCCTTTCACTACAAGTGCTAACTTTAACTTAAACGACGGCAGTGGTGATGTTGCTTTCAGAACTATTTTTGCTGAAGCCAATTACATCGGTCAAGTTGTTCCTTCAGGACCAAATAACATGGCGGTTTTAGTGGCAGAATTCAATACTGCTGTACAAGTTGTTGCCCGTTCATTAGCCGACTTAACCCTAGCGTCTCAAAGCTTCGAAATCACTGGTTTAAAAGTTTATCCAAACCCGGTTGTTAACGGAACGTTGTTCATCGAAACGGCTGCAAACGCTGAAAGAACAGTGACTGTTTACGACCTTTTAGGAAAACAAGTTTTATACACTACCACTTCTGAAAACGCTATCAATGTAAGCAACCTAAATGCAGGTGTTTATGTAGTTAAAATTACTGAAGAAGGTAAAACTGCTTCTACGAAATTGGTTATCGAATAATCAATCTTACTCATACGAAAAGCCCTGTCTTGTTCTAAAAAACAAAATAGGGCTTTTTTATTTTCCTTACTTTTGCCAAAAAAATTATTCCTTGGTCAATCCACAAGACATATTCACGATTTCTTCCCAAAAGCAATTTGAAAAAATAGCGCTAAAGGTTTTTCGTTACCAATATGAAAACAACTTAGTCTATCGTGAGTTTTGTGATTTTCTGAATACCGATGTTCAAAAAGTAAAATCATTACCACAAATTCCGTTTCTGCCGATTCAGTTTTTTAAAAGCCATGATGTAGTTTCTAATACCGATGTGATTCAGGAAACTTTCACCAGCAGCGGAACGACCGGAATGATTACCAGCAAGCATTTAGTAACCGATGTTACGCTATACGAGCAAAGTTATCGCTTAGCGTTCTCCGAATTCTATGGCAATATCGAAGACTATGCAGTTTTGGCTTTGCTTCCATCCTATTTAGAACGTAGCGGTTCGTCTTTGATTTATATGGTCAAAGATTTAATCGAATTGTCCAATAATGAGCACAGCGGTTTTTACCTGCACAATTACGATGAGCTAATTTCGAAACTGATTGAATTGGATAATTCCGGGCAAAATGTGATTCTAATTGGCGTGACTTATGCCTTATTGGATTTAATTGAGCAACAAAACTTCCAACTCAAAAACACCATCATCATGGAAACCGGCGGCATGAAAGGCAAACGAAAAGAAATCATCCGAGAAGAATTACACGAAATATTGTGTAAAGGTTTTGGGGTTGCCAGCATCCATTCAGAATATGGTATGACCGAATTACTTTCACAAGCTTATTCCTTAGGCAACGGTATTTTTGAATGTCCGGCATGGATGCAAATTTTAATCCGCGATACCGAAGATGCTTTGACTTACGTAAATTATGGCAAAACAGGCGGCGTGAATGTGATTGACTTGGCGAATATCAATTCGTGCTCTTTTATCGCCACGCAAGATTTGGGCAAAAAACAGCCCAACAATTCTTTCGAAATATTGGGCCGCTTTGACAATTCTGATATCCGAGGTTGTAACCTGATGGTTATATAACCTTGATTAAATAGTAATTCTTCTTTCCCTTTTGCAACATCAAAAACTGACCGTTGATTAAATCCTTTTCAGTAACTAAATAATCCGCCGCTACTTTGTCTTTGTTTAGCGAAATCGAATTCTGTTGCAACTCGCGACGCGCGTCACTATTCGAAGCCAAGAAACCTGTCTTAGCCGAAAGCGCCGCAATCATATCCAAACCATTTTCTAATTCTGCCATTTCAACTTCCGCTTGTGGAACGCCTTCAAAAACTTCTAAGAAAGTCTTGGTGTCCAACTTTTTCAAATCATCCATAGTCGGACTAAAAAATGCTCCCGAAGCAAAAACGGCTTTCTCCAACTCTTCTTTACCGTGCACAAAAGTCGTAACTACTTCCGCCAAACGTTTCTGCAACACTCGCAAATGCGGCGCTGTTTGGTGTGCAGCAATTAATGCATCAATCGCTTCTTTATCTAAAAACGTGAAAATCTTAATGTATTTCTCTGCGTCAACATCAGTTGTATTCAACCAAAATTGGTAAAATTTATATACCGAAGTCTTATCCGCAGTCAACCAAACATTTCCACCTTCGGATTTCCCGAATTTAGAACCATCTGCTTTCGTAATTAACGGACAAGTCATAGCATAAGCTTTCGCTCCTTCGCCATTCATTCTGCGTACTAATTCGGTTCCCGTGGTGATATTACCCCATTGGTCACTTCCACCCATTTGCAACAAACAGTTGTGCGCTTTATACAAATGATGAAAATCATACCCTTGAATCAATTGGTACGTAAACTCCGTAAAACTCATTCCTTCACCTTCCGCGCTCAAACGTTTCTTCACCGAATCCTTTGCCATCATGTAGTTTACGGTAATTCTTTTGCCCACATCACGTGCAAAATTGATAAACGAAAAATCCTTCATCCAATCATAATTATTCACCAAAATCGGTGCATTTGCCGCAGTCGAATTGAAATCCAAAAACCGAGACAAAACCGCTTTAATTCCAGCCACATTTTTCTCCAAAGTTGCTTCATCCAACAAGTTTCTTTCATCCGATTTTCCCGATGGATCACCAATCATTCCCGTCGCGCCGCCAACTAAAGCAATTGGTTTGTGCCCAAATTGCTCTAAGTGAACCAACAAAATTATCGGCACCAAACTCCCAATATGCAACGAATCACTCGTTGGGTCAAACCCAATGTAAGTCGTGGTCATTTCCTTTAAAAGTTGCTCCTCAGTTCCGGGCATCATATCGTGAACCAAGCCACGCCATTGCAATTCTGCTACTAAATTTCTCATCGTGTAATCAAATTTGCGCAAATATAATGAGAATTGATTATTTAGGAGCGAAAGGCTCGGGATTTATCAGTAATCCGTGTTCCTGCTTTCCGCACTACGCGGTAGTCGCTACAATCAGGGCTAAAAGAAAGTCTTTTCGCTTACTTGGAAACTCAAAATAATTTCTAATTCGTAATTTCTAATTCGTAATTTCGCTAAATGATTTTAGTCACAGGAGGAACAGGTTTAGTTGGCGCACATTTGCTGCTGCAATTGGCAGAAAATGAAGTGGGCATTCGCGCCATTTACCGAAATAAAAAATCCATTGACAAAACCAAATCGCTTTTCCGACTGTACCAAAAAGAAGCTTTATTCAATAAAATCGAATGGGTTGAAGCCGATATCATCGACATTCCGTCTTTAGAAATTGCTTTTCAAAATATAGAATACGTTTACCATTGCGCTGCCTTAATTTCGTATGACCCCAATGACGAAGACCAACTCCGAAAAACCAACATCGAAGGCACGGCTAACATTGTTAATTTCTGTTTGGCTTACAAGGTCAAAAAACTTTGTCATGTTAGTTCGATAGCCGCTTTGGGCGACTTAAAACCTCACGAAAAACAAATCACCGAAGAAACAGAATGGAATCCCGAAGCGCCACACAGCGATTACGCCATCTCAAAATACGGTGCCGAAATGGAAATTTGGCGCGGTCAACAAGAAGGTTTACGAGTAGTCATTGTCAATCCCGGCGTGATTTTCGGAACAGGCTTTTGGGAACAAGGAAGTGGTGTTTTCTTTACTGCGGTAAAAAAAGGATTTCCGTTTTACACCAAGGGTTCCACCGGCTATGTCGGCGTGATCGATGTGGTTAAAATCATGATTCAATTACTGAAAAGTGACATTAACGGCGAAAGATTTTCCCTGATAGCTGAAAACCTGACCTTCAAAGAAGTAATTTATACCATAGCCGAAAAACTAAAAGCCAAAAAACCAAAAACAGAAGCCAAACCTTGGATGCTCGCCATCGCCTGGCGTTTGGATTGGTTCGTCGCAACGGTTTTCAGAACCAAAAGACAACTGTCTAAATACAGCGTTAACGCCATATTATCTGATGATATTATCTCTAATGACAAAATAAAAAATGCTTTGAATTTTGAGTTTCAAAGCATTGATTCGGTGGTTCAGGAAGTGACCGATTTCCGTTAAAAAAATTATTTTATTTGAGGGATATCAGCATCTGGCGGGCCGTTAGTTGGCGTGGTAACTCCTCCGACTTTTTTGGTTTGCTCGTCCAGCCTGCTTTTTACTTCTTCAAACATTTTTTTGTATTCTTCTACATCTGCAGCATAGTACTTATTGCTTTGGACCAATTGAATACTATCGATTTTATATTTTTTGTAAAGATAGGCATTGGCATTTTCATTACTAATTCCACCATTGATGTTCTGAGACTTGATGGCTTCAAGTAAAGAGAGATCGTACAATATGTTGACCATCTTGTCTTTATCAATCAGATTTTTGGGTTTCTCAATAGTATCATTGCATCCCATTAAGGATAGCAACAAAAAAAACAAAACACTTCTCCTCATCTTCCTTATTTTATCTGTCAAACAACAATCGTTTTCCAACAGGCTTTTCACTTACTTTAAAATTCTTGTAAACCAATTCCCCATTGACAAAAGTATGGGTAATTCTCGATTTAAAATTATAGCCTTCAAATGGTGACCAACCACATTTGGCCAAAATATTTTCCTTTTTCACGTTCCAAGGCAAACCGGTATTGACCAAAACCAAATCGGCATAATAACCTTCTTTGATAAACCCACGCTTCTCAATTTTGAAAATCTTCGCCGGATTGTGGCACATTTTTTCAACGATTTTCTCGATCGAAATTTTACCTTGGTGAGCGGCTTCAAACATAGCAACCACTGCGTGTTGTACCAATGGTCCGCCAGATGGTGCTTTCAAATAAGATTGTTTTTTTTCTTCTAAAGTATGCGGCGCATGGTCGGTAGCGATAACGTCAATTCTGTCATCTAAAAGTGCTTTCCACAAAGCGTCTCTGTCTTCAGCCGTTTTTACCGCCGGATTCCATTTGATTAAATTGCCTTTGGTTTTATAATCGGCATCAGAAAACCACAGGTGATGTATACAAACTTCGGCCGTGATTTGCTTTTCTTCTAACGGAATTTTATTGGTAAACAAATCCATTTCCTTTGCTGTAGAAAGATGAAAAACATGTAATCTTGCTCCGGTTTTCTTAGCCAACGCAATCGCTTTGGAAGAAGACAAATAACAAGCTTCTTCGCTTCTGATTAAGTGATGACATTCGACCGGAATATCTTCTCCGAATTGGAGTTTGTATCGCTCTAAGTTGGCTTTAATGGTCGCTTCATCTTCACAATGCACTGCAATCAGCATTTTGGTAGATGAAAATATTTTCTCCAAAGTTTCCTCATTATCCACCAACATATTTCCCGTTGACGAACCAAGAAACAACTTGATTCCGGCCACATTCTTCGGATTGGTTTTTAAAACTTCCTCCAAATTGTCATTGGTGCCACCCATCATAAACGAATAATTGGCATAGGAAGTCTTGGCTGCAATTTGGTATTTGTCTTCTAAAAGTTCTTGGGTAACCGCATTGGGAACTGTATTGGGTTGTTCGATAAATGAAGTAATGCCACCGGCAACAGCAGCCCGACTTTCGGAAGCGATATCGCCTTTGTGAGTAAGTCCGGGTTCACGAAAATGCACTTGGTCATCAATGGCACCGGGAATCAGATAACTGCCTTCGGCATCGATGATTTTACAACTTGCAGATTTGGCGCTGATGCTTTCGGCTATTTCGACAATAAATTCGTTTTCAATCAAAACATCGCCTTCAAAAACCTTTCCTTCATTTACTATTTTGGCATTCTTAATTAAAACGGTATTCATTTTTGGGTATTTTATAATCGGTTTAAAAACTTTCTTAATCTCAGCGAAATAACGCCAAAGATGGCTTCTTTGATAATGGCGCCACTCATTTTGGATTGGCCTTTGGTTCTATCGGTAAAAATAACCGGCACTTCTTGTATATTAAAATTCTTAGCAATAGCTCGGTATTTCATTTCAATTTGAAAAGCATAACCAATGAACTTTATGGCGTCTAAATTTACTTTTTCCAACACTTCACGGCGGTAACAAATAAATCCGGCGGTGGCATCCATGATTTTCATTCCGGTTATCATTCGCACATAAACAGACGCAAAATACGACAATAACACTCGGCTCAACGGCCAATTCACCACATTTACTCCGGTCACATAACGCGAACCGATGGCCAAATCGGCACCGTGATTATGACAGGCTTCGTATAATTTTTCCAAGTCATTTGGGTTATGAGAGAAATCGGCGTCCATCTCAAAGATGTATTGGTAATCATTTTGCAATGCCCATTTAAAACCGTGCACATAAGCTGTTCCTAATCCGGCTTTTTTCTTTCTTAAAGCCAAAAACAATTGGTTTGGAAATTCCTTTTGCAACTCAATTACCTTATCAGATGTCTTATCGGGTGAATTGTCATCAACGATTAAAACGTGAAAAGATTTTGATAAAGCAAAAACCGCGCGAATAATGCTTTCGATGTTCTCAATTTCGTTATAGGTAGGAATAATTACAATGCCGTCGCTCATATAGATATAGTCATACTTCGATGCAAAAATAAACTTTTTATCAGCGCAGATTCTTAATAATTATATAATAATTTAACAAATAAAAAATTAGTAATTTTGTCGGGATTATGATTGAAACCGTTTTATCACCGAGAGTTTTAGAAGCCAAAGATTGGGCCACCTTTCTTTTCGTTTTTTCGTTTGCTTTGATTGCCATTACCCGAACTGCCTTTGAAACCAGATTCAATGATTTTCTGAGGATTTTAGTTTCGGACAAATACATTAAAGTATACAAAGACACCTCTCATTTGATGAGTGGATTTACCATACTTTTATTTATTGTTCAAATCATTTCCTTTTCTTTTTTCATCCAAATAATCCTGAGTCATCTGGGCTATGTCTCTAAAACGGATTGGGTATTGTTTATTCGGATTTTTACTTTCTTCGGCGTTTTTGTGCTTTCTAAATTTTTGATTGAAAAGATTATCGCCACTACTTTTAACATAGAAGAATTCTCGGAGCAACTCAATTTACAGAAAGTAAGTTACAGAACGTTTATAGGATTGCTCTTGTTGCCGATAAACATTTACCTGTTTTATAACGATAACTCATCAAATGTTTTGATTTTTTGCGTTATTGGTGTCATTTTAATAATAAACTTGTATTCTTATCTGGTTTCGTTGAAGATTTATCAAAACTTAATCATCGGGAAGTTGTTTTATTTTATTTTGTATCTTTGCGCACTTGAAATAGCCCCGTACTATTTCATCTATTATATGATTACAAAAAATTTAGCGCATTAAAATGTCAAATTTGAAAGTGAAAACAATTCTGGTGTCACAACCGGAACCAAAAGTGGAGAATTCTCCTTATTTTGAATTACAACAAAAACATAAGGTAAAAGTTGATTTCCGCTCGTTTATACATGTAGAAGGAGTTAGTGCAAAAGATGTTAGGGCTCAAAAAATTGACCTCAACAACTACACAGCAATAATTTTGACCAGCAGAAATTCGGTAGATCACTTTTTCAGAGTGGCTGAAGAGATGCGTTATAAAGTCCCTGAAGATTTAAAGTATTTTTGCCAATCGGAAGCGATTGCTTTTTACCTACAGAAATATGTAGTGTACAGAAAGCGCAAAATATATGTGGGCCAAAAAGACTTCGTTGATTTATCGCCACTAATCAAAAAATATAAAGAAGAAAAATTCTTGTTGCCGGCTTCAGACCAGTTAAATTATGACGTGCCGCAAACACTAAACAATTTAAAAGTAGATTGGACACAAGCGACTTTTTACAAAACCGTGATGAGCGACTTGTCTGATTTAGCCGATGTATATTATGATGTTTTGGCTTTCTTTAGTCCAACCGGAATCAAATCACTATTCAAAAACTTCCCGGATTTTCAACAAAACAATACCCGTATTGCTGTTTTTGGAAGTACAACTCAGAAAGAAGCTTTGGAACACGGATTGCGCATTGATATTTTAGCGCCAACACCAGAAACTCCATCGATGACAATGGCTTTAGAAAAATACATTGCCGAAGCCAATAAAGGAAAATAGATTTAAAATATATTCACTGAAAATCCTGTTAAGTTCATTAGCAGGATTTTTTTTATGCCAATAATGTTTACTTTTGAAAGACTAAAAGCAAAATTATGGGCGACAAGCTGATTGAAAAATTATATGTTGGATTTTTATCGTTATTGCCTTTAGTGTTTTCCACTAGTATTATTGACCCGGTTTTGATTCCGAGACAAATTGTACTCACAGCTTTTATTTTCCTTGTAGTTGTCGCCACCGTTTTGCTGAAGAAAGAGGTCTTTTTTAACTTCAAAACACCGATTTTCTATGCTTTTATTGGTTTTTTGTTGCTGAATTTTATTTCTCTCTTTCAATCGGATGTCATTGGTGAAAGCCATGCTGTTTTTTCTAAATTAGCAATGTTGTTTTCTCTATTTTTAGTCACTACCATTTTGCTTTACAACAACCTCATTAGAGTAAACCTATTGGTAATAGCTGTAATAATTTTTGGATTAATCACTGTATCGTTTTCTCTTTTTGATCTCTTTGAAAAAGCACAAAGAGGCCAACACTTGCTTAGACAAATAGAACTTATTAGAGGTAATTCAGCCAATAAAAACTTATTATCTTCCATATTATTCCTTTGCTTACCCTTTTATTTTATAGGATTACAACAAGGTAAAAAAAACAAACTTTTGTCTGTACTGGGAATAGCTTCGGCCTTTTTTGTATTGATTACCATAAGAACCAGAGCCGTTCTAATTGCTTGTTTTATCTTCTTTGTTTTATTAATTTGTTATAAAATCAAGCAACGATTTACCATTAAAAAAAGGTATTTTTTTGGTTTCGGATTAGTTTTAGGTGTGCTCTTGTTGTTTTCCTATTCTTTGTATTTTGATAGTAAAATTGCTCATTTGCAAACACCATCAAATGCAACAGGACAGCGTTATGTCTCTCGCCTTTTAGATTCAAAAACATTGGAAAGTCGGATCTTGTTTTGGGAAAACTCTATACAAATGGCAAAAGAAAATCCCTTATTAGGTGTTGGCTTAGGCAATTGGCAAATTCATTTTCCTAAATATGGCCTAAATCGCTTTGATGATTACGCCATCGCAAACGGGGAAAATACTTTACAAAGACCACACAATGACTTTATTTGGATACTTTGTGAAACGGGAATTTTGGGATTATTGGCTTATTTAATGATTTTTGGGCTAGTTTTTCACCAATTATATTCGCTTATCAAAAACACAACTGACACCAAAGAAAAATGGAAATTCTTCTTTATTCTCAGCGCTTTGGTTGGCTATTTAGTAATTGCTTTTTTCGATTTTCCTTACGAAAGAATCGAACACCAAGTCATAGTCATGTTGCTTTTGGCCATTGTTGTCTCGACTTATTACAAAACCGCTCCAAAGACAACTAAGAACAACAAATCATGGCTTTGGATCTTGATAATTCCAATCAGCTACTCCTTTTTAGTGTCGTTTTACCGATTTAACGGGGAACAACATGCGCTGAAAATGTACGCTGCCAAAACCAACAAAAACTGGAGCGAAACCATTTATGAAGCCAAAAAAGCAAACCATTATTTTTATCGTTTAGACAACACTTCAATTCCTTTAACTTGGTATGAAGGTATTGGTCATTTCAATGAAAATCGTTTGGAGGAAAGCCAAGCTTGCTTTGAAAAAGCTTACCAATTAACGCCATACAATATTCAAGTAATAACCAATTTAGCCAGTACTTATCAAGCGACAGGGAAAATAGACGAAGCCGTTGTTTTATACAATGACGCTTTAAAAATCTCAGTCCATTTTGACGAAGCCAAACTCAATCTTGCCGCGCTTTATTATAATAAAAAAGAATTTGAGAAAGCTTATTCCTTAATCAATGAAGTCAAAATCACTTCTAAAAATCCAAAGTATAAACTCTATTTGGTTCCTATTCTAAACCACAAAATCAATACTTATTTGAAATCGGCTACCGATAAAGTTGTAATCGATAATTTGGTCAAAAACGTAACAACCAAAGAAGTTTTACTGCAATTGTTTTTTGACGCTAAGAGGAACAAGATGTCTTTTGAAACTTATTTGGCGCAGGCCAAATTTTAAACAAAAAAAACCGTCTCATTAAAACAAGACGGAATTTTCAACTGGTTAGGTTTAGTTAGTTTGTTATACCTGCGGCCCGGCTTTTACTAAGCTTTGCCCTTGCTCATTATCGGTATATTGAGCGAAATTTTTAATAAATCTTGAGGCCAAATCGTTGGCTTTTTCGTTCCATTCTGCTTTATCTGTATAAGTATCTCTAGGATCTAAAATCGCAGGATTCACATCGTGTAATGCTGTTGGCACAGCCAAATTGAATACCGGAATCGTTTTAGTTTCCGCTTTTTCAATTGAACCATCTAAAATAGCATCAATAATCGCTCGAGTATCTTTAATTGAAATACGTTTTCCGGTTCCGTTCCAACCAGTGTTTACCATGTAAGCGGTTGCGTTGTTTTCTTCCATTTTCTTAACCAATTCTGCTCCGTATTTGGTGGGATGCAAAGTCAAAAAGGCTTTTCCGAAACACGCTGAAAAAGTTGGCTCAGGTTGGGTCACACCTCTTTCTGTTCCGGCTAACTTGGCGGTAAATCCTGAAAGGAAATAGTATTGCGTTTGTTCCGGAGTTAATTTAGAAACCGGTGGCATTACCCCGAAAGCATCTGCCGTTAAGAAGATAACTTTTGTAGCATGTCCGGCTTTGGAAACCGGTTTTACAATATTGTGAATATGATGAATCGGATAAGAAACACGAGTGTTTTGCGTCACTGAACCATCTTTGAAATCAATAATTCCATCGGCATCAACCGTTACGTTTTCCAATAGCGCATCTCTTTTGATAGCGCCGTAAATATCAGGTTCGTTTTCTTTGCTTAAGTCAATCGTTTTGGCATAACAACCGCCTTCAAAATTGAAAACACCTTCATTATCCCAACCGTGCTCATCGTCACCGATTAATTCGCGTTTAGGATCTGTAGACAAAGTTGTTTTTCCTGTTCCCGACAATCCGAAGAAAACCGCCACATCGCCGTCTTTTCCTTTATTGGCTGAACAGTGCATCGACGCAATTCCTTGTAATGGCAAATAGTAGTTCATCATGGCGAACATTCCTTTTTTCATTTCGCCACCGTACCAAGTACCTCCAATCAACTGCATTTTCTCGGTTAAATTGAAAGCTACGTACACCTCAGAATTTAATCCATGAGTCGCGTAATCTTTGAAAGAAGTTTTAGAACCATTCATAACGATGAAATCTGGCTCTCCGAAATTCGCCAATTCTTCTTCCGTCGGACGGATAAACATATTGGTTACAAAATGGGCTTGCCATGCCACTTCCATAATGAAGCGTACTTTTAATCTCGTATTTTCATTGGCACCGCAAAAAGCATCTACCACGTATAATTTTTTTCCTGAAAGTTGGTCAACTGTAGTTTCTTTTAAAGCTTCCCAAGTGTTTTGCGTAATCGGCTTGTTGTCGTTTACCGCTTTTTCTGAAGTCCACCAAATAGTATTTTCGGTGATATTGTCTTTAACTATGTATTTGTCTTTTGGTGATCTTCCGGTAAAAACGCCGGTCATAACATTTACCGCTCCTAATTCTGTTAGTTGTCCTTTTTCGTAGCCTTCTAAGTTTGGATTTAACTCGTCATTGTATAATTTTTCGAAGGAAGGATTGTGGATGATTTCGTTAACGTTTTTGATTCCGTATTGTTCTAACGAAATCGATTTCGTAATTTGAGCGTAGTTCTCCATAAAATTTAGTTTGTGTTGTATTATGAATCAGACGACAAAGGTAAAAATTAAAATTTACAAACTATTTTTTTTATTAAAATATTATCTTTTATCTTTTAAAATCTGCCACAATAAAACAGCCCAGCCCAGTATTAACAAGGTTCCACCGATAGGTGTTAAAATTCCCAAAGGCTTAAAATCAATCCCGGATATCGTTTTGGTAGCCAATAAGTAAATCGACCCCGAAAAGAAAATTATGCCAAAAATCACCAATTGAAAAATGGTTTTTTTACTTTTTTCAGTCACCAATGTTGTTAATCCCAAAAACAACAAAAACAGCGCATGATACATCTGGTATTTGACTCCGGTTTCGAATGTTACGAGTTCTTCAACCGTCAAATGTTTTTTCAAAGCATGAGCCCCAAATGCTCCTAAAATAATAGCCGTCATTCCCATTATGATCGCTGTCGCAGTTATTTTTCTTTCCATTATTATTGATTTGAATACTTATTGGCAAATTTATCCGTTATCTTGTTAGGAATAAAGAAATTTCACTTTTCTTTTGGTTAGTTACCTTTTTTAAAATTTTATATTTGCACCTTAATTTTGAATTATGAAGAGATTACTCTATATATTAAGTGCTGTTTTTGTTTTCAGTTCTTTTGCACCACAAAACAGCCAACCTATCAAATCAGGAGAAAAATTAGTTTTTGCAGGTTCGTATAACATGAGTGGTTTAATGACTCAATTGGCACAAGTTACCATGAGTACCGAAACCGTGGCTACTGCTAAAAACACTTATCTGCACTTGAGTTGCGAACTGTCAACTTACAGCAAATGGGATTCGTTTTTTAAAATCAGAGATATTTATGAGTCTTATGTCAATCCGGTGAATTTGAAACCGAGCTTGTACAAAAGAAGCATAGACGAAGGCGGTTATACCAAAAAAGAAAAATACACTTTCAAGGGCAATACAGTAAACAGCACCGTTAAGCGAAGAAAGAAACCCGAAACCCAAAAAACCTTTACCATTGGCGGTTCTACACAAGATGTGATTTCGCTTTTGTACAAAGTGAGAACTATGGATTTCAGCAAATTCAAAGTCGGACAAACGCAATCGCTAATGATTGTTTTCGACGAAAAACAAATCCCTGTTACCTTAAAATACATGGGGAAAGAAACTATAAACTGTGGTAATTTAGGCAAAAAAGAATGTTACAAACTCTCCATTGGTGCCAAAACCGACGCTTTACGTGGTAAAGACAAAAACTTAATTTGGCTAACCTCCGATGCGAAAAAAGTACCTGCTTTACTAAAATTCAGTATTCCTGTCGGCACCGGACAATTGGCTTTAACCTCAGCAACGGGAATTTAATTAGACAAAATCATGAGAAAACTGTTTTTAATTTTAGCCTGCATTTTCGGAGCGCTCGGAATTGCATTCACCATTTTACCCATGGACACGCTCGCTTTTCTGCCTATAGGTTTAGCTTTGATTTTTGGGTTACTGACTTTAAAAAAGTCGGAAGAAAGCCAAAAGAAATTTCCAAAAATAGTACTGATAATCGGGGCATTATGTTCCGTTGTGGTTTTAGGTAAAACTTTACTCATCGAAGACGAAATAGCCACTGACACCCAATTCGAACAACAAAAAATAGAAACCAAACAAGAAGCCCAAAAAGAACTCGAAGAACTTGAAGGTTTAGAATAAATCAAAAGCTCATCCGAAACGATGGGCTTTTTTGTTTCAAATTCATACCTTTGTAGGTAACAAACAAACGAATGAGAAATATACTAATCATAGGCGCAGGTCGCTCTGCTTCCTCACTTATAAAATACCTTTTAAGAAAATCTCCGCAAGAAAACTTAAATGTAACGCTTGCTGATTTGTCTATAGAATTGGCCAGAAGAAAAACATACAATCACCCCAATGCAACGCCAATTGCTTTAGACATCAACAATGTAGCACAACGCCAAGCGGAAATCCAAAAAGCAGATATCGTAATCTCGATGTTGCCGGCAAATATGCATATTGAAGTGGCAAAAGACTGTGTAACCTTTCAAAAAAATATGGTGACAGCTTCCTATATTTCAGAAGAGATGCAGAGTTTGGATGAAGCCGTAAAAGCCAATAACTTGATTTTTATGAACGAAGTGGGACTCGATCCCGGAATCGACCACATGAGCGCCATGAAAGTGATTGACGAAATTCAAGAAAAAGGTGGCAAAATGATTTTATTCGAATCGTTCTGCGGTGGTTTAATTGCACCTGAATCCGATGATAATCTTTGGAATTACAAATTCACGTGGGCACCGAGAAATGTTGTTTTAGCCGGTCAAGGCGGCGCAGCCAAGTTCATCCAAGAAGGTAAATACAAATACATTCCATACCACAAATTGTTCCGCAGAACCGAATTCTTTCACGTAGAAGGTTATGGAAAATTCGAAGGCTATGCCAATCGCGATTCCTTAAAATACCGAAGCATTTATGGCCTTGATGACATCTTAACTTTATACCGAGGCACGATTCGCCGAGTTGGTTTTTCCAAAGCTTGGAACATGTTCGTGCAACTGGGCATGACCGATGATGCTTATGTCATGGAAAACTCGGAAACGATGAGTTACCGCGATTTTATCAATTCGTTTTTGCCTTTTCACGCTTCAGATTCGGTGGAATTAAAAACCAGAATGGCGCTTGGAATTGAACAAGATGACATTATGTGGGACAAATTAATGGAACTCGATATCTTTAATGCAAAGAAGATTGTCGGACTCAAAAATGCCACTCCGGCCCAAATCTTAGAACGCATCCTAAACGACAAATGGACATTACAACCCGAAGACAAAGACATGATTGTGATGTACCACAAATTTGGTTACGAACTCAACGGCGAAAGAAAGCAAATCGACTCCAAAATGGTTTGCATCGGCGATGACCAAATTTATACCGCCATGGCCAAAACCGTAGGTTTACCGGTCGCAATGGCTACCATCCAAATCCTAAACGGCAACATCAAAACGCCCGGCGTACAATTGCCCATCAAAAAAGAAGTTTACGAACCTATTTTGAAAGAACTAGCGCTTCACGGCATCGTTTTCCACGAAACCGAAATGCCTTATGTGGGTTACAATCCGGATAAGTTGGTGGGGAATTAGCTCTCTGAGTTTCTGAGAAACTGAGCGCCTGAGTTATTTGGGAGCGAATGGTTCGGGCATTTTTGGAATCCATATTCCCGCTTTACGGGTTACATGCCTGCCTGTCGGCAGACAGGGTAACCTCTTCAATCGGGGCTAAATAGGTTTCCACTTTCTTTTCAGCAAACAATAGTATAAAACCAAAATCTAATCGATTTTGGTTTTTTTGTTTAAAGTGTAAAGTAAATCGCTATTTTTACTTTAAATATATTAACCATGAAGATCAATCAACTACAAATAGAAATTGACGGCATCGACAAAGAAATCCTTCGCGACTTGATGGAAGATGCCCGAAAACCCATTTTACAAATCGCCAACAAGATTGGTATTTCCGGTGCGGCTATTCACCAACGGTTGCGCAAACTCGAAGATGCCGGCGTGATTTCGGGGTCGAAGTTTATTATTGACAACAAGGTTTTGGGGTATAAAACGATGGCGTTTATTGGGATTTACTTGGACAAAGCATCGAGTAATTCGGATGCGGTTAGAGAACTCAAAAAAATTCCTGAGGTGTTAGAATGTCATTACACCACCGGAAACTGGTCGATTTTGATTAAAATGATTTGCCGCGATAACGAACATTTAATGCAATTGCTCAACAAAAAAGTTCAGCCGATTGATGGCGTTTCGAGAACGGAGACTTTTATTTCTTTGGAACAGCAGATTGAGAGACAGATACAACTTTAGTGTTCGGTTGGCAGTTGGCAGTGTTCAGTTGGGAGTTTAAAAAAGAAAATATGCGGAAAGAAATTAAATGGGTTTTGTTTTATGTAGTTTATGTAATTACAATGATAATAGGTGAAAAAATGGCTCCCAGTGGTGTATGTACGCCAGGATTGGGTTTCTTGCTGTTACTATTGTTGATTCCTATCAGCGTAATTTTATTGCTCAAAGATTTGTATAAATATTATCGCGAACCTGAGAAATCAAGGTTGTATAGTATTCTTATTCACCCTATCGTTTGGTTACTGTTTTTTGTCTTTTTATGGTTAAACGATTAACTTTTTAGCCCCGATTGCAGTGGAAATCAACTTTGTCAAAGTTTTAAACTTTGACAAAGTTATTGGAACGGAAAGCGGGAACTACCATTCCTGAAACTGCCCGAACCATTCGCTTCTAATAAAAAAATCCGCTACTCTCGTAACGGATTTTATTTTTTTAGTCTCTTGAACCGAACACTTGCAATGCCCAATATAGCAGCGAGGCTAAAGCGCCAATCGCGGCGACTACATAAGTTCGTGCGGCCCATTTTAAGGCGTCTTCGGCACCGGAATATTCTTGTTGGCTCAACATGTTTTTATTTTTCAGCCAAGCCAAAGCTCGGTTACTGGCGTCGTATTCTACCGGTAGTGTAATGAAAGCAAAGGATGTGGCAATCGCCATTAGCACCAAACCGATAACGGCGATGTAAAACCCGAAGCCTAATCCGGCAGCGGCGCCAAGGATTAAACCTCCAAAAATTAAATATTGTGACAAGGTTGACGAAACGTTTACAATGGGCACCAACTGCGAACGCAATTGCAACATATTATAAGCCGTGGCGTGTTGGACAGCGTGACCACATTCGTGTGCTGCAACTGCGGCTGCAGCTGCGTTTCTTTGGTTGTAAACACCCTCGCTCAAGTTGACGGTTTTGTCCGCCGGATTGTAATGGTCGGTTAATTGACCGGGAGTTGAAATGACTTTTACATCATAGATTCCGTGGTCTTGTAGCATTTGAGAAGCGATTTCGGCACCGCTCATGCCATTGCGCAAATGGATTTTGGAGTACTCTGCAAATTTGCTCTTTAGTTTAGAGCTTACGGCAAAACTGACTAAGGCAATCAAACCGATTAAAATATAATATCCTATCATGATTTCTAAATTTTAGTTTCTAGAAGAGCATCAAATTGTACGCCAAAGGATTAGGAATGACAGCTTGTCACTTACAACAACGTAATCCCAAACACAAAGCGATTGTTCCCCGATTCGTTTACGTTGTTTAAAATACTTCCGAATTCAGATTGGTATCTTCCTCGGGTTAGGCCCAATTCATACCCGGCATTGAGTTTGACTTGGAAGCTCGATTTTTTAAACAAATACATCGAAACTGATGGTCCGAAATACAACATTTGGTTGGTAAAACTTACATGACCACTGTTGTTGTTGGGTTCTAAATCGTTTAAATCGATAGTGTTGTTTTTAGAGTAAATGTCGTATTGACTGCCTAAATAAGCTAAAGAAAGTCCTGTTGTAAGGGCGAAATTTTCTTTGTTCACCACATTATAATGCACTCGGATTCTGGTATTAAATCCTTGGTATTTCATTTCGTTATTTCCTTCTTCGGGTTTGGCAAATAAAATTCCGAACTCGATATCACCGGAGTATTTTTGGCCAAAATAATTCAAGCCAAAAGTCAATTCGGGTACAAAGCTGTCTAATTCCGGAAGGTTGGCATTGTTGAGTTTTTTGTTCAGATTGGTGTTATCATTGATGTTGCCGTTGATTCCGAAATAACCGTCGATTTTGAATTTTTTGGTTGCCGTTGAATCGGTTGTTTTTTCTTGGCTGTAGCCGATAAAAGCCGTGAGCAATAATAAATAAAGGATTTTGTTTTTCATGATGATTGATTTAATGTTTGAACCAAAAATAAACAGAGAAAATGGCTATAAAGAATGGTTTAACTTTTTATTTGCAAATGGTGAAGGGAAAAGTAAAACAAGGTTACAGGATTGAAAAAGTTTTAATGACTTTTGAAGGTAATGTAGTTAGGTTAGACCTGAATTATATACGACGTATATATGACGTATATATGACTTTAATACGCTATATACACGCTATATATACGCTATATATACGCTGTAAACATAAGTTTAAGTGCACTTTAAGATGGGTAAAAGAAATCCCAAACCCGAATTGGGTTTGGGATTTTATTATTTTACTCTTCCTATTAAGAGTTTAGATACAATCGGAATGCATAGAAATATGTTTAAGCCGAGGTTCTCGATACATCCCGATTTTCAATCGGGACACTCGAACTGACGTTTTGTTATCCTACCAAGTTAATTACTTTACCCGGAACGATAATCACTTTATTAGGCGTTCTTCCTTCTAGTTGTTTGATGGTTCTTTCATCCGCCATAACGATTTCTTGTATTTGGGGTACGGTTAAATCTAATGGCAATTTGATGGTAAAACGCATTTTTCCGTTAAAGGAAACCGGGTATTCTTTTTCGGATTCGACTAAGTATTTTTCGTTAACCAATGGGAAATCCGCGGTTGAGATTGAACCTTCGTGTCCTAATTGACTCCATAATTCCTCAGCAATATGTGGCGCATATGGCGAAATTACTACGGCTAATGGTTCTAAAATGGCCCTGTGGTTGCATTTCATTTGTGCTAATTCATTCACACAAATCATAAACTGCGACACCGAAGTATTGAACGAGAAGTTCTCGATATCTTCAGTCACTTTTTTGATGGTTTTGTGGAGTGATTTGTACATTTCAGCCGTTGGTTCCTCGTTGGTCACAATCAAACCATTATCGTCAAAATACAAGCGCCATAGTTTTTTTAAGAAGCCTGAAACACCTGTGATTCCGGCGGTATTCCATGGTTTGGATTGCTCTAATGGACCGAGGAACATCTCGTAAAGACGTAACGTATCGGCACCAAAATCGTTGCAAATGTCATCCGGGTTTACAACGTTATATTTGGATTTGGACATTTTTTCAACTTCGCGACGTACTTTATAAACATCGTTAGTTCCAATTATAACTTCTCCTTTTTCGCCAATAAAAATTGCATCTGTAAACTCTTTGCCAAATTCACTGTCTGATTTCAGCTTCTCTATTTCTAATTCATCTGCTAGATTTACAAAATCAACTTTTACATGAAGTTCATTAAAAATAATTCCTGCAGTTTTATTCAATTCATCTTCATCAACTTTTCCTTTAAGTTCTTCTTTAGCTAGTTCAATTAGAGAGTTATTATCCCAATTTTGTTCGTGCACCATTCTATCTCGGATAGATTTTGAAACAAAAATATTAGTGGTTTTTAAAAAATCATTGTTTTTAATTGAAACTAGAACGACTCTATATACAAACGCACTCATCCCCAAAATCATTCCCTGATTAATCAACTTCTTAAACGGTTCTTCTGTTGGTGCGTAACCTTTGTCTTTTAAGAATTTGTTCCAAAAACGAGAGTACAACAAATGGCCGGTGGCGTGTTCGCTTCCACCTATGTATAAATCCACGCTGTCCCAATATTTTATGGCATCGGCTGAGGCGAATTCTGCATCGTTGTGCGCATCCATATAACGCATCCAATACCACGAACTGCCTGCCCAACCCGGCATGGTGTTTAATTCTAAAGGAAATATCGTCTCGTTATCAATCAACTGAACACTAACCACTGAACACTGAACACTATCCCACGCCCAATCCGTAGCATTTCCTAAAGGCGGTTGGCCGTCTTCGGTTGGTAAATATTTTTCTACTTCCGGCAAAACTATTGGCAAATATTTCGCATCAATCATTTGCGGTAAGCCGTTTACGTAATAGACCGGAAACGGTTCGCCCCAATATCTTTGGCGAGAAAAAACTGCATCGCGCAAACGGTAATTGGTTTTGCCTTTTCCTTGTTTGATTTTCTCGAGTTCTTCGATTACTTTTTTAGTTCCGTTTTTGTAACCCAATCCGTTTAGGAAATCGGAGTTTACTAATTCGAAACCCTCTTTAGAACCAAAGGCTTCTTCTGAAATATCCTGGTTGAAAATGTTTTTGATTTCGGGCATGCCTTGTTGACCTTTGAAGAAATTGGCAAACGCATAATCTCTTTCGTCGCCACAAGGAACAGCCATTACTGCGCCGGTTCCGTAGCCTGCTAATACGTAATCGCCTATCCAAACCGGAATTGGTTCTTTGGTGAATGGATGTTCAGCAAAAGCTCCGGTGAATACACCTGAGATGGTTTTTACATCGGCCATTCTTTCACGCTCTGAACGTTTGGCAGTAGCTTCCACATAAGCTTCGACAGCTGCTTTTTGTTCAGGTGTTGTGATTTGGGGAACCAATTCGTGTTCCGGTGCTAAGGTCATAAACGTCACTCCGAAGATTGTATCAGGTCTTGTTGTAAAGACAGAAATTACGAACTGCGAATTAGGAATTACGAAGTCAACGCTTGCTCCGACAGATTTACCTATCCAGTTGCGTTGTGATTCTTTAATCGATTCGCTCCAGTCAATCGTGTCTAAGCCTTGTAATAATCTCTCGGCGTAGGCTGAGATTCTCATCGACCATTGCGTCATTTTTTTTCGGATGACCGGATGACCACCGCGCTCGGAAACACCGTTTACGATTTCGTCATTGGCTAATACGGTTCCTAGTGCCGGACACCAGTTGACTTCGGTTTCGGCTAAATAGGTTAATCGGTATTGTAGTAATATTTTTTGTTGTTGTTCTTCTGAAAAACTATTCCATTCGGCTGCTGTGAAGAGTTCTACCCCATCATCGCAAACCATATCCACATTGGTATTTCCTTCAGTTCTGAAAATCTCTACCAACTCAGAAATATCAAATGCTCTATTGGCTGATTTGCAATACCAGGAATTGTATAATTGGATAAAAATCCATTGGGTCCATTTGTAATAATCGGCGTTGGAAGTGCGCACTTCTCTACTCCAATCGAAAGAAAAACCGATTTTGTCTAATTGCTCACGGTAACGAGCGATGTTTTCACGAGTCGTTTTTTCCGGATGTTGACCGGTTTGGATGGCGTATTGTTCTGCCGGCAATCCGAAAGAATCATAGCCTTGCGGATGCAACACATTGAAACCTTTATGGCGTTTGAAACGCGCCACGATATCGGAAGCGATGTAACCAAGAGGATGCCCAACATGTAAACCTGCTCCGGATGGATAAGGAAACATGTCGAGTACGTAATACTTTGGTTTCTCAGAGTTATTGGTGGCGGCAAAAGTTTGGTTTTGTGCCCAATATTTTTGCCATTTGGCTTCGATTTTTTCGTGGAAGTACTTCATCTTTTGAGTTGCTGAGTCGCTGAGTGACTGAGTTGCTGAGTTTTTTGATTCGTTTACTTTTTAGCCCTGATTGTAGCAAGTATCCTTTTTTAAATAAGGCGTCTCGACTGTGCTCGACGTGACAAAAAAGATACTGCGAAAAGCAGGAATACGGATGGCTGAAACTGCCCGAACCATTCGCTCCTAAAAAATTTTAAGCTGCAAATTTACATTTAATATAATAAAGTTAAAAGTTTGTACGTTATAAAGGGGAAAAACAATTTTCTTTATTATTTTTACGGCTTAAATCACTGTTTATGTCAGACTCATTTGAAAAGTTTCAAAAGCGCAGGGTAATTACCTCCTATTTTTCGGTAGTGTTGAGCATCTTTTTGGTGTTGTTTTTACTGGGAACTTTGGGGCTTTTTGTCATCAATTCTAAGCGTTTATCAGACAATTTCAAGGAAGAAATTGCGATGACGGTTTTCTTTAAAAATGAAGCCAACGACTCGGTGATGAAAGCGTTTACCGAAGAAATGAAGATCGCAAAATTTGCCAAAACTTTTGAATATGTTTCCAAAGAACAAGCGGCCATGCAACACAAAGAAGTGATTGGCGAAGATTTTATGCAGTTTTTGGGTGTGAATCCGTTGCAGAATTCGTTTGACATTCACTTGAAAGCCGATTTTGTAACCAATCCTGAAATTGCCAAAATTGAAAACCGTTTGCGAAAAAACCCAATGGTGGCGGATATTGTTTATGACAAGCAATTGGTGACTTTGGTGAACGATAATGTGAAAAACATCAGTATGTGGATTTTGATTGTTACCGGTGTATTTGCGTTTGTTTCGGTGTTGTTGATTAATAGTTCGCTACGACTATCCATTTACGCCAACCGATTTATCATTAAAACGATGCAAATGGTGGGTGCCACCAAATCATTTATTAGAAAACCATTCATCAAAACCAGTGTAATTCTTGGCTTTATTGGGGCTGTTTTGGCTATTTTGGCTTTGATTGGTTTGCTGGTTTACATACAGTTCAACTTCCCGAATTTAGGCATTATGGAAGACCAATTGTCGATTGCTATAGTGTTGTTGGGTGTTTTGGTTATGGGTATTGTGATTACTTGGATCAGTACTTATTTTGCGACGCAGCGATTTTTGAATTTGAGAACGGACGATTTGTATTAGAGAATAGAGAATAGACTAAGAGATAATAGACCCTATGAAAAATAACGAGCAAAAACCTGATTTTCTTTTTGATAAGGTTAATTATAAAATATTATTAATTGGTATCGCCGTAATTGCTGTTGGATTTATTCTGATGAGTGGTGGTGGAAGCGATGACCCGAAAGTGTGGAACGATGAAGTGTTCAATTTCCAAAGAATTCGTTTGGCACCGACTGTTGTTTTAATTGGTTTCGGGATTACCATCTACTCTATTTTTAAAAAAAAGTGATTAGTAATTAGTGATTAGTAATTAGCCCAAAAAATTACTAGTCATGCTAATTACCAATTACTATTCACTAATTACTCTCTACCCAATGGATTACATTCAAGCCATTCTAATTGCCATCGTGGAAGGTTTAACCGAATACTTACCGGTTTCTTCAACGGCTCACATGATTTTTACCAGTTCGTTTTTTGGGATTCAGGAAGATGATTTTGTGAAATTATTTCAGGTTTCAATTCAGTTTGGGGCGATTTTGGCCGTAGTGGTTTTGTATTGGAAGAAGTTTTTTGATTTCCGAAAGCTTAACTTTTATGTCAAATTGGCTTGTGCTGTGATTCCGGCTTTGGTTTTAGGGAAAATATTTGACGATAAGATTGATGCCGTGCTAGGAAACCCTATTCCTATAGCGATTGTATTGATTGTTGGCGGTATCGTTTTACTGTTTATTGACGGTCGTTTCAATCATCCTACCATTGCTCACGAAGAAGATATTACCATTAAAAAAGCGGTTACGATAGGTTTTTGGCAATGTTTGGCGATGATGCCCGGCACAAGTCGTTCTGCGGCTTCGATTATTGGTGGGATGCAACAAGGTTTGACCCGAGAAACGGCTGCGGAGTTCTCCTTCTTTTTAGCAGTTCCGACGATGTTGGCGGTTACTACTTATTCGTTGTTTTTGAAGACTTATGAAGTGTCTCAACTTAAAGGATACGAACTGTTGACGCAGTCTTCTGATAACTTGAAAATGTTTTTAGTGGGTAATATTGTGGCTTTTATAGTCGCTGTTATTGCTATCAAGTTTTTTATCGGAATCATCAAAAAATACGGTTTCAAACCTTGGGGTTATTACCGAATTGTAGCCGGCCTGATTTTGCTGGTTTATTTCTCTTTAAACAAATAGATTTTGAAAACGGCTGAAGATTTTTTAGAAGGTCAAGTACTTTTAATTGACAAACCTTTGACTTGGTCTTCGTTTCAAGCGGTGAACAAGTTGAAGTACATACTGAAACGACAATACAATCTTCCGAAGAAATTTAAAATTGGTCACGCCGGAACTTTAGACCCATTAGCTACCGGTTTACTGATTGTTTGCACCGGGAAGTTCACCAAAAAGATTACTGAGATTCAAGGTCAAGCCAAAGAATATACCGGAACGATTACGGTTGGTGCCACAACGCCATCTTATGATATGGAAACCGAAGTGAATGCTACTTTTCCAACGGAACATATAACGGCTGAATTAATTCAGCAAACCATTCCACAATTTCTTGGCGAAATAGACCAAAAGCCACCGGTTTTTTCGGCCATCAAAAAAGATGGTATTCGTTTGTATGAACATGCGCGTGCCGGAGAAGAAGTTGAAATTCAAGCGCGAAAAACAACCATACATGAATTTGAAATCACTAAATTTGTGTTACCTGAAATCGAATTTCGTGTGGTTTGCAGCAAAGGTACTTACATTCGTTCCTTAGCTTATGATTTTGGGAAAGCTCTTAATTCAGGCGCTTATTTATCCGTTTTACGTCGAACTAAAATTGGTGATTATGATGTTGTTAACGCAATTACCCCGCAAACTTTCGAACAAAGTCTTCACCAAACCGAAAGCTAAACTCTTACTAATCCTACTGCTTATCAGCTCAATCGGTTTTTCTCAAGAAAATCGCGACACGCTTACTGTTGCCAAAAAGAAACGATACACTTATACCAAATTTGAGTTTGCTGTTCCCATCAGAGTCAATCAATATGCCGGAGAAATTGACGAATACGGCGAAGATGAACCTTGGTTTTTACCTGATGGCGTAATCGGAAGGTTTGGAATGGGCATTAAGATAAATCAATTCCTTTGGGTTGGCGGCAATATCGGAATAGACTGGAAAGCCAATGAGTGTTTGGTTGTTGCGCCATTATTCGGCACTATTAAGATAAACTCCAAAGTAAGTAAAGATTTCAGAATGTATGTCGAACCCGGTTTGGGACGAGCCATGGCCATTGGTCGCAATGATTTGTCCGGCTACTTCAAAAAAATAAGCCTTGGATTTGAAGATGCCAATGGCGGATTAGGTTTGTATTTAGAGCTTTGCCAATATGGTTTTAGTAAAAACTCGGAGAAAAGAATTGGTAGTTTTTGCATCGGCTTGGCCTACACTATGAATTGATTACTCCAACGCAGCCATAATTTCCATAATTTCTTGTTGCGTTGACAAACCTTTATCGTGTAAATACCACAGTTGTAAGTTGGTCTTAGCCGTTTCATCAACCACGCCATGTTCGGCTTTATAATCTAAAATTAATTGTTTCGCGCCTTGTGGTCTTGGTCCGAAATCGCCTAAAACTTCCAAAGTATTTTTGTCTAAAATAATCAGCTTAGGAATGCTTCTCGCGCCATTGGTTAGAAACAAATTCATCAAATCGTCATTTTCGTCGCGAAAGGCAATTTTTAAGTCTATTTTCGGAGAAAGCTCCGCCATTTTGTGGAAGACCGGAAGTAACTGAGCCGCATCGCCACACCAACCTTCGGAAATCACCAACCAAATATATTCCCGTTTTAATTGCTTTAATAGTTCGGTAAACTCGTCAGTTATCTTGATGGTTTTCTCCAAACGATTCATCCGCGTTTCATTCAGTTCAGAATAATGCGTCAAGGCTTCTGATTGTTCGTTTCCTGTTGACTTTCCTTCTTTTAAAAGAGCCGAAACTATAGTTCTGTATGTTGTATATGTATGACTTTGGACTAAACTTTTCTGTATAATGGCTTTCATAAAATTTGTATTTGATGCCGCAAAGCTACAAAACCACTAAGGATAAAAAAGTGATAAATGTTACTTAACATTATTTTTAACGAATACGATACAAAAAGAGATTATGTTTATATTTGCAACACATTTGAGATTAAGAGGAGAATGTCTGGTGGATATTCGATTTTTATAATCGAAGCGTCATTTTTTAAAAAACATTACAACACAAGATGAAATACAAAAGAATTCTTCTAAAACTAAGTGGTGAAGCACTGATGGGCGAAAGACAATATGGAATTGACCCTAAAATACTAGGTGAATATGCCGATCAAATCAAAGAGATTCACGACAAAGGAGTTGAAATCGCCATAGTCATTGGTGGTGGAAACATTTTTAGAGGAGTTGCCGGTGCCAGTAATGGAATGGACAGAGTACAAGGCGATTACATGGGAATGTTGGCAACAGTAATTAACGGAATGGCTTTACAAGGCGCTTTGGAAGACAAAGGCATGCTAACCCGTTTACAAACTGCTTTAAAAATTGAAGCGATTGCCGAACCTTACATCAAAAGAAGAGCCGTTCGTCACTTGGAGAAAGGCAGAATTGTAATCTTCGGAGCCGGAACCGGAAATCCATATTTCACCACTGATACAGCAGCTGTTTTACGTGGCGTTGAAGTACATGCCGATGTGATTCTAAAAGGCACACGTGTTGACGGAATTTATGATTCTGATCCGGAGAAAAATGCGAATGCCGTAAAATTTGACAGCATCACATTTGAAGACGTAATCAAAAAAGGATTGAATGTAATGGACTCCACGGCTTTCACTTTAAGCCAGGAAAATGCGTTGCCAATTGTGGTATTCGACATGAATCAAAAAGGAAACTTATTAAAAATTTGCGAAGGCGAAAATATAGGAACTGTAGTTAAAATATAGTTGTAAGTTCTAAGTTGTAGGTTCTATGTTCAAACTTACAACTCACAACCTACAACCTAAAACTTTTTTAAAAAAATGGAAGAAATTGAATTTATTTTAGACAGCACAAAAGAATCAATGAATGGTTCAATTGCGCATTTAGAAAAAGAATTTTTAAACATCCGTGCCGGAAAAGCTACGCCTCAAATGTTGGGCGGTGTTTTTGTAGATTATTATGGCTCACAAACGCCTTTATCGCAAGTAGCTAACATCAATGTGCCCGATGCGAGAACAATTACTGTTACGCCTTGGGAAAAAAACATGTTGCATCCTATAGAAAAAGCGATTATGATTGCTAATCTTGGGTTTAACCCAATGAATAATGGTGATAACATCATCATCAGTGTGCCGGCTTTGACCGAAGAAAGACGCCGCGACTTGGTAAAACAAGCCAAAGCAGAAGCGGAAGATGCCAAAATCGGAATCAGAAATGCGCGTAAAGATGCCAACACTGAGATTAAAAAATTAGAAAAAGACGGAACGTCAGAAGACATCTGCAAAACGGCCGAAGATGATGTTCAAAAACTAACCGATGCTTTCATTAGAAAGATTGAGGAACATTTGGCTGTCAAAGAAGCCGAAATCATGAAAGTGTAACTTTTGTTAATTCGATATTAAAATCCGTCTCGTACGGATTTTTTTATTCCTATTTTTGTACACAATTTGTGCCAATCCCTTTCTAATGAAGCAACTGATAGTTCTATTTTTTTTCTTTACCCTGTCGCTTCAGGCTCAATTTCAAGTCAATGGTGTTGTGAAAGATGCCGAAACCAAAAAAGGCTTACCATTTGCCACGATTACTACCGAAAACGGCACTGCCACAATATCAGATGTTGATGGAAAATTCAACTTTCTTTTACCTTTACAACCCGAAGCTTTAACGATTTCATACGTAGGTTATACTTCCAAAACGATTTCCCTTTTTGAGCAAAAAAACTTTTTCAATATCTGGCTTTCGCCAAAAACAGACCAACTGAAAGAAGTAGTAATTTCCAATGAAAATCCGGCCAATGCAATGATAGCTAAAGTCATTCAAAGCAAGAACGCCAACAATCCGCAGAAAAAACTCAAAACCTTTCAATACAAAACCTACAATAAACTATTGGTAAGTGCCAATCCTGATTCGATTTCGGGCAAAATTGACACCGTTTTTGTGGATGCTGTATCCAAAGACAAGATTGCCAAAATAGATTCTTCCGATTACAAATTCAAAAAAATAATTGCCAAGCAACACCTGTTTTTAACCGAAAAAGTTTCTCAGTTTCAATTTGAAAAACCCATTCTCAAAGAAACTATTCTCGGTACCAAAATGGCCGGTTTTAAAGAACCAATCTATGAACTTTTAGGATTCGGATTGCAATCGGCTTCAGTGTATGATGACAAATACGAACTGTTTGAAACCAAATACAAAAGCCCGATTGCTGACAATGCCCTAAAAGAATACCGTTATAAAATTTTGGACAGCACTTCTATCAACAATCGTGAAGTTGTTGTCATTTATTTCAAAAATAAAATCAGCCGCAAAGGCTTAGAAGGCTTGCTTTATGTAGATAAAGAAAACTTTGCCATCGCCAAAGCCATAATGCGTATTCGCGGCGTTCTCAATATCACAGGCATTCATGAATTCAATTATTTAGCCGAAGAACAACTTTGGTTTCCCAATAAGAAAAACTTCAAAATCATCAAAGGAAAAAGCAAAGAACCAACTGCTGTTTTGGGTGGCCGAATAGAATTTGCTGCAGAAAATGATGAAAGCACTGCTAAGAAAGATGCTTCTGACTTTACCTATCTTTCTTCGGAAATGGAAATCTATGATTTGAAAGTCAACTCCGATTTAAAAATCAAAAAATCTGCCATCGCTATTGATGTCAAGCCTAATGCTAATAACAAAGACGAGACTTTTTGGAATGAAAACAGAAAAGACAGTTTGGACCTTCGCAGCGAAAGAACTTATGTGGTTTTAGACAGTGTAGTGACCAAAGAAAACATCGAAAAGAAAATCAAGTTTGGCCGAAAAATCATCAATGGCTATTTGCCTTTTGGTCCGTTTGACTTTGACTTGCGCTATTTGCTGAGCTACAATAATTACGAAGGTTTCCGTTTCGGAATCGGTGGAGTAACCAATGAGCAATTTTCCAAAAGATTTCGCTTAGAAGGTTACGGCGCTTATGGATTAAAAGATGATGACAGTAAATACCATTTGGGCGGAGCGGTTAGACTCGGAAACTTCTCCAACTCATGGATTGGCGGTTCGTTTACCGATGATGTTCGGGAGATTGCGAGTACCAATTTTGCCATTGACAAAAGGGTTTTCAAGCTTTATGATCCGCGACCGATTAACATTAGTACGTTTTACAACCACCAAACTTGGCGCGCTTTTATAGAAACCAAAATCATCCCGAAAACCGAAAGTATTTGGCAGATTACCCACAGCGATATTACGCCTTTGTTTGATTACACCTTTGTTTACGAAGACAAATTATACCGCAAATTTGCGATGACTTCCGCCATGGTTTCGATTCAGTGGAATCCGTTTAGTGATTATATGCAAACGCCGAATGGCAAAATCGAATTTGAAAAACGTTATCCGAAATTTACTTTTCAGTTCACCAAATCATTGTCTAATTTCTTTAACAATGACTTCGAATTCGGCAAAATTGACGCCCGAATCGACTATGAAAAGAAATACTTAAACGGACAAAAATCGGCGGTTTTACTCCAAGTCGGTTATGTTTTTGGCGATTTGCCTTTGACCCATTTGTACAATACTTCGCCGAATAATTTGACCAAAGACAACTTGCTGCAAAGAATCACCATTGCGGGTAAAAACAGTTTTGAGACCATGTATTTCAATGAATTTTTCTCGAGTGAATTTGTGATGCTGCAATTCAAACACGGTTTCAAACGCGTGGAATTGTTTAAAAAAGTAAAGCCATCTTTGGTGTTGGTTACCCGAATGGCTTGGGGCGATTTAAAAAATCCCGAGAACCACATTGGCATTGAATACAAAACTTTAAACGAAGGTTTCTTTGAATCGGGTATCGAGTTGAACCAAATTTACAAAGGTTTCGGCTTGACCGGATTTTACCGTTATGGTCCAAACCAATTGCCGCGATTGGAAGACAATATCGCGATTAAGTTGAGTTTTGTGTTGGATTTAGGGTTTTAATCTAAGGCTTCACAATCAACACCGAAGGAACATCTTGCAACCAAGAAACCTCATCATCGACTAATTTTTTCCAAGTTTCCAAACTAAATATCACCAAATCCTGTTCGGCTAAAAATGGCTTGTTAATTTGTTTTGGTTGGAATACGTCAAACTTATCACCGTGTTTTTGTTCCAAAGCTTCTAAAGAATTCTGGATTAAGAAATTGTTTTTGGTATGGTCGTTATTGTCTAGAATCGTGACTTGCGCGTTGTTATTTTGCATTAGCTTTTGGGCATAATCTATTAGGAAAACATCGCCAACACTGTAAATCCCAACAAAAACTTTGCTGACTTTTTGCAAATCTTTATCGATTAAAATACCAAGTGGAGTTTTGGTTTTAGAGATAATCAAACGCGTTCTTTCGTCAAAAGGCGAGTTTTCAAACAAACCTTCTTTTCCTTTGAATTTGTCCAACAATCGGTCCGGATTGATGATTCGAGAAGTGAAACCAAGTACTTTCCCTAAAATCGTTCCTTCAAAAATTGATTTTCCTAAACCTACCAAAACCAAATCGTATTTTCCTTCCAAAGCCACATCGGCAATATCGGTTTCGATATCTCCGGTTGCTTTGAAAATCGTGGTGATTTCTTGGTTGAGTTTTTTAGATTCTTTTACTATCGGTTCGAAGGTTTCTTTTTCGTATTCTTCAATGTTGTAAGCGTGCATATCGTCGCTCATCGTCAAATGCATTGCGGTAATATTAGACGCTTCGGGTTGGCCTTTAACCAAACTATTGGCGAGGCGTAAAAGTGATTTTCCTTTTTCATTGTTACCAAAAGAAATCAGGATTTTAAATCTCGAATTCTTCTTGACTTCCGACGGAATAATAACGCTTTTGGTTTTAAAAATATAGTTGATTATATCCAATGCCGGTCCGGTCATAAACGTCGTCACCAAAGCCATAATCACCATCATGGTAAAAACTTGCGGCGAAAGTACTCCCAATTCGTAACCAATATTCAACACCACCAATTCCATCAAACCTCGGGTATTCATTAATGCTCCAATAGTCAAACTATCGCGCCAACTTTGACCCACAAATTTAGCCGCCAAAGCACTTCCGAAGAACTTCCCAACTACCGCTACTGCGATAATACAACCGGTTACTTTCCACAAATAGGGTTCATTGATTAAGCCAATTTCGGTGCGTAAACCAGTGAATACAAAGAACAACGGCAATAATAAAATCACGGAAACATCTTCTACTTTTTCGATAAAAACATTTCGGAACTTACTGATATCAGGCATAATCGCTCCCATCATGAATGCACCGAATAACGCGTGAATTCCAATGATTTCGGTTACATAAGCCGAAACAATTAAGGTCAAAAGAAAAATAGCAACTACCGATTTTTTGATATTGTCTTTCTTGCCATACAAATCACCGATTCGTTTAAGGAATGGTTTTACGACAAAAAGCATGGCCAAAACATACAAAATTGCTAATCCGATAATGTACAACGAACTGACAAAACTTCCTGCTTTTACAATGGCAATAACCGCTGCCAAAATACACCAAGCGGTAATATCATCGGCTGCCGCACAAGTAATAACTATGGTTCCCAATCGGGTTTTATGAATGCCGCGTTCCTGAACAATGCGCGCTAAAACCGGAAATGCCGTGATACTCATTGCGATTCCCATAAACAGTCCAAAAGACAAAAACTCGACGCCGGCCGGAGCAAATTGGTGGTAAATAAAATAAGACAACCCCATACCCAAAGCAAATGGGATGACTATACTGGCGTGACTAATCACAACCGCATCATTGGCTTTGTTTTTAAGGACTTTTAAGTCCAATTCCATCCCAATAACAAACATGAAGAGAATTAAACCGACTTGGCTCAACATCTGTAAATTCCCAAGTGAAGCTGCCGGAAACAAAGCTTCTTTCATATCGGGAAAATAGAGTCCGAATAAGGAAGGTCCGAGGACAATTCCGGCAATGATTTCGCCAATAACGGAAGGTTGTCCAATCTTTCTGAAAATCCAACCAAAAATTCTGGCGACTAAAACAATCGTTATGATTTGGAAAAGCAATAAAGCTAACGGATGCTGCAAATTGTGAAACAACGAACTCAAGAACTGAATCCACTGACTGTCGGCAGAGGTTGGCGAAACAATTTTTCGGCCTACTTCCAACAATTTTCCTTGTCCGATTATCCAGTACATCAAGTAGCCGAAACCACCTGTGATGACCAAATAAAATAAAGTATTCTTTAAATTCCTCATTCAAAAAACGTTGTGCTTATGCTTACAAAGATGCTAAAAAGTCACCTATTTTTTTTGATTTTTTTCAGCTAATAACAATTATTTAAATTTCATTCGCAAATCACTGTTAAATTAAAGAAAACTTTGCCCAAATCAACCTGAAAATTTTAAGGTTTTGATTACCTT
>NZ_JBKBLM010000003.1:0-143032 GCF_046296355.1 Flavobacterium sp.
TGTTGATTATACCAATTAAAGACGGAGAAAACATTGATAGAGCATTAAAGCGCTACAAGAGAAAATTCGATAAAACCGGAACTGTAAGACAACTTAGAGCGCGTCAAGCGTTTACTAAGCCCTCTGTAGTGAGAAGAGCACAAGTTCAAAAAGCTGCTTATATCCAAAACATGAGAGACAATCTGGAAGGATAGTTAAATTCCTTATAAGATATAGCCGCTGATGATTAAAGTTTTTTAACTTTGAGGTCAGCGGTTTTTTTATGGAAAATTTTAAAAATAAGTTTCAAGATTACTTACTGTTAGAGAAAAAATATTCTTTGCATACAGTAACTGCTTATATCAATGATGTCGGTTTCTTCGAATCATTTTTATCCAATAACTTTGACGACAATAATTTAGTTGCAGTTAACTATAATCAAGTTCGTGCTTGGATAGTTTCGTTGTCGGATGACGGGATTTCGAATTCTTCAATTAACCGAAAAATATCTTCTTTAAAATCGTTTTACAAATTTTTGCTAAAAACCAAGCAAATTGAAACGAGTCCGTTATTGAAACACAAAGCTTTAAAAGCATCCAAAAAACTTCAAATTCCGTTTTCGGAGAAAGAGCTCGATTTGGTTTTAAATCAAATAGTTTATACTAATGACTTTGATGGTATTCGCGATAAATTGATTGTTGATTTATTTTATACCACCGGTATTCGTAGAACAGAGTTGATTAATTTAAAATTGCAAAATATCGATTTGTCGAGCGGAACCATAAAAGTTTTAGGGAAAAGAAATAAGGAAAGGATTATACCAATCTTGCCGGTTGTTGAAAATCAAATTAAATTATATTTAGCAGAAAGGGCAGGTTTACAAAGCATTGTAGATGAAGCGTATTTTTTTCTACTGCTAAAAGGCGTTAAATTGAACGATTCGTTTGTTTATCGTTTAATAAATTATTACTTTAGTAATGTCTCCGAGAAGGTTAAAAAAAGTCCGCACATATTAAGACATACATTTGCGACTCACCTATTAAACAACGGAGCAGATATTAATTCGGTTAAAGAATTATTAGGACATTCAAGTTTGGCCTCTACCCAAGTCTACACTCACAGCAGTTTAGCGGAACTTAAAAAAGTATACAGTAGCGCTCATCCAAGGAATAAACAATAGTTCTACAATGTTTAATCATTAAAATTTTAATTATGAAGGTAAATGTTCATGCAGTAAATTTCACTGTCGACAGAAAGCTGGTTGATTTCATCCAAGAAAGATTAGGTAAACTTGAGAAATTCTATGACAAAGTTGTTTCGTCAGATGTTTTTTTGAAGGTTGACAATACAAGCGAAAAGGAAAATAAAATGGTAGAGGTTAAAATTCATGTCCCTGGAGATGATTTTATGGTAAAAAAGCAATGTAAAACTTTTGAAGAAGCGGTAGAGTTATCGTCCGAATCTCTGGAAAGATTATTAGTGAAAAGAAAGGAAAAAATCAGAACACATATATAAGATAAATTTTTTTCTAAAAATGTTTTGATTAAAAGATAAAATCCATACATTTGCAGTCCGTTAGAAATAGCGGACTTTTTTTATTGTGTATGCCAGCGTAGCTCAGTTGGCTAGAGCAGCTGATTTGTAATCAGCAGGTCGTGGGTTCGAGTCCCTCCGCCGGCTCAATTTTAGGGATAAAACGTAAGAAAAGTGGGGGAGATACTCAAGCGGCCAACGAGGGCGGACTGTAAATCCGCTGATTACATCTTCGCAGGTTCGAATCCTGCTCTCCCCACAATATTTAAACAAGGATTTATCCGAAAGTTTACTTTCGAGTAAATTCAGATTTAAAGCTTGGATAAGGCAACGCCTTATCAGGATTATCGCCCGAAGGACGTTAATTCAAAACTGGAAATTCAGCCTTGTGTTGATTATCCAACTAATTGGAATTTAGAAATGTGAATTTGGGTTTTCTGAATTCTAAGGTCTAACTTCTGGACTAGGCATTAGCCGACTTAGCTCAGGGGTAGAGTGCTTCCTTGGTAAGGAAGAGGTCACGGGTTCAATTCCCGTAGTTGGCTCAAAATTGTAAAATTTGAACACTAATATATAAACTAAGATTAAAAATTAAGTAAAATGGCAAAAGAAAATTTTAACCGTAACAAGCCCCACTTAAACATTGGAACAATTGGGCACGTTGACCACGGAAAAACAACTTTAACTGCAGCAATCACAAAAGTATTATCTGATGCAGGTTACTGTCAAGCGAAATCATTTGATCAAATTGATAACGCTCCGGAAGAAAAAGAAAGAGGTATTACAATTAATACTTCACACGTAGAGTATGAAACTGCTAACCGTCACTACGCACACGTTGACTGTCCAGGTCACGCGGATTACGTTAAGAACATGGTTACTGGTGCTGCTCAAATGGACGGTGCTATTTTAGTAGTTGCTGCAACAGACGGACCAATGCCACAAACACGTGAGCACATCCTTTTAGGACGTCAAGTTGGTATTCCTAGAATCGTTGTATTCATGAACAAAGTGGATATGGTTGATGATGCGGAATTATTAGAATTGGTTGAAATGGAAATCAGAGACTTATTATCTTTCTACGATTATGATGGAGATAATGGTCCTGTAGTTCAAGGTTCAGCTTTAGGTGGATTGAATAACGATCCGGCTTGGGTACCAAAAATCATTGAATTGATGGAAGCTGTTGATAATTGGATTCAAGAGCCAGAAAGAGATGTTAACAAACCTTTCTTGATGCCGGTTGAAGACGTATTTACAATTACAGGTCGTGGAACTGTTGCTACAGGTCGTATCGAAACAGGTATTTGTAATACTGGAGATCCGGTTGAAATCATTGGTATGGGTGCTGAGAAATTAACTTCTACAGTAACTGGTATCGAAATGTTCCGTCAAATCTTGGATAGAGGTGAGGCTGGAGATAATGCAGGTATCTTGTTAAGAGGTGTTGCAAAAGAAGATATCAAAAGAGGAATGGTTATTTGTAAGCCAGGATCTGTAAAACCACACGCTAAATTCAAAGCGGAGGTTTATATCTTGAAAAAAGAAGAAGGTGGTCGTCACACACCATTCCACAATAACTACCGTCCACAGTTCTACGTACGTACAACTGACGTAACAGGAGTTATCTCTTTACCAGCTGGTGTAGAGATGGTAATGCCGGGTGATAACTTAACTATTGAAGTTTCTTTGTTAAGTGCTATCGCTTTGAACATCGGTCTACGTTTCGCTATCCGTGAAGGTGGTAGAACAGTAGGTGCTGGTCAGGTTACTGAAATTTTAGACTAATTATCTAATTAAATATATTACCAGCAGAGAGCCATTTGGTTACTCTGCTGGTTTTTAATGAAACGGGCGTAGTTCAAGGGTAGAATAGCGGTCTCCAAAACCGTTGATGGGGGTTCGAATCCCTCCGCCCGTGCAAAAAAAAATAATTTACAATGACAAAAATTGTTAACTATATATCAGAAGCATTTGAAGAATTGAGAACAAATGTTACTTGGCCTGAATGGGCTGAAGTTCAAAAGTTCACTATCATAGTGGCTGTATTTTCAATTGTTTTCGCTCTAGCAACTTGGGGTGTTGATGAAGCTTGTGCAAAATTAATTGCAGGTTTCTTTAATTGGTTAAAACCTTAATTTTTCTGAAATGGCTGATATTAATGTAAAAAAATGGTATGTCGTTAGGGCTGTTAGCGGGCAAGAAAATAAGGTGAAAGCTTATATCGAAACCGAAATTAACAGACTAGGCATGGCAGATTATATCTCTCAAGTACTGGTTCCAACTGAAAAAGTGGTACAGGTAAGAGATGGAAAAAAGATAGCTAAGGATAAGGTGTACTTTCCTGGTTATGTCATGATTGAAGCTAACTTGGTGGGAGAAATTCCTCACATCATTAAGTCAATTACCGGTGTGATTGGTTTCTTAGGAGAAGTTAAAGGAGGAGATCCTGTGCCGTTAAGATTGTCAGAAGTAAACAGAATGCTAGGTAAAGTGGATGAGTTGGCTGTTAATACCGATACTCAAAACATTCCTTTTAATATAGGAGAAACCATCAAGGTTATTGATGGTCCTTTCAATGGTTTCAACGGAACTATTGACAAAATAAATGAAGAAAAGCGTAAGCTAGAAGTAATGGTGAAAATTTTCGGAAGAAAAACACCATTGGAACTGAGCTTTATGCAAGTTGAAAAAGTATAATTCGTTACACTATTATAAACCGCAAACGTCTGCTTCCACAGACCGCTGCAAATTTTTTTAAAAACAATGGCTAAAGAGATTAGTAAAGTAGTTAAACTACAAGTTAAGGGAGGCGCAGCGAATCCATCGCCGCCGGTTGGACCTGCTCTGGGAGCTGCTGGTGTTAACATCATGGAATTCTGTAAGCAGTTTAATGCTAGAACCCAAGATCAACCCGGCAAAGTGTTACCGGTACAAATTACCGTGTACAAAGACAAATCGTTTGATTTTGTTGTAAAAACTCCACCTGCTGCAATTCAGTTATTGGATGCTGCTAAATTAAAATCTGGTTCAGGCGAGCCTAACAGAAGAAAAGTTGCTAACGTAACTTGGGATCAAATTAAAGGAATCGCTGAAGACAAGATGGTTGATTTAAATGCTTTCACAATTGAATCTGCAATGAGCATGATTGCTGGAACAGCTAGATCTATGGGTATAACTGTAACTGGAGATTCTCCTCTAAAATAAGGTAAGAAATGGCAAAATTGACAAAAAAACAAAAAGAGGCTGCTGCAAAAATTGAGAAAAACAAACTGTATTCATTAAAAGACGCTTCGTCTTTATTGAAAGTTGTTGCTTCTGCAAAATTTGACGAGTCTGTAGATATTGCTGTTCGTTTAGGAGTTGATCCAAGAAAAGCAAATCAAATGGTAAGAGGTGTTGTAACCCTTCCTCATGGAACCGGTAAAGATACTAAAGTATTAGCTTTAGTTACTCCGGATAAAGAAGCAGAAGCGAAAGCGGCTGGTGCTGACTATGTAGGATTAGACGATTACCTTCAAAAAATTAAAGATGGTTGGACTGATGTTGATGTAATCATCACTATGCCGGCTATCATGGGTAAATTAGGTCCTTTAGGACGTGTATTAGGTCCAAGAGGTTTAATGCCAAACCCTAAAACAGGAACAGTAACCATGGAAATTGGAAAAGCTGTTGCTGAAGTAAAAGCGGGTAAAATCGACTTTAAAGTTGATAAAACTGGAATCGTTCACGCTGGTATCGGAAGAATTTCTTTCGAAGCAGATAAGATTGTAGATAACGCTCATGAGATTATTCAAACATTACTTAAATTGAAACCAACTGCAGCTAAAGGAACATACATTAAGAGTATTCACATCTCTTCTACTATGAGCCCTGCTATCGCTTTAGATCCTAAAGCAGTATAATTGGTAGTTAAACAAATTTTATTATGACAAGAGAAGAAAAATCAATCGCGATAGAAGATTTAACTGCAAAGTTGGCCGAAAGTAATATTGTATATATTGCTGACACCTCTGGGTTAGACGCAGAAACTACTTCAAACTTAAGAAGAGCTTGTTTTAAAGCAGGTATCAAATTAGAAGTGGTTAAGAACACTTTGCTTGGAAAAGCAATGGAAGCTTCAAGTAATGATTATGGTGATTTGTCATCTGTGTTAAAAGGAAACTCTTCCATTTTTATCGCAGACATCGCAAATTCACCGGCAAAAATCATTAAAGACTTTAGAAAAAAATCAGATAAGCCTGCATTCAAAGGTGCTTACATCAACGGTGAAATTTACATCGGTGATAACCTTTTGGATAGCTTAGCTTCATTGAAATCTAAAGAAGAAGTTATTGGAGAAATCATCGGATTACTTCAATCACCTGCAAAACGCGTTATTGCTGCATTATTAAACCATGCAGAACAAAAAGGCGAAACAGCAGAATAATTAGAGCAGACTAAAAAAATAATAATTAAAGAACATTTTAAACGATAGAAAAAATGGCAGATTTGAAACAATTCGCAGAACAATTAGTTAACCTTACAGTAAAAGAAGTTAACGATTTAGCTACAATATTAAAAGATGAGTATGGTATCGAACCAGCTGCTGCAGCTGTAGTAGTTGCTGCTGGTAGTGGTGATGCTGGTGCTGGTGCTGAAGAGCAAACTGAATTCACAGTAGTATTGAAAGAAGCTGGAGCTTCAAAATTAGCTGTTGTAAAAGCAGTTAAAGAATTAACAGGTCTTGGCTTAAAAGAAGCTAAAGATTTAGTTGACGGCGCTCCATCAAACATCAAAGAAGGAGTTACTAAAGCAGAAGCTGAAGGTTTGAAAAAATCTTTAGAAGAAGCTGGAGCTGTTGTTGAATTAAAATAATCCAACACCGGTTTTAGAACTAGGTTTAGGCCTTGGACAATGCGTCCAAGGGCCTAAACCATTTTTCGTATAATAAAATTATAGACAATTTTATTATCCTATTAAGTTTAAAATACGAAAAAGTTTTTGATCAATACGAAGAAAAAAATCGACTAATTTCCTGGTCTATTTTTAAAGATGTGTTGGTTGTAAAAAAGGAAAGTATAGATTAAACAGTGTTCTTACACACAAAAATTACTTTTTTTAAATCAAAATTTTGTCCATTGATGATAACAAATCAGACTGAAAGATTGAATTTTGCCTCTACTAAAAATATACCTCAATATCCGGATTTCCTAGATGTTCAGGTTAAATCTTTTAAAGATTTCTTCCAATTGGAAACCAAATCTGACGAGAGAGGCAACGAAGGGTTATACAACACCTTCATGGAAAACTTTCCAATTACTGATACAAGAAACCAATTTGTATTGGAGTTCCTAGATTATTTTGTTGACCCACCGCGTTACACCATTCAAGAGTGTATCGAAAGAGGTTTAACATATAGTGTGCCTTTAAAAGCCAGACTAAAACTTTATTGTACTGATCCGGAGCACGAAGATTTTGAAACGATTGTTCAAGATGTTTATCTTGGAACAATACCATACATGACACCAAGTGGAACTTTCGTTATCAATGGTGCCGAGCGTGTGGTAGTTTCTCAATTACACCGTTCACCTGGTGTTTTCTTTGGTCAGTCTTTCCATGCTAATGGTACCAAGTTGTATTCTGCTAGAGTAATTCCTTTCAAAGGTTCATGGATTGAATTTGCTACCGATATCAACAGCGTAATGTATGCTTATATCGATAGAAAGAAAAAATTACCGGTGACTACTCTTTTCCGTGCTATCGGATTCGAAAGAGATAAAGACATCCTTGAAATATTTGACCTTGCAGAAGAAATCAAAGTTTCAAAAACCGGTCTTAAGAAATACGTTGGAAGAAGATTAGCTGCGAGAGTATTGAATACTTGGCACGAAGATTTCGTTGACGAGGATACTGGTGAAGTAGTATCTATCGAACGTAACGAAATTATCCTTGATAGAGATACCATTATCGACAAAGATAATGTGGAAGAAATCATCGATTCTAACGTAAAATCAATTTTGTTACACAAAGAAGATGCTAATCAAGGTGATTATGCCATCATCCACAATACGTTACAAAAAGACCCAACAAACTCAGAAAAAGAAGCTGTTGAGCACATTTACCGTCAGTTGCGTAATGCAGAACCGCCTGATGAAGAAACCGCTCGTGGCATCATCGATAAATTATTCTTCTCTGACCAACGTTACAACTTAGGTGAAGTGGGTCGTTACAGAATGAACAAAAAATTGAACCTTGATATCCCAATGGAAAAGCAAGTCTTGACCAAAGAAGATATCATCACTATCGTGAAATATTTGATCGAATTAATCAACTCTAAAGCAGAGATTGATGATATTGATCACTTATCAAACCGTCGTGTACGTACAGTTGGTGAGCAATTGTCTCAACAATTTGGTGTAGGTTTAGCCCGTATGGCCAGAACCATCCGTGAGAGAATGAACGTTAGAGATAACGAGGTGTTTACACCAATCGATTTGATCAATGCTAAAACATTATCATCGGTTATCAACTCTTTCTTTGGTACGAACCAGTTGTCTCAATTCATGGACCAAACAAATCCATTGGCTGAGATTACACACAAAAGAAGATTATCTGCCCTTGGACCAGGTGGACTTTCGAGAGAAAGAGCCGGTTTCGAGGTACGTGACGTTCACTATACGCACTACGGAAGACTTTGTCCGATTGAAACGCCTGAGGGACCAAACATTGGATTGATTTCATCACTTGGTGTTTATGCTAAAGTAAACGGAATGGGATTCATCGAAACACCTTACCGTAAAGTAACTAACGGCACAGTTGATTTAACTTCTGAACCAATTTACTTAAGCGCAGAAGAAGAAGAAGGTAAAATGATTGCGCAGGCAAACATTGAAATGGATGCCAAAGGAAAAATTACTGCTGATAAAGTTATTGCCCGTGAAGAAGGTGATTTCCCGGTTGTTGATCCAAACGAAATTCACTATACCGACGTAGCGCCGAACCAAATCGCCTCGATTTCAGCCTCATTGATTCCTTTCTTGGAGCATGATGATGCGAACCGTGCGTTGATGGGCTCCAACATGATGCGTCAGGCTGTACCATTGTTACGTCCTGAAGCACCAATCGTAGGAACAGGTTTAGAGCGTCAAGTGGCGTCTGACTCAAGAGTATTAATCAATGCGGAAGGAAACGGTACTGTTGAGTACGTTGACGCCAACATGATTACTATCAAATACGACAGAACAGAAGAGGAAAGAATGGTAAGTTTTGACCCTGATGAGAAATCGTATAACTTGATCAAATTCAGAAAAACGAATCAAAGTACGTCTATCAACTTGAAACCAATCGTAAGAAAAGGTGACCGAGTGAAATTAGGACAAGTACTTTGTGAAGGATACGCGACACAAAACGGAGAATTAGCATTGGGAAGAAACCTTAAAGTAGCATTTATGCCATGGAAAGGATACAACTTCGAGGATGCGATTGTAATCTCTGAAAAAGTAGTTCGTGACGATATCTTCACGTCTATCCACGTTGATGATTATTCATTGGAAGTTAGAGATACAAAATTAGGTAACGAAGAGTTAACTAATGATATCCCGAACGTTTCTGAAGAAGCTACCAAAGACTTGGATGAAAACGGAATGATCAGAATCGGAGCCGAGGTTAAACCTGGCGACATTCTAATCGGAAAAATTACACCAAAAGGAGAATCAGATCCTACACCGGAAGAGAAATTGTTAAGAGCAATCTTTGGTGATAAAGCGGGTGATGTAAAAGATGCTTCGTTAAAAGCTTCTCCATCATTACACGGTGTGGTTTTAGATAAAAAATTATTCGCAAGAGCGGTAAAAGATAAAAAGAAACGTACCAAGGATAAAGACGATTTGACGTCTTTGGAAATGGAATTCGAAACCAAATTTGTGGAATTAAAAGACAAATTGGTTGAAAAATTATTCAACATTGTAAACGGAAAAACATCGCAAGGTGTAATGAACGATTTAGGAGAAGAAGTTTTGCCAAAAGGTAAAAAATACACTCAAAAAATGTTACATGCCGTAGAAGATTTCGCTCACTTGACTAAAGGACAATGGGTTGCTGATGATGAAACTAACCGATTGGTTAACGACTTAATTCACAACTACAAAATCAAATTAAACGATTTACAAGGTGCTTTGAGAAGAGAGAAATTTACCATCACTGTTGGAGATGAATTACCAGCCGGTATCTTGAAATTAGCGAAAGTATATATCGCTAAGAAACGTAAATTGAAAGTGGGTGATAAAATGGCGGGACGTCACGGAAACAAAGGTATTGTGGCTCGTATCGTTCGTCATGAAGACATGCCATTCTTAGAAGATGGAACTCCTGTAGATATCGTATTGAATCCACTAGGTGTACCTTCTCGTATGAACATCGGTCAGATTTATGAAACTGTTTTGGGTTGGGCCGGACAAAAATTAGGAAGAACGTATGCGACACCTATTTTTGACGGAGCAACATTAGACCAAATCAATGCATTGACAGACGAAGCAGGTATTCCACAATTCGGTCATACTTATTTGTATGATGGAGGAACCGGAGAACGGTTCCACCAAGCAGCAACGGTTGGAGTTATCTATATGTTGAAACTTGGACACATGGTTGATGACAAAATGCACGCTCGTTCTATCGGTCCATATTCTTTGATTACACAACAACCATTGGGTGGTAAAGCTCAATTTGGAGGTCAGCGTTTCGGAGAAATGGAGGTTTGGGCACTTGAAGCTTATGGAGCATCAAGCACGCTAAGAGAAATTTTGACTGTTAAATCGGATGACGTAATCGGTAGAGCTAAAACTTACGAAGCCATCGTTAAGGGAGAAACTATGCCGGAACCGGGATTACCAGAATCATTCAATGTATTAATGCATGAATTGAAAGGTCTTGGATTAGACATCAGATTAGAAGAATAAAAATAGTTGGCAGTGGCAGTGTTCAGATAAACTATCTGAACACTGGACACTGAATACTGAACACTTTAAATGTTACGACTATGATGAATAGAAATAAAGATACTAAAAATACTATCAAAAGATTTGACAGAATTTCGATAGGACTAGCTTCACCGGAATCTATCTTGGCTGAGTCAAGAGGAGAGGTTTTGAAGCCGGAAACTATCAACTATAGAACCCACAAACCAGAGCGTGACGGTCTTTTCTGTGAGCGAATTTTCGGTCCGGTAAAAGATTTTGAATGTGCCTGTGGTAAATACAAAAGAATCCGCTACAAAGGAATCGTTTGTGACCGTTGTGGTGTTGAAGTAACCGAGAAAAAAGTACGTAGAGACAGAGTGGGTCACATCAATTTGGTGGTGCCGATTGCTCACATCTGGTACTTCCGTTCGTTACCAAACAAAATTGGTTACATCCTTGGATTACCGTCTAAGAAATTAGATATGATTATTTACTACGAAAGATACGTAGTAATCCAAGCCGGTATTGCTCAAAATGCAGATGGTGAATCATTACACCGTTTAGACTTTTTGACAGAAGAAGAATATCTAAATATTTTAGATACACTTCCAATGGAAAACCAATATTTAGATGACAATGATCCAAATAAATTCATCGCCAAAATGGGTGCTGAATGTATCATGGATTTATTGGCACGCACCGACTTAAATGAGTTGTCTTACAGCTTACGTCACGCGGCCAATAACGAAACGTCTAAACAAAGAAAAACTGAAGCGTTAAAAAGATTACAAGTAGTGGAGTCTTTCCGTGAGTCAAACCTAAATAGAGAAAACCGTCCTGAGTGGATGATTTTGAAAGTAATTCCGGTTATTCCACCAGAATTGCGACCGTTGGTGCCGCTTGATGGAGGTCGTTTCGCTACTTCCGATTTGAACGATTTGTACAGGAGAGTTATCATCCGTAACAACCGTTTGAAAAGATTGATGGAGATCAAAGCTCCTGAAGTAATCTTGAGAAACGAAAAACGTATGTTGCAAGAATCAGTAGATTCCTTATTTGACAACACGCGTAAAGCTTCTGCTGTTAAAACAGAATCAAACAGACCCTTAAAATCTTTATCAGATTCGTTAAAAGGTAAACAAGGTCGTTTCCGTCAAAACTTATTAGGAAAACGTGTGGATTATTCTGCTCGTTCGGTAATTGTTGTTGGACCGGAAATGAAATTGTTCGAATGTGGTTTGCCAAAAGATATGGCTGCTGAACTATACAAACCATTCGTTATTCGTAAGTTAATCGAAAGAGGAATCGTTAAAACAGTAAAGTCGGCTAAGAAAATAATCGACAAAAAAGAGCCTGTAGTTTGGGATATCCTTGAAAATGTAATCAAAGGTCACCCGGTATTACTAAACCGTGCTCCTACGTTACACAGATTAGGTATCCAAGCTTTCCAACCTAAATTAATTGAAGGAAAAGCAATCCAGTTACACCCGTTAGTATGTACGGCGTTCAACGCGGATTTTGATGGTGACCAGATGGCTGTTCACTTACCGTTAGGACCTGAGGCTATTTTGGAAGCACAATTGTTAATGTTGGCTTCTCACAATATCTTGAATCCTGCTAATGGTGCTCCAATTACGGTACCTTCTCAAGACATGGTACTTGGTCTTTATTACATGACCAAAGAAAGATTGTCTACTCCGGAAATGACTATTTTAGGTCAAGATTTAACTTTCTATTCTGCCGAAGAATGTAATATCGCTTTGAATGAAGGAAGAGTGGAGTTGAATGCTCGTGTTAAAATTAGAGCGAAAGACTTTAATGAAAACGGAGAATTAGTATACAAAATTATCCAAACTACTGCCGGTAGAGTATTATTTAATGAAGTAGTACCACAAGCAGCTGGTTATATCAATGAAGTATTGACTAAAAAATCTTTGCGTGATATTATTGGAAAAATCCTTGCAGTAACTGATGTTCCTACAACGGCAGCGTTCCTTGATAACATGAAAGATATGGGGTACAAATTCGCTTTCAAAGGTGGATTGTCTTTCTCATTAGGTGATATTAGAATTCCGGAGCAAAAAAATAAATTGATTGCAGATGCAAGAGAGCAAGTTGATCTTATTTCTGTGAACTATAACATGGGTCTTATTACCAATAACGAACGTTACAACCAAGTTATTGATATCTGGACTTCTGCGAATGCACAATTGACCGAATTAGCGATGAAAAATATCCGTGAAGACCAACAAGGTTTCAACTCGGTATATATGATGCTTGATTCCGGAGCTCGTGGATCTAAAGAACAAATTCGTCAGTTAACCGGTATGCGTGGTTTGATGGCTAAGCCAAAAAAATCAACCGCTGGTGGTGGTGAAATTATTGAAAATCCAATTCTTTCTAACTTTAAAGAAGGTCTTTCGATTCTTGAGTACTTTATCTCTACTCACGGTGCGCGTAAAGGTCTTGCGGATACCGCTTTGAAAACAGCTGATGCCGGTTACTTGACTCGTCGTTTACATGACGTTTCTCAAGACGTAATCGTGAACTCTGTAGATTGTGGTACGTTAAGAGGAATTGAAGTTTCGGCTTTAAAGAAAAACGAAGAAATCGTTGAAACATTAGGAGAGAGAATCTTAGGACGTGTGGCGTTACAAGATGTAATCAATCCATTAAATAATGAAATTTTAATTCATTCTGGTGAGCAAATCACTGAAGCAATTGTTAAAGCTATCGAAGAATCTCCGCTTGAAAGAGTAGATGTGCGTTCGCCTTTGACTTGTGAAGCTAAAAAAGGAATTTGTGCTAAATGTTACGGACGTAACTTGGCTACCGGAAAAATGACTCAAAAAGGAGAAGCAGTTGGAGTTATCGCTGCCCAATCTATTGGAGAGCCGGGTACACAGTTGACCCTTCGTACGTTCCACGTTGGTGGGGTTGCGGGTGGAGTTTCTGAAGAATCTGCTATTATTGCAAGATTCGGTGGAAGATTAGAAATCGAAGATTTGAAAACGGTTGTTGGTGAAGATGCTGATGGCAACAAAGTAGATATCGTGGTTTCTCGTTCAACTGAGTTGAAATTAGTAGATGTTAAAACGGGTATTTTATTAAGTACACACAACATTCCTTACGGTTCTGTTATCAATGTAAAAGATGGTGACGTTGTTGAAAAAGGTGCTGCTATCTGTAAATGGGATCCATATAACGGAGTTATCGTTTCTGAATTTACCGGAAAAATTGCTTACGAAGATTTAGAACAAGGACAATCGTTCCAAGTGGAGATTGATGAGCAAACCGGTTTCCAAGAAAAAGTAATTTCGGAAGGAAGAAATAAAAAATTAATCCCAACCTTATTGGTTTATGGTAAAGACGGAGAATTAATTCGTTCTTACAACTTACCGGTTGGTGCTCACCTTATGGTAGAAGATGGAGAGAAAATTAAAGCAGGTAAAATCCTTGTGAAAATTCCTCGTCGTTCTTCTAAAGCAGGCGATATCACCGGAGGTTTACCAAGAATTACAGAGTTGTTAGAAGCTCGTAATCCTTCAAACCCAGCCGTAGTTTCTGAAATTGATGGTGTAGTTTCTTTTGGTAAAATCAAAAGAGGTAACCGTGAGATTGTAATCGAATCTAAATTTGGTGAAATCAAGAAATACCTAGTAAAATTATCAAGTCAAATCTTGGTTCAAGAGAATGACTTCGTAAAAGCGGGAGTGCCTTTATCTGACGGAGCGATTACTCCGGACGATATCTTAAGAATTCAAGGGCCATCAGCTGTTCAACAGTATTTGGTTAACGAAATTCAAGAGGTTTACCGTTTGCAAGGGGTAAAAATCAATGACAAACACTTTGAAGTGGTTATTCGTCAAATGATGCGTAAAGTAAGAGTTGAAGATCCGGGAGATACTTTATTCTTGGAAGAACAATTAATACACACCGCTGACTTTATCGAAGAAAACGATAAATTATACGGAATGAAAGTGGTAGAAGATGCAGGTGACTCTGAGGTTTTAAAACCGGGTCAAATCGTTTCTCCACGTGAGTTAAGAGATGAAAATTCATTATTGAAACGTAATGATAAAAACCAGGTTGTGGCTCGTGATGTAATTACAGCTACTGCAACTCCGGTACTTCAAGGTATCACGAGAGCATCGTTACAAACAAAATCATTCATCTCGGCAGCATCGTTCCAAGAGACAACTAAAGTATTAAACGAAGCAGCAGTAGCTGGTAAAGTAGATACGTTAGAAGGATTGAAAGAAAATGTTATCGTTGGACACAGAATTCCTGCGGGAACTGGTATGAGAGATTACGATCACACTATTGTAGGTTCGAAAGAAGATTACAATGAAATCATGGCCAACAAAGAAGAATACATCTATTAATATCAATATTGATAGTTAAATTAAACAAAAGCCACTACTTTAAATCTTAAATTAGTGGCTTTTTTTAATAGTAAGTGTATAAATTTAATATCTAATATTTAAAATCTAATATCAAATGAGTGATAATAATCAACAACAAGGGCAAATCAATATTGAGTTGGATGAGAAAACAGCCGAAGGAATTTATTCCAATTTGGCTATCATCAACCATTCAGCTTCTGAATTTGTAATTGACTTTGTAACCATCATGCCAGGAGTGCCAAAAGCAAAAGTTAAATCGAGAATTGTGTTAACACCGCAACATGCTAAAAGATTTCTTAAAGCATTAGGGGAGAACATCCACCGATTTGAATTAGCCAACGGCGAAATCAAAGATACAGAGCAACCTCCAATTCCTTTGAATTTTGGTCCAGCCGGTCAAGCATAAATCAAATATTTTTTTATATAAAACCCTCTCAAGCAATTGAGAGGGTTTTACTTTTGGTGATGTTTTTGAAAATGTATATTTGTCAATAAGCAATTATGTTCAATTTTTACTTACTATTGCAAATCACGAAAACGATTTAGTTCTAAATAATTAAATCATAACTTTTTACATATTGTTTTTTTTGTAGTTTTACAACCTTAGCATTAATATTAAAAATACAATTTGTTGTTCTAAAGTTAATGCTAACCGTTTAAAAAATAGTATTTTTGTTAGGTTTTATATTGTTAAAATTATCCGAAGTAGTATTTTATCGGATAAATTAATTTTTTAAAAAATAATTACAGTAATTTATCGATGTTTTCTTGTAGTTTGACAAAATTGTTTCGTTAAACATTTTTAAAGTAGTAAGTTTGCAAACCTATAAACCTCAGGTCTAAAAAAAATAAAATTTAGTATATGAAAAGATTTTTACCTAATTCAAATTCAAGTAAAAAAACGAGTGTTTTTTTAAAGCCAATAAACAAGTCTCTTTTCTTAGTTTGTTTTTTCTTAATAAGTTTAAATGCTATTGGACAAACTAGTATTTGGACCAATCCAATTACAGGGACTAATCCTGGTGCCGCTAATCCTTATACCACAGGAGATGTTAAGAATGCCAATATCACTGTATCGGGGATAGGGAGAACGGGAGTCACTAACATAGCTGTAAACAATGTGTATAATGCGGATGCATGGGGGACAACGGGAACAATCAATACAGCTAAATACTATTCTTTTACTTTAACTCCAGCTGCAGGATATAAAATAAGTTTATCAAGTTTTGTTTACACAGGAACAAGAGAAGCAGGTTCAGGGTCTAATTCTGGTCCAACATCGTTTGCATTACGTTCTAATGCAAATGCCGATAATTATGCTACGAATGTTGGAACTCCAACTGCAACTGGAACTACTATAAGTTTGACTGGTAGTGCTTATCAAAATTTAAATGCAGCAACCGGTTTTAGGTATTATGCATGGAACGCCGGTAATAACGGAGAATATAGTATTAATGATTTCACTTTTAGTGGTTCAGTTCTGGGTTCTGCTACCACTGCTTTAAATTTTGGTGGAGCAAACACTTATGGTTCGGCTCCGGTACAAACTTTTCAAGTAAATGGTGATGGTTTAATTCCTGCAGCTGCTACTATTACAGTAAATGGGTCAACCAATTATGAAGTATCTACTACTTCTTCAACTTCGGGATTTGGTGCAACTGCTACCTTAACAGCAAGTGGAGGTAGTTTATCAGGAGCAAATGTATGGGTTCGCTTAAAAGCTACTACAGCAGTGGGAACTTACAATGAGAATGTTACTTTTGGTGGCGGTGGAGTTACAGGGATTACAATTGCTTGTAGTGGTACAGTTACTACTGCGCCTCTAACCATTACAGGGGTAACAGCCGATAATAAAAGTTATGATGGTTTGACAACTGCCACTTTGACTGGAACAGCTGCTTATAGTGGATTACAAAATGGAGAAAGTTTCAGTGTAACAGGTTCACCTTCGGCTAATTTTAATACTGCGACAGTTGGAACGGGTAAACCGGTAACGGTAACTGGGTACACTGCACCAAATGCTAACTACACTGTGACTCAACCTAGTTTAACTGCTGATATCACTACAGCAGCTTTAACCATTACTGCCGATAGTGGAAGCAAAACATATGGACAAACGTTTACAGTAGGATCTGGTTCTATAGCTTTTTCATCAATTGGATTACAAAATGGTGAAACTATCGGAAGTGTAACCATTGCCAGTACGGGAGCTACAGCAACTGCTGCTGTTGGGTCTTATGACATAACCGCTACAGCTGCTACTGGTGGTACTTTTACAGCCAGTAATTATACTATAACCTATAATGTCGGAACACTTATAGTTAATACAGCTTCATTAACCATTACCGCTAATAACGGAACTAAAGTTTATGGTGCGACTCAATCAACACCGGTAACCGGTTCAACTGCATTTGGGTCTACAGGTTTGCAGAATGGCGAAAGCATAGGAACAGTAACGCTAACCTATGGTTCAGGAGCTCTAGCTGCTACGGATGCTGTAGGAAGTACTTCAACGATAACTGCTTCTGCAGCGGTAGGCGGAACATTCACACCGAGTAATTATGCTATAACTTATACGCCAAATTCAGGAACGCTAACAGTAACTGCTGCTCCACTAACAATAACTGCAGATGATGCATCAAAATGTTTCGGAACGACTTACACTCTTGGGACGACTGCTTTCACTACAAGTGCATTGCAAAATGGTGAAACGGTTGGAAGCGTAACGTTATCAAGTTCAGGCGCAGCTTCGGGTGCGGCTGTTGGTTCATATGCTATAACCCCATCAGCAGCAACAGGAGGTACATTTACGGCTTCCAATTATAACATTACTTATTCAGATGGTACGTTGACTGTTATTGCTTTGCCAAATGCTCCGTCAGGGACAAATGGTGCTATATGCAGTACAGGAACGGTTAATTTATCGGCTTCAGTTAATGTTGGAGAAACGGTAGATTGGTATGATGCTTCTTCAGGTGGAACATTACTGTTAAGCAATTCAACTATCTATACAACTCCAAGTATTTCTTCAACAACTATTTATTATGCAGAGGCTAGAAATACAACAACAGGATGTGTTTCATCAACGAGAACGGCAGTAACAGCAACAGTTTACGCAACTTTTACCTCCGGGGCTATTCAAACAACAGGAGAGACAGTTTGTTATAATGGAGATCCTACTTTGATAGGTAATGCAACAGTAGCCAGTGGTGGTGATGAAACAATTACTTATGTTTGGCAAGCAAATGGTGTAGATATTTTCGGTTCAAATTCGGCTTCATACGATCCGCCTGCAGGATTAACTACTACAACTACCTACACAAGATACGCTAAAGATGATACTTGTAACACGACTTTTACCCTTTCAAGTGGAAGTTGGGTTGTAACAGTGTCAAATAACAATACATGGACAGGTGGTGTAAGTACTTCTTGGACAAATGCTGCTAACTGGTCTTGTGGAGTTGTTCCAGCCAGTGTATCAAATGTGACTATTGGCTCAGCTACTTTTTATCCGGAGATTTCATCCGATGTTACAATCAATACATTGACATTGAATTCAGCAACTACATTAAAAATTAATCCTTTGTTTGATTTAACGATTACTGATGTAATAGTTAATAATGGAACATTGACGGTTGAAAATAATGCCAATTTAATACAAATAAATGATGTCGCTAACACCGGTTCAGGCTCTACAATAGTGAAAAGAAACAGCAATCCTTTAATTCGTCTTGATTACACTATGTGGTCATCACCGGTTACAGGACAAGGTTTATATGCTTTTTCACCATTTACTTTTGCAAATCGTTTTTATACTTACAACACATCAACTAATTTATTTAGCAATAGCGTAGGATTTAATGTTACAGGTTTAAACGGTTCTGGTGTAAACGGTACAGACAATAATAGTGTTCCATTTGCTACAGGAATAGGTTATTTAATTCGTTTGCCATACAACCATCCGACTGCACCGGCAATATGGACAGGTAATTTTACCGGTACACCAAATAATGGAACAGAAACGGTTACCTTAAATAATGTGGCAGTTGGGCAAAGATTTAATTTGGTTGGAAATCCTTATCCTTCAGCTATTGACATTGCTCAGTTTGCTGCTGATAATAGTTCAAATATTGAGTCTACTCTATATTTCTGGAGAAAAACAAACAACACAGCTAGTCCGTCTTATTGTACTTGGAATACCGCCTCAAGTACCTATGGAGATAATGGAGAAGCTTATACCGAAAGTCCGTTAGGAGTTATCAGAACCGGACAAGGTTTTATTGTTGAAGCTAAAGGAGCAGCAACCTCTGTTGAGTTTAACAACGGACAAAGAACCGATGATAATGCCGACCAGTTTTTCAGAAACAACCCAAATACATCTAATACCAACAATGAAGCTCACAGAATTTGGTTGAATTTAACTGGAGCAACTAATGAGTTTTCACAAATGGTTGTAGGTTATTTTACCAATGCAACTCAAGGTGCTGATGAATTTGACAGTAAATATTTTAATGATGGCGCCGTGGCTTTGAATACGAAAATCGGTTCAACAGAATATGTAATACAAGGACGTGCTTTACCATTCCAATCAACTGATGTGGTACCGTTGAATTTTAAAGTAACCAATGCCGGTACTTATACATTCACAATTGACCATGTTGACGGATTGTTTACCGCCGGCGCACAAGATATATTTATCAAAGATAATTTAAATGGTACTTATAACGATTTAAATATTTCGCCATATACTTTTGCTTCTGATGCCGGTACATTTGCAGATAGATTTGAAATTGTTTACCAATCGCCATTAGGAGTTGGATCGCCAACATTTAATCCTAATCAAGTGATTATATACAAAAACGAAACAAATGATTTTGTTATCAATACAGGCAATACGGTTATGTCTACTGTAAAAGTATTTGACATTAGAGGAAGAATGTTGTTGGAGAAAAGCGAAATTAATGGTTCTCAAGTTACTATAACAGCAGGTCAGGCCAATGAAGTTTTATTGATTCAAATTACTTCTCAAGATGGATTGGTAGTTACTAAAAAAGTAATAAGATAGGTCGTCTTTTAAAAAATATAAAAATACATAAGTGATTGTTATGAAAAATAGTTTAAAATTTTATTTTGTTACCTTGTTATTGTTAGCTTCTGATTTTGTCGCATTTGCCCAACCTGGCGATGACGATGGAGGTGGCGGTCTTGAAGGTGATGATCCTCAACCGGCACCAATAGACAGTAAATTAATAATCTTGTTAATTATCGGGATATTATTTGTTTTTTATACTTACAAGAAATCCAAGAGAACAGTATAATTCTTCCTTAAAGGTTTCTTTTAAAATAACTAAAAAACACCCATTTATTCATATTTGAATAAATGGGTGTTTTTATATTTAAATCAGATTTTAATCTTAAAATCGAATTAATCAAATTCCGAAGTAAAGTATAATTTAACATTAGGAAATTTACTTTGAGTCATTTGAATTGTAAATTCTGAGTCGGCCAAAAATACCAATTGACCATATTTATCATGCGCCAAAAACTTTTGTTTGATGCGTTTAAACTCTTTAAATTCTTCGCTTTTAGGATCTGTTGGTTTCACCCAACAAGCTTTGTGTACCGGAAAGTTTTCATAACTGCATTTGGCACCATATTCATGCTCCAAACGGTATTGGATAACTTCATATTGTAGAGCACCAACAGTTCCAATCACTTTTCTGTTGTTCATTTCCAAAGTAAACAACTGTGCCACACCTTCATCCATCAATTGGTCAACGCCTTTGTCTAACTGTTTGGCTTTTAAAGGGTCGGCATTGTTGATGTACCTGAAATGCTCAGGAGAAAAACTTGGAATGCCTTTGAAACTCATCACTTCTCCTTCGGTTAAAGTGTCACCAATTTTAAAGTTACCGGTATCGTGTAAGCCCACAATGTCTCCGGGATAGGATATATCGACAATTTCCTTTTTCTCTGCAAAAAAAGCATTCGGACTTGAGAATTTCAAGTTTTTGTTCAAACGCACATGCGTATATGGTTTGTTTCTTTCAAAAGTGCCTGAAACAATTTTGACAAAAGCCAAACGGTCTCGGTGTTTTGGGTCCATATTAGCATGAATTTTAAACACAAAACCGGTCATTTTTTCTTCTTCCGGTTTTACCAATCGGGTTTCGGATTCTTTGGGTCTCGGAGTCGGAGCAATCTCCACAAAACAGTCCAGCAATTCTCTTACCCCAAAATTATTTAAAGCCGAACCAAAAAATACCGGTTGCAAAGTACCATCCAAATAACTTTGTCTGTCAAAAGCCGGGTAAACTTCTGAAATCAATTCTAATTCTTCTCTAAGTTTTACGGCGGGTTTTTCTCCGATTATTTTTTCCAATTCCGGACTTTCAATATCCGAAAAAGCAATGGTGTCTTCAATGTTTTTACGACTGTCGCCACTAAAAAGATTGATGTTTTGTTCCCAAATATTATAAATTCCCTGAAAGTCATAACCCATTCCGATAGGGAAACTCAATGGCGTAACCGTTAAGCCTAATTTTTGCTCTACTTCGTCCATCAAATCAAAGGCATCTTTTCCTTCACGGTCTAATTTGTTGATGAAAACAATGATTGGAATCTTGCGCATTCTACAAACTTCCACCAATTTTTCAGTTTGTTCCTCAACTCCTTTAGCCACGTCAATTACAACTATCACACTGTCAACAGCCGTTAAAGTACGGAACGTATCTTCAGCAAAATCCTTGTGCCCCGGTGTATCCAGGATGTTGATTTTTTTATCTTTATAATTAAAGGCCAAAACCGAAGTTGCCACCGAGATTCCTCTTTGGCGCTCAATTTCCATAAAATCGGAAGTAGCTCCTTTTTTGATTTTGTTATTCTTCACCGCACCCGCTTCCTGAATTGCGCCACCAAACAACAATAACTTTTCAGTCAGTGTAGTCTTTCCGGCATCGGGATGCGAGATAATTCCAAAAGTTCTGCGGCGTTGTATTTCTTTTAAAAAACTCATGATTTTTTGATAAATGGTCTGCAAAAATACTATTATTTACTCATTATTTGGTTATCAATTTAAGGTCTGTTCTGATTAATGTAAAACAGGGTAATTTTTCTGTTAATAAATTTTTGTTAATAGTAGGCTCTATACTTGTATAATGTGTTTGAATTGTTACTTTTGTTGATTGTTACCTCGATAAACCAAAGCTTTTTTGGCTTATCGCAAAAACCAATATTAAATTGTAAATTTTTTAATAGAAATTATAAAAACATGAGTTTAAAACAGTTTTTTTTAGGATTGTTCTTTTCAATGTCAATTGCCGGAATCGCGCAAAATAATTCAAAAGAAGTTTTGTTTACCATCAATGATAAACCTTATTATACAGACGAGTTTTCAAGGGTTTACAAGAAAAATCTGGAATTGGTAAAAGATGAATCTCAAAAAGATTTAAACCAATATTTAGAACTTTTTGTTGGGTACAAATTAAAGGTGAATAAAGCCTATAAATTAGGTTTGCAAGACAATTCAAAATACCAAAGCGAGTTAAAATCTTACCGAACTCAATTGGCCAAAAACTATTTCAACGATACCAAAATCACTCAGGAACTTATTGAAGAAGGCTACAATCGTCTTCAGAAAGAGGTAAAAGCTTCACACATCCTAATTATGGTAGACGAAAATGCAACGCCTGAAGACACACTCAAAGCTTACAAAAAAATAGAAGAAATCAGTAAAAAAGCCTTGTTGGGTGAAGATTTCGGAGCTTTGGCTACTCAGTTTTCCGAAGACCCTTCGGCCAAAGAAAATAAAGGTGACTTAGGCTATTTTACGGCTTTCAGAATGGTGTATGCCTTTGAAAGTGCTGCTTTTAATACGGCAAAAGGGAAAGTTTCAAAAATCATCAGAACGCGTTTTGGTTATCACATTCTGAAAGTGGAAGACATCAGAAACAACCGTGGTGAAGTTACTGTAGCCCACATCATGATTTTAAATCCGAAACCGGAAGATACAGATCAAGACAAAGCAAAAAATACCATCAACGATATTTATAAAAAAATCCAACAAGGGGAAAAGTTTGAGGATTTGGCCAAACAGTTTTCTGAAGATAAATCATCGTCGTCAAAAGGCGGTGTTTTGAATAAATTTGGCTCAGGGCAATTGAGCTCTGAAGAGTTCGAAAATGTTGCCTTTTCAATGACTGAGGCGAATGAGATTTCTAAACCTTTTCAATCGCAATTTGGTTGGCACATCATAAAGTTGATTCAAAAACATCCGGTGCGTACGCTTGATGAGATGAAAAATGAATTGGAAACCAAAGTTGGTAAAGACGACAGGTCAAAAAAAATTACCGCTTCGCTAAACGAAAAATTAAGAAAGAAATACACCCACAAGAGAGACAACAAGCAATATGCTGTTTTGTCAAAATTGGTAACTGATGAGTTCTATGAATCAAAATGGAAGCAACCGGAAAATGCCAAAGAGTATATCGCACCAGTATTAACAATCAACAACAAAAAGATTGAAGGTAAAACATTTTTAGAATTTGTAGACAAACAACAAAAAGTGGGATTGACGGCAAAACCAATTTCAAAATTAGTTGATGCACTGTACGAAAAATTCTTAGATGCGCAATTAACAGCGTATTATGATGATAATTTAGAAAATGAGTTTTCTGAATTTGCCAATGTGATGGAAGAATACCGCGACGGTTTGTTGCTTTTTGATTTGATGGAGAAAGAAATTTGGGAAAGAGCAAAAACGGATTCGGTTGGATTGCAAAGTTTTTATGACCAACATAAATCAGAGCACCAATGGAAAAACAGAGTGGAAGCTACCGTTCTTTCTTCTACCAAAATGGAAGAAATCAAAAAAGCACTCGATTTGTTGAAGAAAAACACCGAAGTACAAGCCATAAAAGAAAAATTAAACGTTAACAATGTAGTCAACGTAATGAGTAATAACGGTGTGTTTGAAGAAGGAAATGATGCCTTACCAAAAAGCACCAAGTTTGAAGTTGGTATTTCTGATATTGTAAAAGAAGGAGAATACTATTTTGTTACCAAAGTGGATAAAGTGATGCCAAAAGCCATCAAAACTTTAGACGAATGTCGTGGAAAAATAGTAAACGATTACCAACAATATTTAGAGCAAAGATGGGTTGATGATTTAAAACAAGAGTTTACGGTTAAAGTCAATAAAGATGTCTTTGAAAAAGTAAAAAAACAGCTGAATCCATAGAATGAACAGATATAGCCTTTTTTTGGTGATTGTTTTATTTTGTTCTTGTAACTATTTTAAACCGGAACAAAAGCCGGAATCAATTGCCCGAGTAGGAAAGAGCTATTTGTACAAAAGTGATATCGCCACTTTAGTTCCTGCAGGAACTTCAAAAGAAGACAGTGTGCTGATGGTGAGGGATTTCGTTAACCGATGGGCTAGCCAAAAGCTACTCATAGAAGCTGCCGAAAGAAACCTGAGTGATAAGAAAAAAAGAGAATACAACACTTTAATCAAGCAGTATAAAATAGATTTATATACCAAAGCGTATATTGAAGAAGTGGTTAAAAATACCGTAGACACTTTGGTAACCCAACAAGAGTTAAAAAAGTATTACGATGAAAACAAGGAGAATTTTAAGACCAACGGAACGTTAGTACGACTGCGTTTTATCAATTTGGCCAAAGACAATCCGCGTTTTGCCACCATAAGAAGTAAGTTCTTTGATTATAATAAAAAAGACAAAAAGTTTTGGGATACGTATGCACTCCAATTTAAGAGCTTTGCTCTGAATGATAGTGTTTGGGTCGATATGAGTCAGGTTTATGTAAAATTGCCGGTCATCAATCCGGATAACCGAGATGAATTCATTCGTCCGGGTAGAAAAGCCGAAATCCAATCCAATGAGGATGTCTATTTAATTAAAATCACCAATGTGATTGATAAAAATCAAATCTCACCGTTTGAATACATCAAACCCACACTGAAAGAAGTTATATTGAACAAAAGAAAATTAGAATTGATAAAGAAATTTGAAAAAGAAATTACCGATGATGCCATTAAAAACAAAGATTATGAAATTTATAAATAGCCAACTAATAGTAGCTGTTATTGCTACAATTTTTACAGTTGGTTCAGGCAATGCCCAAGAAATAATTAAAGATTCTGTAAAGACCAAACCGCAAACTAAAACCGCTCAAAAGGTCAAAGTCGACGGGATTATTGCCACCGTTGGTGATTATATAATATTGGATTCTGATATTGACAAATCATTTTTAGAATTGTCAAGTCAAGGTCAATCTATAAAAGACATAACGCGTTGCCAAATGTTAGGCAAATTGTTAGAAGAAAAACTATACGCTCACCAAGCCATTCAAGACAGTATCGTTATCAAAGATGAAGAGGTAAAAGAAAAAATGAACGAACAGATTGCTTATATGGTTGAGCAGTTGAGTTCGATGGAAAATGTGATCAAGTATTTCAAAAAAGACAACGAAGAGGATTTTAGAAGTGAATTATTTGAAATCATCAAAACCAATAAGTTGACTACGGAGATGAGAAATAAAATTGTGAACGCTGTTGAAATCACTCCCGAAGAAACCCGTAATTTCTTTAAGTCTATTCCGCAAGATGAATTGCCGGTTTTTGGTGCCGAAATGGAAGTAGCCCAAATCGTAATCACTCCCAAAATTCCCGAAGAAGAAAAGCAAAGAGTCATCAATCGATTAAAAGAAATCAAAGCCGAAGTTTTAGCCGGTTCGAGTTTTAAAACCAGAGCCGTTATTTATTCGGATGACCGAGGTTCAGCTTCCAACGGTGGTTTTTATAAAATTAGCCGAAAAACCCAATTCGTAAAAGAGTTTAAAGATGTGGCTTTCAGTTTGGGCGAAGGCGAAATTTCAGAACCATTCGAAACCGAATATGGCTACCACATTATCATGGTCGAAAAAATAAAAGGTCAAGAAGTGGAATTAAGACACATTCTGATGATGCCTAAAGTTTCTGACCAAGCCTTGAAAGAAGCCAAAGAAAAAATTATTAGTATCAAAAACAAAATTGAAAGTGGTGAAATTACCTTTGCGGAAGCAGCAAGAACTATGTCTGATGAAAAAGAAACCAAAGCCAACGGCGGAACCTTAATCAATCCTAAAACCCAAGATACGCACTTTGAATTGACCAAAATGGATCCAAGTTTGTATAGTGAAGTGTCCAATTTAAAAGACAAAGCCATCACAGCACCAATCTTAGATGATGATCCGAGAACCGGAAAGAAATATAAAATCATCACGGTAACCAACAGAATCAACGAGCATCCGGCCGATTACGGTAAAGATTATATCAAAATCAAAGATTTGGCCTTAAAAGAAAAACAAATCAAAGCCATTGGCAAGTGGTCTGAAGAAAAAATCAAGGAAACCTACGTTAAAATTAACGGTGAATACCAAGATTGTCTGTTTATCAATAATTGGTTAAAAAAATAGTAGTTAAAATTAGATTAAAATGTATCTTGTACTTTTTAATTCTTATCTCTAATATCAAAAATCTTATATCAAATGTCTGATGTTGCTGCCATTCAAAATTTAGTTCAAAAAAGATTAGAACTTAAAAAAGAGATTGCCAAGATAATTGTAGGTCAAGACGACGTGGTTGACCAAATTTTACTGAGTATTTTCTCGGGTGGACATGCTTTGTTAGTTGGTGTTCCCGGTTTGGCCAAAACCTTAATGGTAAATACCATTTCCCAAGCTTTAGGATTAGATTTTAAACGCATCCAATTCACACCCGATTTGATGCCTTCAGACATTTTAGGGAGTGAAATTTTGGATGAAAATCGACAGTTCAAATTCATCAAAGGACCCATTTTTGCCAATATTATTTTGGCGGATGAAATCAATAGAACGCCACCCAAAACCCAAGCTGCTTTGCTTGAAGCCATGCAGGAACGTTCAGTAACAATCGCCGGTCAAAACTATAAATTAGCTTTACCTTATTTTGTTTTAGCAACCCAAAATCCTATTGAGCAAGAAGGAACTTATCCGTTACCGGAAGCGCAATTAGATCGTTTTATGTTTGCCATAAAATTAGATTACCCGTCATACCAAGAAGAAGTACAAGTCGTAAAAAGCACCACTTCGGATGACAAGCCTGTAATAAATCCGTTGTTTACCGCTCAGGAAATTATCGATTTCCAACACCTGATTAGACGTGTGCCGGTTGCCGATAACGTAATCGAATACGCCGTAACTTTGGTGGGCAAAACACGTCCGAAAGGAAATTTAGCTTCTGAATATGTGAATAATTATTTAGATTGGGGCGCAGGTCCGAGAGCTTCACAGAACTTAATTTTGGCAGCCAAAGCCAATGCGGCATTCAATGGTAAATTCTCTCCGGATATCGAAGATGTAAAAGCAGTGGCCACCGGAATTTTACGCCACAGAATCATCAAAAACTACAAAGCTGACGCTGAAGGAATCACCGAAGAAATGATTATAGATAAATTATTGTAAATCGGTTTCAATATTTTGTTACATTTAAATAATGAATAAAATATTGGAAAATCAATCCTTGCAAAACAGAATCTTTGGCCTCGACTTAATGCGAGCCATAGCCATTTTAATGGTGTTGTTCGGTCATTGTGTGTGGATTATCCCCGAAAGAGACAATCTTTTTCACCAATTATTAGTCTTGTCCGGGTTTTTTGGTGTTGAAATTTTCTTTGTCTTAAGCGGTTTTTTGATTGGTAAAATTTTGTGCCAATTGTATCTCAAAGAAGACTTTTCCATCCAAACTGTTTTCTATTTTCTAAAAAGAAGATGGTTTAGAACTTTACCAAATTACTTTTTAATCTTGTTGGTTAATCTGGCTATCGCAAGTATAGTTGGTTATGCGGCATTGTCTTGGTGGAAATATTTCTTTTTTATCCAAAACCTAAACACCACAATGTTGCCTTTCTTTCCCGAATCCTGGAGTTTGTCCGTTGAAGAATTTGCGTATATCACTTTACCTTTTTTTCTTTTAATCGTTGGAAGCTTTATTAAGTTGAAAAACAAGTCGCGCTTTTTCTTATGGTCAGTCATTACACTGATTTTGACTTTCTTTTGTGCCAAATTTTATTACCATTACACCACCCAAAATACCGCGTTAACCCAATGGAATCTATCGCTTAAAGCCGTGGTGATTTACCGTTTGGACAGCATTTTTATAGGCGTTTTGTGCAGTTGGATTTATTTGAAATATACTTCGCTTTGGCAAAAAAATAAATCGTTATTTTTTGTGATTGGACTGCTTTTGTTCTTTTTTCAGTTTGTTGGAATCGGGTTTTTAGGATGGGTAATTGAGGTCACGCCGATGTTGTGGAATGTATTTTATTTACCATTAATATCAGTTGCAGTAGCTTGTTTTTTGCCCTTTTTATCCGAATGGAAAGAAGAGAAATCATTGTTTCAAAAACCCGTGACTTTCATCAGTTTGATTTCCTATTCTATTTATTTATTGCATTACAGTGTGATTTTATTATTGATGAAGCAATACATTATTATCGATGACCAAAATACTATTCAATTGGTTGCTTTTTTAAGTTCGTATATCTTAATTACCATCATCTTGAGTTATTTTTTATACCGTTTTTATGAAAAGCCAATGATGAATTTAAGAGATAAAAATTAAGAATAGTCATTTTTAGACTCATATAATAAGTAATTGATAAAAAATAGAGGGCAAAAATTGCTATTTGCTAAAACATTCTGCGGAATCAACTTATTTTATTAAAAACTTTTCAGAAGTATAACGTTTTCGTAAATTTGCATTGCAAACAAATTAACCAAAATTTATTATGGCTTTTGATATTGAAATGATTGAAAAAGTGTATGCTACTATGGCTGCCCGTGTGGACAAAGCACGAGAGTTAGTTGGTCGCCCACTTACCTTATCTGAAAAGATTTTATACTCGCATTTATGGGAAGGAATGCCTTCTCAATCGTTCACTCGCGGAAAAGATTATGTTGATTTTGCACCGGATAGAGTGGCTTGTCAAGATGCAACCGCACAAATGGCTTTATTACAATTCATGCACGCCGGAAAAAAGACCGTTGCAGTACCTACAACAGTACACTGTGACCACTTAATCCAAGCCAAAGTTGGCGCTACAACCGATTTAGCAGTAGCCAACTCACAATCAAAAGAAGTATTCGACTTCCTTTCTTCTGTTTCTAACAAATACGGAATCGGGTTCTGGAAACCGGGTTCAGGAATCATCCACCAAATCGTTTTAGAAAATTATGCTTTCCCAGGCGGAATGATGATTGGTACCGATTCACATACGGTAAATGCAGGTGGATTGGGAATGTTAGCTATCGGAGTTGGTGGCGCTGATGCCGTAGACGTAATGTCGGGAATGTCATGGGAATTGAAATTTCCAAAACTGATCGGCGTAAAGTTGACCGGAAAATTAAACGGTTGGACTTCTCCAAAAGACGTAATTCTAAAAGTAGCTGATATCCTTACTGTAAAAGGTGGAACAGGTGCGATTGTAGAATATTTCGGTGAAGGTGCCACTAACATGTCTTGTACCGGAAAAGGAACTATTTGTAATATGGGTGCCGAAATCGGAGCAACGACTTCAACTTTTGGTTACGATGATTCGATGAGAAGATATTTAGCCGCAACAGATCGTCAAGATATTGTTGATGCTGCCGATAAAGTAGCTTCTTACTTAACAGGTGACGACGAAGTATACGCCAATCCTGCTGCTTATTTCGACCAATTAATCGAAATCAACCTTTCTGAATTAGAACCACATATCAATGGTCCTTTTACTCCAGATAGAGGAACACCGGTTTCAAAAATGAAAGAAGAAGCAATCGCCAACGGTTGGCCGTTAAAAGTTGAATGGGGATTAATCGGTTCTTGTACCAATTCATCTTATGAAGATATGGCGAGAGCGGCTTCTATTGTAGAACAAGCAGTAGCTCACGGAATCACGCCAAAAGCAGAATTCGGAATCAATCCGGGTTCGGAACAAATCCGTTACACTATCGAAAGAGACGGCATCATAGCGACTTTTGAAAAAATGGGAACTAAAGTATTCACGAATGCTTGCGGACCATGTATCGGACAATGGGACAGAACAGGCGCTGATAAAGGTGAAAAAAATACTATCGTTCACTCGTTCAACAGAAACTTTTCAAAACGTGCCGACGGAAATCCAAACACTCACGCTTTTGTAACTTCACCGGAAATGGTGGCAGCTTTAGCGATTTCTGGAGATTTGACTTTCAATCCGCTTACCGATACTTTGTTAAATGATAAAGGAGAGGAAGTAAGATTGAATCCACCAACAGGTGACGAATTGCCAAAAAGAGGTTTTGACGTAGAAGATGCAGGTTTCCAAGCACCGGCAGCTGATGGTTCATCAGTGCAAGTGGCGGTTTCTCCAACATCGGATAGATTACAGCTTTTAGCGCCATTTGACGCTTGGGATGAGAAAAATATTTCAGGTGCAAAATTATTAATCAAAGCCTTCGGAAAATGTACGACTGACCATATTTCTATGGCCGGACCATGGTTGCGCTTCCGTGGCCATTTAGATAATATTTCCAATAATATGTTGATAGGAGCGGTTAACGCTTTCAATCAAGAAGCAAATAAAGTGAAAAACCAATTGTCTGGTGCTTACGATGCTGTTCCTGCAGTGGCTCGTGCCTACAAAGCAGCCGGAGTTCCATCAATAGTTGTGGGTGACCATAATTACGGGGAAGGTTCTTCTCGTGAGCATGCGGCTATGGAACCACGTTTCTTAGGCGTTAAAGCGGTATTGGTAAAATCATTTGCCCGAATACACGAAACGAATTTGAAAAAACAAGGAATGTTGGCTTTGACTTTTGCTAACGAAGCGGATTATGACAAAATCCAAGAAAACGACACTATCAATTTCTTAGATTTAACTGAGTTTGCTCCGGGTAAACCATTAACGTTAGAGTTTGTCCATGCTGATGGTTCAAAAGATACTATCTCGGCAAACCATACTTATAACGATAGCCAAATTGGTTGGTTTGTTGCAGGTTCAGCTTTGAACTTGATAGCAGCCGGAAAAGCTTAATTAGAAGAAACGATATTGCATAAAAAAAGCTCAACTTAAGTTGAGCTTTTTTTTATTTTATATTCTTTTGAAAAATTTCTTTGTTTCCGGAACACCATTGTACGCTTTCGTAATAAAAATCTACAGTGGTTAAGTTGTCTTTTTTTCTTATGATGCACTTCCCAGTAACATCAGCCTCGTCTCCGTATACCGTGATTTTTTTTTCTGTTTCCAGTTTTTTATCTAAATACATCTCATAAATTCGAGTAGCAATTTCTTGACGGATTGTAATTTTTGAATTGAACGTACTGATGATTACGGTTCCGTTTTTGTTTCTGGCTACATATTCCATGCCGTTATGACCATAACTGTAGGTAGTTACCTTTGGCTCTTCATTATCTGAAAAGGCAAAACAAGTCATCACTAATAGACTAAAAATTATTTTTTTCATAAATGTTTGATTATTGGGGCATGTTTTGAAGGCCGAAAAATAACGATTATTTCAATACATCCAACAGTTAATATCCTATAAAACAAAAAAATCTCGTTTTACCCTACCGGATTAACGAGATTTTTGGAATTAATAACTACTAATAGTAAGTATAGCGCCTTACTTTGGCAATATACTTGGCCAAACGAATTACTTGATGGCTATAACCGTATTCGTTGTCATACCAAACATATAATACTATATTTTTTCCGTCATTGGAAACAATGGTTGCATTGCTGTCAAAAATGGATGGGGCAGAAGTGCCCACGATATCGGAAGAAACCAACTCGTTATTCAACGAATATTTTATTTGCTCTACCAATTCACCTTCTAAAGCATATTTTCTCATGATGGCATTTACTTCATCAATGGAAGTTTCTTTGCCAACTTCCAGATTCAAAACAACCAATGAACCATTCGGAACAGGAACACGAATCGCATTCGAAGTTAATTTTCCGGCCAAACTCGGTAAAGCTTTTGCCACAGCACTTCCGGCTCCGGTTTCTGTAATTACCATATTTAAAGCAGCAGCACGACCACGACGGTATTTTTTATGCATGTTATCCACTAAGTTTTGGTCATTCGTATATGCATGAATCGTTTCTAAATGTCCTTTTACAACACCTAAAGTTTCTTCAACAGCTGCTAAAATAGGAGTTATAGCGTTTGTGGTACAAGAAGCTGCAGAGAAAATATCAACGGTATCCGGATTGTGGTCATTATGGTTTACTCCATAAACGATATTCGGAACCCCTTTTCCAGGAGCAGTCAATAATACTTTGCTGACACCTTTAGAAACCAAATGACGTTTCAGCGCTTCTTCTGTAGTGAAAGCGCCGGTATTGTCTATCAGTAAAGCATCTTCGATACCATATTGTGTGTAATCAATTTCTTCCGGAGCATTTGCAGTGATGATATGAACTGTAGTTCCATTGATAATCAGAGCGTTATTTTCAACATCTGCCTGAACTGAACCTTCAAAATCTCCATGAACCGAATCATAACGCAATAAAGAAGCTCTTTTTTCTAACGAAGTAGCATCATTTCGGTCACGTGTTACAATCGCGCGAAGACGCAATTGCTGTCCTTTCCCTATTTTGCTCATCATTTCACGTGCTAACAAACGACCAATTCGCCCAAAACCATACAAAACCACATCTTTAGGTTTGATGTTTTGCGAATCTTTGGCATTTCTCAATTTGTCAATAACAAAAGCTCTGGCATCGTGGTATTTGTTGTCTTCTAAATGGTATTCATAAGTCAGTTTACCAATGTCAATTCGCGAAGGTGGTAAATCTAAATTTAAAATTGCTTTGGCAATCTCAACCGAATCAAAAACATTGATAGGCTTTTGAACAAATTCTCCGGCATACTCATGTAAATTGATGATATCACTTACATTTCGGTCGATTAATTGGTTTCTGAAAAGAACCAACTCAATAGATTTATCATACCATAAATCACTGATAATCTTGATAAATTCTACGCCTGCCTTTCGCCTGTCGGCTTGAAATGATAATTCCTTCTCGTATAAAGTGTTGCTGTTCATAAAAAAGAAAAGAGTTTAGTTTGTGTTGTTTATCCTAAATTTATTTCAGGAACTTTTTAAATTTGGCGCAAAAGTATAAAATAGAAGTGTTTTACGAAAACGATTTCGTAAATATTTAACAATAAAAAAAGCCAATCCTTTATCGGACCGGCTTTTTACAAAAGTAAGTAAGATGATTATTATATGATGACTTGAATCACTTGTCCCATTCGGTTAATCATTTGAATGCTGACACTTTGATTTTCGTCTTTTTTGTTTAAAAATCCGGAGATGGTTTCCACATCAGTAGCTTTGACATTGTCTACCGAAAGGATGATGTTGCCTTTTAATTGGTCATAATAAGGTTTCAAATTTTCGTTGTTGATTTCTTTTATGCGAACGCCATAGTCAATTCGGTATTTCTTTTTATCAGTGGCATCAATGTTTTCTAATTCCAATCCTTTGAATTCGGTGGTGAAAATGTCATTTTTAATCAAAGTCACTGAAGCAGTTTTAGTTTCACCATCTCTAACAAAAGTCACTTGTACTTGGTCATTTGGTCTTTTAGTATTGATATAACCGGTCAATTCAGCAAACGAACTGATTTTTTGATTGTCTAATTTTTTGATGACATCGCCGCTTTTTAAACCTGCTTTTTCGGCGCCGGATTTTTTGGTTACCTTGTTAATGTAGAAACCTTCAGTATCATTGATGCCAAATTCTTTTGAAGTTCTACTGTTCAATTCCGAACCTTCAATACCCAAAATGCCCCGTTGTACTCCACCAAATTCCATGATGTCTTCAATAATTTTACGAGTGATATTAGACGGAACGGCGAAAGAATATCCGGCATAACTTCCTGTTGGAGAGGAAATCATCGTGTTGATTCCGATTAATTCTCCACGGGTATTTACCAAAGCACCACCACTATTTCCGGGATTAACCGCTGCATCGGTTTGGATGAAAGATTGAATACCGTTTCTGTTGTCTAAATTTCTGGCTTTGGCCGAAACAATTCCGGCAGTTACGGTGGAATTTAAATTATACGGATTTCCGACCGCCAAAACCCATTCTCCGACTTTCACTTGGTCTGAATCGGCAAAAGTGGAGTATGGTAGTTTTTCATCGGTACTGATTTTTAACAAAGCAATATCCATTTTTGAATCGGTTCCGATAAGTTTGGCTTTATAGGATTTGTTGTTGTTTAAAGTCACTTCCAATTCGGTCGCGTCTTTAATCACGTGATTGTTGGTTACGATATAACCATCCTCAGAAATAATTACGCCCGAACCGGTTCCGATTTGCTCTTGTTGTTGTCCGCCACGTTGTCCGTAGAAATATTCCATAATCGGATTGGAAACGGTTCTAACAGAGACATTTTTTACGTGAACAACAGTATGAATAGCATTTTCGGCTGCTTCAGTGAAGTCAATGGCTTCCCCTGATAAACCAACGTTTCTACTGTTATTGGAAGCCAAGGTCACAATCGAATCGCGATTGCTTTTCCCTTCCATAAATAATTTGTAAGCTCCAAGTGTAGTGGCACCGCTTAATAAAGAAACCAAAAATAAACTTGATAATCGTTTCATAGTCATTAACATTTAAATTATTGTATCGTAAAATTATAAACTTTCATTTTTTCTTCAAATAGGCTTTAACGCTCGTTTAACAATTTTTAAGTCAATCTTAAATTTTGCTATCTTTGTGTCACTTATCACGACTATGAAAATCACTTTTAACAAATACGAAGGAACAGGAAACGACTTTGTCATGATTGACAATCGGAATGATTTTTTTCCAAAAAAAGACACTAAACTTATCGAAAAACTGTGCGACCGACGTTTCGGAATTGGCGCAGACGGATTAATTCTTTTAGAGAATGACAGCGAAACCGATTTTCTTATGGTTTATTACAACTCCGATGGAAACGAAAGTTCCATGTGTGGCAATGGTGGTCGATGTTTGGTGGCTTTCGCCAAAAGTTTGAATGTGATACAAGAGGATACCGATTTTATAGCAACTGACGGTCCTCACCATGCCTCTATTTTTGATAACGGAATTGTTTCGCTTGGTATGAAAACAGTAGATTTTGTAAAAATTGAAAGCGACTATGTTTTTCTGAATACGGGTTCACCACACCACGTAATGATGGTTGAAGATTTGAAAAATTATGATGTAAAAAGTGTCGGAGCCCAAATACGATATTCCGATTTGTATGGAAAACCTGGAACCAATGTCAATTTTGTGAGCCAAATTTCGGAGAATCATTTTGCGTTGCGCACTTACGAACGTGGCGTTGAAGATGAAACTTTGTCTTGCGGAACAGGAGCAACAGCGGCAGCAATTGCCATGCACGCAATAGGAAAAACAACAGCTCATCATATTTATTTAGACGTTGAAGGCGGAAAACTCGAAGTTTCTTTTGTGAAAGAAGGCGATAAATACACTAATGTTTTTTTAAAAGGTCCGGCGACTTTTGTTTTTGAAGGGGAAATAGAATGGTAACGCTTCAAGGAAATACCATTTATTTACGAGCACTTGAACCGGAAGATTTAGAGTTTATCTATGCTATTGAAAACGACGAAAATATTTGGGAAGTGAGCAATACACAAACGCCGTATAGCAAGTTTCTCATTCGGCAATATTTGGAAAATGCGCATCAGGATATTTATGAAGCCAAGCAATTGCGCTTAGCCATTTGCAAAAACGAAACTTCTGAAGCCATTGGTTTAATCGATTTATTTGATTTTGATCCAAAGAATCAACGCGCTGGCGTTGGCATTATCATTCAATATGAAACCGAAAGAAATAGTGGTTTTGGTAAAGAGGCTTTAGCTTTGGTGATTGATTATGCTTTTCAGCAGTTGCAATTACACCAATTGTTTGCAAATATTGGCACCGATAATACAGCGAGTTTAGCTCTTTTTACTACATTTGGGTTTGAAAAAATTGGCGTCAAAAAAGATTGGATTCGCATTAACAATGTCTTTCATGACGAAGCACTTTTTCAGTTAATTAAAAAATAAATCTTAAAAACAGTCTCGGTTTTGAACAAAAGTAAAATCTTCAAAGTTTTAGCCATTACTTTTATCGTTTTTGTAGCGGTTATTTATATCAAATTTTTCACGTCAAATACCACTTTTGAAAAAGAGGAAGTATTTGTTGAAATCCCAACCGATTCTAAATACGAAGACGTGCAGCGAATCCTTTCGCCTTATGTAAAAAACATGAGTGACTTTGAAACTATCGCCAGTCTTCGTTCCTATCCTGAAAATGTAAAAGCGGGTAGGTTTTTATTGAAGAAAGGCATGAGCGCATTTCAATTGGTAGCCACTATGCGAAGAAACGTACCGGTCAAATTGGCTTTCAACAACCAAGAAAGATTAGAGAATTTATGCGAACGAATCAGTGCTCAAATTGAACCTGATACCACTAAATTACTGGCGACTTTCCGTGACACAGCATTTTTAGAGAAAAACGGGTTTACCAAAGAAAATGTATTTGCCATGTTTTTGCCTAATACTTATGAGTTTTACTGGAACATATCGGCAGAGAAATTCAGGGATAAAATGTTGGATGAATACAATAAGTTTTGGACCAAAGAAAGAATTGCCAAAGCGACTGAATTAAATTTAACGCCGGTACAAGCCATTACTTTAGCTTCAATCGTTCACAAAGAAACCGTAAAGAAAAGCGAAAGACCAACAGTAGCCGGTGTTTATTTAAATCGTTTAAGAGACGGAATGAAGTTGCAAGCGGATCCAACAGTAATTTATGCTTTAAAATTACGAGACAATGATTTTGACCGAATAATCAAAAGAGTGTTGTACAAAGATTTGTTTATAGCTTCGGCATACAATACTTATCAAAATCTAGGTTTGCCACCAGGGCCAATCGCTATGCCCGACATTGATGCGATTGATGCGGTTTTGAATCCGGAAAAGCATGATTATCTTTATTTTTGTGCGAGCGTTGAAAAATTTGGTTACCACGAGTTTGCCGCCACTATGGAACAGCACAACGTGAATGCCAAGAAATATGCCGATTGGATGAATGCCCAAGGAACCAAACGCTAATCTTTGAAAAAGCAGCATTACATAATTCTGTTTTTATGCTGCTCGAGTTTGCTTTGGGCACAAAATGGTATAGAAAACTTTCTCAAACCTTCGGACACTTTAAATAAAACCCGACTCAAAACCCTAGTTATTTCTGAAGCTGCGATTGGTGTAACTGCTTTAATTGGGTTAAACCAACTTTGGTATGCCGATTATCCGCGTTCCGATTTTCATTTTATTAATGACAATGCCGAATGGCTGCAAATGGACAAAGCCGGACATGTTTTTTCATCTTACCATTTGGGTAGTTTTGGTGCCAATGCTTTGAAATGGAGTGGTTCTAGCAGAAAAAGTCAATTGATTTACGGTTCAACATTGGGTTTGGCTTTCCTAACCACTGTTGAGATTTTTGATGGCTATTCCGCGAATTGGGGTGCGTCTTTAGGAGATGTTGCAGCGAATGTTTCCGGAACTGCTTTATTTGTTTCACAAGAATTGCTTTGGAAAGAGCAACGAATTGTACCCAAATTTTCTTTTCACACAACGCTATATGCCTCAGCTCGACCTAATGTTTTGGGCAGTTCATTGTCGGAACAAATTCTAAAAGATTACAACGGACAAACTTATTGGCTTTCGGCTAACATTCATTCGTTTACCAAGACTTCAAAAATTCCGAAATGGTTGAATATTGCCATCGGTTATGGCGCGGAAGGAATGATTACCGGCAAAGACGAATTGGTCAATACCATTTTCCTTCCGGAAAGCAAAAGATTCCGTCAATTTTACCTCAGTCTCGACGTTGATCTGACGAAAATTGAAACCAAATCCCATTTTGTTAAGACAATTTTAACAATTTTCAATTCCATTAAAATTCCGGCTCCAACGTTTGAAATAAGGGGTTGCGGTGGTTCGAAGATGCACTTAATCTACTTTTAGAGTAGTTTAACTGCTTGATATTCAATTTTATAAATTAAGTTGTATATTTGCAGTCGGAAATTTCATGTCGGTGACAGCGCTTGAGAAATAACTTTAAATGATAAAAAAAGGAATTTTTTACACATCAATCCTACTAGTAGTAGCTTTTATAAGCTCAGGTTTTAAACCATACAATTCCCCAATCAACTTCGGTTTTCGTGTTGATGAAAATAAAAGACTTTTATACGTCTTTCCTTCTGAAAACAACATAGACTTTTTTAGTTCTACAGTCCCATTTAAGGGCAAGTATTTTATTGGCTATAAGGATGCCATTGCTCACAAAGAATCACAAGGGAAATACAAAAAAATTAATACTTTAGGGTATTTAGGTAAATACCAATTTGGGGTTGAAACTCTTAAGTCAATCGGTATTCACGATAGTTCAACTTTCTTAAATAATCCAAAACTACAAGAGAAAGCTTTTATAACGTTGCTTTCTAAAAACAAATACGAGTTACGAAAGTACATCAAAGACTTTGAAGGAAAAATAATTGACGGTGTTAAAATTACCGAATCCGGTATTTTAGCCGCAGCGCATTTAGGAGGAACCGGTTCCGTGAAACGTTTTCTGAATTCTAGAGGCGCCAAAAAATGCAAAGATGAATACGGTACTTCAGTAAGAACTTATCTTAAAGACTTTGGCGGATTCGAAACGAATGGTATCAAAGCCATCAAAAATGCCAAAGTGAAATAATTTCGTTTTTCTTTTAAAACTTATGGATAATAAAAATAGTAGGTCGGTTGTGTAAATCGACCTTTGTTTTTTTCCAATCGGCTACTCGGAACGTTTTAATGTACTCAGTTGGCAAAGTGATATCAGTTGCAATGCACAAATGAGTATTGGGCTGTAACGCTTGCAGAATATCCTCTAACAATTTATTGTTACGGTAAGGTGTTTCAATAAAAAGCTGAGATTGATTTTTATCGTGGGATAACTTTTCAAAGTTTTTTAGTGCCGATTTCTTCTCGCTTTTTTCAATAGGCAAATAACCATTAAAAGCAAAACTCTGTCCGTTCATACCCGAACCCATCATCGCCAATAAGATAGAAGATGGTCCAACCAAAGGAATCACCTGAATGCCTTTTTCATGCGCTAACTTCACAATCACCGCTCCTGGATCAGCTACTCCGGGACAACCGGCTTCGCTCATCAATCCGACGTTAATTCCATTCAAGCAGGGTGCAATCATAGCATTGTGTTCGGAAATGTCTGTGTGTTTGTTGAGTGCCGATAATTTTAAACTCGCTTGAACTTTTTCAGGATTGACCGATTTGATGAATTTTCGAGCGGTTTTTTCGTTTTCTACGATATAAGTGTCAATAAAATCAATAGCTCTTTTTACCGATTGCGGCATTACATCATGCGGATTCATTTCGCCCAAAGTGGTCGGAATCAAATACAGTTTTCCTTTTAAAATTGTTGGGTTCATGGGTGTTTTTCAATCAATTTCTTGGCCAAAATAGCACAGGTTTCATCCAGCATTTCATACACCATATCAAAGCCGTTTTGCAAACCGTAATACGGGTCAGGAACATCGACATTTTCCCCGGGAAAAAGATGGTTTAATATCATGTCAACTTTTGCTTTTTGGGCTTCTGTTTTGGCCAAATCAATGACGTTATCGTAATTCGAACTATCCATCACATAGATGTAATCGAATTCGTCAAAATCTTTGGAAGTGAATTGTCTGCCTCTTTGATTGGTAATATCCAACCCGTTTTTTTGGGCTACCAAAATGGAACGTTGATCGGGTTGTTTGCCAATATGATAATTACCGGTTCCGGCAGAATCTACTATAAATTTATCTTGGGGAAGTTTGGATGCAAGCAAACCTTCTGCCAATGGAGATCGGCAAATATTACCTAAACATACCATTAAAATTTTAACGGGCATAGTATTTTTTCTAAGCTGCAAACTTAGTCAAAAAGCAAATTATAGCGATAATTTTTTGTGAATATCTTCTACAAATTTTTTGAACTGTTTGTCTGTAGAAACCAAGTTGTCAACGGTTTTACATGCGTGTAAAACGGTAGCGTGATCACGGTCTCCAATTTGTGAACCGATGTTGGCCAAAGAAGATTTGGTAAATTTCTTAGCAAAGAACATCGCCAATTGACGGGCTTGCACCACATGACGTTTTCTGGTTTTGGATTGTAAAGTATCCACATCCAATTGGAAATAATCCGAAACTACTTTTTGGATATAATCGATAGAAATTTCGCGTTTGACATTCTTAACGAATTTTTCTACCACACTTTTTGCCAAATCCAAAGTCACTTCTTTTTTGTTGAAAGACGATTGGGCAATCAATGAAATAATCGCGCCTTCTAATTCTCTCACGTTAGATTTGATGTTTCTGGCTACGTATTCTACAATCTCTTCGGGCATTTCAACGCCGTCGCGGTATAGAATATTTTTTAAGATAGAAATTCTGGTTTCGTAATCCGGTTGGTGTAACTCGGCAGACAATCCCCATTTGAAACGCGACAACAATCGTTGTTCGATGTCTTGCATGTCAACTGGTGCCTTATCCGAAGTTAGGATTACTTGTTTTCCATTTTGGTGTAAGTAATTAAAGATATGGAAGAATACATCTTGAGTTCCTGATTTTCCGGAAAGGAATTGAACGTCGTCAATAATCAACACATCGATTAATTGGTAGAAATGAATAAAGTCATTTCTGTTATTTTTCTTAACCGAGTCAATATATTGTTGCGTGAATACTTCAGCAGAAATATACAACACGGTTTTTTCTGGGTATTTATCTTTGATTTCAACCCCAATAGCGTGTGCTAAGTGGGTTTTTCCTAAACCAACACCACCAAAAATCAATAGCGGATTAAAAGAAGTTCCACCAGGTTTATTGGCTACAGCCATACCGGCAGAGCGCGCTAAGCGGTTAGAATCGCCTTCAAGGAAATTGTCGAAACTGTAATTTGGATTTAATTGAGACTCGATTTTTAAATTTCTGATACCCGGAATTACGAAAGGATTTTTCAGTTCAGGATTCAGGTTTTTAAAAGGAGCATCAACGTCTTGTGATTTTATCGGGCTGCGGTGCGCACTTGGCAATTGTTCCGTAAACGGTTGTTTATTGCCATAAGTGTTTTCCATTTTGATTTTATAGAGTAACTTTGCGTTTTTTCCGAGTTCTTTGGTTAACGCTACCTTCAATAATTTAACGTAGTGTTCTTCGAGCCATTCGTAGAAAAATTTACTAGGGACTTGAATGTACAAAGCGTTGTCTGTAAGTTCAACTGACTTAATCGGTTCAAACCAAGTTTTGAAAGCTTGCTCTTGAATATTGTCTTTTATGAACTCAAGACAGTTTTCCCATACCGATTGCGCAGTTTTGCTCATATTTTGGTTAAAATTATAGTATTTATTGATAGGTTATTTTGACAAAAATGACAATGAAAATCATCATGTTTTTCGGGATAACAAATATGTGAATAAAATTCGTTAAAAAAAATTTAAATGGTATTGATTTTTTAAAAATATTGTTGTACGGAGAAGTTTGATTATAGATTAAAAGCAAAAAAAACAGATGAAAGAACATCAAATTCAAGTTAGAGTTCGGTACTCGGAAACCGATCAAATGAGTGTAGTTTATCATGGTAATTATGTGCCCTATTTTGAGATGGGACGCGTGGAATGGCTTAGAAACAAAGGGATTTCATATAAATCACTCGAAGAAAGCGGAATTGCGCTACCCATTGTTTCAATGACGATAAATTACAAAAAACCAGCACGTTATGACGACTTACTTACAGTGATTACCAAGTTCAAAAGTCAATCCTCAGTGAAGATAGAATTCGATTGTGAAATTCGCAATGAAAAGGACGAGTTATTAACAACTGCACATTTTATACTCGTTTTTGTGGACATAAATTTGGGAAAACCTATTGCGCCTCCGCAATACATTTTGGACATCATGAATGATTAGATTTTTTGAATCTTAATTTCAAACAGATTACTAAAAATGTCGACTATATTTTCGGCATTTTTTTTTCGGGTGGCGATTTCAATTTGGCAACTTTCGGCCATTTTTTGGTTGATGATATTTAGGTTTTTTTCTTTAATGACTCGCATGACTTTGTTCATGTTTTTGTAATCAAAGGAAATCAGGTAATGAAAATCTATGGTTTTTTCTATTATGTCAGCTTCTTCTAGAGCCATTTGCGCTGCGGTTCGGTAAGCAGAGATTAAGCCACCAACGCCCAATTTGATTCCGCCAAAAAAACGAACCACTACTACTAATATATTGGTAAGTTCAAAAGACTGAATTTGCCCGTAAATTGGCATACCCGCTGAATTACTGGGTTCGCCGTCATCATTGGCCCGAAAAGTTAAAGTTTCTGTTCCGAGTTGAAACGCGTAACAAAAATGGACTGCGCCGTGATGTTGCTTTCGCAATTGTTCTAAGTGAATTTTGATTTCTGCTTCATTGGTTACCGGATAGGCATAGCCAAAAAACTTGCTGTTTTTTTCTTTATACAGTATTTCTGCAGATGGAGAAGCAATAGTATTATAGGTGTCTTTCAATGAAATTGTTATTGAAAATTGTAATTGCCATTGAAATTAAGAGAAAGGTAAATGCTTTTGGTCAAACAAATTCACCACATCTTCTTGGCCAACTTGTAAATTCCAGACATGAAGTCCAAGACTTTCGGCTACCTCGGTGTTTTCTTTCTTGTCATCTACAAATAAAGTTCGTTTTGGTGACAAGTCGTGTTTATTCATTATTGTAGTAAAAATTTCCGGCTGAGGTTTTCGCATGCCCATTTCATAAGAATAATACACTTTTTCAAAGCAATGGTAAAAATCGGAGTAAAATGACATACCAACTTTATGCTCAAAGCGGTTGATGTGAATCGAATCGGTATTGGTTAAAAGAAATAAGCGGTATTTGTTGGATAACAATTGCAAAAATTCTAAACGGTACAGCGGAAAATCTCCGATAACCGAATTCCATGCTTTTGTAATTTCCTCGATTGAGGCATTGGGAATAAATTGGTGAAAACTCTCAACAAATTGAACGTCGGTTATTTTGCCTTTTTCAAACAAATCATTTTGGGCCAACAACACTTCATTTGGGCCATCAAGACCTAACTTTTTAAACTCTTCAACCGATTTTTCTTTTTCAAGGTTGATAAAGACATCGCCAAAATCAAAAATTATAGTGTTAATCATGGTTTAAAAAAGTTTAAGTTCGTCGCCCTTTAAGTCGGTTACTTTGGAAATTCCATTCAACAAAGGCGCTTTTACACCTTCGTTCAAGAAAATATTTCCAATAAAGACTCTAGCTTCATCCCAAAGATTATTGTCTATAAAAGTTTGAAGTGTTTGCTTTCCACCTTCAACAATGACAGACTGTATGCCGTATTTGTATAAAATATCGATTATTTTCTTGGTTAGCTGGTTATCAAAGATAACACTTTCATAAATAATATTCTCGTCAGATGTTAAATTTTCTTGCTCCGTAATGATGATGGTTTTTGTTTTTCCGTCTTTTACAAAATGGTCGCTAGTAATTTTTCCGGTTCTCTCTAAAACTATCCTAATCGGATTATTTCCTGTCCAATCGCGAACATCCAATTTGGGGTTATCGTCCAAAACCGTTTGCGTTCCAACCAAAATTGCCTGTTCTTCACTTCGCCATTTATGCGTTAATTGACGGGAAAAAACATTTGAAATCCAGACCGGTTCTTTTTTCTCTTTGGTCAAAGGCGCGATAAAACCGTCTTTACTTTCGGCCCATTTTAAGATAATATAAGGTCGTTTTTTATTGTGAAATGTAAAGAAGCGTTTGTTCAATTCTGTGCATTCATTTTCTAAAACACCAACCGTTACATGACAACCGTTTTCGATTAATCTTTTGATTCCGCTTCCGGCGACTTTGCTGTTGGGGTCAACGGTTCCAATTACTACATTAGGAATTTTATGTTGGATGATTAAATCACAACATGGTGGTGTTTTGCCAAAATGACTACAAGGTTCCAGTGATACATAAATCGTGGCTTTCGCCAAAAGGGATTTGTCTTTTACCGAATTAATTGCGTTGACTTCGGCATGTGGTTCTCCGGATTTTCGATGCCAACCTTCTCCGATAATTTTGCCGTCAAAAACAATTACACTACCAACCATAGGATTTGGATAGGTTGTTCCTAAACCATTTTTGGCCAATTGAAGGCAGCGATTTATGTAGAACTCGTGAGTATTCATCATACAAAAATAGGATTTTATCTGTTTAGTTTTTACCCCATAGAAATATAGAAATCTATTTTGAGCATAGCGACTCTCAGTGATTATTATTTCTATGTTATTATGTGGTTTGAACAATTGCGCTATTTTTGTAAACACTAAGATTAGATAAAATGATTATCAGAGAAATCCAAAAAGAAGACAATCAACAAATTGCAGCAGTAATTCGTGAAGTTTTTATTTCAGATAATTTCCCCAAAACCGGAACTGCTTTTGCAGATGTGCAATTGGATTTTATGTTTGAAGCCTATGAAAAGCCGAGAGCGACTTATTTTGTAGTCGAGAATAATGGCAAAATTATCGGTGGAGCAGGCGTGAGTCAACTGGAAAATTCAACTGAGAATATCTGCGAATTGCAGAAAATGTACTTTTTGCACGAAGCAAGAGGAAAAGGCATTGGTTCTCAAATGATTCAAAAATGTTTGGAAAAAGCCACTGAGTTCGGCTACGAAAAATGTTATCTCGAAACTTTACCCGAAATGTTAGCTGCTCAAAATTTGTATAAAAAAATGGGTTTTGAATACCTTTGCGCGCCTTTGGGTAATACCGGTCACACGACTTGTCCGGTTTGGATGATTAAAAATTTATAGATGCTACTCAAAAATTACAAAACGACTTTTCTTCACGAGCTTTCTTCTTTGTATGATGAAAAGGAAATCGAGAGTTTTTTTTATTTGATATTAGAAAAGCTACATGGTTTGAAGCGCATAGATTTAGCGCTAAAACCTGAAACAGTAATTGATGGAATCCATCTGAAACAATGGAAAAGTATAGTTTCTGATTTAAAAAGTTACAAACCGATTCAGTATATATTAGGAGAAACCGAGTTTTATGGTTTACCTTTTTTAGTCAATGAAAATGTCTTAATTCCACGACCGGAAACGGAAGAAATGGTTGAGTTAATTTTAAAGGAAGAGGCAAGAGGCAATAGGCAAGAGGCAATAGTAAGAATTTTAGATGTTGGAACAGGCAGTGGTTGTATTCCGATAGCTTTAAAAAAGAATTTACCGAATGCTGAAGTTTATGCGATTGATATTTCCGAAAAAGCATTGGCTACAGCCCGAAAAAATGGTGAACTTAACGATGTTAAAGTGAATTTTATAAATGTTGATATTTTAAAAATAAATGATTTAAAACAACTTCTAACTTCCAACTTCCAACTTCCAACTTTCTTTGACATTATTGTTTCTAATCCACCGTATGTTCGGAATTTGGAAAAAGCAGAAATTAACCCGAATGTTTTAGAATTTGAACCACATTTGGCACTATTTGTAGAGGACAATGATGCTTTGCTTTTTTATCGAAAAATAACTGAATTGGCTCAAAAGAATCTAACGTCAAGCGGAAAATTATACTTCGAAATCAATCAGTATCTCGGGAAAGAAACGGTTGCATTGGTGGAAAGTTTTGGTTTCAAAAATGTTACGTTGATAAAAGATATTTATGGTAACGAACGAATGATTTCGGCAGCACTATAAAACTGAACACTGAATTCGCCTTACTCATAGCGCAACGCCTCAATCGGATCCAACTGTGATGCTTTAATCGCAGGATACAATCCGGAAACCAAAGCTACCACAAAACTCGTTGCAAAAGCGGCCATAATGGCGCCCCACGGAATTACAAAATCCCAGCCGGCACTCAAACAGATTAAAAAACCAACCAAGATTCCGAAGATGATTCCAAAAATTCCACCGATTTGTCCGATGGTTAAAGTCTCAATAAAAAACTGCATGGCAATGGTTCGTTTTGTAGCGCCGAGCGATTTTCTAACTCCTATTTCACGCGTTCTTTCGGTTACGGAAACAATCATAATATTCATCAAAGCGATGGAAGAACCCAATATGGTAATAATTCCGATTACCCAAGCGGAAAGGTTTAAATAACCGGCCAAATCGGCAATTCGGTTGATTAAATCATCACTTCTGGAAATGGCAAAATTGTTGTCTTCCACCGGATTTAGTCTTCTCACTTTTCGCATGGTGATTAAAGCATCGTCAATGGCTTCATCCAAAAATTCTTTATTTACCACTTTCATGCTCAAGGAATAATTGATGCTAGGTGCTGAAAACATGGAACGTGCTACTTGAATAGGAATCATTATCCTTAAATCTTGGCTGTTGCCAAAAGTAGAACCTTGTTCTTTTAACACGCCAATTACTCTGAATTTGGCGCCGCGAATGGTCAGGATTTTATCGAGGGGATTGACATCTCTTAACAGACCGTCATCGGAAATAAAATCAGAGCCGACGATGCAAGCATAAACATTATTGGAAATATCGAAAGTATTGAAGCTACGCCCTTGGGTAATTTCTAAACCTGAATTGCTCAAGAAATGCTCATCAATACCTAAAACGGAAATCTCCGGATCAGTTTTTTGGTTTTCGAATTTGACTTCAGCTGCTGAAGTGGCGACGAAAGACAGTGATGTTTGCGTTAAAGGATAATCGTATTTTTCTTTGAAGGTTTTGGCTTCGGTATAAGTAATAATCGGATTGATTTTTTGTACTTCACCACCACTACGACGGTTTCTGAATTCGTATTGATTGATATTAAAGGTATTTGAACCCATCGAGGCAAAGCTCGAATTAAGGTTGTATTCGATGGCGGTTACCACAGTCAGAATGCCAACCAAAGCCGTAATTCCAATGGCGATAATGATAACCGTTAGTACTGTGCGGAGCAATTGTGTTCGAATTGAACCCAATGCGATTTTTACATTTTCTCTTAATAATCCAATCATAACGGTAATTTGACACTAAAATACAGGTTTTGTTACAAGAATATTGAGTAGGTTGTGGAAAATAGTTTTAAAAAATAAGATATTTGCCAAATGAATTTTAAATATCAAGTATCAGATATGAAATATTTAAAATCTAATATTTAAAATCTAATATCAAAATGGCACAAAAACCAAGTATTCCCAAAGGTACCAGAGATTTTTCACCCGCAGAGGTTTCCAAACGCAACTATATCATTTCGTTGATGCGTTCGCATTTTGAGAAATTTGGTTACCAACCGATAGAAACACCTTCGTTTGAAAACTCCGAAACCTTGATGGGCAAATACGGGGAAGAAGGCGACCGTTTGATTTTTAAGATATTGAATTCGGGAGATTATTTGGATAAAGTTTCTTCGGAAGAATTGCAAAATATAAATTATAAAAAGCTTACCGGAAAGATTTCCGAAAAAGCCCTACGTTACGACCTAACCGTACCATTTGCGCGTTATGTTGTGCAACACCAAAGCGAGATTGAGTTTCCGTTTAAGCGTTACCAAATCCAACCGGTTTGGCGAGCGGATAGACCTCAAAAAGGAAGATTCAGAGAGTTTTACCAATGTGATGCTGATGTGGTTGGTTCCACTTCGTTATGGCAAGAAGTTGAGTTAGTGCAATTGTACGATTCGGTTTTGGCGGAGTTAGGGTTGAATGGTGTTACTATTAAAATCAATAACCGAAAAATATTATCGGGCATCGCTGAGGTGATTGGCGCTTCTGATAAATTGATTGACTTTACCGTGGCTTTGGATAAGCTCGACAAAATAGGAGAGGAAGGCGTTAAAAAGGAAATGATTGAAAAAGGTATTTCGGAAAGCGCTTTGGTCAAAGTACAACCTTTGTTCAGTTTCACAGGAACGATTTCGGAGAAATTAGAAAAACTTTCAGGTTTACTTTCCACTTCTGAAGAAGGCAAAAAGGGAATTGAAGAGCTGCGTTTTATTTGTGACAACGTAACTAAATTGGGTCTGCAAAAAGCCAATTTGGATTTAGATGTGACTTTAGCGCGTGGATTAAATTATTACACCGGAGCTATTTTTGAAGTTTCGGCACCGGAAGGCGTTTCGATGGGTTCCATTGGCGGCGGCGGAAGATATGATGACTTGACCGGTATTTTCGGTTTGAAAAATATGAGTGGTGTGGGCATTTCTTTTGGGCTTGACCGAATTTATTTGGTGCTCGAAGAGCTGAATTTGTTTCCACAAACCGTTACGACTTCGACTCAAGTGATGTTTTTAAATTTTGGCGAAAGCCAAGCTTTTGAAGCCATGAAAGCCATCACCATTTTGCGCAGTAAAAACATCAAAGCAGAATTCTATCCCGATGCGGCTAAGATTGACAAGCAATTCAAGCATGCAGAGCGAAGAAATATTCCGTTTGTAGTAAAAGAAATCAAGGGTGATTCTTTTATTTTTAAGAACCTAAAATCCGGCGAACAATTGGAAACCGATCTATCGGGTATTTTAGAGAAATTAGCTTAAGTGTTAGAAGTATCAGCATAAAGTTTGGGGCTTTTAGTTAAAAAAACGCTCCACTTTTGCAGAGCGTTTTTTCGGGTCAAATAAATATAAAAAACTACTTAATTAGGATTTTCTTAGTTATGTCACCTTTATCGGTGGCGATTTTCACGATGTATCCACCGGCGCTAACTCCGCTAATCGGTAAATGCATAGTTGATTGGTTTTGGTCGTCTAATTTCCATGAAATCACTTGTTGTCCCAGTAAATTATACAACGCTACCGATTTGATGGAAACTTGTTGTAACTCATTGTTGATGTTCACCATATTGTCTACTTGCGAGTGGGTTATAGCAACACCGTTTTGTAATACATTTTCATCAGTTCCTAAAGCTGTAGGGTTAAGGAATCTCAATGAGAATCTTGTGTCAAATGTTCCAACAGGCAAACTGATTTCGAAATCTTCAGACTTGATGTCGTGGTAGATTTGCGTTTCATTATCATAGATAAAGATGTCTTGGTTTTCTTCAAAGTTTTCTTTGTTGTTAACGGCAAACTTTACCATTCCTTGGGTAGCATTTTTCACGCCTAGCGGATAAATAGTATTGACATTGAATGCACCGTCACCTTGAATGTTTAGTTTGGTTTCGCCTTGCATAAAGTACATATCGTTGGTTAAGGCTTCAATGCTCAAAGCATCGTATCCATTGTCAAAACCGGCTGTTGCATTTTCATTCATAAAGCCTAATAGTATTTCTCTGTGATAGTTATCGGCAGAGTTGTATCCTAGTCTTAATTTCATGAATTGTTCTTCAGAGAAAGTATCTTCGCTGTTGTTATAGTTTGCGTCGTTATTTACTGTTGGTGCAGCATTACTTCTGTACAAAGAATATGAGTTGGTGTTGTCTTCTTTCACAAAGATTCTTTGGTTATTGTTGAAAGTGATGGTTCCGCCTGTTGCTGTTCCGGTTACAAAGAAACCTTGTCCGACAGGAATAAATCTTTTGGCTGTTTTACTACTTGAACCTAATCCACTAACACCTGTTGGTGCAACCGGTGCTGTTCCGCCCACTTTAGTATAGGTTGCATAACCGCCTTGGTATTCCACAGTGTTGTGAGAATTATTAGTGTTATAATGTTCCCAGAAGTATAATGTTCCTGTTATACTGGCTACGTTATCGTCTATGAATTGGTCCGCATCAATAGCTGAAGCAAAAGGATTTCCGCATAGGTTTAAATTGCCGGGTGAAACAGTTGAAGTTATTGTGCCATTATTTGGTTTACCCACAAAAGTATAGTTTTGGTTACCGGTTAAAGCAGCAGAACCTTTCATAGTATAGCCTTGACCTGCTAAAAGGGAACCGTCAGGGCCTACAGCAGACCAGTTTGCATAGTCATTAGTGTAGTTTTGGAATTTGAATATCCAATAGCTGGCCAAAGTTATTGGGCTGGTTGGTGCGCCATCTACTCCGCTTGACCAGTTAAGGTTTTGAGGTGTTGTAGTTGTTCCGTCTTTCATTACTCCGGCCACAGTATAGCCGTGATTGATGGTAGTATTGTTAATAGTACTCACCGGAGAAGACCAATAATTGTAGTTATAAGTATTCGATTGTCCTTGTTGGTCTCTTTCAATAGAACCTGAGCTGGTAACCTCTATATCACTGTCGGTGGTTTGTACCAATTGTGATTTGTCTACTAAATCAATTTTACCATTTAGTTTCAAATAATGAGAGACTTCAATTTTGGTGTCATTTTCAGCAGATATAGTGTTGCTTTCTACTGCAAGGCCGAGTAAAGTTTTGTTTCCGGTTGAGCTTACATTATGACTTGTTCTAACGATATTCCAATCGATAGTTTTAGCATTATCAACAATAGATAGGCTTGAAGGTAAATCTTGTGAATCACCATTTGACCAGGTTGCGGTATTTGACCACAATCCGTTGGCAGCACTTTCATAAGGCATTGGAGCAGTTTGAACCGAGATTGTTATTTTATCCGGAATAACAAGACTTCCTCTGTTATTATTGGCAGAGTCATCATTTAAATGAGTTCCGATGTAGGAGTTCATAGTGTAGTAGGCATATAAACTTGACCAAGTTAGGCCACTGATATCATTTTTGGTTATAGTTGTAGGCATAACAGTACCTTTAATTCCTGTGCTGTTTTGTAAAATTTCCTGATTCATAATGAATCTGATTTCTGCCAAAGTTAAAGCGGAGCTGAACATTCTTAACTCATCAATATCTCCTTTGAAAAGGTTTCTAATATCAGTTTTGTTTCTGTATTCACCACCGATAGAGAACATATTACTGCTGGCAGTAGGAGCTGCAGATGTTACAGTTGAATCTAATACACCGTCAATGTAAAGCTTGATATCACCACTTGAATAGACTACAGCAATATTATGCCAAACAGCATTTGGCAATGCTACACTTGAAGTGAGAGTTGTTCCGCCAATCCATGATACGTTTACTTTGTTGTCTGTTCCTAAATATACTTTGTAACCGGTTGTTCCGTTGTATTTTGAAACAATAGTTCTGTCGGTGGCAGCGTCGTTTTGACCAATAGGCCTAACCCAAACCATCATTGAGAATGTTCCCGGTAAATCATTTACGGCGTCAATTTTAACATTGTCATCGCTACCGTCTAGTGAAATATGTCTAGGTAAAATGGTTTCGTGGGCTACACCAAAAGTGATGTATTTTGTACCGTCAAAATCATAACTCGCCACTTGGTTAGCACCTTCAGTTGACAAGAATACGGTTTCAACGCCTGTAGTAAAAGTTGCATTTGTAGCAACTACCATTACATAGGCATCATTTCCACTCAAAGCCGGTAAGCTTAGTAAGTCAGCTGAGGCCAATGATACTTTAACGGTTCCAACATCGCCACCGGTTTCTACAACTTTCCATTTTTTATTGGGTAAATCGGTTAAAGTAGTCACGGTTGAAGAACCAAAAGTTACTGATAGGTCAGTGCCAGAGTCACTCATGTTTTCACCATTATCACCCCAAACCAAATACTTTAGATCTGTATCAAAAGTGTTGGTGTTGGCAGTATTTGTTGCAGCAATGGTTGTTAGACCAATTGTTAAAACGGTATTTGCGTTAGAACTTTTCGATTGCTTTTGGTTTAGTTTAGAAGCATCATCACGACCAATTCCTGCAATATTGTAGTTAAACCCGGTGTTAGCTGAAGTACTCCAGATTGTCGTTCCGTTTGAAGCGACATAATCTTTTGAAGTACCATTTACGCCTAACGTAATACCATATTTAACCGCTAAATAAGTTTCAATTTTATTTCTTTCAGAAGCATCGTTTTTTCTTGAGCTGTAGGTAATAATTTCGGCAATTCTTCCGTCTAAACTACCATCCCAACCTTCACTTCTTCCAATCCAGTATTGACTGTTGGCTACATTCCCATAAGTAGCTGTATTCACTTCAGTATTGGCCACATTATTGGCGTTAAAATTTAATTGCATTCCGGTATTAGCGGTGTTATTGTATGCATTGATAATTCCGACTGAATTGTAGGAAGCTGATGTGCTAATATGACCAACGCCATATTTTCCACTAGTGCCTAAACCATAGGCAAGTAATTCATTTGTAAAACGAGCGGTGTAATTTCCATAGCCAAGACCGGAAGCATCTGTTTCTTGAGTACCCGGGATTTGATCACCACAAAAAATATCCATACTGGCAAGGCTTGAAGTTACATTGGTATCAGGCATTAGTACTACAAACATATCATTGCTGTAGAAACCTTCCGTTCCTTTTAAATATTGTCTTGTGCCGTCATTGTCGGTGTAAACTTGTGGTGCGGTATTGTAATTATTTGTAAAGTCAACTACGGCATTAAAATTCAGATTGTGTGTGGCATTGTTTCTGTAAACCGGTGCTCCTACATTTGTTGGTTTTACCGCATCAGTTCCAAGGGCTTGGGTATTCCATGTGTTCACAGCTGTGTTATCTGAAACATTGGTTGTTCCGTTTATTAAATCGGCACGTAACCATAATTGTAAGTCTGAAGTCACACCACCTGGACCATTGGTCAATGTGGTAAATCCATTTCCTTGAATAGAAAAGTTATATGGATTTTCATCACTATCACCATTTACAATTGAAACGGTAGCCGATTTTAATCCGTTAGTGCTTGGATTGAAAGTTACAACAAATGTAGTGCTGCTTCCTCCAGCTACAGATGAACTTGGTAAAGTTGTTACAGTAAAATCTGCAGCATTTACACCTCCAATAGTTATAGTTCCTATGCTTAAACTAGCTGTTTCGGTATTTTCTATGGTAAAAGTTCTAGTCACAGATCCAATGTTTATATCTGTTGAACCAAAATCTGTCCAGTCTGAAGTTGTGGGTGTAGCATCACCATCAACGATTGAAACAGAATTTCCTGTAAGGTTGATTTCCGGTTCGTCCCAGCTTATGATAATTTGTCCATTAGCTCCGCTTCCTCCGTATTTGGTTGAGCCGTTATCTTTTCTGGCGCCACCACCACCACCACCGGGTGAAACGGCTCCATTTATTGCTCCGGCATTTTGTGCATCGGCGTTTGATGTTGCTCCATTACCTCCTTTGCCACCACCTGTTGGAGCGGTTGCACCGGTAGCATTGGTTGCGTCATTACCTACTATTCCTATCCCGGCAGATGATCCACCACCGCCACCATAATTTCCTGAACTTCCATTTGATCCTTTACCTCCTTTTCTTACTACATCACCAATTGAATTGGTATCTGAACCACCTGCAGCTCCAGCATTGATATTATCTCCAACACTTGAACCACCTTTAGCTAAAATCGTTGTATTAGTATCAAACCAAGAATCGGAACTTGTAGTTGTGATAGTAGTTGTGCTTCCTACACCAACATTAACGGTATATGTGTTTCCCGGAATTACTGTAACAACTTTTTTAGCATAAGCGCCACCGCCACCACCGCCACCTGCAGTATTAACATTGGATCTTGATCCTCCTTTTCCACCGCCACCCCAAGCTTCCACAGTTACTTGGGTTACTCCGGCAGGTACAGTAAATGAGCTGCTGCTTGTATAAGTTTGTGTTCTGTTTTGTCCATATCCTATAGTTACAGTAAATAGGACTAATAGTAAAATTGAATTTTTTTCTAATTTAAGTAATAAATTTTTCATAATTCTGGGGCTTGAAAATTGCTTTGTTATTTAAATGAAGGTTGTTATTTCTTCATTATTTTTATTTGACGTTTCAAAACTATTATTTTGATTAATATTATCGATAAAAAGCTATAAATAATCGATGAAATGCATTATTAAAGCATTAAAAAACATAAAAAACTTACAAAAATTACAATTTTAAAATTTGTTTTACAGCTTGATTAATAGTCAAATAGATAAACAGTGAGGTTTAAGAATGATAGATTTTTGTAGTAAGAATCAATCTGTATTTAGTCAATAGATTGCAAAAAAAAACTCCCGTTTCCGAGAGTTTTTTGTCAAAACAAATATGAAGTACTAATTATAAAGGATTTTTTTATTGATATTGCCTTTGTCAGTGACAATATTTATGATATAGCCACCACTGCTCAAACCGCTAACCGGTAAACGAATTTCGGATTGGTGTAGGTTCTCTAATTTCCATGACATCACTTGTTGTCCAAGTAAATTATACAGCGCAACGGATTTAATAGAAACCTCTTGCATCTCATTGTTGATGTTAATCATATCATCATTTTGTGAATATGTTATGGTAACACCTTGTTGTAGTTCATCTTCATTAATTCCCAAAGCAGTCGGATTAAAGAATCTCAGTGAGAACCGTGTTTCATAGGTTCCGGAAGGCAAATTGATTTCAAAGTCTTGTGACTTGATATCATGGTAAGTTTGGGTTTCGTTATCGTAAATGAAAATGTCTTGGTTTTCTTCAAAGTTTTCCTTGTCATCTACAACAAATTTCACCATTCCTTCGGTTTCATTTTTAACACCTAACGGGTAAATATTATTAGCATTGAAGTAACCGTCACCTTGAATGTTTAATTTAGTGTCACCATTGATGAAATACATATCGTTTGTTAATGTTTCAATACTCAATGCATCATATCCGTTGTCAAAATCAGGAGAGGCATTTTCGTTCATAAAACCAAGTAAAATTTGACGATGGTAATTGTCGGCCGAATTATAACCCAATCTTAATTTCATGTATTGCTCTTCAATGAAACTGTCATTACTGTTGTTGTAATTTGGTTCAGCGCTTGTGGTTGTGTTAGAATTACTTCGGAATAGGCTGTAAGAACTAGCATTGTCTTCTTTTACAAAAAGTCTTTGACTGTTATTAAAGGTGATATTTCCACCTGTCGCAGTTCCGGTTACAAAGAAACCTTGTCCGACAGGAATAAATCTTTTAGGGGTTTTACTGCTTGAACCCAAACCGCTAATACCTGCCGGTGCTACCGGAGCGGTTCCTCCAATTTTTGTATAGGTTGCATAACCACCTTGATATTGTTGTGTGACGTGAGCAGCGTTAGTACTGTAATGTTCCCAGAAATGTAAAGTTCCTGTAATGCTGGCAACATTATCGTCTATAAACTCATTGGCATCGATAGCAGAAGCAAAAGGATTTCCACAAAGGTTTAGGTTGTTTGCAGAAATTGGTGAAGTGATATTCCCATTATTGGGTTTACCCACAAAAGTATAGTTTTGATTAGCGGTTACTGCTGCAGAACCTTTTAGGGTATATCCTTGTCCGGCTAACAATGTTCCGTTTTGTCCGACACCGCTCCAATTGGCATAATCGTTATTTAGATTTTGAAATTTAAAAATCCAGTAGCTAGCCAAGGTTATTGGACTTGTAGGTGAGCCATCTAATCCGGCAGACCAATTTAAGTCTTGAGGTGTTGTATTTGTTCCGTCTTTCATTACTCCGGCCACTGTATAGCCATGATTAATGGTAGTGTTGTTAATGGTGCTCACAGGTGATGACCAATAGTTGTAATTGTAGGTATTTGATTGTCCTTGTTGGTCTCTTTCCAAAGAACCGTTACTGGTTAGGTCAAAATCACTATTGTCAGTTTGTATTAATTGGGATTTACCAACCAAGTCAATTTTACCGTCTAATTTAAGATAATGGGAAACTTCAATTTTAGTATCATTATTGGCCGAAAGTGTATTGCTGTTAACGGAAAGACCCAGCAATGTTTTATTTCCGGTTGAACTAATGTTATGATTTGTTCTCACGATATTCCAATCAATAGGAGTGGAGCCATTAACAATTGAAACTCCATAAGGGATAGCTTGAATTGAACCGTTTGTCCAAGTAGTCGTGTCAGACCAAAGTCCGTCAGCAGCTGTTTCATAAGGCATTGGAGCAGATTGTAAAGTCACTGTTACTTTATTAGGGACGAACATATTTCCTCGATTATTGTTCAAGGAATCATCATTAATGTGGGTTCCAATAAAAGAGTTCATAGAGTAATAGGCCGTAAGTGTATTCCAATCTAAAGTGCTGATATCATTTTTGGTCAGCGTTGAAGGTAGGACAGTTCCTTTGGTTACGGTTCCGTTTTGACTTATTTCTTGGTTCATTATAAATTTTACTTCGTTTAGTGTGAGTGCCTTATTCCAAAGTCTGAATTCATCAATATCTCCATTAAAGTAATTCCTGATGTCAGATTTTGTGCGGTATTCAGCTCCGATAGAAAAATTAAAAGTATTCGATGTCGGAGCTGCTGAAGCTTGAGATCTGTCTAATACACCATCAACATACAATTGTATGGTTCCACCAGAATAAACAAAGGCAATATGATGCCATACAGCGCTGGTAAAAGTGGTATTAGAGATTAAAGTTGAGCCGCCACTCCAAGCGAAATTTATCTTGTGATTGGTTGCCAAATAGATTCTGTATCCTGTTGCTCCATTATATTTAGAAGCGATTATTCTTTCTCCATTGAGTGCATTTTGACCGGTAGGCCGCATCCAAAACATTAAAGTAAAGCTACTATTTAAGTTATTGACAGCGTCAAATTTCACCACATCATCTGCGCCGTCAAAAGTAGCATGTCTGGAGTAAATGCTTTCGTGAGCAACACCAAAAGTGAAAAATTTAGTTCCGTCAAAATCGTAATCAGTAGTCTGATTTGCACCGCTTGTTGATAGAAAAACAGTTTCAATATTAGTTGTAAATGCGGCATCACTAGCCACAATCATTACATAAGCATCATTTCCTGATAAAGCAGGTAGGTTTCCTAATGATGATGTTGGAATGGTTATGCGTGTGGTTTCAACGTCTCCGCCACTTTCAACAATTTTCCATTTTTTAAAAGGAATATCCACAGTCGTTGTCACATTTGATGTTCCGGCAAAAGTTATTGTTAAGTCGGTTCCGGAGTCATTCATACTGCTTCCGTTTTCACCCCAAACTAAATATCTTTTATCACCCCCAAAACTGTTAGTGTTGGCAGTATTTGTAGTTGCGATAGTTCCAAGTCCTATTGATAATAATGGATTTGAGGCAACACTTCTTGATTGTTTTTGGTTTAATTTAGAAGCATCGTCTCTACCGATTCCTGCAATTTTATTATTGTAACCGGAATTTGCTGTGGCATCCCAAATCACATTATTGCTTGAGTCAACATAATTTTGAGATGTTCCGCTAACGCCCAGAGTGATTCCATACTTTATGGCTAAATAGCTTTCAATTTTAGTTCTTTCAGTAACGTCGTTTTTTCTGGAACTGAATGTTATAATCTCTGCGATTCTACCCTCTAAACTTCCATCCCAAGCTTCACTTCTTCCAATCCAATATTGACTGTCGTATACGTTTCTGTGGGTAGTTGTATTGACTTCTGTTGGTGAAAGATTATTCCCGTTGTAGTACAATTGCATACCGGTGTTGGCCGAATTATTTCTTGAATTTATTATGCCAACATTATCATATTGTTTTGAAGTACTTACTTCTGCGGCTCCATAGGTTGTAGAAGGTCCAAAAGAATAAGATAAAACTTCATTGGTAAATCGAGTGTCCAAGTTTCCGTAAACAATACCTGTTTTGTCAATTTCCTGACAAGGCAACCTATCGCCACAAAAGACGTCCATACTATTCAAAGTTGAGGTTACCGTGACATCCGGAATTACGACTACAAAGCTTTCCTGTGTGTAAAATCCTGATGAACCCTTTAGATATTGCCTGCTCGAATTTAAATCGGTATAAACCTGTGATGGAGAATTATAACTGTTAGTGAAATCAACTACGGCATTATAATTTACGTTATAAGTGGGGCTATTTCTGTATACCGGTGCTCCAACTGCCGCAGGTTTGGTTGCGTTTGAACCTCTAGCTTGGGAATACCAAGTACTTACACTGGTATCATTAGCAACCGAAGTTGTTCCGTCTAATAAATCGGCTCGTAACCATAATTGCAAATCAGCGGTTACGCCACCGGGACCATTAACTAAAGTAGCCGGAGGTGTTGCGTCTCCCCATTTTATAATTATTCTTCCGTTTCCACCAAAACCTCCCAAACCTGAGTTTGAACCGTTATTGTTGTTTCTTCTTCCGCCACCGCCACCGCCGCCCGGATTTACCCCAGGGAAACCGTCACCATTTACAGCAATGTAACCATCACCACCATTTCCGCCATAACAAGTTGCAATAGCGCCTTTGTAGTCATTAGCACTTGGGGTTATTCCAATTTCTCCTGGTTCTGCACCTGCACCACCTCCGCCTCCGGAAACATTATCAATTCCGGTAGCGCCATTACCGCCGCTCGCGGTTAAATCACCAATACAGCTCGCTGCATTTCCGCCATTGGAACCAATTTTAACATTGTTACCGGTACTATTACCTCCTTTGGCAAGTATGGTTGTATTATTTATAAACCAAGAATCTCCACCGGGAGCTGTTGTAGTAGCGCCGGTCCCAACATTAACCGTGTAGGTCGCACCGGGAATTACCGCAATTGATTTTGAAGCAAAAGCACCACCGCCGCCGCCGCCGCCAACATTGATTCCGTTTTGAGACAAACATGAGCCTCCTTTTCCACCGCCGCCCCATGCTTCAACAGTGACTTGATAGACACCTGCAGGTACGGTAAACGTTCCTGATGCATTATAGACTTGCGGACTGGTTTGAGCGTTTGAAATTAATGTTATTAATAGGAACAATAACATTATTGATTTTTCGAATTGTAGTAATAATTGTTTCATAACTTTTGGGGGTTTAGTTAATGATTTAATTATTTCTAATAAAGAATCTTACTTCTTCATTTATTTCACATATCAAAATTAAGATTTTAGCTCAAAAAATCGACAAAAATACTAATATAATCGATAAAATGCATATTTATAAAATTATTACATATAAAAAACTTACAAAAAATATTTATTTTTATTGAAAATTAATCTTTCTTATTTATTGATAAACAAATAGTTAAGGAAATAGTGACAGGGTGATTTTGGAATAATAGGGGTGAGTCTTATTTTGATAGTATTTATTAAGAGTGCGGAGTTACTATCGTTTTAAAGGAAATGCACAATAAAAAAAAACTCCCTTTCAAGGGAGTTTTTCGTTAGGAAAATATTAAGATTATTTAATTATGAATTTTTTACTGGTACTACCTTTATCAGTATTCACTTTAACAATGTAAGCGCCACTGGTAAAATTATTTACCGATAATTGTATGTCATTCTGATTTTGGTTGTCCAATGTCCACGTGTTAACTGTTTGACCCATCAAATTGAAAAGTACAACAGAGTCAATATTAACTTCTTGTAACTCATTTTTGATAACAATCATTTCATCAGATTGAGAATGAACAACAGAAATGCCGTTTTGTAATTCGTTTTGGTTAGTCCCAAGCGCACTAGCATCATTGAATCTTAATGAGAATCTGGTATCATTTGTTCCGGCTGGTAAATTGATTTCAAAACTTTCTGACTTGATGTTGTGGTATTCATCTGTTACACTGTCATAAATGTAGATATCCTGATTTTCATCCATAAATTCTTTGTTATCAACGCTGAATTTTACATTTCCGGTCACTGCATTTTTCACACCAAGCGGATAAATATTATTAACATTAAAATAACTGTCACCTTGAATATTCAATCTAGTACCTTCATTGATAAAATACATGTCATTTGTTAATGATTCAATGCTTAATCCATCATATCCTATATCAAATCCTGCTGTTGCATTTTCATTCATAAAGCCAAGCAAAATTTGTCTGTGGTAATTATTAGCAGAATCGAATCCCAGGCTTAACTTTGTGAATTGTTCTTCTTCAATTTCATCATCAGAATCGCTATTCTCAACATTTGAATTGTTGGTTCTGAATAAGGTATAAGAGGCTGTATTTTCTTCTTTAACAAAGCGTCGTTGACTATTTTTATAAGTTATAGTTCCGCCTGCAGGAGATCCTGTAACAAAGAATCCTTGTCCAACAGGAATAAATCTTTTTGGCTTTTTTGCACTGGTTCCTAATCCGCTCACTCCTGATGGTGCTACCGGTGCAGTTCCTCCTGTTTTGGTGTAAGTTGCATAACCACCTTGGTATTGTATCGTATTGTGTGAAGTGTTAGTGCTGTAATGTTCCCAAAAGTATAAAGTTCCCGTTATGCTTGCAGCATTGTCATCAATAAATTTATTGGCATCAATTGCGGAAGGGTAAGGGTTTCCACAAAGATTTAAATTTCCTGAAGACACGGTTGAGGTAATAGTTCCATTATTTGGTTTACCTACAAAAGTATAGTTTTGTTTAGCTGCGGCAGTACCAGAGCCTTTTAAAGTGAAGCCTTGACCTGTCAATAATGCTCCGTTTTGACCTACTGCACCCCAATTGGCAAAACCATCTCCTAATTCTTGGAAATTGAATATCCAATAGCTTGCCAATGTTATTGGGCTTGTAGGAGCACCGTCAATTCCGGCTGACCAAGTTATATTTTGTGGGGTTGAGGTCGTTCCGTCTTTCATCACATCAGCTACAGTAAATCCGTGATTGATTGTTGAACTATTTATTGAACTTACAGGAGATGACCAATAATTATAATTATAAATATTTGATTGTCCTTGTTGATCTCTTTCAATTGTACCGGAACTAGTAACATCTAAATCACTGTTAATTGGCTGAACTAATTGTGATTTTCCGGCTAAATCAATTTTACCGTCTAATTTCAAGTAGTGAGAAATTTCAATTTTGGTATCGTTATTTGCAGTCAAAGTATTATTGGAAACCAATAAGCCAAGTAACATTTTATTGGTAGTTGAAAATACATTATGGCTGGTTCTAACAATATTCCAATTGATTGGTGTTGTATTGTTAACTATAGAAACACCATTTGGAATGGCTTGTATAGAACCATTCAACCAAGTACTAGAATTTGACCATTGTCCTTCAATTACTGTATTATAAGGCATTGGGGCAGTTTGATTGGCCACAGTAACTTTGTTTAGGTTAAATAAATTACCTCTGTTGTTGTTAGCAGAGTCATCATCAACGTGTGTTCCAATGAATGAATTCATAGAATAATAAGCCACAAGATTTGCCCATTTTAATGTTTGGATATCATTTTTGGTTATGGTCTCAGGAATGATAGCTCCTTTTATACCTGTCCCGCTTTGAAGTATTTCTTGATTAATTATAAATTTAATATTAGTTAGGCTTAAATTTTTGTCCCATAATCTGAATTCATCGATATCACCGGCAAAATAATTTCTGATGTCTGATTTGTTTCTGAATTCTGCTCCAATAGAAAAAGTATTTGTGTTTGCAGTCGGAGCCGATGACGCAACTGTAGAATCCAGAACACCATCAATGTATAATTTTGTTGAGCCACTTGAATATACGATAGCAATATTATGCCAAATCGAACTAGGCAATACGGTTGATGAAGTCATTGTAGTTCCGCCAGTCCATGACACATTTAGTTTGTTGTCAGTAGATAAATATACTCTGTATCCCGATGTACCATCGTATTTTGAGGCAATTGTTCTGTCATTGATTAAGGCATTTTGTCCTGTAGGTCTAACCCAAAACATCATAGTAAAAGCACTAGCTAAGTTGTTTACAGCCTCAAATTTTATTAACTCGTCCATACCGTCAAAAGAAGCATGTCTAGAAGAATTAGTTTGATGTGTTATGCCAAAAGTAAAATACTTGGTTCCGTCAAAGTCAAAGTCAGCCTCTAGATTAGTTCCGTTGGCAGTTAAGAACACCGTTTCAACATTGGAAGTAAATCCGGCATCGCTTGCAATAATCATCACATAAGCATCATTGCCTGATAATGCAGGCATTCCTGCCATTCCTGAGGAAGGAATTGATACTTTTATTTTTCCGACATCACCACCGGATTCTACAATTTTCCATCTTCTGTTAGGAAGATCTACAGATGTTGAAATACCTGAAGTACCGCCAAAACTTAATGTTACATCACTATTGGAATCATTCATATCGCTGTTGTTATCACCCCAAACGAGATAATTTCTATCAGCACTGAAAGTATTCGGATTTGCAGCATTCGAAGCAGCAATGTTACCTAATCCAATAACTACAAACGGAGTTGGACCCACATCAGTATTCTGTTTTTTGTTCAAACTTAAGTTGTCATCTCTACCGATTAAATCGATATTGTTGTTGTAACCGCTGTTTGCAGTCGCATTCCAAATGATATTTCCATTTGAATCATATTGGTCTTGACCATACGAAACTGACGTTATTATCAACGTAATTAAAAGGAAATAATTTCTCTCTAGGTTAAGTAATGTGTTTTTCATAACTTTTGGGGTTTAGTTAATGATTAATTATGTTGAAGACTAAGCTCCATCGTTTTATTTGACATTTCAAAACTATAAAAGAGTTTATATAAATCGATAAAAAGTATTAAATAATCGATAAAATGCATAAAAATTAAAATATAAAAAGTAAAATACTTACAAAAAATATTATTTGTAAATTTAAAATTGCATCGCGCTTTAGTTGATTTTTTAGAAGAATTGTGTAAAAAAAGGAAGTAAAAGAATGTTGTAGAAATAAAAAAAGGCCCGGTAATTTCCAAGCCTTTTTTTTGGTAGCGAGGACGGGAGTTGAACCCGTGACCTCAGGGTTATGAATCCTGCGCTCTAACCGACTGAGCTACCTCGCCATTAAGAAGCATTCCCTGAATGCGGGTGCAAATATAAAATTAAAATTATTGGCTACAAACATATAATGGTTATTTTTTTTATTTTCGAAAAACGTTTTTTTTTTGATTTTATATTCTATATATTTCCAAAAAATTTGTTGCATCATGGATAGTAAAATACGTTATGAGCTAGAGTTTCCGTTGAATTCTTCGCCTCAATTATTGTATCAATATATTTCAACTCCTTCAGGGTTACAAGAATGGTTTGCTGATAATGTAAATTCCAGAGGAGAATTTTTTACCTTTATTTGGGATGGTGCTGAGGAAAATGCAAGGCTTGCTTCCAAAAAGACCGGCGAGAAAGTCAAGTTTAAATGGGTTGACGACAATAAAAAGGATACAGAGTACTACTTTGAATTGAGGATTTTAGAAGATGAAATTACCAAAGACGTCTCTTTAATGGTAGTAGATTACGCTATTGAAGACGAATTAGAAGAATCTAAACTTTTGTGGGAAAATCAAGTTTCCGACTTAAAACACGTAATAGGTTCGATATAAATATTTTTATTACAGTATATTTGTCCCGCTAAAAACGGGACTTTTTTATGGTAAATTTTAACGGTGATATTCTGGATTCTGAATTGCAATTAACGGTTTCTAATCGTTCATTTCTCTATGGCGATGGTATTTTTGAGACTTTAAAAGTAGTTGATAATAAAATTTTATTTTTCGAAGACCATTATTTCAGATTATTAGCCTCGATGCGAATCATCAGAATGAAAATACCAATGTCATTTACTTTAGAGTATCTCGAAAATCAAATTTTAGCATTGGTAAACCAACAAAATGTAAACAATGCTGCTCGGGTAAGATTGACTGTTTTCAGAAATGAAGGCGGTTTTTATTCTCCAACAGACCATTCGGTTTCCTTTGTTATTCAGGCTAATGCTTTAAGTGATAAATCATATTCTATCAGCAAGGAAGTTTTTGAAGTTGATTTGTATAAAGATTTTGCTGTCACCAAACAATTGCTTTCGACACTTAAAAGCAACAATAAAATCATTCAAATCACCGCCAGTATTTTTGCCCAAGAAAACCAATTAGATTCCTGTTTGTTAATTAACGAAGACAAAAATGTGATCGAAGCGACCAATGGTAATCTATTTATGTTGCTTAATAATCTACTGATAACGCCGCCAATCACAGAAGGTTGTTTGAACGGAATCATGCGCAAGCAAATCTTAAAATTGGCCAAAGAACTTGACAATATTGAAATAATAGAAAAAGAAATCTCCCCTTTTGATTTGCAAAAAGCCGATGAATTATTTATTACGAATGTGATTCTTGGCATCCAACCAATAACTAAATACCGCAAAAAAGAATTTGAGACAAGATTGTCTAGGGAATTGTTGGCAAAACTAAATCAGTCGATTGAAGTTTAGTTTAAGATAGGATTTTCGGGCGCGTTAGACCAAATAAGGTATTCACCGCCTAATTCAATGATTTTTTCTTTCCAAAAGTGAACAGAAGCCTTGCCTAAAATTTTGTTTTCGTAAACATTTTTAGTCAATATCCACGAGCTCGATTGCATTTCGGTCTCCAATTGCTCAGAATCCCAACCGGTATAACCCAAAAAGAAACGAATGTTTTTCTTTTTCAGCAGTCCTTTGTTGATTAAGTCTTTGGTCAATTCAAAATCACCACCCCAAAAAATACCATTAGAAATCTCAATACTATTCGGAATCAAGTGAGGGACATTATGAATGAAGTATAAATTGTCTTGTTCCACCGGACCGCCATTGTAGATTTTATACTTAGCGTCAATTTCCGGAAGCAAATCCTTGATGGTGTATTTCAAAGGTTTGTTCAAAATGAACCCAACAGAACCTTCCTCATTGTGGTCGGCCAATAAAATTACAGATCTGTTAAAAGACAAATCACCTATAATAGATGGTTCTGCTATTAATAATTGACCTTTTTGTAATTTTTCTGAGATCATTTACAACTAATTTTTATTAAAGTTGGGAAAAAAAATTCAGATAACCAAATGATTTTGGTAAAAACAAAAAAACCACCCCGTTTTATCAGGATGGTTTTTGTATATCAGAAGAACTAATTAATTAGTTTACTGCTCCGTCTAATTCAGCACCAGCTTTGAATTTAACTACATTTTTAGCAGCAATTTTGATAGTTTTTCCTGTTTGAGGATTTCTTCCGTCTCTTGCAGCTCTTTTAGATACTGACCAAGAACCGAATCCTACTAAAGATACTCTTCCACCTTTTTTCAAAGTACCACCTACATTTCCTAAAAATGATTCTAAAGCTAATTTTGCAGCAGCTTTTGTGATTCCAGCGTCAGCTGCAATTGCATCGATTAATTCTGATTTGTTCATAATGTTAGTTATTAATTGTTGGTTAAACATTTTGTTAATGATAACAAATTTAATAGGAATTCCTTACCACACAAGCGTTTTGGCGTTTTTTTCAAGCATTTGTTGATAACTTCGGGCTTTTGTTGATAAACCTCGGTCTTTCGTCGATTTTTTAACTAAAAAAACGCTTGAGACCTTATTCTGCTTGCGCTCTTTCGGAAAAGGTAACCCCATTTAATAGCTCGTAAGCCTGCATTTTTTTCTTTCCGGGCAACTGTAAACTTAGGATTTGAATAAAACCATCTTTTACAGCGACTTTAATTTCTTTTTTGGTAGTGATAATTTGACCAATATTAAAATGATGTTGTTCCAAAATCAATTTTACCTCATACAGTTTCACATTCCATTCTTCACCATTGTCTTTAAAAAAACACCATGCAGAAGGATAAGGAGATAATCCGCGAATTAAATTGTGAATTTCAGCCGCCGATATAGTCCAATCTACCTTGCAGTTTTCACGATTGAGTTTGTACGCCGTTTTGATGTCTGAATGGTCTATTTGAATAGTTGTGGTGACATCACCTTTTTCTATTAAGGCCAAAGTTTCAACAACTGCAGAACTTCCTACTGTCATTAATCGGTCATGGAGTTCGCCTGCGTTTTCTTCAGCGCTGATTCCGATTTCTTTACTCAATATCATCGCACCGGTATCAATTTTATCATCAATAAAGAAAGTAGTCACACCGGTTTTGGTTTCCCCATTAATAATCGCCCAGTTAATTGGTGCTGCGCCACGGTAATTAGGCAACAAAGAAGCGTGAAGATTAAACGTTCCCAATTTTGGCATGCGCCAAACGACTTCCGGCAACATTCTGAAAGCAACAACGACTTGCAAATTAGCATTCAAACTTTGCAATTCCGCCAAAAAAGTTTCGTCTTTTAAATTGGATGGTTGCAATAGTTTTAAATTGTGTTTCAAAGCATATTCCTTCACCGCAGAATATTTCAGCTTTTGGCCACGACCCGCAGGTTTATCGACTGCGGTAATGACACCAACGACTTCGTAATTGTTTTTGATAATGGTGTCCAAAATGCCAACGGCAAACTCAGGCGTTCCCATAAAAACGATGCGTAACTTTTCCATGCTTATTTTAAGGAATATAAATTATTCGAATTGATGCTAATGGTTTCTTCTTCCAACAGCTTTTGCAACGCAAAGATAACATCGTCTTTCGGAAATTTGGTCAACTTTTGAATATCTCTCGAATTGAAATCCTGCATTTTCAATAATTCCACAATCTTCTCGGAAACAGTAACCGGGTTTTGTTTCTTTTTGTTTTTGGCAATACAATAGGAGCAAATGCCACAATCGTCTTTTTGGCTTTCGCCAAAATATTGCATTAATAATTTACTCTTGCAGGTTTTGTTGTCCTTACTATATTGTAAAACGGCTTGAAGTTGTTCGGTTTTTAATTTGTTCTGCGCTTCCAAATATTTCGAAACCCGATTGATCGTTCTATCGTCTTCGCGTACTTCATTTAAAGTTATCGTCGCGTCATTGTTTTTCGCCATCATTTCGATGATGTCTTTTTCTTTTAATTTTTGCAAAAGCGAAAGCACAGCGTTCTCGGTATGATTAGATTTTTTGGCAATCAAGGCCAAATTAAAAGCTGTTTGCATGTCATAAATGCCGGGATAAGTACGCAACATGGTTAATAGAATTTCCTCGTCATTCGGGTTCAAACTCATATAGTGAATCACTTCTTTGGACGGAATAATAAATTGCAAAGTGATTTTCTCCGAGAATTCCTGTGATAAAGTGATGATGCCTTGTCGGTCTATAAACTGCAACGCATTATAGGTTTTCAATGTTGGGAAACTGTATTTGGTACAAAAGTGATTCAGGTTAAAACTAAACTGCTCGTCAATGCCTTCGCCGTAAGCAATCTGGAAATAAGTACACAATTTGGCAAACACCAAATTCAAAAAAGCTTTGTCCGGCAAAACGCTGATGAATTGTGCTTCGGCGTGTAAAATATCGGATGGATTATTTAGTAAAACGGCAAATGCTTTGTCGCCATTCCGACCGGCACGACCCGATTCTTGGTAGTAGTTTTCTAAATTTTGAGGCAAATGCAAATGAATGATCGTTTTCACATTCGCTTTATCAATGCCCATTCCGAAAGCATTCGTGGCAACCATTACCTGAACTTTTTCGTCCATCCAAAGTTGCATGTGCTTTTCTTTGTCTTTCGATGATAATCCGCCGTGATAAAATGTAGCGGTAAAACCAAGGCTTTCCAACTGATGAACGGTTTCAGAACAAGCTTTTCTATTGGTTACATAAATAATAGACGGTTGCGGGTTTTTATGTAATATTTGTTGCAGCAAATGCAACTTGTCTTCGGTTTCAAAAACCATGTAAGCGATGTTGTCCCGATAAAATGATTTGGTGAAAATCTGAGGATTATCGAGTTTTAATTGCGTAATAATATCTTCCTTAACGCGTGGTGTAGCCGAAGCCGTTAGCGCCAAAAAAGGCACTTTCGGGAAGAATTCTTTTAGCTGCACAATCTTCAAATAGGCCGGACGGAAATCATGTCCCCATTGCGAGACACAATGCGCTTCGTCAATGGCTATAAGGTTTATCGGGAGATTTTTAATCCGTTCCAAAATCCAGTCGTTTTGCAAACGTTCCGGTGATAAATAAAGGAACTTGTAATTTCCAAATTGACAATTGTCCAATAAATCTATGATTTCGTCTTGTCGAATGCCTCCGGTCAAAGCGATGGCTTTAATGCCTTTGTTTTGTAAATTTTGTACTTGGTCCCGCATCAAAGCAATGAGCGGAGAAATCACCAAGCAAATGCCTTCCATCATCATGCCCGGAACTTGAAAACAAATCGATTTTCCACCACCGGTTGGCATCAACGCAAAAGTGTCTTTGCCTTCCAAAACGGAATCAATTATGGCTTCCTGCGGCTCGCGAAAAGCATCGTGTTTCCAGTATTTGGTTAGGATTTCTGAGGGTTTAGACATTTTTTTGTTGTATGTTCTATGTTGTAAGTTGTATGTTTTATCAAAGCTACTTAATTTTTTTAATCTACAACTTATAACTTATAACCTACAACCTTTTTAAGCAAGCTGGCTCAAGATAAACTGAATGCGCTCTTCCACAGTGCCACAAGGAACTTGAATCAATTCGTAACCGTATTTTTCATAGGTTTCTATCAAATGGTCGAAGATGAGTTTGGCTTGCTCGAAGTTTTCGTAACGCGCTTCATCACTTTTGTAGATTTCTTCCCAAGGTGGAAGGACGAAAATTTTGGAATATTGGTGTTCTCTGCAGGCGTGGTCAAAAAACGCCGGATAACTGTCGCCGATATAATGCATGTAAGCTAAAATATCTGGTATGCCTCGGTCTAAAAAAACCAAATCGGCTACGTCTTCTGTGGCTTGCTGGTGTTGTTTTCTTCTGCCTTCGAGCAATAATTCGCTGAAAAGGAGAGGTTTTTCTAAGAACAATTGTTCGATACCTTGTTTTTTGGCTTCCAAAGTAACCTGTCTTGAAATTTCAGGAAAACATGCATAACCTTGTTCGATGAATGTATCGATGATGGTGGTTTTCCCCGTACCCGGACCGCCGGTTATGACTATGAGTTCCTTTTTCAAAATTTTTGGAAATAAGGGGCAAATTTATCGAAACAAATTAGAATACCGAAAAGGATTTTGGTTTTTATTTCGGTCGTTGCCAAAAGTGCGAATAGTTTCCTTTTTAGCCCTGATGGGAGCGGTTACCGTGTAAAAGCGGACAGCAGGAAAACGGCTGGCAAATCAACCCGAACCCTTCGCTCAAAAAAATAAATGAAACCGATGGAATTCTTCTGTAAAATCTGAAATCAATACTGTATATTTGCTTTTATTTTTTGATTAATGGATAAGAAAACCCAAGAATTTTATACCCGATTGCGAGAAGAGTTGAACAATACTTCAACATGGCCGACAGAATATTTGTATAAATTTATTGTGCCAACAGACCCAAAAAAGATTGAAGAAGTGGAGAATGCTTTTGATAATTTGGGTGCCGTAATTCAAACTACCCAATCTAAAACGGGAAAATACACCAGTCTTTCGGTAAATGTGATGATGGAAAGTCCGGAAAGCGTGGTCGAAAAATACATCGAAGTTTCTAATATAGAAGGAATAATTTCATTATGATGGCGGAAAAATATATAAAAGAGAATGCCAATGATGTCGTTCACCATTTGGAATACAATGCCGAAAGACCGCATTTGCTCATTCCGGAATATGGTCGTCATTTGCAAAAATTGATTGACCAAGCCACTGAAATCGCCGATAGGGAAGAGCGCAACAAAGCAGCGAAATATATCATTCAGGTGATGGGAAGTTTGAATCCGCACTTGCGTGATGTACCCGATTTTCAACATAAATTATGGGATCAGATTTTTATCATGTCTGATTTTAGATTAGATGTTGATTCGCCATACCCAATTCCGACCAAAGATGTAATTCATCTTAAACCGGAAAGATTGCCTTACCCACAAAAAAATCCGAAATACCGTTTTTATGGTAACAACATCAAGTACATGATTGATGTGGCCAACAGTTGGGAGGAAGGCGAAATGAAAAATGCTTTGGTGAAAGTCATTGCCAACCACATGAAGAAATCTTATTTGAGTTGGAACAAAGACACTGTTACCGATACGGTGATTTTTGAGCATTTATATGAATTGTCCGAAGGCACTTTAAACTTATTGCAAAGCAGCGAAGAATTGTTGAATACCAATGATTTGATGCGTACTAATAAAAAGATGTCGAACAAAAACATGCCGCCTCAAAACGCAAAGATTAAAAGTAATAACGGGAAGAAACCGTTTCAGAAGAAGAATAATAACAATCAGAAATAAAGGTGCTAAGGCGCTAAGGTTCTAAGGTACTAAGACCTCAGAACCTTAGCGCCTTAGAGCCTCAGAACCTTAAAAATACATATGGGAACTTTTAAAATTGAAGGTGGAATTTCACTTAAAGGAGATGTCCAACCACAAGGGGCAAAAAATGAAGCGTTGCAAGTTTTGTGTCCGGCACTATTAACCTCAGAAAAAGTTAGAATTACCAATATTCCGGATATTATTGATGTTAATAAACTAATAGTTTTACTCGGAAATTTAGGGGTTAAAATTCAAAAAAACGGGGTTGGCGATTACACTTTTCAAGCCGATGAAGTTAATATTGATTATTTAAAAACGGAAGCTTTCAAAAAAGAAGGCGGCAGTTTAAGAGGTTCGATTATGATTGTTGGGCCACTTTTAGCTCGCTTTGGTTGTGGCTATATTCCAAAACCGGGTGGCGATAAAATTGGTCGTCGTCGTTTGGATACGCACTTTGAAGGGTTTATTAATCTTGGAGCCAAATTCCGTTACGAAAGAGAAGACCATTTCTATGGTGTGGAAACCAAAACCCGTTTGAAAGGCGCACACATGTTATTGGACGAAGCTTCAGTAACCGGTACAGCGAATATCGTAATGGCAGCCGTTTTAGCCGAAGGAACAACCACGATTTACAACGCAGCTTGTGAGCCTTATTTGCAACAATTGTGTAAAATGTTGAACTCGATGGGTGCGAAAATCACCGGTGTTGGTTCTAACTTATTGACTATTGAAGGTGTTGAAAAATTAGGCGGTTGTGAACACAGAATCCTTCCCGACATGATTGAAATCGGTTCATGGATTGGATTAGCAGCCATGACGCGTAGTGAGATTACCATAAAAAATGTGAGTTGGGAAAACTTAGGGGTTATTCCAAGTGTGTTCAGAAAACTGGGCATCACGTTAGAGAAAAAAGGAGACGATATTTATATTCCGGCTCATAAGAAAGGATATACTGTGAAAACTGATATTGATGGTTCTATTTTAACGATTGCAGATGCACCGTGGCCTGGATTTACACCAGACTTATTGAGTATCGTTTTGGTAGTAGCAACGCAAGCTAATGGAGATGTTTTGATTCACCAAAAAATGTTTGAAAGCCGTTTGTTCTTCGTGGACAAATTGATTGATATGGGTGCCAAAATTATGTTGTGCGATCCGCACAGAGCCGTAGTTATGGGACACAATTTCCAATCACAACTCAAAGCAACGACGATGTCTTCGCCTGATATTCGTGCGGGAATTTCGTTGTTGATTGCAGCGCTTTCCGCCAAAGGAACTTCGACTATTCAAAACATCGAGCAAATCGATAGAGGTTACGAAAGAATTGACGAAAGACTTAGAGCGCTTGGAGCCAATATCGTAAGAGTATAATTCATGAGAATCCTAAGCTTTTGCTTGTTGTTACTGCTAATGTCGTGTAAAACGACTTACCGCAGGGCTGACATCAGTTCAATTTCTGAAAAAGAGAAAGCAAAGGTTTATGATTTTGGAAAAAGATTACTGGAAACCTGTAAAACAAGACAGTTTGTTCAGTTGTCCGAAAGAGAAGTTACCAAAGGTTTGGCCACGCTTTCATTAGCAGAAATGCAGCATGCCTGCGATGTGTTGGATAAAAGAAATGGAAAGTTCATCGATATGACATTGATTGAGGTTATTGATGATACCTTTACCGGGAGTTCAAAAATATACCGATACAAAGGTAATTTTGAGCGAAATGATTTTGTAAATGAAATTAGGATTTGGCTCAGACCCGATGGGAAATTTCAAGGAATCATTTGGATGGAATGGAAAGACGAATATATACCGTATAAAAAATAACAGAATCCCAATTTGCAAATGTGAATTGGGATTTTAAATTTAAAACATGGAAAACTACATCATTGTATTGCTTTGTATTGCTTCTTTCTTCGCCGGTTTTGTCGATGCTATTGTTGGCGGCGGCGGTTTAATTCAAACTCCGGTCGCGATGATCTTGATGCCGAATTTATCAGTAGCGAGTATTATTGGTTCGCTCAAAATCCCGGCATTTAGCGGAACCAGTTTTGCGGCTTTTCAGTATTTGAAGAAAGTCGATATGAACTGGAAGTTGCTTGGTATTATGGCAGTTTTGGCTTTTTGTTCGGCTTTTTGTGGTTCGGCGCTGTTGAATGTGGTCAGTAATGATTTCATGAAGCCCTTGTTGTTTTTTATTCTAATCGGTTTAGCGATTTATACTTTTAAAAAGAAAAACTTCGGGCAACACCAAGAGAAAGACCATTCGACCAAAAAACAAATCATTTATGCCGTTATCATTAGTATTTTGGTTGGTTTCTATGACGGATTTATTGGTCCAGGAACCGGAAGTTTTTTGGTTTTAGGTTTTGTGTCAATTTTAGGTTTTGATTTTTTACACGCTTCCGCGAATGCTAAAATGGTCAATCTTGCGACCAACTTTGGTTCGATTTGTCTGTTTGTATTGAAAGGCAAAATCATTTGGGCCTTTGCGATTCCGATGGCTTTTTCAAATGCTTTGGGTGGATTTATTGGCGCCAAATTGGCTATAAAAAAAGGAAATACTTTTATTAGAAAGTTTTTCCTTTTTGTAGTGATATTGACGTTACTCCGTTTTGGTTATGATGTTTTTCTGGCTTAGAAATTCAAACCAAACATCACGCCATCGCCTTGATACCCATTTTGATAAGTACGAACGTAATCGATTCTTAAAATTCTGAATTTACCAAAGCCTAAATTACTCAAACCTGCTGAGAATTCCTGGTACGGATTTCTATCGGGAACGGCTAAGTTTTTAAAACCTAAAACTAATTTGGATTGCAATTTGTTCAGCAACGGAATTTTATTCATGATAAATCCTTTGTCATTGTATTCCATATGCGTTTCAAAATAGCTGTCGTTGGTGCTGGCTAAGTAGTATGGTAAAAAGTTGAATTGGTTGGTGTACGAACTGCCAAAAACCACATGCGTTTGGTTGCCGTTAAAGTGGTTGTAATCTACAAACGAGATGCCTTCCGCATTGAAGAACTTTCCGGCTTTACTGTTAATGGCAATCTCGCCTTTATTTCCGAGCGTTACATCATAGTTTACTCTGGCCGAAATTTTATCATAATTGTAATTGTCCTCACTGCCGCCGAATCCTTTTTCATAGTTTAGGGAAAGAGTCGGGTATTTGTTATTGCCGAGATTGTATTTCCCGTCGGGACGAGTAATGTATTCTTGGCCAAATTTAATTCGGGCACCCACATTCAATTTAACCAAGTTATGTCGGTCAATTGCCGATGTGGTGTAATCAAATGGCAGCAATGGATTATTAGAAGTATACAAATCATCATTTTTAATAAAAGTATAATCTGTAGAGTTGAAAATCGGTTTTCTTTCGGAATATTCTAGTCCCAAACTCATGTTTAAACCATTGAACATTTCTCTTGAAAAATTGGCTGCTATATAATTCTTCTCATACAATTTCATATAATTGTCTTTGAAAAATAAAGTACTTACGGTGTTGATTAATTTTGAAATCGGCTCTTCTCGGTTGAACTGATTCACAGCATTTCCACCAAAAACAGAAAGATAGGATTTGGATTTGTTACTCAATTTTGATGAAAAATAAGCCGTTGGTCTAAACCTTTCGTCTGAAAAACCATAAGCCAACGAGGAACCAAACTGATAATAAGTGTTTTTGTCTTCGTTTCTTTTGAAGTAGGACAAACCAATACTGGAGTTCCAACCTTGAACAGTATTGAAAGAAGTATTCATCAATGGACCATCATAATTAATGGACCATTTTTTATACGAATTCGAATAGCGGTAACCGTTTAAAATGTCAGTTAAGCCAAATTTATTTTTCTTGGCATCAATAGAATCCAGATATACTTTTGATTTTTTCTTTTCCTGAAGCGCATCTTTTTTGAGGTAATCTGTTGTTTCTTCTGAGGTTAAAGGTACAGGACGAATGGTGTTCCAAAAGGCATCATCTTTCTTATTGGCATTTTCTTCAAATCGGATAACTTCTGCAGTAAAGGTTTTTTTGGCAAACTTTTCCGGAAATTCAAAATTGGAGAATACATAGGTAAATCGCCCTGAGATATTTACTCCAAACATGCCGGCATCAAAGTCAAGTGTTTGCGTATTTTTCGCCCATATTTTTGAAGTGCTGTTGTAACTGAAGCTTTGTTTCAAGGCCATCGTGTTCAGAGCAGGATTTTGAATTTGTTTTCCTGTAAAACTCACATCAACCGCGTAAATGGCATAAGTGTCATCCACAATATAAATGTAGCCCGACATTACCGGTTCGGTTTCACGGCGAGGAATGATTTTGATTTTATTAATCTGTTGGCGATTTTCAGTAAAGAAAGAACCTTCAAATTGGTACTTATAGTAATTGAAAGCGTTATCCGCTATAGGTGAGACAACATTGACATCAAATTCCAAATAATTATCATAAAAATCGAAGTTGGCCGATGATGCATCATTAAAACTAAAACCGTTGTCGTTGCCACTCACTTTAGACGCAAGAATTTCTTCTTTCATTTTATCCGGTTTTTGGAAAGTAACTTTGGAGACTGTTTCGGATAAATACAAAATCCCGCTTCTGGTTGAATCAATGATTTCATCAAAGAAATCAATTTTTTGTCCTAAGATTGTTTTGGGTAAATTTTTAACTCTGAAAATACCTCTTGAATAAAAATCGGCTGTGTATTTCGCTGTTTTGGCTGAGTTTTCTTTTTTGTTTTTGATGGCATTTCTAATGATTTCGTTGGCCGGATTGTCTTTAGGATTAATCACAACCTCATTTAGGATGATATTTTCTTCTGCCAAAATAATCTCTAAAACAATCGGTGTTTTATCTGTAGTAACCGTTTTTTTGATGGTTTTATAACCTAAGTATTGAAAAACAATAGTGTGACTTCCGGAAGTTTTGAGATTTAATTCAAATTGTCCTTGGTCGTTACTGGTTGTTCCGTTATAGGTGTTTTCTTCAAAGATGTTTACAAAAGGTAATGGATTTCCTTTTTCATCGGAGACTTTGCCTTTAATTTGAGATAAAGCAATTGTGCTAAGTAATAAGAATAGGGCAGAGAGTAGTTTTTTTTTCATGGTTTTATTTGTTACACAGAGATTCACAGAGTCTTAAGAGATTCACAGAGTTTAAATTTTGAATCTTTTTTTATTCCTTGTTTTAACAATTTTGTATTATAGTTTTATTAGTTAGTTGATTCCAACAATCCTTGTTCAAGTTTTTTGTTTATTTCAATAGCGAGTATAATAATTGTCTCAATCAGTAGATTAATTTTAATTTTTCTCAGTGTATCTCTTTTTTGCTCCGTGAATCTCTGTGAAATTTTTTTAGTTACACATTGATTAACAGGGATATATGAGATTCACAGAGTTTAAATTTTGAATCTTTTTATTCCTTGTTTTAGCATTTTTGTATTAAAGTTGATAAGTAATCCGGTTGAATAATTTCCTAGTTTCATATAGGTTAATATTTGGGCAAAATGTACATCAGTAAAAGCTTCTACGGTTTTGAGTTCAATAACTAATTTGTTTTCAATTAATAAATCAATTCTATAGCCTTGTTCTAATTTTATTTCTTTGTAAACTAATGGCAGTGCTTTTTCGCATTCAGCATTGATTCCGGATTTTTTAATTTCATAAAACAAACACTCCTTGTATGCCGATTCCAATAAACCAGGCCCAAGTTGTCTATGTACTTCAATGGCTAGTCCAATAATTTTTTCTGTTAGTTGATTAATTTCCATTACTCAGTGTATCTCCGTTTTCTTTGTGAATCTCTGTGAAACTACAAAAAAGATTGCAAAGCCAATTCGTAACTTTTTAAACCGAAACCAATGATAATTCCTTTAGCATTTGGAGAAATAAAAGATTGATGGCGGAAAGTTTCTCGAGCAAATGTATTAGAAATGTGTACTTCAATAACCGGCGTTATGATAGCTTTAACAGCATCGCCAATTCCGACAGAAGTGTGCGTGTAGGCTGCGGCATTGAGGATTATGCCATCATAAGTAAACCCAACTTCCTGAATTTTATCAATTAATTCGCCTTCTATATTGCTTTGAAAATAGCTTAATTCTAGTGTAGGATATTTGCTTTTTAAGGTTTCAAAAAAAGACTCGAAAGTAATGTTTCCGTATACTTCCGGTTCGCGTTTGCCCAACAAATTAAGATTAGGGCCATTGATGATAGCTATTTTCATAGAATGAATTTTAAGTAAAAATAAAAAACCGCTGTCGAACGGACAACGGTTTTGTACTAAAGTTTTGATTTTATTAGAATCGGTAACCTAATGATAGCTGTATTACCCTGTTGGTAACCTCTGCATTTCTGGAAGCTTCTGTTAATCCTGCAATATATCTTGCCTGAAGAAGGAAATGCTCTGTAATGTTATAGCCTAATCCACCGGCAATGCCAAAATCAAATGTTTCTCCTTCAAATTGTGCTGCCACATCTTCATTGACCAAGAATGAAAATTGCGGTCCGGCTTCAAAGCTCAACTTGTTTTTGGTTAAATAAAATTTGGCCAAGACAGGAACTGTGATATAGTTATAGTTGATGTCATCAAATGCGGCTTCGTTAATTTTGGTTCCTTGAGAAGAATATACCAGTTCGGGTTGAATTGATAAATTCTCCAATAGTTTTACTTCTAGCAAAGCACCAAAATGAAAACTGGTGTAAGTAGAACCTTCAACGTTATTACCTTCCAAATTAGAGAAGTTAGCACCGGCTTTAAGACCAAATTTTAAAGTTTGAGCATTTAATAAATTGAAAATGAATAACATAACGATTGATACAACGGCTTTTTTCATAGGAATTGTTTTTTAGTTAAATGAAATACTATAATAAATTAACGGAATTTTACTCTTTTTAGTATAAGGTGATATAAATTTTCTAAATGCTATAAAATGTGGGGAAATCGGCTTTGTTTTGTCAATGGCAAAATATTGGTTGTTTTGCGATGTTCTGTTAAATACCTGTATAACAGCTGTTTTGCAATGTTGTGTTGTTAACAACCTTGTTAATAAGTCGAATTTCCCTTATTATTCCTATTAATCTAAACTTTTAACTTTGCTTATATTAATTTTAAAATTAAACAAACATGAAAAAAATTATTTTAACTATGGCTGCTGTATTTGCTTTTTCTTTTGCAAATGCACAAGATTCTAAAGGCGGATCTAGCGACATGAAATTTGGTGTTAAAGCTGGTTACATCAATTCTAACTTCACTGGTGACTTTGATGGAGATGCTACTTCTAGCTTCTACATTGGTGGTTTAGTAGATTTCGCTGTTTCTGAAAAATTCCACGTACAACCAGAATTATTGTACTCTATGGAAGGAGCTAAAGATGCTGCATTAAACTTCATCAAAATTCCTATTATGGCTAAGTATTACGTAGCTGAAGGTTTCAATTTACAAGCAGGTCCACAGTTTGGTTTTGTTGCCGGTGGTGATGATATCAAAGATTTTACAAAATCTATGGATTATGGTTTAGGAATTGGTGCGGGTTATGAGTTAGAATCAGGTTTGTTCTTTGACGCTAGATATAACTTAGGTTTAGCTGATCTTAACGATTTCCCTAGTGGATCAGGATTTGAAGATTTCAAATTAAACACTACATCTTTCCAAATCGGTTTAGGATACAGATTCTAATCAATTTAGAAGATTATAATTCAAAACCTCTCCATGTGAGAGGTTTTTTTTTGGTTTTAACCAAACTTTACTAGTATAAAAATACTACTTTTGTGTACTAATTTTAAACTTATAAATGATGAAAAAATTTGTTGTTGCCTTTGTCGTCCTAATCAGTTTCAATGCCTTGCAAGCTCAGGATGTAAAGTATGGGTTGAAAGGTGGTTTGAACATTGCCAATTTGAATGTTTCCGGTGAAGCATCCCCAAGCATGAGTTCAATTGTGAATTTTAATTTTGGTGCTTTTGCTGAATTTAAAATAAATAAAAAAATGGCTTTTCAACCTGAGTTGATTTATTCTGTTCAAGGGGCAAAGTATAGCCAAGTTGTTGATCTTGACGGAAATTTATACGATACAAATAACACTTTAAAATTTTCTTATTTAAACGTGCCTTTAATGTTTAAATATTATCCTCAGAGCAAATTTTATTTTGAAGCCGGTCCACAATTGGGTTTTTTAACTGCTGCTAAGGTTGATGTTGATGTTGTAGGATTTGGTTCAGGTAGCGATGATGTGAAAGAATTTTTTAAAACTATTGATTTCGGGATGAATATTGGTTTAGGTTATAATTTTTCTAAAGTCGTATTTGCAAATGCCAGATATAATTTCGGACTTACTAACATAGCTGATACAGAGCCAGGCGACAACACAAAAATGAAGAATAGCGTATTTTCTATCTCATTAGGTTACATTTTCTAAAATAACTGGAACAATTAAAACCTCTCCTTCGTGAGAGGTTTTTTTATACCCATACATTTCGTTTATTTGTAGCATGAACTGGAACAGTTATATCAAAAATTTTCAATCTTATTTAAAAATCGAGCGAGGTTTGTCCAAAAACACGGTGGCTAACTATACATTCGATTTAGAGCGATTGTGTGCTTTTTTAAATGAAAACAGCATCAGTATTGCGCCTGAAAAAATAAAGGAAGAAACTATTCAGCAATTTATTTATGCCATTTCCAAAGAAGTCAATGCGCGTTCACAAGCCCGAATTATTTCCGGATTGAAAAGCTTTTTTTCCTATATGATTTTCGAAGATTTTCGCACCGACAATCCAATGGAATTGATTGAAGCCCCAAGAATAGGTCGAAAATTACCCGATACACTTTCTGTAGAAGATATTGATAATTTGATTGGCGCCATAAATCTGGCAACACCTGAAGGCGAACGCAACAGAGCCATGCTCGAAACGCTTTACGGATGTGGTTTACGTGTTTCTGAAATCATAACCTTGAAGATATCCGATTTATTTTTCGAGGAAGGTTTTATCAAAATCACCGGAAAAGGCAACAAACAGCGCTTTGTTCCCATTGCCAAATCAACTCAAAAGTATATTAAACTCTACCGAGAATCCATTAGAAATCATATGGTCATAGCCAAAGGTTTTGAGGATACTTTATTCCTAAATCGAAGAGGAAAACAATTAACGCGTGCTATGGTTTTTACGATTATAAAAGACTTGGCGGTAAAGATTAATTTGGCCAAAAACATTAGTCCACACACACTCAGACATTCCTTTGCGACGCACTTACTCGAAAATGGGGCAGATTTGCGCTCGATTCAAATGATGCTCGGACATGAATCAATTACCACTACGGAGATTTATGTGCATTTGGACAGAAAACATTTAACACAAATCGTGAACAGATTTCACCCGAGAAAGCAGTAGTTTGTTGGATTTTTATCTATTTTTGTTCAGTCAAAAAACAATAATCCCCAAATCTGTTTTTACAATGAAATTCAACAACGTATTTGTTGTAGATGATGACAAAGTGCACCACTTTATCATCAAAAAGCTACTGGAAAAAAACAATATCCGGACCAACACTTCTTTTTTTGAGAATGGTCATGAAGCCTTGAATAATTTAAAAGTCAAACTTCAAAATGGTGAAAATCCTCCCGATTTAATTCTGTTAGACATTAATATGCCGGTGCTTGATGGTTGGCAGTTTTTGGAAGAATTCAATGAGATAAAAAAGCATATCCTAAATGAAATTACCATCTATGTAGTTACTTCTTCTGACGACTATTTTAATGCGGATAAGATTGAAGAGTATAAAAGTGTGATAAAGAGTTATTACGTCAAACCAATGACTAGTGAAGTAATTAAATCAATATTTTTATAACAAAAAAGGCGACCATTTGGTCGCCTTTTTTAATTTGTAATACTTTATTATTTAGCGATATTCACCGCTCTGGTTTCTCTGATTACCGTGATTTTTACTTGTCCAGGATAAGTCATTTCCGTTTGGATTTTTTGTGAAATCTCAAACGAAAGATTGGCTGCATTTTCATCACTTACTTTTTCGCTTTCCACAATCACACGCAATTCACGTCCGGCTTGGATAGCATATGCATTTTTCACACCGTTAAAGCCAAAGGCAATGTTTTCCAAGTCTTTCAATCTTTGGATATAAGAATCCAACACTTGACGTCTTGCGCCTGGTCTGGCACCTGAAATAGCATCACACACTTGGATAATAGGAGAGATTAAATATTTCATCTCAATCTCGTCGTGGTGAGCTCCGATGGCGTTACAAACTTCTTCTTTTTCGCCAAATTTCTCAGCCCATTGCATTCCTAATAAGGCGTGTGGCAAATCACTTTCTGTATCCGGCACTTTTCCGATATCGTGTAATAAACCGGCACGTTTGGCTAATTTTACATTCAATCCTAATTCGGCTGCCATGATACCACAAAGTTTGGCTACTTCACGTGAGTGTTGTAATAAGTTTTGTCCGTAAGACGAACGGTATTTCATTCTACCAACGACTTTAATCAATTCGGGGTGTAAACCGTGAATTCCTAAGTCGATTACGGTACGTTTACCTACTTCAATGATTTCGTCATCAATTTGTTTCGTCGTTTTAGCTACTACTTCTTCAATTCTTGCCGGGTGAATTCTACCATCGGTCACCAATTTGTGTAATGACAAACGGGCAATTTCTCTTCTCACCGGGTCAAAACACGATAAAATAATCGCTTCAGGCGTATCGTCAACAATAATTTCTACACCGGTTGCGGCTTCTAAAGCACGGATGTTTCTTCCTTCACGACCAATGATTCTTCCTTTTACATCATCCGATTCTATATTGAATACTGATACACAGTTTTCTACTGCTTCTTCGGTTCCAACACGTTGAATGGTGTTGATGATTACTTTTTTAGCTTCTTGTTGTGCCGTTAATTTAGCTTCTTCAATAGTGTCTTGAATATGCGACATCGCTTTGGTTTTAGCCTCAGCTTTTAAACTTTCAACCAATTGCTCACGAGCATCTTCAGCCGATAGACCGGAGATTACTTCCAATTGTTCTACTTGACTTTTGTGAAGTTTTTCCAATTCTTGGTGCTTCTTGTCAAGCAATTCAATTTTGGCGTTGTACTCATTGGTTTTAGCTTCGTAATCGTCGTTGATTTTTTTGGCTTTGGCTAACTCACTAGATACTTGAGATTCTTTATCTCTGGTTCTTTTCTCTACTTCTGCTATTTTTTTGTCTTTGTTCAGAATCTCTTTTTCGTGTTCCGATTTCAATTCTAAAAACTTTTCTTTGGCTTGAAGTAACTTGTCCTTCTTGATGTTTTCAGCTTCAACGTTGGCATCTCTTAAGATAGAAGAAGCTTCTTTTTTAGCATTTTTAATCATGTTAGAGACGTTACTCTTTTCTAAGAATTTTGCAATTCCGAAGCCTCCGCCGATTCCTGCGATTAACGCAATTATAATCAATATAGTTTCCATGTTTTTGTTAGTGTTTATATATAAAAAAAGCCTACATTAGGTGAATGCATAAACTCGTAAGGACAAGTTTTGAGCTAACTCGTTGGTCAAGGATCCACGATAAAAGTGGCGTGCTTTAGTAACGATGACTGGCTCATTCTAATTTGTTAGTGTTGAGTTTACCAATTAAAATCTAATGTAGGCGGTATTGTAATCTATGTTAAGAACGTTATTTTTTGTCGAGATAATCGAACAACAAATCATTAATTTTTTTCAATCTGTTAAGAGTTTCTGTACCATCAATGGTGTTGTCGACTTGCTTTTGTTCTACTTGCGAAGCAAATTGTAAGGCGCACATGGCTAATACATCTTGCTTGTCGCGAACTGCGTAGTTTTCTTCGAATTGCTTAATCATTGCATCAATTTTTTTGGAAGCACTTCTCAGCCCTTCTTCTTGCGATAGGTCTACCGTTAACGGATAAACTCTGTCGGCTATTGATAACTTTATTTTAAGCTTATCCTCCATATTTTAGTCTGACAACTGCGCGATACAGTAATCTATCTCTCGAATTAATGAATTTATTTTAAGCTTGGTATCTCGTTTATTTTCTTCACCGCCTAATAATGAATTGGCCATTTTGAGCGATTCACATTCCGATTTTAAGGTGTTAATTTCATCGGTTTGCTTTTGAATCATACTTGCAGCTTGTTGTAATTCTGTTCTCAATGCCATAGAATTCGTCTCCAAACTGTCTATTTTCATAAAAAGCTTTTCAATCCTATTTTCAACAGAATCAATTATTTCTGCAATGTCACTCATAAATTACTTTATTCATTACTTACTTTACAAAGTTAGGATTCTATTTTGTTTGCACAATATTTTTGACAATTATTTATTGCTAATTTTAAACGGATTTATAATAATTTGTTTTTTAAGGAGTTATAAATAAATTTTACGCTTGTAAATTTTAACTCACTTTTTTCATACCTTAGCTAAAACAACTTTTTTATGAAATTTATTTGGCTGTTTTGTTGTTATACTGCTTTGGTTTTAGGCCAAAATCAATATACGAAGGACTATTTTCGTTCTCCTTTGGATGTACCGTTGCAGCTTTCCGGGAACTTTGGAGAATTGCGACCGAATCATTTTCACTCCGGCTTCGATTTTAAAACACAAAAGAAAGAAGGTTTCCCTGTTTATGCAGTAGCCGATGGTTACATTTCCAGAATAAAAATTGCTGAAAACGGTTACGGCAAAGCCATTTACATCAATCATCCCAATGGCTACACTTCGGTTTACGGTCATTTGCAATCGGGTTTTGGAGAAGTAGAAAAATTAATCAAAAGAGAACAATACAAAGCCAAATCGTACGAAATTGACGTGAGTTTTTCTCCCAATGATTTGTCGGTTAAAAAAGATGAAGTCATCGCTATCTCAGGAAATACTGGAGGTTCAGACGGACCGCATTTGCATTTTGAAATTCGCAACACCCAATCTGAAAAAATAATCAACCCCATGTATTTTGGATTTGATGAATTGCTGAAAGACAGTAAAAGACCCATTTTGAATAGCTTAATGGTTTATCCTTTGGGTCAAAATTCGGTAGTGAACCAATCCAAAAGACCGATTGCAGTGAGTATTTCCCAACAAGCAGACGGTAGTTACATCGCCGAAAAAGTAATGGTCTCCGGAAAAATAGGTTTCGGAATTACTACTATCGATTATGATGATGTTTCTTGGAATGCTAATGGGATTTTTAGGGTGCAAACTTTTCTAAACGGTAAAACCGATTTTCGATACCATTTCGATACTTTTTCTTTTGACGAAACCCGATATGTCAATGCGTTGATTGATTATGGTCGGTATAAAAAAATAGGCCAAAGAGTGCAGAAATTGTTTGCCGAAAATCCATATCCGCTAAGTATCATTCAACCCGGAAATAACAATGGAATTATTTCAATCACTTCGAATGCCAATCAAAATTATAAAATAGAAATTGCCGACTTCAGTGAGAATCTCACAAGGGTTTTTATTCCTATTGCCTTTGAACCAATGGCTGTAAAAGTCAATGAAGAACCGATTACCTCAAAATATTGGGTCAAAACCAACAAAGAAAATATTTTCTCTGTGGAAAATGTTACGGTTACTATTCCGGCCAATGCTTTTCTGAAAGATTTCTCTATGGATTTTGAAGTCAAAAACGGATTATTGCACCTACACGATGATGTTGAACCGGCTTTCGCCAATATGACCATTACTTTTGAAGACAGTCTAAGTTCGGAAAAAGACCGACCAAAAATGTTTATCGGTTCTATTGATGGCAAAAAAATCTATTATTACAATACTAAACGCTACAAAAATTCGTTTACTGTTTATTCCAAATATTTGGGAGATTATAAGTTGTTCAAAGACAGTATGCCACCCAAAATTAAAATCGATAAAAAAATTGGTGGCCAATGGATTAGCCAGCAAGAAACTTTACAATTCACTATTTCCGATGATTTATCGGGTATTAAAAGTTATGAAGGTAAGTTAAACGGTCAATGGATTTTATTAGAATATGATCCAAAAACCAAAAAATTAATCCATCGCTTTTTGGATGGTATAGTAGCCGAAGGGAAAAACGATTTAAAAATAGTCGTTACCGATAATGTTGGAAATTCTACTATCTTTGAAACACAATTTTTCAGAAGTCAAAAACCTTAATCATATAGTTTGAGAACAAATAAATTCCTTTTTACGCTCCTTTTTTTAGCGTTCAGCAGCATCGCTTTTGCCCAAAATCAAACGGCTAAAGTCGCCGGAGTCGTACTCGATGAAAACAACAGACCTGTTGAAGGCGTAACCGTTAGCTACCAAACCAAATCTTCCATAACCGATGCCAATGGTTTTTATGGGATAGTTGTTCCGGCCAACCAAAAAATTGTTTTGGTTTTTACCCATTCCTCCTTGAAGAAAATAACAGCAACATTACAATTAAAACCGAATGAAGAAAGAGAGTTTTATGTAGTCATGAACGATGCAGAGCAATTGGGAGAAGTAGTTGTAACCGGAAGAAGAAGTCGCGTACAGGGAATAGTCTCGGTTTCTCCTGAAACAGTCCGAAAAAATCCAAGCGCCATGCCAGGAGTGGAAAGTGTTATAAAGTTAATGCCAAGCGCCAGCGGAAATAACGAGTTGAGTTCAGGCTACAATGTTCGTGGCGGAAATTATGATGAAAATTTAGTTTATGTTAATGAAATAGAAGTCTATCGTCCGTTTTTAGTTCGTTCCGGACAACAAGAAGGATTGAGTTTTACCAATACCGATATGGTGCAGAATGTAGATTTTTCTGCGGGTGGATTTCAAGCCAAATATGGTGATAAATTGTCTTCGGTTTTAGATATCACTTACCGAACACCAAAAAAATACAGTATAAGTGCTGATGCGAGTTTTTTGGGTGGAAGTATCACGGGTGAAGGCGTTTCTAAAAACAAAAAATGGTCAGCCATAACCGGCGTTCGTTACCGCGACAATTCACTTTTTGTCAACAGTCAGGAAACGCAAACGAATTACCGACCAACTTTTGCCGATGTACAAACCAATGTCAATTTTAGCCCAAATGATAATTGGAATTTCAGTTTCTTGGGCAATGTTTCGCAAAATAAATACAATTACCAACCGTTATCACGCCAAACCAATTTCGGAACCATTGACGAACCAATTGCGCTTCAGGTTTTTTATGAAGGTCAGGAAAAAGACAAATACCAAACGCTTTTTGGTGCTTTTAAAACCACTTTCAACAAAGACGACAACAACAATTTCCGATTGATTACTTCCGTTTACCATACGCAAGAGCAAGAGTACTTCGATATTTTTGCGGCTTATTTTTTAGGCGAAGTCGATACCAATATCGGTTCGGAAACTCTAGGCGAAGTAACTTTTAATCGCGGAATTGGAACACAGTTGAACCATGCACGCAACGATTTAGATGCTTTAATTATCAATGCTGAAATCAAAGGAACGCACCAAATCAATAATAAAAAACACCAAATCGATTGGGGTTTTAAATACACTCGTGAAAATATTCGCGATAGAATAGTGGAGTGGGAAGTAATTGATTCAGCAGGTTTTTCCATCAATCCGCCTGAGTTTGATTTCCCGAACGACCAACCGTATAATCCTTATATCGGACCGTTGGTGCCATACCAAAATGTGAGAGCGACCAATTTTATTGATATTGACAGACTTTCAGGTTTTGCCCAATGGAATACCAAAACTAATTTGGGCAACAGTCAGCTTTGGATTACTGCCGGAGCACGTTTTCACAATTGGACGGTTTCAGGCGATGGTATTTCCAATGCTAAAAACCAAACCGTTTTCAGTCCGAGAGCGCAATTTGCCCTCAAACCGGATTGGGACAAAGATATGGTGTTTAAATTTGCAGCAGGATATTACCACCAACCGCCATTTTACCGTGAATTAAGAGATAGTAACGGTGCTGTGAATCCGAATGTGAAAGCCCAACAGTCGATTCACTTTGTGTTAAGCAATGACTATAATTTTATGATGAACAACCGCAAGTTTAAATTGGTTACCGAAGCCTATTACAAAACGATGACGGATGTAAATACTTATACATTGGAAAACGTTCGTATTCGCTACCGTGCCAACAATGATGCGGAAGCTTTTGCCTACGGATTGGAAGCAAGGTTAAATGGAGAGTTTGTGCCGGGAACGGAATCGTGGTTGAGTTTTGGTTACATGAAAACCGAAGAAAACCAAGACGGAAGAGGTTATATTGCTCGTCCGACCGACCAACGATTGAAATTCGGAATCTTGTTCCAGGATTATATGCCCAATTTGCCTAACATGAAATTATACTTGAATTTAGTTTACAACACCGGTTTACCCGGAGGTTCGCCTTCTTATGCCGATGCTTATACTTACCAGAGTCGTTTGCGTGATTACCGTCGTGCCGATGTGGGATTCTCGTATGTGTTGACTGAGAAAAACAACGAAAGAGCTGAAGGTCATTGGCTGAAAAAATTCGAGGACTTATCGATTGGTTTTGAAATCTTTAATTTGTTCAACAACCAAAATGCGATTACCAATACTTGGGTGCGCGATGTGTATACTAAAAACCAATACGGAATTCCAAACTATATGACTACGCGTGTTTTCAATATAAAACTGACCGCTAAATTGTAGAAATAATTCACTATTTTTGGTTGACAAATTTATATGAGATGAAAAATTGCACTTTCTATATTTCCTTGATTTTAGCGGTGACTTTGGCAAGTTGCAAAAAAGAAGAAACGCCTACACCTAAAGTGATTTACGAAGACACTTCCAAACCTAAAACGGAAGTTCCCGAAGACACTACCCAAATAGAAATAGCCGATTTGCCCATCAATATGGACGGAACAAATTACTTGATTTTCCCAATCGGAACAGTTTCAAGCGATAAGAAAGTTAAAGCTTCTTATGATTCTAATACAGGTTACACCGTTTCCAATTACGGCGAATACCAAATTACTGGTTATTTGCAGAATTTAAAGTTTCAGGAAATAGGGAAGGATACCATTTACGCCTTGACGGATAAAAATGTTTTGATAGAAACCGCGACTTATTTAAAATCCACAGCAGATAAGACTAAAAAGCAACTGATGGCTTATTCTTTGGCGGATATGGATACCAATAAAGACAATAAACTAGACAATAACGATATCAAAGCACTTTACTTGAGCGATATTTCAGGAAAAAACTTCACTAAAATTTCTGTTGATTTTCAGGAATTAATCGATTGGAATGTTGTAGAATCCAGAAGTAGACTGTATTTCAGAGCTATTGAAGACACTAATAAAAACGGAGCATTCGACAAAGAAGACACACTTCATTATTACTTTGTCAATCTTTTGGACAAAGAATGGAAAGCTACGGAAATCAAACCTTTGCCTTAAATAAATCTAAATCAGAATATCGCTTTCTAAATCAGACTTTTCAATCTCAAAGTCAAAGCCTAATTTGTCAACTAATTCGATAACCAACTTTTTATACCAATTCTCTGATTTGGGATGAATGTAGATTTTTTCTATCATTTGGTTGATATCGACGTCAATTTTCAAACCGTCATTGATTTTAATGTCTTTGTCAGATAAGTCGGCAATAATTCTGACTTCGCCTTCGTATTGAAAACTTTTTCGCTTAAACAAGAAGGGGAAAAACATATCGTCAAACGGAATGTATTCCTTTTTGTAATCGATGTAATTGACTTCGCCGATGAATTGGTTGAAATCTTTTTCGGCTTCTAAAGCTTTTTGCAAACGACCAATAGTTGATTGAATCGCCAAACCTTCGCTGTTTTGGGTAAAAATCTGCCACATGGCAAACGATTCGTATTCGTTGATGTGCCAACTGCTAACGACTACTTTTTCGCGATGTGATTTGTAATAAGCTAAGAATTCCGGATTGTTCTCGGACAATTTTTTGATTTCCTCAAAAGTGGGTTCGCTAAAAGTGCCTTCGTATTGGTCTTCAAATTTGTCCGAACGCGACATAAATAACTTTCGCGAAAGCAGTAAATCAAGGAATTTAGACAAGTCCAAATATTTCCAAACTACGGTATTGGGATCTTCAGGCAGTTTGATATTTGGATTGTTTACATACATAAATCACTCAAAAGATTGCAAGGTCACCAATTTAGAATAAGTTCCGTTTTTGGCCAAAAGTACGTCATGTGTGCCTTGCTCTACAATTTTACCTTTGTGCATTACCACAATCATATCGGCTTTTTGAATAGTCGAAAGACGATGCGCAATCACTACCGAAGTTCGGTTTTGCATCATGTTTTCCAAGGCTTGTTGTACCAATCTTTCGCTTTCGGTATCCAAAGCCGAAGTCGCTTCGTCCAAAATCATAATCGGTGGATTTTTCAAAACCGCACGTGCAATAGACAAACGTTGCTTTTGTCCGCCCGAAAGTTTGTTGCCACTATCGCCAATATTGGTTTCAATACCATTGGGCAAATCTTTTACAAACTCATAAGCATTGGCAATTTTCAAGGCTTCAATGATTTCTTCATTGGTAGCGTTTAATTTTCCCAAACGGATGTTGGCTTTAATCGTATCGTTGAATAGTATAGAATCTTGTGTAACCAATCCCATTAATCCGCGAAGTGAATGTAAATCCATGTCTTTTATGTCGACGTTGTCAATAGTGATTTTGCCTTCGTTTACGTCATAAAAACGCGTTAGTAAATTGGCAATCGTACTTTTTCCTGAACCGGATTGACCAACTAGAGCAACGGTTTTTCCTTTTGGAACATTAAGAGAAAAATTCTTTAATACGTTTTCGTCTTCGTATCTGAAATTGATGTTCTCTAAAGTGATGCCATTTTCAAAAGTGGTTTTATGAACAGCGTCTTTTTTACTTTGAATAGGATTTTCTTGTTCCAATATTTCTAAAATTCTTTCGGCTGCGGCTTCACCTTTTTTGACACCGTAACTGGCTTTTGAAATCGCTTTCGCCGGAGTCAAAATATTATAAGCCAGTCCCATATAACCAATAAATTTGGCGCCCGAAAGTGTGCCTTCTACTAAAACCATACTTCCGCCATAGACCAAAAGGACAGCAATAATAAGGATGCCCAAGAATTCACTCAAAGGTGAAGAAAGGTTTTGACGGTGTAGAATTTTATTGTTTAAATGAAAAAATCGTTCAGTAGAATTGGTGAATTTACCTTGAAATACTTTTTCGCTATTGAATCCTTTAATGACCTTCAATCCGCCTAAAGTTTCTTCTATAATGGATAAAAAATAACCTTGTTCAATCGCTGCTCTGTCTGATTTTTTCTTTAGAGATTTCCCGACTTTAGAAATAATAAAACCCGATATCGGAATAAAAATGAATACAAAAAGCGTTAGTTTGACACTAATGAAAAACATGGCGCCGATAGTAAATAAGATGGTCAAAGGTTCGCGCACAATCAATTCTAAAACGGACAAAAAAGAATGCTGAATTTCCAAAACATCCGAAGTCATCCTTGAAATCACATCGCCTTTTCTTTTTTCCGAAAAATAGGAGATAGGCAATTCCACAGTTTTTTTATACATCGCATTTCTAATATCTCTAAGTACACCATTTCTAAGGAAAGTAATGAAATACATTGCCCAATAATTACACATGTTTTTTAGTAAAAACAGCGTAATGATTAAAGTAATCATGATTAATAAAGTGTATTGCGGACCTTGGGTTTCGTTGAAATGCGTGATATAATATCCCATAAAATTTTCCACATAATCTCCAAAATGTTCGATGCCTTCAAAAACCGGTTTAGCCTTAATTTTATTGTCTTCTTTAAAAAGTACGGATAGCATCGGAATTAATGCCACAAAGGAAACAGCACTAAACAAAGCATAGAAAACATTAAAAAAAATGTTTAAGTAAACATACTTTTTATACGGACGAATAAAGGGAAATATCTTTTTGATGCTACTCATTAGTTCAACTGCATTTCAGAAATGATAGTGGTGATTTTTTGGTCTAAATAAGCTTCAGCTACCGGAATTTCTTCCAGGTTTTCGATTGCGGTATTGACACTGAAATAGAACTTGATTTTCGGTTCTGTTCCGCTCGGACGCGCACAAATTTTCGAACCGTCTTCCAAATAATAAATCAACACATCCGATTTTGGAATAGACAAACTTTCCGTTTCTCCGGACAATAAATTTTTCGCGGTCGAATTTTGATAATCTTCCACCATAATCACACGTTGTCCGTTGATTTCAGCCACAGGATTGTCGCGCATGTCAATCATCATTTGTTTGATTTCATTCGCGCCTTCAATTCCTTTTTTCGTAATCGAAATCAGGTATTCTTTGTAGAAACCATAATCGACATACATTTGCTGTAAATATTGGTAAACTGAACTGTTGTTTTCTTTGGCTTGTGCTGCAATTTCACACATTAGTAAAATAGCGCCCACAGCATCTTTATCACGAACGGCATCGCCAACCATATAACCAAAACTTTCTTCACCACCGCCAATAAATTGCAACTCAGGGAAATCTTTGATAAACTTGGCAATCCATTTAAAACCGGTTAATCCCACTTTGCATTCCACACCATAAGCCGAAGCCAATTCCAACATCATAGGCGTTGAAACTATCGTCGAACCTATGAATTGTTTGCCATTAAGTCTGTTCGCTTTTTTCCATTGTTCCAATAAATAATTGGTCATCACAACCATCGTTTGATTTCCGTTGAGGAGGATCATTTTATTATTGTTATCTCTAACGGCAACTCCTAAACGGTCGCTGTCAGGATCGGTTCCAAAAATGATATCGGCATGAAGTTTTTCTGCTAAAGCCAAAGCCATCGTCAAGGCTTCCGGTTCTTCCGGATTCGGAGAAACTACCGTTGGGAAATCACCATTCGGTTCGGCTTGTTCGGGAACGATATTCACATCAGTATAACCGGCTTTTGCCAAAACACTTGGTACCGATTTGATGGAAGTTCCGTGAAGTGAAGTATAAACGATTTTTAAATTGGCTTTTGCATTTGCAGAAGTATTAAAACTTGCATTAGCCACAGTTGAATCTACAAAAGCATTGTCAATTTCGGTGTCGATGTATTCGATTAAACTATTGTTGGCTTCGAATTTGATTTCGCTGTATTTTAAGTCTTCAATGACTTGAATAATTTCTTCATCTTGCGGCGGAACCAATTGCCCACCATCTTGCCAATACACTTTGTAGCCGTTGTATTCAGGCGGATTGTGAGAAGCGGTTAGTACAATTCCGGCATGACATTTTAAATGTTTTAGGGCAAAGGACAATTCCGGCGTAGGTCTCATTTCCGAAAACAAATACACTTTGATGCCGTTCGCCGAGAAAACATCGGCAACCACTTTACCTAAAGTATCACTATTGTGTCGACAATCATAAGCAATCACAACTTTCAATGCTTCACCCGGAAAGGATTTTTTTAGATAATCCGAAATGCCTTGGGTGTTTTTACCCAAAGTATATTTGTTGATGCGATTGGTGCCAACGCCCATAATGCCTCGCATTCCACCGGTTCCGAATTCTAAGTTTTTATAAAAACTCTCCTCCAAATTTTTGGGAGAAGTCGTCATCATTTCTTTGATTTGGTTTTGGGTGTCAACGTCAAAAGTTGGGGTCAACCATTCGTTTACTTTGTCTAAAATAGCTTGTTCGATATGCATGGTAATTATTTTATTGTTGAAATGAAATCTTATAGATTCACTTCGCTTGAAATTTTATAACGCTCTTCATTATTCTTAGTTCGAAGAATAATTTCGCCCAAAAATCCGGCTAAGAACAATTGGGAACCAATAATCATTGAGGTTAAAGCAATATAGAAAAGAGGATTTTGAGCTACCAAAATAGTAGGTTCATGAAATACAAACAGTTTCATCAGTTTAATGCCTATGATTAAAAACGTAGAAATAAAACCAATGATAAACATAATAACACCAAGCGCTCCGAATAAATGCATTGGACGTTTTCCATATTTAGAAAGGAACCAAATCGTAATCAAATCGAGGAAACCATTAATAAATCGGCTCATACCAAATTTGGATTCGCCATATTTTCGAGCTTGGTGAATCACTACTTTTTCGCCTATTTTCCCGAAACCGGCATTTTTGGCCAAAACCGGAATATAGCGGTGCATTTCTCCTGAAACTTCTATGTTTTTAATGACAACGCTTTTATAGGCTTTCAAACCACAATTAAAGTCATTTAAATAAACGCCGGAAGTTTTTCTCGCCGCCCAATTGAATAATTTGGAAGGTAAATTTTTAGATACTACTGAATCATAACGTTTCTTTTTCCAACCCGAAACCAAGTCGAAGTTTTGATTTGTCACCATATCATATAAACCCGGAATTTCATCCGGACTGTCTTGTAAATCGGCATCCATCGTTATTACGACATCGCCTTGAGCTTTGGCAAAACCGGCATGTAACGCTTGTGATTTTCCAAAATTTCTCAGAAAGCGAATGCCTTTTACATTAGGGTTTTCTTTGGAAAGATTTTCAATTATTCCCCAAGAGTCATCCGTACTTCCGTCATCGATGAAAATAACTTCATAGGAATAGCTGTGGGTTGTCATGACTTTGACAATCCATTGGTGCAATTCGGGTAAAGATTCCTGTTCGTTAAGAAGCGGAATTATTATGGATAGATTCATCTATAATCCTTGATTCGATTTTGATTTGAAAATGGCAGCTAAAATAAGGCCAAAAATTGCTTGGAATACTAAAACGATTGCTAATCCGAAAAGTATGTTTCCAATAGAATAATTGTCAGTCTCAGCCATTTTTTGCATGGTTTCATTAATGGCAGCGGCCGGAGTTCCAAATTTTTCCAGCATGTCAGATGTATATTTCATCGTGATTTCCTTGATGGTTTCTTTAGCTTGAACATCAATGAAATTAAATAAAATATAATTGTAAAGCTGAGAGATGAATGAACCAATTAAAGCGGCAATAAAATATACGGTGAAACCTTCTTTGAAGGTCATAGTTCCCATTTGTTTTTTGGTTTTAGAAACTAAGACAACTCCAATAGTTATAGCTATAGCGAAAGAAACTAATCCAATCCACCAACTAGTGAATAGTTGTAAGTCAGTCACATAAATTGCAGTTGTAAAAAGAACCGAAAAAAGTCCTAGGATTATTCCATAGGTTACGCCGTTTTTCTTAATAATTTCATTCATGGTTTTTAGGTTTTAATTAATTAACAAATATAGTAATTCCGCAATTACTTCCCAGTAAGTTTAAAACAATTAAAAAAAGTTACACTTCGCTTTGATTTTTATAAAAAAGTTGTATTTTTGCACTCTCAATTTAAAAAAGAAATTAATAAAAGTTGTAGCCAGTTTACACCTTTCAAAGTGAAAGCTTCAAAACGAACTACCTCAAAACAATAAAAAGATTTATCATGAAAAAAGGAATCCACCCGGAAAATTACAGATTAGTTGCTTTTAAAGACATGTCAAACGAAGATGTTTTTATCACTAAATCAACAGTAGAAACTAAAGAAACTATCACGCACGAAGGTGTTGAATACCCAGTTTTCAAAATGGAGATCTCTAGAACTTCTCACCCTTTTTACACCGGTAAATCTAAACTTATCGATACTGCAGGACGTATTGATAAATTCAAAACTAAATACGCGAAACACGCAAAATAGTAGTTTCAGAGTTCAAATTTTATTAAGACCATTCACGAAAGTGAGTGGTTTTTTTATTGAATAAACTTTGACCCGAGGCTTTGCCGAACGGATTTTTTTTATAAACTTTGGACTCACAACTGATAACAAACAAAATGAACTATATACTTTTCGACGGAACCGTTCGCAATGCTTTACTCCCGTTTACCTTCACACGTCCGGTTGCTGATATTCGTGTCGGTATTCTAACCATACGTGAAAAATGGGAGAAACATTTGGGTTATACCACGACAACTTTAACCGAAGAATACCTTTCTGAAAAGTTTCCAATGGTAGAAATGGAAGAGAATGTAATGATTAACGCATCTTTTTTGCCCAATGATGTTTTGGCAGAAACGATTAAGAGTTTGGAAAAAAACCAAGCCATTTTTCAAGGCGAAGAAGTAGTCGCTTTTTTTACCAATGATACGCAAGAAGAAGTCGATTTTGATTCGTATGAAATTATTGAATACAACGAAGAAGGTTTAAAAATTGAACATACTTGGGATATTTTTGCCAAAAATGACGCCGCCATTCGAGAAGATTTCGAATTAATCACCGAAGGCAGACATTCCCAACCGATTCCAAAAAGTGTCAATGTAATTTCACCAGAAAATATTTTTATTGAAGAAGGCGCAAAGCTGGAATTCGTGACTCTAAATGCTTCAACCGGTCCAATTTATATCGGAAAAAATGCAGAAATCATGGAGGGTTCAGTCATTCGCGGCCCATTTGCCTTGTGCGAATCGGGTAGGGTGAAACTGGCTTCCAAAGTTTATGGCGCGACAACCGTTGGACCACATTCTGTCATTGGTGGCGAGGTGAGTAATTCGGTTTTGATGGGTTATTCTAATAAAGGTCACGACGGGTTTTTAGGCAATGCTGTTTTGGGTGAATGGTGTAATATCGGTGCCGACAGTAACAATTCGAATTTAAAAAATAACTACGAAGAAGTGCGTTTGTGGAGTTATGAAACGGAAGGTTTTGCCCGAACCGGTTTGCAGTTTTGTGGCTTAATGATGGGCGATCACAGCAAATGTGGTATCAATACCATGTTTAATACCGGAACCGTTGTTGGTGTTTCGGCAAATATTTTCGGCTCAGGTTTTCCACGCAATTTTGTGCCGAGTTTTTCTTGGGGTGGTGCATCAGGATTCACGACTTATTTGACTTCCAAAGCTTTTCAAACTGCTAAAATAGTGATGGCAAGAAGACAAGTAGAATTCACTGAAGAAGATGCTAAGATTTTGGAACACGTTTTTGAAGAAACTAAGAAATACAGAAAAGAGTAAATTGCTCAATTTCAAGAGATAGCCATAATTGTGAATGTAGTTATGGCTTTTTTATTTCCATTTATTCTCCTTAAATTTGCCCACTCATTTTTTTGACAACGATTTCATCAATTGAGACAGCTTATGGAAAACAGAAAAAAAGTCGCCTTTTATACTCTAGGGTGCAAATTGAATTTCTCCGAAACGTCTACCATCGCGAGAAACTTCCAGGATGAAGGTTTTGACCGCGTCGATTTTGAAGAAGTAGCCGATATTTATGTCATAAATACTTGTTCGGTTACCGAAAATGCCGATAAACAATTCAAACAAGTAGTAAAAAAAGCCATGAAGCTCAACGATAAAGCGTTCGTTGCAGCGGTTGGTTGTTATGCCCAATTAAAACCGGAAGAATTAGCTGCCGTTGATGGTGTTGATTTGGTTTTGGGCGCGACAGAAAAATTCAAAATCACCGATTACATCAATGATTTGTCCAAAAATGATATGGGCGAAGTGCATTCGTGCGAAATTGAAGAAGCCGATTTTTACGTCGGCAGTTATTCCATAGGTGATAGAACGCGTGCATTCTTAAAGGTGCAAGACGGTTGCGATTATAAATGTACATATTGCACGATTCCTTTAGCTCGCGGCATTTCTCGTAGCGATGCGTTAGAAAATGTTTTGAAAAACGCCTTCGAGATTTCGCAACAAGGCATCAAAGAAATCGTTTTGACCGGTGTGAACATTGGTGATTATGGCAAAGGAGAATTCGGTAACAAAAAACACGAGCATACATTTTTAGATTTGGTAAAAGCTTTAGACGAAGTAGAAGGCATCGAAAGATTGCGTATTTCTTCCATCGAACCGAATCTGTTGAAAAATGAAACTATCGAGTTTGTGTCGAAAAGCCGCACTTTTGTACCACATTTCCATATTCCATTACAATCCGGAAGCAATGATATTTTAAAGAAAATGAAACGCCGTTATTTGCGCGATGTCTATACTGAAAGAGTAGCCAAAATCCGTGAAGTGATGCCACATGCTTGTATTGGTGTTGACGTAATCGTTGGTTTTCCGGGCGAAACCGATGAACATTTCTTGGAAACTTATAATTTCTTAAACGAATTGGATATTTCTTATTTACACGTATTCACCTATTCCGAAAGAGACAATACTGAAGCGGCCGAAATGGATGGCGTTGTGCCTGCCAATGTGCGTTCTAAAAGAAGTAAAATGCTTCGAGGTTTGTCTGTGAAAAAGCGCCGTGCTTTTTATGAAAGCCAAATCGGAACCAACAGAACGGTTTTATTCGAAAGCGAAAACAAAGAAGGTTACATCCACGGTTTCACCGAAAATTACGTCAAAGTAAAAACCCCTTGGAATCCTGAATTAGTGAATACTTTGCATGAAATCAATTTGTCTCGAATTGATGAAGACGGAAGTGTAAGAATGGAGTTTTTGAATGTAGAAGCTTAATATTTATAATGAAATCTGATTTTAGTGATTCTAAAAACAGAAATCCCGTATAGCTCAATGAATTCAAATTTGTTTCTTCCCGTTTGTTCAAACCCAATGATTCTATCGGCTGAAATTTCGTAATACATATTGCTGCCTTCCATCATTAGTTTTTCGCCGTTTTTTCGGTAAGCAGATCGAATCAATTCAAACTCGGATAAATTCCATGTCGTTAAATTTGCATCAAGATTTTCCATGTCAGTACACAAACCTTCGGTAATCTCCGTTTTAGAACCGTAGTATTTATCGATATTTTCGAAGAAAGCAATGATCTGTTGTTGGAAGTCTTTAGTGTTCATTCGTTAAATATAAATAAAATCCATAAAAAAAGTCGTCCTGATTTCTCAAGACGACTTTTTATTTTTAAGTTGTGCTCTGTTAGATTTTGATTCCCGGCGGCAATAAATCTCTGTAGGTTGTATTTTTTCTAAAGAAAAGCGCGATTTTGGGTAAAATCGGAACCACTTTTAGTTTGCGTTCATAAGCAATTTCCATGATGTTTTTTAGCAATTCACTAATAAACTCCTCATCATTAAAGCCCTCAAAAGTATTAATTCTCGTCAGGAATATTTTCTTTTCTTGAAAGGAATATTCAACAGAAATTAATTTGCCATCCACCAAAGTTTCAAACTGTCGAGCAAAGGTGTTGTCTTTAATTTCCATTTTTTCTGAAATTAATGTTGTGTTCATAATCAAGTGAAATAAAAGGATTATTTTTATGCAAATTTACTAATAATTAACGAGCTTACAGTTAAATAATGTCTAAAATCCATGTTTACTTCATGCCGGGTATGGCAGCCAGTCCGACGATTTTTGAAAGAATCCAATTGCCCGAAGATATTTTTGAAATGCATTTGCTCGAATGGGAGATTCCAAATGTCGGAGAAAGTCTAGTTGCTTATGCTGAAAGAATTGCTGAAAAAGTGACTTACAAGAACCCAATCTTGATTGGTGTTTCCTTTGGAGGCGTTTTAGTGCAAGAGATGAAGCAATTTCTCAATCCGAAGAAAGTCATCATTATTTCGAGTGTAAAATCGAATACAGAATTCCCAAGGCGATTTAAAGTCGCCAAAACGACCAAAGCTTACAAGCTTATTCCTACCACATTATTTGAAAATATCGAAATGTTGGTCAAGTTTTCCTTTGGTTCTTCAATAGTCAAACAAAGATTAGCGCTGTATGAAAAGTTTTTGGCTGTTCGCGACAAACGTTATTTAGATTGGGCGATAGAACAAATCATCAATTGGAACCGTATAGAAATCGACGAAGAAATCATCCATATTCATGGCGACGCCGACGAGGTTTTCCCACCTAAAAACATCAAAAATTTCATCCCTGTTAAAGGCGGTACACATATTATGATTCTCAGTAAATACCGTTGGCTCAATGATAATTTGCCTAAAATTTTGATAGAAGAAAAGGCCTAACGGTGCAATTTTTGTAGCTTTACAATATAAAGTTGTAGTTTTACAACATTAAAAAGAGTGAATATGAAAACGAATAAAGCCCTGTTATCCGTAGTAACTATTGTTTTGCTTTCCGGAATTCTGGTTTTTGGAATTTCCGGCGACAATAAAGATAAGCTGGTTCACGAAGGTACAGCCATGTATTTTCCTGAGGAAGTTGACTTTGCCGGTGAAAAAGCACCACTCCAAATTACAGACGTTCGCGAACGTTTGGACAGAGAATTACTCATCAATGCTAATCTTGACGCTACAACAGCGTTAATCATAAAAAGAGCCAACCGTGCTTTTCCAATCATTGAACCCATTTTAGCAAAATATGGTGTTCCAGATGATTTCAAGTATTTAGCCGTAATTGAAAGTGGTTTGGTCAATGCTGTTTCTTCGGCCGGAGCACGTGGTGTTTGGCAATTCATGCCCGAAACCGCCAAAGAAAAAGGAATGGAAGTCAACGATATAGTAGACGAAAGATACCATTTAGAAAAATCAACTGAAGCCGCTTGTCGTTATTTATTGGTTGCCAAAGATAAATTTGGTTCCTGGACATTAGCCGCAGCATCATACAACGGCGGAATGAGCGGCATTACCAAAAAAATTGACGAACAAAAAGTCAGTAACTATTATGACTTGGCTTTAACCGAAGAAACTTCTCGTTATGTTTTTAGAATCTTGGCCTTAAAAGAAATCATGAAACAACCCGCAAAATACGGTTTCAGTATTTTCTCAAGCGATTTGTACGCGCCAATTCCAACCAAAAAGATTGAAGTAGATAGCAGTATTACCGATTTGACAGGTTTTGCAAAATCTCAAGGCATAAACTATAAGATTTTAAAAATTCACAATCCGTGGTTGAGAGATAAGAAGCTGGTCAATCCAACCAAGAAAAGATACGAAATTGAAATTCCGTTAGCGGGATATTAAAGGAGTGATCAGTGATCAGTTGGCAGTAATCAGATAAAAAAAACGTCCTGAGATTTTCAGGACGTTTTTTTATGTTAAAATGTAACTGCTTACTGAACACTGTAAACTGAACACTAGATTTTCTTCATCTGCTCTTTCATCATCTTAATCTGATCATTCAGCATATTTTGTTTGTCGAGCTTTTTCGCTTCGTTTAATAAAGCCGTGGCTTCCATTTTACGTCTTCTGGACATGGCGATTCCGGCTAAGTTTAATTTGGCCACCGCCAAATCCATATCCATGCTCAATCCTAATTCAATCGCTTTTTTGAAGAATTTTTCTGATTGGTGCAAATTGGTCTGCGACGTCATCAATCCGTGCAAATAATTGTAATAACCTTGTTGTTTTCTTACCAAAGCCGTTTCCGGGTTTTTGATTTTGTCTAGCCAAACTTTCGCGCCGGCAAAATCCTGCTTTCTCAATTTCAAGAAAGCCAATAAGATAAACTCGTTTTTGTAATATAAAAAGATAGGAATTGCGGTCAATAAAATCAAGAAAATACCGTTACCGATATTCCCTTCCGTAAATTGCCAAATTCCCGCTGCGACCATCAAAGCCGCTATAATTAACTTAATAAATCTGTGAAACATAATTATAATTTTTTTGTGGTTGCAAAGGTAGTAAAATGAATTAAAAATATTTTTAAAAAACTACTTGCCAGAAAAAAAAAGGTTTGTATATTTGCACTCGGTTTTAAAACAGCCGTATACCATAGAAATTAATACAAGATTTTAAAGATACACAGCAATGAGCAAAAGAACGTTTCAACCATCGAAAAGAAAAAGAAGAAATAAACACGGATTTATGGACAGAATGGCTTCTGCAAATGGAAGAAAAGTCCTTGCGCGTCGTAGAGCAAAAGGAAGACATAAGTTGACTGTATCTTCTGAACCAAGACACAAAAAATAATGATTAGCTACTAATCAATATCAAGCCGTTACTTTTATTAGTAGCGGCTTTTTTTTAAACCTGTTCATAAATATTGATAATTTTTAGGAGCTATTTCCCGCTTTCCACTCCAATCTTTTTAATTTTAAAGCAAAATCAAAAAGGATTTCCGTTGCAATCGGGGCTATGGTTTCACTGAAACAACAACATACAACTTATAACATACAACTTACATTTGATATTAAGAGGAGAATGTCCGGTGGACATTCGGAAAAAGAATAATACGAGAACAACTAAATAAAATACAACTAACTACAATGCCTAAAGACAACTCCATCAAATCGGTTTTAATTATTGGTTCAGGACCAATCGTAATCGGACAAGCCTGCGAATTTGATTACGCCGGTTCTCAATCTGCTCGTTCATTAAGAGAAGAAGGAATCGAAGTCATCCTAATCAATTCCAATCCGGCCACGATTATGACAGATCCAAGTATGGCCGATCATGTTTACTTATTGCCTTTAACCACCAAATCGATTATCCAAATTCTAAAAGAACATCCGCAAATCGATGCTGTTTTACCAACAATGGGTGGACAAACCGCTTTGAATCTTTGTTTAGAAGCTGATGAAAAAGGCATTTGGCAAGATTTCGGAGTAAGATTAATCGGGGTTGATATTAATGCTATCAACATCACAGAAGACCGTGAGCAATTCAAACAACTTTTAAAGAAAATAAATGTGCCTTCTGCACCGGCAGAAATATGTACTTCGTTTCTAAGAGGAAAAGAAATTGCTCAGGAATTTGGTTTTCCGTTGGTAATCAGACCATCGTTTACCCTTGGCGGAACCGGAGCAGCAATAGTGTACAAAAAAGAAGATTTTGCAGATAAACTCACCTATGGTTTAGAAATGTCACCTATTCACGAAGTCTTGATTGATAAGGCATTGATGGGTTGGAAAGAATATGAATTAGAATTATTACGCGATCAAAATGACAACGTAGTTATCATCTGTTCTATCGAAAATATGGACCCAATGGGAATCCATACCGGAGATTCAATCACGGTTGCGCCGGCTATGACTTTATCCGATACGACCTTCCAAAAAATGCGTGATTATGCCATTTTAATGATGCGCTCTATCGGAAATTTTGCTGGAGGTTGTAATGTGCAATTCGCCGTTTCCCCTGACGAAAAAGAAGATATCGTAGCGATTGAAATCAATCCGCGTGTATCACGTTCGTCAGCCTTAGCGTCAAAAGCAACCGGTTATCCGATTGCGAAGATTGCCACCAAATTGGCTTTAGGCTACAACCTAAACGAATTGCAAAACCAAATCACCAAATCGACTTCGGCACTTTTCGAACCAACCTTAGATTACGTAATCGTAAAAATCCCGCGTTGGAATTTTGATAAGTTCGAAGGTTCAGACCGAACTTTAGGATTGCAAATGAAATCGGTTGGAGAAGTGATGGGCATCGGACGTTCGTTCCAAGAAGCGTTGCACAAAGCGACTCAGTCGTTAGAGATTAAGCGAAACGGAATCGGAGCAGACGGAAAAGGTTATAAAAATTACGAGCAAATTATCGAGAAACTGACTTTCGCAAGTTGGGACAGAGTTTTCGTGATTTATGATGCGATTGCTATGGGAATTCCATTGAGCAGAATCCACGAAATCACTAAAATCGACATGTGGTTCTTGAAACAGTACGAAGAGTTATACTTATTAGAAAGAGAAATCTCCAATTACAAAGTAGAGACTTTACCAAAAGAATTATTACTCGAAGCAAAACAAAAAGGCTACGGTGACCGCCAAATCGCCCACATGATGGGTTGTTTAGAAAGTCAAGTTTATAAGCTGCGCGACGAAATGAATGTCAAAAGAGTTTACAAATTGGTAGACACTTGTGCCGCTGAATTTAAAGCTTTGACACCATACTATTATTCAACCTTCGAAGCCGAAATTCAAACGACAACCGGAGAAAGATATGTTCACAACGAAAGCATTGTCACTCCGAAAAAGAAAGTGGTGGTTTTAGGTTCTGGACCAAATAGAATCGGGCAAGGAATTGAGTTTGATTACTCTTGTGTGCACGGTGTTTTAGCTGCTAAAGAATGTGGTTACGAAACCATTATGATCAACTGTAATCCGGAAACAGTTTCCACCGATTTTGATACGGCAGACAAATTGTACTTCGAGCCGGTATTTTGGGAACACATTTACGACATCATTCGACACGAAAATCCGGAAGGCGTAATTGTACAGTTAGGTGGACAAACCGCCTTAAAACTGGCTGAAAAATTAGACCGTTACGGTATTAAAATATTAGGAACATCTTTCGATGCTTTGGATTTAGCCGAAGACAGAGGCCGTTTCTCCGACTTGTTGACCGAATTAAAAATTCCATTCCCACAATTCGGAATAGCCGAAAATGCAGACCAAGCCTCAGCTTTAGCGGATGTATTGGATTTCCCATTGTTGGTTCGTCCTTCATATGTATTAGGCGGACAAGGCATGAAAATCGTAATCAACAAACAAGAATTAGAAGAGCACGTAATCGATTTATTGAAAAATATTCCGGGCAACAAATTGCTTTTAGACCATTATTTAGACGGCGCCATCGAAGCCGAAGCGGATGCGATTTGCGATGGAGAAAATGTTTACATCATCGGAATCATGGAACATATCGAACCTTGTGGCGTGCACTCGGGCGATTCGAATGCGACTTTGCCACCGTTTAACTTGGGCGAATTTGTAATGCAACAAATCAAAGACCATACAAAGAAAATTGCTTTAGCCTTGAGAACGGTTGGTTTAATCAACATCCAATTTGCCATCAAAGACGATATCGTTTACATCATTGAAGCCAATCCGAGAGCGTCGCGCACTGTTCCTTTCATCGCGAAAGCTTATGGTGAACCTTATGTGAATTATGCCACGAAAGTAATGTTGGGCGTGAACAAAGTAACCGATTTTACGTTCAATCCAAAACTGAAAGGTTATGCGATTAAGCAACCTGTATTCTCTTTCAGCAAATTCCCGAATGTAAACAAAGCACTCGGGCCGGAAATGAAATCCACCGGAGAAAGCATCTTGTTTATTGATGACTTGAAAGATGATCAATTCTACGAATTGTACTCGAGAAGAAAAATGTACTTAAGTAAATAGTATTAAGACGAAAGTGTTAAGATGAAACCGTTACAACTTGTAGCGGTTTTATTTTTTACTTTCTTCTTCCAAATCACTCAAATGCAAACGCAAAGCCGTTACCGAAATACTAATTTCCCAAAATGAAATCGCCAACGAAGTCAATAAACACAATAAACTCGCCGCAAAAAGATAAATCCCGGCAGTTTGCCATTCTACAAACAAACACAACATCGCAAACACAGAAAGAAATAGACACAACACGCCAAAAAGTTGCATGTAACGAATCAAAGATAGCCTTAAGTTAAGATTTCGAATTTGCATTAAAATGCTTTTGGTATGTGATTCGTCATAGTGCTTTTTCAAACTGCGGACAATTTGCGCAATGGTCAAAAACCTATTGGTATAAGCCAGCAAAATCAAAGAGGTTGCAGAAAATAATAAGGCCGGAGTTTCTATGTTGAGTGTCATGATAAGTGCAAAGTTTGATTTAAGAAGTACGAAGTACGGGAAATATATCCAATAAAAAAACCTGCAAGCTTTCACTCACAGGTTTTTTAACTATTGCCTTTTGGCTAATGCCTAATTACTTAATCAACTCAAAACTTCTCTTTACAAAAGCCGTCAATTCTTCGCCCTTTAATAAACCTTGAGAAATCTTGGCCAAATCTAAAGCTTGTTTTACCAAACTTTCCTGAGCCGATTTGTCGGAAGTGTTTAAAATAGTTGTGGCCAAATCTGAGTTGGTGTTTACTACCAAATTATACATTTCCGGGAAATTCCCCATGCCAAACATACCGCCGCCACCGGATTGACTCATTTCTTTCATTCTTCGCATGAACTCGGGTTGGGTGATGATAAATGGAGCTGCAGTGCTTTCCATTGGCTCCAATTGAACCGAATAGTTGGCTTTTGGTACAATTTCTTCCACAACCGTTTTCAATTGGGTTGATTCTTCTTCTGAAAGTTTAGAAATTTGCGTGTCTTCTTTTTGAATCAATTTGTCGATGTGATCAGAATCTACTCGAACAAAAGTTACATTTTCATTATCGCTTTCTAATTTCTGAATCAAATGCGAAACGATTGGCGAATCTAACAAGATTACTTCATAACCTTTTTCTTTGGCGATTTCAATATAGCTGTGTTGGGCATCTTTATTTGATGTATATAAGACAACCAATTTGCCGTTTTTATCGGTATGGTTCGCTGAAATGGCTTCTTTCAATTCGGCCAAAGTGTAATATTTGTTATCTACTGTTGGATACAAAACAAAATCACCGGCTTTTTCGTAGAATTTTGGTTCCGATAACATACCGTATTCCAAAACGATTTTGATGTCATTCCATTTTTGCTCGAAATCTTCGCGGTTTTCATTGAATAACAATTTCAATTTATCAGCGACTTTACGCGTGATATAATTCGAAATTTTCTTCACATTACCATCGGCTTGCAAATAAGAACGCGATACGTTCAACGGAATATCCGGAGAATCGATTACCCCTTTTAGCATGCCTAAAAACTCTGGAACGATTCCTTCAACGTTGTCTGTTACATAAACCTGATTTTGGTACAATTGGATTTTGTCTTTTTGCAACTGCAAGTCGGCTGACATTTTTGGGAAATACAAAATTCCGGTCAAATTGAAAGGATAATCCACATTCAAATGAATATTGAACAAAGGTTCCTCAAATTGCATCGGATACAATTCGCGGTAGAAATTTTTATAATCTTCCTCAGTCAAATCCACCGGTTGTTTGGTCCACGCCGGATTTGGGTTGTTGATGATGTTGTCCACTTCCACTTCAGTGAAAATATTGTCTTTATCTTCTTCTGCAACAGATTCTCCTTTTTTCTGCTCAATTTTTTCAGTTCTTGTACCAAATTTAATCGGCACAGGCATGAACTTATTATATTTAGTCAACAACTCGTTGATTTTATACTCTTCCAAAAATTCTAAAGAATCTTCAGCGATGTGTAAGATGATTTCGGTTCCTCTGTCGGTTTTGTCATGCGGTTCCAAAGTAAATTCGGGACTGCCATCACAAGTCCAATGCGCTGCCGGTTCGTCTTTGTATGATTTGGTGATGATTTCCACTTTTTCGGCTACCATAAAAGCAGAATAAAAACCTAAACCAAAGTGACCAATGATACCTGAATCTTTGGCAGAGTCTTTATATTTTTCTAAAAACTCTTCAGCACCTGAAAACGCCACTTGGTTGATGTATTTTTCCACTTCTTCGGCTGTCATTCCTAACCCTTGGTCAATGAGGTGTAATTTTTTGCCTTCTTTGTCAATTTTAACTTCAATAATTGGGTTGCCGTATTCTACTTTGGCTTCACCAATACTGGTTAAATGTTTTAGTTTTAAGGTAGCATCCGTAGCATTGGAGACTAATTCACGCAAGAAAATTTCGTGGTCGCTGTATAAAAACTTCTTGATTAGCGGAAAGATGTTTTCTACTGATACATTAATTTTTCCTGTTGTCATATTTCGATTTATTTAATTAAACAATTTGAATTCAATTAGTCAAAACTAATACCAATTATACCGTTTATGACAAATTGACGTAGTAACAATTCTACAATCATTTAGTGAAATTATGTAAAGGGAAAAATCAAAAAGGGACGTATATTTGTCTATATTAATTCATAATTTTAAAATAAGGATGAAAAAAATTATTTTTCTAGGTTTAGTTTCCATTTTGATTTTTTCTTGTAAATCAAAGAATTCTGCCACAAGCACTAAAATAGATTCGAAATCTCAAACGGCAATTAAAGGCGAATGGGTCATTTCTTCGGTTAATTATCCGGGTTCTGAGGTAATTAAAGTAACTTCATTTGACTTAGCGGATTCTAAATGTTTTATTGGAAGCAAATGGAAATTTGTTTCTATGAGTAACAAAGGAAATATGGCTTTGAACAGTCCGAGTTGCACAACCTATTCTACACCGATTTCTTGGTTTATCAACAAAGAAGGCGAGTTTGTACTAAAAATTTTAGATGAAGCGAAAGCCAAAACAGTAAAATCGGGCTACGTTTTGAAAGTAGCCAACCAAACGGATAAATCGTTTCAGTTGATTGACAAAATCAATGTTGGCGGTACTTTAACCGATGTAGTATATCAATTTCAAAAAATAAATTAATAAGACATGAGAAAATATAACGCACTATTATTAGGAAGTTTAATGATGGTTTCAATGTTGTTTACCAGTTGTGAAGCCGTAAAAAATACAAGTAGCCAACAACGTGGCGTTGCCATTGGAGCCGTTGGTGGAGCCGTTATCGGTGGGATTTTAGGAAACAATATTGGTAAAGGTGGAAATGGTGCTCTTGGAGCAGTTTTAGGCGGAGTTATTGGTGGAGTTGCCGGTGGTGTTATCGGAACTAAAATGGACAAACAGGCCAGAGAAATAGAAACGGCATTGCCGGGTGCTCAGGTTGAAAGAGTTGGGGAAGGAATCAAATTGACTTTAGGTGAAAATGCGGTTCGTTTTGATACCAATAAATCAACTTTGACTTCAACCGCAAAAGCCAATTTAGATAAATTGGTTCCCGTATTTAATCAGTATCCGGATACTAATATCCAAATCTACGGTTATACAGACAGTACAGGAACTCCGGAATATAACTTGACTTTATCTGATCAAAGAGCAGCTTCAGTGAAAGCTTATTTGTCGAGCAAAGGATTGTCGTCTTCCAGATTTGTTACCACAGGTTTAGGGATTGCTGATCCTATTGCTACTAATGATACTCCGGAAGGCAGAAGTCAAAACCGCCGTGTAGAATTTGCCATTACAGCCAATGAAAAAATGGTTCAAGATGCTCAAAAAGAGGCCGGAAAATAGTTCCAGGTCAATTTAGATAAAATAAAAAAGCTGTTTCTTTCGAGACAGCTTTTTTTATTTTATTTTTTTTCTAAAGCTTCCAATCGTTTTAAGATTTCTTGATTGTCTTTGAGAAGTTTTTCGTTTGTTTTCATAAGTTGCTCAATAAGCAGTTGTTGTTCTTGGATTGCTTTGATAATGAAAGGTGAAAATTTAGAATAATCAATTGACTTATAGCCTTCAGCATCTGTATGAACAACCTCGGGAACAAGTTTTTCCACTTCTTGAGCAATAAATCCAACTTGTCTTTCATGCGTTTTATCTCCACCAAAAGCAATTGATTTTATTTTTTCAGCAGTTAATTCTTCTTCTGTTTTAAAATAATAATTGACAGGTTGTAATTTGCTTAAAATGTCTAAGCTTGGTGAAATGGGACTTATCTCTTTTTTGTACCTCAAATCAGATGACGCCGTAAATGTAACAGCATTAACCGTATTACTGAAGTAATTATTTGTAACGGATGCATTTCCAAATTTCATAGTATTGCTTACGGTACATAAAGCGCCATTCCCAATGGCTGTACCATTTGTTAATCCTGATGAAATATCTGATTGATAACCAATACAAGTGTTATTTGTTCCGGCACCAATGTTATATCCGGCAGCATATCCTATGCCTATGTTAAAACTTCCCGTAGAACCAAACAAAGCATTTCTGCCCACAGCGGTTGATTGTTGACCGGTAGAATTATTATTCAAAGCTCCCGAACCAATTGCGGTATTGTCAATTCCTGTTGAAGTGCCTTGAGCCGCATTGTAACCTATGGCTACACTATTACTGTTTGTAGTAGCTGAACCAAAAGCATTTACACCCACTGCAACACATTGTGCAGTGTTATTGCCACCCAAATTATCCATGGCACCAAATCCAATCGCAACGTTATTAGAAGACGATGCATTGGTACTGTTAGTAAGAGCATTCACTCCGATAGCAGTATTGTGGGTAGAGCCATTATTTGATGCTGCCAGTAATCCAAATGAAGTGTTGGTAGTTCCTATTTTGCCGGCTGCTGTATTGTTTCTTCTGAAGGCAACATCAACGTTTGTTAAAGCTGCTGTTCCAATAAAATTGGTGCCATCAACAATGCCGGTGTTTCCTGTTATCAGCCAAGAATTGGCTGTTGTTGTAGCCAAACGTACCCAAGGACCTGTATCGGCACTCAAGTAATAAAATCCGGGAGTGACATCGCCTGTAGTGGCGGTATTATAAACAAGTTCTGAAGCTTTACCGGTTAGAATAGGAAGTACTGTTGATGTGTTAGTTAATGCTACTCTGGGAATCAATAATCCATTATTGGTTGATGTTATGTCAAGGGCACTATATGGATTTGTAGTTCCTATGCCCACTTGAGCCGTCATATCATTCGAAACAATCAAAATGAAGAATATTATTAAAATAGAAATCGATTTTTTCATGTACATAGATAATAATAGTTAACCATTAAAGATATTCTATAAAATGACAACTAAAATTATGTAATGTATAAATTAACCATACATTTTTAGTTAATTTTTTATTTATTGAAAATATCACGCAATCTATTGTATTATTTGGGGTCTTAACTTTTTTGCATCACTGTTTTTTTAAAAGAATATTTTACATGTTGAGTTAATGTAAAGGTAGTTACTTGGAATAATGTTTGATTTTTATAGAGCTTAGAGCAGAATGATCATGTAATCAAACGTTTAATTATCGCAAAGCGTTCTTTTTTCATTTTTTTTGAACAACATTTAACAAAACTTTTTGTTTAGTTATTTTACAGAATGATTAAACAGTTGTAAATTTACATACCATTTAAAATTAATAGTATGGCCACAACAAAAAACGCAAGAGCAAAGAAAAACACAATCAATGACGATCACATAATTGAATCGTACATGAATGATGTTTTGGAAGATAATCAAGAACCTAAAAATGTATTTGTATTTTGTAAGAAGCACAAGATTGAGGAAAGTGATTTCTATTCTTTTTTTGCTTCAATCGATTCAATAAAACAAGCCATTTGGGTTAAGTTTTTTGAAAATGCTGTGGCATCCATTGAAAAAGAGGCAGCTTTTGAAACCTATTCGGATAAAAATAAATTATTGACGCTGTATTTCACTTTGTTTGAAATACTAACGTTAAACCGAAGCTATATTTTGTTTTCGCTAAAAGAAAATAAGGAAGGATTAAAAAATCTGAAAAATTTAAAAGAGTTCAGAAACCGATTTAAACAATATATCGTAGATGTAATTAAGTCAAAACCTTCAGAGCCATTTGGGAAAGTGGCGAAAGTAACAGAACCCGTTTTCTCTGAAGGTGCTTGGCTTCAGTTCTTATTCTTATTGAAATTTTGGATGGACGATACCTCCAAAGGATTCGAAAAAACCGACGTATTTATTGAGAAGTCCGTAAATACAGTAGTAGATTTATTAGACACTAAACCGTTGGAAAGTCTGTTTGATTTAGGCAAATTCCTTTGGAAAGAAAAAATGCAATAAATGAAAACATTAGATAAAATTCCAACCGGAAAAATAGAACGAGCCAGTCAATTAGTAAAAACCGGAATCAAAGTAGGAGGAAATTATGTAGCCTATTATGGCGAAAAAATGGTGAATCCAACCTTAAACCGTGATAAATTAAACGAAAGCAATGCCGAAGACATTTATGACGGATTAAAAAACTTAAAAGGAAGTGCTTTGAAAGTCGCCCAAATGTTGAGCATGGACAAAAGCATTATGCCACAAGCATATGTCGATAAGTTTTCGCTGTCTCAATTTTCGGTTCCGCCTTTGTCAGCACCTTTGGTTAGAAAAACATTCAAAAAATATTTAGGGAAATACCCTGAAGAACTATACGATTCTTTCACTCCGGATGCTATGAATGCGGCGAGTATCGGTCAGGTACACAAAGCAACAAAAGAAGGAAAAAAGCTTGCTGTGAAAATCCAATATCCCGGAGTGGCGGAAAGTATAAGTTCTGATTTAGCCTTGGTGAAACCATTTGCCGTCAGAATGTTTAATATTAAAGGGAAAGATTCTGATAAATATTTTCAGGAAGTTGAGAACAAATTACTAGAGGAAACCGATTACATCTTAGAACTTAAACAAAGTCTCGAAGTATCTGATTGGTGCAAGAATATTGATAATTTACGTTTTCCGAAATATTATCCTGAGTTTTCGTCGGAGAAGATTTTAACGATGGAATGGATTGACGGCGAACATTTATCAGAGTTTACCGCTCACAATGAAGATAGAACCAAAGGTGACAAAATAGGACAGGCGTTATGGGATTTTTATATGTATCAAATTCATTATTTAAAACAAGTCCACGCCGATCCGCATCCGGGCAACTTTTTAATAGATGCAGAAGGAAAATTAGTAGCGATAGATTTTGGTTGTATCAAGCATGTACCGGAAGAGTTTTATGTGCCGTATTTTGAATTGGCCAAACCGGAAATCATTGGCAACCCAAAATTGTTCAACGAAAAATTATATGAGTTAGAAATTTTGCGTCATGATGACAGTCCAAAAGAAATTGAATATTTCACTAAAATATTCCACGACTTGCTGAGTTTGTTTACCAGACCGTTTCATGGAGATTATTTTGACTTTTCAGATGAAGATTTCTTTGGCAAAATTGCCCAAATGGGAGAAGAGTTTTCCAAAGATACCCAACTCAGAAAAATGAACGGGAATAGAGGTTCAAAGCATTTTTTATACATCAACCGAACGTTTTTCGGACTTTATAATTTGTTGCACGATTTAAAAGCACGAATTGACACCAAGTCATTTGAAAAATATATACCGAATTAAAGATTGTTTATTTATTGGTTAGGTTGGTAAGAGCGACACTCCACGTTTGAGTCTTGTCGCTCTTATCTTTTTAATAAACTTCGTATGTTTGCATACACTTAAATAAGATGCTGAAAGTCAAAAATATTTCCTTTTCCTATAAAGAAAAACCAACCATTCATTCGCTTTCATTTGAGCTAATGAAAGGCAAAAATTTAGCAGTAATCGGGGAAAGTGGTTGCGGTAAAAGTACGTTACTCAAGTTGGTTTACGGCTTATATGATTTGAATGAAGGACAAATTTTCTGGGATGATAACGAGGTTTTGGGACCCAAATTCCATCTGATTCCCGGTATGGAGTACATGAAGTATTTGGCACAAGATTTCGACTTAATGCCTTTTATTACCGTGGCAGAAAATGTGGGCAAATACTTGTCAAACATTTATGCGGATAAGAAAAAAGAACGAATCGCAGAGTTATTGGCAATTGTTGAAATGTCCGAATTCGCTTCGGTAAAAGCCCAATATTTAAGCGGTGGCCAAATGCAACGTGTGGCTTTGGCGAGAGTTTTAGCTTTAGAACCGGAAGTGTTGTTGCTGGATGAACCTTTCAGCCATATTGATAATTTCAGGAAGAATAGCCTGCGCCGAAAGTTATTTGCTTACCTAAAAGAAAAACAAATCACAACTATTGTGGCAACGCATGACAGCTCGGATGTATTGTCGTTTTCGGATGAGGTGATTGTGATGCAAAATGGTAAAATCATTGCTTCAGATTCACCTAAAAATTTGTACCAAAATCCCAACAACAAATACATTGCCTCGCTTTTTGGTGACGTAAATGTAATAGAAATTGACGGTAAAAACCAATACGTTTATCCACACCAATTGAAAGTGGTCCAGAAATCTGATTTACGAGTTGAGATTATCAATTGTTATTACAAAGGCAGTCATTATTTGGCGGAAGGCAAACACAATAAGGAAATTATTTTCTTTGAAAATCCAACAGGTATTCCAAGAGGAACTACCATTTATCTTGAAATAAAAAACCCTGAAATCGATTAATTTCAGGGTTTTTTTTTAGTTTTTCAAATACTTTTCAAGAAATTGGTCTTGTTCCCAAAGCAAGTGAAGAATATTGTCTTTTGCGGCATAACCGTGACTTTCCTTCGGTAGCAAAACCAAACGAACCGGCGCACCCAAATTCTTCAACGCTTGAAAATAACGCTCCGATTGTAAAGTAAATGTCCCCGGATTGTTGTCGGCATCACCGTGAACTAACAACAATGGTGTTTTCATCTTTTCGGCATTCATAAACGGCGACATACCGTTGTAAATTTCCGGTACGTCCCAATAATTTCTTTGCTCACTTTGGAATCCAAAAGGCGTCAACGTTCTATTGTAAGCGCCACTTCGGGCGATTCCGCAGGCGAATAAATTAGAATGGGTCAATAAATTAGCCGTCATAAAAGCACCATAAGAATGGCCGCCAATCGCCACTTTTTTGCGGTTAATGTAACCTAAATTGTCTACTGCATCAATCGCCGCTTCGGCATTGGCAATCAATTGCGGCATAAAAGTATCGTTAGGTTCGGTTTTGCCTTCTCCAATAATGGGGAACGAAGCGTCATCTAAAACAGCATAGCCTTTGGTTACCCAATACACAAACGAACCATAATTCGGGAATGTAAATTCATTAGGGTTTTTGTTGTTTTGACCGGCGCTGTTTTTATCTTTAAATTCTTCCGGGTAAGCCCAAATTAATAACGGCAATTTCTCCGCTTTCTTAGTTCGGTCATAACCTGCCGGTAAATAAAGGGTTCCGGACAATTCGACACCGTCTTTTCTTTTGTATTTAATCACTTCTTTGTACACATTTTTGATGCTTTCAAAAGGGTTCTTGAAGTTGGTGATTTGTGTCAGCTTGCCCGATTTGATGTTGCGGAAATAGTAATTCGGGAAGTCAGTTTTGGATTGGATTTGCACCAAAACATCGCCTTTTTTGAAATCTTCTATCGATTGTAAGTCTTCTTTTTTGTCTTTGAAAGTTGAAGTATACAAACGCTTAGATTTTAGGGTAGCCAAATTGAATTCGTCTATAAAAGGAAACTGTCCTTCTTTGGTAAAACCATCTCCCATTAAGTAAGTATTGTTTTTTTCAATGGCTAGCACATAACGGTTGTATTGGTTTCTTTTGGTTTCAAAATTACCCGGATCGCTGTAAATATCTTGAGAATTTCGGTCCCAAATAATTTTGGGTGCTTGCGCCGGATTTGACGGGTTGAACAAATATGTTTTTTGGTTACGCGTATCATACCAATCGTCGTAGGCAATAGCTGTGGTTTCGTTGCCCCAAATGATGCCGGCAAAACGTTGTTGGGTTTTTAAAACCGATTTTGGCTCTGCCGAAAATGGCGCATCCCAATTGAAAACTTCATCTCTGAAATCCACTTTTTTAGCTTGATCACCTTCGTCTAAAGCCACTACATAAGACAGCGTCGATGGTTTGTCAGTTCTCCAATTCATGCTTCTTTTGCCTTTTCTTACTGAGGAAAAACCTTTGGGAACTACTTCGCTCAAAGGTACTTCGTTTACAACTTTAATTTCTTTTCCGGTCAAATCATACACAACTGATTTTTGTGGAAAACGACTCAACGGAACGATGTAAGAATAGGGTTTTAGAATGGTGGTAATCATTAAGTAATTTCCATCCGGAGAGAAACTTTCACCGGCATAAATATCGGCCGATTTGAATAGTTCTGTTTTTCCGGTTAGCGAAACTTTATACAATTCTGAAGTCACTAAGGCATCAAAATTGGCTTCATCGGTTTTGTTTTTCAATAAATCCTGGTAGGTTCTGTTTTGTGATTTTGAACCGTCGCTGGAAGAAACCGTTGGGCCTTTCGGTAAATCTTTTTTGCTGTCAATTAAGGCTTGACGATTTTTAGGTAACATTTTGACCAAAAGCGTTTCATTGTCTTTCATCCAACTGTATGGACTTCCCAAGTTGGCATTCAAGTTAGCCTCGGTTATTTTTTTGGCGGAAGCCGTAACCACATCAATCACCCAAAGTTCAACGCCAGTATTGGTCGTGTGGGTGAATCCGATTTTCTTTTCGTTTTGTGACCAGGAAATATTCGTAATTCGGGCATTTTGGGGTAAGCCTGAAACCTGAGTTTCCGTTTTGTCGGTCACTTTTCTCAACTTTAAATTATTGATGTAAGTAACCGTGCTGGAAATATTGGTTATGGGATTAATTCTTAAGCCACCCAAACGCATTTCCTCTTGGTTTAAATCGTCGAGTGTTTTATAAGTGTTTCGGTAACTTAATAGCATGTACTCTTTTTTAGAATCCATACTTACTGATGGCGAGCGTTCAAAATCGGCTAAAGCCAAAATTTCGGCGGAAGGCTTTTGATAATTCAGATTTTCCTGCGCCGAGGAAGAAAATCCCAATCCGATTAAGAATAGAAAGGCAAGACGTAATTTCATATATTGTTGTTTTGGTTTAAAAGTTTGTCTAAAGTACTTCATTCCGGTTACATTATTTTTAAGATTTTGTTAAACTTAGCGGTGAAAATGCGAAGGCGGAAAACCTCTTTTTTGTCAATCTGTAAAATAGAACCTAAAAATAGCTTTTAGAAATATAAGATTGTTAAATTTGCTATTCTCATTTTATTAAATAAGCAAAGAATATGTACCACTCCAAAATAACAGGCTTAGGTTTTTATGTTCCGGATAATGTTGTGACCAATGACGATTTGGCCAAAATAATGGATACTAATGACGAATGGATTCAGGAACGAACCGGCATCAAAGAAAGAAGACACATTAAAAGAGGTGAAGATACTACCACATCAATGGGTGTAAAAGCTGCTAAAATAGCCATAGAACGTTCAGATGTAAGTAACGATGAAATTGATTTTATAGTTTTCGCAACTATTTCTCCAGATTTCTATTTTCCCGGACCTGGCGTAGCTCTTCAGAAAGAATTGGGGTTAAAAACCATAGGCGCTTTGGATATTCGCAACCAATGTTCAGGCTTTATCTATGCGTTATCGGTAGCCGATCAATACATTAAAACCGGCATGTATAAAAACATTTTAGTCGTTGCCTCAGAGTTGCAATCTTTAGGGTTAGACATGACCGATAGAGGCAGAGGCGTTTCGGTAATTTTTGGTGATGGCGCCGGCGCAGCGATGATTAGTAGAGAAGAAGATGTAACCAAAGGAATCCTGTCAACCCATTTACATTCAGAAGGAGAACACGCCAAAGAATTAGCGGTTTTAGCACCGGGAATGGGCGGCAGATGGGTGACCGATATTATTGCCGAAAACAATCCGGATGACGAGAGTTATTTTCCATATATGAACGGACAATTTGTGTTTAAAAATGCGGTAGTTCGTTTTAGTGAAGTGATAAACGAAGGTTTACAAGCGAATAATTTACAGGTTTCCGATATCGATTTGTTAATTCCGCACCAAGCGAATTTGAGAATTTCACAGTTTATTCAACAAAGATTCAAGTTGTCAGATGATCAAGTTTTTAATAACATTCAAAAGTATGGAAATACGACTGCTGCGTCAATTCCGATTGCATTGACCGAAGCTTGGGAACAAGGCAAAATCAAAGAAGGTGACACCTTAGTTTTAGCGGCTTTCGGTAGTGGATTTACTTGGGCGAGTGCAATAATTAAATGGTAAAATTTAACTTCAATAAATAAAAAAGCCAAACAGTACGTTTGGCTTTTTCATTAACAACTATTCAAATAATTTTGTGATAATTATAATAGGCCACCACTACCTTGTGTTTCGTTTTGGTCTCTTTGTTTGCGTTGCATAGCGCTGTTTTTACCGCCACCAAACATATAATTAAATCCTACGTAGAACGTTTGACTTTCCCAATAAAATGCTCCCGTTTGACGATAAGGTATACTTCCGTCAAAGGCAAAATTCATGGTTTCAAAAACGTCATTTACTCTGGCGGTAATGCTCCCTTTTCCTTTTAAAATAGTGTAAGTTGAACCAATATCCATTTTGTACATTGGTTTTCTTTCAAACTGTAAGCCCAAATCTTTTCCTCTGTACATTCCGAATAAATTGAATCTCAGTTTTTTAGTCGCTACAAAGTTGTTGTTTATTCTTGCGTTGAAGATTATTACATCAGCTTCCGCTCTTTCCTGTTCTTGGGTATTGGCATTTTGAACCGTACCTCTAACAGTTCTGAAATAGGCATCACTACTCGCGTTAACCGACCACCATGGTGTTAATTTTAAGTTGGCAGAAACTTCAGCACCAATAGCACTGTTGTCATCAAAATTGTCATAAGAAATGATATCCTGATTGTTATTGTCCGGGTTTTTGTAAATGATTCTACCGATTTCATCATTGATTTGTCTGTAGAATACGCCCGAAGTAACCGAACCGATTTTGGTTGTTCGGGTATAATTTACCTCAAAAGAGTTGGTGAATTGTGGTTCCAATGAAGGATTTCCTCTTGATTCTACTAATGGCGTTGTCCATTCTCTGATTGGGCTGATTTGGCCTATGCTTGGTCGGTCAACACGTCTTGAGAAATTAAAGTTGAACGAATCTTTATCACTCGCTTTGTAATTAAAAAACAAAGAAGGATAGATTGAGAAAATGTCGTCTTTGATAGTGCTTTGGTCATTGATGTTTTCAGTAGGTGTAGAGGAAGTTACTACATTGGCAAAGTCTCCGTCGATTTCATATTGCTCTAAACGAACTCCGGCTTGAACGCTCCATTTTTTCCATTGTTTTCCGATATTGGTATAAAACGAATGGATGTTTCTGGTGAATTCAAAATTAGAATTTCCTTGTCTGTTGTAGGATTCTGAAGGCTCACTTATGGTTTCGTCAAAATCGTTAGTAATTTTTTGAAGACGGGTTTCAGCACCAATTTCCAATTTTACGGTTTCGGATAACGGATTTACATAATCTAAGTTGATTTGCAAATAATCGGTATCGCGCTCAATATCGTTATTGGTAAATCTGGTTGAAGTTGGATTAGTTTGCGTGAACTCATAATCTGTGTTTTCCGGACTTATAGTATTCGAAAAGTTCGCTTGAAAATCGAAAGTTTCTCCTTTTTTGGCAAAATCGTGTTTATAAGCTAAATCATAAGTTTGAGTGTAATTTTCAGTATCCGAATCAGAAATTTGTCTAGAATCTCTCAATAATGCATTTGTATAATCAGCATTTGTAAAACCAATACCACCACCGTTTACAATATTTTGATTGGTGTAAAAGGAAATGGTGTTTTTTTCATTGATGTAATAATCCATGCCCAATTTAACCAAGTGAGAAGTATTTAAGTTTGAGCCACCAAACTCTTGATTGTTCTCCAAAAGTGGTCGGTAACTATCAATATAACCGTTATTGGCATTTTGACCATGGTTTAAACCGTAATTGGTGTAAAAATTTACTTTCCCAAGCTTATAATTCAAGTTCAAAGCCGTATTTACTTTAGGCGTAATTCCGAAAGTCACACCCGAATTGATGCTTCCATTAAAACCTTCTTGCGAATTTTTGTGTAAAATGATATTGATAATTCCGCTCATTCCCTCCGGATTGTATTTGGCAGAAGGATTGGTAATCAACTCAATTTGTTTGATAGAAGAAGACGGAATTTGTTGCAGTAATTGTGCCGCATCAATATTAGAAGGTTTTCCGTCAATCAATACTCTTACATTTGAATTTCCTCTCAAACTCAACTCTTTGGTTTGCGGATCAACACTAACGGTTGGAATATTGTTCATGATTTCTGAAGCTGTATTTCCTGAAGCGATTAAGTCTTTTCCAACGTTAACTACTTTTCTATCAATTTTTTGTTCGATAGTGGAGCGTTCTTTTACAATTTCCACTCCGGCCAATTGAACCGCTTCTTCTTCTATAAAAAGCGTTCCCAGATTGATGTTTTTGTTGTTTTCTGTTAAGGTAATTTCTTGAGTTGTTTTTTTGAAACCAATGAATTGCACTTCAAGGATGTATTTCTTTAAAGCCAAGTTTTTGATAGTAAAATTTCCGTTCTCTTGGGTAATTCCTCCGGTAATGATTTTAGAATCTTCTAAGATAGAAACGTTGACATAAGGAATCGGTTGTTTGCTGTTTTTGTCAATCACTTTTCCCGAGATTACTCCGGAACCAGCGTTCGCTGTGCTTTGCGCCATTAGAATTGAAAAATTACCAACTACTAAAAGGAATAATAATTTAAATTTCATTTTTTGTTTTTGTTGCTTTTAAGTGTTGGGATGAACTTGAGATTTTTAACTTCAAAATTGTCAACACTTGTTAATTAAATCCACCAAGTAGACTTAATAACTGCTTATTTGTTACACTAAAAAACAAAAAACTCTCAAAATATTTTGAGAGTCTTTCAAGGGTATATAGTTTTTGGGTTTAACGTTTCATGGCAAAATGCGCTCTGAATTCCTGATTCACCTGATTTTCATCGGTATAACTCACACTAAACCAATAATCATCGGATGGCATAATATGGCCGTTATAAGTTCCGTCCCAACCATTCCCGTTGGGTCTGATTTGCTTAATAACTTTTCCGTATCGGTCATATATAATGATGTTGGCACTTGGTTGGTTAGACAAATTCGTAATATTCCAAGTGTCGTGATAACCATCACCATTTGGGGTAAAATATTTAGGATAATTGATAACTATCGCCTGAATTATAGTAGATCCACAACCGTTTTTGTCTCTTACCGTGATGGTATGTAACCCTGATGATACATTGTTAAAAACCGGACTGTCTTGGAATGCTCCATCGTCTAATTGGTACTCAAAATTATTTCCTTGACCGGTTGCGGTAACGGTAATCGACTGTGAATCTGAAAAATCCTCTTCAACGGTGTAAGTTACCACGGCCGGCTCAGATGGAGTTACAGTTACAGTTACCGGTACTGAACTACATCCTGTTGCAATTTGTGTAGCCACCAAAGTATAAATTCCCGGTAAAACAGCTGTATAATTGCTTCCGGTACCTACAGTTGTTCCTTCTTCATTGGTCCAAATAAAACTATGAGTTGCCGAACTCAAACCACTTTGGATAGTATAGGCATTTAAAAGCGTTTGGGTTTCGCTGTCGAAACAAATGATTCCGTCAGCCGGAGTTGGTTCAGGTAGTGTATTAACAATCAATGCAATAGGTCTTATGTCAAAACAACTTGAGGTTAAAGTATTACTAACTCTAACATAAACAGTAGAAAGCGTAGTCGCAGTAATAGCATTCGATTGATTCAAGGCGTCTGTCATTGTAGCGTAATAGGCAAGGGTAAATTCATTTCCTGTTTGTGTTCCTAAAATGGTAGCTGTTAAACTTGACAAATTAAAAGAAGTTATACCATCATTGTTTCCATCTTCGTCACATACTGTGCTCAGAGCAGCGGGAACAGAATTGGCTACAGGAGTGTCTATTATGGTTACTGTAAATGAACTTTCATCGGAACATCTTGGTAAATATGGGGATACGGCATAAATATAAACCGTTTGAGAAGTAGAAATTGTGGCTCCGACGCTCAACTGTAATCCTGTTCCATTAGGTCCGGTAAAGTACTGTCCAACCGTTAAAGTCGGTAAAGTGAATTGTTCACAAGTAGCAACATTTGGCAAAACATCAACATTGAAAATAGAAATAGTGAAACTAATTTCACTCGTACAATCGGGAGTAGTATTTGTGCGGGCAAAAACATACACAGTTTGACTATTTGTTATGATATCTCCGGCATTTAATAAAGTACCCGTTCCACCGGATTCGGTATAGTAATTTCCAATAGTCAAAGGTTGAAGCGTATAGGAATTGCATGAATGAACATCATCCATCGTCGTAATTACCTGAGTGCTGTTGATGGTAATCGTAAAAGAGGTTTCATCAATACATGAAAAAGAGGTTCTGATCAACGACTCTTTAAAGATATAAATGGTCTGGTTGGCAGTAATTACAGTTCCGGGTAAAATCTCTACTCCGGTTCCGTTTGGTCCACCTGATTCAGTATAGTATTTATTATTAGCGGTCAATGTTGGCAAGGTAAAACTATCACAAGCCGTCACGTTTGCCATCACATCAGCCGAAGTACTAAATATATTTATTTGAAAACTATTTTGTGCTATACAAGACGGAGTCGTTCCGGAAACGGCATAAATGTAAATTCTTTGTGAAGTTGTTATTACGGTACCGGCAGCCAACATAGTTCCTGTTCCATCGGGACCTGTAAAATAATCACCCACTTGTAAAGTAGTCAGAACATATTGGTCACAAATATCAATGTCAGATCTTGAACTGATAGTTGGTAGAGGGAAAATAGTTACTGTAAAACTTGATTGATTAAAGCAACTGTTGTTGAGTCTTTTGAAAATATAAATGGTTTGGGTCGAAAGTATAACGTCTCCGGGATATAATTGGGTTCCGGTTCCATCTGTCTCAGTGTAATATTCACCATTCGTTAATGAGGGTAAAGTATAACTTTCACAAGCTGATACATCGCTTAAAGTATCAATTGGTGGCTGAGAAATACTTATAGTGAAGTATAAATTATCAGTACAGTTTGCACCACCACTCGTTGTTTGAGCATAAATGTAGATAATGTTACTGGTATTAATTTCGGTACCTGCCGGAATCTGTTGTCCGGTTCCCATAGGTCCGGTATAATAATTACCAATTGGGAGTTGAGGTAGTATATATCCGTTACATTGCGTAATATTTTGGGACTGAGGTATACCTATGTAAACTTCGAAACTATCTTCATCACTACAGGGTGTTGTTCCGGTAGTAGTGGCATAAACATAAATGGTCTGACTCTGAGTAATTTGTGTTCCTGGAGCAAGTTGATTTCCGGTACCACTGGTTCCGGTATAATAATTACCAATTGATAAAGCCGGTAATGTATAAGAACTGCATTCAAATATATCTGATCTGTTCCCAACTTCAATAGTTGGCAAAATGGTAACGTAAAAACTGCTGTCAACAATACAAACAGGCTCTATTTCAGTCATAAAATAATAATAAATCGTTTGCGAGGAACTGATTACTGTTCCGGCAGGTATTTGTGTGCCTGAAGCATTTGGACCTGTATAGTATTCACCATAACTCAACGAAGGCAAAGTGTAGCTTCCACAACTGATTTCATCAGCCGGAGTTAATTCAGAAGGATCTAAGATAGTAACCGAAAATGAAGTATTGGCAACACATAATCCCGGACCATTAGATTGATTGTAAATGTATATTATTTGGGTTTCCGTTATAATATCTCCGGCAAATAAAGGTGTCCCACCTCCGTTGATTGCTGTAAAATAATTACCGTTAGTTAAAGGTTCCAAAGTATAACTCGTACAAACCAAAACATTTTCCAAGTCATCAACCAAAGGGATAGGGTTCACAATTAAATTAAAACTCGTTAGGCTAAAACATCCGGTATCAGTGGCATTATAAACTCTCACATAAATGGTTTGCCCTGAAGACAAAAAGCTTCCCGCACCACTAATTGGATTGATGCCATTTGTAGCATCATTTAAAGAAGTATAATATCTAACAGCATAAACGGTAGAAGATTGTCCATTTAATATGGTAGCGTTCTGTGAATTTAGACTGAACTCTGCATTATTTTGGGTTAAAGATGTAGCACACATTACCATATTTTGTGGTTGTGTAGCAGTTGGCGGTGGTGAAACCAAGAGTTCGAATGATTTAACTCTGAAACAACCGTTTGGCAATTGAATTCTAACATAAATGATTTGTCCTGAAGTACCTGTATATTGAAGTGGTAGCGCATTGATGTTATTATCGGCATCGTTTAGTGAAGCGTGATAAGTAACGATTGTTAACGGATCTAAACCTTGTTTGACTCTGTTGGTATTAGAATTTAAGTCGTAAGTATAAGTAGTAGCTCCTGTATCACATTTAGACAAATTATATGGATTTGGAGAAGAAATCTGAGGATAGTATTCCACAATAATAATATCTGTTATGGGCTCACAAAAATTCGCAACACTCGTGTACGTAACACTATAAGTTCCGGCTTGATTGATTACTAATGATGGACCTGTTTCGCCAGTGATTGTAACGCCATCTCTTTCCCATGAAAAAGTATAATCAGTAGTACTTAAACCCGTATCTAAAGTATGAGTAGTCCCAAAACATAAAGCCGTATTGTCGGTTGTTGTTAAGTCTAGTCCTAAAACATCCTGACCAATATTAAAACTGTCGGAAGAAATAAAAATAGCAGAATCTGATTGCGGATCTAATCGGTCAGCGATGACTAATTTGATATGATATGGTACTCCTGGTGTTAAAACGGAAGCAGCAGTCAGTACAGTGGTTTGTCCATTAAAGTTGTTCGCGGCATTCGCGGCATTCGAACCACCATTAAAACTTCCGAAATATTGCGGGTTTACTGATAAACAAGATGAATTATATAAGAAATCTCTAATCGTAACCACCGAAATTGGGTCAGTTGTACCCGAAACTACTGCCAAGTTGGTAGTTGTTCCTGTATTCATATTGGTAAGCAAAAAGGCAAAGGCATCTGAATATTGACACTGAAAATTGCCATATTCCTCAGAAGCAAAAATAAAGTCAAAACTAAAATTGGGTGAAATAGGCGTAAAATCAAATTCCAAAACAGTAGCATTTGTAGAAACCATTGATATTCCCGACGCAGCTAAGGTTGCTTCCAAAGTGGCATCACCTGTCCATGTTGCAGAACCATCACTTAAAATAGAAGTATTTGGTCCGGGTGCATTCATCGCATTTCCGGTACTCAAAACAACACCACTTTGCATAGGGAAACCGGGATTAGTATTCTGAAAATAACCAATTCCGTTAGACGAATTATAATTGGTCCCGGTTCTCCAAGTAATATTTGTTGCAGATACACAAGGCGAATTGATTAACACATTGTTGACCAATTGTGGAACAGTATGCCCAGTTGTGCTCACGGTTATAGGCTGTGAAAAACCAATTGCACCAACTAACAAGCCAATCGTTAAAATAATTTTATTCATTGTTTGGGGATTTTGACAAAACAAATATTGAATATATAATCGTTTAAATGCAAATAAAATCGATGAAATACATTTTATTTTAAAATAAATATATATTTATCTTACAAAATAACAATTAAATACTTACGAGTCATCTCTTTTTATATTCCTAAAACCAATTCCTTAAAATTTATATTCTAATGATTATCTTTGCCCACCTAAACGAATTACCATGAAGCTTTCTCAAATTTTAACCCAACACATTCAAGTAGCCATTCAGGAATTATTCAATGTCAATGTCGATAGAGTAGAATTCCAGTTGACCCGCAAGGATTTTGAAGGCGATATTACAATGGTTATTTTTCCATTACTCAAAGTAATTAAAGGCAATCCAATCGAAATCGGAACTAAAATCGGTGATTATTTGGTGGCTAATGCTGATGAAGTGGTTCGTTTTAACGTGGTATCAGGCTTTTTGAATATGGTGGTTTCGGATGACTATTATTTGAATTTCTTCAATGAAATCATGGGTAATGAAAACTTCGGATTTGTTTCGGCTTCGCCAAATGAAAAGGCGGTCATGGTTGAATATTCTTCGCCTAATACCAATAAACCGTTGCATTTAGGCCATGTTCGGAATAATTTATTAGGCTATTCTGTTGCCGAAATTATCAAAGCATCTGGCAAAAAAGTATATAAAACCCAAATCATCAATGATAGAGGTATTCACATCTGTAAGTCGATGTTGGCTTGGCAAAAATTCGGCGAAGGCCAAACACCCGAATCTGCCGGTTTAAAAGGCGATAAATTGGTGGGTAACTTCTACGTAAAATTTGACCAAGAATACAAAGCTCAAATCAGCGATTTAATGGCGCAAGGTAAAACCGAAGACGAAGCCAAAAAACAAGCACCAATTATCATAGAAGCCCAACAAATGCTACTCGATTGGGAAGCCGGAAAACCGGAAATAATTGAATTGTGGAAGAAAATGAACCAATGGGTTTATGATGGTTTTGCCCAAACGTATAAAAACCTAGGAGTTGATTTCGATAGCTATTATTACGAAAGCAATACGTATTTGCTTGGAAAAGAAGTCGTGCAATTTGGTTTAGAAAAAGGCATTTTTGAAAAAGATCCTGACGGTTCGGTTTGGATTGACTTAACCGAAGATGGTTTAGATAGAAAAATCGTGTTGCGTTCTGACGGAACCGCCGTTTATATGACGCAAGATATCGGAACGGCTATCCAACGTGTGAAAGATTTCCCCGATGTTGGCGGAATGGTGTATACTGTCGGAAACGAACAAGATTACCACTTCAAAGTGTTGTTCTTAATTCTGAAAAAGCTAGGGTTTGATTGGGCGGAAAGCCTATATCATTTGTCTTATGGTATGGTAGAATTGCCTTCGGGGAAAATGAAATCTCGTGAAGGAACCGTAGTCGATGCCGATGATTTAATGGACGAAATGACCGAAACCGCCGGAAGAATCTCTACCGAATTAGGAAAATTAGAAGGCTATTCCACCGAAGAAAGAGCTAAACTATTCAAAACAATCGGACTTGGAGCTTTGAAATATTACATCTTAAAAGTTGATCCCAAAAAACAAATTCTATTCAATCCGGAAGAATCAGTCGATTTCGCGGGAAATACCGGTCCGTTTATTCAATATACTTACGCGCGTATTCAATCAATTTTGCGCAAAGCGAATTTCGATTTGAATATGGCAACAACTGCAATTGAACTTCACGAAAAAGAAAAAGAGTTACTAAAACAAATCGAACTTTTCCCTGAAGTAATTCAAAACGCGGCGCACAATCACAGTCCGGCTTTGGTGGCCAATTACACCTATGAATTGGTCAAAGAATACAACTCGTTCTACCAATCGGTGTCAATTTTAGGCGAAGAAGATTTGACCAAAAAAACGTTCAGAGTTCAGCTTTCGCAAAAAGTTGGCGAAACCATAAAATCAGCATTCAAGCTATTAGGAATTGACGTTCCCGAGAGAATGTAAAAAAGCAAGGCTGGATTTTCCGGTCTTTTTTTTGGCTAAAAATTGAGCCTCACATTAAAATTAGGGGTCATTTCTAAAGAGAAAGTGTCAATACTCTCTACCGAATTATCCGCAGTATTTACTCGGTAAAAGCGGTTCAAACTGTTTTGGGTATTGAGTAAGTTGAGTATGGAAACAGCAGTTTGTAAAACCATTTTGTCTTTCAATTTCCAATCTTTTGAAGCCGAAAAATTTACTTGAAAATAATCCTTAAGTCTAGCATTATTGGGCGAATTGTAAACGATGTTCGGATTAGCTTCTGTTACAATAAAAGAAGTCGGCGTTGTAATTGGTCTTCCCGTATGCCATTTGGCTCCCAAAGCCAATTTCAATTTATTCCATTCATAAATTCCGGCCCAGGAAATGGCATGGGTAATGTCGTAATTGTTAGGAAAAGAAGTGTTCAACAATTCATCAAAATCATATTGGTTGTCATTATAAGAATAGCTCAGCCAAGTGTAAAATCGGTTAAACGACTTTTGAATCAAAAACTCGGAACCGATAACTTGATAATCACCAACTGTTTTTTCCAATTCAAATTGGTTCTGAAAACCCTGACTGCTGCTCGTAATTCCGGTAACTTTTTTGTAGAAATTGTCTAAAGTGAGCAACCAATTGTTCTTTTTAAAACTCAAACCCAAAGAAACCTGATTGCTTTTTTGAATCGGAATGGTCGAATTGTTTGCCAATGTCCAACGCCTTTTTTCCACACCCAAAAAATCCTGTTGCAGGTCAATAATTTGCGAAAGCGTTTGGCTTTTTTGTTCGCCCAAAATTTCCAATCGCAGGGCAGAAGTCAAAGCTTGATTGAATTGCACTCTCGGCTCCAAAAGAAACGAATTAAATTTGTCAAAATAATTGACACGAACACCTGTTTTTAGGAATGTTTTTTTGTTTTCGGTTTCGAAAATCCCTTCGGCAATACCAACATGCGTCAGCAATACATTGGTAATCGTTCTGGAGAAAAACGGCAAGTTGATTTCGTCAAAATTGGTAATCCCTATTTCGTTGAATTGATAACCGGTGTTGAGGGTAATTTTATTAGAAATCACATTGGAATTTCGCACCTGAAATCCGGTATCAAACACTTGATTTTTTTGGGCCAAAACCTGATTGCTCTCCAATGTTTCGAAAGACGAATTCAAATCATAGCTCGAAAAGTAACCTTTGAATTCGGTGTAATGTTTATCATTCCATTGGGTTTTCCATCGAATAGTTCCGCCAAAATTTTCTTGCTCTAAAGCACTGTTTCTGCTCAAGTCTGCTGATGACTGTTTGAATTGCAAAGTATTTTCAATGGCAATAACATCAATATTCAGTTCGTTTTTGGTACCGATTTTTTGCTGAAATTGGGCTGTAATATCATAAAAATAAAAATCCACCTCACTTTGATAATCTAAAATTTCATAAGTATTCAAATCGGTTATAACCGTGTTTTGAAATATTCTGTTGCTGTAATTTCGGTAAGTTGGTGATTTAAAGAAATCGGTCAAGGAACGTCTTGCGGATAAGGTAAGATTGGCTTTTTCGGAAACCTTGAGTTTGGTATAAAATTCGGCACTGATGAGGTTGGTGCTAAAGCTGCTGTTGGTGGCTTCCACCGTGTTGGTTCGCGAAGAAATATCGACCAAACTCGAAACACTTTCGCCAAAAAAAGCCGAGCTACCGTTTTTAGTAATCGAAATGGTTTGCGCTAAGGATGGATTGAAAGCCGAAATCAGGCCAAAAAAGTGACCGGTTTGAAACATCCGAATACCATTCCAAAGAAAAAGGTTTTGGTCGTGTGTACCACCGCGAACATTAATGTTGGAGATGGTTTCGTCAACACTCATAATTCCGGGAACTTGTTGCATGGTTTGCAAAACGTCGGGCTCAATTAATCCGGGTAAAATACCGAATTTTTTGGGTTTTACCTCAATAGTGCCATCCGTTTTTTTGCTGATTCCGGTGGCTAAATACCTTTGGGTAACCACTTCATCGAGCGTTTGTGTTATCGATTGTAATTTGAATTTCGGGCAATTAGCAACATACAAATCTGCAGGGTTGATGTTGAAAGTTTGATAGCTTTGGTGTTGCACCTGAATTGTTGCCGATGAAACTTTTGGCAACTCAAAGTAACCGTCTTGGTTGGTAAAAACGGAAATAGTGGTTTGGTCAATTTTAATAATGGCGTTTTCTATTCCTTTTTCAGTCTCCGCATCAAGCAAAAAACCACAAAGCGGTTTGTCTAATTTTTGGTTGTTGTAAATGGTGTAATACTTTTTGGCTACGAGTTTGAATTGAAGTTTGGTTTCTTTTTTCAGATATTCAATCTTTTGTTCCAAAGACCAATTTTTTTCAGGTTCAGCCACAGAAAAAATCACAATTTCATCTTCGATATAACTGAATTTGACATCGTGTTGCCGACTAATTTGGGCCAAAATATTTTTCAATGAAATAACATTCTTTTCTCCTTGAGCCATAGAGTAGGCAAAAGAAAAGAGACAGATAAAAAGTGAATAGACTAATCTATTTTTGAGCATCAACCGCTGTTAAGATGAATTCGTTTTTACTCACTTTAGTAGGTTTTAAATGATAGGTTGTGGACAAAATTTGTAATGCAATCTCTAAATTTTCTGATGGAATAGTTCCGGTGAATAATTGTGAATTGTCATTTGATTTCAAGGTCAAAGTTACATTAAAATGACGCTCAAATTCATCTAATATCGATTTTAAATCTTCTTGATAGAAAACCATTTCGTTATTCAACCATTCCGGACCTTGAACTGTACTCTCCGGAATTGCGATAGCCTTTCCGTTTTTAAAAGCAATACTCATGCCTTTGGTGATTATCAATTCTTGGTCTTTGTAGTTTACTTTTACTTTTCCTTCATAACAAGTAACATCAAAACGGTTTTCACGTTGCTTGACGTTGAATTGTGTTCCAAGAACGGTTACTTTTCCAAGGGAAGTATTGACTTCAAATTTTTTCCCTTTAGCCACTTTAAAATAAGCTTCTCCTTCGAGATTTAAGGTTCTATTGTTGTCCCAATTCCATTTTTTATATTCAATTTCGGAACCCGAATTTAGAACAACTTCTGAGTTGTCAGGCAAAAGAAAGGTGTTTTGCGTTCCGTTTTCGGCTATTTGTGTGTTGGTAGCGAAGTTTCTTACCCCAAAAAATAATCCCAATCCAATCACTAAAACCGCAGCTACTCTAAATATCCAATGTTGGGTAAGTGAAATGGTCTTAGTTTCTTTCTTTGGTGTGGCTATTATTTTAGACAAAACCAATTGCTCGTCAAAAGTAGGCGTTTCCAACTCAGCAGAGTGTTTTTTGATTTTATCATATATCGCAAAGTCAGGCTCAGCTTGGAATGCTGCCAATTCATCCTCGGTCATTTCTCCCGAAAGCCATTTCGCCAATTTGTAATTTTCTTCCATAATCTATAGCATTTCAGTACTAAAACAGATTTAATTTATTTTACCCTACTTAAAATGATCAAACTCTTTGCGCAATTCGATTAAAGCCAAATGGATACGCTTTTCTACGGCTTTCACGGAAATGTTTAGTTCGGTGGCGATTTCAGCATATTTTTTTCCGTCAATGCGATGCATTAAAAAAGCCACGCGTTGGGTTTCATTGAGTTTTTCAATAGCATTTTGTAATTTGGTTTTGAATTCGTCTTCTTCTAATATAAATTCCGGACTCTCATTAGTACTTTCACTTTTCCCCGAACTTTTAGCATAATTAAGCACTACTTTTTGGTGGGCAATCACATTTAATGAAGCGTTATTGGCAATGGTATAAACATAAGATTTGGCTTTTTCCAGAGGAACATCGGCACAATTTTGCCACAGTTTGATAAAGGCTTCTTGGGTGATATCTTCGGCTTGGTCTTCGTTGCCAAACTTATAGTAGAGATAATTTCGTAACGCTTTGGCATGGCTTTTAAAGAAACCGGAAAAAATATTTTCCCTACAAATTCCTGATAATTCCTCTTTTGACATACGATTTTATGGCTTAGTCTTTTGGTAAAAATAATTATTTTTTTCAACTAAAGTAGGGTAATTTTACAAATGCATGTTTTACTAACAAAATCAAACCAATTATTGTCCTATGAAAGCAATCAGATACATAATTTTTGGATTTATATTTTTTTCTTTAGGCAGTTGCCAAAAAGAAGAAGAGACCATAATTCAAGACAACTCCCAAAGTTTTGTGGTTAATACCCCAATAGCCGATTTGTTGTCAAGAACTTCTCAAAACCCAACTTCTTTAGACAACGTTTTGGATAGTTCAAGTTGTTTTAGTGTTCAATTGCCAGTGACGGTGATTGTAAACGGTCAGCAAATTACCGTTGCCGAGGAAGCTGATTATCAAATTGTGCAAGCTGCTATTGATGAATTTTCAGATGATGATGATTTGGTCAATTTTGTGTATCCGATTACCATTACTTTTCAAAATTTTCAAACCCAAGTCTTGCAAGATGCCGATGATTTAGATGATGTATTAGATGAATGCGGTGAAGACGATGGTTTTGATGAAATTGACTGTATTACTTTGGTTTACCCAATTACCATCAACATTTATGACAGTAATAACCAATTGGCCAACACGGTAACCATTACAAGTAACAGTAGTTTGTTTAATTTTTTAGCCAATTTAGGAAGCAACACTTATGTAGCTATTAATTACCCTATTTCGGCCATAAATTCCAATGGGCAAACGATTGTCATTAATTCTAATAGTGAGTTGGAGAATTTTATTGATGATTCTATCGACGATTGTGACGATGACAATTCAGGAGGAAGCGGCGGTTCAGGCAGTACAGCTTTTACCGATGTTTTAACTTCCGGGACTTGGTATATTTCCTATTATTTTGAAGATGATGACGATGAAACAAGTGATTTTAACGGATACACTTTTACTTTCAATACTAACGGAAATTCAACAGCAGTACTTAGCGGTGTGACCACTAATGGAACTTGGAGCACTTTTGTAGATAGTGGTCAAAACAAATTAGATTTGATTTTTGATGGTATTGATTTGGATGAAATTGAAGATGATTGGAGAATAATTGAGTATACCAATACACAAATCCGACTCAAAGATGTAAGTGGTGGCGACGGAAGCATAGATTATTTGACTTTTACCAAAAATTAAAATTAAGGATATGAAGTTTTGGCATCACAAATTCTCGGAAAATGAGTTGGAAGTAAAGCAATACACCAAACCTTTGAAAACAAGCGATAAAAGTAAAATGACTTATCTGCTCAACCAATTTTTAATATGGATTTCGATATTTTTTGTACTTATCTTAATAGTTAACTTTTTAAAAACTAATATTCACCTAACAAATATTTAAACTATGAAAAAACTAATTTTAATTCCGGCCCTTTTTTGCCTTTTTATGCTAAACGTGGCCTCTATGTGCAGCTCGGATGATAATTCTTCCTCATCACAAGACCCAACGCCGGTTATCAATACTGCTACTCAAGGCACTTGGCGTGTTACCAGTTATGTTGATTCAGGAAACGATGAAACAAATGATTTTACAGGCTATGATTTTACTTTTGCTTCAGGAAATGTTTTAAGTGCAACCAACGGAACAAACACCTACACCGGAACTTGGTCTGTAACCAATGACAGCAGTGATGATGATAGCCCAAGCAGTGATTTAGATTTCAATATTTTATTTGCTTCTCCGGCTAATTTTGCGGATTTGTCAGACGATTGGGATATTGTTTCTTATACGGCAAATACCATTTCTCTTATTGATGTAAGCGGTGGAAATGGCGGTACTGATACTTTGGTATTCACCAAAAACTAAACTATTGATTGAAAAAGAAATTATAGTTTCTCTTCTAAACCATCTCTATTTAAAGAGATGGTTTTTTTTATTTGGTCAATCATAGAAGTTCTAAATCAAATCCTTAAATTTGCACTTCATTAAAACAAGCATACCATTATGTTCAATAATTTAAGTGATAAACTAGATAAAGCATTACATATCCTAAAAGGACATGGAAAAATCACGGAAGTCAATGTAGCCGAGACTTTAAAAGAAGTGCGTCGTGCACTACTTGATGCCGACGTTAATTTTAAAATTGCCAAAGATTTTACCACTAGAGTTAAAGAAAAAGCCATCGGTGAAAATGTATTAACCACATTGCAACCGGGACAATTGATGGTTAAAATCGTGAAAGACGAATTAACCGAATTAATGGGAGGTGAAGCTACCGGAATCAATTTGAGCGGAACACCTTCAATCATCTTGATGTCGGGTTTACAAGGTTCGGGTAAAACGACTTTCTCCGGGAAATTAGCCAATTATCTTAAAACCAAAAAAGGAAAAAAACCATTATTAGTTGCTTGTGATATATATCGTCCTGCGGCGATTAATCAGTTGCACGTGGTTGGTGACCAAATAGGCGTTGAAGTTTATTCGGAACCTGAAAATAAAAATGCTGTTGCTATTGCGCAAAATGCGATTCAATATGCTAAATCAAATGGCTTTAATGTAGTCATTGTCGATACCGCCGGACGTTTGGCCATCGATGAGGAAATGATGAACGAAATTGCTAATGTTCACGCAGCCATCAAACCACAAGAAACTTTGTTTGTAGTCGATTCGATGACGGGACAAGATGCCGTAAATACAGCAAAAGCATTTAACGACAGACTGAATTTTGACGGAGTAATTTTAACCAAATTAGACGGTGATACTCGTGGTGGAGCGGCGATTTCAATTAAATCGGTGGTTGATAAACCAATCAAATTCATCGGAACCGGAGAAAAAATGGAAGCCATTGATGTATTCTATCCTTCACGTATGGCGGAAAGAATTCTCGGGATGGGTGACGTGGTTTCCTTAGTAGAAAGAGCGCAAGAACAATACGACGAAGAAGAAGCGAGAAAACTCCAAAAGAAAATCGCTAAAAACGAATTTGGTTTTGACGATTTCTTGGCCCAAATTCAGCAAGTGAAAAAAATGGGGAATATGAAAGACTTAGTCGGCATGATTCCCGGTGCCGGAAAAGCACTAAAAGATGTAGAAATTGAAGACGATGCGTTCAAACATATAGAAGCCATCATTCACTCGATGACACCATTGGAAAGAACCAAACCGAATGTTATCGACATGAAAAGAAAAACTAGAATCGCGAAAGGTTCCGGAACCAAAATAGAGCAAGTAAACCAATTGCTGAAGCAGTTCGACCAAATGAGCAAAATGATGAAAATGATGCAAGGTGGCGGAGGCAAAAACTTAATGCGCATGATGGGTGGCATGAAAGGAATGAGATAATGTAGAGACGCGATTTATCGCGTCTTATTTTTTATAATAACACACAACAAAATAACTACATGGAATTATTAGACGGAAAGAAAGTCTCCAACGACATCAAGACAGAAATCACGGCTGAAGTGAATAAAATGAAAGCCAATGGTGAAAAAGTACCACATTTGGCCGCAGTAATTGTGGGGAATGACGGTGCGAGTTTGACTTATGTCGGGAGCAAAGTAAAAGCCTGTGAATTGGTTGGTTTTGAATCGACTTTGGTGAAAATGCCAAGCACAACTTCGGAAACGGAATTGTTGAAAAAAATTAAGGAACTGAATGAAAATGACGACATCGACGGTTTTATTGTGCAGTTGCCCTTGCCGGAGCAAATTGATACCCAAAGGGTTTTGATGGCGATTGACCCGAGCAAAGACGTTGATGGTTTTCACCCGGAAAATTTCGGAAAAATGGCTTTGGATATGACGACTTTTATTCCGGCAACGCCATTTGGTATCTTAGAATTATTGGAACGATACAATGTGGAAACCAAAGGAAAACACACAGTTGTAATCGGAAGAAGTCACATCGTAGGTCGTCCAATGAGTATTTTGATGGGAAGAAAAGGTTTCCCCGGAAATTCGACCGTTACTTTGACGCACAGTTACACTAAAAACATAGCCCAAATCACTACGCAAGCCGATATTATCATCACCGCTTTAGGTGTTCCGAATTATTTGAAAGCTGAAATGATTAAAGACGATGCCGTTGTAATCGACGTAGGAATCACTCGCGTTGCCGATGATACCGATCCAAGAGGTTACAGAATTACCGGCGATGTCGATTTTGAATTTGTATCCAAAAAAGCTTCGTACATCACACCGGTTCCGGGTGGCGTTGGCCCAATGACGATTGCCATGTTGTTGAAAAATACGTTACTCGCCAGAGAGCAGAAACGATTAAGAATGAAATAAAAAAAATCCTGAGTTTAAGCTCAGGATTTTTTGTTTTTACCGTTTTTATATTGGACTTTCTCCACCACTTGGACTTTCGGCGCTTGCTTTTTGTCTTTGGGATTGAAAGGTTTTTTCTTGGAATCTGTTTTAGGCTTTGGCTTGAACTCTGCTTTTGGTTTGAACTCTGCTTTTGGCTTTTCTGAAACATTTTTCTTAACCTCGGCCTGATTTTGTTTGATTACATCCATGGCATTTTTCGGTTCTTCTTTGGTGCCACGCAAATGAATGACCAATCCGTTTAGGAAATTGCGCAACACTTGGTCACCACAATCCATGTATTTAGGATGATCGGCATTGCGAAAAAAAGCACCCAATTCGGCCGCAGAAATTCTGAAATCCACCAATTGCATGATTTCTACTATTTGATCATCGCGCAATTGTAATGCTACGCGGAGTTTTTTAAATATATCGTTGTTGTTCATTTTTTTTGAGTTGCTGAGACACTGAGTAACTGAGTGTCTGAGTTATTTTTATTTTTTTCTAAGGCACTCAGTAACTTAGCTACTCAGTAGCTTAGAAAAGCCAAAGATACGCCTTTTTGAAGTTCTCTCGCCACAATTTTTCGTTGTGTTGGCCATCTTTAACGATTACTTTCTTATTGAGTTTTTTACATTCGCAGCGTTTGGTGTTAACCCATTTTTCTACGTTTTCAAGGTCGGTAACCATATCGGAATCGCCTTCATTGTCTCCACAGAGAAAATAAACTTTAGTTTTGAAATGGTCTGTTTTAGCCATTAAATCATTCATTTCTTTTCGGTTGAACCAAAAAGAAGGCGAGAAGCAACCGACTTTTCCAAACACTTCGGGGTATTTTAAAGCGGCATAAAATGAAACCAATCCACCGAGCGAACTTCCCATAATGGCGGTGTTTTTGGCCTTGGTTTTGGTTCGGTACGTCGCATCCACTTTAGGTTTTAGGGTGTTGACAATGAAATCTAAATAAGCATCGGCTTTGCCACCGGCGTATTTCGGATGTGGATAAGGCGTTAATTCCTCCATTCGTTTTTCGCCACCATGTTCGATACCAATTACAATGACTTGCGCATTGATACTATCCAAAGTTTCATCTACGTTCCATTCGCCTACATACGATGTTTTCGCATCGAATAAGTTTTGGGCATCGTGCATGTAAATCACCGGATATTTTTTGGCGGAAGCCGAATAATCTTTGGGCAAATACACCCAGATTTTTTTGGTGGTTTTGAGTTGTGGAGCCTCAAGGACAAAGGTTGAAACTTGTTTGCTGGCAGTATTTTGTTGAGCAAATCCATTCCAAAAAGAAAGGTAAACAAGTAGGAGATAAATAGTTTTCAAAATACTTATTTCTCGGATTCGGTTTCTTTAGTTTCGCTTTGTTCGGTTTTGTCTTGAGTCTTTTTCTTCTTTTTGTCCTCTTTTTTATCCGGTTTTTGGATCTTTAGGAGTTGGTATTTTTCTCTTTGAGCCGGATTTAAATAGCTCAAGATAGTTTTTTCTATTTTTTCCTGAATCGATTTTAGTTCACTGTTTTTTTCCTCGTCAGATAATTCACTTTTTAACAATATATCAATCCTTTTGCTGTTGGTAGTTACTTCATTTTTAATGGCTATATATTGGAGTTCATCAAGCGATAAGTCTTTTTTTAAAAGCAACATATGGACTTGAATTTTTTCGTTTCTATTTTTTTCTATCTCTTCCGGAGTTGGTTCTTTAGGTGTTTGTTGTGTATTAGGCATTCCGTTATTGGTTCTATTCATACCCATACCGTAGTTGTTGCCGTAACCATATTGCGCATGAGCATTCATAGCCGAAAAAAGAACAAAAAACAATACTATTTTTAAGCTTTTCATGGTGTTATTTTTTAAAAGAGTAAAATTAGCTAAAATAATTGAGTACCAATGTTAAAAAATAAATGATTGCGATTGTTCAAAAAATTATATTTTAGCAGAAAATTATCTTATTGATGAACAAATACGAAGAAAAATTAGCGTTATTGACTGAGATGATTGCATTTTCTGTAGTTGACGGAAGATTGCACGAAAGAGAGTATCTTTTTCTGACGATGATAGCCGACGAACTTCAGGTAGCTCTGGAAGATTTTAAGGCTTTGTTTCATCAAGAAAATTATACAACTGTAATAAAGACTGAGTTTGAACGAATCCAGCAATTCTATCGTTTGGCTCTTTTGATGCATTGTGATGGTGTGTTACACGAGCGCGAACAAATAAAAATCCACGAAATAGGCATCAATATGGGGTTGAATCCTCATGCCATCAAGCGAGTATTGAAAGCTATGGAAATATCACCAACAAAGATGATTTCTCCTGAATTTTTGCTTGAAGTTTTTCAAGAGCAATTGAATTAAAAGCTTATCCCAACATAACAAAAGCATCTCGAAAGAGGTGTTTTTTATTTTCCTTACGGTTTTTAACTTCTTAAAATTTTCTCCATCGACTTACCCTTAGCCAATTCATCAACTAATTTGTCTAAGTATCGAATTTTTTGCATGAGTTTGTCTTCGATTTCTTCCACACGATAGCCACAAATTACGCCGGTAATTTTGGAAGCATTTTCATGTATTTGTGGTGCTTGCTCGAAAAATGATTCAAAATCAGTTTTGTTATCGATTTGGTGCTGTAATTCTTGTTGGTTATAACCGGTTAACCAACAAATAATGGTGTCGAGTTCCGCTTTTGTATGGCCTTTTTTCTCTACTTTATTAATATAATGTGGATAGACGCTAGCAAATGACATAGAAAATATTTTGTGTTTTTCCATTGTATGCTGATAAATAAGGTTATGTTTTATAAACAATAAAAAGATTTAAAAAGGAGCTAAATTACTTTTGTTGCTTTTAATTTCAAAGCTTTCAATGGTTACAAACGGTCTTTATGCACTGGTGTTTAGTTTGTTTTTTTCAATACACTTTTTCTGAAAATACTTCATTATTCTCAAAAAAATTCGAGCTTCGCTCGTAATTTATCTTCTAAACCGGCGCGATTTTCGACAACATTTTCAGTCAACATTTTCAAATTCTCTTTTCGGGAAAATAGAGTTGAAGTAGATTTTAATTTTCTGCTTTAAAATTTGGATTTGATCTTGGAATGCAGATTGTATCCGCTGCGATGATTTATTACTAATGATTCCAAGTACAAAACACCTTTTGAAAGTCCGCAGGACTTTCGGGAGAAGCGCAAGCTTCGCAGTTGCTACAAACTGCTGTTATAAGCCGTTTCGTTCACAGTTGATTCGGAATATCCATCATTTGATGTAACACTCTAACAATTTCCACAATTCCATCTTCAGCTTTCTTGTAGATAATAAGATGTGATTGAACTCTAAATTGTCTGTAACCCAATCTAATTTTTCCAATATCTTTTCCACCTTCAAAATCTTCAACAATGAATTCAATCTCTTGATAAATTAAGCGGTAATAATGATTGGCTTGATTGAGTGACCAATTTTCGAGTGTGTAAATCCAAATTTTGTCTATGTCTTCTAACGCTTTTGCACTTATACGATATTCATTCTTCATAAGTGCTTTTTGTGAAGGCTTGCCAAATGAGCTTCCGGATCAAAATTTGAAATCATTCCGCTTTTTTCACCGATTTCAATTTCCTCTCTAAATTTTTTTAATTTTTGCTCTTCCAATTCTAGTAATCTTAAAGCTGTACGCACAACTTCACTTGCGGAACTAAAACGTCCAGAAGAAATCTCATCACTGATAAAATTTTCGAAATGGTCTCCTAATAAAATAGATGTGTTCTTTGCCATGACTTACATTTTTAATTCAAATATACCAATTTTTGGTATGTGAATGTCTTTTTTGCAGATTTTTTGAGAAATGGCTTATAACGTGCCGCAGATTGTGATTGTGGCGTTCTTCACTCACTTGCGTTTTCAAATATAACTAAAATTTCAGTCAGCCGAGACATTTCTGATAAACCCAAAACCAGCCATAATCACAAACTGCTGTTACCAGCCGTTTTTAATGATTAAACTCTATTATTGGGAAATGAGGTTTCCACATAATTCCTAACCGTTCTTTATTTTCTGCAAATCCAATATCTGTTATTTGGGCATTTTCAAGTTTGTTCTTTAATTTTTCCGAAACATAAATTCCCCACGAATAAAAAGGGATTTTAAACAAGTCAATTTCTGAATTGAAGTTTTTATTAAAGACAATTTTTTCTGTTTCAAAAGAATAACTTTTTCCTGAATTCGTTTTGTTTATTTCAACGAAACTTAAAGTTTCTTGATGTGATTTAATTTTTATTTTTTCTCCTAAATTTTCCACAGCAAAAATTTTACTTTTTTCAAAATCAATCCATTCATAGCTTTCATAAGCGCTTTCATCCAGAAAATTAAGTTCATAGAAATCGTATTCTTTATACTTTTTAATAAAGCCAAATATTTTTTCTTTTCGCAACACTTTAGCTTTACATAGTTTATATGAAATTGTATTACTCTCTTTGAAAATGTTTAATGCTTTTTCATTCAGAATGTAACCTCTTAATGAATGTAATATATCATTGAGTTTGTTGAATTCTGGATCATCGTACATTTTACATATAAGAGTGTTTTCTCCATTGATACTTGTCTTTTCAGTATCTTCGATAGCTCCTGAGTCGTTAATGTGAATAGTGTAATACTTCATGTCTGAAAATTGCATCTAACGTCCTTTGGCTTGCATTCAGTGGCTTTTTTGAACACTGACGCTAACAAATATACCGAAAACTTTGAAAGAAAAAACCTTTATAAAAAAGAAAAAATTTTGACCGATTAGTTTCCCGATAAGTCCCAAGCCAAGCCATTGATGCAAACCAATGTTAGCAATAGTTTTTTATTCAAGAATTTATTTATCACGATTATCCGTGTTTTTAAAATCATTATCGATCGGATTTGCAGCTGTATCATGAGATATTATATAACGCTCATCAATATTAATATCCTCACCGTTACAATAAATTTTTTTTAAACCAAAATATTCTAATACTCCTGTATTTTCCATTTTTGTGAAATCGCAACTATCAGAGACATCATTACATTCTCCTCTATATATTGCAAACTTCCATCTTAAGACAGGCGATTCGCTACAATATCTTCCAGTATTGATAGGAACAAAATAAGAAATTAGCAGTATCGCTACTATAATCGAGATTAAAAGATATATAAGCTTGTTTGACTTCATTTATAAAATTATTGCTAACGTGCCGCAGCTTGTAGCAGCTGCGATAATTTATTACTGATGATTCCAAGTACAAAACACCTTTTGAAAGTCCGCAGGACTTTCGGGAGAAGCGCAAGCTTCGCAGTTGCTACAAACTGCTGTTAGCGGTTCGGTTTCATTACTCCACAATTTTATTTCATCACTGCCCAAAAATGCCATTCCACTGTTTCCAGTATCTTTTTCGCAGTAGCGAGTTTCCTTTTTGCAGTAGCAAGAATTCTACTTGCAGTAGCGAGTTTTCTTCTTGCAGTAGCAAGAATTCTACTTGCAGTAACGAGTTTTCTTCTTGCAGTAGCGAGTTTTCTTTTCGCAGTAACGAGTTTTCTACTTGAAGTTACCAGTTTCCTTTCCGCAGTAACAAGTTTTCTACTTGCAGTAACGAGTTTTCTACTTGAAGTTACAAGTTTCCTTTTCGCCGATGCTAGTTTCCAATTTTGTTAAGAACAAATTATCATTCGTTATATGCTTATTTCCTTAGTTAGCAGGAAACTGACCGCTAACGTCCTGCAGCTTGTAACAGTTGCGACGATTTATTACTGATGATACCAAAGTTAAAATTACTTTTTGAATTTTCGAAGAAAATTCGGAAAAAAACCAAGCCAAGCAATTGTTACAAACTGCTGTTATGTGCTGGCGTTCCTATTATCTAGGACTAAAAACTTTTCCATAAACTTTTCCAATTCTGTTTCAGCGCAAACTACTTCGGTTGTTTTCTTAGAGAATTCGTTGTGGTTTAACCCGCAAACTATATCAACTCTTTATGTAACAATTTTTACTGTAACAATATTTTTTGTTACACATATTTTTGTTACATATATTCCGCAAACATTTCAAGTCTCTGTTTTGCGCAAACAACTTCACGTTCTTCAGAACCTTGATGAGTTATGGTTTATACTGCTTTAATTTCTTTAGGAAGTTGAGCTTGATTTCTGTTGCAATAAGTTCTTGAATTATGAAATCGGAACGCTAGCTCATAACGTGCCGCAGATTGTGATAGTTGCGACGATTAATTACTGATGATTACAAATATAAAATTCCTTTTTGAGTTTTCAGAGAAAACTCGGGATAATCCCAAACCACGCAATTATCACAAACTGCTGTTATGCTCAGTATTTAACCTTTACCGTATAGTTTTTCCGCTTCTTTCAGTGACTTTTTAAATATATCCGCGCCAAACTTTTCAATTATGAGTTTATCCATTTTATCTGAATAACATTCTCTATTATCATCCATAATACAACCGCCATTAATGGAGATTATGTTATATTTTGTCTCAAGATATTCTTTGTAAAACGAAATGAAAACTAAATCAGTTTCTTTTGCCAATCCAAATGACTCACTAAAATAGTAACCTTGCTTTGAATGTTTGATAGCTTTTTCAATTCCGCTTTCGCATGTCCTTTCTGTCCAGACAAGTTTCTTTTCTTGGGAAAATGAAATTTCACAAAGAAGTACAAAAAATAATGTTATCGATATTCTCATAATGTGTCTAAATATTGAGCATAACGTTCCGCAGATTGCTACAGTTGCGACTGCGTGATTAATTTTTTTCTACTAAAGTAAAGATTTTCCAGCGGAAAATCGACAACCGGCTTAAACAAAACTAGCAATTGTAGCAAACTGCTGTTATAAGCTGGCGAAAGATTCTACAACTCAATCATCCATAAATTTTTGAGTAATCTTCTTTCCTTCTGTATCTGTTTTAAAGATATAGTAACCATACCAAAATTTATACTTCAAAACTCTGCTTTTGTCTTTCGGATTACTGTTATTAATATTTACCCAATCATAATCAGGCTTTCCCCAATCTTGCTTTAACTCTGAAATTGTAATATTGAGTTTAGTGTTTTCGTACTTTTTACTGTTATTCCATTCTTTGACAATATACAAGGTTGGAATAATTATTATTAGTAATGAGATGAACGGAATAATTTTACTAAGTGATTTCAAACTTCAATTTTTGGTTATTACATTAACTAATTATTCGTGAATTTCCAACATGATTTGTGCGCTTGCTTATAACGTTTACTGGTTGTAACAGTGCCTGTTGTTAGCTATTAGTTCACTAAAGTACGAGATTTTTCCATAATCTCTACCGTTTCGAAAAAGAACTAAAGCTGGCATTGTTACAACCAGGTGTTAGATGCTGTTTTCTTCTCGAATGAGTTCAGAAAAGCAGGAACAGTTTCCCAGATTACACCTCTTTCTATTTTTCGACGGTATCTACTTCAATGAACCTTGTTTAATTAGGCTTATCAAGCATGATAGGCCTTAGTTAATAAAAGGTTGCCGATACATTTTGTGCTTACACTTCTAAAAAGTTAGGAAAAAATTGACTTTCTCATTTTTTTCTTCTAACTTCGCCAAGTCTTTTACGTTGTCAAACGTTTGAAAGTTAACTTTCTACGATTTTAATCGAAAGACTTGAAGCCAAGAGAATTCTTCTCTGTCTAAGAACTATAATCACAAAATTTATCGGATTCATTACGCAAAATACTTCGTGAGCTGGGAAATTGCATCTAACGTCTTGCGGCTTGCAACAGTTGCAAATTTTAATCACTGCCGATTCCAAATATAAAACTACTTTTTGAATTTTCAGAGAAAATTCGGTGAAAGCCCAAACCTTGCAATTGTTGCAAACTGCTGTTAGCAGCTGTACAAACTCTTTATTATTAACATACTTCCATAATATGATGTACACAAACAAATTATGAAGTTTGCATATTGAATCAAGTTTTCTATGTTGGTGGATTTTCCAGATTCTTCGTCTTTGAGTTGCCACATTGTCAAGTAATACATATTTCTACCTTTCTTTTTGAGTATAAAATTGTCTGATATTTTATAAAGTAAAAGGTATAAAATTCCATAAACAGGATAAAATAAATTTCGCCTTTCAAGGCAATCAAAACTGTCATCAAACTGCAATACTATTCCAATTACTAATAAAACTATTGAAATAATCAAAGCTCTTTTGTACATTCTTGGAAGCCTAAAAATTCTCAATGTATGTGGTAAAGCAAATCCCATTATTATTACAATTCCAAAAATGAAAACTCCTCCAAACCAGTATAAACTTTTAATTATTTCCAATAGGTTGTCTTTTTAACGAATGTTCTGGTATAGCTGCTAACGTTCCGCAGATTGTAGCAGCTGCGATGATTTATTACTGATAATTCCAAACACAAAACTCCTTTTTGATTTCCGCCAGGAAATCGGGGAGAAGCCCAAGCGCGCAGTTGCTACAAACTGCTGTTACCAGTAGTTATTTTAGACTTATTTTTTCGGTTGTTTTTTTTAAGTTTTTTGGCTTAAAATTATTGTCAAACTGAAATGAATTTCCATAAGTATAATATTCAATAGATTTATCATTTCTCTTCACAATGTCTTGCAACTCCTTTGAACTTAAAGTGTCAAAGCCAAAATGAACAGTCATATCCTGAATGATGTAATTCCATTTATCATTGCTTAAACTTCTCGTTTCCATTCGAGCAATTGGAACTGATGGATCTATTTCGTATGAAATCGAAATGTCGTCAGCATTATCACCATTTAAGTCTCCTTCGTTTATAAGTTTCAATTTTCTGTATACGTTTTCTAATTCAAGTGGCTTGATAGCCAGATCACTAAATTCAACAGAATACTTAAGCAATATAACATCATCAAGTTTTTTGGCGCTAACATTTGATAATGTTGCAATTTCGGTTTCTCCATCACCATTAAAATCTCCCTCGATTTTTCCACCTACGGTTTTCTTTTCTTTTCCACAACTTACAATTAGTGAAAGAACAATTGAAAGTAAAAATATATTTCTTAGTTGCATATTGGTTTAATAATTACTGGTAACGTCTTGCGGCTTGCAACAGTTGCAAAAATTTATCACCGCTTATTCCAAATATAAAACTCCTTTTTGAATTTTCGGAGAAAATTCGGTGAAAGCCCAAACCTTGCAATTGTTGCAAACTGCTGTTAGCGGCTGGTCGTTATCTCCATTTCATATAATTTTTCAATCAACTTGTCAAAATCTTCACTTTGCCTTTCAATTCGGTAGCTTAACTTTTCTCCATTTTTTTGATTAATTATAAATTTTGGATAATGACTATAACTTTTCTTTATCTGGATTTTTTCTACATTTTCAATAAATATCCTTTTCTCATCAACAATAATTTCTTTTTTGCCAAATTTTATTATGATGACTGATGATGATTTCCTTTCTGCTAACTTATGAGCGAAAACACCACAAATTAACGCAATAACAATTAGAAGCAAATTTATGTAATTGAATTGAGGAAATATTTTGACTAAGACAACCGCTAAACCTATAAAAATAGCTACCGAAATGATTACACCAATTATAGCTAAAAAATATAATTTATAAATGTTTATTCTAATCAAACCATATGTTTCCATTTTTCACTTAGTGTTTTAGACTTGCCGCTAACGTTTACTGGTTGTAACAGTGCCTGTTGTTAGCTATTAGTTCACTAAAGTACGAGATTTTTCCATAATCTCTACCGTTTCGAAAAAGAACTAAAGCTGGCATTGTTACAACCAGGTGTTAGATGCTGTTTTCTTCTCGAATGAGTTCAGAAAAGCAGGAACAGTTTCCCAGATTACACCTCTTTCTATTTTTCGACGGTATCTACTTCAATGAACCTTGTTTAATTAGGCTTATCAAGCATGATAGGCCTTAGTTAATAAAAGGTTGCCGATACATTTTGTGCTTACACTTCTAAAAAGTTAGGAAAAAATTGACTTTCTCATTTTTTTCTTCTAACTTCGCCAAGTCTTTTACGTTGTCAAACGTTTGAAAGTTAACTTTCTACGATTTTAATCGAAAGACTTGAAGCCAAGAGAATTCTTCTCTGTCTAAGAACTATAATCACAAAATTTATCGGATTCATTACGCAAAATACTTCGTGAGCTGGGAAATTGCATCTAACGTTTACTGGTTGTAACAGTGCCTGTTGTTAGCTATTAGTTCACTAAAGTACGAGATTTTTCCATAATCTCTACCGTTTCGAAAAAGAACTAAAGCTGGCATTGTTACAACCAGGTG
>NZ_JBKBLM010000004.1:0-133351 GCF_046296355.1 Flavobacterium sp.
CCACCAAACGAAACCGATAAATTGTGTATGTTTAACATAATGATTTGTTACAAAAGTTACAGGTAAAAAGATTGCTATAAAGTACCTTTGTAAACCCGAAGCCCGAGAGCCGTAACTTATAAATTTAAAATTTTTGCAAATGTTAAAAAAAGGATCCAAACTAAATAGTATTTTAACAGGAAGTTGTCCGAAATGTCAAGAAGAAAGCATGTATGTTGACCCAAATCCCTATAACCTGAAAAATATCTACACCATGCACGACAATTGTAGCCATTGCGGACTCCATTATCAAATAGAACCTTCCTTTTTTTATGGCGCTATGTATGTCAGTTATGGATTAACAGTTGGCATCGGTGTCGCGGCTTTTATCATTGCTAAAGTAATTATCGGTTTAACCCTTTTGCAATCTTTTGTAGCCATCATGGTGGCGCTGATTGCATTAATGCCTATAACGGCAAGACTTTCACGCAATATTTACATTAATATTTTTGTGCATTTTGATAAGAATGCGGTTAAGAAGTAGAAGCGAAAGGCTTGGGCATTTTAGGAGTCCATATTCCCGCTGTTCGCGCTACAAGGTAGCTAGCTACCATCTGGGCTAACTAGGTTTTGTCTTCTGCAAAATCAGGATTTCTAACATTTACTTTTCGTCAAACACCGTAGCTGTTTAATCTCGATAAACAACCCATCATGCACAAACCACCCAACCCTTTGTCATTCTGAACGCAGAGAAGAATCACATCATCCTTTGCAAAATCAAAATCCTAAACAATCTCTTTGCGGCAAACACCATAGGTGTTAAATATCGGTAGAAAAAAAATAACGCAATCAATCAAAATCCCGTAGGGATGATATAACAACAATAAAAACCCAATCTCAATCATACCATCCCTAACGGGATTCCCCTATCAATTGTCAAACGGTTTTTACCAACATAAAATCCCTAACGGGATTATTCTAAAAAGAAAACCCCAACTTTCTCAAGTTAGGGTTAAATGGTCTTGTCTAAAAAAATTAATCTTTGATGACTTTAAATACTTTTCTAGCACCTAATTTTGTTTGTATAGTAACAAAATAAACCCCCGATTGACCAACGATAGGTATCTGAAGAGTGCTTAGATTAGAAAAATCATCTTTACTGATGTTCTGTCCTAAAAGGTTACTCACAGTAACAGTAAAATTATCCACTAATGATTCAAAATCAATCGTTATAATTCCATAGGTAGGATTAGGATATAAATTAGCATTTTGCAACACTTCAAAACCGGTTGTAGCCAAATTTTCAGGGTTTAATTTCACTACCCATATATCGTTTTGTCCATGATTCGTTTCAGTAATATCAAAAGAATTTGATGAGTTAGAACCTCCTCCAAGAATAAATGAACCATCAGCTAATTGTGTGACCCACTCTAACCCATCATAGTTGCTACCTCCAATATCTTTTTGCCATTGTATGTTGCCGTTTTCATCAACCTTAACAACCCAAGCGTCATAATCTCCTTTTGTAGCTTCTGTTTTATCCCCCGAAATAGGAGATAAGGTAGTACCTGTGATAATATATCCATTGTCTATACACTGATGTATCTGTGTCAAAGTATCATCATTACTGCCTCCAATTGTTTTCTGCCACATTATTTCACCGGTAGCCGTTAATTTAACAATCCAAAAATCATAAAGCCCTCTGGAATTTTCTGTTTTCAATCCTGATATTGAGGAATTAGACCTACCTCCAACAATATAACCTCCATCGACTGTTTTAATGATAGAAAATGGGCTATCAACACCACTTCCTCCCAAGGTTTTTTGCCATTGTATTACACCATTGACATCAAGTTTAATAATCCAAAAATCACCGGCACCATAACTGTTCTCTGTCTTTTCCCCTGATATATTTGATGTTGACGAGCTAGCAACGATAAAACCATTATCAACGGTTGGTACAATTTTAGTCAAAATATCAAACCCCGAACCTCCGATGGCCTTTTGCCAAATAATATTTCCAGAAATATTCAATTTTAAAATCCATAAATCGGCTCCTCCTCTTGAGGCTTCTGTTTTGTCTCCAGTAATAGAAGATTGAGAGGTCCCTGCAACAACATAGTTACCATCGGTAGTTTCAAAAAAATCAGTTACTGTATCTAATCCTTCTCCTCCCAAGGTTTTATCCCATTGGATGTCTCCATCAGAATTTAAATTTAAAATCCAATAATCATAATCTCCTCTACTGACTTCCGTCTTTTCTCCAGATATATTAGATTCTGAAAATCCTCCAACTAAAACCCTCCCATCAGAGCTTTCAAAAACAGAACTTACTATATCCGTATCAGGACCGAACGTTGTAACAGCCCCTGCACCCATAGTCTTATCCCAGGTAATAGCTCCGTTGACATCTGCTTTTACCATCCAATAGTCATACGACCCTCTAGAGTTTTCGGTTTTATCCCCTGAAATATTAGAATTTGAACTAGCAACTAAAAATAGATTACCATTCTTATAATTAAAGGAATAAAAAGCATCTTCCATATTATTGCCTCCAATCAATTTCTGCCACGCAATCATAGGTGCTTGTGAAAAAGAATGTAAAGAATACAAACATAAAAATAAGGAGATTACTTTTTTCATATCGTAAATCTATTAAATATAAATAGTAAGAGAAGGTCTTTTGATAGCCGCAATTACAAACGCAGTCATACTATACTGTATTGCTTTTTGCCATATCTACAAGCTTATAAACCAATTACGTATAAAACAAAGCTAAAGAAAAAAACCAAAACTTTAACAAAACTTTAAAACTTATCTCACAAACTTTGGCAAACCATTTGCAAAGGGTTTTGTGCGAAATAGTTCGCATGTAATCTATTAATACCTTAAAATTATGAGTTCAAATTCAGAAGTAAGTTACGGAGCACGTATCGGTAACGCAGAAAAATTAGTAGCTGCATTACAAAATTTCAACGGCTATGTTCCGGTAAAACCGGAGTACAGTATCAACAATTACAGTACGCTAATCACTGAAATCAAAAGTGAAAACAACACCGTAGCCACCAACAAGCAAAGCTATTCCCTAGCGGTTGACAATAGGCAAAGAATATTTGACACAGGGGATGATTCCATCAAAAAATTGTTATCTCCTATAAACGGCGCCATTAAAGTGATCTACGGCAGAACCGCCAAAGAAGCCACCGATGCAGCTGCCATCATCGCCAAAATAAGAGGAGCCAATATCAAAAAATCTGCTTCCACTACTCCCAACGAAGAAACCGTAAGCCAGTCTTACCAGTCCTATAACTCCAAAGTACAATTCTTCTCCGACTTAATCGTAAACCTTACCAATTTCGGAAACAATTATACCCCGGCAAACACCACACTTACAGTACCGGCCCTAACAGCCAAATACAACAGTGCCGTTACCGCCAATGCCGAAGTAATGAACACCTTCACCCAATTCGCCCAGGCAAACACCGTCCGTATTACAAAATACGACCTCCTCTCCCAAACAGCCATAAGAATAAAAAGACAGCGTAAAAGCCCAATACGGCTTCAACTCCACAGAATACTTACTAATAAAAGGGTTGAAAATATAGCCAGATGGCGCGGATTTAAAATCCGTGCCCATTTAAAAACAAAAAGCCTGATATAAACAATCAGGCTTTTTTATTATTCATTTTTCCCCTCTCAAAAAGTAAATCCCGAAACTTTGCAACGCTGCGACCCTTGCGTAAAAAACTTTGCGCTCTTTGCGGTTAAAAAAATTGTAATCACCATAAGAAACAACTCTTACTTATTGTTAAGCCTATCTTGTCTATTGTTAAGCCTATCTTGCTTATTGTTAAACCTATCTTGTCTATTGTTAAGCCTATCTTGCTTATTGTTGAGCCTATCTTGTCTATTGTTAAGCCTATCTTGTCAATTGTTGAACCTATCTTGCTTATTGTTAAGCCTATCTTGTCGATTGTTGAACCAATCTTGCTTATTGTTAAGCCTATCCCTGCCTGCCGGCAGGCAGGTTGTCGATTGTTGAGTCACCCAAATGCCTTTTGCCTGTTGCCTTATGCCTAGTTAACCCTACATTGTCGATTGCACAGTCATACAAGCCAGTCTCAATACCACACTAATGCCTATTGCCTATTGCCTTATGCCTAGTTAAAAAGAAAAACTACTTGGCTAAACCATACCTTCTAATATCAGCCGACTTATCCAAAGCCTTTCCGTTTTCAATATAATCATATAAATCCAAAGCCATTGCCGGTGCCAGCATTACACCTCGTGTGCCAAGACCATTCAAAATATGTAGATTTTTATGCAAATGATGTGTTCCCAAAAGAGGTCTTCTGTCTTTCACCGTTGGTCGCACTCCTGCAAAATGGTCAATAATTTCAAAATCACAAGTCAGGATTTCTTTGATTCGGTCAATGAGTTCTTGTTTGCCTTCTTCAGTTGGCAAATCGGTTTTGTCTCCCCAGTTATAAGTAGCACCCACTTTAAAAAGGTCATTCCCCAATGGCAAAATAAACACGCTTGTATTCACAATCACATCCAAATCTAATTTGGGTGCTTTAATGATGAATAATTCCCCTTTCGTACCATCAAGCGGCAAATGTTTAAAAAACGGATTAGCGTGCATCCCAAAGCCTTCAGCAAAGACAATATGTTTCGCTTTTAAGTTTTGGTACCGAAGATTGTCGTCTAAAACTTCTAATTCGCTGTAATCAAAAGCACTTTCAACTAATAAATCAAGATTTCTCAAATAAGCATGATACTGATTTAATAACACTTCGGTATCTACATAACCAGTATGCAAAACTTCGCCATAACCAAAAGGAGCATCAATGCCTGAATATTGCTTATGCACAATTTCCGTCGAAAGAAATGGTGTCAAAGCCGGCTTATCCGAAGCAGCAAACCAATTGTTTTGCTCTTCTATTGAGAAAAACTTTCTGTAAATGGGCAATTTAAAATCAACTTGAGTATTTAGTTTAGCTTCTATTCTTTGATAAAAGATATCAGCTAATTCTAATTGTTCATTGGCATTCCAAACTTGACTAAATCTTTTTAAGATAACCGGATTATACAAACCACCGGCAATTTTGGAAGAGTTCTGCGAATGGTTGTCAAAAACCACAAAGGATTTATGGTTTTGCAAAAGGGTTTCTGCAAAAGCAATTCCCGCCAAACCTGAACCAACTATGATATAATCAAGCATAATGATAAACTAAAAAAAACTCTCACCGTAAAGATGAGAGTTTTTATATTGTAATAGAAATTATTTCTTAGTAATTCCACATATCCGATTCAAAGCTACGAATCTTTTCTTTTATACGCTCTGCTTCCAAAAGTTGCATTTGAGAATTGTCTTTCATGTACTGTTGAATTTCTCTGTCACCGTATACATTCTCTTCCTTGTAAATCTCACCGCTAAACCTACGGGAATTCAACAAGTGATCAAAGGTAATCGGCATCGCGGAATTCTTATCATTGAAAGCTTTGGCCTCATGCAAAATATCTCTTACCGCAGGGAAATAAACCCAGAATAAATCAATAACGTCTGCATTTTCATTACCTGCTTCTTTTGCCTCAGGTGTTACAGGACAAAGCGCTAAAAGTCTATATTTCAATTCACCTTGACGTTTGTCAAAATACCAATAGCCTTTAATTTTGTAACCTGAAATATAACTGGCATCCAACTCTTTTTTATTGATATACTGTGGATCTAATACTTTTGCACCAGATTTATATTCATCAATAAAGTTGTTATACTCATCTATACCGGCTGGAATAGTATCAATATATGTAAAAGAAGACTCCATATCTTTAAATGATTTTTTCGAATTGAAATAATCATCACCATATACTTCGGTAATCTTACCGCTTTTGATATTTTTAACCAAAACATCAAATAGTGATCTTCTTTCTTTTCCAACAAAATTAGTGTCTATTGGATAATACAATGGAAAATTAATTCTTTCATCAACATCCACAAACTCCCAAATGGTTTTACCCATCAATACATCTCTGTCGTGCACATAACCATAAGGTAATGGTTTGTCGTTGTCAGAAATTAACTGAGCAGGCGTTTTCTTTCCAATCTCATCCGGAGTTTTGGAATTCAACAAGTTTGACTGAGCAAAAGTTGAAGCACTAATTGCTACTGCAAAAACTACTGATAAAAGATTTCTAATTTTCATAATTATTATAATATAAGTTATTTAAGTAGGTTTTTATCAACTTAAATTATTGTATTTCGTAAATTACCGGTGCAGCTGTTTGGGTCTTAATAGACTGACCAGATATTTTAGACTTAATATCTGAAATAGTTACTTGATCTCCTTTTGCTGCTCTGGTCAAAGCTGCGGCACATTGAGCATTAACTCTGTTTCCGTTTACAATGATTGCTGGTTGACCTGGCACTTTAAAAGTAAACTGAGTTACTTCAAAGGTTAAGTCGTATAAGAAATCAGGTAAAACAGCTGTAATTTGTGATACTTGTAAACGTTGTTTTGCACCTTTAGTTACTCCAGTTGATCCTGCAATTGCACCAAGTGGAGCTGGGATATTCTTAATTCTGAATACTTTTTTGTCTGAAACAGATTTACCGTCAGCCATTTTACCGGTTGCAGTTACAATAACTTCAGTACCTGAACCAGGATTTAAGTTGTATTTGCCTTTCCCTGCAGGAGATAATCCAGGAGCAGAAGCAGTAACATCACTTTCAGGAATACCTGCGAATGAGATTGTCATTGGGTTTGGTAAACCTCTATATACTACATTCATTTTATCAGCAGAAATATTAGCTGAATTTGGACGAGGGACTACAACATATTTTCCTTCGAATTTCAATGGCACCGGTTTTCCGTCTTCCATGAATGAGAACGTACCGTTAATGGTTTTTTCTCCAACACCACCAGCCGTCATGGAGATAACTGCTTGACCGTTTTCGATTTTACCCGGACCAGAGAAACTGGTTGGTACTGTGTTAGCGTCATATTTACCTAATACCACTTTACCTTTAACTGTTTCACCTTCAAAGAATACATTCTTTTCTAAAATTACCATTGCTTGGAAATTTTTCAAAGAAGCCGCTTGTGCTATAGTGTTTCCAATTAATGCATTGTAGATGTCTTGCTCAGTAGCTTGAACATCATTTTGCATACTAGTCAACTTTGCAATAGAAGCAATTGCAGGGAAACCTTCAAAGTGGTAAGATAAGTATTTCTTTGAAACACCATCTTGATCTTTAACATCTCCTAAATTAAACTTCTCGTTGATTTTATTAACGATAATTTGGTATTTCACATCATTACCAAAAACTGCCGTTACATCTTTTTTATATTTTTCAATTTTTGAGATGATTTCATTTCCTTTTGCAGAGTATTTATCACCTTCAAACCAATTTTCATCGATGTAACCACCTTTGTCCATTGCTTCGTATGGCAACTTGCCATTCTCTTCTCTATCAAATTCTTTAGAAACATCATTCTTGATGGCACCTAAATAATCATAAAGTTCTTTCGAAATAGCTTTAACTTGATTTGCTTTGTCTAAAGGACCTTTGAAACGAGTAGGATCATCTTCAGCTTTTTGCTCTAACGTTCCTAATAAACTTGTATTATACTCTTCAGAGAATTTATTTACGCCTTCAAATTTTTCGTTCATCAAACCAAAAGCCGTTAATACTTCTTTCGACATGTTTAATGCCAACATCGCGATGAAAACCAAGTACATTAGGTTAATCATCTTCTGTCTAGGGGTTAGTTTTCCTCCTGCCATTTTTTCTAATTAGTTAGTGTTTTGTTAATAAAAATATAGTTCAAAAACTAATTATCCTTTGTTACTCATAGCAGATAACATACCACCGTATACATTGTTTAATGTAGACAAGTTAGATGTTAAAGATTGCATTTGATCTTTTAATTTTAGGTTGTTTTCAGCAACTTCGTTGTTGATTTGAGCGTTTCTTTCAGCACTTTGTAACTGCACTTGGTATAAACCATTTAAAGTTTCCATGTTGGCAGCTGCCTTTGTCATCTCTTCAGCATATTTCTTTTGTCCTGCCATAGCATCTACCGTTGGAGAAATTGATTTGGCTGCACCTTCGAAGTTTTTAATACTGTTTCCTAAGCTTTCCATTAATTGGCCATCAATTTTAGCTTCTTTCAACATAGCGTCTAATTTTTGAGACAATAAACCTTGAGCATCCTTTGCCTCTTCTTTTTTACCTCTTTCTTTTGCTTCTCCCCCTGCTAATTCTGGATATACTAATGACCAGTCTAATTCTTTATCTACCGGATCAAAAGCTGACAAACCGAAGATTAATGCCTCAACTGAAAGCCCAATGATAAGCATTAAACTTGCTCCAGTCCAGTGTTGTATTTTGAATAGTGCTCCGATGATTACAACCGCCGCTCCCATCCCGTAAGCGAAATTCATTGCTTTTTTGCTTAATAATGCCATAATAATAAAAATTTTAGTTAGTTAAGTTAAATATAATTAAGTTGGTTTTGAAATTACTTTTTAGGTGCTTTACCATTTTTAGTTACTTGAGTTCCCATGTAATCTTGTACAGTTCTGAAACCGATATAACTTCTTGCAGTATCAGCATATTCAAAATCTCTAGTTCCTACTTGTAAAAAGTAAGCTACGTCTTTCCAAGATCCACCACGAACAACTTTTCTCATGTTTTTTGAATCACCAACAGTAGGGTTCATCGTAGAAACATATTCGTAAGCAGCAGCATCATAAGATGAATCTGTCCATTCTGCAACGTTTCCAGACATGTTATACAAATTGTATCCGTTAGGCTCGTATGATTTTGCTTCAACTGTATATAAAGCTTGATCAGCTGCATAATCTCCTCTGTTTGGTTTGAAGTTTGCCAAGAAACAACCTCTGTCATTTTTAGCATATGGACCACCCCAAGGATAAGTTGCTGATTCTAAACCACCTCTGGCGGCATATTCCCATTCTGCCTCTGTCGGCAATCTGAATGAGTTGATTAAATCAGGTCTGTTTTTCTTCTTTTTTGACTTAATGTATGAATTCTTGTTTAATGTTCTCCATGCACAAAACGCTTTAGCTTGTTTCCAAGTAACCCCTACTACAGGATATTCGCCATAAGCTTGGTGCCAGAAATAATCATTATGCATTGGCTCGTTGTAAGAATATGCAAAGTCTTTAATCCAAACAGTTGTGTCAGGATAAACTTCTTGTTGCTCAGTTCTGATGAACGAACTTCTTTTTCCTACTTTTGCTTTAGCTGCAGCTTGAATATCCATCCAAGAATATCTGAACTTTAATTTTCTCACATCAACAGTTCTAAGACCATTAAATGATTCCGCTACCGGCAAATACATGGTATCCATTACTTCTGAATAGTATTCATCAGGATATTTGCTGGTATCTTTAATAAGTTTAACTTTTTTATTCAATCTTCTACCTGCATATGGATCATCATCAGTCCCAACACTGTAATAATTCTCATACATGTATTTATCATAAGGCGTCATCTTTGCAGGATCTTTGTCATCAAAGGCAAAATCACCAATACTACCACCTTTTCCGCCTTTACCACCCTTACCTGTTGAAGTTTGTCCAACTTCATCGGCAAGTATAGCCAAACGAACTCTGATTGTAGAATCTTTAACCCACTCCACAAACTGACGATATTCACTGTTAGTTATTTCAGTTTCATCCATGTAGAATGATCTAACCGTTACTGTTTTAGTTGGGGCGTCTTGTACATTAGCTAAATCATCATCAGATTTACCCATAATGTATGCTCCACCCGGAATTAAAGTCATACCAAATGGCTTCTCAGGATGCCATTTCTTTCCTTTAACTCCTACTAACTCACCTTTGTCGCTTGACCGTCCACAGCTCGTTAATAAAGCTAAAACTGATGCGAATGCAATGACCTTCTTCATATAAATTGGGGTTATTTGAATGTTTTATTTTTAAGGGCGTAAACCTATTTATTATTTTTCAAAAAAGCAATTAAATAGTATTAAATTTTACCATACTATTTTTAAACATAGACTTTCACTTTCCAAAAATAGAATTTAAAATGCTATTAAAAAAATATTTTATCGACAAAATACACTTTTTATCTGATAAAATACACTTTTTAATACATTTTGTAAGTATTTGTGTATGTATGTGCTTCTTTTTTTATTTATTTTTTAAAATTAAATACTGTTTTTTCGTTGTGCTTTCCACCATCTTTCCGGTATTTCATGATTACAAGCAGCTAAATATTCATCATGCGAACAAGGTAATAACGTATTTTTTTTCAATTTATTGTGTTGCCCCGAAAAAAAGTTTATTTCTATCCACCATCTGTCGGTTTTATTGCTTTTATAAAAAACCAATTCTTCATTTTCCAAAGGAACGATATATTTTAAATAATGCTCTTTGGTACCAAATGGATATTCATTAGAACGATAATTAACACCTTCTGTAAAATACCAAATCATTTGAGCAATCAACACTGCTTCTTCTTTAATATTGTTGTGATTAAATATACCTAATGAACTTACTTTATCACTTATACCGGCATATCTAGATAGGCTACAGATTTCTTTTCCATCAAAGCCGTTTGGAGTAAAGTTAATTAAATTTCCTGAATCTGAGGACTTTACAGAATTTAAATCTATACTAACAATGTCTGCATCGCGGAAAACAGGCTCAGACAAAGCAATATTGTTGGAAATTTCTCCCAATCTGTAAGCATCAAAATACAATTTTTCGATCAAATCGATCTCTTCCTGCGAGTTATAATAGGTTTGGAAACCAATATTACTAAAGTTAAACAGGTTATTCGGCTCGTCTAAGATGATTTTAGACAAATAAGAACCTGAAGAAATACCTTCTTCTTGTTTACCAATATCGAACTTCTTGTCAATAGAAACCAAATTGACCATTTGCTCCAAACTGTCGTAAGCTCTGTACAAAGGATAAGTCAAGTCTTGTGTTCCGCCAATAATTACCGGAATTACTCCTTTGCGAATTAATTTGGCAGCAACCTTTTGCAAGGCAAAAAAAGTGTCTTCTAAGGAATTACCTGGAAGTATATCACCTAAATCTGCCATAGAGCTTTGCCAATTGCCCGGAAACAAACTGTACAATTCTTTGCGAATGGCATTCAGATTGACTTCCTCAAAAACTTTTACATCACCTCTGTTTTCTAAAACGCCAACAATAGCAATCTTAATCTTATCGGTATCCGGAAATTCTTTATCTGTATGAAATGCAACTTTACTGCCCAAGTGTTGAGATGACAATGCCTTTACATATTGTATAATCTCAGAATCAACGGGTGAAAGAAAATCGAATTCCATAGTTTATTTCTTTTTAGCAGGTGATTTTTTTGCAGTAGTTTTTTTAGCAGCCGGTTTTTTTGCAGCAGTTTTCTTTTCAGGTGTTTTCTTGGCAATCATTTCCTGAACTTGTTCCAAAGTCAATTTGGAAGCATCAATATCTTTATTCAATTCGATTTTGATTTTACCTTTAGTAATCACCGATTTTCCCCAACGGGCTTTTTCCACCAAAATTCCTTCTTCCTTCCAATTGTGGATTACTTTATCGATGTCTTTTTGCAACTTCTCTTCAATCAATTCGGCCACATCTGATTGTGACAAATTATCAAAGTTGTATTTTTTATTAACATTGATAAATATGCCGTTCCATTTTAAGAATGGTCCAAAACGACCTACGCCTTTTTGAACATCCATGTCTTTATAAACCGCAATTGGCGCATCGGCTTTGGCTTTGTCATCAATTAATTCCTGTGCACGAACCATGGTTACATCCAAAGGATCTTCGCCTCTAGGCAAGGAAATAAATTGTTTTCCGAAACGAACATACGGTCCGAAACGACCATTGCTCACTTCTATTTCTTCGCCTTTGTATTCGCCCAAGTTCTTTGGTAACAAGAATAAATTCAACGCTTCTTCTAAAGTAATATTACCAATATTTTGCTCCTGACGCAAACTCGCAAATTGCTTTTCTTCATCTTCGGCATCGCCAATTTGAGCCATCGGACCAAATTTCCCTAAACGAACCGATACCGGTTTGCCTGTTTTTGGGTCGGTACCCAATATTCTCTCTCCGCTTTCACGGTCAGCATTTTTCTCTACTTCAACCACATTAGGATGGAACTTATTGTAGAAATCCTGCATCATTTTGGCCCAATCGATATTTCCTTCGGCGATTTCGTCAAAATCTTGCTCCACTTTCGCTGTGAAATTATAATCTAAAATTGCCGCAAAGTTTTTAACCAAAAAGTCATTTACAATGGTTCCAATATCTGTTGGTACCAATTTTCCTTTATCGGAACCGGTGTTCTCCTTTAAAATCTTTTCGTCCACTTTGCTTTCTTTCAACGTCAGCTGAACATATTTTCTTTCTACACCTTCTAGGTTTCCTTTTTCAACATAGTTTCTATTGATGATAGTAGAAATCGTTGGTGCATACGTTGAAGGACGACCAATACCCAATTCTTCCAATTTCTTTACCAAAGAAGCTTCTGTATATCTTGATGCCGGACGAGTATATCTCTCGGTTGCTGTAATATTGTTGTTGGCCAATTTTTCATTGACTTTCAACGCCGGCAACATGCCTTCTTGTTCTTCATCGTCATCGTCGCTTCCTTCTAAGTATACTTTTAAGAAACCTTCAAATTTGATTACTTCTCCTGTAGCTTGGAAAACTTCTGAATGGTTATTGGCTTCAATTTTTACGTTGGTTCTTTCCAATTCAGCATCGCTCATTTGTGACGCCAAAGTTCTTTTCCAAATCAATTCGTATAAACGGGCTTGGTCTCTTTCTACATTCACAGTGTGACGCGACATGTCTGTTGGACGGATTGCTTCGTGGGCTTCTTGAGCGCCTTTTGATTTGGTATTGAAATTTCTCGGTTTGCTGAATTCCGCTCCGTAGTAACTGGTGATTTCTGCTTGAGCCGCGGCTTGTGCTTCTTGCGAAAGGTTCACACTATCCGTTCTCATATAAGTAATGAGTCCCGCTTCGTACAAACGTTGCGCGATTTGCATGGTAATACCAACGGGTAAATATAATTTTCTGGCTGCTTCCTGTTGCAACGTTGATGTTGTAAACGGTGCGGCCGGTGTTTTCTTGGTGGGTTTGGTTTCTAAATCGGCTACTTTATAAGCAGAACCGATGTTTTTTTGCAAAAAGTCTTCTGCTTCTTTTTTGGTGGCGAAGTTTTTCGGCAGTTTGGCTTTCAACACTTTTCCGGCTTCATTCGTGAATTCGGCTGTAACGGAATAAGAAGCTACGGCTTTGAACTCTTGGATCTCTCTTTCGCGTTCAACAATTAATCTAACCGATACGGATTGAACACGTCCGGCAGACAAACCGCCTTTTACTTTTTTCCATAAGACCGGAGACAATTCGTAACCAACTAAACGGTCTAAAACTCTTCGGGCTTGTTGGGCATTGACTAAATTATAATCAATTCCGCGTGGGTTTTCAATCGCTTTTTGAATCGCGGTTTTGGTGATTTCGTGGAAAACAATTCTTTTGGTTTTGTTTTTGTCTAATTTTAATTCTTCCGCCAAGTGCCAAGAAATGGCTTCTCCTTCGCGGTCCTCATCGGAAGCCAGCCAAACCATTTCGGCATTTTTGGCTAATCCTTTTAATTTGGTGACCAAAGCTTTTTTATCGGAGGAGACTTCATATTTAGGTTTAAAACCATTCTCAACATCTACTCCAATTTCTTTGGAAGGCAAGTCGGCAATGTGCCCGTAACTCGACTCTACTTGGTAATCACTACCCAGAAATTTTTCGATTGTTTTTGCCTTTGCCGGCGACTCCACGATAACTAAATTCTTTGCCATATCCCGTTTGTTTCTGCGGACAAAAGTAAACGTTTTTTTTAAAATACCGATTTAGTGTAATTTTTTAACGATGATTGACTCAAAAAAGTTGGATTTACACCTTAATATAATATGCTGTTTTTTACCATTATTTTGAATTAAAATTCCCAACACAAAAGACGCCAACTCATTAGCCCCGATTGCAGAGGAAATCAACTTTGTCAAAGTTTTGAACTTTGACAAAGTTATTGCAACGGAAAGCGGGAACACGGATTCCAAGCGCGCCCAAACCTCTCGCTCCAAAACTTTTGTTAAACCATCTCTGCCATCTTGTCATATTTTATAATTTAGTATTATCTTTGCTCTCCCGAAAGCGAAACATTAGATATGGAAAAGGAAATTGACGAGAAAAAACAAGGTACCAGTATGGTGCTGGAATATAAAGAAGGCAATACTAAAAAACTATTTATAGAAAGCTATGGCTGTGCGATGAATTTTTCGGACAGTGAGATTGTGGCTTCTATTTTGACCGAACAAGGTTATAATACGACTCAGAATTTGGAGGAAGCCGACTTGGTTTTGGTAAACACTTGTTCCATCCGAGACAAAGCAGAGCAAACCGTGAGAAAGCGTTTGGAGAAATACAATGCGGTAAAACGCAGTATCAATCCGGGCATGAAAGTGGGTGTTTTGGGTTGCATGGCGGAACGTTTGAAAGACCAATTTTTGGTTCAGGAAAAAATAGTAGACATGGTCGTTGGCCCTGATGCTTACAAGGATTTACCGAATCTTTTGAAAGAAGTAGACGAAGGTCGAGATGCGATTAATGTTATCCTTTCTAAAGATGAAACTTATGGCGATATTTCACCGGTTCGTTTGAACAGTAACGGCGTGAATGCTTTTGTTTCGATTACGCGTGGCTGTGACAATATGTGTACGTTTTGCGTAGTGCCTTTTACCCGCGGACGTGAGCGTAGCCGTGAGCCACAAAGCATTTTAGAAGAAATCCAAGATTTGTGGAACAGAGGTTTTAAAGAAGTTTGTCTTTTGGGTCAAAATGTCGACAGTTACCTTTGGTATGGCGGCGGTTTGAAAAAAGATTTCGACAAAGCCACTGAAATGCAAAAAGCGACAGCCACTGATTTTGCGCAATTATTAGAACAATGTGCGATTGCTTTCCCGAAAATGCGTTTCCGTTTTTCGACATCGAATCCTCAAGATATGCATGAAGAAGTGTTACATGTGATTGCAAAATATGACAACGTTTGCAATTATATTCACTTACCTGTTCAGAGCGGAAGTACCAGAATTTTAAAAGAAATGAACCGCCAACACACCCGTGAAGAATACATGGCGTTGGTGGATAAAATCAAAAGAATTATACCGGATTGTTCGATTTCTCAAGATATGATTTCAGGTTTCCCAACCGAAACCGAAGAAGATCACCAAGATACATTGAGTTTGATGGAATATGTCGAATATGATTTCGGTTATATGTTTGCTTATTCAGAAAGACCCGGAACTTTGGCAGCAAGAAAAATGGAAGACGATGTTCCGGAAGAAGTAAAGAAAAGACGTTTACAAGACATAGTAGACTTACAACAAATACTAAGCGAAAAGCGAACCAAACGTTTCTTGGGACAAACAGTAGAAATTTTGATTGAAAAAGAATCGAAGAAATCCGATAAACATTGGAGCGGGAGAAACTCTGAAAATATGGTGACCGTTTTCCCGAAAGGTGATTACAAAGTTGGTGATTTCGTTATGGTTAAAATAAGCGATTGTACAACAGCCACTTTGATTGGTGAAGCGGTTGGATACAGCGAAATGAATTAATAATTATAAATGGAATCAGTTCAAAACATAAAACAACGCTTTGAGATTATCGGGAATGACCCGAAACTCAATCGCGCCATAGAAAAAGCGATTCAGGTTGCTCCTACTGATATTTCTGTATTGGTTGTGGGTGAAAGTGGTGTTGGTAAAGAAAGCATTCCTAGAATTATCCATTCGCTTTCACATAGAAAACACGGGAAATACATCGCGGTAAACTGTGGTGCGATTCCCGAAGGAACCATTGACAGTGAATTATTCGGACACGAAAAAGGTGCTTTTACCGGTGCCAATAACGCCCGTGAAGGTTATTTTGAAGTAGCCGATGGCGGAACGATTTTCCTGGATGAAGTAGGTGAATTACCGCTGACAACACAAGTGCGTTTGTTGCGTGTTTTGGAAAATGGAGAGTTTATTAAAGTCGGTTCCTCGCAAGTGCAAAAAACGAATGTTAGAATTGTAGCTGCGACGAATGTGAATATGTTTGATGCCATTGAAAAAGGCAAATTCCGTGAGGATTTGTATTATAGATTGAGTACTGTTGATATTCCTTTGCCGCCGTTGCGCGACAGAAAAGACGATATTCATTTATTGTTTAGAAAATTTGCTGCTGATTTTGCACACAAATACAAAATGCCACCGATAAGATTGAGCGACGATGCCGTTCAATTTTTACAAAAATACCGTTGGAGTGGCAACATCCGCCAGTTGCGTAACGTTGCTGAACAGATTTCGGTTTTGGAAACCAACCGTGACATTTCGTTAGCAACTTTACAATCCTATCTTCCTGTAGAAGGCAGCAATTTGCCTTCGGTGATTAGCGGAAAGAAATCGGATACTGATTTTTCGACGGAAAGAGACATTTTGTACAAAGTCCTTTTCGACATGAAAAGCGATTTGAATGATTTGAAAAAACTGACTTTGGAACTGATGAAAAACGGCGCTAAATTACAGGATATCAATCCGAGTTTGATTCAAAAAGTCTATGGCGCCAAAGAAAACGAAAGCGAAATTTCGTTTGAAGAAACCCCGAGAGTCAATGTAATTCCGACGCAAAGTCAAGCACACCAAGAAGAATTCGAAGAGGATGATGATCAAAATTACCTTGATGCAGAAACGGTGGAAGAAGAAGAAATATTGAAATTAGAGCAAAAAGAAATTGAGCTCATCAAAAAATCATTGGAACGCCACAAAGGCAAACGAAAAGCGGCCGCAGATGAATTGGGAATTTCAGAAAGAACTTTGTACCGAAAAATTAAGCAGTTTGATTTGTAAAATAATTGGACAATAAAAACCGAAAAAGAATATCTTTGGAATCGAGATGAAAAACACAAAATACATTTTACTTTTAATAATCGCCATCAGCCTTAACAGTTGTTCGCACTATAACTTTACAGGAACCGGAAAGATTGATGCCAAGACATTTCAGGTAAATTATTTTCAAAATTCTGCCGAATTAGTCGAGCCGGGAATTGAAAGAACCTTCACTTTGCGATTGCAGGATTTGATTCAGAATCAAACCAATTTGAATTTGACGAATTCCAACGGCGATTTGATGTACGAAGGAGAAATTACCGATTACCGAATTACTCCAATGACCGCAACAGCCGATCAGAAAGCAGCCCAAAACCGCTTAACAGTTAGAGTAAATGTTCGTTTTACAAACAAAAATAAAGAAACGGATAACTTTGAAAAGTCATTCTCCTTTTTCTACGATTACAGCGGAGACAGCCAATTGGTTGGTTCGCAATTAACCGAAGCTTTAGACGTGATTTTTGAAAGAATTACCCAAGATATTTTTAATGAATCCTTGGCTAAATGGTAATTTACAAATGAATTTAACTGATTATACATACTTACTCAACAAACCCGATGCCATCAACGATAGGTATGCGGAAACCTTAGACAATGTGCTGAGTGCTTTTCCGTATTTTCAAAGTGCGCGTGTGTTGAAGTTAAAACATTTGTACAATCAGGATAGCTTCAATTACAATTATGCTTTGAAAGTTTCTGCTGCTTACACTACTGACAGGAGTATTTTATTCGACTTTATCACTTCGGATTCTTTTGTTTCAGTACAAAAAGGGTTGTATGAAAAAAAACTCGAAGAGTTGATGAATATGAATGTGGTGGGCATGGAAGAAGTGGTTGTAACCTACAAACCGGTTGCTATTGACCCATTGGAACAATCGATTTTAACTTCCATTAAAGAAGCAACAACTTCTGAAGAGCAAAAAGTGGAAGAAAAACTAGGCGTTGGCAAACCTTTAGAATTCTCCAAAGACGAAAAACACTCTTTTCAGGAATGGTTACAATTGTCACGCTTAAAACCCATTGTTCGCGAAGAAACCACAAAAAGTATTACTCCTGAGGAAGAAGAAAAGAAGAAAAAACAGGAATTAATCAATAAGTTCATAGAAAATAATCCAAAGATTACACCTATTGCCAAAGATGCTATTGTACCTGTAATAGAGCCAATTACAGATGACGCTTCTTATTTGATGACCGAAACTTTGGCCCGAGTTTATTTGGAACAAAAAAAATATTCCAAAGCGATACAAGCTTATGAAATATTAATTTTGAAATATCCGGAAAAAAGTAGTTTCTTTGCAAACCGAATTTCGGATATTAAAATTTTACAAGAGAATAACAATTAATTACAATATATCATGTTTACCATTTTTCTAGCATTAATAACTTTAGTTTGTTTCTTATTGATTATTGCCGTTATGGTTCAAAATCCTAAAGGTGGCGGTTTATCTTCTTCTTTGGGTGGATCTCAAATGTTGGGTGGCGTTCAAAAAACTACCGACTTTTTAGATAAAAGTACTTGGACATTAGCCGCTGCATTAATCATTTTGATTTTGTTATCAAGCTTAAGTTTCCCAAGTATGGTTGGACAATCTGATTCAAAAGTGATTGACCAAACAGAAGTAGCTCCAAAAACAGCTGCGCCAACAACACCGGCAACTACTGCTCCGGCTACTCCGACAGAAGAGAAAAAATAATAAAGAGATATCTTTATCCCAATGCCAGCGCTGACATGCTGGCATTTTTTTTAGGAAAAAATGGCAGATGCATTGGCTTGGCATAATTTCTGAAAAATTGAAAACAACATTATAATAACACAAAATATAAAATACTATGGCATTAAACATTAAACCTCTTTCAGACAGAGTGATTGTGGAACCGGCTGCTGCTGAAACGCAAACGGCTTCCGGAATTATTATTCCCGATACGGCAAAAGAAAAACCGCAAAAAGGAAAAGTGGTAGCGGTTGGAAACGGTAAAAAAGATGAACCCATAACGGTTAAAGTCGGCGATACTGTTTTATACGGAAAATATGCCGGAACCGATTTAAAATTCGATGGCAAAGATTATCTGATCATGCGTGAGGATGATATACTTGCAATTATCTAATTAGTATTAAGATTTGAGAATTAAGTATTAAGACTAAAAACAAACACAAAACATTATGGCAAAAGATATAAAATTCGACATTGAAGCACGCGACGGTTTAAAACGTGGTGTTGATGCCTTAGCGAATGCAGTAAAAGTGACTTTAGGACCCAAAGGAAGAAACGTAATCATTTCAAAATCATTTGGTGGACCAACCGTAACCAAAGATGGTGTTTCGGTAGCTAAAGAAGTAGAATTGAAAGATCCTTTGGAAAACATGGGTGCGCAAATGGTGAAAGAAGTAGCTTCTAAAACCAATGATTTAGCCGGAGACGGAACAACAACCGCTACTGTTTTGGCACAAGCTATCGTAAAAGAAGGTTTGAAAAACGTGGCTGCTGGAGCCAATCCAATGGATTTAAAAAGAGGAATTGACAAAGCAGTTGAAGCTATTGTGGCTGACCTTGGCAAACAAGCCCAAGTGGTCGGTAGCGATTCTGAAAAAATAAAACAAATCGCCTCAATTTCGGCAAATAATGACGAAGTAATTGGGGAATTGATTGCAACGGCTTTCGCCAAAGTAGGGAAAGAAGGTGTAATTACAGTAGAAGAAGCTAAAGGAACCGACACTTATGTAGATGTTGTTGAAGGTATGCAATTCGACAGAGGTTATTTGTCACCCTATTTTGTAACCAATCCGGAAAAAATGGAGGTGGAATTAGAAAGACCATACATTTTATTATACGACAAAAAAGTATCTTCTTTAAAAGAATTACTCCCTGTTTTAGAACCGGTAGCCCAATCCGGAAAACCATTATTGATTATAGCAGAAGATGTGGACGGAGAAGCTTTATCAACTTTAGTAGTAAACAAATTGCGAGGTGCTTTGAAAATTGCAGCCGTAAAAGCGCCTGGATTCGGTGACCGAAGAAAAGCCATGTTGGAAGACATCGCTATCTTAACCGGAGGAACGGTAATCGCTGAAGAAAGCGGTTATACTTTAGAAAATGCTACTTTGGAAATGTTGGGAACAGCCGAAAAAGTAACTATCGACAAAGACAATACAACAGTAGTAAACGGTGCCGGAAATGCGGACATGATTAAAAATCGTGTGAACCAAATCAAAGCCCAAATGGACACTACAACTTCTGATTACGACAAAGAAAAATTACAAGAACGCTTGGCTAAATTGGCCGGTGGTGTTGCTGTACTTTATGTTGGCGCCGCTTCTGAAGTAGAAATGAAAGAGAAAAAAGACCGTGTAGACGATGCTTTACACGCCACTAGAGCAGCTGTAGAAGAAGGAATTGTTGCCGGCGGCGGTGTGGCGCTTTTAAGAGCAAAAAGTGTTTTAACCGATTTGAAATCGGAAAATGCCGACGAAGCTACCGGAATCCAAATTGTTTCTCGTGCGATTGAATCTCCGTTGAGGACTATCGTCGAAAATGCAGGTTTAGAAGGTTCAGTAGTCGTAGCAAAAGTATCCGAAGGAAAAGGAAATTATGGATACAATGCCAAAACAGACGAATACGTTGACATGCTAAAAGCCGGCATCATCGATCCTAAAAAAGTAACTCGTGTAGCCCTTGAAAATGCGGCTTCAGTTGCCGGAATGATTTTAACTACCGAATGTGCTTTAGTAGAAATCAAAGAAGAAAACGCCGGTGGCGGAATGCCAATGGGCGGCGGAATGCCGGGAATGATGTAAAATCTCCTTTGGAAATAAATTCCACTATTTAAAATACGAATACCAAAAACGTCTCGAAAAATCGGGGCGTTTTTGGTATTTATTTTGTAAACAAAATTTTATATTTTTGAACAACAAACCAGATTTGTCTTGCCATGCCGAAAAACACTTTCTTCCTTTTTATCCTAATGATGTCCAACATCATTTTCAGTCAAGAAGCAATTGATGAGAATAGATCAAGAATTATTTCGGCTCTTGAAAATTATTTTTTCTTAGAAAGAGAAGCTATTCATCTTCATTTGGATAAAACAACCTTCCTTACCAATGAAAAAATTTGGTATCAAGGTTATATCATTAATCGCAAAACCAAGAAACCCTTTTTTACCACCAATGTTTTTGTCGTACTTTATGATGAAAAAGGGAAACAGGTTTCGGAAAAATTAATTTATGCCTATAACGGTATTTTTTCAGGTGTCATCGATTTAGATGCCAAGATGACTTCGGGCAATTATTACATCCAAGTGTACACTAATTGGATGAATAATTTTAGCGAAGATGAATCGGGTATTTTTAAAATCAACATCATTAATCCAAGTGAAGGAGTCAAAAATGACAAAAAAATAGACGATGACTCCTTGGAATTATATCTGACGCCCGAAGGAAAAAACTTGGTAGCCAATGTCAGCAATACCATTGGCATTAGAGTAAAAGATTGCCGTGGCAATTCGCCTGAAAATCTCGAAGCAACACTACAAAATGCCAAAGGGGAAACCCTCAAAAACATTCATATCAATGCTGCCGGTTTTGGAAAGTTTGAAGTCAATCCTGAAGACGATTTTGACAAAGTTGTCCTAAAACACAATGATAAAACAATTGTCAAAACACTACCATACAAACAGAGCGTCGGATTTGGTTTAGAGGTTAATAATTTTTCTTTTGAAACAAAGACCATTATTAAAATTAAAACCAATCTTGCTACAATAGAATCCTTTAAAGCCCAAAAAGCCTATCTGATTGTCCACCAAGACAGCAAACATTTTATCTATGACCTTGTTATGGACAAAAACAGTTTAGAACAAACCATCTCTCTACAAAATACCGATTTATTTTCGGGAATTAATACCATACGAATTGTAGATAGCAATCTCAAAGAATGGGCAAATCGTGTGATTTATAATGCCCCAAAAAAAGAAACGCCAATCAGTATCACAAAAAATTACCGCAAGGAAGATAAAATTGGATTTGTAGGCTACAGTAGTGCGCCTAATACAAGCTTCAGTATAACAATTGTTCCGACAGAAACCAAATCATTAAAAGAAAACTATAGTATTTTAGCTGGTCTTGGCATAAATCCCTATATCACAGAATCTTTACCAAATGCCAATTATTACCTCTTTGAGCCTAAGAGAATTAAAAATTATGAATTGGATTTATTTCTATTGAATCAAGCGGTTCCCAAATACGATTGGGAGAACATCAAGACGACAAAACCCGCTACTAACTTTAGTTTTGATATCGGACTTACTTTAAAAGGAAACATCAATAAAAACGTCAAAAACTACAGCGATTACAAAGTCAAAATAACTTCTTTTAAAGACCAAATTATAAAGTCGACTGAAATCAATGAAAAAGGAGAATATGTTTTCGAAAATTTAATACTGACCGATTCTACCACACTAGCCATGACTTTGCTCAAACTACCTAACTTTGAAATTATTGACACTAAAATAGGACACCAGGTTTTAAACCGAAAAAAACCATTTTATAAACCGTTTAAGCCAAACATGAGCCAAGTATGTCCCGAAATTAAAGCGGAAAACACCATCGTCGACCTTGACCTCCCGAAATTTTCCTCTCAAGCCATACAATTGGAAGAAATTAAAGTGGAAAAAAAATTAACCTATCAAAGATCCATTGGAAATGGCCATCTTATGGGTTATAAAGTAGATGAAATAATGGAGAATATCGATTTGCTCAGTTTTATCGAACGAAATGGTTTTACAGTCATCAGAAGATTTGGCGATGCCACGATTTACAGTCGGGTCATAAACACCTTAAACGCCGAAAGACCAACACCACAAATTATCATAGACGGAAGAGTACTTATGAATCAGTTTGAATTTACTACCATGCGAATGTCAGACTTTGACGAAATCTACATCAGTTCGAATGCCTTGGTTCCAGGAATGCTTAACCGTTCAGGAATTATAAAGGCTTATACAAAAAAGAATTTTAAACCAAACCATATCAAAGCAGACCCAAATAATGTACTAATCAAAGAAGCCTTTTCATTGTATCCGATTTTTAAAAATGCCGACTACAAAAACACAAATAATTTGGGATTTGACCATTTTGGGTTAATAGAATGGGCATCATTATTAAACAGCGGTGAAGAAGGACAATTTCTTTTTAAAATAACAGATTACAACAAACCCACAGTAAAAGCCATTATCGAAGGAATGACTCAGGAAGGCAAACTAATACACGATGAAATAATTATTGAAATGAAATAAAAAAAGCCTAAATTTCTTGAGGCTTTTTTTATTCTTCAGTTTCCGTTTTCGGAGTCTTTTTAATCATTTTAAGAAAGACTGGAAAAGTGGAAATCAAGATGATGGCAATTACAATCTTTTCAATGTGATGTTTTAAATCGATATCAAACTTCTCTAAAAACATCCCGTACAAATAATGTCCGGAAAAGATTAAGATAAATGACCAAAGGAAAGAACTAACCACATTGTAGAACATAAATTTCTTTTTGTCCATGGTTACAATTCCGGCCACTATTGGAGCAAAAGTTCTCACAATCGGTAAAAAACGCGCAAAAATGATGGCCTTTCCACCATATCTTTCAAAAAAATCTTTAGACTGAATTAAATATTTTTTCTTGAACCAAAAACTATCTTCTTTTTTATACAAATAGTAACCACTCTTAGAGCCAAACCAATAGCCAACCATATTCCCGACAATTCCGGCTATGGCAACTAAAACAGACAATAATGTAACATTAATCAAATCGCTTTCAATGAAAGTAAAATTCTCAACTAAATCACGGCTGTAAATTCCGGCTAAAAATAACAAACTGTCACCAGGCAAAAAGAAACCTGCAAACAAACCGGTTTCGGCAAATACAATAAACAACACAATCCAAAGTCCAACTCTCACACCGCCAAGTGTCATGGTTATGTAGAATTCAGGATTAAGGAGTTGCATCCAATCAAAATCACTCATGAATTATAAAATTAAATAGGTAAAAAATCGAGCGTGAAATTAGTGCTTTTTTTTGGGATTCCTCATGCTTTTAACTTAAAACTAAGCATCTTTTTAAACCAAAAAAAAACTCCTTAAAAGTTAAGGAGTTTTTAAAATTATTTTCTTTCATACAGACAACAACCATGAAGTTTTTCATACTCTTCTTCCGTTGCTTTAACATCTTCAGTATCATGACCAACTTTGGCAATGGCTTTCTTAACATCAACCAAAGAACATTTTTCTTCATTAATAATCAAATGCAACATATGGTCGTCAATATGCCAATCTGCACTCTTTACACCCGAGACGGAAAAAGCCGCTTTCTCTATTCGTTTTTTACACATTTCACAATTGCCATTGACTTCAATAGTATGTTTGGCATTTTTATTTTTTTTCTCTTGAGCTTGAGTTGTAAAAGCTACAAAAAGCAACATCATTCCTAAAACTATATTTTTCATAATCTATATTTTAAATTGTTATTTTATTTTAAATCTTAATCCGGCATAATACATGGCGCCGAAAACAGGCGCATACACAATTGATGTATCAAAAGTAGATCCAAAAGGATTATCTGCACCCAAAACCGCTTGGTCTTGTGTATAATTTCCAATGTTTTCGCCACCAACATATACCTCAAATGTGCTTGAAAAAGTGCGTGTAATTTGTGCATTCATTAAGCTAAAGGTAGGCGAAAATTCAGGAAAACTGTCCGCTACAGCATTACTTCTTGTATTGGGCAATTGTTGTTTGCCTAACCAATTCCATGTATAATCAAATTTCCATTGCTGTCCTTTTTCTTTGATATGTGTTTCAAATTCTAAGTTTCCAAAGAAACGATGTTTCGCTTGCAAAGGTCTTTGATAACTACCTGAAAGATAATCGGTAGAAATGTCATAGTATTTATAAGCCGTTCTCAAATTCAAGTGTTTGATAATTTCTAAGTTAAAATCCATTTGCAAACTGTTGGCATAAGATTTTCCATCTAAATTATAAAACAAAACTTCTTGAGGCGAATTCATCACATCAACCACCGCTTGATTTTGAAAATCAGTTCGGTAAAAGTCAATGGTTGAGTCGGCTTTCATTCCGAAAAGCATAAAATTTTGTGTAAAACTCAATCCGTAATTCCATGCAATTTCGGGATCTAAACCATATATTTTCCCATTGGTATCCAAGACTGAAAAAGTTCTTGAACTGGCAAAAAGGTTTTGATTTTCGGCAAAAATATTGGCGGCACGCTTGCCTCTTCCGGCAGAGAATCTAATCACTGATTTGTCTCCGGGATTATATTTAACGTGTAATCTTGGGGTGAAAAATGCCCCTAACCTATTGTGGTAATCCATTCTTCCTCCTAAAATGTAACTGAACTTGTCGTTGTCATCATAAGTATATTCGAAGAAAGCACCAACCGAATTGTCTATTCTGCTAACGTCATTCGAGTTCACAAATTCAGCATATTTATCATAAGAAAAGTTCAATCCTGTGGCGAATTTGTGCATCGTGTTACTAATAATCGAATTAAAAATCAGGTTCGAATAATAACTTTGCTGTTTGATATCATATTGGTTCAAACCGAAATACGATTCTTGATTGTGGGTGGTAAACGCATTTTGAAAACCGATACTTTGGTATGGCATATCTTTAAAAACATAGCCAATTTTAGAAGTGAAATCCAAACGCTCGGTATTGATTTCAGAACCCCAATAATTGGTGGTCAATCTATCTCTGTCGGGATCAAATTCAAGTTGTCCGGTTTGCTTTTCGTCGTTCATATAACGAACATTCAAAAACGAAACCCAACCCGATTCCGGATCATAATACTGCCAACGATTCGCGATATTCAATTGTTTTCCCAAAGGATTGTCCATAAAACCATCATCATTCATATCGTTTTTGGAAACGCGAGTATTGCCGTGAACGAATAAACTCGTCGACCATTTATCAGAAACTTTTTTATTAAAATGGGTATTGATTTCGAAACGACTTCCGGTATCGCCATAAGCATTTAAAAAGAATGGAATATCGCCCAAAGGTTTGATTAACTCGGTATTGATTTGACCCGAAATGCTTTCGTAGCCGTTAACAACACTTCCGGCGCCTTTGGTAATTTGAATACTTTCTACCCAAGTTCCAGGTGTAAAAGACAAGCCATAAGCTTGCGAAGCGCCACGAACTGAAGGAATATTTTCCTCGGTAATCATGATATACGGACTGGTTAATCCAAGCATTTTGATTTGCTTAGTTCCGGTCAAAGCATCCGAAAAATTCACATCTATTGACGGATTGGTTTCGAAGCTTTCGGCCAAGTTACAACAAGCAGCTTTTAGTAGTTCTTTGCTCGTGACCAAAGTAGTATTGGCCGCGCCTTTTATTGATTTTTTTATTCCTTTTCGGTTGCCTTCTACGGTCACGGTTTTCAAAGTGTCTTGTTTCAAAGATTCCTGTGAAAATCCCAAAGTAGAAAATAACAACGTTAGGAATAACGGTATATTTTTCATTTTGTTGATTTAAAATTAATTCTATTTCAAATGATTCTCAGTAGAAATAATGAGAACCTGAACGGAATTCAAAATAAATCAGGCGTAAAAAGTGTATTGGCAGTAGAGTTGGTAGAGCGGCGGCGCATTAGAATCGCAGTAAAATGCCACTTTTTCATCCACAAATTGGGGAGCATCAGCTACCGAAAAAAAGTGATTTTTGTATTCAGAGAAATAAGCCGGTTCAAAATCAAGAGAAATGGTCTTGATGATGATTTTTTCGGTCTTGTTTTTTAAGTCAACTTTCTTATCAGAACAACAGTCTTTGTGAGTCGTTTCAACATTGGCACAGCAGGTTTTTTCAACCACAACCGGCATTTCGCAAACTTCTTCCTTAGAAAAAACAGAAGAGATAGAAGCTATTTTCCCTTCGCAATAATGCACACTAAACGCCAAGCCTGAATTGGAAACCAATATCAGCAAAGCGGTTAAAATACTAATGTGCTTTTTAAAGTTCATGACGCAAAGTTAGTAATAATCAATTACCCAAAACTTAAAATGTTCTTAAAACTTACAAATCAAACTCTTGTCCCATCAAAGGAACTGAGCAATCAATCCCATATTTTTCTTGAATTTTGATGCGCAATTCATCTGCCGGTTCGTTTTCGCCATGGACTAAAAACACTTTCTTTGGTTTAGGGTTTAGTTCCGAAAGCCAATTAAGCAAATCATTTTGGTCACCATGTGCTGATAATCCTTCGATTTCTAAAGTTTTGCCCAAAACCGGGTAATATTTGCCATAGATTTTAATGTCTGTTGCGCCTTCGAGTAGTTTTCTTCCGCGAGTTCCTTCCGCTTGATAGCCAACAATGATTACTGTAGTTTCGGGCAAACAGATGTAGCGTTCTAAATAACTCAATACTCTTCCACCGGTAATCATTCCACTGGCAGCGATAATTACTTTGGGTTGTTTGTCAAAAATAGTCGCAATGGTTTCCTGATATTCTGAGTTCATGGTAAACATTTTACACATATCAACGCATTCCTGTTCGGATAATTTGTGCCAATTTCGGTTTTCCATAAAGACCTCTAAAACACTAATGCCCATTGGCGTATCAATCACATAAGGAATATTGGGAATCCTATCTTCTTTTTTAAGTTGCCAAAGTAGGAACATCAAAGTCTGCGCACGTTCAACCGCAAAACTCGGAATAATAACTGTTCCCCCATTTTCAACTGTATTGTTGATGTAGGTTTCCAATAACAATTTCACATCTTCTTCGGGATGAATTCGATTGCCGTAAGTGCTTTCTAAAAAAACATAATCTGCTTTCTTTGGTTTTACCGGTGCATACATCAACACATCATCATCTCGACCGATATCACCCGAGAATACTAAAGCTTTATTTTCTAAAGTCAATTCAATACTACAAGCACCTATAATATGTCCGGCATTAGTAAACTTGGCCGTGATTTCTGCATCCAAAGCCACTTCTTCATTAGGTTTAACAACTCGAAACAGCGGAAAGACTTTTTCGGCTTGGGCTAAATCGTATAAAGGTTCGGCTTTTTCGTGTTTGGAAAAATGCTCTTTGTTGGCTCGCTCAGCTTCTTCTTCTTGTATTTTGGCACTGTCTAACAAAATTAATTTGGTGATGTCTTTTGTCGGACTCGTGCAATAAATTTTGCCTTCGAATCCTTGATTGACTAATCTTGGCAACCAACCGCAATGGTCTAAATGGCCGTGTGTCAACAACACAAAATCGATGGTATTGGATAAAATCGGTAAAGGTTCCCAATTGAGTTCACGTAAAGGTTTAATCCCTTGAAACAATCCACAATCTATCAAAATTCGGATGCCGTTACTTTCGATTAATGTTTTGGAACCGGTTACTGTTCCTGCGCCGCCTAAGAATTTAATTTTCATTTTAAATATATTTACAAAGCTCGGAAGCTTCTTTAATCACATTTTTGATTCGAATCGGACTAAGTCCGATTTTTTCCAAAGTTTCAACATTATCGACAACTTCCTTTGCCAAGATAATATCAAGGACTAATAATTTGTCTTTTTCCGCCAAAGTCAAAGTGGTCAGGCAAGTGACCGGATACAATTGTCCTTCATCAATTCTTTTTCGCAAACTCATTTTTTCAGGATAATCCCAACTCAGCAATTGTAATCCGGAGCAATGCGCAAAAGTCAGTGCATCACCTGTAAATCGATTATTGGTTACAATCCAACAACCGGAAATTTTATCTTTTCGAGTAAAAATGATATGATTTCTGTCTTTTAAATCGTTAAAACGGGAAAGTATGTACATCGGCACTTTTACATCTGAATTGGTTTCACTTTTGGGATGAAATTTACATTCGACCATTTCTACCCAATCATTTTTCTTAATGGCAACGTCTATTTCATGTCCTACGCATTTTCCGGACAAAAGAAGGTTGGTTTGTGCCAAATAGCCTTCCGAGATAAATAATCGAGCGATATATTTTTCAAAGAAAAAACCAGCTGGACCAAGCATTTGAATGGCTGTTTTGAGATTATAGCGCGCGGCGTTTGCATTGGAAACTTTTTTCAACAATCCGAAAGCCAACTTGTAGATTTTTTTGGTAGAAATACCTTCGTAGATTTGTTTATCAATTTCTTGTAAAATATCTTCTACTACATGCTTATTGGCGCCCGATTTGAGCAGAGAATTTTTAAGTTTGTCCCGATTGAAATCAACGATATTCCCAGAATGCTTTACTATTTTCATGGTAAACGAAATTAAATTTCAGTTTAAACAACCTTAGTAAAGTTACGAAAAATCGCTTACTTTTTGGCTAGTTTTTGGTAATAAAACGCCGGAATAAAAAGCATTATAAAAATCGGCTGGATTAGAAATCTTCTGAGGTAGAATAGGGTCATTTTGTTTTCTTCACCAAAGAAAGTCAGCACAAAAATGAAGCTTATCATTAGCATTGACCCTAAAATCATATAAAGCAACATCGAGAACTTAACGATTTTGGTGTCTTTAAAAATCACATACAGCAAAAACAACGAAATCACCGAATTGAAATAAAACCGCATGCCCAAGCTGAAAAAAAGCTTAAAAACATTGAACTGCGGCAACTTCGCATGCGCATATTCGCTTTTGAAATAAGCCAAAAACGGATCATAAAACAAATTGTCTTCGAAAAGCCTGATGCAGATTAACAATCCAATCAGAAACAAAGACCAAAACACTTTCGATTTATTTTTTAGTAGCAGCTGTAGCATGTAATGAAAATTTATTGACCCAAACGACCCAAAGTAAAAATACAATTCCGTAAATAACTAGTGGAAAAACAATGCCGTGAAGTATGTGTTCGTATTCCGGGAAACTGTATAGTGCCATACAAAGTAAAGCGATTCTGGTGATATTTAAAACATGAATTAAAACACTTCCGAATAAAATAAAAAGAAGCGTTTGCTTCCATTTTCCGGTAAAAGCAATCACAAAAGAAATGAATAGAATAATTACACTCAAAGCGTTACAACCTTCAATAATTCGGGATATATATTGACCTTTGTAAATGATTTTTATGCTTGGTTCTGTTGGATGTGACTCAATGTAAGTTTCGGTATCAAATAAAGTTAGAACAGATTTAGTTTGATTAGCCACTAATTGTGAAAACGAATCGATTTCATTTTTCGCAGTATCAAATCGATTCAAATAAGTTTGATAAATGATGGTTAAGACCAAATACGTCAGCAAAAATTTCCCCAGAAAAATTAAAAACGGTTTGTATTGCTGTAGCAGATTCTTCAAAATGGAATTTTTAACAAATTTATATAAAATAAAAAAAGCGCAGTCGTTACTTTTGCATAAAAATTTGAAAATGAATTTCGAAAACTTAAAACCTCAAGTAATTACTATTCTTTCTGATGCGAATGCGGAAAGAGATACAAAATTAAAAACACTTTGTCAATTCTTATCGGACAATGTTGATTACTACAATTGGGTTGGTTTTTATTTTGCCAATCATGAAAACCGAACATTACATCTTGGACCTTACGTTGGTGCCGAAACGGATCATACGGTAATTCCGTTCGGAAAAGGCATTTGTGGACAAGTCGCGGAATCTAACGCGAACTTTGTTGTTCCCGATGTATCGGCTCAGGACAATTACATTGCTTGTAGCTTTACAGTGAAATCGGAAATCGTTGTCCCGCTTTTTGTTAACGGTGTAAACATAGGCCAAATCGATATCGACAGTCATGTGATTGATCCTTTTACCGAAGCCGATGAAAGATTTCTAGAGTTTGTAAATGAGGAAGTTGCCAAACTTTTTTAAGTTAGACTTATCTTTTTACTTGCCTAATCAAAAAAGAAGATTATCTTTGCACACGAATTGAGAAAACCTCAATTCATACATAATAATCATTTAAAATAATATTGGAATGTATTTAACTAAAGAAACAAAAGCTGAAATCTTCGCTAAACACGGAGGAAAAGCTGAAAACACTGGATCTGCTGAAGGGCAAATCGCTTTGTTTACTTTCAGAATCTCTCACTTAACAGAGCACTTGAAAAAAAATCGTCACGATTACAACACTGAGCGCTCGTTAGTACTTTTAGTAGGTAAAAGAAGAAGTCTTCTTGACTACTTGAAGAAAAAAGAGATTAACAGATATCGTGAGATTATCAAAGAATTAGGTATTAGAAAATAATACATATCTAAAGAGGTGCTTGCGCGCCTCTTTTTGTTTTATAAATAAAGAAGAAAAGTTTCGGTTTTTCATTGGGTTACACACAACAACTACTACAACACAACTAATTCTGTCGACAGGCGGAGACCAATGTAAAATTAAAAAAGAATAATTTATGATTCCACAATTATTTGTAGAAACTATCGATTTAGGTGATGGCAGAAGCATCACAATCGAGACAGGACGATTGGCAAAACAAGCTGACGGATCTGTAGTAGTAAGAATTGGAAAAACTGTTATTTTAGGAACAGTAGTATCCGCAAGAAAAGCAAGTCCGGGTATCGACTTTTTACCGTTAACGGTAGATTATCGCGAAAAATTTGCCGCAGCAGGTCGTTTCCCTGGTGGTTTCTTCAAAAGAGAAGCTCGTCCAAGTGACAACGAAGTATTAACCATGAGATTAGTTGACCGTGTTTTACGTCCGCTTTTCCCATCAGATTACCATGCAGAAGTTCAGGTTATGATTCAGTTAATGTCTCATGATGATGAAGTAATGCCGGATGCCTTAGCAGGATTAGCCGCTTCAGCAGCGCTAGCTTTGTCTGACATTCCATTTGAAACTCTAATTTCTGAAGCCAGAGTGGGAAGAATTGACGGTAAATTTATCATCAATCCATCTCGTGCCCAATTAGAATTGTCTGATATCGACATGATGATTGGTGCTTCTACTGATTCTATCGCGATGGTAGAAGGAGAAATGAAAGAGATTTCAGAAGCAGAAATGGTAGAAGCCATCAAATTTGCTCACGAACATATTAAAGTACAAATTGCAGCCCAAGAAAGATTGGCTCAAGCGTTTGGAAAAAAAGAAGTTCGTACCTATGAACAAGAAAAAGAAGACGAAGCTATTTACGCTAAAGTAAAAGCAGCGGCTTATGATAAAATTTACGCTATTGCTAGCAAAGGTTCAGCTAAACACGAACGTTCAGCTGCTTTTGATGCGGTAAAAGAAGAAGTAAAAGCATTATTTACTGAAGAAGAATTGGCAGAAAACGGAGATTTAGTTTCTAAATATTTCTACAAAACCAACAAAGAAGCAGTTCGTAACGTAACTTTAGATTTAGGAACTCGTTTAGACGGAAGAAAAACTACTGAAATTCGCCCAATCTGGTGTGAAGTAGATTATTTACCATCGGTACACGGTTCGGCTTTATTTACTCGTGGAGAAACTCAAGCTTTGGCTACAGCTACTTTAGGAACATCTAGAGAAGCCAACCAAATTGATTCCCCATCTGAACAAGGAGAAGAAAAATTCTATTTACACTATAACTTCCCACCATTTTCAACAGGAGAAGCTCGTCCGTTAAGAGGAACTTCAAGAAGAGAAGTTGGTCACGGAAACTTGGCTCAAAGAGCGTTAAAAAATATGATCCCTGCTGATTGTCCTTATACAATCCGTGTGGTTTCTGAAGTATTAGAATCGAATGGTTCGTCTTCTATGGCAACTGTTTGTGCCGGAACTTTATCATTAATGGACGCTGGTGTTCAAATGATTCGTCCTGTTTCAGGAATTGCTATGGGATTGATTACTGACGGTGATCGTTTTGCAGTTTTGTCTGATATCTTAGGTGATGAAGATCACTTAGGCGATATGGATTTCAAAGTAACCGGAACTTCAGAAGGAATTACGGCTTGTCAAATGGACATCAAAATTGACGGATTGAAATACGAAATTATGGAGCAAGCTTTGGCTCAAGCTCGTGATGGTCGTTTGCATATCTTAGGAAAATTGACTGAAACATTAGCCCAACCAAGAACTGACGTTAAAGTTCACGCTCCAAAAATCATTATGAGAACCATTCCTGGTAACTTCATTGGTGCTTTAATCGGACCTGGCGGAAAAGTGATTCAAGAATTACAAAAAGCTACGGGAACTACTATCGTTATAAACGAAGTAGATGAACAAGGTGTGGTTGAAATCTTAGGAACTGATCCGGACGGAATTGCAGCTGTATTAGCGAAAATTGATTCTATAATTTTCAAACCGACAGTTGGCGAATCTTACGAAGTGAAAGTAATTAAAATGTTAGACTTTGGCGCTGTTGTAGAATATACCGCTGCTCCAGGAAATGAAGTTTTATTACACGTTTCGGAATTGGCTTGGGAAAGAACAGAAAACGTTGCCGACGTTGTAAAAATGGGCGATGTGTTTATGGTAAAATACTTAGGTGTTGACCCTAAAACCAGAAAAGAAAAAGTGTCGAAAAAAGCACTTTTACCAAGACCTCCAAGAGAAGAGAAAAAAGACGCTCCACAAGGTTAATATTCTAAATATATTAATTCATAAAAAACCCCGATTCAGCAATGAGTTGGGGTTTTTATTTTAGATAAACAGAAAAATTAACAGTTTATCGATTATTCTTTTACTTGGCAAATATGTTAAATATCTTTAATACACTAACCAATAACATCTTATGTCATGAAAAAATTATTTTTTATCCTTCTCACGGTAGTTATAGCACTTTCCTGCTCAAGCGATGATTCCTCCGGTCCAGCTTTATCAGACACGCCACAAGCCAAGGCAGAATTTGACAACAGTGGCTTTGGGATTTATAAAGGCGTATTCGTTGGCTCTTCAGGAACTATTTTAATCAACATTAATAATGATGGAGAAGTATTTGCTGAACTTATCATTAATGGTAACAGTACAACTTATACAACTACAGAAACAATATATGAAGACTCTACAATAAATATAACTTTCACTAACGGCAGTTCATCTTTTGACTTTTATGTAGATTATACAGGATATTCTCCAGAAGTTTATAATTTATCAATTAGTGGGCATCCAAACGCAAACATTTTTATTGTCAAAGAATTCTCAAACACTTTGGTAGAATGTTTTCAAGGCACTTTCAATGGGGATGACTCAGGCGTTTTTAATCTGATTGTTTACAATGGTTCTATTAGAGGTTTAGCAAAATCTAACGATTCAACAGAATCAATATTCTTATATGGTTCAGTGACAAATAATAATTTGGCAGGATCATTTGAAGGTGGTGGATTTATAGGCTCTAGAAACGGAAATAACATCAGTGGTGATTGGGAAAATGATTTCGCTGAATCTGGCGGATGGTCAGGAAGAAGAAAACTTTAATTCTTTAAAAATATTACGCAATAAAACCCCAATTCAAATCCAGAATCGGGGTTTTTAAATTTATTATTAAAAAATTGTAACTTTTTTGGTTTTTTGCACGTACAACCAACTGAACACTTTAAAGTAAAGGAGATACATTAAATGAGACAACTCAAAATCACCAAGCAGGTAACTAACCGTGAAACTGCTTCCTTAGACAAGTACCTACAAGAAATTGGAAAAGTAGATTTAATTACTGCCGATGAAGAAGTTGAATTAGCCCAAAAGATTAAAGCCGGAGATCAAAGAGCTTTGGAAAAATTGACAAAAGCTAATTTACGTTTTGTCGTTTCTGTAGCAAAACAGTACCAAAATCAAGGTTTAACATTACCCGATTTGATTAACGAAGGAAATTTAGGTTTGATTAAAGCTGCTCAACGTTTTGATGAAACCCGTGGTTTTAAATTCATTTCATATGCCGTTTGGTGGATTCGTCAATCTATTCTACAAGCTCTAGCGGAACAATCTCGTATTGTACGTTTGCCTTTGAATAAAATTGGCTCTATCAATAAAATCAACAAAATGTACGCCTTATTAGAGCAATCTAACGAACGCGCACCTTCTGCTGAAGAAATTGCCAAAGAATTAGACATGACTGTAAATGATGTAAAAGAGTCTATGAAAAACTCAGGTCGTCATTTATCTATGGATGCGCCACTTGTTGAAGGAGAAGATTCTAACCTTTACGACGTTTTACGTTCAGGAGAATCACCAAATCCGGACAGAGAACTGATTCACGAATCATTGCGTACCGAAATTGAGCGTTCTTTAGAAACCTTAACCCCAAGAGAAGCCGACGTAGTTCGTTTGTATTTTGGTTTAGGTGACCAACACCCAATGACTTTAGAAGAAATTGGAGAAACTTTCGACTTAACCCGTGAGCGTGTGCGTCAAATTAAAGAAAAAGCCATTAGAAGATTAAAACATACTTCCAGAAGTAAAATTTTAAAAACATATTTAGGATAATCCTAATTACGACAACAACAGTCTGATTAACTGTTCGTTTTTTGATTGATGATTGAAACTCCGGCTGATTACCGGAGTTTTATTTTTTGCACGGCAAATAAAACTCCAGTCTGTTCGCTACGCTCGGGTTTCCGGAGTTTTACTTTTTTATTTCTTTTCTATTTGGGCGTTGCCTTCGGCCGGGCTATCCACTACAATCTTTTTGATTTCCCTTTGGGTAATCAAAAAGGATTTCCGTTCCTATCCCTAACGCAATCTCTTTAAAACAGAATCTTTTGTTATCTTTGCGCCAAACAACACACATAACTACAAACTACAAATGAAAAACACAATTATTGCACCATCAGTGCTCGCAGCCGATTTTGCCAATCTACAACGCGATATCGAAATGATCAATGCCAGTGAAGCCGATTGGTTCCACATCGACATTATGGATGGTGTTTTTGTTCCGAATATCTCTTTTGGAATGCCGGTTTTGGAAGCGATTTCAAAACACGCTAAAAAAACAATCGATGTTCACTTAATGATTGTTGACCCTGACCGATACATCAAAACTTTTGCCTCATTAAGCGCTAATATTTTAACGGTGCATTACGAAGCTTGTCCTCATTTACACAGAACGTTACAAGCCATCAAAGCCGAAGGCATGAAAGCTGGTGTAGCGTTGAATCCGCATACGAATGTGGCACTTTTGGAGGACATTATCAAAGACATTGATATGGTTTGCCTTATGAGTGTAAATCCCGGTTTTGGCGGACAATCTTTTATCGAAAACACTTACTCAAAAATTGAAAAGCTAAAAGAACTAATCATCCGCAAAAATGCATCAACTATCATCGAAATTGACGGTGGTGTTACCGATAAAAATGCCAAAAGATTAGTGCAAGCCGGAGCCGATGTTTTAGTCGCCGGAAACTTTGTTTTCAAAGCGGAAAATCCAATGCAGACTATCGTTGATTTGAAGAAAATCACAACGTTATAATCTTCTTAAATAGAATTTCTTAGTATTAATTTGGAGTTGTTCTTTACATGCAACTTCAAATTAGTATTAATCATTTCGGCCAAAATTTTACCCATTTCTTTAAAATCTGTAGAAATGGTTGTAATGCCGTTTTCTACTACTTTTTTAAGAGAAGTATCATTATAAGAAATGATTCCGTAATCAATTCCCAATGCCAAGTTTTGAATCTTAGCTTGTTCAATCACATTCACCAAATGTCGATCGCTCGGAATAATAAACAAACTACCTTTCTTAATCTCATCTTTTTCAAAAGTCGAAACAACGGAATGCTGACAATTATTTTCAGAACAAAATTTTTGAAATCCGGTAACCATTCCAATCGGTTCTTTATCTCCGGGAAAGATCAAAATCAACTCTTCGTACTTTTTGATTTTATCCAATCCATTCATTAAAGCATTATACATATCTGCCACAAAATCCTGATAAACCGCCGGATATTCCTTAAATGCTTCTGTGGTTTGGTCTAAAATATAAGTGTGGTTCAATGGCAATGACTTAATAATTTCCGTTGGAATTTCCAAATTAGACGGCATAATAATGTATTTCGAATAATTTCCTTTACTCTCGTTGACCAATTTTTTAAACATCTCCAAATTGAAATGGTGAAAGAAAATATCAATTTGAAAGTTCTTATTCACATGATATAAAAAGGACGTATACAAATCTTCTTTAAAAGCATTTAACTCATCAAAGAGCAGAAATATCCTTTGTTCCAAAGTAAATTCAATGCTTTTCACATAATACCCTTTGCCCAGAACCGCATAGATAATTCCGCGTTTCTTTAATTCGTCATAGGCTAACAAAACCGTATCGCGAGAAATAGAAAACTCCAAACTCACTTTATTCACCGAAGGTAATTTCTCATCGCGTTTCAATCGTTTTTCCGCAATAGCCATTTCAATCGACAACACAATTTGCTTGTATTTCGGTTGGGCCGAATTTGGATTTATATTGATGATTTTCATCTAAATACAATTAACTGGTGGTAAGTTACAAAAAAACCGGTAGGTAGTGGTATGTACAATAAGAATAAAACAATAATTTCGTTATCAGATTGATAAAAAAGTCATGATAAAAAATCATATTTCACAAATATACGATGCGTTAAATACGAAATTGTACGGTTTAATGCCTGACAACAAGGAGGTTTTATGCTATACTTTAAGCAACAAAAAAGGCATGGAATTCTCCATAATCAATTATGGTGCAACAATTACCTCAATAAAAATCCCAACTTCAAACGGACAAAAAACGGATGTAGTTCTGGGTTTTGACACTTTAGAAGATTATATCAATTCTTTTGATTTACCAAGTGCACCTTATCTCGGAACGGTTGTAGGAAGATATGCCGGACGAATCAACAACGCTTCTTTCAAATTAAATGGAGAAAAAGTACAACTAACCAAAAACCACAATTCCCATCAAATTCATGGTGGATTAGAAGGTTTTAGTCGAAAGTTTTGGGAAGTCACTTCAATCCATTCTGATAAAAACCCATCGATTACCTTAGAATATACAAGCATAGATAACGAAGAAAACTTTCCGGGAGAACTAAAGGTAAAAGTGACTTATACTTTAACTGAAAGTAATGAACTCAAAGTAACTTTTCAAGCCAAATCTACCGAAGACACTATAATCAATTTAACCCAACACAGTTATTTCAATCTTGACGGACATTCGAAAGATATCAAAATGCAAAAGCTCTTTATCAATGCCAAAAACCTATTAGAAACCACTCAAGAATTGATTCCAACCGGAAATTATACCAACTTAAAAAATCATGCTTTCGATTTTTCTAACCCAAAAAATTGTCCAACATCCATAGACAACACTTTTGTTTTAGAAAGCAAAGAAGCGGTAACACTTTACAGCGAAAACACTAAAATAAAAATGACGATTTTAACCAATCAACCCGGAGTTCATATTTATGTCGGCGGTAATTGTTTTGGCCAAATCAAAGGAAAAGAAAACGCCGATTACCATACAACCAGCGCCATTTGCTTTGAAACACAGAACTTTCCGGACGCACCTAATCACAATCATTTCCCAAGTGCAATCCTGAAAAAGAATGAAGAGTATTTACACCAAACCACATTCAAATTTGAAAATTTATGATCATGAAGAAGCTGTTTTTTATTTTATTGTCAATCTTATTATTTTCATGTTCTTCAGACAGTAATTCTGAAAACGAACCAATAATAGAAGACGAATTTATTCGTGGTGCCGATATGTCTTACTTACCTTTAATTGAAAGCGAAGGCACCGTTTACAAACACGATGGCGCAAATCAAGACCCAATTGTAACCTTAAAAAATGCGGGCTGCAATACTATTCGAATGAGGCTTTGGCAAAATCCATCCAACGCACATTCCGGAATGGTCGAAGTAAAAGCCTTTGCTCAGAGAGTGAAAGCTGCCGGATTAAAAGTGTGGCTAACCGTTCATTATTCAGACACTTGGGCTGATCCGGTAAACCAAACCAAACCTGCTGCTTGGCAAACCATGAGTTTTACAGCCTTAAAAACAGCAGTTTCAGATTACACAAATTTGGTAATGACCGAAATCAACCCGGATATTTTTCAAATCGGAAACGAAACCAACGACGGCATGCTTTGGCCTGAAGGCAGATTGTCTACTAATGAAACCCAATATTTAGAACTGGTTTCAAGTGCGACTGCAGCCATCAGAGGCCAATCTACCACAACCAAAATCATGTTACACCACGCCGGAACATCAGGCGCAGATTGGTATTACAGCAAAGTAGCCAACATCGATTATGACTATATCGGTCTTTCCTATTATCCGATTTGGCACGGAACTGATTTGGTGGCTTTGCAAAACACAATGAACACTTTGGGACAATTGTATGACAAAAAAGTGATTATAGCCGAAACAGCTTATCCGTTCACTTTTGGATACAACGACTACACTAATAATATAATTGGTTTGTCCAACCAAATTCTCCCTGCTTTTCCTGCTACAGAAATCGGTCAGAAAGCATTTCTTTCCACAATAAAAAACACCATAAACCAGAGCACTCACGGCATTGGATTTTGCTATTGGGGTGCTGAATGGGTAGCTTTCAGAGGACCAACATCAACCAACGGTTCGCCATGGGAAAACCAATCGCTTTGGGATTTTAATAACAATTCACTTCCTGTTTTGGAGGTTTTTAATGCTGAATAATTATGAAACTAAAATCAATCATCTTTTTGATACTTCTGATAACTGAAGTAAGCTTTGGACAAAATAAAAAAGCCGCTTTTTCAAAAGGTGCCGATGTCGGTTGGTTACCCCAAATGGAAGCCACAGGCTATAAATTCTACGATTCAGATGGCAGTGAAAAAGATTGTCTGCAACTGTTAAAAGACCGTGGCATGAACTCTATTCGGCTTCGTGTTTGGGTTAATCCCAGTGATGACAAAGCCAGTGGACATTGTAGTAAAGAAGAAACCGTTACCATGGCATTGCGCGCCCAAAAAATGGGATTCCGAATCATGATTAACTTTCACTACTCTGATTCTTGGGCTGATCCGGCGAAACAGTTCAAACCCAAAGCTTGGGAAAAACATTCTTTTCCTGAATTACTTAACGATGTTTATAATCATACTTTTGACGTAATCAATGCTCTAAAAGTAGCTGGCGTTACTCCGGAATGGGTACAAGTAGGGAACGAAATTCCGGGCGGTATGATGTGGCCGGATGGAAGCACAGAAAATTGGCCTCAACTCGGACAACTTTTAAACAAAGGTTACGATGCGGTAAAAGCCGTGGACAAAAACATCAAAGTAATTGTTCATGTCGATGAAGGAAACAATAACGCTAAATTCAGAAAGTTTTTCGATAACGCAACGGAACAAAAGGTGAGATACGACGTAATTGGATTATCTTACTATCCGTATTGGATTAAAAAAGATTATTCTGAAACCATAGCCGATTTACAATTCAACCTAAACGATATGGCCAAACGCTACGATAAAGAAGTCATGGTAGTTGAAGTTGGTGGTGAAGATGACAAAGTGCAAAATACTTACGAACTTTTAGCCGCAACCATTAAAGCCGTAAAAAGTGTTCCAAACAACAAAGGAATTGGCGTTCACTACTGGGAGCCACAAGGCGCCAGAAGTTGGAGTCATTATGCTTTGAGCGCTTGGCAAGCCGACGGAAAACCTTCTCCTGCTTTGGACGCTTTTAAAGAAAATTAAGATATGAAAAAAACACCATACCAATTTATTCTTGTCCTCTTTTTAATCGTTGACCTTTCAGCGAATGCACAAGAAAAAATAAGTCTCGACGAAGATTGGAAGTTCCATTTCGGGCATGCCGCTAATCCTGAAAAAGATTTTGATTATAGCAAAACCGCCTTGCTTCATAAATCAAATGTATTTGCTACTACAGTGGTCAACCCAAAATTTGTGGATACTGCTTGGGCATCCGTAAACATTCCTCATGATTGGGTTGTCGAACTTCCTTTTGTCAATTCTCCACAAGTAGAAATGGACAGTCACGGTTACAAACCGGTTGGCGGAATGTATCCTGAAACGAGTATTGGTTGGTATCGCAAACATTTCACAGTAGACAAATTAAAAAGCAACAAGCGCTTCGAACTTCAATTCGATGGCATCTACAGAAATGCTGAAATTTGGATTAACGGGTTTTATGTAGGCACCAATTTCAGCGGCTATGTTGGCAATTCTTATGATGTTACCGATTACATCAATTTTGAAGGAGAAAATGTAATGGTCGTTCGCGTTGATGCCACACAATATGAAGGTTGGTTTTATGAAGGCGCCGGAATTTACCGCCACGTTTGGCTAAACATAACCGATAAAGTATTTATTCCGAATGATGGCATTTTTGTACATGCTGAAGTAAAAGGGAAAAATGCCACTGTAAACATTGAAACTACAGTTCAAAACAACAATTTACAAACTTCCAATGGTTCTGTCTACAGTTATATTACGGATAGAAGCGGAAAGGTTTTGGCCAAAACTGCTGAACAAAAAATTACTTTGGGTATCCGAAAAGACGTTACGGTTAAGCAAAAATTAAATTTGAACAACGCTCACCTTTGGTCATTAGACGATCCTTACTTATACCGAGTAATATCTGTGGTAAAATCCGGAAATCAAATAGTGCATCAAACCAAAACACGTTTCGGAATCAAAACCGTAAAATTCGACGCCAATAAAGGGTTTTTCTTGAATGGCAAAAAAATCAAGATTCAAGGCACCAACAACCACCAAGATCACGCCGGAATTGGCAGTGCATTACCAGATTACATGCAATATTATCGCGTAAAATTGTTGAAAGAAATGGGATCAAACAGCTACAGAGCAAGCCATAATGCGCCCACTTCCGAACTTTTAGACGCATGTGATAGCTTAGGCATGTTAGTTTTAGATGAACAACGTTTGTTAAACAGTAGTCCGGAATATATTGACCAATTCAAACGATTAATCAAACGCGACAGGAATCATCCGTCCGTATTCTTGTGGTCGATAGGCAATGAAGAACAAAACATTCAAGGTAACGATTATGGCAAAAAAATTGCCCAAACCCTTTTGGCGATTCAACAAGATTTAGACCCAAGCAGAACCAGCACTTATGCCGCTGATATGGCCAATGCTTACAAAGGCGTAAACGAAGTTATTCCGATTCGCGGCTTCAATTATCGGGAATATGCAGTAGCTGATTACCATCGAGATCATCCTAACCAACCTTTGTTGGGAACCGAAATGGGAAGTACAGTAACGACTCGCGGCATCTATGAAAAAGACAGCATACGAGCTTATGTTCCCGACCAAGACATTACCCATCCATGGTGGGCAAGCAAAGCAGAGACTTGGTGGAAACTCGCTGCCGAAAATGATTTTTGGCTTGGTGGTTATGTGTGGACCGGATTCGATTATCGCGGTGAACCAACGCCTTACAAATGGCCGAATATCAGTTCGCATTTCGGGATTATGGATGTTTGCGGTTTCCCGAAAAACATTTATTACTACTATCAAAGTTGGTGGACAGATAAAGATGTATTACACATTTCTCCGCATTGGAACTGGCCGGAAAAAGTAGGTAAACCAATCGAAGTTTGGGTAAATTCGAATGCAGACGAAGTAGAGTTGTTTCTAAACGGAAAAACTTTAGGCAAAAAAACAATGCCGAGAAACAGTCATTTGAAATGGCAAGTCGATTACGAACCGGGAATACTGGAAGCCATTGGTTACAAAAAAGGCAAAAAAATAACTTCCAAAGTCGAAACCACCGGAACAGCTTACAATGTAGTACTGTCACCTGACAAAACCACTTTAACCGCCGACGGAAAAGATGCTTCTGTCGTCAATATTTCTATCAAAGATGAAAAAGGACTTGAAGTACCGACTGCGGATAATATGGTGAAATTCTATCTTTCGGGCGATGCCAAAATCATTGGCGTCGGTAATGGCGATCCAAGTTCGCACGAACCGGATAAATGTCGTGATGGTGCTTGGCAAAGAAGTGCGTTCAACGGAAAATGCCAAGTGATAATTCAAGCCGGAAAAACGTCAGGCTCCATAAAATTAGAAGCAAAAGCTAGCGGATTGGTTTCAGCTTCAACAATTATACTTTCCAAATAATGAAGAAGAAACTCATCCAACATACAACGGAACATTTTGAAAAAATCTTTCAAAAAACACCCGAAACTATTTTCCTTTCACCGGGAAGAATCAATATCATTGGCGAGCACGTTGACTACAATGATGGTTTTGTAATGCCTGCCGCTATTAACAAATACATCTGTTTTGCCATTTCGAAAAACGACAATTCAGAATGTACATTAGTGGCCAAAGATTTAAACGAAACTTACAAATTTGATTTAAACGAAGAATTAAAACCAATAGACAAAATGTGGGTCAACTACATTTTAGGCGTGTTGCACCAATTGAAAGACAAAGGTCTAATCAATGGTTTCAACATCGTTTTCAGCAGTACAATTCCAATGGGCGCCGGACTTTCTTCTTCAGCCGCATTAGAATGTGGCATTGGTTATGCCATGAACAAGCTATTTAATTTGGGTTTAACTAAAGAAGAAATTGCCTTGATTGGTCAAAAATCCGAACATACTTTTGTGGGTGTTAATTGTGGCATAATGGATCAATTTGCCTCGGTTTTCGGGAAGAAAAATAGCGTTATTAAACTCGATTGCAATACTTTGGAATATCAATATTACAAAGCCGATTTCAAGAAATATTCGTTACTTTTATTAGACAGTAATGTAAAACATACCCATTTGACTTCAGGCTACAATGTCAGAAGGCAAGAAGTAGAACAAGGTTTAGCGATAATAAAAAACCATTTTCCACAGGTGAAAACTTTCAGAGATTGTAATGAAAACATGGTTTTAGGATTGAAAGAAACTTTGGGTGATGTTATTTTCAGACGTTGTCATTTTGTGGTAAAAGAAATCCAACGCGTCTTAGATGCTGCGGATGCTTTGACCATTTCTGATTTCAAAAAATTGGGCCAATTGATGTCGGAAACGCATGAAGGTTTGTCCAAAGAATACGAAGTAAGTTGTGCCGAAATTGATTTTCTAGTGGATGCCGTACAGCATGAAAAATCAGTGCTCGGCTCCAGAATGATGGGCGGCGGATTTGGGGGTTGTTCCATCAATTTGATTGAAAAAGGAACAGAAAATGACTTAATCGAACGCATTTCATTACAATACCGAAACGCCTTTGGTATCGAATTAAAAGCTTACAAAGTAAAAATTTCAAAAGGCACAACGCTATACAAAACCAACAATGACATCATTCAACAATAACGAACATCCACATAGAAGATACAATCCTTTGCTCGACGAATGGATTTTGGTTTCCCCACATCGCGCCAAGCGTCCGTGGCAAGGTCAAAAAGAAACGGTTCATGAAGACAATCGTCCGGAACACGACAAAGATTGCTATTTATGCGCCGGAAATGTTCGTGCCAATGGCGTAAAAAATCCCGATTATACCGATTGCTATGTCTTTGAAAATGACTTTTCGGCTTTGCTGAAAGAAGAAGTAACTTTTGAAAGTAAAGCACAATCACTGTTCCAATTAAAACCGGAACGCGGTATTAATAAAGTGGTTTGCTTTTCACCCAAACACAATCTCACGCTGCCTGAAATGGAAGTTTCAGACATCGAAAAAGTAGTCCAAACTTGGGCAGCGCAATACATCGAATTGGGCAGTCATGATTTTATCAATTATGTCCAAATTTTCGAAAACAAAGGCAGCGTTATGGGTTGCAGTAATCCACATCCGCATGGGCAAATTTGGGCGCAATCTTCGTTACCAACACAAGTCGATAAAACGCAAAAAAACCTTCGCGCGTATTACGAAAAAAACAAAACCAGCTTGCTGAAAGATTATTTGGACCAAGAATTAAAAAAGGAAGAACGCATCGTTTTAGAAAACGAGCACTTTGTGGTTTTAGTTCCGTTTTGGGCGACTTGGCCTTATGAAACGATTATTATCAGCAAAAGACATTTTGGCAATATCATCGCAATGAGCAATGAAGAAACCAAAGCTTTTGCGGAAATCATCAAAGGCATAACGATGAAATACGACAATCTTTTCGAAACGTCTTTCCCCTATTCTTCCGGAATTCACCAAGCACCGACTGACAGGGTTTCGCATCCTGAATGGCATTTCCACATGCATTTTTATCCACCGTTATTGAGAAACGCTACTGTGAAAAAATTCATGGTTGGCTACGAAATGCTGGGCGAAGCACAACGCGATATTTCACCTGAACAAAGTGCCAAAATTTTAAGAGACTTACCAAACCAACATTACAAAACTAAAACCACCTAGTATGCAAACTTTAGCCACCCAAGATTATATTGTTTTCTTCGCGTATTTCGTCATTATTGTCGGCTACGGATTTTGGATTTACAACCGAAAAAAGAAAGCACAAACCAGCAGTAACGATTATTTCCTGGCTGAAGGTTCGCTGACTTGGTGGGCGATTGGCGCATCATTGATTGCGAGTAACATTAGTGCGGAACAATTTATTGGGATGAGCGGAAGCGGTTTCAAAATGGGATTGGCAATTGCGACTTACGAATGGATGGCAGCGGCTACGTTAGTAATTGTTGCGATTTTCTTTATGCCGGTGTATTTGAAGAATAAAATCTTCACGATGCCTCAATATCTCAATAAGCGATACAACAGCAATGTGGCGATGATTATGGCGGTATTTTGGTTGTTGCTTTATGTCTTGGTAAACTTGACTTCTATTCTGTATTTAGGTGCTTTGGCGATTAGCAGTATTTCAGGGTTGAACATTACTTTTTGTATGATATTCTTAGCTTTCTTTGCCGTGATGATTACGTTGGGCGGCATGAAAGTAATTGGTTATACCGATGTGATTCAGGTGTTCTTTTTGATTTTGGGTGGATTGGTAACGACTTATTTGGCTTTGAATTTAGTGGCTACCGAATTTGGTTCCGAAGGCGTAATCAACGGATTTAATTTAATGCGAGAGAAAGCGGATGACCATTTCCACATGATTTTCGACAAATCGAATGCAAATTACATGGATTTACCGGGATTGTCGGTGTTGATTGGCGGAATGTTGATTATCAATTTGAATTATTGGGGTTGTAACCAATACATCACGCAAAGAGCTTTGGGCGCCGATTTAAAAACGGCTCGTGGCGGCATCTTATTCGCAGCTTTCTTAAAACTATTAATGCCTGTCATCGTGGTTTTACCGGGAATCGCCGCTTATGTTTTATACCAAAACGGGCATTTCCAAACCGAAATGTTACAAGATGGCAGTGTAAATCCTGATAGAGCGTATCCTATTTTATTGAACTTATTACCGGTTGGTTTAAAAGGATTGTCGTTTGCGGCTTTAACCGCTGCGATTGTGGCTTCGTTAGCCGGAAAAGCCAATAGCATTGCGACGATTTTTACTTTAGACGTTTATAAAACCAAATTGAATGTCGATGCCGATGAGAAAAAATTAGTCAACATTGGAAAACTGACCATCATAACGGCAATGATAATTGCAGTAGTGGTTGCACCGTTTTTAGGGATTGACAAAAAAGGAGGTTTCCAATACATTCAGGAATATACCGGTTTTGTGAGTCCGGGTGTTTTTGCGATGTTTATTCTTGGTTTCTTCTGGAAAAAAACGACTTCTAATGCGGCACTTTTTGCTACCATTGGCGGTTTCTTATTCTCTATTCTATTCAAGTTTATGCCGGCTTTTGTCGATTTGTCATTCTTGAATCCGATGGGATTTGCGGTGCCAAATGCCGATGGCGTTTACGAAATTCCGTTTATTGACCGTATGGGATTTGTATTTGCGATTTGTGTGATTGGAATGTACTTTATCAGTATGTATGAAACTCGCAAAGGCGTTAAACCAAACGGTTTAGAAGTTGATAAAACGATGTTTAAAATGTCGCCAAGTTTTACCGTTGGAATGCTGGTAATCGTATCTATTTTAGCGGCTTTGTATACAATGTTCTGGTAGGAATTAGTGTTTGTGATTCAGCATTTTGCTGACATTCTCAAACAGTTCCGGGAATTGTGTTTTAAATTCATTAGGCGTTTCAAAATAATGCTCAATGATGACTGAAATGAATTCGAAATGATTGGTATAAGCATAAATCCGAAAATACTCGGAATCGATTAGCTTTTGTCTGTTGGGCGCATGATTAACTTCTTTGTGAAGTCGGTCATGTTGCTTCCGAAAAGCCAACGAACTGCCGTCATCGCTGCGCAAACTATGGTGATGGATGACATGAGAAAACTCGTGAATGCCTAAGTTTAAGTTGTCATTACCGATTTCATATCCGGCTATAAAATCTTTCCACGAAAAGACCACAGCTTTCATTCTCGGATTGAATTCGCCTTTGTGGTATTGCTCGGTATGGCTGGAATAATATTCTTCGGGGTAAATAATGATTTTGTCAAAAGAATTTATCAGATAACGTCGCATACCGAAGGTTAACATCACATAAGTACCGGCAATCAGGGTTTGTACTTCTCTGTCGATTTGAAAATCCTCTCTTGGGATAAATTGATAGGTTTCTTTAAAACTCGCCAACCTATGGTGAAAATATACTTTGTGTTTCTCTGAAAGTTTTTGGTAAAAAGGGAATTTTTGTCTGAGAAAAGATTCTTCTTCAAGGCTTATTTTTTTTGGATTCAAATACAGATGAATATAAAGTGGTCTGTGGAGAAGAGCGATTGAGATATCATCGAGCACACTCATGATGAACATAAAAAAGAAGAAGAAAAAAGCGCCCAAAAGAAGTAGGCCAACCACTATGATAAAAATAACTTCCATTGGCTAAAGATATAAAAAAAGCCCAAGTAATTCTTGAGCTTTGTGTGACCCTGAAAGGAGTCGAACCTTCAACCGCTGGAGCCGAAATCCAGTGCTCTATCCAATTGAGCTACAGAGCCATTTTAAAGTTTGAAGTACGAAGTACAGAGTTTGAAGATAAATCTACTTCGTACTTCGTACTTCCAACTTCGCACTTTGTACTTTTAATTATGTCAATAATTTTTTAACAATAGTCGAAATGGTTTTACCATCGGTTTTACCGGCTAAGGCAGCTGAAGCTTTCCCCATAACTTGTCCCATGGATGCCATACCTGAGAAACCGCCTTCAGTGATAATTTTTGCAACCGTAGTTTCTACTTCTGCTTCAGATAATTGTGCCGGCAAAAACTTTTCGATTACGGCTACTTGAGCCAATTCGGGTGCGGCTAAGTCGGCACGGTTTTGCTCGGTATAAATGTTGGCGCTGTCTTTTCTTTGCTTAACCAAACGTTGCAACAATTTAATTTCATCTTCAGAAGATAAAGTATCGCTGGCACCGGCTTCGGTTTTGGCTAAAATGATGCCTGATTTTATGGCTCTTAAAGCTTCTAAAGCAACGGTGTCTTTGGCTCTCATGGCGTTTTTCATTTCGTCCATGATTTGTGTTTCTAAACTCATCTTGATATTAGATTTTAAATATTAGATATTAAATATGATTGGCTTTTAAGCCCCGATGGGAGCAAGTATCCTCGAAGAGATACTGCGGACAGCGGGAAAATGGATTACTGAAACTGCCCGAACCTTTCGCTTCCCAAACTAAATTTGGGACTAGCCTAAAAAGCACTGCGAAGTTAAAAAAAATAACCCGAAAATCTCAGTGAAATTTTCGGGTTATGCATTAAGGGCAAAAACTGTAGATTAGTCTACATTATCATGCAAGAAGGAATTATTGGTTCTGATTTGTAAATCATCGTTACTATCAGTTCCCAATGACATTCTTGAGTTTGAGCTATTGTCGGCGTTGTTTGACAGTTCAACTCCTAATCTTTTGTAAGCCGGTTCTTTTTCCATTTCCTCAATTCTTGACGGATTGTTGTGGAATTTGTAATTGAACTCTTTTAATTTTCTTCTGCGCTCGTCGGCTCTGTGTTTCAACGTTTCTTCGATAGTCATTTCTACCGGAGAAGCGTCGTCGAAGTAATTAACTGAAGTGGTTTGAGGTTTCTCGGTTTCCACAACTTGTTTCATGGTGATGTTTAACTCTTCAGCGATTGGCTCTTCTACGATTTTTGCGACCGGTTTAGAATTCAATAAGTCGTTTTCTAACTCCATGTACTCTTCCAAAGAATATTTGATTACGCCACCTTCGTTCAATTCCGTTACCGGAACGAATTGTACAGGCTCGTTTACCACTATTTCATTGGCCTCAGACAAATCGAAAACGATTCTGCTTTCTTCCACTTCTTGAACCACTTCTATCGTTTCCACTTTTTCAAATACAGGCGTTGCAGCCGGCATATCAAAAGTAAAAGTGATTTGCTCTTCTTCGATGATGTCTTGTGGTTCAACCACTTTCATTTCACGAACTTCAGGTGTGGTTACTTTGTAATCGATGTCCATGATAGGCGATACGATTTCGAAAGTCACGTCTAAATTGCGGATGAATTGGTTCATCGCGATTAATTCGTTGTCATTGATAGCCGTTGGAGCTGCTACTATGGTTTCAATTTCTTCTTCGATTAATTCGAATACGATTTTTTCTTCTTTAACTTCTGCTTTAGGTGTATCAACAATAGTTTGGAAAACTTCTACCGGTTTTTGGGTTAAGTCGCGCACCAATTTTTGATCGTCTTCTAAAGCGTGAACTATTTTCTTGGCTTCAATGTTTAAAAGTCCGTTTTGTTGTTCTTGATTAAAACCTGTAGCAATTATAGTTACTGCGATAGAATCTCCTAACGTTTCGTCTTCACCAACTCCCATGATGATGTTGGCATTGTGACCGGCTTCCGATTGGATATGGTCGTTGATTTCTCCAATTTCGTCAATGGTGATTTCGTTATTACCAGAAACGATAAGCAACAATACGTTTTTGGCACCAGAGATTTTATTATCATTTAACAATGGAGAATCTAAGGCAGAAATGATAGCATCTTTTGCTCTATTTTCGCCATTAGCCGTAGCAGAACCCATGATGGCTCTTCCGCTATTTTCCAATACTGTTTTCGCGTCTTTTAAGTCAATGTTTTGCGTGTAGTGGTGTGTAATTACTTCCGCGATACCACGAGAAGCAGTCGCCAACACTTCATCAGCTTTTGAGAAACCGGCTTTGAAACCTAAGTTTCCGTACACTTCTCTCAACTTATTGTTATTGATAACAATCAAAGAATCTACTTGTTTTCTTAATTTTTCAACACCCAACAAGGCTTGTTCCGAACGAACTTTTCCTTCAAACTGGAAAGGAATCGTGACGATACCAACGGTAAGAATGTCTCTTTCTTTGGCCAATTGCGCAATTACGGGAGCCGCACCAGTTCCTGTTCCACCGCCCATACCGGCAGTGATGAACACCATTTTGGTATTGCTGTCCAACATTTTTTCGATGTCGCCCACACTTTCCAAAGCGGATTGTTGTCCAACATCCGGGTTAGCGCCTGCGCCAAGACCTTCGGTTAAGTTCACACCCAACTGAATTTTATTGGGTACCGGACTGTTTTGAAGTGCCTGTGAGTCGGTATTACAAACGATGAAATCTACACCTTTGATTCCCTGTTTGAACATGTGATTGATAGCGTTACTTCCGCCGCCACCAACACCGATTACTTTAATCACATTTGATTGATTCTTTGGTAAATCAAATGAGATGCTTCCAAATTCTGAGTTGCTTATCATACTATTTTGGTGTTAGGTATTTATTCTGTTTAATCTATTCTGCGTTATCTAAAAAATCTTTAATCTTGTCCACATAGCGGTCAAAAAACGAGCGTCTGATTTTGTCTTCTGTAGTTTCCGCTTTAGGCTTTTCTTCAACGGCTTCTTCATTAACAATTTCTTCTTCTTTGGGTTCAAAAACCGGTTGTTGTACTATTGGTTTTGGTGCTTCCGGCGCTACCTCTTTTAATTCAATTTTGTAAGCACTGTTCGAATTGTTTTCGATACTGTTCATTACCAATCCTACTGCGGTAGCATATAACGGACTCGAAATTTCTTCTCCCGAATTACCTGCCAAATGTTCGTTTGGATAGCCAATTCTCGTGTCCATTCCCGTGATGTATTCCACCAATTGCTTGATGTGTTTCAATTGTGAACCACCACCGGTTAATACGATTCCGGCAATTAATTTTTTGCGTGGATCTTCGTGTCCGTATGCTTTGATTTCGGTGAAAACCTGTTCGATAATCTCCACTACTCTGGCGTGAATGATTTTCGATAAATTCTTAAGCGAAATCTCTTTGGGATCTCTTCCGCGTAAACCCGGAATGGAAACAATCTCGTTGTCTTTATTTTCTCCCGGCCATGCTGAGCCGAATTTAACCTTCAATAACTCTGCCTGTTTTTCAATAATTGAACAACCTTCTTTAATATCATCCGTAATTACGTTTCCACCAAAAGGTACGACCGCTGTGTGACGAATGATACCATCTTTGAAAATGGCTAAATCTGTTGTTCCCCCACCGATGTCAATTAAGGCAACACCAGCTTCTTTTTCTTCCTGACTCAAAACCGCATCGGCTGAGGCTAATGGCTCTAAAGTCAATCCTGACAATTCAATGCCCGAACTTTGAATACATCTTCCAACATTTCTGATAGAAGAGGCCTGTCCGACTACCACGTGGAAACTTGCTTCCAATCTTCCACCATACATTCCGATAGGTTCTTTGATTTCAGATTGCCCGTCAATCTTGAATTCTTGTGGCAATACGTGGATAATTTCTTCTCCCGGTAGCATCGCCAATTTGTTTACTTGGTCGATTAACAATTGGATGTCTCTTCCGCTGATTACTTCTTCAGGGTTTGTTCTGATTACGTAATCGGTGTGTTGTATACTGCGAATGTGCTGTCCGGCAATGCCCACTACCACATCGTTTATTTTGTAACCTGAATTATTTTCTGCTTCAAGAACTGCCTGTTGAATGGATTGAATCGTTTGCGTGATATTGTTAACAACGCCACGAGCCACACCAAGACTTTTGGATTTTCCGACACCCAAAATTTCCAATTTTCCATACTCATTTTTCTTGCCAATCATGGCCACAATCTTGGTTGTCCCAATGTCTAATCCGACTGCAATATTCTCTTTTTCCATAATCTTCTATTTAATGCACACCACTTGCTTGGTAAACTTCAAATTAATTCTTCGGTACTTGTCCAAAGTGCTATCTAAAACCGCCTTCTGAAAAAAGGCTTTGTAATTCTTAAATTTTCTCTCGATGTTAATAGTTCTCCCGAAATCAATTTGATAATCGTAATTTCTGTTCGCCATAATTAAGCCACCGCTAGGCAAAACCTGTACACCAATGATATTTTTCTTCAAAAAATCATCTTCCGCAATCATCCCTAAAACTTCAGATAATTTTTCCTTTTTTACTGCTGTAATTTCCCCCGATAATAGTGGCACTCTGGCGGTGTAATTCTCCGATAACGGCATTTTATTCCCCTCATTATCAATATAAAAAGAACCCGTTTCGTCAAACACTCTGCCTACTGGTGTTTTTTGTTCCACTACTGCTTTTAAAACCCCATCAACACTGACAAATACATCTGCTTTTTGAATCATTTGATGACTACTGACGGATTTTTCCAATTTATTCAAATCTAAACCATCTTTATTGATAGTTTTTAGGTCCTGATTTTTTTCTATTAACAATTTATTAACCATTTCAGGTTTCAAAAAAAGACTGTTTTCACCTACAAAAACCACTTCGGTTTTCGATATTTTTCGCAGGGCATTTCGGTGCGAAGTGAACGAAAATAGGAAGATAACGACCGAAATCATTAGCACTAATCTGATATTTGTCCAAGTGAAAACCTTCATGATAAAGCCAATTTAATTTTTGGAACCAATTCACCAATATCTCCTGCGCCGATGGTGACAATTATTTTAGCGCTGCTTTCTAAAATTGACGGAATTAATTCACCTTTTGTAACCAATTTTTTATTGTTATTTTCCATTTTTGAAAGCAACCAACTTGAGGTAACTCCTTCCATCGGTAATTCTCTGGCGGGATAAATATCTAACAGTAAAACTTCATCGAATTGCGACAAACTTTTGGCGAAATCATCTGCAAAATCTTTGGTTCTACTGAACAAATGCGGTTGGAAAATCGCCAACACTTTTTGGTTCGGATACAACTCACGAACGGCTTGATGCACTGCGTTAATTTCTGTCGGATGATGCGCATAATCATCTATGTAAACCAAGTCATTTGTTTTGATTTGGTACGAAAATCTGCGCTGAATTCCTTTAAATGAAGCCAAGGCTTTAGCAATGGACTCGGTCGGGGTACCAAAAGTCTTAGACATTGCTAAAGCCATCAAGGCATTCATTAAATTGTGTCTTCCGGGTAAACCGAATTTCAAATCGGTAATTGTTTCAGATGGCGTTTGCACATTAAAAACATAGAATCCGTTTTCAATTCGGATGTTGAAAGCTTTATAGGTTGAATCTTCATTAATTCCGATGGTTAAACCTTCGAGCGGCAAACCTTTTGGAACGAATAAATTGTTTTTATCTTCTACTTTATGGGCAAATTCACGGAATGAATCTTCAATCGCGGTTGCATCGCCATAAATATCCAAATGATCTGCATCCATTGAGGTTACGCAAGCAATATTTGGATGCAAATGCAAAAATGAACGATCGAATTCGTCAGCTTCTACTACCGTAACTGTTTTTCCGTTTCCGATTAAGTTGGAATTATAATTTTCTACAATTCCGCCTAAGAAAGCGGTAACATCTGCGCCACTTTCGTAAAGAATATGTCCCAAAATACTGGATGTGGTTGTTTTTCCGTGCGTTCCGGCAACGGCGAAACAAAACGTGTCTTTGGTGATGATGCCTAAAACCTCGGCACGTTTTTTTACCGTATAATTTCTTTCCAAAAAGTAATTCCATTCCGAGTGCGACACAGGCACTGCAGGTGTGATGATTACTAAAGTGTTTTCGGTGTAATAATCGCTTGGAATTAAACCAATATTATCTTCAAAATGAATATTCATTCCGGCCGCAATCAATTCGTCGGTTAACATGGTTGGCGTTTTGTCATACCCTGAAACATTTTTGCCAATGTTTTGGAAATAACGCGCCAAAGCACTCATTCCGATGCCTCCGATGCCGATGAAATAGACGTTATGGATTTGGTTTAGGTTCATTTAGTTACTGAGTAGCTGAGTCACTGTGTGGCTGAGTTACTATGCTTTTATTAATTTAATTATTTCTTCTACTATATCTTTGGTGGCGTTGGGTTTGGCCAATTTTTTAATATTTTGACTCAAATCTTTCTGCAATTCTTCATTTGAAATCAAATCTGAAAACGTGGTTTCAAACTTTTCATCCAATTCGTTTTCTTTTAAAAGAATGGCGCCATTTTTATCTACTATGGCTTTGGCGTTTTTGGTTTGATGGTCTTCGGCCACATTGGGTGACGGAATGAAAATGGTTGGTTTCCCGACCAAACACAATTCCGAAACAGATGAAGCTCCGGCTCGTGAAATCACAAAATCGGCTGCGGCATAAATCAAATCCATTCTATCAACAAAGGCAACGACTTGGACATTTTCTCTTTCGTTGAAATGTTGGTATTCGTCGAAATACAATTTCCCGCATTGCCAAAAAACCTGAATACCGCTTTCCAAAAGAAAATCTAGTTCTTTCGCAATTAATTGATTTACTCTTCTGGCGCCTAAACTTCCGCCTAAAACCAACAAAGTTTTTTTATTGGTGTCTAATTTAAAGTAGGCTTTACCTTCTTCTGTTTTAGTTGCCACATCAAGCAAATCCTGACGAACGGGATTTCCGGTGAATACTATTTTCTCTTTTGGAAAAAATCTTTCTAAATTTTCATAGGCCACACAAATGGCATTGGCTTTTTTGCTCAACAGTTTATTCGTAATTCCCGGATAGGAATTTTGTTCCTGAATGACGGTAGGTATGTTCAAGCTATTCGCCATTTGCAATAACGGTCCGCTGGCAAAACCACCGGTTCCGATTACCACATCGGGTTGGAAACTTTTTAATATTTGACGTGACGTCCACAAACTGCTTACTAATTTTAAGGGAAACATGGCATTTTGCAACGTCAATTTTCTTTGCAAACCGGTTATCCAAAGTCCGTTGATTTGGTAACCGGCTTGTGGTACTTTTTGCATTTCCATTTTGTCTTTGGCGCCAACAAAAAGGAACTCTGCTTCCGGGAAACGAGACTTTAATTCATTGGCAATCGCAACCGCCGGATAGATATGTCCGCCTGTTCCACCACCGCTTAATATGAATTTTAATTTGCTCATTTTTTATTTTCCTTTCAAAATTGGTTCCAATGGATTGGCTTTATCTTCGATAGAATAGCTTTCCAATTCGGCTTGTAATGCTGCTTTTTCTGCTTCTTCCTCTTCTTGTAATTGTTTGTCAATCATTCGTTGCAAAGCGTCTTCGCGTTTTTGCTTGTCGGCTAATTCTTCAGCGATTTCTTCTTCTTTTTTCGTCACACTTAAAATAATGCCGAGTGCGATACAAGTCATCCAAATGGAGCTTCCACCAGAACTAATCAAGGGTAACGTTTGTCCGGTTACGGGTAATAATTCTACCGCTACTGCCATATTGGTCATCGCTTGAAAAATAATTGGGAAGCCTAAACCGATGACGACGAGTTTGCCAAAAAGCGAATTGGATTTATGAGCTGCGACAACGAATCGGAACAACAAAAGTAAGTACATAAACAAAACTAAAATCCCTCCGAACAATCCGTATTCTTCAACAATAATCGCATAAATGAAATCGGAAGATGATTGTGGCAAGAAATTTTTCTGCACACTTTTTCCCGGACCTAAACCGTAAACACCGCCTGATGCGATGGCGATTTTGGCTTTTTCGATTTGGTAATCATCTTCATCGGGCTTATCGCTGGTGAAATTATCGATACGGTTTATCCAAGTGTCTACACGATTAGGGAAAGCTTCCGGAAATGCTTTGGCTACTAAGATGAAAAATGTCAGTCCTATAATTCCGGCACCGATTATGATTCCAATATATTTCAATGGATATTTTCCAATAAAAGCCAACATCAAAACCATTGAAAATATCAACGCTGCAGTGGATAAATTGGCCGGTAGAATTAGGATTACCGTGATAAAAACCGGTGTCCATAAATCCCATAAAGAGGATTGAAAAGTGATGGGTGTTTCTCTCGTTTTGGATAAATATCTCGCTACAAAAACGTATAAAACAATAGAAGCCAAAGCTGATGTTTGGAATGTAATTCCGATGAACGGAATCTGAATCCAACGGCTGGCATTGGCACCATCGATAATCGTTCCTTTGAGTAATGTATAAATCAACAATACCCAAACGACAGGCAATAACAAACGTGAAATCGTTCGGAAATAGTGATACGGTACTTTGTGGATTTTGTAAAGAATAAAAAATCCAACTAATACTTGCGCGCCGTGTTTTAATAAATACGTCAACGCATTTCCTGAACCGTGACGCATGTAAGCCAAATTACTACTCGCACTAAACACCGGCATAAACGAAAACAACGCCAACAAGGCCACGAATGCCCAGATGACTTTATCTCCTTTTAAGCTGTGAATTAGTTCTTTCATTTTAATATTAAATTTTAGATTTTAGATTTTAGATATTAAATATTTATATGTTTTGTTGTTCAATCTGTTGTTTACTGTTTTTAAGGTTGAAACGAAAATTGCCACTAGTTCACTTGATTCTTTTAGAGGAAATGCTAATTCAGATTTACTTATCCAGTTCATTTCGGCTATAATTTCAAGCCAAAATTGAGCTTCATCAACTTCTTCTAAAACAATATTCAACTTTGCTACAAACTCTTTATCACTTCTTGCTCTACAAACCGCTCTATAATTTGCTCCAACAGAAGTTGAGCTCTTGGCCAATTGATTAATGACAACTCTTGATGAAATTGAATTCGGCATTTTCTCGACTAAATTTAAAATCAGTAAAGAGAATTGCTTAGTTCTATTTTTTAACTCATCGTTTGTCATATTTGATATTTAATATCTAATATTTTATATTATAAATTCTGTACGGCTACTTTAAACTGGTTTCCTCTGTCTTCGTAGTTTTGGAACAAATCAAAACTCGCGCAAGCCGGAGATAATAAAACCGCGTCACCTTTTTCGGTTAAATGTTTGGCTGTGTTAACTGCGTCACGCATGTTGTCTACTTCTACCATCATATCGACTACATCACTGAACGCGTCGATGATTTTTTTGTTGTCTAAACCAAGGCAAATAATGGCTTTTACTTTTTCGCGAACTAACGGCATCAACTCGCTGTAATCGTTTCCTTTATCAACTCCGCCGACAATCCAAACGGTTGGAACCGTCATGCTGTCTAAAGCAAAGAAAGTCGCGTTGACATTGGTCGCTTTGCTATCGTTGATGTACTGCACATTTTGAATTTTGAGTACTTTTTCCAAACGGTGTTCTACGCCTTGGAAATTGGACAAACTCTCGCGAATGGTTTGCTTTCTGATTTTCATCAATTGGGCGACAGAAGTGGCAGCCATAGCGTTTTTCATGTTGTGTTTTCCTTCCAAAGAAATGTCCGCTGTTTTCATTTCAAATTCCTCGTTGTTGATGATGATGTCCATAGTATCGTTTTTTATAAAGGCTCCGTTTTCAAAAGTTTGTAATAGTGAAAATGGAATTAATTGTGCTTTTGTTTTGTTGTTTTGAAACCATTCTGAAATCGCTTCTTCATCGGCGTCATAGATGAAGAAATCGTCTTCAGTTTGGTTCATTGTTATTCTAAATTTTGATGCGATATAATTTTCATATTTGTATTCATATCGATCCAAATGATCGGGACTGATGTTTGTTAGAATTGCGATGTCCGGTTTATAATTTATTATGCCGTCCAATTGAAAACTGCTTAATTCTAACACATAGCAATCGTAGTTTTCTTCCGCCACTTGCCAAGCAAAACTCTTTCCGATATTACCGCCTAATCCAACATTCAATCCGCCTTCTTTGAGCAAATGGTAAGTCAACATGGTTGTCGTTGTTTTACCGTTGCTTCCTGTGATTCCTATGGTTTTGGCGTCGGTAAACGGATAAGCAAATTCTATTTCGGAAATAACTGAAATTCCTTTTTCCAATAGTTTTTTAACCAATGGCGCTTTCTCAGGAATTCCGGGACTTTTCATGACTACATCGGCATTGAGGATTAATTCCTCTGTATGCTTTTCGTCTTCCCATTGAATTTCATATTTGTTAAGAACGTCTCTGTATTTTTCTTTTATTTTTCCCATATCGGATACGAAAACCTCGTATCCTTCTTTCTTTCCTAAAATGGCGGTTCCAACCCCACTTTCTCCTCCGCCAAGTACAACCAATCGCTTCATTATCTCAGTTTTAATGTCACAATGGAAACGATGGCTAACAATATCGCAACGATCCAAAAACGGGTTACGATTTTACTTTCGTGATAGCCTTTCTTTTGGTAATGATGGTGCAATGGCGACATGAGGAAAATTCGCTTTCCTTCGCCAAAGCGTTTTTTGGTGTATTTGAAGTAGGAAACCTGCATAATCACGGATAAGTTTTCGGCAAAGAAAATGGCGCACAATACCGGTAACAACATTTCTTTGCGAACCGAAATTGCCAAAACCGCTATAATTCCGCCAATAGTTAAACTTCCTGTATCACCCATAAATACCGATGCCGGGAAAGAATTGTACCAAAGAAATCCGATTAAAGCTCCGACGAATGCCGAAATGAAAACCGTCATTTCACCAGAATTCGGGATGTACATAATATTTAAATAGCCTGAAAGAATCACGTTACCCGAAACGAAAGTGAAAATTCCCAATGCGAGTACGGAAATAGCAGAAGTTCCTGCGGCTAATCCATCGATGCCATCGGTTAAATTGGCTCCATTGGAAACTGCAGTGATGATAAAAATTACGATTGGAATAAAGATTAACCAAGCCCAGTTTTCATAACCTTCTCCGGTCCACTCAATGAATTTGGCATAATCCAACTCATTATTTTTAGTGAATGGAATGGTTGTCGTTGTTGATTTGTGCTCAATAGGTGTTTGAGAAATTACGTTTTCTGTTTGGTTAACAGTAGTTACGGCTTTTTCTCTAACGGTTACGCCCGGATGAAAATACAAAACCGAACCTACGATTAATCCTAAACCTACTTGCCCGATTACTTTGAAAATCCCTTTTAACCCTTGTTTGTCTTTTTTGAAGATTTTGATGTAATCATCAATGAATCCGATAGTTCCCATCCATAGTGTGGTTACTATTAAAAGGATGATGTAGATATTATTCAACTTCGTCAAAAGAATCACCGGAATCAACGTCGCAATAATGATGATTAATCCACCCATTGTTGGTGTTCCCGCTTTTTCATTTTGTCCTTGCAAGCCAAGTTCTCTAACCGTTTCTCCTACTTGTTGATTCCTCAAAAAGTTGATGATTTTTTTACCGTAAATGGTCGAAATCATCAAGGAAAGGATCAATGCTAAAGCCGAACGAAAAGTAATGTATTGGAAAACTCCGGTTCCCGGAACATCCATGGTTTTGTCGAGGTATTCAAATAAATAATATAACATAGGTTTATTTGTTTAGCTGTTCTAATATTTCTTTTACAATTTTCATATCGTCAAAATCATGGCGAACGCCTTGAATTTCCTGATAGGTTTCGTGTCCTTTTCCGGCAATTAGGATGATATCATTTGGGCTTGCCAATTGACAAGCGGTTTTAATAGCTTGTTTTCTATCTACAATCGACAAGGTTTTTTTGTGATTTTGTGGCTCTACTCCTTTTTCCATATCGGCTATTATGTCAATAGGATCTTCGGTTCTTGGATTGTCAGACGTGATTATAACCTGGTTGCTCATTGTGGTTGCAATGTTGGCCATGATTGGTCTTTTGGCTTTATCTCTGTCACCGCCACAACCTACTACTGTGATTAATTTTTCGTTATTGGTGCGAATATCATTTATCGTACTCAACACATTTTCCAAAGCGTCCGGTGTGTGTGCATAATCAACGATAGCTGTGATTTTTTGGTTGGAAACAATAAATTGGAAACGACCCGAAACACTTTCTAATTCAGAAAGCAATCGCAACACTTCTAATTTATCCAAGCCTAATTCAACCGCCGTTCCGAAAATCGCCAATAAATTATAGGCATTGAAAGTTCCGATTAGTCTAACCCAAACTTCATTTTCATTGATTTTCAATAACAATCCTGACAATTGATTTTCTAAGATTTGTGCTTTGTAATCGGCATACGATTTTAGCGCATAAGTTAGTTTTCGGGCAACCGTATTTTGAAGCATTACCAAACCGTTTTTATCATCGATATTGGTCAAAGCAAAAGCGGTTTTTGGCAAATGGTCAAAAAACGATTTTTTTACATCTCTGTATTCGGCAAACGTTGGATGGTAATCTAAATGGTCGTGTGACAAATTGGTGAAAACGCCACCGGCAAAGTGTAAACCTTCGGTACGTTTTTGATGAATCCCGTGTGAGCTCACTTCCATGAAGCAATATTCCACACCAACCTCGTTCATTTGGGCCAAATAATGATTTATCGTTAAAGAATCCGGAGTTGTGTGAGTGGCTTTGTATTCGGTATCATCTACCATAATTTTTACGGTAGACAACAAACCAACTTTGTAACCAGCTTTTTTGAACAATTGGAACAAAAGTGAAGCGATGGTTGTTTTGCCATTCGTTCCTGTGATTCCGACTAACTTTAAATTTTGGGATGGATTGCCGTAATAATTCGAAGCCAAAAATGCTAACGCTGAATTGGTGTCTTTTACTTGAATATAAGTCACACCGGTTACAATAACTTCCGGCAAAGTATCGCAAACGATGACTGTTGCGCCGAGATTAATCGCTTTTTCGATAAAGTCATGTCCATTAGAAACACTTCCTCGAATGGCTACAAAAACATCATTCTCTTGTACTTTTCTGGAGTCGAATTCGATTTTGCCAATAGTCATTTCGGTCGAACCTTTTACGACTTCGATAGCGACTTTATACAATATGTCTTTTAAAATAATCACGATAATTCGAGTATGATGATTTGATTTTTACTTAAAGCTGAACCGGGTTGAATGGATTGTCTTTTTACCTTTCCAAACCCAATTACTTTTACTTTCACTTTCATATTTTCCAAAAGCGCTACAGCGTCCATACCGCTCATGCCTTTTACATTGGGAATTGTTTTTCCGTCAGCATTTGACCTGTCTAGGAATGCGTTATATGCTTTTTCTTGCTTGGCAATTTTTCGGTTCAAATTTTTGACTTCATTGGTTGACGGCGCATCGGTAAAAATCTTCTGAGCTACGCGTTTGAAAACCGGTCCGGCCACATCAGCACCGTAATAATTATTGCCTGAAGTATTGGGTTTATGTACCACAACGATACAAGAATATTTAGGGTTTTCTGCTGGGAAAAAACCAACGAAAGAAGAAATATAATGTTTGTCGTTTCCGCCGTTTTTGCCGTAATTGGCTTGTGCTGTTCCAGTTTTTCCTGCCATCGAGAAATCTTTGGAGTACAATTTAGAACCTGTACCACTTTTGACTACATTTTCTAAAACCGCTTTTAGTTTCTTAACGGTTTCATCGGAACAGATTTTCGGATTGATGACTTCCTTGTTGTATTTTTTGATGGTTTTGTTCCATTCTTTGATTTCGGAAACGAATTGTGGTTTTACCATTTCACCGTTATTCGCTACTGCATTATATAAGGTCAAAGTCTGTAGCGGCGTAACGGAAACTCCGTATCCAAAAGCCATCCATGGCAAAGAAATAGCACTCCAATGTTTGTCACCAGGTTGCGGAATATAAGGTTTGCCTTCACCTTGGAATGGCAATCCTAATGGTTTATTCAAACCCATTCTGTCGATTCTGTCTACGAATTCCTTTGGGTTGTTTTTATAATTTTCATAAACGGCTTGTACCAAAACAGTATTGGAAGACACTTCAAAACCTCTTCCTAAAGAAATTTTACCATAACCGCCTTCGTGAGAATCGCGTACTTTTTTACCACGATACTCTACTATTCCGCCACGACTGTCGTATACTTTACTCGTATCCACTTTTCCATCATCTAACAACGCAATCATATCAACTAGTTTGAACGTTGAACCCGGTTCGTGAGATTCAGCAATAGCATAATTCGTGGTTTCGAAATAAGTCGAATCCGATTCTTTTAGTTTTCCTAAATTGGAAATTGCTCTGATTTTACCGGTTTTGGTTTCCATTACAATTACACAACCGTGTTCGGCTTTGAACTCTTGTAATTGTTTCAATAAAGCATGATGGGCAATGTCTTGGATATAAACATCGATAGTAGAAATAACGTCATAACCATCTTGCGGATCAACTTCGTTTACATCACGGATTGGTTTCCATTGGCCTTTGGCGATTTTTTGTTTTAAAACTTTGCCGTCTTTTCCGTTTAAATATTTTCTGAATGACCATTCAATTCCTTTGCCGTCAGGTTTTCCTTCAGGTGTAATTCTTTCGTAACCAATGGTTCTTTCGGCAATTTTCCCGATGGGATGTTCGCGAACGGTTTCTTGTTCGGTAATCATTCCGCCTTTATTGGCGCCTAAATTGAACAATGGAAAACTCTTGATTTTAATATATTGCGTGTAGCTCAAATCGCGAGCGACTAATAAATACCTGTTTTTGTTGGCTCTCGCCATTCTCAATTGGGAATGATAAAACGAACTTGGTTTGCCCAACATCAAGGCCAATGAATCTGCCAATGGTCTGACATTTTTTTCAAAAGCTTCGCCTTTTGGCGCAACAGCATCGAATCGGATGTTGTAGTTGGGAATAGACGTCGCGAGTAAACTTCCGTCAGCCGAATAAATATTTCCTTTATTAGCAGGAATCACGAAGTTCTTTACGGTTCTTTCTTTGGCCAATTTTCGGTAATAATCACCTTCAACCCACTGAATTCTTGTGAGTTTGAAAGTAATAGCCAAAGCCATTAAAAAGAGACAGAAAGCTACTAGGTAGATTCGGTAAGAGATATGTTTATCTTCTACTGCCATAATTTTTGGAAAAAAGTTTTTTCGACTGGTTTTTTAATTTTTATTTTTTGTGGTGGAACCGACGAAGGAAAAATATTTCTCTCTTTCATTGTTTCGGAAACGGTCGATTCCATTTTTAATTTCATTAGTTCGGAGCGTTTGTCTACAAATTCAGAACGCAATTCTTTTACTTCATTGGTCAACTCGGCTATTTTGAAAATCTTTTGGTCGTAACGGTGTTCGTTGGCAATCATCAAAATGGCAAGCAAAATCAGAAACACGATGAACCGCCAGTTTTTAGTTGCGTCTTCGTTGACTAGAAATCGAGCTTTTAATATGCTGTAAACTCCTTTTTTCATCGTTTTTCTGCTATTCTTAATTTGGCACTTCGCGCTCTGTTGTTGATTTTAATTTCAGCATCATCAGGAACGATTAGTTTTCCAACCAACTTGAACGGCACTGAAAAGTTTCCGAAGAAATCGCGTTCCGGTTCGCCTTCAAATAATCCGTTTTTCATGAAACGTTTTACCAGTCTATCTTCTAAAGAGTGGTACGAAATCACGCTTAATCTGCCTTCCGGTTTCAATATTTCAAGTGATTGTTCCAAAAACTCTTTAAGCACTTCCATTTCTTGGTTTACCTCAATTCGAATCGCTTGATAGATTTGTGCCAAGATTTTATTTTTGAACTGATCGGGTAAAAATTTGGCCAAAACCATTTTCAATTCGTCAGTCGTATTGATTGTTTTGTATTCTCTGGCTTCGATGATGGTTCTTGCGATGGCCGGCGCGGCTTTTAATTCGCCATAATCCAAAAACACTCTTTTCAAATTGGCGTCATCGTACTCATTAATCACTTTGTGTGCGTCGAGTTCGTTTCTTTTGCTCATTCTCATATCCAAATCGGCATCAAAACGAGTAGAAAATCCTCTTTCCGGAACGTCAAATTGGTGAGATGAAACCCCTAAATCGGCTAAAATGCCATCGACACTTTTCACACCGTGAAATCTCAAAAAACGTTTGATATACCTGAAATTCTCATGAATTAAAGTGAATCTTTCATCGGGTAACGCATTGGCTAAAGCATCTTCATCTTGGTCAAATCCGAATAATTTTCCATTTGGCCCTAGCCGACTCAAAATCTCTTTCGAATGTCCGCCACCACCAAAAGTCACATCTACATAAATTCCATCAGGTTTGATATTCAAGCCATCGACAGTTTCCTTCAACAAAACCGGATTATGATATCCCATCTCCATCGTCATTAATATTTCCCATTACATCTTCCGCTAAATCGGCAAAGTTGATATCGTCGCCTGCAATTGATTTTTCGTATAAATCTTTGTCCCAAATTTCCACGATGTTCACCGCTGAGGAAAGCACGATATCTTTTGAAATGTGACCAAAAGCCACTAAATCTTTCGGTATTAACAAACGGCCCAAATCATCGACTTCAACCACTTTCACTCCGGCCGTAAAACGTCGGATGAAGTCATTGTTTTTCTTTACAAATCGGTTGAGTTTGTTGATTTTTTGCATCATCAAATTCCATTCGGTCATTGGATATAATTCCAAACACGGCTGAAACACAGAACGCTTCAAGACGAAGCCATCTTGAAGAGAATTAGCCAGTTGCTTCTTTAAAGCCGAAGGAATCATCAGTCTTCCTTTGGCGTCAACTTTGCATTCATATGTTCCTATTATGGAGTTCAATTGCAGTTTATTTTGGTTATCAGCAAAAATATAAAAAAAAGTACCACAATTTACCACAAAATACCACTTTGTTGATAAGTTTTACCACTTCATTCCATTTTTGAATAAAAACACAAGGAATTAGACTTTACTGAATTCTTGACAAATGTTTAATGAATTTAGATTTGAGAAGAAAAAAAGTTATAAAAAACTCATTTTAAGGCATTTTGTTGCATAAAATTGATTTTATTGACATGAAAATAATTGATTGTAATTTTGAAATTGACCAGTAGATTTTTTGAAAATTTGTTGATGAAAAACTACATTTTAGTAGTAAATATTCCTCCTATAACCGAATTTTTAGCTATAAAATCATATATTTGTTGCCGAGGTAAAAAGTTAAAAATTACATGGAAGGAAATTTTAAAAAAGAAGGCAGGTATTCCTATTTCGAAGCAGGAGAAGGCACACCAATCGTTGTTTTACACGGATTAATGGGAGGATTGAGTAATTTTAATGGTGTTGCCGATTATTTTTCCTCACAAGGTTATAAAGTTGTGATTCCCGAGTTGCCAATTTACACCCAAAATATCTTAAAAACCAATGTGAAAGCTTTTGCTAAGTATGTGAAAGACTTCATCACTTTTAAAGGTTTTGATCGCGTTATTCTTCTTGGAAATTCCCTTGGCGGACACATCGCTTTGTATCATTCTAAAATGTATCCTGAAAAAGTAGCCGGATTAGTAATTACCGGAAGTTCCGGGCTTTACGAAAGCGCTATGGGTGATAGTTACCCAAAACGAGGAGATTATGAGTATATCAAAAAGAAAGCGGAAGCCGTTTTTTACGACCCTAATGTAGCCTCTAAAGAAATTGTTGACGAAGTTTTTGCTGTTGTTAATGACAGAATAAAAGTGATTAAAACCTTGACGATTGCCAAAAGTGCTATTCGCCATAACATGGCCAAAGATTTGCCTAAAATGCACGTGAAAACCTGTATTATTTGGGGCAAAAATGACCAAGTTACCCCACCGGAAGTAGCAGAAGAATTCCATAAATTAATGCCTAATTCTGAATTGTATTGGATTGACAAATGTGGCCACGCCGCGATGATGGAACATCCTGACGAGTTCAACCGATTATTGCATGAATGGTTAAAAGAAGTTCATTTATAAACAAAAGTCCTTTTCGGACTTTTTTATTTTAACAATACCATGAAAATTACCAGTGCCGAATTTATCATCAGCAATTCCGATGTGAGCAAATGCCCGAAAGATCCTTTACCGGAGTATGCTTTTATTGGTCGTTCCAATGTGGGGAAATCATCTTTGATTAACATGTTGACCAACCATAAAAATTTGGCCAAAACCTCGGGAAAACCGGGGAAAACGCAGTTAATCAATCACTTTAAAATCAATTTGAATTGGTTTTTGGTCGATTTACCGGGTTATGGTTATGCTCGTGTTTCTAAGAAAACCAAAGAAGTTTTTCAGGAGTTTATCACCGATTATTTTGAAAAAAGGGAACAATTGGTTTGTGCGTTTGTTCTAATTGATATCCGACTAGAAGCTCAAAAAATTGATTTGGAATTTATTACTTATTTGGGCGAAATTGAAGTGCCGTTTTGTATCATTTTTACCAAAGCCGACAAAATTAGTAGAGGCAAAATTGATTCTCACATTGCAGCCTATCGAAAAGCCCTTTTGGCGAACAACTGGGAAGAAATGCCACAACATTTTGTAACCTCAGCCACTGAAACCACCGGCAGAGATGATGTTTTAGGTTTTATTGATGGTGTGAATGAGGAAATGTTTAAAAGCGGAAATCTGTAATTTCTTTATTTCTTCAATTCTAATTTCTCTGCAAAATAATCACAGAAATCTTTCATCGTATCCGCCATTTTCTCATCGGCTGTAGCGCGTTGGAAAGTATCCGACATAGCCACTAAAGTTTGGTGAAAAAATAATTTCATTTCATCTACCGGCATGTCTTTGGTCCACAAATCAATACGAAGTGTTTCTTGCGCTTTACTGTCCCAAATAGAAACCATCATGGCTTTGGCTTCTTCTTGTTCTACTCCGCCATCTTGAGCTGTCCAAGTTAATTTTTCCGGGATACGGTTTTCATCTAATTCAACATTGAATTTTATTTCGGATTTGATGGTATTACTCATTCTTTTTAGGTTTGTATTTTGATTTTTCAAATAATTCTTTGGCGTCCATTTTTAGCATATCTTGCAAACTTACTTCGTTATTTTCCATAAACGAACGCACAATTTGCCAACCAACCCATCGCCCTACACTTCCTGGAGATTCATTATCAACTTCGAGAAAAAATTTAGAAAACGGCGCCGGATTTATAAAGCGATTAGACAATCTTGAATCAGAACTAAAAAGCAAATCTTCTTCTATAAAATAGCGCCAAATGTAGCTTTCATTTTCCTGACACCAAGTTAATTTCTCGGGTAAGTACCCAATTTTTTCAGCATCGGTATGATTGGGAAGTACCAAATCTTTCAAATATAATTCTTTACCGTAATAAATCATTTCACCTAATAATGTTTTATCGGTTGGCGGAGGATTTTTCAACATCGCATAGCTGGTCACAATATCCGGCATCATTTGTCGTTCTTCAAAATTTTGCCTTAAATATTTTGGAAAAGTATAGAACTTGGCCTCTTTTCCGAGATACAATTCCAACGCAATAACTAATTTGTCATTGGCATAAATGGCTTTTTTATTATAGTCCATCTCACCAATAACGGTGTAAACTCTTGGCAAAATAGTTTCCGGGAAATAGTATTTTAGGTGTTTGAATAAATCTTGGATTTCGTTGGTTTGCTTGCCAAAATCAGGATACTTTTTTTGGACTTCGGCATACAAATCTCGCCAATCTTTGTTTTCCATTTTTTCAATCCAAACCTTGTCATCGAACCTTTCCGGAAAGAAAAAAGGATATTCTGCTTTCAAATTAGTCAACTCACTCGGCTTGGCTTCAAAAAAAGCTTGGTCAAATCGATCGACTTTTAAAGCTACCGGAATTTCTTCGACAGCTTTTTCTACCTTGGATTTCTTATTACAAGAAACCAGCAGGAAAACCAACATTATTATTACAAAATACTTTTTCATTATAGAGAATTTATATGACAAAAATGGGACTGAAAAGTTTGTGATTTTTTACATTTGCAAATATACATTTACGTTTCTAAAAACTTTCATAAAAAAATGGCTAAAAAAAGTAAAATCAAAGTAGGGGAAACCAATGCCCATATTGTTACATGGTTAAAGGAATACGCTACAAAAGCTAAAGTAAATGGTTTTGTGATTGGCATTTCAGGCGGTATTGATTCGGCTGTAACCTCAACCTTGTGTGCCCAAACAGGCTTAACGACTTTGTGCATTGAAATGCCGATTCATCAAGATCCAAGTCAAGTAAGTCGAGGAAGAGAACACATCGAGCAATTGAAAAAGCGTTTTCCAAACGTAAAAAATGCGGAAGCTGATTTGACTGCTGTTTTTGAAACATTTAAGAGTACTGTTCCGAGTTCTGACAATGAAACCAAATTTAATTTATCACTGGCCAATACAAGAGCGCGATTGCGCATGACCACATTATATTATTTTGCAGGAATTCATGGTTTGTTAGTTGCCGGAACCGGAAATAAAGTAGAGGACTTTGGGGTTGGTTTTTATACCAAATATGGAGATGGCGGTGTTGATTTGAGTCCGATTGCCGATTTGATGAAAAGCGATGTTTATGCTTTAGGCCAATATCTAGAAATTCCAAAGTCGATCCAAAATGCAGCACCAACCGATGGTTTATTTGGTGATTCAAGAACCGATGAAGATCAATTAGGTGCGAGTTATGACGAACTCGAATGGGCAATGTCTGAAGCAGAAAACAACAGAAAAAGTGATGATTTTACCGGCAGAGAGCGAGAAGTTTTTGAGATATACAAGAAGCTAAACACAATAAATCAGCATAAAATGACTCCAATTCCTGTATGTATAATCCCAAGTTTCTTTAAAATAATATGAATTTTATTAACATTTTTACAATATAATTTTTTAACTTTACAGTAAATTTCTATTAATTTTTTATCAAATACCACAATTATGATAAATGTATGTATTGCTGATAACTTTCCAGTTGTACACTTTGGAATGAAAGCATATTTTAAGGATCATCCTGAAATAAGCATCGTATCCAACGTAGGAAATTTTTTTATGGTTCCCGATGCCTTGAGAAACAAAGAAATTGACGTCTTAATCATCGATTTAGAGCTTGAAGGACTTAAAAGTATTTATGAGGTCAAGTCAATCATAAGAAATTTTCCAAAAACTAAAGTTATCGTCTTCAGTAGTTTGTCTGAACACATTTACGCGCCAAATGCGATTAAAGCAGGTTGTGCCGGTTATGTTCACAAAACATCAAAGCTTGAAAATTTAGGTATAACTATTGTCAAAGTAAATCAAGGGCAAATTATCCTAAATGAAGAAATCAAGAGAAACTTGGCATTAATTGCGAAACAAAACAAATCAGAGCGTTTGTATCGAAAACTTTCGAACAGAGAAATTGAGGTGTTGCGTTTCCTTAGTGACGGTAAGAAAAACAACGAAATTGCTAAAATTTTAGCACTTAACGAAAAAACCATCAGTACGTACAAACTTCGTTTACTGACGAAGCTTAACGTAACAAATTTGGTCGACCTTGTTAACAAAGCCAAAACTTTAGAAATCGTTTAAAACTAAAAACCCGCTAAACGCGGGTTTTTTTATAGGTATGTGGAACGTATTCTTCCAATTTTGTTGGTTAAACTGACTTTTAACTTATTGTAATCGTTGATAGTCGCCATAATTTCTACTGAATCATTTTCTTCCTCAGCTTTGAAATTATTCATCAAATCCAGAATCAATTTGTTGATCAAATATTCGCGAAGTGAAATAATTGTTTCGGAAACATATTGACTTACATTTTGGATTTTGGTTTTCACGTAAATATGTTTGGTTTCCCAATTGTGCAGCAACTCTTTTTCTTCAGACATTAAAATATCAGTAACCATTTGGGAATGTTCTGGCGACAGTTGCATTAAATAATGCTCAATATTGAACTCCTCGTTTTGGTTAAAATAATTGATTAAATCAGTATAAATTTCCTGAAATATCGGATTGGCCAATTCTACTTCGTCTTCTTGCAGACTGAGATAGATTCTCTGAAACACTTTAAAGGTATTGGTTTCCTTTTCTTCTGTCATTTCACCTTCTTCATTGGCTTTTAGAATATAATCGTCGAAATCGGCTTCTTGTGAGCCGTATAGCAATAACATTTCTAAAATCTTTCGCTCTAAGTCATAAACGATATTGACTTTCTCTTGAGCAACTTGCAGTTCATTCTTAACCACTTCAAAAGCCTTTTGCTCGGTTTTGAGTTTTTTGCCGGCTTCCGAAATGTCTTTTTGCACTAATTGCGCTAGGGTATTTAGCAAAACCTGTTCAGAAATGTCCATAATTCGGGCCGTTTCCTGAATGTAGATTTCTCTTTTGATTCGGTCCGGAATTTTGGAAATACTCACCACCATATCGCGAATTAAATCGGCTTTCTTGATAGGATCATTATTGGCTTCATTCATCAAAAGTGACGCTTTGAACTGAATAAAATCCTTGGCATTGTTTTCTAAATAGGAAACTAAATCTTCATACGAGTTCTTTCGCGCAAAACTATCCGGATCATCGCCATCAGGAAAAGTACAGACTTTTACGTTCATGCCTTCTTCCAAAATCAAATCGATTCCGCGAACAGAAGCACGCAATCCGGCGGCATCGCCATCAAAAAGTACGGTAATATTTTTGGTCAAACGATTGATTAATCGAATTTGGTCAGGAGTCAAAGCCGTTCCCGAAGATGCAACCACATTTTCAATGCCGGCTTGATGCAACTGAATCACATCGGTATAACCTTCGACTAAATAACAGTTGTTTTGCTTGGCAATGGCTTGTTTGGCATGGAAAATTCCATACAAAACTTTACTTTTATGGTAAATATCGCTTTCGGGCGAATTGAGGTATTTGGCCGCTTTTTTATCATTGGTCAAAATCCTACCACCAAAACCTAAGTTTCTTCCGGACAAACTTTGAATCGGAAACATGACTCTGCCTTTGAATCGGTCAAAATGTTTTCCGTCTTCTCTGGTGATGGTCAGTCCGACTTTTTCTAAGAATTCTAATTGGTAACCTTTGGCCAAAGCTTCTTTGGTAAAGGCATCCCAAGATTCGGGCGAATAACCTAAACCAAATTTGGCAATGGTTTCATTGGTAAAACCTCTTTCTTTGAAATAAGACAACCCAATGGCTTTACCTTCTTCGGTATTTAAAAGCGTATCGTGGAAATAACTTTTGGCAAATTCCGATACCAAATACATGCTTTCCTTCTCATTGGCTTCAATTTTATCTTCTTGAGAAACTTCGGTTTCTTCAATCTCGATATTGTATTTATTGGCCAAAAAACGAATCGCTTCCGGATATGTAAAGTGCTCGTGTTCCATCAAGAAAGTCACGACACTTCCGCCTTTTCCTGAACTAAAATCTTTCCAAATTTGCTTTACGGGTGACACCATAAACGAAGGTGAGCGCTCATCCGAAAACGGACTCAAGCCTTTGTAATTGCTTCCGGCGCGTTTAAGTTGGACGAAATCACCGATGACTTCTTCCACGCGTGCGGTTTCAAATACTTTATCTATGGTTTCGCGGGTAATCAAAATAGATTGTTAGATTGTTAGATTATTAGATTGTTAGAAATCTTGAAAAGAAATCAAAGAGGGTAAATTTACACATTCAGAATTTAAAATTTAAAATTTAAAATAAAAAAAAGATGCTCCATTGCTGAAACATCTTTTCGAAGTATAAACTAACCTAACAAATTTTCTAATTGAAGTCGAAACGAACCCCAAGTGATATATTATTTTGCTTGATAGCATTGTCTTTGAACAACGGATTCAAGTCGTATTTCAAATAAAGACTGGTTTCTTTGTACCCAATGTAAGTACTCACGCCGTAGATTAAATCATTAGCATTGAAATCCCCTTTTTCTTTAACAGAAACATCATTTCCGTCTAATTCGTAACACAATTTTTGTTTAGATTTTACTCTAACTCCGGCATAACCACCGATTCCGAAACGAACGCTTTCATGGGTTCTGAATATTTTCTTTCCGTCTTTATCTTTTGATTTTGTAAAATCAAATTCCAAGTGAAGTGGCACAGTTAAATATACATTTCTAAAACGTGAGTCTTTTAAATTCACCGAACTGGTTTCTAAATTGGTTTGGTTTCCATTCACCACAAACAAGCGATTATCAGTTGGGCGCAAGTTATTGTACATTAATGACATTCCGTATTTCAGGTGTAATAAATTGTCGTTTTTAAATAATCTGGTGTTTGAAGTAAAACCCCATTCGTAGAAATGGGAACCCCAATATCTGTAATCAGAATGAGCGACTGCTTTATCGGTTACTAAATTATTTACACCCGCTGCGAAGACGAATTGTGAAGTGGTTCTTCTTTCGCCTCTATTTTTTCGGATAGAATCTTGTTTGGTGTCAATTTTATAGCGAATACCATAAACGTAACCGTATTTGTCTTTTCCGTCTTTGATTTTTCCGGCTACCCTTTGGTTTACCAATTCTTTTAATTCTTCTTGGGCTTGACCAACTCTGGTTTCGATATTTTTAGAACGGATTTCAGCAAATTTCAGTTTCTTTTCGTCTGCTTGCTCTTTAGTGATTGTTCCGGCTTCTAATTCTTTGTTTACCGATTCGATTTCGGCTTTCAAAGCTTCTTTTTCTTGTTTGGTTATTGCTTCAATTTTATCGGCAATAAGCTTAACTCTATGTTCGAAAGTGGTTTCCTCTTTTGAGACTTTCACCGTTGTTTCCTGAGCAGCAACTTTAGTTACAACTAAACTCAGCAATAATGAGGCATAAATGATAAAATTCTTCATGATGTTTGTGATTTAAAATTTGATTAATGATTATTCTTGTGTATTTCTGTTGGCCAAAGCCACTTTAATTTCTTGGTAATTTTTGTTCACTTTATGGAACATTCTTTCTCTGAAGGTATGCTCTACTTCGCCATCAACTTGAGAAAGTAAGCTTTTGGCATCTACTTTAAGTGTTGACTTTTGATTGTTTGATCCGGTGGCTGATTTGTCTAAATTGGCTAACAAAATTTCATCTGACTTGGTATTGATTGGCTTTTTGATTACAATTTCCTTTTGTTCCATTATTTTTGGCATGTCTTTTTGTGCTACATCGGAAGAGTTTTGAAATACAATTTCTTTGTCTTTGATGATTTGATTTTGATTGGTTGCTGATTGATTATTGATTGAAACTCGTTGATTATTGGTTATCGGTTGTTGATTATCAGTTGTTGGTTGAACATCCGAAGTGGCGACAGCTTCATTTTGCTTTTGACTTTCCATTACTGGCATTTGAATACTTTCTGTTTTACTTTGAGTGGTATCGATTTTAGTTTCTGTTCCAACTACAGTATTCATGTTGTTAATTTCTGTCCCATTTTGATTGAACAAAAACAAACCAAGTGTTACGAAAACCAAAATGCTGGCAGCAATAAACAAAAAGCCAAAAGGTTTTTTTGTTTTTTTTTCTTCAGCTACTGAAAGCATGGCATCCAATCGATCCCAAGCTTGGGCTGACGGTTGAATTTCTCTGGCATTCAACTTTTCTCTGAACTGTTTTTCAATTTTATTCGGTTCCATTGTGGTAATTTTTTGATTTGGTAATTTGTTCCTGCAACATTTTTCGAGCGTGTGATAATTGTGATTTCGAAGTGCCTTCGCTGATGTTTAACATCGTTGCAATTTCGTGATGTTTAAATCCCTCAATCGCATATAAATTGAAAATCATCTTGTAACCATCGGGTAAACTGTCAATCAAAAACTGTATGTCTTCGACTGAAAATTGACTTTCGATATTGTTGTGTCTTTCTTCAAAATAATTCTCGTCTTCAATGAACTTTACTTTTTTCTGCACTCTGATAAACGAAATACATTCGTTAATCATCACTCTTCTAATCCAACCTTCAAAACTGCCTTTATGTTCAAAATTTTTCAGATTGGTAAACACTTTCATAAAAGCGGTAATCATAGTATCTTCTGCCTGATGTATGTCTTTAATATATTGACGGCATACACTCAACATTTTCGGAGCATATTTGGAATAAATCTGATGCTGTGCGTGGCGATTATTTTCGACAGCCAATTCGATTAATTCTTTTTCCTCTTTATGTAAGTTGATTACTTTCAAAACTATTGGTTAGTGTTTCTATTGGCATAGACGAGAGTCGTCGAAAAATGGTTGCATGAGGATACGAAAAAAATTCATTTTTAAAATAAGAAAATAAAAAAACTCAATAAAATCAATGCTTTACAGCGTAAAATATTTTTAAAAAAAAATTATTTTTTTCTTTCGATAACGTAATTTACCATAAGCGAAAGGGCATCTCTGTATTCCGATTGGGGGAAATTTTGAAGGATTTGGAGTGCTTCGTCTTGGAACTGCATCATTTTTTGTTCGGCATAGTGCAAGCCGTTTTTGTCTTTTACGAATTGGATGACTTCCTTAACACGCTTTCTGTCTTTGTTATGGTTCTTAATCGAATTGATACACCAACTTTTTTCTTTATCGGTACAATTGTTTAAAGCATGAATCAACGGCAAAGTCATTTTTTGTTCTTTGATATCGATACCGGTTGGTTTACCAATAGCGTCATCGGTATAATCGAATAAGTCGTCTTTAATTTGGAAAGCCATTCCGATGAGTTCTCCGAATTTACGCATCGCTTCTACCTGAATTTCATCTTCTAAAACCGATTTGGCACCAAGCGCACAACACGACGCAATTAAAGTAGCTGTCTTTTTGCGAATGATTTCGTAGTATACATCTTCTACTATATCTAATCTCCGGGCTTTTTCTATTTGGAGTAATTCGCCTTCACTCATTTCACGAACGGCAACAGAGATAATTCGAAGTAAATCGAAATCGCCATGGTCTATGGAAAGCAATAATCCTTTCGACAATAAATAATCACCTACCAAAACCGCTATTTTGTTTTTCCACAATGCATTGATGGAGAAAAATCCGCGGCGGCGATTGCTGTCATCAACTACGTCATCGTGAACCAAAGTTGCGGTATGAATTAATTCGATTACCGAAGCACCACGATACGTTCTTTCGTTGACTTCGCCTTTCTCGGAAAGCATTTTGGCTACCAGAAAAACAAACATAGGACGCATTTGTTTTCCTTTTCGGTTGACTATATAATAAGTAATTCTGTTTAAAAGCGCCACTTTTGAAGTCATTGATTCGTAGAACTTTTTTTCAAAAAGTTCCATTTCATCTTGTATAGGCTTTTTTATTTGCGAAGTAATATTCATTAAAATAACAACCGAGTTCCATCGGGCATTCAAAGATACAATAAAGGCATCGTTTGAAAAAAATATTTACCTTTGATTAAACCTTTTGTGAATTTTATATTCAAACTTTGGAACCAAAAAAATAACCCATATGAAAATTAAAAAATTAGTATTAGGATTGACATTATCTATGTTTGTCCTAAGTTGTAGCAAAGATGAAAGCAACAGCAGCTCATCTGAATTAAGTGATGCGAGAGTCAGTGCCAAAATTGATATGGCAACTGAAGATGTCGCCAAAATTGCCGAAGACCAATACGCGCTTCAAGCCAATCCCGGCGCCGGAAGAAACAGTGAACTTGAAACACAAGCACTTCCTCCATGTGCAACAGTTGATATTCAGGTAACTGCGACTACTTGGACCAGAACTGTAACTTTTGACAATTGTACTTTACCAAACGGCAATGTTATAGACGGAACTATTATTGTTAGCGGAAGCGTAAATTTTGACACACCTTCACATACTATCAGTTATAGTTTTGTTGATTTCCACCACAACGATATCTTGATTGAAGGCAACAGAACCATTGTCAGAAGCTTACAAAGCACAGCTACTTTGGCTGCTGTTCATCCGGTAGCTACAATGTCTATCGACATGACGGTGACTTTCCCTAACGGAAATGTTTACCACAGAGAAGGAAACAGAGTAAGAGAAATGATTGAAGGATTTGGTACCCCAATGATTTGGGCCGATAATGTGTTTTCAATTTCAGGAAGTTGGAGCACTACTTTCCCTGCCGGAACCAGAACTTCAACCATTACAACGCCATTGAGAGCAGAAGCCGGTTGCCCACACATTGTTAGTGGTGTTGTGACTACTGTTGGAACCAACAATACCGCAACTTTAGATTACGGAAACGGTGATTGTGATAACCAAGCTACACTAACGGTTAACGGTACAACCACAACCATCACTTTAGGAAATTAATTTTATTTGAACTTAGTTATAGAAAGAAGAAGCTCTCTCGTTAAAAAACGAGAGAGCTTCTTTTATGATTTATTAGCCAATTGACCACAAGCTGCATCAATATCTTTTCCGCGACTGCGGCGCACTTTGGCTACAATATCATATTTGCTCAAAGCTTTGATGTAATTGTCAATCGCTTCGTCTGAGGCTTGTTGGAATTCCCCATCATCAATTGGGTTGTATTCAATTAAATTGACTTTACACGGGACATATTTACAGAATTTTACCAAAGCATCTATCGAGGCTTTATCATCGTTGATGCCTTTCCAAACCACATATTCATAAGTGACTTTGCTTTTGGTTTTTTGGTACCAATATTGCAAAGCTTCTTTCAATTCGGGTAACTGAAAGTTTTTGGTGAATGGCATTATATGATTTCTGGTTTCTTCAATTGCGGAATGCAAAGAAACTGCCAGTTTAAATTTGACTTCATCATCCGCCATTTTTTTAATTATTTTTGAAACACCTGATGTAGAAACCGTAATGCGCTTTGGCGACATGCCCAATCCTTCTTCTGAAGTAATCATATCAATGGCTTTCATCACATTATTGTAATTCATCAACGGTTCGCCCATTCCCATAAAAACAATATTCGACAACGGACGATTGTAATACAAACGGCTTTCTCTGTCAATCGCCACCACTTGGTCATAAATTTCTCCGGGTTCCAAATTTCGCATTCTTTTTAAACGTGCAGTAGCGCAAAAATTACAATCCAAACTACAACCTACTTGACTGGAAACACAAGCTGTGGTTCTTGTATCTGTGGGAATCAAAACACTTTCAACGATTAAACCGTCATGCAAACGCACGGCATTTTTTACCGTTCCGTCTTCGCTGCGTTGCATGGTATCGACTTTGATATGGTTAATCACGAAGTTATTTTCGAGCATCGCGCGGGTTTCTTTTGACACATTGGTCATGTCTTCAAAATTGTGCGACGCTTTACTCCACAGCCATTCATAGACTTGGTTGCCACGAAACGCCTTATCACCATTGGCCACAAAAAAATCGCGCAATTGTGCTTTGGTCAAACTTCGGATGTCTTTTTTCTCGATTTCCATGGCGCAAATTTAGTAATTAGTAATTAGTGATTAGTAATTAGTAGCTATAATCTATAACAAACTATAGTTTTGATATGACTTTATAGGTTTTGACAGCGACATATAATTAGATAACTTTGCAAAAAACAAAACCATGCATTTTCTTTCTGACGAATTAGACCAATATGTAACGCAACATTCCCAAGACGAACCAGAATTGTTGGCACAATTGAATAAAGAAACCTATCAAAAAATACTGCAACCCCGAATGTTGAGCGGTCATTTTCAAGGTCGGGTTTTGAGCATGTTGTCGAAAATTATTCATCCGACAAACATACTGGAAATTGGGACTTACACCGGTTATGCCACTTTATGTTTGGCCGAAGGTTTGGCCGAAAACGGAGCGATTGATACCATAGACATTGAAGAGGAATTGGTTGATTTTCAACGAAAATATTTTGACAAGAGCCAATGGTCAAATCAAATTACGCAACATCTTGGCGATGCTTTGGAAATCATTCCGACTATAAATAAAAAATACGATTTGGTTTTTATTGATGCTGACAAAGAAAATTATATCAATTATTTTCACTTGATTGTACCGATGATGAACAAAGGAGGTATCATTCTTTCGGATAATGTTTTGTGGAGTGGCAAAGTTGTAGAAGAAGTAAAACCAAATGATATTACCACCCAAATCCTTTTGGAATACAACAAATTATTAAAAAATGATTCAAGAATAGAAACAGTTTTATTACCTATTCGTGATGGCTTGACCGTTTCTAGAGTGAAATAAAAGTACGAAGTTAGAACTACAAAGTACGAAGTATATACTTAGAATATAATTTGTAACAAATAAACCCTGCGATTGCTCCAAAAGTATAACCGGTTAAAACATCAGTTGGGAAGTGCAAACCGAGATAAATTCGGCTGTAAGCGAATATTAAAGGAAACAAGAATAACAAATAAGCGTGTTTGTAGTATTTTTTTAAAATCATATAACCAAAAACCGTAGAGGCCATAGAATTGGTAGCATGTCCTGAGAAAAAACTAAAAGATTTGCTGGTTTTTACCAATCTAATAATATCCTTAATTTCTTCGTCGTTGCAAGGACGCAATCGTTCAAAACCGTATTTGAAAAGATTCACAGTTTGGTCACAAATGAGAATCATTACTGCGGTAAAAAGCACATAATACCCAAAATTTTTCCAACCGATTTTTTTTTGCAACAGATAAAAAATAAATAAAAAAATTGGTGCCCAATTAAGTTGTTTGGTGATAATCAACCACAGCCAATCCCAACGTTCAGAACCTAAACCGTTCAGAAAGACCAGTAATTCCTTATCAAGGTCGATTATTTTTTCCAGCATTAGAATTGACGTTTTATCGGACCTGTCAAAGCATCTAAATCTTCTGCGGCTTTGTTAACATCGGGCAATATATTTTCAGAAACATTACTTTTTACCTTATCTACTTCTTCGGTAAAAGTGGAAGTTAATTCTTTTACGGAACTATTGATTTCTTGAACATCAGCACTTTTTTGGATTTCTGATTTGATGTCATTGGTAGCATTTTTCAATTGTGCCATTATTTTACCCATCGTTCTGGCAATTTCCGGAATCTTATCTGAACCGAAAAGCATTAACGCTATGAAAATGATGAAAATTAATTCGCCGCCACCTATTCCAAACATATTTTGAATTGCTTAATTATGAAGTCGCAAAGTTACAAAGTTCTGCTAATCAAATTTAGATTTTTCCGCTGTTTTTGGCCAAGAATTATTTGAAGTGTCAATATCGGCAGTTTCTTCCTTCGGATCGACAACAATTTTGGAAACCGCTTTTTTTGTAGCAAAAGTTCGGCTCACTTCTTTGTCATTCATTCTCCAAATTTGTGCCGGGAAATAATGATTCTCTGTAGTGCCGTCTTCAAAAGTAATTTCAACAATAATCGGCATGACCAATCCGCCCGGTTTGTCAAAGGTTACTTGGTAAAAATACTTTGGCTCGTTTAATTTGGCTTTTTCTTCCGCACTGAAATTCTTATTTACATAATCGTCTAAAGCTTGAAATTCTTCTACTTTAAAAGGCTTGTTCAGTTCCGACTTGTACGAGGCACTACCTTCTGCTATCATATAAACCATCGGACCATTGCGAGAATCCCTGCGTCGACGGGTTTTCATAAAATCGCTAACTTCTTTCGAAGCTTCATTACTCACAAAATATTTTTTCACTTCTTTAATTCCGATATCATTGTAATCTGTGGTGTAAAACCAACCACGCCAAAACCAATCTAAATCTACTGCCGAAGCATCTTCCATGGTTCTGAAAAAATCTTCGGGTGTTGGGTGTTTGAACTTCCAACGATTGGCATAAGTTTTAAATGCATAATCAAATAAGTCATGTCCCATAATGGTTTCACGTAAGATATTCAAAGCTGTAGCCGGTTTCCCGTAGGCATTATTCCCAAATTGACGCAAACTCTCCGAGTTCGTCATAATCGGTTCTAAACCGGTTTGGTCGCCACTCATATAAGGAATGATGTTTTTCGCCGGACCACGACGGGTTGGAAAATTAGGATCAAATGTTTTTTCTGCTAAATATTCCATAAAAGAGTTTAAACCTTCATCCATCCATGTCCATTGACGCTCATCAGAATTGATAATCATTGGAAAGAAATTGTGTCCGACTTCGTGACAAATTACTCCCAACATGCCGTATTTGGTTTGGTCGGAATATTTACCGTTTTCATCCGGACGTCCGTAATTCCAACAAATCATAGGGTATTCCATGCCTTGGTCTCGGGCATTGATGGAAACTGCTTTCGGATAAGGATAATCGAAAGTATAATTGGAATAGCTTTTTAGCGTGTGGGCAACAATTCGGGTGGAATAGTCTCCCCAAAGCGGATTGCCTTCTTTCGGATACAAAGAAATCGCCATTGAGGTTGTGCTTCCGGTTTTTACCGCCATGGCATCATAAATAAATTTTCTTGAGGTAGAAATTCCAAAATCACGTACATTTTCGGCTTTGAATTTCCAGGTTTTTTTCTTGTCTGAAAATCCTTTTTCCGCGGCTTCGGCTTCGGCTTGGGTTACCACTACGACCGGTTTGTCAAAAGACTTTTCGGCTTCGGCATATCTTTTTAATTGTTCCGCGGTAAATACTTCGCTTCTATTTTGTATAGTTCCGGTAGCTTCCATAATATGATCGGCAGGAACGGTAATATTGACTTCATAATTACCAAAAGTTAAGGCAAACTCTCCTGAACCCCAGAACTGCATATTTTGCCAACCTTCGACATCGCTGTAAACCGCCATTCTTGGGTAAAATTGAGCCAAAACGTAAAGATTGTTTCCGTCTTTTTCAAAATGCTCATAGCCAGAACGACCACCGTCTAAGATATAATTGTTGATGTTGTACCACCATTTGATAGAGAACGTGATTTTTTCTTTGTTTTTCAACAACTTAGGTAATTCGATACGCATCATGGTTTGGTTGATGGTATATTGCATAGGATTTCCTTGAGCGTCTTTTACATATTCTATTCGGAATCCACCATCAAAATCTTCCTCTAAATATTTTCTGGAAAAGGCTTGGGCCGAAATGGCCGGATCAGTTTTATTGCTTTCTACCAAAGGCGAATTGGAATTTCTGGCTTTTTCGTTTTGGTCTAATTGTACCCAAAGATAATCCAACGATTCCTTGGCATTATTAGTATAAGTAATGGTTTCGGTACCGTATAACTTTTGGTTTTTATCATCCAGTTCGACGTCGATTTTATAATCGGCTTGTTGCTGGTAATATTCCGGTCCGGGCGCACCTGAAGCCGTACGATACATATTGGGCGTAGCCAACAAGTCATACATTTGCTTGAATTTATCCGGATTTCTTTCGTCTGATTTGGTGGTTTTGGGCGCTTCTTGTGCTTGGGTCAAACCCATAACAAACAACCCTAAAATTGATAAAACCTTAGTTTTATGATTCATAGCCTAATTTTTTTTAGGTCATAAATGTAAAGAAATTTAAGTTATGGCGTAAAATCAAAATTTATTTTAACATTCCTTTAGTGATTGACGAAGTCAGTAAAAGATTCTGCTTTTTGCCATTATTGTTGAATTGGATAATGTTTTGCTGCTCGGAATGAACTTCGATTAGGATAGAATTGTCAACTTGAAGCGAGGTAACTTTTGCTATTTCTTTGATGCTTAAATAACAAATCACAACGTTGCTTTCTACCTCACGACTCAAATAAGTAAAGGTTTTGGGTTTCCCGTTGACTGTTAGTTTGAAATTTTCGCCCAAATATTTTTTTAGCAAATCAATATCTTCCGGGGTTTCTTTTACAGAACCTATATTAGTACTTTTTTTATAAGCTTTGGTTACGGCATCGTTTAAATCGTCCATAAAAATTCGCGTGGTAATTTCCAGTCTTTTTTTCTGTGGCACAAAATCAATTTGGTAAATCGCCACATAAAACCGGTGTGCCGCCATCGAAGTCAACCCAAGAAAAAGCAATAACAAGACGGCTGATTTTAATACTCTCTTCATCATTCAAAACTATTATTTGCCATTAGTTTTTAAAAGAGTTAAATACGCTGTTGCCAACTCACTCATTCTAAAATTTGCCATGCCTTTGTTCTTCTCGTTGATATAGGCAATCAATTTGGTGTCATCAACTATATAATACAAAAACCCTTTGACATATTCTTCAGGGATTTTAAGTTTTTTAATGAAATAGTCATTTGGGAACTGGTTCTCTATTTTCAACATATTCCGCTCTTTCTTTTCAATAGCCAATTCTTTTTGCAACATCGCAGTTCTACCGCTAATAGAATTCAATATACCGTCAACACTCATTCCACCAAGCGGAATTAATAACGGACTGTACCAGTGAAAAGTCTCCGCTGTTCTTAATCTTCTTTCGGCAGGTGTGTATTTTTTTGCCGGTTTTTCCAAAATGCGTAAAGAAACGGCATTGATATGACTGTAATCTTTGATTTCTACTTCAGACAAATTAATGGTTTTGGGCACTAAATTGGTTACCAAAAGAGGTTTAGCCAAATCCGTTTCGCGAATGACAACTTTTTGTGTTTCGATTTGTAAACTTTTGAATTCTAGCGTATCACCAACCTTAACAAACATAGTATAACTGCCGCTACTGTTGGAAGTACTAACTGTTTCAGAACGAAGATTCAGGATATTGACTTCGCCTAATTCTTTGATAGGACAAATTATTTTTCCTCTCAAAAATGTCAATTCAGCAGATTGACCAAAGCAAACACTTTGAATAAAGACAAATAGGAAGAAAATTTTAAACTTCATTCTACTGGGTTTTACTAAGCTTCAAAAGTACTAACTATTTATCTTCAGCCTTCAATAAATCTATATATTTTGTAGCCAATTCAGCCAAAACAAAAGTAGCCATTGTTTTATTTTTCACAGTCATGGCACTCACAAATTTGGAATCTTCCACCACAAAATACCAAAATCCTTTGACGTATTCTTCAGGGATTTTTAATTTTTTAACAAAATAATCTATGCTAAATTGGTTTTCTATTTTCTGAAGCAATGTTTCTTTTCGTTCTACTTCCAATTCTTTTTTGAGCATGGTTGATCGGCCCGACATCCAATTAAATAAAGGGTCTAGCCCAACTGAACCTCCCATACTTCCATCGGTATTTCCGGCTACATCAACTCCAGAAGCCGTTTTTAATTTTCTCTCCGCCGGAGTATAATGCTTAGTATTGGGTGAAATAATACCTAGGGAAACCGCATTTATATTTTTGTACTGCTTGACAATAATCTCATCCAATCGATTAATCATGGGTTCTAGTTTAACTAAAAACAAATCCTTGTCAAAATCCTCTTGCGAAACCACAATTTTCTTGCCTTTAATCTGTATGGCCGAAAACATCAAGGTGTCGCCAACACTGACTTTTAGACTAAAATAGCCTTCTTTTTCAGTGGCCGTTGCTATATCACTTTTGAGATTGATGATGTAAATTCCGTCTAAATCAACCGATTCCGAAGCTACTTTTCCTTTTATTGATTTCACTAAACTATTTTGTGCAATAGTTACATTAACAGTCAGAAGTAAAAGTGCTATTTTGAAAAAAAAATTCATATTGGCGATTAGATTTGGTAAAAATATCTTAGAGCATTCCTAAATAAATGCCAACGGCTTGGTAATTTTTTGTTAAATAAAAGCGGTAAAAACACTACTTTTGGTGGAGAATAATCTAAAAATGAAAAAACTAATTATTGCAAGTACATCAACGGTACACGGAGGAAGTTATTTAGACTATTTGTTGCCGGTATTAGAAAACCACTTCAAAGACTGCCAAGAAATACTTTTTATTCCATATGCTCGTCCCGGTGGCATTTCACATGACGATTATACCGAAAATGTTCGTTTGGCTTTCGCCAAAATAAACAAAAAAGTTAAGGGTTTGCATGAGTTTGACAATCCAACAACGGCTATCAAGAATGCTGAAGGCATCTTTACCGGCGGTGGCAATACTTTTTTGTTGGTTAGTCAATTGTACACCAATAATGTCATGGATATTTTAGCCCAAACGGTTGAAAAAGGAACACCTTATTTAGGCTCAAGCGCTGGAAGCAACATTACCGGTTTGACGATGCAAACAACCAATGACATGCCCATTATTTATCCGCCGAGTTTTAAAACCTTGGGATTGATTCCGTTTAATTTGAATCCGCATTATTTAGATCCGGACATGAGTAGCAAGCATATGGGCGAAACCCGAGAAACGAGAATCAAAGAATTCCATGCGTTCAACACCGCTCCTGTTTTAGGATTGCGTGAAGGAAGTTGGTTGGAAATTACCGGCGAAAAGATAATTTTGAAAGGAAGTCTGACCGCAAGATTATTTCAACAAAATAAGAGTCCGGAAGAATTGACGCCTGAGACAGATTTGGCTTATTTGGGTGAATAAAGTTTAACCGCAGATTCGCAGATTAAAAAAACTAATTAAAATAATCTGCGAATCTGCGGTCAATATTTTTATAAACTCCGTGAGACAGAGGCAATTTTAAACTCGCCACAACATAAAAGAAAAAAACCCCAAACATTCGTTTGAGGCTTTCAGAGCGGAAGACGAGGCTTCCCGATGAATCGGGATAAACTTCTCGCCTGATTGCATAAAAAAACCTCTAATTTAAATTAGAGGTTTCTATTTCAGAGCGGAAGACGAGGCTCGAACTCGCGACAACCAGCTTGGAAGGCTGGAGCTCTACCAACTGAGCTACTTCCGCATTTGTGAGTGCAAATATATAGAATAAGTTTGCTTTGATGCAAATTTTTTTAAGAAAAATTAGTGTGAAAAATTTCAGCGTTTATAACACAAACAAAACCATTTAGTTATAGAGAGAAATATGATAGAGATCAGAAATATTTCAGCACAAGAAACAATAACTGTGCGTCATCCGGTACTCCGAAAAGGAAAGCCTATAGAGAGTTGTTACTTTGACGGTGATGAATTGGTTAACACACAACATTTTGGTTTGTACCAAAATGATAAATTGGAAGGTGTGATTTCGCTATTTGAAAACAACAGCCTATTGTTCAAGGAAAAGCATCAATCGCAAATCAGAGGCATGGCCGTTTTGGAAAACAATCAGGGAAAAGGTTTTGGAAGGCAATTAGTTGAGCATGCCGAAAAGACCTTAAAACTTCAGAATATTGATTTGATTTGGTTTAACGCCCGTGAAAATGCCGTGGGATTTTACCAAAAAACGGGTTACGAAATCATCGGGAATTCGTTTGACATTCCCAGCGTTGGTATTCATTATGTGATGTGGAAAAAACTACGAAGCTAACTTCGATACGATATCTTGTTTGGCTGCAGGATGATAAATAAACAAACAAGATTTGTCCTTAATCACGTTGATGATTTTTTGGTTCATTTCAACCGGAACAGCAGGACAACCTTGACTTCTACCTAATCTTTTGTTTTGTTTGATAAAAGATTCAGAAACATAATCGGCACCGTGCATTACTACCGCTCTTTCTCTGGCTTTGTCATTTAATCCTTTTTGTAAACCGTCTAATTTTAGAGACATACCGTGTTTGCCGTTATAAATTTCGGCTGTGGCGTAAAACCCAACACTACTTTTATAAGATTCAGCTTGGTTGGAGAAAATTTTGGCGAATTCTTCTCCAGTATTTCTTCCGTGTGCTACTAAAGTTTGAAACAACACTATATTTTTATCTAAATCAATTACCCAAAGTCTTTTGGCAGTAGATGACAAACTGAAATCAACAATAGTTAGAATGTTTTTTTGAATCAATCCTTTTTCTTTAAGATGATTAAACCCGTCTAACGCCAAATTAAAGCTCTCAAAACTAGGCAAAGCAAAAGAATTTGCATCTATTTGACTGTAAACTGATACATTTTCTGAGGCCTTCTTCTCCGTAGATACAAAGGTCTTATTGTTCAGACTGGTTTTGTCGGGAAAGCTGCTGAAAGACATCAACAACACAAAAAACAATAAAGAGAAGGATTTATAATTCATTGACAGTTATAGGTTTAAAATTAGACATGGGTAGGGCAAATATATATTATATTTATCCAAAACCAAATAATCTGACTTTAATTAAGCCAATTTTAATTTTATCAATCCCATATAAATCATCAGCATTTATCGGCTAAAGGTTGTAAATATCAATTAAATAGTTATTTTTGTTTGTCAAACAAAATCATCAATGCCTAAAAATTCCTACTTTTTTCTTTGTTCTTTTTTGCTTTTTTCAGGATTGGTTTTTGGTCAAAAAAAAACGCTTCAAACAAAGTCTACCGATACTAAAATCACCATTGACGGTAAGTTTGATGAATCAGCTTGGAAAGATGTCGACGTAGCCACTGATTTTGTGATGATAGACCCTGATAACGGAAAACCGGCTCCCAACGAGAGACGAACAGAAATAAAAATAGTTTACGACAACACCGCCATTTATATTGCTGCAACCTTATATGATGACGAACCTCAAAAAATACTTAAAGAGCTTACCCTAAGAGATATTTTCTCAACTGCTGATCATTTTGGCGTACTCATTAACGGTTATAATGATGGACAACAAGAGTTTCGCTTTTTCGTCAGTGCGGCCGGTGTGCAACAAGATGGAGTTTACACCGAATCCGGAGATGAAGATTTTTCATGGGACGCCATTTGGGACAGTCATGTTGATGTAACCAATTTCGGATGGTGTGTTGAAATGAAAATACCTTATGCAGCGTTGAGATTTCCTTCGGAGAAAAAACAAACTTGGGGATTGAATTTTTACAGAGAAATTCGCCGTTTCAGACAACAGTACTCTTGGTCACTGCTCGATAGAAAAATTGCAAATGAAAGTGTACAAGCCGGTATTTTGGAAGGCATTGAAAACATCAAAACACCTACCCGTTTGTTCTTAATTCCCTATGCTTCGCAATATTTATATTCGAGCAAAAACCAAAAAACCATTGGGGAGTTCAAAGGTGGAATGGACATCAAATACGGAATAAATGACGCCTTTACTTTGGATGCCATTTTGATTCCTGATTTTGGCCAAACGAAATTTGACAATGTCGAGTTAAACCTAACCGCATTTGAACAACAATTCACAGAAAACAGACCATTTTTTACTGAAGGAACCGACTTGTTTAGTAAAGGTAATTTGCTTTACACCAGAAGAATAGGCGAAACTCCTGAGATTGAGGTGGCAGAAAACGAAAGCGTGATTGACCAACCCAGTTCAATTAAATTAATTAATGCCGTGAAAGTTTCCGGAAGAACTAAAGGAGGATTGGGCATTGGTGTCTTAAATGCAGTTACTGAAAATACCGGTGTCACTGTGAAAAATGATGATACGGGAGAAATTCGTTTTGAAAATATTGCGCCGGTTACCAACTACAATGTCTTTGTTTTAGACCAACGTTTCCGAAAAAATTCCTCAGTTTCATTGATAAATACCAATGTAACTCGCAATGGAGAATTCAGGGACGCCAATGTTTCTGCCTTCGTCTGGGATTTGAATACCAAGAAAAACACCTATAACTTGTCGGGCGCTTTTAAATACAGCTATGTTAACAACATGGCTGATACCGATGACCAAAAAGGGATAGCGGCCAATATTAATTTGGGAGAAACCAGCGGCAATTACCGATATAGTATTGGTAGTGTTTATGCCTCAAAAGACTTTGACAATAATGATTTGGGGATTAATAATCAAACGCATTATCATGGTTTTTATGCCAATTCTAATTACAGAACTTTAAATCCGACTAAAATATTCAATTCATTTCAAGCCTTTTTGAACTCCTACACAGAATTTGACAATAGAACAGGAAGAATTCAAGCCGGAAATTTGAACTTATATTTTAACGCGTACGACAAACAAAATGACTATTATGGGTTTGGAATTTACTCCAATCCCTTGAAAGTATATGATTTTTACGAACCGAGATCATTTGAAGAACAGCGATTTGTAGCCATTCCTAAAAACGTTAGAACTTACTTTTTATATTCTTCCAATTATAACCGAAAATTTGCCTTTGACATTAATCCATCCATAACCATTTTTGACGAAAAAGACAGAAAGAATTATGGAATTTTATTGAGTCCCAGATATCGTTTTAGCGATCGTTTTTCTTTGGTTTACAGCTTCACCTTTAACAGGCAAAACAACAACATCGGCTGGATAGACTTTGATGATGATGACAATACTATTTTTGCCAGAAGAAATAGAATTACTTACATTAACGGGATGCAAGGAAAATATTCCATCAATAACAAAATGAACTTTAATTTGAATTTACGTCACTATTGGTCATACGTAACCAATAACGAAATTTTGACTTTAATGAATGATGGAAGCTATGTAAATAACACAACATACACTACCAATAAAAATTCTAATCTGAATTTATGGAATCTAGACCTCACCTATTCTTGGTGGTTTGCACCGGGAAGCCAAGTGTCTGTTTTATACCGAAACAACGCTTCGCTGTTCAGCCGTGAATTTAATCGTGAATTTGGAAGCAATATCAATGATGCTTTAGACAGTGAAAACCTAAACCATGTTTTCTCCATTAGTATTCGCTATTTTATTGATTACAATACAGTGAAAAATTCCAAGTTTTACAAATCGTTTACCAAACCAAAGGAAAGAGTTCACTTCTAAAAATCGAATTTTAGCCTTATATTTGTTGTTCAAAATAATTCTCGATGAACAAGAAAGTAATCCTAATGATTTTAGACGGTTGGGGGAAATCGCCCGACCCAAAAGTATCCGCCATTGACAATGCCAATGTTCCGTTTATCAATAGTCTTTATGCTAAATATCCGAGTGCCCAACTAAGAACTGACGGTCTAAGCGTAGGCTTACCCGAAGGTCAAATGGGTAATTCCGAAGTAGGTCACATGAATCTTGGCGCAGGAAGAATTGTGTATCAGGATTTGGCCAAAATCAATTTGGCTGTGGCTCACAAAACCATGAGTCAGGAAAAACCTTTGATTGATGCTTTTCAATATGCTAAAAACAATAACAAAGCAGTTCACTTTTTGGGTTTGGTTTCTGATGGTGGCGTGCATTCGCATACCTCTCATTTACGCAGTTTGATTGATGCTTCACAGGATTTCGGGTTACAAAAAGTATTTGTTCACGCCTTTACCGATGGTCGCGATGTAGACCCAAAATCAGGCAAAACATACCTACAAGATTTAGAAAATTACATTCAAAATACTTCGGCTAAAATCGCTACTGTTATTGGTCGTTATTACGCCATGGACAGAGACAAACGCTGGGAACGTGTGAAACTCGCTTATGATTTACTCGTAAATGGTATCGGAAAACACAGCACCAATTTGGTTCAAGACATAGCCGAGAGTTATGCCGAAAATGTAACCGATGAGTTTATCCAACCATTAACGGCGGTGGATTCGAATGACCAACCTTTGGCTACCATTCAAAACGATGACGTTGTGGTTTTCTTCAACTTCAGAACTGATAGAGGACGAGAATTGACCGAGGCACTTTCGCAAAAAGATTTCCACGAATTCAACATGCACAAACTCAATTTGTACTATGTGACGATGACCAATTACGATGACACTTATGAAAACGTACACGTGATTTACGATAAAGACAACATCACCGAAACGTTGGGCGAAGTACTGGAAAAACATAATAAAACCCAAATTCGCATAGCCGAAACCGAGAAATATCCGCACGTGACGTTCTTCTTTTCGGGCGGAAGGGAAATTCCGTTTAGAGGTGAAACCCGCATTTTGAGAAATTCTCCTAAAGTTGCTACTTACGATTTACAACCCGAGATGAGTGCTTACGAACTCAAAGACGCTTTGATACCCGAATTGCAAAAAGGCGAAGTAGATTTCGTTTGTTTGAATTTTGCCAATGGCGACATGGTTGGTCACACTGGTATAATGGAAGCTGCGATTAAAGCCTGTGAAGCCGTTGACATTTGCGTAAAAGAAGTAGTTGAAACGGCTTTAGCCAATGACTATACAACAATAATAATAGCCGACCACGGTAATTGTGAAACCATGATAAATCCTGACGGTTCGCCAAACACCGCACACACAACAAATCCGGTGCCGATTATTATGGTCGATAAAGATCATATCCGAGTACACGATGGTGTTTTGGGCGATTTAGCACCGACGATTTTAGAGCTAATGGGTATTCCAAAACCGGAAGTCATGACCGGAAAATCACTTTTAGTACGATTATAAAAAAATCCCTCATGCGAGGGATTTTTTTATGGCATACCGTTCATTTTCATCAACAATTCATTCTGAATTTTGAGGACTTTGTTCTCCTCTTGTAGTTGTGCTATCAAGGCAATGTTTTCTTGTTCCTGTGCTTCTTTTTCTGCGTTGGGTCTTTCATTAGCTTTAAATTCAATAGGCAGAGTATTGGCAATATCCTGAAAAAAATTATAGCGCAAAGCATAGCACACCTCAAGCAAAGTAGCCGTTTGCATCGATTGTTTGGTGGTATGCATCCGCCCTACCATGCGCGTTTTTTGCAACAGCCTACTGAGTTCGATGGGCTTTATTTTATGAACGGTCAAAAACTGCTTAATGAGCGTACCTACGTGTATATTTTGGTTGTTTTTAGTCATATTGATGGTTTTTTCTTTCAAATATATAAAATATATCTTATTCCGTTTGCAATATATCTCATTTTGTTTGCAATTGATTACAAAATGTTGATGACAGATTACAGAAATTTAGCGGAAGATGTCATAATATTTGCGAAAGATGTCATAATATTTGCGGAAAATTATAGAATATTAGCAAAAGATGTCATAGTATTAGCGGATGATTATAGAATGTTAGCGGTAGATATCATAGTGTTTGCGACAGCATACAAAGTATTAGCGGATGATTACAAAATATTGGCGGACAATTAAAAAATTATTAAACGATTCCGAAAGTTAAAAGGCTTTTCTTTTAGCCCTGATTGCAGTGTAAATAAAAAATGCTTCCCTATTTGGAAGCATTTTTTATTGCAACGAAAAGCAGGAAAATGGACTGCAAAAACGCCCGAGCCTTTCGCTCCTATTTCAACAACTCATAATAACTTCTTTCAATACTTTCCTGATGGGTTGGATGCGCAATTCGCACCATTTCGTTGAGTCTTTGTTTTAAGGTTTTGCCATATAAGTCGGCGATGCCGTTTTCAGTGATGATATATTGCACGTGGGAACGGGTAGAAACTACGCCGGCGCCTTGTTTTAAATAAGGAACAATTCTGCTTTCGCCTCTTTTGGTGATTGACGGTAATGCAATAATCGCTTTTCCGCCTTCGCTTAAGGAAGCGCCACGGATGAAATCCATTTGACCACCGACGCCTGAATACATTTTGGCCCCAATAGAATCAGCACAAACTTGTCCGGTTACATCTACTTCTATCGCAGAATTAATGGCTACCATTTTGGGGTTTTTACGAATACGCGCCGTATCGTTTACCATTGAAGATTCTTTCATTTCTATAAACGGATTGTCGTTGACAAAGTCATACAAACGTTTGGAACCAATTAAAAAAGTGGCTAACACTCTGCCGCGCAAAGTGCCTTTATAATTACAATTGATGACATCGCTTTCAATCAAATCAATTACACCGTCTGAGAACATTTCGGTGTGTAAGCCTAAATCTTTGTGGTTTTTCAATTTACTTAAAGCCGCATTTGGGATTGAACCTATGCCCATTTGTAAAGTGCTTCGGTCTTCAATTAAGGAAGCTACGTACTCGCCTATTTTCTCTTCTTCTTTGGAAAAAGGCGTTGGCGCATGACCAAAAATGGGTTCGTTGACTTCTACCAAATAATCTATTTCGGAAACATGAAGAATTCCGTCACCAAAAGTTCTCGGCATTTGTGGGTTGACTTGCGCAATGACAATTTTAGCATTTTCAATAGCCGCTACAGTGGCTTCTACCGAAACGCCTAACGAACAATATCCATGCTTATCCGGTGGTGAAACGTGGATAAAAGCTACGTCAATCAATAATACTTTTTTGCGAAACAAATGAGGCAGTTCACTCAAAAAAACCGGGGTATACGAACCGTTTCCGGCAGTTAAAGTATGACGAACATTGGCACCAATAAAAAACGAATTGACGTGAAAACTATCTGCCAGCTCAGGATTGGCATACGGTGCCGGACCTTCAGTATGTAAATGACAAACCTCAACATTGCGGAGTTCTGAAGCTCTTTCAGCTAAGGCTTTGGTTAAGATGGTTGGTGTGGCTGCCGCCGCTTGAACGTATACCCTATCGTTTGATTTTACTACTTTGACTGCTTCTGCAGCCGTAACATATTTACTCATCCCAAAAATTTTATCCAAAATTATATCGTAATGCCTTATAAAAATATGACATTTCTCATGAGTGAGAATTTAAATTATTATAAATAAAAGTTAAAATTTCAATATTGATAGTATTACTATTATATTTGCAAAAAATATTATCATTATGAATTCGATATTATCTAATTTAAAAATTCAGGTAAATGAAAAAATTTACGTGAAAGACCCGGAAACCTCAGCCCTTGGAAAGAAAATTATCCAAGAAAGCATACTGTTGATTGACGAAATTGGATTTGAAGTCTTTACTTTTAAAAAACTAGGCGAAAGAATCGGATCTAATGAAAGTTCGATATACCGTTATTTTGAAAGCAAACACAAACTCTTGTTGTATTTGTCTTCCTGGTATTGGGGATGGATGGAATACCGATTGGTGTTTTCAACGTCTAACATCGTTGATCCTCTGGAAAAACTCAAAAGAGCCATAACCATAGTGACCGAAAAAATCGAAGATGACTCTACCACACTTCACATTAACGAATCGGTTTTAAATAAAATCATCATTGCTGAATTTACCAAAACATTATTGACCAAAGAAGTGGATGCCGAGAACAAAGAAGGTTTCTTTTTGGTCTATAAAAGAGTCATCAACCGAATCATTGATATCATTCAAGAAGTCAATCAGGAGTATGATTTTGCCAAAAGCTTGGCTTCTTCTATAGTGGAAGGTTCACTACACCAACACTTTTTAAAAGACCATTTGAAAACCATTACCAATTGCAATGAAAACAACTCGCCAACCCAATTTTATATTGATTTGGCCCAAAAAACTTTAAGCAAATAACTATGGCACTAACCTCGTCTCAAAGATTAATTAACCTGCTCAAACTCGACCGAAAAGACATTTCACAAATATTCTTTTACGCCATCTTTGCCGGATTAGTGAGTTTGTCATTACCCTTAGGCATTCAAGCGATTATCAACCTAATTCAATCGGGAAGAGTTAGTGTTTCTTGGATTGTTTTGGTTTTTATTGTCATTGCAGGAGTCGCATTAGTTGGGATTTTATCTTTAATGCAATTGCGTATTACAGAGAATTTACAACAAAAAATATTCATTCGTTCTTCGTTTGAATTTGGTTTTCGTTTGCCAAAAATCAAAACCGATGCACTGCACAACCAATATCCGCCGGAATTGGCCAATCGTTTTTTTGATACTTTGACCATCCAAAAAGGCGCTTCCAAGTTACTGATTGACTTTTCTTCGGCGCTTTTACAAATTGTATTCGGAATTATTTTGTTGTCACTTTACCATCCATTCTTTATTTTCTTTGGTGTTTTTTTAGTGATTTTACTCTATGTAATCTTCCGGTTTTCCTATAATTCCGGCTTGTCCAGTAGCTTAAAGGAATCGAAATACAAATATAAAGTCGTAAGTTGGTTACAAGAAATGGCGCGAAATAATTTCAGTTTTAAAAAATCTTCCAATTTTGATTTTGCTTTGACCAAAAACGACCGCTTGGTTTCAGAATACTTATCGTATCGCGAAAGACATTTCGGCATTATCAAAAGACAATTCACCCAATTGATTGTTTTTAAAATCATCATCACTGCAGGATTATTATTGATTGGCGGCTATTTGGTATTGAACCAAAAAATGAATATCGGTCAATTCGTAGCGGCAGAAATCATCATCTTATTGGTTATCAATTCGGTGGAAAAAATCGTAATCGGCCTAGAAACGCTTTATGATGTTTTAACCGCTGTGGAAAAAATTGGTCAAATCACCGACTTAGAAATAGAAGAAATGACTTCAAAACCAGCAGAGTATTGTTATACCAATATTCAATTGGCGGCTGAAAACCTGAGTTATAAATTTCCGGACTCGCCCAATTATGTCTTAGAGAAGATAAATCTAACCATCGAACAATCGGAGAAAATATATTTGGAAGGATTAAACGGTTCAGGGAAAACAACTTTGATTCGCATACTTTCCGGGTTGTTGCAACCCACTTCGGGTTCGTTTTACATCAATGATGACACTTATCGAAAAATTGATTTGGAACAATACCGCTCACAAATCAGCACGATTATTATTGGTGAAACGCCATTTGAAGGCACTATTTTGGAAAACATCACTTTCAACAACCCATTGATTTCTCAGGAAGATTTAAAATGGGCCATAGAAAGCGTGAATTTGGGTGATTTCATCAAGTCATTACCCAAAGGTTTGGACACCAAAATCTATCCCGAAGGCAAGCAATTGTCCTCTTCGAATGCACAGAAAATCCTTTTGGCGAGAAGCATTATCAACCGACCTAAAATTCTTTTCTACGAAGATGCTTTAGATAAAATGGATGAAGGCGCCGCAAAAGAAGTCATAGATTTTATCACTTCTAAGGAGAACAAATGGACGCTTATTGTTTCCTCTAAAAACGATTATTGGCAACAAAAATGCACTCGAAACATTACCATGAGCGAAGGAAAAATAATCAAAGACACTAAAAAACAATAACGATGCTTAACATTTCAAACAACAACCGAATTGGCGAAAGCATAGAAAAATACAGCACGTTTAAAACGCTGAGCAACCGACCGCACTACAAAATTTTGAACAAAATTATTGTTGGCGTTTCACTGTTGGGTTTACTTATCTTGTTTTTGCCATGGACACAAAATATCTCCGGAACGGGCGCGGTCACTACGTTAAAACCCGACCAAAGACCACAAACCATTCATTCGGCCATCGCGGGACGAATTGAAAAATGGTATGTCAAAGAAGGCGATTTTGTGCAAAAAGGCGATACCATACTTTTTATTTCGGAAACAAAAGAAGATTACCTCGACCCAAATTTGGTGAAAAACACCGAAAGCCAACTCAAAGCAAAAGAACTCGCCGGAAAATCCTATGGAGGCAAAGTGACTTCTCTTGAAGCACAAATAGCAGCGATTCAAAGTGAACGCCAATTAAAACTGCAACAAGCCCAAAATAAAATCAAGCAATCCAGGTTAAAAGTCAAAAGCGACAGCATGGATTTGGTTGCCGTGAGAACCCAAATTAAAATCGCGACCACACAATTTAATCGTTCTGTAGCTTTAAACAAAGAAGGCTTAAAACCTATGACCGATGTGGAAGAAAAACGCTTGAAATTACAAGAAACCGAAGCCAAAATTATCACCCAAGAAAATAAATTCTTGGCTAGTGAAAACGAGTTGATTAACGCCAAAGTAGAGATCAACCGCATCATCGCAGAGTACAACGAAAAAGAGCAAAAAGCCCGAAGTGATCAATATACGGCACTTAGCAGTCAGTACGACACAGAAGCACAAGTCAACAAACTCCAAAATCAATACGCCAATTACCAAATCCGAAACGGCATGTATTACATCAAAGCGCCACAAAGCGGCTATGTTAACCGAGCACTACAATCTGGGATTGGCGAAACAATTAAAGAAGGCACACAAATCGTGAGTATTATGCCGTCTAAATATGACATTGCTGTAGAAACTTTTGTAACACCAACAGACTTGCCACTATTGCACAAAGGGGAAAAAGTGAGAATTTGGTTTGACGGTTGGCCGACTATCGTTTTTTCTGGTTGGCCCAATATGTCTTACGGTACGTTTGGCGGAAAGATTGTTGCTATTGAAAATTTCATAAGCGATAATGGAAAATTCAGAGTTTTAATTGCGCCTGATGAAAATGATGTGCCTTGGCCAAAACAAATCAGTATCGGTTCGGGAGCGCAAACCCTGGCGTTGTTAGACAATGTTCCGGTTTGGTTTGAAATTTGGCGAACACTTAACGGTTTCCCACCGAATTATTACCAACCAAAAAATAATATTCAAAAAGACAAAAAGTAATGAAATCGATACTAATAGGTTTTTTATTTTTAGGAATGTCGGTTTGGAGCCAAAATGCTACCAAAGAACTCACTTATAATGAGTTTTTAGGGTATGTCAAAAAATACCATCCGTTGGTCAAAAGCGCCAACTTGGAACTCAATCAGGCACAAGCCAATTTAATGATGGCACGCGGTGGTTTTGATCCTAAAATTGAAGTCGATTTTGAACAGAAAAAATTCAAAGACAACGAATATTATTCGATACTTAACAGCAGTTTCAAAATACCGACTTGGTATGGTGTAGAAATCAAAGCCGGATTTGACAACAACGATGGTATTTATCTGAATCCGGAAAATACGGTTCCGAATCAAGGTCTGACTTCGCTTGGCATTTCGATTCCGCTCGGACAAGGCTTATTCATTAACCAACGCATGGCCGATTTGCGCAAAGCCAAAATTCAAGTCAAATTGAGTCAGGCCGAACGTAATTTGATGGCGGTTTCGGTTTTATATGACGCTTCGGTGGCTTATTTTAATTGGAAGCGAAATTTCAACGAAGTCACGTTATACCAAAATTATTTGACCAATGCCGAAGTGCGTTACAAAGGCATTACAAAATCAATCGAAGAAGGCGACAAACCGGCGATTGACAGTGTGGAAGCCGGAATTATAGTGAGAAACCGAAAGCTGAGTTTAGAAGAATCCCGATTAAAATTGGCGAAAGCCCAACTGGAATTGGCCAACTTCCTTTGGTTAGAAAATAATGTGCCGCTCGAATTGCAAGACGATATGATTCCGGAGGAAAATTTGGCCACGACCATCAAAGAAACGTTACGCACTAATGATTTGATGTTAGAAAATCCATCTTTAGAAAACCATCCGAAGATTAATGCACTCGAAAATAAAATCGAAATGCTTGAAGTGGAACGAAGATTAAAAGCCAATATGCTTTTGCCCAAAATTGACTTAGGTTACTCCTATTTATCCGAACCGAGTTACATTGACAATTACCGATTTCAAGATTACAAAGTGGGTGTGAATTTTTCCTTTCCGGTGTTTTTACGCAAAGAACGCGGAAGTTTACAATTGGCAAAATACAAATTGCAAGACGTAAAATTTGATTTGGATTTGGAAAGAGTACAATTGAAGAATAAAATCAAAGCGCAACAAACCGAAATAGCTTCTTTAGAAAGACAGCAACAGCTAATTGAAAGTCTGGTAAACGATTACAGTACGATGTTAGCCTCTGAAGAACGCCTTTTCTCCTTTGGCGAAAGCTCTGTGTTTTTAATCAATTCGCGCGAAAATAATTTGGTTACAGCCCAACTTTCAAAATTACAACTCGAAAACCGTTTTTTGGATTCGAATGCCGCGCTGTTTAAAATGATGGCGAATCCGGAATAAGTATTGCTAAAATAATTACTTTTGCAAACTCATTTCAAGTCACATACTGAAAGGAAAGACGTTAAATTACAGCAGATGATTATCCAAAAAACAAGAGAAGAGATTGAATTGATGCGCGAAAGTGCGTTGATTGTTTCGAAAACTTTAGGCATGATAGCCTCCGAAATCAAACCCGGAGTGACCACTTTATATCTAGACAAATTAGCCGAAGCCTTCATCAGAGACCACGGTGCTGAGCCAGGCTTTTTAGGCATGTATGGTTTTCCAAACTCGCTTTGTATGAGTCCGAATGCACAAGTCGTTCACGGTATTCCGAACAATGTTCCTTTGCAAGAAGGCGATGTGATTTCGGTAGATTGTGGTGCGTTGAAAAACGGATTTTACGGTGACCACGCCTACTCTTTTGAGATTGGTGAAGTCGCTCCCGAAGTGAAAAAACTATTACAGGTAACCAAAGAAAGTCTGTACGTTGGCATCCGTGAGTTCAAAATCGGGAATCGTGTGGAAGATGTGGGGAATGCGATTCAAAAATACACCGAAGCACATGGTTACGGCGTAGTTCGTGAGTTGGTCGGACATGGTTTAGGTCAAAAAATGCACGAAGAACCGGAAATGCCAAACTACGGCAAACGCGGTCGCGGAAAACTTTTCGTTGAAGGAATGGTTGTCGCTATTGAACCGATGATTAACATGGGAACCAAAAACATAAAACAATTGAAAGACGGTTGGACCATCTTAACGGCCGACGGCAAACCAAGTGCGCATTTCGAACACGACGTTGCTTTGGTTGACGGTAAACCCGAATTGCTTTCGACCTTTGCTTATATCTACAAAGCTTTGGGTATTGAGAGCAGTGAAGAAGATGAATTCCGCAAAAACCCTATTGTGTTGTAATGAGAAAAATCTTCAAATTTATCCTAAATACCATCCCAAGACCAATATTAATTCGTTTAAGTATTGTGGTTCGGCCAATCTTGGCTTTTTTGTTAAAAGGAAATCGATTTACTGACCCGATTGACGGGAAAAGTTTCCGCATGTTCTTGCCTTACGGTTACGGAAATCAGAGAAATAACGTATTGTCGCCAAGTACACTTTCGCTGGAAAGACACCGTTTGCTTTGGTTGTATTTACAAAACGAAACCGATTTTTTTACGGCAACCACCAAGAAAAAAGTATTACACTTTGCTCCTGAACAAGAGTTTTACAAACGTTTCAAAAAGCAAACCAATATCTATTATACTACCACCGATTTGCTTTCGCCTTTGGCGGATGTGAAAGCGGATATTTGCAACTTGCCTTTTGAAGACAATGCTTATGACTTAATTCTTTGCAACCACGTTTTGGAACACATTCCGGATGACACCAAGGCGATGCAGGAATTGTACCGAGTTTTAAAACCGGGCGGTATGGGCATTTTTCAAATTCCGCAAGACTTGTCGAGAGCTGTGACTTTTTCGGATGATACGATTGTTGACCAAAAAGAACGCGCCAAAATCTTCGGGCAATATGACCACGTAAGAGTTTATGGCAGAGATTATTTTGACAAACTAAGAAGCATTGGTTTCAAAGTAATCGAAGAAGATTATACAAATAAAATAGCGCCTGAATTAGTAGAGAAATATTGTTTGGCCAAAAGCGAAATCATTCCCGTCTGTTTTAAATAATTCTTTATTTGGCATAATTCTCGCTAGATAAAATTAGTATCTTTACCAATCTGATTCAAAATAATATGCCAAAATATTTCGCCTTTTTACTCGGATTTTTTTTTACCATTACAAATGCGGTCGGCCAACCCGAAAAAGAAATCGCGCCACCTTACAATATTAAAACCGTAAGTTTTGTTCAAAACGGACAAAATGCAGTTCCGATATTCCAATTGGGTGACAGTTTCCAAATCCATTTTGATGACTTATACGGTAATGAAGCTAACTATTTTTACACCATAACCCATTGTGATTACGACTGGAATCCATCCCAATTGGCCAAAGCCGAATACATCAATGGTTTTGACGACCAAAGAATTCAAGATTACACCAATTCCTTAACGACTTTACAATTGTATTCTCATTACAAATTGTCTTTTCCTAACAGATTTACCCAATTCAGAGTAAGTGGCAACTACGTTATCAAAATTTTAAACGATGATAAAGAAGTAGTCTTTACCAAAAAATTTATTCTTTATGAAGAGTTGGTTTCCGTTCCAATGCAAGTCAGAAGAGCTAGAAACTTGTCGGTTGCCAACCAAAAACACAACTTGGATTTTGCCATAAAATCGGCTACTATTAATTTCCAAAGTCCGTTGAAGAATGTCAAAGTCATGTTGTTGCAAAACGGCAAATTCGACAATGCCATCACCAATGTCAAGCCTCAATACACCATAGCCAATGATTTGATTTATAAATACGATACAGAAACCCAATTTTGGGCCGGTAACGAATATTTATTTTTTGAAAACAAAGACATCCGCGCCGCCAATAACAGCATCGCCCGTGTGGATTCTAAAGGCGGAGTGTATAATGCTTATTTGTATCAAGCGCAAGCCCGAGCCAATGTGCCTTACACTTATTATCCTGATATCAACGGGAATTTTATCGTAAAGAACATTGGAGCACAGAACAGTGATATTGAAGCCGATTATGCTTGGGTTTTCTTTACGCTTTCGGCACCGAGTTATTACGGTAAAAAACCGATTTACATCAACGGCATGTTCAACAACTACGCCATCAGTGAAGAAAACAAAATGGAGTATAATGCCGAAAAGGGAATTTATGAAAAAGCCATCATGATAAAACAAGGCTTTACCAATTTCCAATATGTAATTGCCGATAGCAATGGTAAAATTGATGAAGAGAATGCAATAGACGGGAATTTTCACCAAACCGAAAACAACTATTTTGCCTTAGTTTATTACCGAGAAAACAACCAACGCTACGATAGAATTATTGGCAAAGGAATAGCCAGTTCGGTCGATATTACCAATTAGAAAATTTAACATCTAATTCACGTATCAAAACGTATTTTTCGTAAATTTGACAACGTAATAGAATGAATACTACATGGTTTCACAAATAACACGAGGGATAAAGATTTCGGTCTTGACTAGTTTTGAAGGCACTTACTTCAAAAACTACAAGATTCACTTTGCCTTTAGTTATGAAATCACCATCGAAAACCACAGCAAAGATTCGGTTCAATTAAATACTCGCCATTGGGAAATCTTAGATTCTCTGAATGATAAAGAAATCGTTGACGGCGAAGGCGTGATTGGTAAAAAACCGGTTTTAAAACCTGGCGAAAAACACACTTATAATTCGGGTTGTTTGTTGTCTTCTCCATTCGGAGCCATGAGCGGTTACTTCAATATGATTAATTTTACGACGACCAAAACCTTTAAAGTAATCGTGCCAACCTTCAAATTGAGCGCGCCGTTTGCTCTGAATTAAAAGTCCTGTTAAAGAGACACTAATCTTTGTCTTCTCTTATTAAAAATTCAAAATTTCCTTTGTACTTTTGTGTCGCATTCAGGAATTCTTAAAAAAGAATCTCTTTAGTTATTCAAATGTCAAATTTTTAATCTTTTCATATCATGCCAAAAGGTTTTTTTCATGTCCCAAAAGCGGTTAATGAACCCGTAAAATCATACGCCCCAAATTCGCCCGAAAAAGCAGCAGTTTTAGCAGCTTACAAAAAAATGTGGAACGAGACTATTGAGGTTCCGAACTACATTGGCAGCGAAGAAATTCGCACCGGAAATACCCGAAACATGACGGCGCCGCACGATCACCAACACGTGGTTGGAAAATACCATTTGGCCGAAAAAGTGCATGTAGAAAAAGCTATTGCTTCCGCTTTGGAAGCCAGAAAAAAATGGGCCAATATGGCTTGGGAACAACGTGCCGCTATCTTCTTGAAAGCTGCCGAATTAATCGCCGGACCATACAGAGCTAAGATTAACGCAGCCACTATGATTGCGCAATCGAAAACTATTTTCCAAGCGGAAATTGACGCTTCTTGTGAGTTAATCGACTTCTTGAGATACAATGTAGAGTTTATGACTCAAATTTACAACGACCAACCCAAATCGATTTCGGATGTTTGGAACCGTGTGGAATACCGTCCGTTAGAAGGTTTTGTATACGCGATTACTCCGTTTAACTTTACCGCTATTGCTGCGAATCTTCCCACGAGTGCCGCTTTGATGGGCAATACTGTTATTTGGAAACCTAGTGATAGCCAAGTCTTTTCGGCCAAAATAATTATTGATATTTTCAAAGAAGCCGGCGTTCCTGATGGTGTGATTAACGTTGTTTTTGGCGATCCTGTAATGATTACCGATACAGTTTTAGCCAGCCCTGATTTTGCCGGAGTTCACTATACCGGTTCCACTTTTGTCTTCAAAGAAATCTGGAAAAAAATCGGAACCAATATCCATACTTATAAAACTTACCCAAGAATCGTCGGAGAAACCGGAGGAAAAGATTTCGTTTTAGCGCATCCTAGTGCGAATGTAAAACAAGTCGTAACCGGAATTACCCGTGGTGCTTTTGAATTCCAAGGCCAAAAATGTTCGGCCGCATCAAGAGGTTATATTCCGCAAAGTTTATGGCCGGCTGTGAAAGAACAACTAATCACCGACGTAAAATCGATGAAAATGGGTTCTCCGGAGGATTTTGGAAACTTCATTACAGCCGTAATTCACGAAGGTTCTTTTGACAAATTGGCGAGTTTTATCGACCAAGCTAAAAAAGACAGCGATGCCGAAATCATTGTAGGCGGTAACTATGACAAATCAAAAGGTTACTTTATTGAACCAACTGTAATTGTTACTACAAACCCAAAATACGCCACTATGGAAACCGAACTTTTTGGTCCGTTAATGACAATTTATGTCTATGAAGATGCGAAATGGGCGGAAACTTTACAATTGGTTGACAGTACTTCAGAATATGCTTTGACCGGAGCTATTTTTAGTCAGGACCGATATGCGATTCAAGAAGCTACTTTGGCTTTACAAAACAGCGCCGGGAATTTCTACATCAACGACAAACCAACCGGAGCCGTTGTAGGAATGCAACCATTTGGCGGTGCCAGAGCTTCGGGAACAAATGACAAAGCGGGTTCAATGCAAAATTTATTGCGTTGGGTTTCCCCAAGAACCATCAAAGAAACTTTTGTTACCCCGGAAGATTATCGTTACCCATTTTTAGGAGAATAATTTTATTCCATAATTCTATATTTAAGGCTCAAGTTTTTACTTGGGCTTTTTTTATTCCGTTGAAAATGAATTTTTTGTATCTTCGAACGTCAAAAACCAACAACCAAACATTATGAAAATAAAAATTACTCTTTTATTAATCGCAGTTTTTTCCATTTCCGCTTTTGCACAAGACAAAACTTATGATTTGTTGAAAGACAAAACGGAAACCGGAATTCTTTACGACCAAGTATTCGGAATTTCAAATGCTTCAGAACAAAGAAAAGCAGAAATAACCCCTAATTATTTCTTGCAAGTCTATCACGAAATGCAACGTGCCGATTTCCTGCAACGCATACCAAAACTAGAGAAACTGCGCGAAGCTGCTAATCTTGGCTTTGCTAAAAATCAAGTTCCTTTGAGTATTTTGATTTCAGATTTTGAAAAAATAAATCCGACTGCAACGGAGAACGGCGATTTGTTTTTGAATGCCAACAATCAGTTTCAATTGCAACCAAATGCCCAAAATGTATTCGAAAAACATTCCCTTAATTTGATTTCGCCTTTGCTTTCAAAATCCAAAAGCAATCAGGTGAGTTTTATTTTGAGTGACGAATTGATTTTCAACACTACCAACAGAACAATTCAAAACATCGCAATCCAAGCCAAAGGGGAAGAAACTTGGAAAAGCATTTCAAGAAACAGCCCTTTCAAAATTAGTTTTGCAAATGGAAAGCAAATCGTGAATTGCAAAATTCAATTTACCAATGGAGAAACCATCATCGAATCATTCGTGATAGATATTAATGCTCAAAATAACAGTGCCGCCAACAGAACAAACCAAAACAATTACCAACCCAATGTGGTAAATACTGTAACAGCGACAATTCCTTATCAAGGTTATGGTGAAACGGCGGCTTATTTAGGTCAAGGCGAATATGAAATTTTTCCGGATACAGTTGACGGAATTTTAGACAAACCTGTTTTCTTAGTTGACGGTTTTGATCCCGGTGACACCAATACTATTACCACTATGTATGCCGGCTTAAATTATGGCACCGGACAAAATTTGGCCGATTACTTAAGAACATTAGGATTCGACATTGTGTTGGTTAATTTTCCAACCTACACCAGACCCAATACAACAACCGTTGTTGATGGTGGCGTGGATTTTATTCAGCGGAATGCTTTTGTGTTAGTAGAAACCATTAATCAAATTAACGCCCAAAAAGTAGGCACTCAAAAAAATGTGATCATAGGCCCAAGTATGGGCGGATTGATTTCTCGTTATGCATTACGTCATATGGAAATAAACACGCTAAATCACGACACACGATTGTATATTTCTTTTGACTCACCACATCAAGGTGCCAATGTGCCTATTGGTTTCCAACATTTATTCAACTATATGGCTTATGGTCCGTTAGGAAATGCAGCCGTTCAACCACTTGTTGACGGATTGATTAAAAGTCCGGCCGCCAGACAAATGCTGATTGACCACATGGAAGGACATTTGCAAACCGGAAGCACTTTTGAATTTAATACCGACGCTGCAAGTTTATTGCCAACTGGTGCTCCCAATTACAGAACCGCATTCCAAAACGAATTAAACGCTATGGGCTTTCCAACGACAGTCCGCAACGTATCGATTTCAAATGGAGCGGGCAACGGAGCGATGAACTACTCGCCTAATTTTGAAGTAATGAACCATACGTTTAACATCACCGCTACACAAAGAGCCATTATCAACTTGCGTTTTACGCCTGCCGCGAATCAAACCAATCAAGTAAGTCGATTTAGAGGCCAACAATTTGTGATTGCCTTTTGGGTTACCGGATTTGAAAGTTTGGCCAATTCTAAAGCACCAACCTATACCGATGGCTTAGACACTGCGCCGGGCGGAAGATTTGACATGAGTGGTTTTGAAGCTGATTTGGGGACTGATCCTTTATTGACTGAATTTTTCACCAATTTGAATGCCGACTATTTTACCTTTATTCCAACATGGAGTTCGATGGCGATTTCGGGTACCAATAATTTATACTCTCCGGTAACCGGTGCTTCGGTTACGCCATTTGTGGCTTCTTCTATTCCGACTGTAAATGAAAATCATGTGACCTTAAACCAGGACAATGTGACTTTTGCTTTGAATGAAATTATAAACGGAGCCTTGGCTACGACCAATCCAGGATTTGAAACGCTTTGGATTAAAAATCCAGTTGAAAGTACTATTGAAATCAATTCTTCTTATACTATCGAAAATGCCAATATCTCCGTTACTGATATGTTAGGTAAAACGATTTATCAATCTAAAAACAATACCATCAGCGGAACATTTGAAATCCCTGTGACATTGACCAAAGGTGTTTACCTCATCACTATCAGCAATGAAAGTGGAAAAGTGACCAAGAAAATTGTAAAAGATTAAAAAAAAAGCCTCTCAAATGAGAGGCTTTTTTTATGCTTTAAACTTCAACGGTAAATGAACCACTTTCTTAGTTTCAAAAAATTCGTTGGAGAAGAATTCAGCTATATTGTATTCCGTGGCATTTGGGAAATCTTTGAGTTCTTCGGTCAAATCTCCACCTTTTAAATAGAGAATTCCGTTTTTCAACTCGTGTTTGTTTTGCTTCTTAATTTTGTCCTTTATCCATGACACAAAATCAGGCATATTAGTCACGGCACGACTGACGATAAAATCATAATCGCCTTTAACATTTTCGGCTCGCATTTGTTCGGCTTTGACATTTTTCAACCCTAACCCTTCGGCAACGGCTTGGACCACTTTTATTTTTTTGGCAATGACATCAATCAAATAGAATCGCGTTTCGGGAAACAATATTGCCAATGGAATTCCGGGGAAACCACCACCGGTTCCAACGTCTAGAATATAAGTTCCGGATTCAAACGGTTGAATTTTGGCAATCGCCAAAGAATGCAAAACATGTTTGGTGTATAATTCATCTATGTCTTTTCGAGAAATTACGTTGATTTTCGCATTCCAATCTTGGTATAACGCTTCTAATTTTTGAAACTGTAGGAGTTGATTTTCAGTAAGATTAGGAAATTGTATGATAATTTCTTCCATAAATTGAATTTTCAACAAAAATAGTGCTTTTGGTTGATAATTATGATTTGTTTATAATCTTTGAAAAATTATAATAATTATCTTTGAACAAAATTTGAAATATCACAATGAATACCACAACACCAATTTTCTCTAAAACCGATAGTTTGAAATTCTTCAGAACTTTAAACACTAGGGTTAACAACTACTTTAAAGAAAACAACCTCGACAGAACCGGCAACTGGAAATTACATTTGAAAACTATAGTCATGTTTTCTATTTTCCTAACTCCTTATTTTATTTTATTGGCAATGCATATGCCTATTTGGGCTTACCTTTTGCTTAACGTAGTAATCGGCATTGGAATGGCTGGCGTTGGAATGAACGTAATGCACGATGGTAACCACGGCGCTTATTCCTCTAAATCTTGGGTCAATAAAATCATGGGCGGAAGTATTTATATCTTGGCCGGAAATGTTTACAACTGGCAAGTACAACATAATGTTTTACACCATACTTATACCAACATTTTAGGACATGACGAAGACTTGGAAGCCGGAAGAATCATGCGTTTCACTAAAGAAGCTAAATGGTACAAATTCCATAAATTCCAACATTATTACTCTGTATTTTTATACGGGTTATTAACATTCAATTGGGCAATCACGACTGATTTCCTTCAAATGAAACGTTATTTAAAAAGAAACTTATCCTATGGTGAATTCAAAAAACCGGTGATTCGTTGGACCACTTTAATCATTACCAAAGTCATTTATTTCTCTATCTGGATAGTCATTCCAATAGTTTTAGGTGTTTCTTGGTGGAAAGTAGTTTTAGGATTTTTGGTAATGCATTATACTGCCGGAGTTATCTTGAGCGTTGTATTCCAATTGGCGCACGTAGTAGAAGAAACCGAAAATCCAATTCCGGATGCCAATGGTGAAATAGAAAACACTTGGGCCATTCACCAACTGTTTACAACCGCTAATTTCGCACCGAAAAATTGGTTGGTAAACTATTACACCGGTGGATTAAATCACCAAGTAGAGCATCATTTGTTTCCAAATATCAGCCACGTTCACTACGACAAAATTGCTGAAATCGTAAAACAAACAGCTAAAGAATGTGAACTGCCTTATTACGAATTCAAAACAACACGAGCGGCTATCGCTTCGCATTTCAAGCACTTAAGGGAATTGGGAAGACAACCGCAATTAGCATAACATAAAACGGGACGCCTTTATTGGCGTCTCTTTATTTAACCACATAACAACAACACAATGAGCATTTTATCGGACAGAATTAACAACTTATCTACTTCACAAACACTGGCTATGGCGGCTTTGGCCAGAGAATTAAAAGCCCAAGGAAAAGACATCATAAGCTTAAGTTTAGGCGAACCGGATTTCAATACACCCGATTTTATTAAAGAAGCTGCCAAAAAAGCTATCGATGAAAATTACAGCACTTACACACCGGTTGACGGTTACGGCGAACTAAAAGAAGCCATCTGCAGAAAATTCAAAAGAGATAATAATTTAGATTACAAACCGGCAAACATTGTAGTTTCTACCGGTGCCAAACAATCTTTATACAACGTGGCGCAAGTCATGTTAAACGACGGCGACGAAGTGATTTTGCCTGCGCCATATTGGGTTTCTTACTATGAAATCATCAAACTTTCAGGCGGTGTTCCTGTAGAAGTTCTGACTTCTGTAGAAAGCGATTTCAAAATGACCGCTGCAGAACTGGAAAAAGCCATCACGCCGAAAACCAAAATGATGTGGTTCAGTTCACCGTGTAACCCAAGCGGTTCCGTTTACAACCGCGACGAACTAGAAGCTATTGGTAAAGTTTTAGAAAAATATCCAAACATTTATATCGTTTCCGACGAAATCTACGAACACATCAATTTCTCTGGAACTTTCTGCAGCATCGGAACCATTCCGGGCTTTTTCGACAGAACGATTACTGTGAATGGTGTCGCCAAAGCCTTCGCGATGACAGGATGGAGAATCGGTTATATCGGCGCTCCGGAATTTGTAGCCAAAGCTTGTACCAAAATGCAAGGTCAAGTAACTTCTGGCGCCAACTCCATTGCACAAAGAGCTACGATTACCGCTGTTGATGCTGATCCAAGCGTTTTAAACGAAATGGTATCCGCATTCAAAAACCGCAGAAACTTGGTAGTAGAATTGGCCAAAGAAATTCCTGGATTCAAAATCAACGTACCTGAAGGTGCTTTCTATTTGTTCCCGGATGTTTCGGCTTATTTCGGCAAAACCTTACGCGGAAAATTAATAGCTAATGCTGATGATTTTTCGATGTATTTGTTATCAGAAGCGAATGTTGCGACCGTAACCGGAGACGCATTCGGAAATCCAAACTGCATTCGCTTGTCTTATGCTACCAGCGAAGAATTGCTAACTGAAGCTTTCAAAAGAATCAAAGAAGCACTAGCTTAATCTATATTATGCCTCAAGGAAACTTGGGGCTTTTTAATAAATAATAGGGCGTTCCCTTTCAGGTCGGGCTTTCCGTTGCAATCTTTAGTTTAAAAACTAAAGGATTTCCACTGCAATCCCTAACGCATAAAACCATTAGACAACACTATAAAATTAAATAGAATGTCAAAAATACTCTTACTCGGTTCCGGAGAATTAGGAAAAGAATTCGTTATCGCCGCACAAAGAATCGGACAAACCGTGATCGCAGTCGACAGTTATGAAAACGCTCCGGCAATGCAAGTGGCTCACGGATTCGAAGTCATCAACATGCTCGATGGTGCCGAATTAGACCGAATCGTAGCCAAACACCAACCTGATTTCATCGTTCCCGAAATCGAAGCCATTCGCACCGAACGTTTTTACGATTACGAAAAACAGGGCATCACGGTTGTGCCTTCTGCGAAAGCGGCCAATTTCACCATGAATAGAAAAGCGATTCGCGATTTAGCCGCCAAAGATTTAGGCTTAAGAACGGCCAATTATCGCTATGCCACTTCCGCTGAAGAATTGCAAAAAGCGGTAGCTGAAGTCGGAATGCCTTGCGTAGTAAAACCACTAATGAGTTCTTCCGGCAAAGGACAATCGACCATCAAAACCGAAGCCGATATTGAAAAAGCGTGGCGATACGCCGAAGAAGGTTCGCGCGGTGATATTGTGGAAGTGATTGTAGAAGCATTCGTAAATTTCAATTCCGAAATCACTTTGTTGACGGTGACTCAAAACAGTAATCCAACGTTATTCTGTGCGCCAATTGGTCACCGACAAGAACGCGGCGATTATCAAGAAAGTTGGCAACCGGCCATTGTTTCTGATAAAGACATAGCCGAAGCCCAAGAAATGGCCCGCAAAGTAACCGAAGCACTCGGCGGAGCAGGACTTTTTGGAGTAGAATTTTTCCTAACCAATGAAGGCGTATATTTCTCGGAATTATCGCCAAGACCACACGATACTGGAATGGTTACGCTCGCCGGGACCCAAAATTTCAACGAATTCGAATTGCATTTGCGTGCCATTTTAAGCCTACCCATTTTCGAAATTACTTTGGAAAAAGCCGGCGCGAGTGCGGTAATTTTGGCCGCCGGAGATTCTGCAAATCCAACCTACTCAGGAATTTCTGCAGTAGCCGCACTACCTAAAACAGATTTTCGTATCTTTGGAAAACCAACTTCAAGACCTTATCGCAGAATGGGTGTTGTTTTAACCCATGATTCATTGGGAACCAACATTGAAACTGTCACTGAAAAGGCGAAAGAAGTCGCAAAATTAATAACCATAAACCTGTAAAAAATGAAAAAAGTATTTTTAATTCTTGCTTTTGTGTTGGGTGTAACCAGCATGAATGCCCAAGAGAAAAAAGCTGCAACCCAAGAACCTGTAATTGTTGAAGTGGCTTGCGGACAATGTATGTTTGGAATGAAAGACAAAAAAGGATGTGATTTGGCCGCAATGGTTGATGGCAAACCTTATTTTGTTGAAGGTACAAAATTAGATGACCACGGTGATGCACATGCTGCTGATGGTTTTTGTTCAGCCGTAAGTAAAGCTGAAGTAGTAGGCGAATTGAAAGACAATAAATTTGTCGTAACTTCATTCAAATTACTTCCAAGAAAATAAAACTTCCTCTTGGCTCAAATCCTTGATAATATTTCAAAAATAGTAACTCTTTCTCCCGAGGAAGAGTTGCTTTTTTTATCTAAAATAGAAACCAAACACTACAAAGCCAAAACCATTATCCTGAGCGCAGGAGAAGTTTGCAAACATTCTTATTTCGTCAATTCAGGCTTGCTCAGAAGCTTTAACATCAACGACAATATTGTTGAACACGTTTTGAGTTTCGCCTGTGAAGGTTGGTGGATTGGTGACATGTACAGTTTGCTTTCGCAAAAACCAGGTAATCTTTTTATTGAAGTTTTAGAAGATGCAGAAGTGGTTTTACTCTCCAAAGAAAACCAAGAAGAATTGTACCATCAAATCCCGAAATTAGAGCGTTTTTTCAGAATCATTGTAGAAAACTCATTGGTTTCCTATCAAGAAAGGTTAATGGATAACCTAAGCCTAACCGCAGAAGAACGCTTTGAAAAATTCTGCAAAAAATACCCAACACTCATTCAAAAAGTACCTCAAAAACAAATTGCTTCTTTTATTGGCGTAACGCCTGAATTCTTTAGCAAAATGAAGAGTAGGTTATTGAGAAAGTAATCGCTCTTCAAGGTATTGACTTCTGAAAACTGCCAACTGAACACTGAACACTTCTTTCTTAATCTACATTAAGTGCTCCACGCACTCCATGATTGTAAATTTGTATCATAATAATTAGTAAATTTATACATCATGAAAAATACTGTTTTACACAAAGCACACACTCGCGGACATGCCGATCACGGTTGGTTAAACGCACACCATACTTTTAGTTTTGCCAGCTATTATAACCCTGAAAGAGTTCAATTCGGAGTCTTGAGAGTTTTAAACGATGACATCGTAGCATCCGGAATGGGATTCGGAACGCATCCGCATGATAATATGGAAATTATCACGATTCCTTTGGAAGGTGATTTGGCACACAAAGACAGTATGGGCAATACCGAAGTGATAAAATTCGGCGACGTACAAGTGATGAGCGCCGGAACCGGAATTCAGCACTCTGAGTTCAATCCGAATGCGGATAAAAGAACCAATTTGTTGCAAATTTGGGTGTTTCCAAAATACAGAAATGTAGAACCTCGTTACCAACAAATCACGTTAGACACGACCGACCGTCATAATAAATTACAACAAATACTTTCACCCAATGCTGACGATGCAGGCGTTTGGATTCACCAAGACGCTTGGTTTCACATGGGTAATTTAGACCAAGGAATTACTTTAGATTACAACCGTAAAAAAGAAGGCAACGGACTTTATGTTTTCGTAATCAAAGGAAGCGTAAAAGTAGACGGACAAGATTTAGGTGAACGCGATGGATTAGGCATCACCGATTTCGAAAAAGTAACATTCGAAGCTACAGCTGATGCTGAGATTTTATTAATGGAAGTTCCAATGATTCAGTAAATAAAAATAACCGCAAATTCACGAATTATTTAATTTGAGAATTTGCGGTAAACTTTAAAAAATATGAACAACGAAGTACAACTTAAAATCGATGGGAATAAAGGCTTTTTTTACATTGATGTCAATAGCAAACACGAAGCGATGATGACCTTTGTTTTTGCGGGTGAAAAACAAATCATTATCGACCACACCGAAGTAAAACCGGGAAATGAAGGCAAAGGTTTCGGCAAAAAAATGGTAGCCAAAGCCGTAGAATACGCGCGTGAAAAAGGCATCAAAATCATTCCGCTTTGTCCGTTTGCGAAAAGCGTTTTTGACAAAGTTCCCGAATTTAGAGATGTTTTATAATTATAACATCATGGCAAATCTTTTAGAAAATAACGTAGAAGGAACTATTGGCACGCAAAAATACTTGTGTACCATTTCTTGGCGCAACGGCACTTTATTGATGGATGAACCTGAAAATGTCGGTGGACAAAATATTGGGCCTGACCCGTTTTCAACATTCTTAGCCTCATTAGCGGGTTGTACTTTATCGACTTTGAGAATGTATATTGACCGCAAAGGTTGGGATATTCCTGAAATCAATATTTCGCTGAATTTAGCTCAGGAAAGCAAGGGCGAATTGGTTACAACCATTACTCGCGATATTTCTTTTTCTAATGAGGTTTCATCCGAAATAAAAGAGCGATTGTTACTCATTGCTGAAAAATGTCCGGTATCAAAAATTCTAAAAAATCAAATTCAAATTAACACCAAAATATAAAATCATGGATCCGAAAGACTTAACCAAAGAATACACCAATGGCGAAGTGACCATAGTGTGGCAATCGGGAAAATGCACGCATTCTGCCAATTGCGTAAAACACAATCCTGATGTATTTAAACCCAAAGAAAAACCGTGGATTACGCCTGAAGGTTCTACTACAGCAAAAATAATCGAGACGGTCAAAAAGTGTCCATCGGGTGCATTGACTTATTATTTAAACAACGAAAAATGAAGAAAATCATAGCCTTTGGTGGTTCGTCGAGCAAAAATTCCATCAATAAGCAATTGGCGGTTTATGCTTCGAATTTGTTTCAAAATGTTGACATTGAAGTTTTGGATTTAAACGATTATGACATGCCGGTGTTTTCCGTTGACCGCGAGAAAGAAAACGGCATTCATCCTTTGGCACAAGATTTTTATGCCAAAATAGGCAGCGCTGATTTTATCGTACTTTCTTTGGCAGAGCACAATGGCGCTTATTCTTCAGCATTCAAAAATACTTTAGATTGGGCTTCGCGAATCGATGCCAAAACCTTTCAACAAAAACCAATGTTACTCTTAGCCACTTCGCCCGGAGCACGTGGCGGCGGAAGTGTTTTGGATATTGCAGTCAAACGAATGCCTTTCCAAGGCGCAGAGGTAAAAGGCAGTTTTTCACTACCGAGTTTTCACGAGAATTTCAAAGACGGAAAAATTACCAATGAAACCCTCGGCGGCGATTTGAAAAAAATAATACGAGCAATTAGTTTATAAAAAAAGCCCTAACTCATCGTTAGGGCTTTTTGATTATTTGTATGCTTTATTGTCAAACCTTGTGACATCAACAACTTTTTCTTCATCGATATCAAATGAAATCTCAACACTGTCACCCACAACTGTTATAGGCAATTCTCCCGAAACCTGGGTTGAACCCACAAAAATACTCGGATAATCTTTGATGGTAAAATAATAAAAGCTGTTGCCGTTCTTCACATCATTTTGGATACGGGTGATAATAGATTTTACGCTTTTCTTAGCATTAGAAACACCCGGATTAATTTTATTCCCCGAAGAGTTGTAAGCGCTTTTGAAAGCAGTTAACGTTTCTCTCATCGAGTTGCCTACTCCAACAATCGTGTAATCGTTAATCGCTACCATGGCATACATTTTCACCAATCCGCCATCATCTTTGAGTGTCATCACGTAAGTTGGGATATTGTTGATATTATATGGAATTGGTAAGGAAGTCTTATATCCTTTTTCTTGTACTTTTCCTTCGGCCGACTGTTGGGCAGCATATTCAGTAGCACCGCTTTGCTTGTAAAACGTAGTTTCTTTAGTTCGGGTATCGACTAAAACAAAGCCAACAGCACTTTCATCACTTCCTACAGAAGTCAATCCCGTGTACCAATACGAGCGGTCATTTTTACCGTACACTAAAGTCAGTCCTTCCGTAATTTGCAACTTATCTCGGTTGGAAAAATTCCAATAACCATTTATCAATTCACCCCAATCGTTCAGTTGTTCTTCAATAATTACTGCCGGTTGAATTCGATCTATCCAGGCCGGAGTATCGGCTATAGCATATTCATTAATGGCTCCACTTTGCGCATCAACAACGATAACTCCTGTAGCATTTTTACCCGAAAAACCGATTTCTTTTTTATAAGTAGAAATCACCCAATACGGATTTCCGGCTTCGTCAATTTCGAATACAAAATCTTCTAAACCAACAGTGGCATATCCATTAAAATAAACATGTCGGTGAATATCGCTTTGGAAATAAGCCGAAGGTTGGTATTTGATTCGAACGGGTTTACCATTTACCGATTCAACCAATCGCACATCTCGTTCATTGGTGGCCGAAACCATTACATAACCCGGAGTTCCGTCTTGGTTATTGAACCATTTGAAAAAACCGGAATGCAATAAAGGTGCAATCCAAAACAATTCGTTATTGACTTTTTGAATAGAAAATTTGCCGAGTTCGATTTGACTTCCCAATGCCGGTTGTGAACCAATCACTTTTTCACCCAACAAATAAGCTAAATTCTGATCGACCACTCTAATTTTATCCATAGAAATGGGCGCAATGTGTTTGGCTATTTCGTTTCCTTTTTTGACTTCACCAATCATTTTTTGGTATCGAGAAGTGTATAAAAAGGTGGCTGAAGTAAATAAAGGGATAACCGTTACATAGACCAATACTACTGCCATTGTCCATAGGATCCACTTTTTAGGTTTATTATTGACAATGAATTTCTTATTGGCAGCATCGGTTGTAATTCCGAGTGAAAAGAAAAATAAGAAAAACAACAGCAACAAAAGTAAAATCCCAATACTGTAGAAGCCGTAATTGAGTACCGGCATGGTTAAATAAATCAGTAAAAAAAATAGAATCACAAAAAGTAAGTTCTTTTTCATGTTTTTTGGGTTAAAGGTTTCCTATTTGACGTAAGAATTGCATTAAAAGTTACAATTTTAAATCAGATGTTCTTTATTTAATAGTTATCCTTATTTTTGTCCTCTAATTTTATCCAAATGAAAGCATACGTATTCCCCGGTCAAGGCGCTCAATTCACCGGAATGGGCAAAGACTTATATGAAAATTCAGCAGTAGCCAAAGCGCTATTCGAAAAAGCCAATGAAATTTTAGGTTTCCGCATCACCGACATCATGTTTGAAGGCACAGCAGAAGCATTAAAAGAAACTAAAGTAACCCAACCGGCAGTATTTTTGCACTCGGTAATTTTGGCCAAAACTTTAGATAACTTTAAACCTGATATGGTTGCCGGACATTCGTTGGGTGAATTTTCAGCTTTGGTAGCCAATGGCACTTTGTCTTTTGAAGACGGTTTGAAATTGGTTTCCCAAAGAGCTATCGCCATGCAAAAAGCTTGTGAAATAACCCCATCAACCATGGCTGCGGTTTTAGGTTTAGAAGATAAAATTGTAGAAGACGTTTGTGCTTCTATCGATGGAATAGTAGTTGCGGCAAATTACAACTGTCCGGGACAATTGGTTATTTCAGGTGAGTTCTCAGCAGTAGAAAAAGCTTGTGAAGCGATGAAAGAAGCCGGAGCAAAAAGAGCTTTGTTATTGCCTGTTGGTGGCGCATTCCACTCACCTATGATGGAACCGGCTCGCGAGGAATTGGCGGCAGCGATTGAAGCTACAACTTTCAACACTCCAAGTTGTCCGGTATATCAAAATGTTACAGCCAGTGCTGTTTCTGACGCCAACGAAATCAAGAAAAATCTAATCATTCAATTGACGGCTCCGGTAAGATGGACACAATCAGTGCAACAAATGATTAAAGATGGCGCGACTAGTTTTACGGAAGTTGGGCCGGGAAAAGTTTTGGTTGGCTTGGTAAATAAAATCGACAGAGAAGTAGAAACGATTTCGTCTTAATGAAAAATTTAATCGAAATCTTAAGTAAAACCGAATCAGCTAAGGTCATATCCAATGATATTGATTATGCAGATTATGTGGCTTTGGATTTATCAGTAACCAATGAAAATTTGGTTACTCAAAAATTGGCAACCGCTAAAGATTACGAGGAATACATTCAGAATTATTTAAATCAAAATAAGGCTAAAATTGCATTTGGTGGTTATATAGAACATCGAAATTTGTACCAAAGAAGTACGGTTTTTAAAAATGACAATACCGACGAACGCAATATTCATATTGGTTTAGATTTATGGGTTAATGATTCTGCTCCCATTTATGCCGCTTTGGAAGGTAAAATTCACAGTCTTCAAAACAATGACGCTTTGGGGGATTATGGTCCGACGATTATTTTGGAACATAAAATTGAGGACTTTACTTTTCATACCTTATATGGTCATTTGAGTTTAGATAGTTTAAATGGTAAAAAAGCAGGTGACTTTGTCGAGAAAGGCCAACAAATCGCTACCTTGGGCTTACCTCCGATTAATGGCGATTATGCACCGCATTTGCATTTCCAAATCATTATCGATATGGAAAATAAAACCGGAGATTATCCGGGAGTTTGCAGTTCGAAAACCTTGCCCTTTTATTTGCAGAATTGTCCTGACCCGAATTTGTTATTAAAAATTAAATCATAATTATCATGAAGAAGTTAATTTTATCCTTTGCCTTAGTAGCTTTATTAGCTTCTTGCAAAGACGAAACCAAAGAAAAACTCGATGCCGCTCAAGACGCTGTAACCGAAGAAGTAAAAGAAAAAATTGATTCGGCCAAAATCAAAGCAGAAAGAAGATTGGATTCCATCAAAGAAAAAACCAAAGCCGAAATTGACAGTGCCAAAATAAAAAGCGCCATGAAATTGGAAGAAGCCGCGAAAAAATTAAAAGAATCTGCGAAATAGAAAAACAAATCCTCATCAAAAGTGAGGATTTTTTATTTCCTTTTATAATTGGTTATGAATACTCCCAAAATAATTAAGCCAGTTGCAATCACGAAATCGAAGGTGATTTTTTCATCTAAAAGTAGCCAACCCAAAAAAACCGCGATAATCGTATTGATATAATTCAAGACCGTAATCTGAGTAGCGGTAACTCTTTTCAAAGCATAATGATAAGCAAAAAAAGCGATGACCGAGCCAAAAACGGAAAGGTATAAAGTGGCGAAAATACTTCTGGCACTCCATGCCTTGAAATCGACATCAGGATTTAATATTAGTGCCAAAACAAATTGAATTATTGCTGCAATTGAAAATTGGTAAAATAAATTCAAGGCAATGTTATTCGACTTGTGGGTATGCATTTTGGTGTAAATCGTTCCGACCGACCAAGCTAAAATAGCAATACTTAAAAAGAGAATCCCGGTTTTATAATTGGGATCTAAAATATCGCCCAAACCATCTTTGAAAATAAAAACTACACCAAGGAAACCAACAATTACACCAAGGAAACCTTTTAGTGTTAGCTTTTGTTGCCCAATCATCGTTCCGCCTAAAAAAACGACTAAAGGTGAAAGTGCACTCAATATAGAAGTTAAGCCACTCGGCACACTTTGCTCGGCAATCGTAGTAAAACCATTGGCCAAAACAATCATCAGAATTGCCGGTATGAATTGGAGTTTAAAGTTTTCCCAACCAATCCAAGCCAATTGTTTTTTATACAATAAAATGGCCAAAACAATTAAAGCTGCCAAACCTTGACGAGTAGAAGTAATATACCAAGGTTGCATGGTTTCAACCGCCACACGAATACCTAAATAAGTTGTACCCCAAACTACCGCTACAATAAATAGACAGAAAAGTAATTTGAAATCGGGTTTGTCACTCATGAAGCGAATAGATGTAATTGCCTAAAAAGCAATTTTATGATGTTATAAATTGGGACTAACTCCTAACTTTTTGCTCCCATTTCCAAGCAGAAGCCAAAGCATCGTCTAAAGACAATTCGGTTTTCCAACCTAAAACTTCTCTGGCTTTATCAGTATTGGCGTATGCCTGAATCACATCACCATCTCTTCGGGCTACAATTTTATAAGGTAATTTTTTACCGGATACTTTTTCGAAAGCATGAATGACTTCCATAACGGAACTTCCTTTTCCGGTTCCTAAGTTGAAGGTTTCTACTTTCTCCAAATTTTGTTTATCTAATAATCGTTGTAAAGCTACAACATGTGCTTTCGCCAAATCAACCACATGAATATAATCGCGAATACAAGTGCCATCAACTGTTGGATAATCATTTCCAAAAACGGACAATTCCTGACGCAAACCCATAGCAGTTTGAGTAATAAATGGCACTAAATTTTGTGGCACTCCTATAGGCAATTCTCCTATTTCGGCACTTGGATGTGCTCCGATTGGATTAAAGTAGCGAAGTAAGATGGAATTTAAATTGGTAACTCTAGCAACATCAATAATAATCTCTTCTCCAATTTGCTTGGTATTTCCGTAGGGAGATATTGCCGGTTGAATTGAAGCGTCTTCATTAATTGGCATTACTTCAGCTTGACCGTAAACTGTGCAGGAAGAACTGAAAATAAAATTAGCTTGTGGCAATGACGTCAGTTCTTGCAATACATAAACCAAAGCATTGATGTTGTTTTCATAGTACAATAACGGATTTTCGACACTTTCTCCCACAGCTTTTGAGGCTGCAAAATGAATCACGCCCACAACATCATTGTGTTTTTTGAAGAAATTTTGAACTGCCGCTTTTTCCCTTAAATCAAAGTTTTCAAAAACCGGTTTCTTTCCGGTAATCTTTTCAATGCCGTCTAAAACCGAAATGGAAGAATTCGATAAATTATCAATGGCTACTACTTCAAAACCTTGGTTTTGTAATTCTACAACGGTATGTGAACCTATAAAACCTAAACCTCCTGTTACTAGTACTTTCATTTATTTTTTGTTGTAAGTTGTAAGTTGTAGGTTATAAGTTAAACTTGACTGTAACTTACAACCTACAACCTATAACTATTTTAAATATTCTAAAACGCTGTCTGTGATAAATTTGATTTGCTCGTCGTCTAATTCGGTATGCATTGGCAATGAAATTACTTCTTTCACCAATTGATTCGTTACCGGAAAATCTTCCTCTTTGTAACGCATATCCGCATAAGCTTTTTGACTGTGCAACGGAATTGGGTAATAAATTGCACACGGAATTCCTTTCGCTAATAAATGTTCCATCAAACCGTTTCTATCGGCATCGATAATTCTCAAAGTATATTGGTGGAAAACGTGACAATCACAAATATCACAAATACTCGGAGCAATAATATTTTTGTGGCCTTCAAAAGCGGCAGAATATTTGCGAGCCGCATCTTGACGCGCTTTTCCGTAAGCATCTAACAAAGGTAACTTGGCATTTAAAACACCGGCTTGAATACTATCCAAACGGGAATTTACGCCTACTACATCGTGATGATAGCGTACATACATTCCGTGGTTTACGATTCCGCGAATTTTGTGTGCCAAAGCATCGTCGTTGGTAAAAATCGCGCCACCATCGCCATAACAACCTAAGTTTTTAGACGGGAAAAATGACGTTGATGATACGTGACCAATAGTTCCCGCTTTCTTTTTAGTTCCGTCAGAGAATTTGCAATTGGCACCAATCGCTTGGGCATTGTCTTCAATTACGTATAAATTATGTTCTTTGGCAATCGCCATAATCGCTTCCATATTCGCAGCGCGACCGAACAAATGTACGGGCACAATCGCTTTGGTTTTAGGCGTAATCGCTTTCTTAATTGCCTCAATAGAAATATTCATGTTTACGATATCCACATCCACCAAAACAGGTGTCAATTGTAACAATGCAATCACTTCGACAGTTGCGGCAAACGTAAAATCGGCTGTAATTACCTCATCGCCCGGTTTTAAATCCAAGCCCATCATCGCAATTTGCAAAGCATCAGTTCCGTTGGCGCAAGGAATCACATGTTTTACGTCTAAATATTCCTCAAGATTTTTCTGAAATTCGTGAACCAATGGTCCGTTGATGTAAGTTGTGGTATCTAAAACCTCCTGAATCGAAGCGTTAACGGTATCTTTTATTTTTTCGTATTGACTTTTTAAGTCAACCATCTGAATTTTTCTCATGTTCTAAAAAATTATGAGTAGCAAAAGTAAGAAATTCTGAAGTAGAATTCTATGTTCCGCAAAAGAAACGTATTTTAGCGCATCAAAATTTTTGGGATGTTTTTTTTATACAATATTTTACTGGTTTTGGCTTCACAACTTGTGAAAGTATTGGCGCTTTTCAGTCCCAAAATAAAGCTGTTTGTCGACGGTAGAAAAACCGTTTTTGATACGTTAGCGGCTAAAATCAATCCCAAAGATCAAACCATTTGGTTTCACGCCGCTTCTTTAGGCGAATACGAACAAGGTTTGCCGGTGATGGAGCGTATCAAACAGGAATTTCCAAAGCATAAAATTGTACTCACATTTTTTTCCCCTTCGGGTTATGAAGTTCGCAAAAACAATGCGATTGCTGATGTGACGGTTTATTTGCCTTTGGACACGAAAAGCAATGCGCAAGAATTTCTGAAATTGGTTCATCCCGATTTGGTTTTCTTTATCAAATATGAATATTGGCTGAATTATTTGAATGAATTGAAGAAAGCTAGTATCAAAACCTATTTGATTTCGGGCATTTTCAGAGAAAAGCAAGCCTTCTTTAAATGGCATGGCGGATTTTATCGCAACGCATTGAAAACCTTTGAGTACTTTTTTGTCCAAAATGAAAGCTCTAAAAAATTACTCCAATCTTTGGGCTACCAAAATGTAAAAATTTCAGGCGATACAAGATTTGACAGAGTAGTTTCCATTTTAGAGAGAGACAATTCTTTGGATTTCATCCAACAATTTAAGGACAACACTACGACCATCGTTATTGGAAGTTCTTGGCCAAAAGATGAAAGCTTATTGGTAAATTTCATCAATCAAACCGATTCCAATGTGAAATTCATCATTGCGCCACACAATATCAAAACGGAACAAATTTCAAATCTCAAAACGCAAATCACAAAACCAACCGTTTTGTTTTCGGAGAAAGAAGGAAAAAATTTGGCCGAATTGCAAGTTTTCATTATTGACACCATCGGTATTTTGACCAAAATTTACAGTTATGCCGATATCGCTTATGTTGGCGGCGGTTTTGGAAATCCAGGCGTGCACAATATTTTAGAACCGGCAACTTTTGGGATTCCGATTATTGTTGGCCCCAATTTTTCGCACTTTGCAGAAGCTACGGCGTTGGTCAATATGGAAGGTTGTATTTCGATTTCAAATCAAAGTGAACTCAATGATGCTTTTGACAATTTAATTTCAAACGAAGATATTCGACACGAAAAAGGACATATTTGCGAAACATTTGTCCAAATGAACATTGGTGCGACCGATGTTATTTTGAGACACATTTGTAACAACTCAAACTAAAAACAAACAAATAAACTTAACAAACAAAACAAACTCATGAAATTTTTAAGACTGCTACTCTTATTTGTTTTTGTTCAAACCCAGGCCCAACAAGGCGGCATGTGGATTCCTTCTTTATTGAAAGGAATGAACGAAACCGAAATGAAAAATTTAGGCATGAAAATAAGTGCCGATGATATTTATTCCATTAACAAATCCAGTTTGAAAGATGCCGTCCCGCATTTTGATGGTGGTTGTACTGCCGAAGTGATTTCAGACAAAGGATTGATTTTAACGAATCACCATTGTGGTTATGACAATATTCAAAGTCATTCTACAGTAGAACACGATTACTTGACCGATGGTTTCTGGGCTTACAAAATGGAGGATGAATTGCCTAACAAAGACTTGTTCGTAACCTTCATTATTCGAATTGAAGATGTAACGACAAAAGTTCTGGAAGGCGTAACCACTTTGTCTTCTGAAACGGAAAAGCAGAAAAAAATCCAGGAAAACATTGGTGTTTTGAGCCGAACATTGCCTAAAGAATCTTGGCAAGAAAACAGCATTCGTACTTTCTATGACGGGAACCAATACCTTTTATTTGTAACTGAAACTTTCCGTGACGTTCGTTTGGTTGGCGCACCACCAAGTTCCATTGGAAAATTCGGTTCGGATACGGATAACTGGGTTTGGCCAAGACATACCGGAGATTTTTCCTTGTTCCGAATTTATGCCGATAAAAATAATCGTCCGGCAGCCTACTCTACCGAAAATGTCCCTTACAAACCCAAATATTTCTTCCCTATTTCTATCAAAGGATTGAAAGAAAACGACTTTACCATGGTAATGGGTTATCCGGGAAGAACTCAGGAATATTTGCCTGCGGTGGCCGTTGAGCAAATCGTAACTACTTTGAATCCGGCTAAAGTTGAGATTCGAGATGCCACATTGAAAGTACAAAATGAATTCATGCGAAAAGACAACGCCATTAAAATTCAATACGCCTCTAAAAATGCCAGCATTGCCAATTCGTGGAAAAAATGGATGGGCGAAACTAAAGGATTAAAAAAATCCAATGCAGTTGGTATCAAAAAAGCGTTTGAAACCAACTTCCAACAAAAAGTTAGCTCGGCCGGAAAACAAGCAGAATATGGTAATTTATTGGCTGATTTTGAAAAAAATTATGGGGATATCAGAGACTATGCCTTGGCGAGAGATGTATTTACCGAAGTGGCTTTGCGCAACACTGAAATTCTTAGTTTGGGGTATAAATTGTACCAATTGGAGCAAATTTACAACACCAAAGGAGAACAATCTTTCAACGACAGAAGAAACAATTTAATCAATGGTTTAGGAGATTTTTACAAAGATTTTAATGCAAAGGTTGACGAAAAAGTATTCGAAAAATTGATTGGAATTTATGCTAATACTTATCCGAAACAGTTTTTGCCTAGTGCTTTTGAAAATGTAAATGCCTCGAGTTTGGCTACCGAAGTCTTTACCCAATCGCAATTGGTTAGTTATGACAAAATAAAAGTATTACTAACCGGTGACAGCAAAACCGTTTTAGAAAATTTGAATAAAGACAAAGGATTCCAAGTAATTAAAGCCATGGCGGATGGTTATTTGAAAAATGTGGCACAAAAATATGATGAAATCAATTTGAAAAATGTGGCCACGCAAAGAACGTATATGAAAGCCATCTTAGAATTGAGCCATAAATCCGATCGTATTTTTCCCGATGCCAACAGTACTTTTAGGGTGACTTACGGAAAAATTAAAGGCTACAAACCCAATGATGCAGTGGTTTACGAACCGTTTACTTATTTGGATGGGGTGATTGAAAAATACATTCCGGGTGATTACGAATTTGATGTTCCCAAAAAGCTTATTGATTTATACAACACCAAAGATTACGGAAATTACGGTGTGAAAGGCAAAATGCCGGTAGCATTTATTGCTACCAATCACACCACAGGAGGAAACTCGGGTAGTCCGGCACTTGATGCTAACGGAAATTTAATTGGCTTGAATTTTGACAGAGTGTGGGAAGGAACGATGAGCGACATTTATTATTCTCCTGAAATATGCCGAAATATTATGGTTGACATTCGTTATGTATTGTTTGTGATTGATAAATTTGCCGGTGCAGATAATCTAATCAAAGAGATGAAAATCATAACTCCAAAGAAAAAATAGAAAAAATTAAGCTATTCTTAAGTTTTGGCATGATTGTTGTAAAGTAAAAACCGAAGCAAAATAGAGATTTTTAAAAAAAGTTAAATAAAAGTTTTTCCGAATAAAAAAATTTATATCTTTGCTCCGAATTAATAATTAACCTTTTATAATTAAGTAAGATGAAAAAAGTATTTTTAAGTTTAGCTGTTGTTGCTGCATTAACTGTAGTATCTTGTAAACAAGCTGATGCTGCTGCTGAAGGAACTGCTGATTCAACTGTAGTTGATTCTCCAGCTGTTGAAACTCCAGAAGTTGCTGTTGATTCTCCAGCAGTTGACTCTCCAGCTGTTGAAGCTCCTGCTACAGAAGCTCCTGCTGCTAAGTAATTTTTAAATTACAGTAAGAAATTAAGCCACGCAATGCGTGGCTTTCTTTTTTATATAACTTTCCGAAAAAACATCCTTTTTAAATATTAAACCCCCGAAAAAATAGAGTCTCCGGCAGAAAAATCAAGAATTTCAGCTTTTGCCCCATATTTAATTATTTCATCAATTCCTTTTTGCATCATTAACTCTGTAGCATACTTTCTGCTTATTGCGAAAACTTTTTCTTCATCCATCAACTTAAAGAAACATTTTCCCTTAGCGGTTTTAAACCTAAGGAAATGATGAGAATCCACAGCAACCCTAAACGCCTCTATTGCTTCCTCACATTCAAAGCGAAGCTCGTAATCATTACTGGTGAAAATGGTCTTCCCTTTCCTAGAGACAAACTCAAATTTGTAGAAATCGTTTAATCGTTTGCTAATTACAAAAGTGCCCATAGAAATCTAAAGATAATAAAATAAAAAAAGCCCCTAACATTAAGTTAGAGGCTTTGTACTCGGGACGGGACTTGAACCCGTACGACCATTACAGTCACTGGATTTTAAGTCCAGCGTGTCTACCAATTTCACCACCCAAGCATTATAAGTAGTTGAGCGAAAAACGGGGCTCGAACCCGCGACCTCGACCTTGGCAAGGTCGCGCTCTACCAACTGAGCTATTTTCGCATTTCAAATTTTGTAAGAACGACAATACTTATACCGTATTGCGGATGCAAATGTAATACTAAAATTGAATTATACAAACCTTTTTTAGAAAAAAACTTTTTGAAAATCTAATTCCCTGATTAGCAAAATCAACCGATAACGTTATTTTTTTAATAACATTCTTTTTAGCTCATTTAGCTTCATCAAAGCTTCAACAGGTGTCAAAGTATTGATATCTAAATTCAGAATATCTTCTCTGATTTCTTCTAATAACGGATCATCCATGCTGAAAATATTAAGCTGCATCTCGTCTTTTGATGATTTAATCGTATTGAGTGCATCGCTGGAATGATTTTTCTCGAGTTTCTTCAAGAGTTTTTGGGCTTTTTGAATCACCATTTGCGGCATTCCGGCCATTTTCGCCACGTGAATACCGAAACTATGCGCACTTCCGCCTTTTACCAATTTTCTGATGAAAAGGACATTGTCTTTTAATTCCTTTACCGAAACATTATAATTCTGAATTCTCGGCAACAATTCACTCATTTCATTCAACTCATGATAATGTGTCGCGAATAATGTTTTTGGCCTTGCCGGATTTTCATGCAAAAATTCTGCAATAGCCCAAGCGATGGAGATTCCGTCATACGTACTGGTTCCGCGACCAATTTCATCTAACAGCACCAAACTCCTATCTGAAATATTATTCAAAATGGAAGCCGTTTCATTCATTTCAACCATAAACGTAGATTCACCCATCGAAATGTTATCGCTGGCGCCAACTCGAGTAAAAATTTTATCGATTACACCCATTCTCAATCTTTCTGCCGGCACAAAACTTCCCATTTGAGCCAATAAAACTATCAAAGCGGTTTGTCTTAATATCGCCGACTTACCCGACATATTTGGTCCGGTAATCATAATTAATTGTTGGGTTTCTCTGTCTAAGAAAACATCATTGGCTACATAAGGCACACCAACCGGCAATTGCTTTTCAATCACAGGATGGCGACCGTTAGTAATTTCCAATTCGAAAGTTTCATCCAAAATTGGACATACATAATCGTTTTCAATTGCCAATTGCGCGAAAGAAGTCAGGCAATCCAATTGGGCTACCAAATTGGCATTCAACTGCACTTGCTTGATATAAGTTCCAATCCAAATCACCAATTGTTCAAACAAATGACTTTCGATTTGGTGGATTTTTTCTTCAGCACCAAGAATTTTGGTTTCGTATTCCTTAAGTTCTTCAGTAATGTATCGTTCGGCGTTGACTAAAGTCTGCTTTCTAATCCATTCTGGTGGTACTTTGTCTTTGTGTGTATTTCGGACTTCAATATAATAACCGAAGACATTATTGAAGGATATTTTAAGCGAAGTAATTCCGGTTCTTTCAGATTCTCGGGCTTCAATACCTTCTAAATATTCTTTTCCGGAAAACGCAATATTTCTTAACTCATCCAATTCGGGGTGAATTCCTGTTGCAATCGCATTTCCTTTGGCAATCGAAACCGGCGAATCTTGATTGAGTGTGGTTTTTATTTTTTCTCGAAGCAAATCACAAGCATGTAGATTGTCGCCAATAACGCGAACAGCTTCTTGTTTGCTTTCCAATGCAATCGTCTTTATTGGAATAATCGCATCTAAAGATTCTTTGAGATAAATCACTTCTCGAGGTGAAATTTTTCCTGTAGCTACTTTAGAAATCAAACGTTCTAAATCGGAAATTTGCTTGATTTGGTATTGAATTTTTTGAAGGATTTCTTGATTTTCTTTTAAATAAGTGACCACTTCATGACGACTTCTGATTTTATCAATATTCTTCAAAGGCAAAGCCAACCAACGTTTTAGTAACCTTGAACCCATTGGCGAAAGCGTTCGGTCAATCACATCCAAAAGCGTTACGGCATTTTGAGAATGACTGTGGTACAACTCTAAATTACGAATCGTAAATCGATCCATCCAAACATAAGCATCTTCTGCTATGCGCTGGATATTGGTGATGTGCTGAACTCTGTTGTGCTGCGTTTCCGATAAATAATAAAGAATCGCACCCGAAGCAATAATCCCATCAGGCAATTCTTCAACGCCAAAACCTTTTAAGGAATTGGTTTGAAAATGATTCATCAAAGTTTCTACCGCGTAGTCTTCTTTATAAACCCAATCTTCGAGATAAAATACATTAAAATCTTCACCAAAGGCTTCTTTGAATTGTCCTTTGTTATTTTTTTGGATTAGAATCTCACTCGGACTAAAATTCTGCAACAACTTGTCAATGTATTCTTCATTGCCTTGTGCTGTTAGAAATTCTCCGGTAGAAACATCGAGAAAAGCCACGCCTAATTGTTTCTTCCCAAAATAAATTGAAGCTAAAAAGTTATTAGCTCTTGAATTTAAAACCTCATCATTCATGGAAACACCCGGCGTTACCAATTCGGTTACCCCACGTTTCACGATGGTTTTGGTCATTTTTGGATCTTCCAATTGGTCACAAATCGCAACTCTAAGTCCGGCTTTAACCAATTTTGGCAAATAAGTATTTAAAGAATGGTGTGGAAATCCGGCCAAAGCGGTTTCTGTTTCCGAACCGGCACCGCGTTTGGTTAAAACGATCCCTAATATTTTGGACGCACGAATTGCATCTTCCCCAAAGGTCTCATAAAAATCGCCGACTCTAAACAACAAACACGCATCGGGATACTTTCTTTTGATCTCGTTGTATTGCTTCATTAAAGGCGTTTCCTTTGGCTGAGTTTCTTTGGCTGACAATGGATTTCGTATTAAATTTATAAGATAGCGAATTTAAATATTTTAGGTCGAATAGCTGACGCAAAAAAAATTAATTTAATATTAAGGTAAAAAAAAAGACTCGGTTTTATATTTTGGATAGATTTGCTTCAGAAACTTAAAAACATAATACAATGAAAAAAATAATTTTACTTGCTGCCTTAGTTGCTTTTGGTGTTACAAACTCTAACGCACAAACTGCAAAAAAAGTGGCTACAAAAGCTGCTGCAAAAGTGGAAACGCCTAAAGTTGACGGACCGGGCATGTTATTCGAAAATGAGACTATCGATTACGGAACAGTTCCTGCTAACTCTGACGGAAAAAGAGAATTTGTATTCGTTAACAACGGAACAAAACCATTAATTATTGAAAGCACTCAAGGTTCTTGCGGATGTACAGTTCCTTCCAAACCGGAAAAACCAATCCAACCAGGAGAAAGAGGTGTAATCGGAGTGAAATATGACACTTCAAGAGCGGGACAATCTTTCCAAAAAACAGTTACTGTAAAATCAAATGCAGTAGGTCAAGAAAATAAAGTTTTGACTATCAAAGGAAATGTATTGCCGGCTGAAACTAAAGTTGAGCCTACAAAAAGCTAATTGCACTTAATTATAAATTCGAAAAAGTCCTGATTTTAATCGGGACTTTTTTTTTGAATATCTTTGCCGTATTGCGGAGAGGCAATTGTATAAAATAAAAAGAAAGAAATGCGAAAGCTTGAAAATAAAGAATTAGAACGCAAATCGGTTGCCGACTTTAAAGAAGCCGAAAAAACACCCATTAGTATCATTCTTGATGATATCAGAAGTCTTCACAATATAGGCTCCGTTTTCAGAACGGCCGATGCGTTTTTAATTGAAAAAATATACCTGTGCGGCATTACCGCTATTCCTCCACACAAAGAAATTCACAAAACAGCTTTGGGCGCAACCGAAACCGTCACTTGGGAATACCAAAAGGAAGTAACCGCTGTAATTGCAAAACTAAAAAATGAAGGTATCCAAGTCTTTGCCATAGAACAAGTCGAAAATGCGGTCTTTCTTCAGAATTTCAAAGTTGACTCCTCCAAGAGATACGCTTTAGTCTTTGGCAATGAAGTTTATGGTGTTTCGCAAAAAGCCATCGAACTTTGTGATGGTTCTATTGAAATTCCCCAAATTGGGACCAAACATTCCTTAAACATATCCGTTAGTGCAGGAATTGTAGTTTGGGATTTTTTCCAAAAGATGAAATTTTAAATTTCTTCCTTACTTTTTAAGATAATTTTATAATTCAAAAGGGCCATTTTTGATTATTTTTATGGCCATGAAAAAGAATTACTTAGTATTCCTAGTAATATTGTTATGCACTTCACCCCTCACTTATGGAAGTGCTTCGCTTTCTTTAGGCAAAATGCAAGCTACTAATATCGCTCCAACTTTAATTGCAGTAGGGAATCAAGTCTATTGTCCCGGAACATCGATGAAGATTGTTACCGATATGACCATTACTGATCCTGATGACACCGGAATTGATGCAATTTACATACAGATTTCATCCGGTTATGATTTTGGAAATGATGCTTTGACATTGACTGGAACTCACCCCAACATAAACGCCGGCTGGAATGCCACAACAGGAACATTAACTTTGACCGGTATCACCGCACAACCGACTTATGTAGAATTGGTTGCGGCCATAGAAAACATTGAATTTGCTTCAAGTGCAGCAAATCCAACCGGTACTCGTAACTTTTCCATAACCATCGGGCAAGCTAATTACCTTCCATCTAACGGACATTATTATCTTTATGTTCCCAATTTGGGCATCACCTGGTCTGCAGCCAGAATAGCGGCACAAAACAGCACTTATTACGGATTACAAGGTTATTTGGCGACCATAACCTCAGCAGAAGAAGCACAGATTTCAGGAGAGCAAACCACCGGTGCAGGATGGATTGGCGGAAGTGATGAGCAAACGGAAGGAATTTGGAGATGGATGACCGGTCCGGAAATCGGTACTATTTTTTGGAATGGCAATTCAACAGGCTTCACCAACAATTACGCATTTTGGAATACCGCAGAACCAAACAATGCTGGAGATGAAGATTATGCCCATATTACCGCTCCGGGCGTAGGAATATTAGGCTCTTGGAATGATTTATCCAATGTAGGAGGAGCAAGTGGAGACTACCAACCCAAAGGATATATAGTAGAATATGGCGGAACTCCGGGTGATCCTACTTTAAATATCGCCACCAGTTCTATATTGACTATTGCTTCCATCACGTCTTCAACCGCAGTTACGAGATGCGGTAACGGTTCTGTTACATTACAAGCGACTTCAAATACCGGCACCGTCAATTGGTATTCAGTTCCTACGGGAGGAACGCCTATTGGCAACGGCAATACTTTTGTCACTCCCAATTTAACTTCTACCACCATATTCTACGCATCGGCTAATTCTGGAGGTTGCCCTGACACTTCAAGAGTTCCTATAACCGCTTCGGTAACCCCAACCCCAATTTTGACAATAGCTTCACCCTATTCCATATGTGACGGAAGTAACACAACTATCAATCTGGTGACCACTTCGGGCATAGTTTCTTGGTATGATAGTGTAACAAGTACAACCCCTATTTTTACCGGAACTCAATTTGTTGTGCCCAACATAAATCAAGATACTTTTTTTTATGCTGAAGCCAATAATAATGGTTGTCTTTCTGATAGAGAAATTGTTGAAATTCAGGTTTATGCCTCGCCTATAGTGACTGACGAAACTATCGACCTTTGCGTAGGTGACACAGCTGTTCTTAGTGCCGGTAATCCTAACATGATCTATCTTTGGTCAACCGGAGAAACAACGCAAACTATTGTCAGTAATGGCTTAACTGATTATTCTGTCGTGGTAACAACACCGCCACCTGGAAACTGTTCTAAAACAAAAAATTTCAGTATTACTTATAATGCCCGACCGATAATTTCCTTCATAGAAACTAATGGTTTAGAAGTAACCATCAACACCACACAAAGTGGTGATTTTGAATATTCTTTGGATGATATTACGTACCAAAGTTCGAATGTTTTCACAGTAAATGAAGGCGGAATCTATATAGGATATGTCAAAGAAAGAAACCAATGCGGCTTTGATCAAAAAACCTTTATAGTAATCTCTGTTCCCGATTTTTTTACCCCAAACGGTGACAATATTAATGATACTTGGTCTATTAAAGGCGCTAGCTTCTTCTCTAATGCAGAAGTAAGAATTTTTGATCGATTCGGTAAACTGATTACGGTTTTAAATCGAAATAATCCTTTTTGGGACGGCACTTACAACGGTTCACTTTTACCCTCAACCGATTTCTGGTTTGTGGCAAAAATTAACGACACCACGCCTGAAATTAAAGGGCATTTTGCCATGTTGAGATAAAAATTACTGAATTTTATTTCGAATTTCCTCTAAAACAAAAACATAATCATCCTGATTGTTCAGGAAATCTCTATTGGTAACATCAATGATAAGTACATTCAAATCCTTTTGTGATTTGATATAATCCAAATATCCATTGTTGATTTTTTCCAAATACTCCGCCGGAATTTCTTGTTCATAGCTTCTGCCTCGGGTTTTAATATTGGCCAAAAGTCGTTCGGTGCTTTGGTACAAATAAATATACAAATCGGGCTTTGGCATTTCTTTGTAGATGATGTCAAACATCGTTTTGTACAAACGGAATTCATCTTCCGCCAAAGTCACTTTAGCAAAAATCAACGATTTGAAAATATGATAATCGGCTACTACAAAATCTTTAAACAAATCAAACTGCGCCAAATCATCGGAAATTTGCTGGTATCTATCCGCCAAAAAAGACATCTCCAAAGGAAAAGCATACCGATTTTGATCTTCGTAAAATTTTGGCAAAAAAGGATTGTCTGCAAATCGTTCCAACACGGTTTTGGCATTAAAATCTTCGGCTAATTTGTTGGTTAAAGTCGTTTTTCCGGCGCCTATATTTCCTTCGATGGCAATGTAATTGAAATGGTCGAGTTTAATTTTGGTAATCGGAATTTCGAGGTTTTGCACCACTTTGCAATTGCTTTTGTCTTCGGACAACACCAACAATTCATGCAAATATTTTTGTAAAATAGGATGACGCCAATCGAGATTCAAATCCTTCATCGGTAACAACACAAACAAGCGATTCTGCATTTCGGGATGCGGCACTTGCAATTTTTCGGAGGCGATGATTTCTTCGTCAAAAGCAATCACATCAATGTCGATTATTCGAGCTTGGTAACCGGCTACATCTTCGCGAACTCTGCCCAAAGCTTCTTCTAGCAACAAAACTTCTTCCAAAACCTGATGCGCCGATTTGTTCGTGTTCATCACCAAAGCACAATTGTAAAACGAGTGGCTTTCAAAACCCCATGAAGGCGTTTCATAAAGTTTAGAAACTCGAATTATGGTGCCAACTTCCTTGTGCAAATCAGCGATACAACGCTCAATATTTTCGAGACGATTGCCTTGGTTGGTGCCCAATGATAAAATGACTTGATGCTGCTTATTCATAGAAGCACAAATTAACTAAAACTATTTCAGAATAACGGCAAAAACCAACCGACTGTTAATAACAATTTCTCAACAATTCATTTGGCCCAAAATCATAAAACTTCTATAAATAGTAACCGCATTGTGCCGAAAAGACATTATTTTTGTTTAGCCAATGCGTAACTAAATCTATCACATCATGTTAAAGAAAATCCTGAAAATTGTCGGAATTGTTTTGTTGCTCTTAGTGGTTTCCGCTTTTGCCATTCCGTATTTCTTTAAAGACCAAATCAAAGCTAAAATTTTAACGGCTATCAATGAAAAAGTAGATGCCAAAGTCGCTTTCGCGGATGCCGATTTGAGTTTGTTCAAAAACTTCCCGAATGCGAGTGTGACTATTGATAAACTCTCTATCATCAACAAAGCGCCGTTTGAAGGTGATACTTTAGTGGCTTTTGAAGAATTAAATCTGAAAATGTCTATTGGCCAATTGTTCAACGGCGAAAACGAACCGATGCAAATTGACGGCATCGATTCGAAAAACGGATTGATTAATATCATTTTCAACAAAGACGGCGTTGGTAATTTCGACATCGCTTTAAAAGAAGAAAAGAAAGCAGACGACAGTAAAAGCAAACCGCTTTCGCTAACGATAAAAGAATATTCGGTAGAAAATTTTAAGTTCAAATATTACGATGAGAAGTCCAAAATCAAAATGGTTTTAGACAGCATCAACCATGAGGGAACAGGCGATTTTGCGGCTTCCAAATTGGATTTGGTAACCAAAACTACCACGAAAGTTTCGCTCGATATGGACAAAGTGAACTACATGAAAAATGTAGCGGTTTCTTTAGATGCAGTTCTCGGAATCGACTTAGACCAAAGCAAATATACTTTCAAGAAAAACGAAGCCAAAATCAACGAATTGCCTTTAAAATTCGACGGTTTTATCCAAATGGTGGACGACGGGCAAGTGTATGATTTGTCTTTTCAAACACCGACTTCTTCCTTTAAAAACTTTTTGGGCTTGATTCCGGCGCAATATTCGAGCAATTTGAAAGAGGTGAAAACCAGTGGCGATTTTACCGTAAAAGGTTTTGCTAAAGGAAAATTAACCGACACTACGGTTCCAAAATTCAACATCGATATTGCTTCCAACAACGCTTCGTTCCAATATCCAAATCTGCCGAAATCGGTACAAAATATCATCATCGATACCAAAATCATCAACGAAACCGGTTTGATGAATGACACTTATGTGAATTTAGACAAACTCTCTTTCCAAATCGACCAAGATGTGTTCAATGCGAAAGCGAATATTAAAAACATAGCCGAAAATGCTTTGGTCAATGCCGAGCTCAAAGGCACCATCAATTTGGCCAATGTCACCAAAGCTTATCCGGTGAAACTCGACAAACCGTTAACCGGAGTTTTAAAAGCCGATGTAACCACAGAATTCGACATGCAATCGGTAGAAAAAAGCGATTATGCCCGAATCAAAAATGCAGGCACGATGGATTTAACCGGATTCAACTATACCGATGAAAACGGCAAAACGATGAAAATTAGTCGTGCTTTAGTTTCTTTTGACCCAAGTCGGGTGAATTTAAAACAATTCAATGCTACCACCGGCAAAACCGATTTAGCCGTAACCGGTGTTTTAGAAAATTTCTACGGTTTTATCTTCAAAAACCAAGAACTGAAAGGCAACTTCAATCTGAATTCAAATCAATTGGCGGTAAGTGATTTCATGACTACTGGAACTGAAACGGCGAAAGATGCTAAAGCCAGTGAGCCAATGAAAATACCTGCGTTTTTGAATTGTTCGTTAACAGCCAAAGCCAACACGGTTTTGTATGACAATTTGGTGCTGAAAAATGTTTCCGGAAAAGTGATTATCAAGGATCAAAAAGCGACTTTAGAAAATGGCAAAACCGATATTTTTGGCGGTTCAATTGCGTTTAACGGTGATGTTTCCACCAAAGAAAAAACACCCAAATTCAACATGGATTTAGGATTAAACGGCGTTGATATTCAACAAACGTTTACCCAACTAGACATGATGAGTAAAATTGCACCCATAGCCGGAGTCATTAACGGAAAATTGAATTCTAAAATCAAATTGTCCGGAAATTTAGATGCCAAAGAAATGACACCTGATTTGAAAAGCATCACCGGAGATTTATTGGGACAATTGCTTTCGACTACAGTAAATTCAAA
>NZ_JBKBLM010000005.1:0-111706 GCF_046296355.1 Flavobacterium sp.
GTTGAATAATATTCAGAAATTGAGTTACTTAAATTAATAAAACACATCGCCATTATTAATAATAGGACTGAAACAATTGAGATAATGATTTTCTTTTTCGTGTATTTCATTACTGGTGTTTTGGCATTGCCACTAACGTTCTAATAAGAATGATATAAAAACCCAATCATCACTTATATTCCAAACTTACAAAATTTCCTACCATCAAGCAATTCCAATTGGAAGTGAATTTACATCAAGTTATCAACATAAAATTCTTATAAAAGAGAGGAAAAGGGATAAGTAAAAAGAAAACCCCTATAGTCATCACAACCCATTGTACATACTTTTCAGCTGTGATAAAAATGCACCACAAAATGTGTCATACTTTTCAGTAGCGACAAAAATGTAGCACAAAATGTGTCATACTTTTCAGTAGCGACAAAAATGTAGCATACTTTTTCGTAATGATAAAAATGCACCACAATATGAATGGCTCTTTACTTCGTACTTCCCACTTCGTACTTCGTACCTTCTCAAAATTGCCTTATCCACAACAATTCCTGAATAAAATTGCACTCTCTCTAATTTTTAACCAAAAAAATTATCAAAAACACTTTTGTATATTTGCTAAATAAGTATATTTATGCAAAATTTATATATATGGAGATTTTAGCTTGTCCCAAATGCCAAAGCGATGCTATAGTAAAAAGTGGCGTCATCAAAGACAGACAAAGGTTTTTATGCAAAAAATGCAATTACTACTTTACCGTTAACAAACTGGGTAAAAAGATAGACAGTTACTATGTGACCAAAGCACTGCAGTTGTATTTGGAAGGCCTAAGTTACCGCGAAATTGAGCGTATTATAGGCGTTTCCCACGTCACGGTGAGCAACTGGGTTAAGGAGTTTAAAATTTCCAAACCCAATCACACCGATTATCACCCCACGTATAAGATATACAACCACTTAGAACTAGTTGAATTCCTCAAAAACAAAGAAGTTCTCAAAGGTGCCGGGATGATTATTACCGAGTTGGGTGACAAGTTTATGCTCATAAAATGGGAGCGTTTCAAAGATTAGCTATAGTATTTTACATTAATATATATCATAATTTTTTTCATTGACAAATTGTTAGAATTTGGTCCAACAAAACATAACCAAAACCAACAATTCAAATTATGAAAAAAAGTTTTATTTTGAGTGCATTGCTTTGTTCAGCTTTTGCATTCTCTCAAGGGTCACCAGACTACGGCGGAGGAATGAAATTCAACCTCAATCCCGAAGGAACCAAATACATGCGATTCATAACCTGGAATCAAATTTGGATGCGCTCTTCAGAAATGAATCCCGGAACTATGATAGGTGAACAGGGAGTTAGCACACAAGAAGACATTGGTCTTCGTCGGCTTCGTTTATTAGCTTATGCGCAAATTTCTCCTCGTTACATGATTGTAACTCACATCGGGATTAACAACCAAACGTTTATTAACGGTGGTGCTTCTGGTTCCTCAGGAACCGGTGGTTATGGCGCCGGAAAAAAACCGGGTATATTTTTCCACGATGCTTGGAATGAATATGCTGTGGTGCTTCCGCAAGAGAAAAAACCTTTTAGCTTGTCAGTAGGAGCCGGTTTACATTATTACATGGGATTGTCTCGTATGACCATGTCTTCAACTTTAAATTACTTAGCCATTGACGCGCCTATTTTTAACTGGCCAACTATTGAAAACAGCGATCAGTTTGCTCGTCAAATGGGACTTTTTGCTAAAGGAAAATATAACCGTTTTGAATACCGTTTGAGTATTAACAAGCCATTTGTAACCAATCAAACTCCGGTAGATGCAACTACCACCGATGCCTCAGTGGCGGTTGATAATAACAACAATGCACGATGGTCTAAAGCCGGTTATTTTGAGTACCAACTCTTCGATAAAGAATCTAATTTGTTGCCATACAAAGTAGGAACTTATTTGGGAACCAAAAAGGTTTTCAACATAGGAGCCGGTTTCTATACAGCGCCAAGTGCAACCAAAACTTCAGTAAATGGTAATGTTGATACGCATGCCGCTAATCTTTTTGCCGGTGATGTATTTCTCGACATGCCCATCGGGAAGAAAGAAAGTAAAATGGCACTTACGGCCTATAGTGTTTTATACGATTATGACTTTGGTCCCAATTACCTGAGAAACTTAGGAATCATGAACGAAGGTGTAGCCGATCCTAATTTTACCGGAGGTAGAGCTTTAGCAGGTGCGGGTAATTTACAACCAATGATTGGTACAGGAACCATCTGGTATACACAAGCCGGAGTCTTATTACCCAATTCGGCTGAGAAACCTAAGGTGCGCATCCAACCATTTGCGGCCTATACTTACAAGAATTTTGATGCTTTAGACAAAGCTAGTAACCAGTTCGATATTGGTAGTAACTTCTTTATTGATGGGCATCATGCTAAGGTTACCGCACAATATTCAACCCGTCCGGTGTATACTGCTAGTGACAAAGTTGATAGCTACAAAGGAGAATTCTTATTACAACTTCAAATTTATTTATAATCTAAACCAACAATAGTATGAGCGATAAAAAAACAAAAGGAATTTGGAAAGTGATTTCCGCTTCCTCTATGGGAACCATGATTGAATGGTATGATTTTTACATCTTCGGTAGTTTAGCCGTTGTGTTATCAACCAAATTCTTCCCTACAGATAATCCAACCGCAGCGTTCTTGTCAACGTTAGCAACCTTTGCCGCAGGTTTTGTAGTGCGTCCGTTTGGAGCATTATTCTTCGGAAGATTGGGTGACCTTATTGGAAGAAAGTATACTTTTATGGTTACTTTGATGTTAATGGGTGGCGCGACCTTCGTAATTGGATGTATTCCGAGTTATGAAACCATTGGTTTTGCCGCACCGATTTTAGTGTTAATTCTTCGTTTACTTCAAGGTTTGGCCCTTGGTGGAGAATATGGTGGCGCCGCAACTTATGTGGCAGAACACGCGCCAAAAGGTGAAAAAGGCTATTGGACTTCGTGGATTCAAACGACTGCAACCGTAGGTCTATTCATTTCGTTAATGGTTATTTTATTGACCAAAAGTTTATTGTCAAAAGAAGCTTTCGACGAATGGGGTTGGAGAGTACCGTTTTGGGTTTCTATCCTAATGGTTTATGTGTCTTACCTTATCCGTAAAAACATGGACGAATCACCCGTTTTTGCCAAAGCCAAATCAGAAGGAAAAACATCAACTAATCCGTTAAAAGAGAGTTTTGGTAACAAATACAACTTAAAATTTGTTTTGTTGGCTTTATTCGGAGCGACAATGGGACAAGGAGTAGTTTGGTATACCGGACAATTCTATGCCATGAACTTCTTAAAAACCGTACAAAGTATCGATTCCTCTCAAGTGGATATGTTATTGGGTATCGCCTTAATTTTAGGGACACCTTTCTTCGTATTCTTTGGTTGGTTGAGCGACAAATGGGGCAGAAAATCAATCATGATGGCGGGAATGTTATTGGCAATTTTCCTTTACAGACCAATATACAGAGCCATGTATAATAGCACCGATTTGACTCAGAAAACGGAAATCGCTGCGAATACTAAAGTAGTTCCTTCTATGAAAGAAGTAGATGCTACTAAAATGGATTCTGTTTACACTACGACTAAAGAATATACAGACGGAACCAAAGTAGAAGAAATCAAAACCCTTCATTTCGAAGCCGGAAAACTAATGGTAGATGATAAAGGAAAAGACAAAATCGAAACCAAAGTTACCAAAACCATCAATAGTTCCGATCGTTGGTTTTTAATCTTTATGGTTTTCATTCAAGTAATATTTGTAACGATGGTGTATGGTCCAATCGCAGCTTTCTTAGTAGAAATGTTCCCGGTGAAGATCAGATATACGTCGATGTCGTTGCCATATCACGTTGGAAATGGTATATTTGGTGGATTACTTCCGGCCATTTCAACCTACTTTGTGTCCCAATCCAAAGAAGCCGGTGACGTCGAGTTTTACCTCGAAGGATTATGGTATCCAATAGGAATTGCAGCCGTATGTTTTGTCATCGGAATGATTTACATCGACAGAAAAATTAATACACTTCACGACTAAAACAGAAACTATGAACACAGTAAAGAAATTTTTAGGAATAGTTTGGATTGCTTTAGCGATAGCTGTAGCGTACTATGCCATCGGTATTTTCGGAGGGAAATTAACCTCAGGAAAACAAGACGATTTGGTTTTCGGGATAATTATATTTTTTGTATTATTACCTTTGATTGTAACCGGATTAACCATCTTCGGGTGGTATGCCATAACGAATGAATATGAAGATTAAACAATAAAGTTTATTGGTTGCCTCAAGCTCTTAATTCGTTAAGGGCTTTTGGCTTTTAATAGATTCAAATAATAAATGAAACAAAGACACCAACAAAAATTAATCATCATCACCATGGTGCTGCTCATCGGATTAAATCTTCCGATACTGCTGCTCTTTGATAGTGCCGAGTGTGTTATGGGTTTTCCGGTGATTTACATTTACATTTTTTCGGTGTGGTTGTTTTCCATTTTGTTGTCTTTCATCATCATAAAGCGCTACCATGAATAGTATAGTATTATTAATCATATTGGCACTTTATTTAGGGATTCTTTTCTTCATCGCCCATTGGGCAGAGAAAAAAGGAAACTCAAAATGGACGAACAATCCCTATATTTATTCACTTTCCTTAGCGGTTTATTGTACGGCATGGACGTATTACGGCAGTATTGGTGTGGCCGCCAATTCGGGGCTGAATTACCTTCCGGTGTATTTAGGGCCAATCATCATTATTCCGGCATGGATGATTATCTTAAAGAAAATCATTCGCATTTCAAGAGTCAATAAAGTATCTAGTATCGCCGATTTTATTTCGCTTCGTTATGGCAATAGCCGTTTTTTAGGAGCAGTCGTAACCATCGTTTGTTTGTTTGGTATTTTGCCCTACATCGCTTTGCAATTAAAATCGATTGCCGAAACGTTTCACGTAGTGACCCAAACTGAATCGAGTTCTAACATCTTTGACGACAGTACAACTTACGTGGCTTTTGCCTTGGCGATATTTGCTTCCATTTACGGAACGCGTTACGTTGATGCTTCTGAAAAACGCAAAGGAATAGTAACCGCAGTGGCTTTAGAAAGTGTATTGAAATTGGTTTTCTTTATCATCATCGGCGTTTATGTAACGTTCTTTGTCTTTGACGGTTTTGATGATATTTATGCTAAAGCGTCGCTTTTAGAACACTTCCAACAAAAGAACACCATAGGCGGATTGCCACAAGCCATCAACTGGTTTTTCTTGTGCATTCTTTCGTTGTTTGCTATCTTTCTGTTGCCGAGACAATTTCAGGTTTCGGTGATTGAAAATACCAGAGAAAATCATGTGAACACCGCAGTTTGGTTGTTTCCGTTGTACTTGTTGCTGTTCAATATTTTTGTGTACCCAATTGCTTGGGGCGGCAATATTTTATTCGATGGGCAAAGCGTGAACTCGGATACGTATTCGCTATTAATTCCACAACTTTTTGACAATAAGACTTTGACCGTGATGGTTTTCTTGGGTGGATTTTCAGCAGCCATTTCTATGATTGTCGTTTCGTCTATCGGATTGTCTACGATGGTGAGTAACAACTTAATTATTCCTTATGGTTTGTTGGGAAGACTGAAACACAACGAGCAAAGTACCATCAACAAAAAGATTGTTAACATCCGTAAAATTGGGATTTTCTCGCTAATTATCATTTCCTATTTCCTCTACCGTTATTTCGCATTAGATTACAGTTTGTTCTCTATCGGATTAGTCGCTTTTGTAATTATTGCCCAATTGGCACCATCGTTCTTCGGCGCTTTGTTTTGGAGAAGAGGTTCAAGAACCGGAGCGGTTTCGGGTTTGATTGTAGGCTTTTTGATTTGTTTGTACACACTGTTGGTGCCTTATGCCTTAGGTATAACATCCTCCGGTACTTCCTTCATTACCGAAGGTTTATTTGGCATCAAATTATTAAAACCATTACAACTTTTCGGATTAGATTATTTGCAACCGGTGCCACATGCGTTGTTCTGGAGTTTGTTGTTCAACTTCATGATTTACATCGCGGTTTCAGTAAGTTTCAAAGGCAATTACCGCGAGCGCAATTATGCCGAAATGTTCTTAGACATCAACAAATACATCACCATGCACGAAAATGCATTTGTGTGGAAAGGAACGGCTTATCGAACCGACATCGAAAAAGTGCTGATTAAATTCTTAGGCGAAGAACGAACCAAGCGCGCCATGAACATCTTCAACGTAAAATACAATGTTGACAAAAATGAAGAGTTAGCCGATGCGCGTTTAATCAAATTCTCCGAAAACCTGTTGACCGGACATATCGGTACGGCTTCCGCCAAAATTTTAATCTCAAGCGTAGTCAAAGAAGAAAAGATAACCTTGCCCGAAGTCTTGAAGATTTTAGAAGAATCCAAAGAGAACATCATCATCAACAAAAAGCTGATTGAAACCTCCAACGAGCTCAAAGAAATCTCCGCCAAGTTGCAAGATGCTAACGTTTCTTTGATGGAAAAAGACAAGCAAAAAGACGAATTTCTTGATACGGTTACCCACGAATTGCGAACGCCAATCACGGCCATCAGAGCTTCGAGCGAGATTTTATACGACGATGACGAAATTCCGGAAGAATTGCGCAAACAGTTTCTGCAAAATATCATATCAGAATCGGATAGATTGAACCGCTTGATTGATAAAATTCTCGACTTAGAAAAGTTTGAAACCGGCCGACAAAAAGTTAACTTTGCTACACACAAGGTTTTGGAAACGATTGAAAATGCGATTGAACCTTTGCAACAGTTGATTAACAACAAGTACATTCACGTTCATGTAGAAGGCAACGGTAATCTGAAAGCCGATTTTGATGAAGACAGAATAGTGCAAGTGGTGACGAACTTGGTGTCGAACGCCATTAAGTTTTGTCCCGAGAATAACGGTTTGATTACCTTAGCGGTTTATGAAAAACACGATTTTGTGCAAGTAGAAGTAAGCGATAACGGCAAAGGTATTGCACCCAATGATTTTGAAACCATATTTGACAAGTTCTACCAATCGACCAATCAGAATTTTAAAAAACCTATTGGTAGCGGATTAGGATTAGCGATTTGCAAACAGATTATCGAACACCACAAAGGTAAAATTTGGGCCACCAATAATGCTACCGGCGGTGCGTGTTTGAGTTTTACAATACCCAAAAAACAGCAGCCATGAAAAAGATTTTAATTGTAGACGACGAACCCAACATAGTAATGTCATTGGAATACACTTTCAAAAAGAACAACTTTGAAGTGTTTATTGCCCGCGACGGTCAGGAAGCTCTGGATATTTTAAAAAAACAGTTTCCCGATATTATCATCCTCGATGTCATGATGCCTTTGGTAGACGGATTTGAAACTTTGGAACAGATTAAAAAGAACGAACAGCTCAACCACTGTAAAGTGATTTTTCTATCCGCCAAAAACAAAGAAAGCGATATCGAAAAAGGAATGGCACTCGGAGCCGATGCCTATTTAACCAAGCCTTTTTCCATTAAAAAAGTTGTAGAACAAGTCAACGAACTGCTGGAAAACTAAGTCTTTAAGTAACATTTATTGAACAATATTTTGTCTTTTTCAAACGAAAAGGATGTAACAACTACATTCAAAATTTAACTATGAACTACCAAGAACTATACAACCAAAGCATCCAAAACCCCGAAGCTTTTTGGGCGGAACAGGCCAATGAAATCGATTGGTTTACCAAACCGCAAAACATTTTATCCGAAGACGAAACCGGTTATTCGTTATGGTACAAAGACGGAAGCCTGAACGCTTGTTATTTGGCCTTAGACAAACACATTAACGATGGTTTCGGCGACCAAATTGCCATCATTTACGATTCACCGGTTACCCAAACGGTTAAAAAATATACTTACAACGAAGTCAAATCAGAAGTCGCACGACTCGCCGGTGGTTTATTGTCTTTAGGTTTAAAAAAAGGACACACCGCTATCATTTACATGCCGATGATTCCACAAGCCACTTTTGCCATGTTGGCTTGCGCCCGAATAGGAGTAACGCATTCGGTGGTTTTCGGTGGTTTTGCGCCACACGAATTGGCCATCAGAATTGATGATTGTAAACCAAGAGTTATTTTAACCGCTTCTTCAGGAATTGAAATCGATAGGTTAATTGCCTACAAGCCTTTAGTAGATGAAGCAATTGAATTGGCCGAACACAAACCTAAAAAAGTGGTAGTGCTCAACCGAAAACTCGGCGCCAGAATTCCGTTTAAGAAATACGATGTCGATTATGATGCTTTAGTCTACGGCTCTGAAGAAGCCGATTGCGTTCCGGTAGAAACTACGCATCCGTTATATGTTTTATACACTTCGGGCACTACAGGTAAACCCAAAGGCATTGTAAGAGACACAGGAGGTTATACGGTAGCACTTAAATTCTCCATGCAAAAGATTTACGGCGTCCAACCGGGTGAAGTGTTTTGGGCCGCTTCCGATGTGGGTTGGGTTGTAGGCCATAGCTTTATTGTTTACGGACCGTTAATCAACAGAAATACTACGATAGTTTTTGAAGGCAAACCGATAAGAACACCCGATGCAAGTACGTTTTGGAGAGTTATTGCCGAACATAAAGTGAGTGTGATGTTTACGGCACCAACCGCCATTCGCGCCATCAAAAAAGAAGATCCAAATGGAGAGTTTATCAAGCAATATGATTTATCCAGTTTGCGAACACAATTCCTAGCCGGTGAACGTTGTGATGTGGCGACTTTAGAATGGTACCGCGAACACATTCCGATTCCGGCTATCGACCATTGGTGGCAAACCGAATCGGGTTGGCCGATGATTGCCAATATGATGGGCGTAGAATATTTACCTATCAAACCGGGTTCTTCAGGCAAAGCGGTTTCGGGTTATGATATTAGAATCTTAGGTGAAAACGGACAAGAGTTAGGACCAAATGAAGAAGGTTATGTGGTAATCAAATTGCCTTTGCCACCTGGAACTTTACTTGATATTTGGAATGACAATCACCGTTTTCAAGCGGGTTATTTGCAGAAATTCCCCGGTTATTATTTCTCAGGCGATGGCGGATTTAAAGATGAAAGCGATTATATTTTTATCACCGGTCGAGTAGATGATGTGATTAACGTTGCCGGACATAGATTATCCACAGCCGAAATGGAAGAAATTGTAGCTTCACATCATTCGGTAGCTGAATGTGCCGTGATTGGGATTAACGATGAATTGAAAGGACAAATTCCGTTGGCTTTAGTCGTAACCAAATTAGGAGAAGCCATTGAACACTTCCAACTGCAACACGAAATTGTAAAATTAGTCAGAGAACAAATCGGCGCTGTGGCTTCCCTTAGAGATGTTGTGATTGTCAACCGTTTGCCCAAAACGCGTTCGGGTAAAATTCTGCGCAAATTAATGCGAAGCATAGCCGATGGCGATACCTTCCAAATTCCATCCACCATTGATGACGAAGCCATTATTGACGAAATCAAAGAAGTGTTGGAACTAGCCAAGATTGGAAGTTTTAAATAAAAGAGAATAGAAGCAAGAGCAAAGAAAAAAGAAGTTTTATCCTCAAACGAATAAAGTCTTGCTTCATGTCTCTTGCTTCTTTCTTCTCAACTATATCTATTTAGCAAGAAAATTTAACACTACACCAATAGAATATTTATATTTACATAACAAAACGAAAATAAAAGAAGATTTACAATGAGTTATTACAAAATACTGAATTTGGAGCATTACTTCAAAATGTATAAGAAATCGATTCGTGAACCCCGTAAATTTTGGGACCGAATCGCCGATGAGAATTTTACTTGGTACCAAAAATGGGATAAAGTTTTTGAATTTGATTTTCAGCAAGCCAAGTTTAAATGGTTTGTTGATGCCAAAGTCAACATCACTAAAAACTGTATCGACCGACATTTAGCCCGCCGTGGTGATAAAACCGCTATCATCTTCGAACCCAATAATCCTGACGAAGCAGCGCAGCATATTTCTTACAACGAATTGTACGCACGTGTAGCCAAATTAGCCAATGTACTCCGAGACCAAGGCGTTCAAAAAGGCGATCGCGTTTGTATTTATTTACCGATGATTCCTGAATTGGCCGTAGCTGTTTTAGCTTGTGCTCGAATTGGTGCGGTTCATTCCGTGGTTTTTGCAGGATTCTCCGCTTCAGCAGTTGCGGCTCGAATTAATGACTGTGAATGTAAAATGGTCATCACTTCCGATGGTAGTTACCGTGGCAATAAATCCATCGACTTAAAAGGAATCGTAGATGAAGCCTTGGAAAAATGCCCAACAGTAGAAAAAGTATTGGTAGTAAAAAGAACCAACACTGCTGTAACGATGAAAGATGGTCGCGACCTTTGGTTACAACCATTATTAGATGAAGCAATTCCAAACAACGTAGCCGAAATTATGGATTCCGAAGATCCATTATTTATTCTTTACACTTCAGGTTCCACCGGAAAACCTAAAGGAATGGTACATACGACAGCAGGTTATATGGTGTATACCGCCTATACTTTTAAAAATATTTTCAACTACGAAGAAAACGATGTGTATTGGTGTACCGCCGATATAGGTTGGATTACCGGACATTCTTATATTCTTTATGGACCATTGTTAAACGGCGCTACAACCGTCATTTTTGAAGGTGTTCCGTCTTATCCGAACTTTAGTCGTTTTTGGGAAGTAATCGAAAAACACAAAATCACCCAATTCTACACGGCGCCAACAGCTATTCGTGCCTTAGCCAAAGAGAGTTTGGATTATGTACAAAAATACCCTTTGAGTTCCCTAAAAGTAATTGGTTCCGTAGGCGAACCAATTAACGAAGAAGCTTGGCACTGGTACAATGACCATGTAGGCGGAAAACGATGTCCGCTGGTAGATACTTGGTGGCAAACCGAAACCGGAGGCATCATGATTTCACCAATTCCGTTTGTAACACCAACAAAACCGACTTACGCTTCGCTACCATTACCGGGAATCCAACCCGTTTTGATGGATGAACTCCGCAACGAAATAGAAGGCAATCAAGTCACCGGAAGTTTGTGTATCAAATTCCCATGGCCATCCATTGCAAGAACGATTTGGGGCGATCACCAGCGTTATAAAGAAACGTATTTCACCGCTTTTCCGGGAAAATATTTCACCGGCGATGGCGCTTTGCGCGATGAAGTTGGGTATTACCGAATTACCGGTAGAGTCGATGATGTGATTATTGTTTCGGGGCACAATTTGGGAACCGCTCCGATTGAAGATGCTATCAATGAGCATCCGGCGGTAGCAGAAAGTGCGATTGTAGGTTTTCCTCATGATGTCAAAGGAAACGCCTTGTATGGTTTTGTAATCTTGAAAGAAGTAGGCGAAAGCCGTAACCAAGAAAACTTAGCCAAAGAAATCAACCAATTAATCTCAGATCAAATCGGTCCGATTGCTAAGTTGGATAAAATACAATTCGTTTCGGGCTTGCCTAAAACGCGTTCGGGTAAAATCATGCGCCGCATTTTAAGAAAAATAGCAGAAGGCGATTACTCTAATTTCGGCGATATATCAACGCTCTTAAATCCGGAAATAGTCGAAGAGATTAAAGAAGGAAAACTATAAAGCTAAGAAGCCAATTCAAATCGAGTTGGCTTTTTTTATGCAATTTTGCAGCGAATTACTTTAACAGAATTATATAACATTACTTCCAATCATTTCGCTAAATTTACTTTGTTATGAATCAGAATAAAGTAGTAATTATTGGCGGTGGTTTGGCAGGCTTAACGGCGGCAATTCACCTGAGAAAGCTGGATATTCCCGTTACGCTGATAGAGAAAAATAGCTATCCTAAACACAAAGTCTGCGGCGAATACCTCTCCAATGAAGTGTTGCCTTATTGGCAATGGTTAAACATTTCCATCGATGAGTTGAAACCAACACACATCAACCAACTACAATTCTCAACTGTTTTAGGAAAAACGATAAATACCACTTTGCCTTTGGGCGGATTTGGTATAAGTCGCTATGCTTTAGATTATTATTTGTACCAAAAAGCAATAGCTGATGGTTGTGTAATGATTCAAGAAAGTGTAGAAAATGTCCATTTTGCCGATGATGTTTTTACTATCACTACTGCTACAGAAACAATTATTAAATCCCAAATTGTCCTCGGTGCATTTGGCAAACGTTCCAATATCGACATCCAATTGAACCGAAATTTTATCCAAAATAAATCACCTTGGTTGGCAGTTAAAGCGCATTACGAAGGTCAGTTTTCCGATAAAGTTGTAGATTTACACAATTTCAAAGGCGGTTATTGCGGCGTTTCTAAAGTGGAAGATAACCGAATCAATATATGTTATTTGGCGAGCTATGAAACCTTCAAAAAGCACAAGGATAGTGATTTATACCAAAAAGAAGTCCTTGAGCAAAATCTGCATTTAAAAGATATTTTTCAAAATAGTAAACTACTTTTCGATAAACCGTTAACCATCAGCCAGATTTCTTTTGAGCAAAAACTTCCGGTTGAAAATCACATTTTGATGATAGGCGATACTGCGGGATTAATCCATCCGTTATGTGGCAACGGTATGGCGATGGCGATTCATAGTGCCAAAATTGCCGCCGAAGTAATTGATGACTTTTTAAAAGAAAAGATAAAAAGCAGAGTAGCATTGGAAGAAGTTTATACCCAACATTGGAATAAAAATTTCAAAACCCGATTAAAAACCGGAAGATTGTTGGCTAATATATTATTGAAACCCAAACTTTCGGATATTGTATTTCGTATAGTAATGATAGCGCCCTTTTTGTTGCCTATGATTATCAAAAAAACACATGGTAAACCCATAATTGTCTAAACTTAAATGATGATTAACACTAAATACCGAACCGACGAACCCGAAATCATGGACGACTTTGCCATGGAAGGCGAAATCTTACGCGATGCATTGGATAAAATCGCCAAAATCAATCGGCTTTTAGGAGGTAATCAACTAACTTTACAAGGCGTTCAACAATTGCTGAAAGGCATTCCAAAAGACCGAGAAATAACCATAGTCGATATCGGTTGTGGCAATGGCGATATGCTACGGTCGTTAGCCGACTATGGAAAACAAAACAATTATCGTTTCAAATTAATCGGAATTGATGCCAATGCGTTTACGATTAGTCATGCGAAAACCTTGTCGAAAGCACAGGAAAACATCAGTTACCAATGTCAAGATATTTTTGAGGCCGAATTCAAAGCTTTGGACTATGACATTGTTTTGTGCACCTTGACTTTACACCATTTCAAAGACGAAGAAATCCTGAGCTTAATGCAAGTATTTTATCAAAAGGCAAGCATCGGAATCGTCATCAATGATTTGCAAAGAAGCGCCATTGCTTACCGATTATTCCAAGCCTTATGCTTTGTTTTTCAGTTAAATGACATGTCAAGGGAAGATGGTTTGGTTTCCATTTTACGCGGATTTAAAAAAGCCGAATTGGAACACTATTCAAAAGAATTAGAATTAAAAAAATATACTATCCAATGGAAATGGGCGTTCCGCTACCAATGGATTATCCAAAAAATATGAGTGTAAAAATTAAATTAGTCGCCAAAGAATTACCAAAATTCTCCCGAACTACAGCAGAAATTCTGCCGTATCTCGATGCTTGGCTTTTTGGTCAAGACGAACGCTTTATTCGGAAAGTCAAAAAAATATTCGAAGGCGCGATGGTCGACAAACGCTATTCTATCATGGATCCGATTGAAGTTTTTACCAATACTTCTTTTGAATCGAGAAATGATATTTATGTTCGAGAAATGATTGATTTAGGCGAAAAGGTTTTGGTTAAAGCTTTAGCAAAAGCGCATTGGGAACCAACCGATTTAGATTACATCATCACCGTCAGTTGCACCGGTATCATGATTCCGTCACTCGATGCTTATTTGATTAACAAAGTAAAACTCCGCCAAGACATAGTGCGTTTGCCGGTGACTGAAATGGGTTGTGCCGCCGGAATTTCGGGTATGATTTATGCCAAAAACTTCCTCAAAGCCAATCCGGGAAAACGAGCAGCCGTAATTGCGGTCGAAAGTCCAACCGCGACATTTCAACTAAATGATTACTCGATGGCGAATGTCGTTAGTGCAGCTATTTTTGGCGACGGCGCGGCTTGTGTTTTATTGACGTCACACGAAGAAGATGAAGGTCCGGAAATCCTGGATGAATCGATGTATCATTTCTACGACAACATTCACATGATGGGTTTCAAACTCACCAATATGGGTTTACAAATGGTCTTAGACATCGAAGTGCCCGAAACGATTTCGGCTCATTTTCCGGATATTATTCATCCGTTTTTGGCCAAAAACAATTTGAAGATGGAAGATATAGATCATTTAATTTTTCATCCAGGTGGAAAAAAAATAGTACAAACAGTGGAAGATTTTTTCGGAGATTTAGGCAAAAATATTGATGATACCAAAGAAGTGTTGCGATTGTACGGCAACATGTCGAGCGCGACAGTATTGTACGTTTTAGAGCGCATTATGGACAATAAACCATCAAAAGGAGAAAAAGGATTAATGCTGAGTTTCGGTCCCGGATTTTCAGCGCAACGCATTTTATTAGCATTTTAAAATATGACAATAGCAGAAATCATATCGAGTTTGCCGTATTCTAAACCATTTTTGTTTGTGGATGAAATCATTCACATAGATGAAAATGGCGTAGAAGGCAGTTATACTTTTGACGAAAACTTAGATTTTTACAAAGGTCATTTCAAAGATAATCCGGTAACGCCGGGCGTGATTTTAACCGAAGTCATGGCGCAAATCGGTGTCGTTTGTTTGGGGATTTTTTTGCTGAATAATGAATTCACTAAAAGTGGTATAATTGCTTTAACCTCATGCGAAATAGAATTTTTAAAACCGGTTTATCCTAATGAAAAAGTAACGGTGTTTTCAGAGAAAATATTTTTCCGTTTTGGTAAATTAAAATGCCAAGTAAAGATGTTGAATGAAGTCGGAGAGACAGTTTGCAAAGGTACCATCGCAGGCATAATTAAAGCATAAAATGAATAAAAGAGTCGTCATTACCGGACTGGGAATTGTCGCTCCAAACGGAGTCGGACTTCCTGCGTTTACGCATGCGATTCAAAACGGTATTTCGGGAATTAAGCATGACGCCGAATTGGAACGCTTGCAATTCTCTTGTCAAATTGCCGGAAAGCCTGAGATATCAACTGAACTATCCTTGCAATACTTCACGGAGTTGGAACTCCGAAATTTCAATTCGTCGGGAATTTTATACGGCGTTATTGCCGGAATTGATGCTTGGAAAGACGCCGGTTTATCTATGGAAATCAATACCGAACCCGATTGGGATAGCGGAACTATTTTCGGAACCGGAACATCCGGAATTGATAAATTTCGCGAAAGCATTTATAAGATTGATGAGTTACAAACCAGAAGATTAGGCAGCACCGCCGTAGCGCAAACGATGAATAGTGGCGTAAGCGCTTATTTAGGTGGAAAGTTAGGTTTAGGGAATCAAGTCACGACCAATTCATCCGCTTGTACCACAGGAACGGAAAGCATTTTGATGGCGTATGAACGAATCAAGTTGGGACAAGCCAAACGAATTTTGGCAGGAAGTACCAGCGATTCCGGACCGTATATTTGGGGTGGATTTGATGCGATGAAAGTTTGTACCTTTAAACACAATGATACGCCCGAAAATGGTTCCAGACCAATGTCAGCTTCAGCTTCAGGCTTTGTTCCGGGAAGTGGCGCCGGTGCTTTGGTTTTAGAGGATTTGGATAGTGCAATAGCTCGTAGCGCTAAGATTTACGCGGAAGTTCTAGGTGGTAATATCAATTCGGGTGGACAACGCGGTGGCGGAACCATGACTGCACCCAATGCCACAGCGGTGAAGCGATGTATTACAGAAGCATTGAAAAATGCGAATATTAAACCAAATGAAATCGATACTATTAACGGACATTTAACTGCGACTGCTAAAGACGGTTTGGAAATCGAGAATTGGAGTAAAGCACTTAATTTAAGCGGCGATAATTTTCCCTACATCAATTCGTTAAAATCGATGGTTGGTCATTGTTTGTCGGCTTCCGGTAGCGTGGAAAGCGTGGCTTCAGTGTTGCAATTGCACCATGGTTTTATTTTTTCGAATACCAATTGTGAAGATTTACATCCCGAGATTACGGCTATTATTAGCGAAAGTCGCATTCCGCAACAACTGATTAAAAAAGAATTAAATATAGTAGCCAAAGCGAGTTTTGGTTTTGGCGATGTTAACGCCTGTGTACTGTTTAAAAAATACCACTATGACTAAAGAAGAGATCATCGAAAAATTAAAAAATATTGTAAAGCCTTTTGTAAACAATCAGGAGGCGTTTGAGAATCTGACCGAAGACACAGATTTCATAACCGATTTGCAAATCAATTCCGCGAATTTGGTTGATATTGTTTTGGATGTCGAAGATGCTTTCGGGATTGACATTGACAATTTGGCGATGGAAAAAATGATCAGCATCAAAGCGACAATTGAAATCATTGAAACTAAATTGGCTGAGAAATGATTGGTAACGACATCATAGATTTGGCGAAAGCCAAAAAGGAAAGCAATTGGCAACGCAAGGGTTTTTTAGACAAACTTTTTACTGAAGATGAACAAAAACTTATTCTAAATTCAGAAGATTCTGAACAGATGGTTTGGAATTTATGGAGTAGGAAAGAAGCGGCTTATAAAATCTACAACAGGCAAACCGGAGAGCGATTTTTTAATCCGAAATGCTTTGTTTGTGAAGCCGGTGAAGTTGATTTCGGTACCTATAAATATTTTACCCAAACGCAAATCACTTCCGATTTTATTTATACCATTGCAGTTACCTCGAGAGATGGATTTGAAACCATTCAACATTTGGAAAGTCGGGATGCAGTCCAAAAGCAAAACGGCATTCCCTATTGGTTTGACATAGTCGAAGGCAAATTGCATCCGGCATCTATCACGCATCACGGTAGATTTGCGAGAATCGCTTATTTGGAATCGACAGAAAAGCAGTTTAGCTTTTTATAAAAAACGAAACGCCGATTCAATAGAACCGGCGTTTTTTATTAGTTGAATTTGAAGATTATTTTCTTTATCTTCGGTATCATGTTTTGGTTTTTCTTCCACTACAGGTTCCGACATCACTGTTGTTTCCTGATTATTTAAAGGTTACAAATTCTGATTAGTAAAAATAATTTTATTTATTTCAGTCGTTCTAATACACCTTTTCGTTTCACTATATTTTTATAATCCCATTGAATGTCTTTAGCTTTTTGGAGCCAACGTTCAATGTCTTCAAAATTGAGTTGATCAATTGAGGTGTAAGTGATTGATGCATCTTTGAATTTTCCGCTTCCCGGTTTTAAGTTGGTTTCTTCAAAAGTTACGCCACTCCAAAACATCAAGCGCAAACCATATTTTAGTTTGTCATAACCTAAAATCGGATTGCCGTCTATAAACCAAACGGGATGTGCATGCCAGACTTTGTGCTCTGCATCGGGTAAATTTTTAAGGATAATCTCGGCTAGTTTGTCGCAAATGACCTTGTAATTGGGTTCTTGAATGTTATGATAGTTTTGAATATCAGGATTCATGTTTTGAATTTTGGTTTTATAAATATATAAAAAAATCCTCAAGAAGTTTTGAGGATGATTTTGTTTTAAACAAAAATAGGCGAGTGTTATATTGTCTCAGTCGCTACCGTTTTTCGTTTTAAGATTAAGGCGCTAATTACCGGAACTAATAATCCTATTGGTATTAATATTTCAGCATAAGTAAGAAGGATAACCCAAATAGGATTTTTATACCATTCTTTAAACATATTGATTTCATCGGTTTTGGCTTTGATTTCCGCCGCTGTCATGGTTGTTTTGTTAAGATTTTTGAGGCTCATGGCAGAAAATTTCTCCATAAAATCGGGAAAGAAGCAGTAGTATTCGATTAACCAAACGCCGACATAAATTGTTGAAGCAATCAACGAAATAAGCATTCCAATTTTAAAACCTTGTCCAAAAGTAATCACACCATTATTATGATTGTCGCGGTAGTTTTTAATCCCTAAAAAGACAAAGACATAGGCAATAAGCATTCCGGCGTAACCGAGAACCATGCTTGGTTGAAAGTCGGGTTTTTGCATTTCAATAGTACTATACACCATAAAAGCGGTTACTATAGCGCCGGCGATAAGTCCGTTAGTAATAATAATTTTTTTCATAATTTTAGTTTTTGATTAGGTTGCAAAGGTTAGTTTTTGTGCGATTTCTGCACTCATCCTTTTGGGTGATTTTTGAAAAATCATCCTAAAGTAGGAGGCAAGAGTTGTAATTTCTTGGCTATTTCAATGGCTTGTGTTCTTCGCTTGACTTCAAGTTTTTCAAAGAGTTTGGCGCTGTGTGTTTTAATGGTATTGAGGGAAACAAACAACTGTTCTGCGATTTCCTGATTGCTCAACCCTTTGGCCATTAACGTTAATACTTCTAGTTCTCGTTTGCTAATGTTTCTTTGGTGTAATTCGGTTTCGTTTAGAATGAAGTTTTGGATAGGTAAGCGAATTTCTTTTTCGATTACTATGGTTTCTACTTTGGGTTTGGTAATTTTATTGGCAAGCCAAATGCCAAACAGCAGAAAGAGCAACGCAATGATACCGATGTAAATTTCATATTGATGTCCTAAAACCAAAAAGCGAAATTCTAACCAACGCAACAATAAGAGCAATACAGCCATGGCAACCGCATAACTGATAAGTTCTTTGTATGGTTTTAGTTTGAGCAAAATAGGTGGTATTGGTTTACCCAAAAATAAGCAAAATAATATTAGCACAAAAAAAGCATCCCATTTAGGAATGCTTCTCTCGCAATTGTGGTATTTGATTTTGACTTATTTTTTTCCTTGGTATTGAACTCTTTTTTGTTGTTGTACCAAAATGTTTTTTAAAAATGGCGTTACTTGTTTTGTGATTTCATCTTCTGTGGTGTTTAATGCTTTGGGATTGGTGACCAATTGTGACCATGGTTTTTCAGCCTCAAAATCATAAGCCCCATAAATTACAACCGGTGTACCTTTAACCGAAACCGTTTCATCATCTAGTAAAACCCATTGGTCAGCCCAATCATAAAGATACTGTGCATCTTTTTCCAAAAGGCGCAAACAAGAATGCGAAGCCGGATAACCGGGCAATTCATATTGATGCCAACCAACGCCTAATTTGTTAGCGATATTAAAATTCCATTTCAAATCCCACTCATCGTTGAAAGTGCTTGTGGTTTCTTCGGCTTTCCAATTGGTAAAGAAAAGACCGGTAGGTGTTTGGTCTTTTTTCCGACCCATATTGGTTGGACCGGTGTAGGTTAATTGACCATTTTCATAGGTGGCAAAAGTTTGTGTCGGATAAGAAAAAAAAATGATTTTGTTGACTTCTTCCAAGGCTTTTACTTCAAAAGGAAACGGAAGATAATAAGCAATATCACCGGTTAAATCGGTTGGAATCACCACCGAATCCATTTTGATGAAGTTAGCTTTGTCGGTACGGTTCACCGCTAAAGCGATATCAATTGCACTGCTGTCCGATGTTTTGGCCAACCAATCTTTTGTGTTTTGCCATTGGTATGTTATGGCTTTGGGTTGGCGTCTTTCGGGTACAACTTTTTTGACTACAACCGTTTTTTCCTGTTGGCAAGACCAAAAGGTTAACCCAAGAATTACCACTATGAGATACTTTTTCATAGTAGTAAAATTCAATTAAAAGATTGGGTAAAGTGTTATATAATTTTAGTGAATAGTTATGATATTATCATACTCGTTAGTGTTTCTTCATGACCATTTCAATCTGGGCATCGTCAATGAGAAAAATGATTTTTTTATCTTTTATACTCACAATAAACGTTATGTTGGAATAGCCTTCTTTTTTGAGTCCGACTTTGATTTGCTTTTTCTTTTTGTCGAATATCCATTTGTTGTTTTGGAACAATTTTTCGAGTTGTTCCATCATTTTGGTGTTGCTTTTGGTTTCAAAGGTGAAGCTGTGGTCAGCATTAAAATGATAAGTAGCTTTTTGAAAACCTGTAACCAGCTCTTTGGTTTCGGGTTTGTCGGCATTTTTGAGTGCAGTGGCTTTTTTTACTTTCCATTTTCCGGTAATTAAGGCTTCATCAATGGTTTGACTTTGTGCGGTTGTAAAAGCAAATAAAAAGGCTAAGAGTAGGAATGGGATTTTCATACAGTATGGTTTTAGTTAAGGCTAAGATAATAAAATGTTAGAAATTTTTTAAGTACGATGTTTTTCCATAATCCTTAGTGGTTTTGTATCAAAGTACTTTTTACAAAAAAAGCTCCAATAGTTTAGGCTATCAGAGCTTTTAGGCAGATTAGATATTGTTCAGTCAAAAAGGCAAACAGGATTTAAATACAAGAGACAATCAAACAACTCAGAAACACTACTATAATTCCGGCGATGATTAATTCTACGTTTAATCTTCGGGATTTGTTTTGTGGTCTTTGGTTCAATTTTAAATTGTTTTGTGGTTTGGCTATTTTCAGTTTTTCTACATGGTTTAGCCAACCGCCGGTTTCGGCTATGCATTTTCCTAATTCGGTTAGTTCGTAACAGTATTCTTTTTCCGAATGGGTTTTTATCAATTCTTTTTGTTGCATTATTTCGGCTAACATTTTAGCACCGGGAAGCGGACTTCCTTCGTGATTTTTAAAATCTTGGAGTATCATCGTTTTTTGCTTAGCGTTTAAGAAAAGCAACAAGTTTATTTGTATCAGCTTGTTAATCTGGTCAATCATAAGGAGACTTTGTATTTTAAAAAATGGGATGGTTAACTTTATTGGATAAATCGAAATTTATCTTTGAAATAAAATCCAATAAATGGCAATGGTAGTCTCACACCATAGTAGGCACTTATTAATCCGGCAATCCAAAGTATAACCAATCCCATGTTGTTAATAATTAATAATAGAATAAAGAAAGAGTCAAAATAAATGGGTATAGTCATTATGATATTGGTCACAATTACCATTATAGCTAAGCCAAATGATTGTTCCAAATGAAACTTAGCCAAGGACGATTTTGCTCCATTTCGATAGTTTATAAAAGCTATTATCCAACCTATTATAGTCAAATAGCTAATTACTGAAACGGTTTTTTTGTGCATCATTGTATTGTTCATGACAAAAGAGTTAATCATTTCCTTACGATTCATCCTTAAGAAATCCTACTGGCCTAATTCTTTAATAGACAATTTTTAGCCGAGTAGGATTTTTAAGGAAACCCACAATCATTTATTTAAAACTAACCCTGATTAATGTTTGTTATAAACCCAAATCCTTGAAAACATTTTGCTTTCAATCTTTAGGCAAATCTAAAGCAATGAAAAGGAGTTATTTGTAGAATAGGCAAGGGTTTGTTGTAGAATTGCTTCTACAAAAAAAGCAACCTTTTTGGGGTTGCTTTTCATGTAATCGGTTAGGCTCGTAAACCGGCTTTTGAAGTCAAAAAACCGAGAGTTTATTTAATTGTATAAATGAAAGAAATCAATCAAATCGGCCAAATTGTCAATCTCAAGTTTTTCAAAGATTCTGTTTTTAAAAGTACTGACTGTAGATTTCTTTACGTTTAAATATTCGGCAATTTCCATATTTCCGTAGCCTTTGATGAGCAATCGCGCTACTTCGACTTCACGGTTAGACAATAATTCTAAAGGATTGATGGGTTTTTTAGAGATGTATGAATCGAGTATGCGGTCTTTGATGTTTTGGGTTATGTATTTGCCCGAAACAATCATACTTTTCAAGGCTTGCTTCATTTCTTCCTCGTTGCTTCCTTTGTTCAAATAGCCCGAAGCACCGGCATTCAAGTAACGGAGTGCATAAATATCTTCGTCATAGGCCGAGAAGATTAATATTTTAATATCGGGTTGGATGTTTTTGGTTTCGGCTATGATGTTTAAACTATTGCCATCCGGAAAGTTGATGTCTAGTACGAGCAAGTCAATTTTGGTTTCTCTCAGAATTTTGAGTGTGTCTTTAAAATTGCCTGCCTGATGAATTTTGGCATTAAAAAACAATTCTTTAATTAATAAAGAAACGCCTTGTCTGACAATGCTGTGATCGTCTGCAATTAAAAAAGTGAAATTTTGTGTCGGCTTCATTTTAATGATACGTTACGTTATTAATTTTTCTTTCCGCTCAATTGAATTGTGCTGTCTAAACTTTGCTTAAAGCCAAATCGAAACTCACTTTGGTTCCTTTGCCTTCTTGGCTTTCCACCTCAATTTTTCCTTCAAATAATTCTACGATTTCCTTGCAAAGATTTAATCCTAAACCTACGCCTAAATCATTAACGTTATTAGAAACCGTTCCTTGATAATAAGATTCGAAGATGTTGGCCAAATCGCTTGCTGCAATTCCTATGCCGTTGTCTTCAACAGTCACTTGTAGGTTTACTTCATAGTCTGAAGCGTTGTCTTGGTTGAGAGTTATTTTGATTAAACCTTTATCGGTAAACTTGTTGGCGTTGCCTATAATGTTGTAAAACAATTGGTGAATTTTAGCCACATCCGAATACACTTCATGATCAATGTCTATATTTGAGCTTAACTTTATTTTGTTGCCTTTGCTTTCGGCCAATGAGGTCATGGCGGTTATGATTTGTTCCAGCTCAGTTTTGAGATTAAAGTTTTTGTTTTTTAAAGTAAGACGATGGTTTTCGTCTTTAGAATATTCTAATATTTGATTGGACAATAACAACAAAGAATTGGTGGTGAACTGAACTGATTGAAAGGTTTCTTTCACCTCATTGTCTTTAACTGTTGCACTTATCTTTTGACTGTAAATGGCGATAATGTTCAGCGGTGAGCGAATCTCGTGGCTAATCATTCCCATAATTCTATTCTTAAAGTTGAGACTTTGTCGAATTTTTTCCTGTGCAGTAGTCAATCTTTTTTCATACTCAAAAGCCAAGCGTGTAAATCCGAACAAAATTAGCGAGATTACAAACATCAAAACAATGATAGCCACTATCGAATAATTTCTAATGGCTTTGTTGGTTGTCAATTGGTCTTTTAAATCCTGCTGACTGTTGAGTTTCAAATCTTGTGCGGCATTGGTAAAATCGGGTAGAGTTGCCTGACTCATCAACAACAGTTCGGTGTTGAATTTGAGCAACTCAATGTCTTTTTTTCTCAAGTTGAGGAAAGCCGATTGTAGTTTGCCAAACTCTGCAGCATAGTATTTATTACTGGTTAAAATCAAGTATTTCATTTGCTCTTCGAGCGTGCCGGTTTTTACTTTGTCCTTGTATTTCATAGTAATAACCGTATTGAGCTGTTCTTTTTGAATTTCAATTTTACCCGAAAAAGCAGCTAATAATCGGGCTAATAGTCCTTTTCTTGAAATACTGTCTATTTTGATGGAAGTATTGGTATCGATACTATCGAGCACTTTGTTGTAGTTCAGACGGTCAAATCGGAATGGCGCTACCACATCTTCATGATTGGGATGAATTTGCCTGTTGATTACAGAATCTATAGAAGATTTTATGAGTAGAATATCAGCGGTGGCTTTATCTCTTTTGGACAAAAGTGTTTTAAAAGCTTCTTGGTTCTTAGAAGTAAGTGTTAAACTGTCGATTAGCGAACTTGTTTGTTTTAACGAACCCAAATAACTGTCTAAAGCATTAGGATTTTTGGTACTAATGTAATCGTTAAAATACTCCTGCGATTGGATAATCGTAATGTTTAACTTACCGGTAAAACCGTTAACTACATTGGCATAATCAATGTTATCGAAAGACTTGTCAACTTTGGTTTCGTTAGCGGTTTCGTTATACCAAATGATCACAGCAATAAGCTGTAAAAGAATAATGCATACCAGTAAAGTGTAATGCACGACTTTTCGATCCTCAAACTTTAGTTTTTTAAGATAGATAGCGTTCAATATGGAGCTTTTTAAAATTTGTTCGCTGTAGGTATAAACAAACGTTAAAGAGTTGGGGCGGCAAAATTAATTTTTTAATTTAATTTACCATACAAAAGTAAGTCTCTTTAAGCTATTAGGGTGTAATACATTTTAATAATGCTTGTAGAATATGTTCTACAGCGCTAATGGTAAACTTATATTTTAAAACCTTTGAGAATCAAATTACTACTAAAAAAAGCCCCAACGTCTTTAACTACGTTGGGGCCAAACTTAACTCTAATCTCAAATTAACATTAATCGTCCAAGTCGCAAGAATCTTCTATGCTGTCCTCTAAAAGGTTAGCTAAAGCTTGGTTGCCGTCGGTATCATTTGGACCAATTTCGATAACACCATCACCATCGCCGTCAACAGCACTGCTTAGGTCAACCAAACTCAACACTTGGTTTAAATCAAAATTGAATACTAAATCATAAGAATTGTTGCTTATTACTAAGTTTTGGTTGGCGTCTTCATAGTCAATTTCGAAGTCTTCGTCTATGTCGTGCCAAAAGATAAATGGAGTTCCGTTAATGGTTCCGGTAATTTCAACAGATTTGTTGAACATAGCAGAAGCACTATTGGTACTTTTGTGTAATTTAAATTCTACTTCTTCATAAGTACCGTTAGGAACAGTTACTGTAGTAATAGGCGCATTTTGGTTTAAAAGGTCTAATTCAAACGGACCGTATAATTCAAACTCATCATCGCTGTCGTAAAAACCATCATCATCAGAATCACCGTTAGAGTTGTCATCGTCGTTATCATCGCTCCCTTCAGCAAATTCAAATTCAATTTCTCTCAAGTTGATTTTAAAGCTGGTTAAAACCACATCACCATTTAAAGAGGTTCTGTTAGCCGATGGTGAGTAAGTTGCTCTGGCAACAATATTCACACTGTTTTGATTGCTTCCGCTATCATTTGAACAAGAAGCCAATACGATTACCAAAACGATAATCCCTAATAAATTTTTTAATTTTTTCATACCATTTAAATTTAGAATTTGTTATTAAACAAGATTAACTTTAAATACCCTACCGTTGAAAAGTGTTTTTTTTTAAGAAATCAACATTTGGTCACCTAAACTGTTCATAACTAATTGTAAGGCAACGATGAACGACTTTGAATAGTTTTTATTTTTATTTCAAAGTAAATTTAAAGTGTATGAAGTCAAAAACGTTATTCCTTTTTGTTTGGTTGGTTTTTGTAGCCAACAGTTTTGCTCAGACTAAAATTGAAGCCAAAGATGGTATTCATTATCTTACTACTGATATTGGTTATCCCATTGCCGGGACTTATTTTTTTAATGGAGCCGAGCCTACAGTAGAATTAAACGCCAACGGCACTGGTTTTTACCAATTGCACGAACAGCCTAAAAAAGCGGTCACTTGGGGCATAGAGTGTAATGAAGCCGGCGAGCCTATACTTGAGAAAGGGTTTGACAATGCCGCTTACACGCTTTGGTATTTATACACTAATCCTGAAAATGAAGACGAAAGTTATTGGAAAACAGTTCCGTTCACCATTCATTTTAATAGCTTGAAAATGTATATACAGGGAGAACGATGTAAGTCTTACACGAAATGACAGGATAAATTCTGTACCAAAACCATAAAACACAAAAGCACCAATAAGGTGCTTTTGTGTTTTAAATATTTACTATTGAGTTAGGTTATTATACTTATTTAGGGAGTAAGCATCATAAAAATAGGCACTTATGAAGTCTTTCAGTGTTTTCAACAATAATCTCTCCCGAGTTAATCGCAGCATCTATGGCAGCCATTGAGTAAAATTGATGTGGTGGATAGCCATCTTCAAACTTAATCAGGTATACCATGCAATACACGTAAGGTGCTCCGTTATTATTAGAATCTAAGACTAAATAATAAGGTTGCGGGTATGATAATTCAGCTACGGTAAAAATTTTACTGATAGGTGCTCCGCTGGCTAAAACTGAAGCCGTTGATTGTCGAGAGAGTCTGGTTAGATTAATCCTAAAGACATTTTCATTGTAATAAAGTCTTAGGTCTGTTTGTGCTAATGTTGTAGAAACTAATGAAAGTCGTTGTGCATCCTGCTCATTTTGCTGTGCAGTAGTAATCGTACCGGTTTCGGAATCACTACACGAAACCCCAACCATAACCGCGACAAACGCGATAGTAATGGATAAAGTTTTCATTGCCAATAAATTTAAAAATTGACATTAAATGTAGTAAAATTAATTACATCGACGATTAAATAAAAGCATTTTTTATGAACAATTTTGCTGATTTTGAGCGAATTAGGATTATTTGTGTTCTGCTTTTTGTCATACGGACGAGCTAAGTTTTACATCGATTAATTTTAATCGTGACACTCTTCGGTACTATTTTTACATATAATTTATATAAAAAATCCCGTCTCAAAAGAAACGGGATTCTATACTTATACAGTTGAGATATTCCCAACTGAAAACTCCTAACTCACTACTAGAATTGCTCTCTGCCGGCAAAGTGAAAAGCACCTTCGATAGCTGCGTTCTCGTCAGAGTCTGAACCGTGAACGGCATTTTCTCCGATTGAAGTCGCATATTTTTTACGGATAGTACCTTCAGCGGCATCAGCAGGATTGGTAGCACCAATTAAAGTTCTGAAATCTTCTACTGCATTTTCTTTTTCTAAGATTGCTGCAACGATTGGTCCGCGAGTCATGAATTCTACTAATTCTCCAAAAAATGGACGAGCCGAGTGAACAGCATAGAATTTTTGAGCGTCCGCTACAGTCAACTGAGTTAATTTCATTGATACAATTCTGAAACCACCTTCAGTAATCATATTTAATATTCCACCGATGTGTCCGTTTTCAACGCCATCAGGCTTAATCATGGTAAAAGTTCTGTTTGTTGCCATTTTGATATAAATGATTTTAAATTCGGGTGCAAAAGTAACGTTTTTAAATCATTATAAAAAAACAACAGTTGTCAATTTTTGATAATTTTCTGCACGGCAAAATCTGCTCCTGATTTTATTTTTACAAAGTAAACGCCATGACTTAACTCACATCCATCCAATTCGTATTGGTTAGCATTTGGCTTAAAACTTTGAATTACTTTGCCAGTCACATCATAAAGTTCAACACTGTCAATTGTTATGCTATGCGACAGATTCCAGATAGTATTCGATGGATTTGGATAGATTTTTGCTTTCGAAATCGAATTTTGAGGATTGGATAACGTATTAGTAAAAGCATAATTTCCTGTGCTTTTATCAAAAGTAATATCATAAGTTGCGGCAGTTACCGGAATTTCTGCTCCATTTTGTACGCCGGTTCCCGTTGGAAAATCTAATGATCCCCAATTAATATCCCATGCATTATCCTTTCTAAATTTCACTACACCATCGGTTAATGCTAAATTAGAAATCGTATAGCTAAATCCATCCGTTGTATTTAAATCGATATCACTTCCCCAACCAACAGAGGTTGCCGTTCCCAAAATCCCTACGCTTGGATATGCAAATGTATAAACTCCAGTGTTTTTGTTGAACGTAACAAACCATTCGCCGCCCGCAACTTGTATCGATGGACCGCCTTGAACAGCTGTTCCTGCTGGAAAAGCAGTACTTCCCCAAGTGTTTGAACCGTTTTCATCAAAACGAAAATAAGCAGTACCAGTAGTAAAAGTAAATCCTGAGAGCGTGTAATTGATTCCGTCAGTGGTTACCATATCCACGTCTGGACCACCAAAACCGTTTACCGCGTCTACTGCCGGTCCCCAAATTCCAATGTTTGTAAATCCCGAAGGTATAAACGTATAGGTGCCGTTTACTCTGTTAAAAGTGACGTCGTAGGTTCCTGCTTGGGTCATGATGTTAGCACCATTTTGAGTCGCAGTTCCCGAAGGGAAATTTGCGGAACCCCAGTTAACAGCCCAATCTGCGTTTTGGCGAAATTTCAAGCCGGTACTCGAAGGATCAGTGGCGGTTGTTACTGTAACGTTGTTCAATGTATAAGTCACATTGTCAGTAGTATTCATATTGGTATCTACAGTCCAACTTCCAGATGGACTAGTGCTTCCAATCATTGAAATTACCTGAGCATAATTGAATTGAATGCAAAAGAAGAGGGTGATGAGTATGAGTAATTGTTTTTTCATAATGGTTTAGTTTAATATTATTTAGTTAAAATTAATAAAACAAAATTAACATTATGAATTTAATGCACAACGAAAACGTTTTCGTGTTGAAAACTAAAGGGTAATTACAGTAAAATGGGCTTTTAACGGCTTTAATTCATTAAAGAGTTTGTCTTTCAGTAAATTACTGTTTTCGAGATAAAACTCGCTAAAGTTGTTTCTTCTCTCCTGAAGTGATTGGTTGGGGAACAACTCGTTTTGCAATTGAAGGATGCGATCTAATTTTTCCGCATGAATTTTTTTCTCGGCTTTGAGAAAACGTTTTTCCAAGTTTTCCAAACCTTTGAGTTGTTTAACTTCCTGAGCTTTTACAGCATTACTAAAGGATTTATCGGTTTGTGACGCCATTTGATTTAAAGCTTCAAACTGTTTTTTCAAATGCTCTTTTTGTGCCGTGAAATCAAGGTTGAATTGGGAGAATTCTTGTGTCTTTTTATCAAACAAAGTTTGTTGGTTGCTAAATAAATCCGCCCAAGTAAGTTGAAGCTTATCTGCTTTTTGGACTTGTTTTTCGGTAGCTATTAGCACAGAATTGCGGGCTAAAAGTATCGGGAACGTAACTTTATTCACTTCAAAATTGGCTTTTAATTGTAACCAATAAGCAATTTCACCGCCGCCGCCAATGTAGCACAGATTGGGCAAAATGACTTCTTGATAAAGCGGTCGTACAATTACATTCGGACTGAATTTTTCCGGATTGGTTTCTAAAAGGGTTAGAATTTCACTTTCGGAAAAAGACAAATTGGTATTGTTGACTTTGTATAGGTTATCCTCAAAAACTATGCGTTCGCGGATAGTATCTTCTATATAAAAAAGATTGATTGCTCTGGGATTGACTTGAATCGAATAATCTTGTAGCGCTTCGTTGGTTTTGGTTACATTTTGAAAAGACGTTTGGTGGAGCAATTCTTCTTTAACAAAAGGGGCAAACAATTGTTTCAACGCCACATCATCTCCATCAAGGATCACCAAACCTTTATCTTTAAACAATTCGTTGGCTAAATACCTTGTAGCGTCGGCCAAATTAGAGTGTTTAAGGTAACTATTGTCAAATAGATTCTTCAAATAAGCGGCATTCTCACCCCAGCCTAACTCTTTAGCAAAAACTTCATAAACTTCTTCTAAACCTGCTGTAGAAAGTCGGCCAACCGGACCAAAACTTTCTCTGTCCCACTTGATTTTTACGTTTTTAAAATGAAAATAATTGATTTCTTCAAAATCGTGGTCTTCCGTCGCCATCCAATAAATGGGAACAAAATTATGTTGAGGATAAGCTTGTTTTAGATCTTCGCAAAGATTGATTACCGAAACAATCTTATACAAAAAATACAATGGTCCGGTGAATAAATTCAACTGATGTCCGGTAGTAATAGTAAAGGTTTTAGGGTTGGATAGTTGCGAAATATTGACTTTAGTATTTTCCGATATTTCAAATCCTTGGTATTGCTTTTCTAAAGCGGTAACTAAAATCTGCCTTTTGAAATTGTCATTGAAATTTTGCTCTTTTTCCTCAATTTGTAATTTGAAATTGTCAACAGTAGGAAACCGATTGTACAAGGCTTTCAGTTCAGGCTTCTCCTCTAAATAATCAACGATTAATTTAGTGAAATATCCTGATTTTTGATAGCTTATACAGTCGTTTGGCATGTTTGTTTTTTTGTAAAAATAAGAAAATCTAAAGCACAGAAAGTGGTTTTAACTTTCAATTAAGGGGTAACTATTTTTCCGTACAAATAATCATCACCTAAATAAAAATCACTGTTTCCTTTAGTCATGGTTACTTTTTTCAAGCGAATGGTGTGTTCAAAAACGCCCAGAGAAGGCTGAGTTGTCGTCACACTGATTATTCCGGTACCGTCAGCAACATCACCATCATTGGCTAACCAATTGTTTTCTGTGAGCGTTGGCGTACTCGGCACAGGTGTTGTACAAAAGTAGGCGTTGTTAATCGTACCCGAATACAATCGGTAGTTGACTTTATTGGTGGCACTGATATAGGCAATTCGCGGCTCTGTGGTTTCCACATTTTGGAATAGCGTAGCAAAATCAGCTAAATCTAAAATAAAAACTTCACTACTGTTAAAGTTAAATATTCGATTGTCACCTGAGCAAGTGCTTATGGCGGCTTCTTCGTTAAATCCGAAGGCTAGCGGACTTTGACTGGCGTTATAATTCCCAAATACAAAAGAGTTTCCGGCATAAGTTTGGGTTGTACCATCTGGCTTTAAAAAGACAATGTCTTCAAAAACGATGTAATGTCTGTAACCGGTAATTTGGGTTATTCCGGTAGTTGAATTTACCGTTTTTATAGCGGTAGAAGTGATTAAAATAGTTCCCGAAGTAGCATTCCATTCCTCCGACAAATTGGGCGTTGCCGCTGTAACTATATCACAAATGTTAGCATCAGTCGGTGTTCCGTTATATTGTCTGTAAACCACATCGATATTGCCGCTGATTTGCACTTCAATAGGATCGTTATCCGGCGTTTCATCATTCACAAAAGTCGCAGCCGGAATGGCTAAGATTAACATTTTGTTGTCGCTTATTTTATATAGAATGTCTTTTTGAGAACATTTTTGAACCGGTACATCGGCGAAGTCAATAGTGTCAACAGTTAAATCACCATCATCACAAGCATTGATAAATAAAACTACGGCTAATAACCCTAAAATTCGTTTCATTGGTATAGAAATTTTTAGCAAAAATAAGTTTTTTATACTATTAAATTTATCTTTTATCATTTTATTAGGACAGTACTTTTTTATATTTGCAACATGCAAAAAGTATATCTCGATAATGCCGCAACAACGCCCATTCGTCAGGAAGTTATTGATGAAATGGTTAGCGTGATGCAATCTGATTTCGGTAATCCTTCTTCCACGCACAGTGTTGGCAGAAGTGCCAAAGCCTTGATAGAAACTTCCCGGAAAACCATAGCCAAATGTTTGCACTGCAATGCCCAGGAAATCATCTTTACTTCAAGCGCAACCGAAGCCACGAATTGGATTTTGAGAAGTTCGGTCAAAGATTTCAGCGTCAAAAGAATCATTACTTCCAAAGTTGAGCATCATGCGACTTTGTACACTGTACAAGCTTTGCAAGAGGAATTTAATATTGAAGTCGACTTTGTAAAAGTGTTGCAAGACGGTAGTTTAGATTACACTCAGTTGGCCGATTTGCTTTCGGTTGAAACCAAGACATTGGTTACTTTGATGCATGTCAATAACGAAACCGGAGTGATTCATGATATTGCCAAAATAGGAGCGTTGTGTCACCTAAGTAAAGCTTTGTTCCATTGTGATACGGTGCAATCTGTTGGCAAAACCGAATTGGATTTACAACAATTACCAATAGATTTTTTAGTAGCCAGTGCACACAAATTTCATGGTCCAAAAGGAATTGGTTTCGCGTTTGTTCGGAAAAATTTGGTGTTGCAGCCTATGTTGTTTGGTGGCGAACAAGAAAAAGGTTGGCGCGCCGGAACCGAATCTGTCCATCAAATTGCCGGTATGGCCAAAGCCTTGCAGTTGTCTTATGATCATTTGGAGACAGAAAGAAACTATATTGCTGACTTGAAACAGTATTGTTCTAATCAGTTGCAAATTGCTTTTCCATCAGTAAAACAAAATGGAGCGGATACTTTTTATAATATACTCAATGTAGTATTGCCTTTTTCTCCCGAAAAAACCATTATGATTTTGTTCAACCTTGATATGAAAGGTATCGCGGTTTCTCGAGGTAGTGCTTGTCAAAGTGGTAGTGTTAGACCTTCTCATGTTTTGGCTGAAATGCTATTGAAGGAAGATTTGGTAAAACCGAGTTTACGTATTTCATTCAGTCATTACAACACCAAAGAAGAAATTGACTATTTAGTTAAAGTTTTAAAAGAAATTTAAAAGGCCATATATTTTTCTTCCTAAAAGATTATTTTTGAATCACTAAAAACAAAATAAACATGAAAAAAGTTGCATTAACATTGATTTTAGCATTAGGCTTGACCTCCTATGTTTCGGCTCAGAAAAAAGGTGATGTTGAATTTGGTTTCAATATTGGGTATAATAGCTCTACAGTTTCAGATTCAGAATTTTCAGCGGATAACGGTTCAGGAATGAACTTGGCCGGTTCGATGGATTATTATTTTTCGAATACTTGGAGTATCAAAACAAAATTAATTTATGACCAAAAAGGTTGGGATAATGGTTTTATTGAAGATGTTGACGGATTTGATTACATAACCGATTTCAATGTGAATTATTTAACCGTTCCGGTAATGGCCAATTGGCATTTTGGTAATAAAAGGAATTGGTTCTTGGAATTCGGACCTTATGTTGGATTTTTACTTAATGCAGAAGAAAGCAGATTTGGAACAGATGTTACTGATGCGTTCAATACAACAGATTTTGGTTTGGCACTCGGCATTGGCGTTAAAATCCCGCTAAACGATAAACTACAATTATTCTTTGAGTATGAAGGTCAAGGTGGATTAAATGATATTTTCAAGCAAAATGATTACTCTAGGGTTACTAATAGTCGTTCTAGTATCAATGTTGGTTTGAACTTTTTGTTGAAATAGACTAAGACTTTATAAATTAAATGCCCCGATTTATTAGGGCTTTTTTTATTTTTCCAAAACCATATATTCCCAAGATTTTAGTGTGAATACGTCATCGCCTAAGAGAGCAATTTTTTTGCCTGAAAACACTTCAGTATAGTTTCCTTTTTGGAATTTGGAATTGAGTTTTACAGTGGTTGGCTGGTCACTATAATTCATAACCACAATCACTTTATCCTTGTCTTTTGTTCGCGAAAATGAAATCACTTGTTCCATTTTATCGCTATAAATTCGAACCATGATGCCGCCATGTTCACCATTCCATAAAGCATGATTGCGATGTTTTAGGTCAAATAGTTTTTTGAATAATCCTTCATAGGGCATTTTACTCCAATCGATTAAATCTTTGTCGAAAAATTTGAGTGAACGGTCTAATCCGGCTTCTTGTCCGCCGTAAACCAACGGCATTCCGTTGATTGTTCCGGTTAAAACTATGGAAGCTCCCAATCCGTCTCCGAAATTGTATTCCATATTGTTGTTCCAAGAATTCATATCATGGTTATCGGTGAAAAGCATTCTGTAGCCATCGCGTGGAAAAGTGCTTACATCGTGCGCCATATATTCGACCAATCCTCCCATGCTTTTTTTATCACGGGTTACGGCAACCATTTTATCGAATAATGTCCAAGAATAGGTCATGTCAAAAGCCTTTTTGTGCAAATCACGAGATTCCCATTCGCCCAACATGAAAACGGGTTTTACTGCATCCATTTCGACTCGAGCATTGTCCCAAAAATCAGTCGGAATAAAGCCCGCCGTATCGCATCGGTAACCATCAATATTGAAATCTTTTACCCAATACACTAAAGCTTCGGTCATGTATTTTCGAAGTTCGGGTTGGTCATAATCAAAGTCGATTACATCATCCCAATCATACCATGGCGTTGGTTGGAAATTACCTTCTTCGGTTTTAGTATACCAATCCGGATGGTCTTTCACTAATTGATTATCCCACGATGAGTGATTCCCAACCCAATCAATGATGATATACATGCCCATACTGTGGATTTTGTCTACCAAATGTTTGAAATCTTCTTTGGTTCCAAATTCAGGATTGACCCCATAATAATCTTTTACCGAATATTCGCTGCCTAATGTTCCTTTACGTTTTTCAACCCCAATCGGATGAATCGGCATTAGCCAAATGATATCAATTCCCATCGCTTTTATTCTGGGTAAATGAGCTTCAAAAGCTTTGAATGTGCCTTCCGGTGTAAATTGACGAATGTTGGCTTCGTAAATAGTAGCATTTTTGCTCCAGTCCGGATGTTTTACTTCTACGAATTCTTTGGGTTGGTAGCGAGAATCGGTGGTTTCCCCGTTTTTTTCTTTGATACAGCTTACCGAAAGTATGCCTAAAGTTAAAAACAAAATTTTGCTGATGGATTTCATTTTGAAGGATTTAGAAATCTAAATTTAAATAAAAAAACCAAAACAAAAAGTTTTGGTTTAAATAATTTTCTTGATAACTCTCAGACGATGAGTATGTCTGTTTTGTTCAGCATTGTAAATTCCTAAATGGTCTAATCTGTCGATTCTGACTTTGCCGCTAGCGTGGATGATGTAGTTGTTTTCCATCATAATGCCAACGTGAATAATTTTTCCTTCTTCATTGTCAAAGAAAGCCAAATCTCCGGGTTCGCTTTCTTCAATAAAACTCAAAGCATCGCCTTGACCGGATTGCTGGGAAGCATCGCGCAACAAATGATAGCCGTTCAGTTTGTAAACCATTTGTGTAAAACCGGAACAGTCAATTCCAAAAGGTGTTTTGCCACCCCAAAGATAAGGTGCGTTCAAATACATATAAGCGGTAGCAATCAAATCGGATTTTGATTTGACACCGCTGGTTCTCAAACCTTCAAATTCAAAGCCTTCAACATTGATTTCGCTATGATTCAAAAATGATAACGAAGCACCAAGCGGAATAGGCAACAACATGTTTTTGGCATTGGTTACATATTCTACCAAATCAGCATTAAGAATAATAGCATCCTTAGATAAATCCGTGAAGTTTTTTTCTGAAATGACTTGGTATTGCTTAGAATCAACCCAACCTTCGTAATCATCATATTGCAGTTTGATTTTTGCCCATTGGTTTTGCTTTTCCAAAACTTCAAAATGCTCACCAAACAAGACTTGCGAAACGATTTCGCTTCGATCACTCGGTTCGGCTCGTAAAGGAATTATAGCAAGGTTACAAATGGCAAACATCTAGGTCAATTATGAATTATAAATTACGAATTATGAATTGGTTTAACCGTAATTCATAATTCGTAATTCGTAATTATTTTAAATTCTTTCTATTACTATGGCTGAAGCACCACCACCACCATTACAGATAGCTGCGGCTCCGATTTTGGCATTGTTTTGTTCTAAAACATTGATTAATGTTACGATGATTCTTGCTCCCGAACATCCTAGTGGATGACCTAAAGAAACGGCGCCACCGTTTACATTTACTTTGTCGTTGTCTAATCCTAAGATTTTGGCATTCGCCAAACCAACAACAGCAAACGCTTCGTTGAATTCGAAATAATCTACATCAGCTATTGATAAACCTACTTTGTCTAGGGCTTTTGGTAAAGCTTTTGCCGGGGTAGTGGTAAACCATTTTGGTTCTTGTGCGGCATCAGCATATGATTTGATGTAAGCCAAAGGTTTTAAACCCAAAGCTTGTGCTTTTTCTTCACTCATTAAAACCAAAGCGGCTGCGCCGTCATTAATCGTTGAAGCATTGGCCGCAGTTACAGTTCCTTCTTTGGTAAATACTGCATTTAAAGCCGGAATTTTATCTAATTTCACATTTGTGAATTCTTCATCTTTAGAAAATATAATCGGTTCGCCACGACGTTGCGGAATTTCAACAGGAACTACTTCGTTGTAAAACTTTCCTTCAGACCAAGCTTTAGCTGAACGCTCGTATGATTGAATAGCAAAAGCGTCTTGTTCTTCTCTCGTAATTTTATATTCTGATGCACATAAATCGGCACAAACACCCATGGCGTTTCCGTCGTAAGCATCGGTCAAACCGTCTTTTTGCATGCCATCAATCATAGTTGTTGGGCCAAATTTCACACCGTTTCTTAAATGAACGTAATGTGGAATCAAACTCATATTTTCCATTCCGCCTGCAACCACGATTTCAGCATCACCACTCATGATGGCTTGTGCGCCTTGCATTACGGCTTTCATTCCTGAAGCACAAACTTTATTTACGGTAGTAGTTGGAACGGTATTTGGCAATCCTGCAAAAATAGCGGCTTGAGTTGCAGGTGCTTGACCAACGCCGGCTTGCACTACATTACCCATTAAAACTTCGTCAACTAAACTTGGATCTAAATTGATTTTATTTAAAGCACCTTTGATAGCAACGGCACCCAATTGTGTTGCAGTAACAGTAGATAAACTTCCCATAAAACTTCCGATAGGCGTTCTTACTGCTGATACGATAACTACTTTTTTACTCATGATATTCTGTTGTTTGTTTGTCCTGCAAATCTAAACTTTTATTGTAAAATAATGAATCGTAAGCCCAATAAATCTTTATTTGTAAAGGATTAAATAAAATATAGTGTTTCTACCTTGTTGATAGTTAAGTTATTTAGTATTTATTTATTTTATAATCTAAAAAAAGAAATGAAATAGTTGTAAATTATAGAATGATAAATTACATTTGCAACCGCTTTAAGAAAATGTTCTTTTACAAATTGACGAATTAGGAGAGGTGCCAGAGCGGTAATGGAGCAGATTGCTAATCTGTCGACGGGTAACCGTCGCCAGGGTTCGAGTCCCTGTCTCTCCGCTTTTCGGGGTGTAGCGTAGCCCGGTTATCGCGCCTGCTTTGGGAGCAGGAGGCCGCAGGTTCGAATCCTGCCACCCCGACAATTGTAAAAGACATTTTTAAGCATGGTTCCATAGCTCAGCTGGATAGAGCAACTGCCTTCTAAGCAGTAGGTCGAAGGTTCGAATCCTTCTGGGATCACGAATAAATCAAATCCCGAAAATTAAAATAGAATTTATTCTGATTTTAATTTTCGGGATTTTGATTTTCAAAGCGGAGCTTTGAAGGATGTTGCGAAGCAAAATCCTTTTATGATTAAAAGACAAACCACCTCATTAGGTGGTTTTTTTATTTAATAATGCTTTGTTATTTTATTTCCTTGTCTTTATAGTAATTGATGAGTAAATCCACAAACTTACTGTAGCTGTCAATGCCGTCTTCCTGTTGGTTTGACTTTAAGTATTGGTCGTAAAAAGCATGAAAGGCTCTGTCAATAATGGTGTCGTACTGTTCCCAAAACTCTTCGCTCTCTTTGTAGTTTTCTAAAATTCCTGAGTTGATTTTGACTTTTAAGCGGTTGAATTCCTTTTCGTTTTTCATTCCGATATTCGTCATACAATAACGTAAAGCATTAGACAAAGCTGAATATTGAAAATACAAATCCTCGTTTTTGACACCAGCCATGAAGCCGATAAAGTTGCATTCACTTTCGCTGCCAAAACCTATTTGGTGAGCCATTTCGTGGCAAACGACATTCGGAAATCCATACATTGGTAATTTGTCATTGACTTGGGCTTCATTAGTAAATGGATTCAAATAACCACCAAATCCCATGTAGGTCAGTGGCAAACTGATTAACGATTTTTTTCGACTGGGAATTTCATAGATGAAAATCGGATATTGTTTGGCCAAATTATCATAACCCTTTTGTGTCAGTTTAAAAATACTGTCTTGCGAATATGGATTGACTACTTTCTTAGTTTTATCTTTGGTTATCGCAAATTGTACTTCGTTGGTTTTGACAATCAGTTTTTTGGTAAAGGCTATTAATTCTTTTTCGGTGTATTCCCTTTTGATCCTCATTTTTTCGAAAAGGGGCTCACGGTAATAATTAAATGCCCAAAGGAAATGGAACATAAAATAAGCCACAGAGATAAAACTTAAGGAAGCCCAAATCTTGTCTTTCCAATTCAATTTTCGGTTCTTGAAGAACCAGTAAATGCAATAGATAATAGTGATTCCGTAGATAATATCGCCTACAGAAAAAGGAACTTTGCCTAATATAGTTCGGGAAAAATGAGAAATCCAAACGTACAATCCGTTACTGTATAAACGTTCCACCGTTTCAGGAAAAAAGGCAAGGATTTTCAGAAATACTATCTGAATTAATAAAAATAAGGGAAGGATGTATTTGCGTTTCAAGATCAATTTTTAAAATGTAAATATAATCACAAATCAATTTCTAAAGTAGTTAAACTTTGTAACTTTGCCAAGCTGAGTGACTGAGTCGCTGAGTCGCTGAATAACTTAGTTATTTATCGGCTGTTGACCATACAAAACTCAGCAACATGGAAACTCAGTAACTTAGCAACTTTAAAAAAAATGAGCCAAGAAATTAGAAACCTTGAACCCAAAGCACTTTGGAACAAGTTTGCCGATTTAAATGCGGTGCCTCGACCGTCTAAAAAAGAGGAACGTGTGATTGAATTCATGAAAAACTTCGGAAATAGTTTGGGATTGGAAACTTTTGAAGACGATATTCGAAATGTAATCATACGCAAACCGGCTACTCCGGGTATGGAAAACCGCAAAACCATTGTCTTGCAAGGACATTTGGATATGGTGCATCAAAAAAATAACGACACCGATTTCGACTTTTTAACCCAAGGCATTGACATGTATGTTGATGGTGACTGGGTTCGTGCCAAAGGAACAACTTTAGGCGCAGATAACGGTTTAGGTGTTGCGGCCATTATGGCGGTTTTGGAAAGCAAAGACATTCCGCATCCTGCGATTGACGCACTTTTTACGATTGATGAAGAAACCGGAATGACCGGAGCTTTGAACTTAAAAGGCGGTATTTTAAAAGGAGAAATCCTTTTGAATTTAGATACAGAAGAAGACGATGAAATTGATATTGGTTGTGCCGGTGGAATCGATGTTACTGCTACCAGAAGTTATACTGAAGAAGAAACACCTGAAGGTTCTGTGGGTTATACCATTACTGTAAAAGGTTTGAATGGCGGACACTCTGGAATGGACATCAACAAAGGTTTAGGAAATGCCAACAAAATCATGAATCGTTTGTTATTCGACGGTTTTGAAAATTTTGGTTTGCAAATAGCCGAAATCAGCGGTGGAAGTTTGCGCAATGCAATTCCGCGTGAAAGTGTTGCTAAAGTAATTGTGGCCGGAATGTATGACGAAGCGTTTGTGTTCGACATGCAGGAAATCATTACCGATATCAAAACCGAGTACAAAACGATGGAGCCGAAGCTGGAGATTGAAATTGTAAAAAGCGATTTGCCTTCGAAAGTAATGGATTTAGGTGTTCAGGAAGGTTTGTTGCGTTCGATTTATGCCGCGCACAATGGCGTTTACCGTATGTCTGCCGATATGGAAGACTTGGTAGAAACCTCCAATAATATTGCTCGTGTGATTGTAAAAGACGGCGAGATTTCAATCCAAAATTTAACACGTTCCTCAGTGGAAACTTCTAAAATGGATTTGGCCAATGGTTTGCGTTCGGCGTATGAATTGTTTGGTTGCGAAGTTGAATTTGGCGGTAGCTATCCGGGTTGGACACCGAATGTGAATTCTGAGATATTAGACGTTTTAGTTAATATTTATGAGAAACAAAACGGCGCCAAACCGAATGTAGTCGCTTGTCACGCCGGATTGGAATGCGGTATTTTAGGAACGAATTATCCGGGTATGGATATGATTTCTTTTGGACCAACCATTCACGGTGCACACAGTCCGGACGAAAGAGCTTCGATTAAATCTTCTCAAAAGTTTTGGAAGTTTTTCTTGGAAATCTTGGCTAGTATTCCCGAAAGAAAATAGAGAATTGAATATAGAAAATAGAAAAACCCGTTCAGCAATGAGCGGGTTTTATTTTTTGTTTGGTCTTTCAGTGTTTATCTTTGCAGAAAAATTGCCCATGTTAAGTAGTTTATACCATATTTTCCGCAACGAATGTCCCAACTGTCACAAGGGTAAAGTATTTGCCGATAAGAGTTTCTTCTTTAGTTTTGGGTTTCCAAAGATGAACGAACATTGCAGTCATTGTAATTTCAAGTTCGAAAAAGAACCGGGTTATTTTTTTGGAGCCATGTTTGTCAATTACGGACTAACAGTCGGACAAGGCATCATTACCTATTTAATTGCGAGTCCATTTTTTGAAGAAACTTTCGATTTGAGAATCATCCCGATTATTGGTGTAGTAATTATTGCATTAAGTTGTTTCAACATTAGGCTTTCGCGGATGATTTGGATTTATATGTTCAAAAACTATTCGATGTAAAATAAAAAAGCTCCCATATTTGGGAGCTTTTTCGTTTCAAATTAACCAAACAAAAACAGAAACAATAAAGGGAAAATTAATCCGGCTACGGCCAATTTCCAACCCCTACGTTTAAAGGTAAACTTTCCGGCCGGAATCATAATCGCACCCGTGATAGCTATAGTGATAAGTGATATTCCAAAAATATCAGAGTAATAAATCCACCAATTGGAAGTGTTTTTGTGCAGCTTCATCATGTGACTGATGAGTGGTGTTTTTTGAAAGGAAACAATTTCTCCTTTGCCGGTAGCCATATCAATTTCGACATCGTGTTTTTCGAAAGAAATTTTAAACTTCCCTTCTTTTACATTATGACGGCGAATTTTATCCTCAATGCCTAAAGCTTTCCCTAAAGAATCTGCAAACGGCTCGTTGATTTTATCTTCAGTCGGCAATTTTACTTCGATGGCTTTGGTCTCGACTGTATATTTTTCGGGATGCCAATGGTCTCTGTGGTTCATCATGATGCCCGAAAAGGCAAACGAAATGATTAACCCAATGTAAAAATATCCTAAGTCACGGTGCAAATTTCTGATGGAGGCTTGCTTCATTTTTTAGAATTTATAAGACAAAGTAGTGGTTAGCATTCTTGGAGCAATCGGGGTTACGGTATTGTCATCGTAAACATAATAATTCACTACATTTACTAAATTGGATAATCTGGCTCTGATAGCGAAATTTTTTATTGAATAACTAACGGATGCATCAAATTGTAAAAAACCTTCTACCGGTATTGGTTTTCTGGCCATTTCTGCTGCAGTAGAAGCGTTATTTGGTCTTAATCTTCCGCCTAAACGTTCTCCGATGAAAGTAGATTGTAAACCTAATTCTAATCCTTTTAACTTAGTATTTTCAAAGGTGTAGAAAGCACTCGCATTGGCTGTGTGTTTTGGAGAAAATCTTAAATAAGTTCCAGTGTTATAAATATTACTCTTAGTGTATTTGGTTTCATTAAAACTATAACCGGCAATCAATCTTAATCCTTTGTGATGACCTGTAATATCTAATTCAACTCCTTTACTTTGGTAAGCTCCGGCCAATTCTTTGATGTTGGTGTTGGTATTTCCGTTGGAGAAATCGGTTTGGGCCAAATTGCTAAAGTCAATTAAGTAAGTAGTCAAATTGGCTACCAAATGACCTTTGAAGAATTCATTTTTAACCCCAACTTCGTATTGGTTGATAGTTGAATGTGGTAAAGCATTTAAGTTTCTGTCGGTTCCGGTATTCAACACAAATGAGTCAGAATAGCTGGCAAAAATGGAGTTGTTTGTGGTAGGTTGGAATACAAAACCAATTTTTGGTGAGATTATATTATCGTTTGTTGTGGTTTCAGCATTAGTGTTGATACTAAAAGTCAAAGTGTTGTTGGTACTTTCCAAATAGCTGTAACGCAAACCGGCCAATACTTTGAATTTTGTATGCATTTCGATTAAGTCTTGAAAATAAACTCCGGCTCTTTTTACATTGGCATCGGCATTAGTGTTTTTATCCATTGTAGGCACAATGGTGTTGTCATAAATTGAATTTTTTTCAAGAATAACACTCGGATTATAGATGTTTATTTTGTCGTAATAATTGATGTTTTTATAAGCCAAAGTAGCGGTATTGCTTTGGTCTGCATCGGCACCAACCAGTAAAGTATGCTTTATTTTTCCTGTATTGAATTTTCCATTCAAATCGAATTCAACCAAACTGTAATCTTGCTCTGTATCGGCTTTTTGAACACCTCGAATCCAATCTCCATTAGTTCGTACTAGATTATTGTTTGGATTGTTAGGGTCGTTAATTCCGGCATTTGGTCTCAAACTCGACAATAAATTAGTGCTGTAACCTTGGTACGAAAAGATACCTTTTAATTGCCAATTTTTATTCAAATCATGATTAATGGTTGATGTAAAACCTGTTTGTTCTGAATCAAATCTTCCCCAGTTGAAACCTAGGAAAGAGTTTATGGGCAATTCAACTACTTTATAATCAATGGCGGCCAAACCAAAATCAGGTGTTCTGTTGTCTTTGGTATAATCGGCCTCAATCAAGATATTGGTCTTTGCGGAGATATCAAACAGGAAAGATGGATTGAAATAAATGCGCTGTGTTTGAACATTATCTCTAAAACTATTGCCTTGTTCGTAGCTGCTGATAAAGCGGTAAGCGACAGTATTGCTGTTATTTACAGCGCCGTAAACGTCAACGGTAGGTTTAAAGAAATTGTATTCCGTTCCTCTGAAACTCAATTCGCCACCATTATCAAATCTTGGTTTTTTGGTGATAAGGTTTAAAATTCCGCCCGGAGCAACGTTTCCGTATAAAAGTGCTGCACTTCCTTTTAGGATTTCAATGCTTTCTAACGAACTGGTCTCAGGAATTAATGACCCGTTGAAACGGATGCCATTTTTAAAAGTGTTTCCACCACTGAAGGTAAAACCTCTTGAGCCTAATTCTTCTTGGTTATTTCCTGAAGCATTACTCGCGCCGGAAACATAGACGCCATTGGCATTTTTTAAAGCGTCAGACAATCTTAGAATTTGTTGTTGTTTGATAGTTTCTTTACCAATTACAAAAGTGGCTTGAGGCAAGTCAAGCGGTTTGATATTGGTTTTACCTCCTTTTACAATCGTTTTTTGTTGTTGAGAGATAATAATTACTTCTTGAAGGACTTCACCTTTTTTATTTTTTACAGTATCGTTCACTGCATAAAGTTCTTCTTGAAAATTATTATTGGTCTCTTGGGAAAAACCAATGGCACTAGTAGTTAGTGTTAAGGCGAGAATTGAGATATATTTGTTCATTTATTTAGAATAATTAAAAATAACGATGCAAATATAAATACGAGAAATGAATAAAAAAAGTTTATTTAGATTAAATATAAATAATATTTTTAATTGATTGAAATACTATTATTTACAAATCAAAAAAAGCCCCACCGAGAAGGTGAAGCTTTCTGTTTAATAAGAATTAAAGTGTTATTTTTTACTCATCGGGTAACTTTCTGAGCTTTGTTTCCCTTGTTGGTTACCCGAAATGGTCGCAACCAATGCTTTGTCATTGACTTTTTTATAAGTTATTTTTTGAGGATAATCATGTTTCGGATTTTCAAAAGTAAAACTATATTCCACTTCTGTTGTTAATTTGAAATCTACCGGCTCGTCATTGTTTTGACCTTTTACAGTTGGTCTGTATATCAGTTCGTCTTTTGATTGGGTTAAAACGATACTTTCTGAATGCACTGTATCTTTTTCATTTTTAATAAAATAAGTTTGGCCCGAAAAAGTACTGTCGTTCTCTTTAGTCCAAGTTTCGGTCAAAAGACCTTCCGGAGTCTTGTTTTCCCATTGGCCAACGAGCCAGTTCATTTTTTCTAACTTTTCAAATTTATTAGCCGATTTATTTTGGCAGGAAACAAATAACAAAACGGTTACTATCGTGATTAAGGTTTTCATTGTGGTAGTTTTTTTATAACAATACAATACTATAAAAAATCTGCCAACTGAACACTGCCAACTGAACACTTTTTTTAGTATTTTTGCACTCCAAAATAGAAAGACAAACACATGTTAGAGAGATTACAATATGTAAAGCAACGTTTCGACGAAGTATCAGACTTGATTATCCAGCCTGATGTTATCTCCGACCAAAAACGTTATGTACAGTTAAATCAAGAATACAAAGGATTGAAAGCGTTGATGGAAAAACGTGATGAATATGTTACCCTTGACGCCAATATCAAAGAAGCCAACGAAATTATTGCTGATGGTTCAGATGCTGAAATGGTTGAAATGGCCAAAATGCAATTGGACGAAGCCAAAGAGCGTTTGCCTGAATTGGAAGAGGAAATCAAATTCATGTTGATTCCAAAAGATGCCGAAGATGCCAAAAATGTGATGGTTGAAATCCGTGCCGGAACCGGTGGTGATGAAGCGTCTATTTTTGCCGGAGATTTATACAGAATGTATACCAAATATTGTGAATCTCGTGGTTGGAGAACTTCTGTAGTGGATATGAACGAAGGAACTTCGGGAGGTTTTAAAGAGGTAATTTTTGAAGTAACCGGAGAAGATGTTTACGGCACTTTGAAATTTGAAGCCGGTGTTCACCGTGTACAACGTGTGCCACAAACGGAAACCCAAGGTAGAGTACACACTTCAGCAGCAACCGTAATGGTTTTACCGGAAGCAGAAGAGTTTGACGTACAAATTGATATGAACGATGTTCGCGTAGATTTTTTCTGTTCGTCTGGACCAGGTGGACAATCCGTAAATACTACTAAATCTGCGGTTCGTTTAACACACATTCCTTCGGGATTGGTGGCCCAATGTCAAGATCAAAAATCACAACATAAGAATAAAGACAAGGCCTTGGAAGTATTGCGCTCTCGCTTATATGAACAAGAATTAGCCAAAAAACAAGCAGAAGACGCTACAAAACGTACTTCTCAAGTAAGTTCGGGTGACCGTTCCGCTAAAATAAGAACATATAATTATGCGCAAGGTCGTGTAACTGACCACAGAATTGGTTTAGACGTTTTTGATATGGATGGCGTGATGAACGGGAAAATTCAAAAATTTGTTGACGAACTCCAATTAGTTAACAATATGGAGAAACTAAAAGAAAGCGAAGTTTTCTAAAAAAAAGGGCTAACAGTATATGTTAGCCTTTTTTTGTGCTTATCAAATTTAGAACATATATCCATAAGCAATTCTCAAAGTAACTTGTCCCAAATCTTAGTTTAGATTATTTCAATTAGTATCAAAATGATTGTAAAGTGTTGAGATGCTCTATATTTCTTCTCCTTTTATGATTCTTAGTAAAATGGCTATTACTGCTACTAATAACAGTATGTGAATTATGGAACCTACATTAAAAACAAGGAATCCAAAGAACCACAGTATAATTAGAACTACGGCTACAGTGTATAATATATTTTGCATGATATTGTGTTTATAGGTTAATTTGGTTTTATCAATCTTGGGCAATTAGTAGTGATTAAAGCCATTACAAATTTCTGTTGATTGTAAAGGTTTTGCGTTACAACAATTTTTCAAATTGTTACAGAATTTCCATTAAACAAAAAAATCCTGCGAGAAACACAGAATTCATTTTTTTGAAGTTGAATGGTCTTAGCAATCTTCCGAAAGATATATGGTAAAGATTGAGCCTTCATAAGGCTTTCCTTTGGCAAAAATATAGCCTTTGTGATTTTCAACAATTTTTTTACAAATGGCCAATCCGATACCGGTTCCTGCATATTCATTTTTGTTGTGCAATCGGTTAAAAAGGATGAATATTTTTTCGGCATATTCTTGTTCGAAGCCAATACCATTGTCTTCAAAAGTAATTTTGTAAAATTTGTCTTTGGTATTCTTCGGAATCAAATCTTCTTCAAAAGCAGTTACTTTTTTACAAGATATTTTAATTTCAGGCACTACATTTTCCTTGCTGTATTTTAATGAGTTTCCAATTAAATTGATGAACAATTGTTGAATTTGAAACGGAATTACCGTCATTTTAGGCAATTCTCCACTACGAATAACTGCATTTTTTTCTTCTATAGATTGGGCTAAATCAAATTTGGCATTTTCTAACAGTTCATTGAGGCTAACTTTTTCAAATACTTTTTCGGTTTTATTGGCTCTTGAATATTGAAGCAAATCGTCAATCAAAATTCTCATTCGGTCAACTGAAGAATGAATTCGGGTGATGTATTCCTTACCGTTATCGGATAGATTGTTGTATTCCTTATCGGAAAGTCGGGAAATAAAGGTCTGAATTTTACGCAAAGGTTCTTGTAAATCGTGACTGGCCACATAATTAAAAGCCAAAAGCTCTTTATTACTGGCTTCCAGTTCAATGTTTTGTTGTTCTAATGATAAGGAAGCCAAAACTTCTTCGGTTACATCACTAGTGGTACCAATTAAAAGCTTGTTTCCTGATTTGTTGGTTACAATTCGCCCTGTTGTTCTGAAATATCGCAGTTTTTTATCTTTTCTGATGATTCTATAAGTAAAAGACGGTAGATTGTCATTTTCAAGTCGTTTTGAATTTATTCCTTCAAAATAGGATTTGTCCTCCGGATGCACATATTTCAGGAAATCATCTTGCCCATTTTTAAAGGATTGTGGCTCGCAACCCAACAAGCGATAAACGTTGTCTGAAAAAGTATATTCATCGTTGTCAATATTAAGTTGCCAACTCCCGAAATTACCCACTATTTCCGCCAAATTGCTCGACTCGTTGAGGACCGTTAAACGGTTATTGGATACTTGCATTTTTTCTAAATCGCGATTGATTCGGATATAGGAAATCGATATTAGGACTAAGGTAATCAGCAAAGTAATGTAGATAAAAATCGGAGTGACTTTGATGGTGTCTTTATAACTCAGTTCTCTTGATTTGAGGTTTTTTTTCTCTAAAAGAATCATGATATTGATTTGATTGCGAACACTGTCCATGGTATGTTTGCCCACCAATAGTTTTTCTTTTAGCTCGGTGTCATTTAATGATTTGTTTAAAGAAAGGTGCAATGCTGCCGAAAGGTAATTTTGTCTTTTATTGATATAGAATTCTAATTTTCTAAGGTTATTTTCTTGGTCAGGATCATTTTGAGAATAACTTTTAACAAGGTCTAACGAATGTTCAATTTTCTTTTTGGCGTGGATATAGGGTTCTAAAAAAGTAGAATCTTTGGTAATCAAAAAACCACGTTGACCGGTTTCTGAATCTTTTAAATAGGAAAATAAGCGCTCCAATTCGAGGTTGACATCATAAGAATGATTGACCCATTTAGACGAATTATTCAATAAATTGATGTGCTTAAAGGTAACTGCGGAAATAAAAAATATGGCAAAAATTGAAACCACAAAAATGCTTTTGAGAAAGATTGGGGATTTATAAAAGGCATTTAGTTTCATGATTTAGGCTTTATATTCTTAGTAAAAAATTGTCCTTGTTCAATCCCGAAGTATGGTATTGCCAATTGATGGTCACTACATCTGACAATACTTTTTTAAGCGTGGCGAAGTCACTTGGCTTTTTGATATAAATATTGGCACCTCTGATAAACGTTTCTTCCACATGTTCTTCTGAAGAAGAAGTTGAAAATATAGCTATGGCAATATCATCAAATCGATTGTCTTTTTTTATTTCGTCCAAACATTCGATTCCGTTTTTTCTCGGCATGTTTAAATCAAGAAACAATACATTGGGTAAAACGGCATCGGGTTGGTTCAAATAGTTCATGAGTTCAACTCCGTCATTAAACGTATTTACTTTGGTATTAATCTTTAATTCCTCAAAGGCATCGGTGAAAAATAACCTGTCATCTTCATCATCATCCGCCAAAATAATGTGTATATAGTCCTTCTGCATAAATTATTTTTTGTTAGCAATCTCTCTTCTCTTGTTTATAATCCTTTGGAAAGCCGAGGGTGTAATCCCTGTGACATTCTTAAATTGAGTGCTCAAGTGGGCAACACTGGAATAATTGAGTTTAAAGGCTATTTCAGTTAAACTTAATTGTCCGCTGACAACGAGTTGTTTGGCATATTCTATTTTTTGCATGATGATGTAATTTTCTATAGAAGTATAGGTTACATCAGAAAACAAATTTGACAAATAGCCATAACTATGGCTCAATTTCTCTGCAAGATAAACAGAGCTTTTGACATTTACTAATTCCGGACTGTGAATCATTTCAATTATGGTGTCTTTCATCTTCTGGACCAAAACAGTTTTTTGGTTTTCAATGATATCGATTCCGTATTCTTTGAGTTCATCAGTGAATTCCTGGAAGGTTTTAGTGTTGGTTTTATCAAGAATTTCCACTTCACCAAACCCCAGAATTCGATGTTTGATTTCGTACTTGATGAGTTTTTCTTCTAAAACTTTGCGACAAACTGCATTAAAGTCAAATTTGATAAAGATTTTCATAAATAGATTCGGATTTATTATCGTTTATAAAAGTAACAAAATATTTCCATCAAAAAAGCCGTAAATAAATACGGCTTTTTTTTCTCTCTAACCCCAACTTTTTTTGTAGCCAACAATAATTAAGGCATTACTTATTATTAGCTTTACAAAGATATTTCAGCAACAAAAGATAGGCGTTATATAATTTTAAGCTATTGTTATAAAATTTTCACTTTTCACATTTCAATTAGTAACTTTGCACCATCTGCCTGTCGGCAGACAGGCAACTAATCAAAAAATGACAACAACACAACTCGTTCAACAAATCCGCCAAAAAAAATCTTTTCTCTGTATTGGTTTAGACGTCGATTTAACTAAAATTCCGCAGCATTTATTAGCACTGGAAGATCCTATATTCGAATTCAATAAAGCCATTATCGATGCCACGCACGATTTGTGTGTTTCCTATAAACCCAACACGGCTTTTTATGAAGCTTATGGTTTAAAAGGTTGGCAATCATTACAAAAAACCATCAATTATCTAAACGAAAATCATCCCGAAATTTTCACTATAGCTGATGCAAAACGCGGTGACATTGGCAATACTTCAACCATGTATGCCAAAGCTTTTCTGGAAGATTTAAACTTTGATTCTGTAACTGTTGCGCCTTATATGGGTAAAGATTCAGTTGAACCGTTTTTAGCTTTTGAAAACAAACACACTATTATGTTGGCACTAACATCAAATGAAGGCGCTTTTGATTTTCAAACGAAAAGTATTGATGGGGAAGAATTGTACAAAACAGTTATTAAAACTTCCAAAACATGGAAGAATAGTCAAAACTTGATGTATGTTGTTGGCGCAACCAAAGCAGAATATTTTGCAGATATCCGTAAAATAGTCCCGAATAGTTTCTTCCTCGTTCCCGGCGTTGGCGCGCAAGGCGGAAGTCTTTCAGAAGTTTGTCAATACGGAATGAATGAAGAAGTTGGTTTGTTAATCAACTCATCGCGTGGCATTATTTACGCTTCTAACGGAACAGATTTTGCCCAAAAGGCTAGGGAAGAAGCCTTAAAATTGCAGCAGGAAATGGAATCCATCTTGAAATTATAATCCCAATTGAAAATTTTCACAGACCAACTCGGAACAACCCACACTTTTGAAACAACGCCAAAGCGAATAGTTTCTTTAGTTCCATCGCAAACCGAACTTTTGTATGACTTGGGTTTGGAAGAAAGCATTGTTGGCATTACTAAATTTTGTGTTCATCCTTTCCATTTTAAATCTACCAAAAAGATTATCGGTGGCACCAAGAAAGTCCATTTCGAAAAAATCCGTTTACTACAGCCGGATATTATCATTGCCAATAAAGAAGAGAATACTCCCGAGATAGTCGAAGAATTATCTAAAATCTGTCCGGTTTGGGTAACTGATATCATCACTTTGGAAGACAATTTGAAAATGATAGCCGATTTTGGGCAGCTTTTTAACAAAAGAACCGAAGCACAAAAATGGATTGACAAAATCAATTTTGCAAAAACCGATTTTCAACAGTTCATCAAAGACAAACCGATTAATAAAGTCGCTTATTTTATTTGGGCCAATCCTTACATGGTAGCTGGCGGAGAGACTTTTATTAATGAATTATTGAAACTGAATAAATTCGAAAATATTTATGATAATCATCCCAAGTACGAAGTAAGATATCCTGAAGTCATTGTCCAAAAAATGCGCATACAAGGCGATCCTGATTTGGTTTTATTGTCCTCTGAACCCTTTCCGTTTACTGATGAACACGCTTTTGAATTGGGCCGATTTACCCATCATGCCAAGACCGTTTTTGTCGATGGGGAAATGTTTTCTTGGTACGGAAGCCGATTGTTTAAGGCATTTGCTTATTTCAAAATACTCCACGAAAAAATAGTCTAAAAAAATAGCCGATGCTTTCCCAAGCACCGGCAGTTTTTTAACTAACCTAACCAAATAATAAAAAACCAATTTATTACACTACAAAGATAAGTCGTGTTTCTGAGTTCAAGTGTTAAGATTATGTTATACTTATGTTATTGATTTCTAAAATTTTAGAAACGACTTACAGCTTCTTGTCTTGCAATGAAAAAACTTTTTGCAGCAAAGTTGAAGTTCTTGAATTGATATTGGTTCTGATGTTTTTTTCTTCCACAGCAATCATTTTAAAAACACCTTCGAGCGCTTTGTTGGTGGTGTAATCGGTTAAATCAGGATTAACCTTTTTTACCAAAGGAATAGCATTGTATTTGTTAATGATATTACTCCAAACTTTATCCGCGCCTACTTTGGCAAATGAACTTTTAATCACTGGATTAAATTTGGCATATAGTGGAGAAGTAGTGGTAGTTTGTAAATAGGTAGTGGCCGAACTTTCATTCCCCATCAAAATGTTTTTAGCATCAGCGAAACTCATCTGTTTTACAGCATCGACAAAAATAGGTGTCGATTCTTTCACGGCATCTTCAGCAGCGCGATTTAGCATTTTGATACCATCATCGGCTAAAGAACCTAATCCGACTCTTCGCAAAGCTTTGTCCACTTTTTGTAATTCTTCAGGCATTAAAATTTTTACCGCTTCATTTTTATAAAAACCATCAACCGCAGTTAATTTTGATACTTGTTTGGAAATACCATTGTTAAGTGCTTCTTTTAAACCACCAGCGATGTCTAATTGATTGGATTGGTTGATTTCCGGAAATTGATTAGCGATTTGTTGCATTTCAGCACAACTCAAAAAACTAACGGAAAGAATAAGGGTGAAAATTGTTTTAATCATAGTAAAGTTATTGATTGGGGATTTGTAAAACATTGCTTTCATAGTAAAGATTTGATTGTCAAAGTTAAAAATAGATTGATTAGCAACTGTTAATATTTGTCTAAACTTGACAAAAATTATGCCACCTATTTACTGTGTAATTTTTATTAATTGCGTAAATTGCGGCACTTAAATTATCATATTCTCAAAATGGAACCACAAATCCCGTATATTCCAAAAAATAAAGTCAGAATTGTAACTGCTGCGTCACTTTTTGATGGTCACGATGCTGCTATAAACATCATGAGACGCATAATTCAAGCGACCGGAGTAGAAGTAATTCACTTAGGTCACGATAGAAGTGTAGAAGAAGTAGTAAATACCGCTATTCAAGAAGACGCTAACGCCATTGCAATGACGTCTTATCAAGGCGGTCACAACGAGTATTTCAAATATATGCACGATTTATTAAAGGAAAAAGGCGCCGGTCATATTAAAATTTTTGGCGGTGGTGGCGGTGTTATTTTGCCTAATGAAATCAAAGAACTACACGAATACGGAATTACGAGAATTTATTCTCCGGATGACGGACGTTCAATGGGATTACAAGGCATGATTAATGATTTGGTAAAACAATCGGATTATCCTGTTGGTGACGAATTGAACGGTGAAATCAATCATTTGGAAGAAAAGAATCCAACGGCGATTGCCCGTATGATTTCTTCGGCTGAGAATTTCCCGGATGTAGCCAAAGAAACTTTGGAGGCCATACACAAGAAAAATGAAACTACACATATCCCGGTTTTGGGAATTACAGGAACCGGTGGTGCCGGAAAATCATCTTTGGTAGATGAATTGGTTCGCAGATTTTTAATAGATTTTCCTGAAAAAACTATCGGATTGATTTCGGTCGATCCATCAAAACGCAAAACTGGTGGTGCTTTATTAGGAGACAGAATACGTATGAATGCCATTAATAATCCTAGAGTTTATATGCGTTCGTTGGCTACACGTCAATCCAATTTGGCTTTGTCTAAATATGTAAACGAAGCGATTCAGGTGTTGAAAGCTGCTAAATATGATATCATTATCCTTGAGACTTCCGGAATTGGGCAAAGTGATACCGAAATTTTAGAACATTCTGATGTTTCTTTATATGTAATGACGCCAGAATTTGGGGCCGCAACCCAATTAGAGAAAATTGACATGCTTGATTTTGCGGATTTGGTAGCGATTAATAAGTTTGACAAGCGCGGTGCTTTGGATGCGATTCGCGATGTGAAAAAACAATACCAACGCAATCACAATCTGTGGGATACGAATCCGGATGAAATGCCGGTTATTGGAACCATTGCGTCACAGTTTAATGATCCTGGAATGAATACACTCTACAAAAAAATCATGGATAAGATTGTAGAGAAAACCGGTTCCGATTTAAAATCGACTTTCGAAATCACTCGTGAAATGAGCGAGAAGATATTCGTAATTCCACCACACAGAACGCGTTATTTATCTGAAATTGCCGAGAACAATCGCAAATATGATGAGACAGTTTTGACGCAGGTTGAAGTCGCTCAAAAGTTATACGGTATTTATAAAACGATTGAATCTGTTTCCAAAAAGCAAGCTGAAATCAATAAAGCCGGAATTGAAGTTAACAGCTTGAATTTCAATGAAGATAACAAAGACTTCTTAAACTTATTGGTTAAAGAATTTGACCGCGTAAAAATGAACCTCGATCCATTCAATTGGGAAATTATCCTAACTTGGGATGACAAGGTAAACAAATATAAAAATCCGGTTTACAGCTTTAAAGTGCGCGACAAGGAAATCAAGATTGAAACGCATACCGAAAGTTTGTCTCATTCTCAAATTCCGAAAGTAGCGTTGCCAAAATACCAAGCTTGGGGCGATATTTTAAAATGGAACTTACAGGAAAATGTACCGGGAGAATTTCCTTTTGCTTCAGGTTTGTATCCATTCAAAAGAGAAGGCGAAGACCCAACGCGTATGTTTGCAGGAGAAGGCGGACCTGAAAGAACCAACCGTCGTTTTCACTATGTTTCCCTTGGAATGCCTGCGAAACGTTTGTCAACTGCTTTTGACTCGGTAACGTTATATGGAAATGACCCTGATTTACGTCCGGATATTTACGGTAAAATCGGGAATGCCGGAGTTTCTATTTGTTGTTTAGACGATGCGAAGAAATTGTATTCCGGTTTCGATTTGAGTCACGCGATGACTTCGGTTTCGATGACGATTAACGGTCCGGCTCCGATGTTGCTTGGTTTCTTTATGAATGCAGCCATCGACCAAAACTGTGAAAAATACATTATTGAAAATAATCTTCAAGTAGAAATCGAAGAAAAAATCAATGAAATCTATAAAGCTAAAAAAGTAGCCCGTCCAAGATACAACGGCGATTTGCCCAAAGGAAACAATGGTTTAGGTTTAATGCTTTTAGGCGTTACCGGTGACCAAGTTTTGCCAAAGGAAATCTACGATGATATCAAAATCAAAACGCTTACGCAAGTTCGCGGAACGGTTCAGGCAGATATTTTGAAAGAAGACCAAGCACAAAACACTTGTATTTTCTCGACTGAATTTGCCTTGAGATTGATGGGAGACGTTCAGGAATATTTTATCCAAAAGAATGTGCGTAACTTCTATTCGGTTTCGATTTCGGGTTATCATATTGCAGAAGCAGGAGCGAACCCAATTACGCAATTGGCGTTTACTTTAGCGAATGGCTTCACTTACGTGGAATATTATTTGAGTCGTGGGATGAGCATCAATGATTTCGGACCGAATTTATCCTTCTTTTTCTCTAACGGAATTGACCCTGAATACGCCGTAATTGGTAGAGTAGCGCGTAAAATTTGGGCGAAAGCCATGAAACAAAAATACGGTGCCAACGAAAGAGCGCAGATGTTGAAATACCACATTCAAACTTCCGGACGTTCGCTTCATGCTCAAGAAATTGACTTTAATGACATTCGTACAACTTTACAAGCTTTGTATGCGATATATGACAACTGTAATTCATTGCATACAAATGCGTATGATGAAGCAATCACGACGCCAACGGAAGAATCAGTACGTCGTGCGATGGCGATTCAGTTGATTATCAACAAAGAATTGGGCTTAGCCAAAAACGAAAACCCAATCCAAGGTTCTTTTATCATTGAGGAGCTAACCGATTTAGTAGAAGATGCGGTATTACAAGAATTCGACAGAATTACAGAACGTGGCGGTGTTTTGGGTGCTATGGAAACGATGTACCAAAGAAGTAAAATTCAGGAAGAAAGTTTGTATTATGAAACGTTGAAACATACAGGCGAATTCCCAATTATAGGTGTAAATACTTTCCTGAGTTCCAAAGGTTCTCCAACAGTAGTTCCATTAGAAGTTATTCGTGCGACAGAAGAGGAAAAGCAATTCCAAATCAAAACTTTAGAAACGCTACACCAAGCCAATACAGGCATTGAGGAAGAGCAATTGAATATGTTGCAAGAAGCCGCTATTTCCAACAAAAACTTATTTGAACGATTAATGGAAGCTACAAAGTATTGTTCGTTAGGTCAGATTACTTCAGCTTTGTTTGAAGTTGGCGGACAGTATAGAAGGAATATGTAAGCACAGAACCATTTTGGTTTCCCAAAATTTGTGAATCGTTTATCCCGATGATAATCGGTACTTTAGAATAATAAAACCTCGCAGTAATGTGAGGTTTTTATTTTTCGTCTTTATTTTCATTAAATTTTTTCACAATAGCTTTTAGCTGTTCGGCACGAGCAGCTTTCTTGGCTTTTTCCTTATCTTGCGCCTTGTGAAGTTTATCGTTGTGCGCTTTGATGTTTTTTGGATTGTTTCTTCCCATTTGTCAAAAGTACATTTTTTTGTTAAAATAAAAGTTTGGCATCAATATTGGATAGTGCCAATTATCATTAATCATTTAAAACATACATACCATGAAAAAGATTACTTTAGTTTTAGCTTTTATCGGGATGATAACGCTACAAAGTTGCACCGTTAACGATAATGAAAATGACGGAATTGATAACGACACCATAAGTGAAGTATTTGAATATACCAATGTGAATTTTTTGCCAAATGATTATAGTTCGGTATTGGTTTTCCCTCATTCTATATACAATTCTGATATGGTTTTAGTATACCGTTTATCCGGTTCGTTTCAAGGAGAAGATATTTGGAAACCACTACCGGAAACTTATTTTTTCGGAGATGGCACTTTAGATTTACGCTATGATTTTGACTTTACCCGATTTGATGCACAAGTATATATGGAAGGTTTTGATTTAGCCGGTGTAAGTTCAAGTTACAGATTGAATCAAATATTTAGAGTAGTAGTAATTCCAGCTTATTTCGGTAATAAAACGGCTGAAGTAAATTTAAAGGATTATAAAGCAGTAGTAAAAGCATTTAACATTGATGAAAGTAAAATTATCAAAGTACAATAAATTTTAATTACCAATAAACAAAAAACCATCCTGAGAAGGATGGTTTTTTGTTTTTAAAGGAATGTTTTTTTAAGACACATCAACAGTAGTGGCTTCGGCAATTTTTTTATAAGTTCCGTTTACTAATTTTTCATAAATGGCATCAAAAGCCGTAAGGGTTTCTTCGATATCAGCCAAAGTATGAGAAGCGGTTGGAATCATTCTCAATAAGATAATTCCTTTTGGAATCACCGGATAAACCACGATAGACAAGAAAATACCGTAGTTTTCTCTTAAGTCATTTACCATCACCATTGCTTCAGGTATTGAACCTTCCAAATAAACCGGAGTTACACAAGTATTAGTGTCGCCAATATTAAATCCGTGGGCTTTTAATCCGTTTTGTAATGCGTTTACGTTTTCCCAAAGTTTGTCTTTTAATCCCGGATTGTCTCTTAACAATTGTAATCTTTTCAAAGCACCAACGGTTTGAATCATTGGTAAAGCTTTGGCAAACATTTGCGAACGCAAATTGTATTTTAAATAATCAATAATGTCTTTATCTGCTGCTAAGAATGCTCCGATACTCGCCATAGATTTGGCAAACGTTGAGAAATAAACATCAATTCCGTCCTGACAACCTTGCTCTTCTCCGGCTCCGGCTCCTGTTTTACCAAGTGTTCCAAATCCATGAGCATCATCTACTAACAAACGGAAATTGTATTTTTTCTTCATTTCTACAATCTCTTTCAACTTTCCTTGTTGACCTCGCATTCCGAAAACGCCTTCGGTAATGAATAAAATGCCACCGCCAGTTTCAGTAGCCATTTTGGTTGCACGTTGAAGGTTTTTCTCCATGCTTTCCAAGTCGTTGTGTTTGTAGGTAAAACGTTTACCCATATGCAAACGCACACCGTCAATGATACAAGCGTGAGCATCAACATCGTAAACAATAATATCGTTTTTTGTCACCAATGCATCAATACAAGACATGATTCCTTGGTAACCAAAGTTCAATAAATAAGCCGCTTCTTTTTGAACAAATGCTGCTAATTCTTTTTCTAATTGTTCGTGAGCATCTGTATGACCACTCATCATGCGAGCGCCCATTGGGTAAGCCGCTCCGTATTGTGCGGCCGCATCAGTATCGGCTTGGCGTACTTCCGGGTGATTGGCTAAGCCTAAATAGTCATTCAAACTCCAGTTCAAAATATCTTTTCCGTGGAATTTCATTCTTGGTCCTAATTCGCCTTCCAATTTTGGAAACACATAATAACCTTCGGCTTGAGAAGCCCATTTACCTAATGGACCTTTATTGTTTTGTATTCTTTCGAATAAATCTTTTACCATTGTAAAGTGTATTTAAAAACGAGGCAAAAGTAAATATAAATTTAGTTTACTCCTAATGGTTACTGCCAAATAGTTACACTAATAGTTTAATGATTTCAAAAAGTAAATCTTTATCAACCGGTTTCGACAAATATTTGTTCATTCCGATTTCTATTACTCTTGATTTAGTTGTTTCCATAACATCTGCGGTTAAAGCGATTATTGGAATCGATTTTTTGTTTTCTCCGGCTTCACCATTTCTGATAGCTATTGTGGCTTCATAACCATCCATAATAGGCATTTGCAAATCCATCAAGATAATATCATAATGATTTTCGGTTAGCTTTTTAACGCCTTCTTCGCCGTTATTAGCAAAATCAACTGTAGTATTTAACCATTTTTTGGTTATCATTTTAATCACCATTTGATTCATCGCATTGTCTTCAACCACCAAAATTGATTTTCCTTTCAAATCGTATTCAAGCTCAGGATTATTATCAATGATTGTTTCTTTAACCACTTCAACATTTTGGTAGCCCAATTGTATTTCGCAAACGGTACCTAAATCAACAGTGCTGTCTATTTTAATCTTTCCGTTGTGCAAATCAACTAAATGTTTTACAATGTAAAGTCCGAGTCCTAACCCGCCAAATTTCCTTTTGTTATTGATGCCTTCTTGCGAAAAGGAATCGTAAATACTGTTGATTTTTTCTTTGGAAATCCCAACCCCGGTATCGCTAACGGTGAAGGTTATTTGAGCTTTGTTGTCTTTTCCTTTTTTGGCTTCAATCTTAAATTTAACAAATCCTTCATGAGTGAATTTGAGTGCATTACTCAAAATGTTATGCAAAATTTGATTCAGTCTAACCGAATCGCCATTAACCATTTCAGGCAAATCATCTCCTTTTTGGAAAGTGAAATCAAGTCCTTTGTCGCTCGCTTCTCGTGCAAAATTGTTGGCAATGTGTTCTACAGTTCTGACCAAATCAAAATCGGAAAGCTCTAATTTGATTTCGTTTTTCTCAATTTTTGAAAAGTCTAAAATATCATTGACAGAGCTTAATAAACTATAAGTTGAATACTTTATAATTTGGCTACCATCTTGAATTTCCTTGTTATTGCTTTCTTTGGCCATTGATTTTGCGGTATTCAATATCGCATTCAACGGTGTGCGCAACTCGTGACTTATATTGGATAAAAAGTAAGACTTCAATTCGTTCATTTCTTCCGAACGTTGAAGTGCTAAAGTTTGCAATTCTTCTCGTTCGTTTTTGAGGTTGCGAATTAAATTCGCCATCGAAAGCGATAAGAAGATAACTTCCATACCGGTGCCGAGTTTTGAACCGTTTTCTGTCCAAAAATTAAGCGGCAATACACTGAAATTCTTTAAAATAAAAACGACAAATCCACAAATTAGAAAGAATACACCAATGGCAAAAAATCGATCTATTTTCTCGGTTTTTCTGTAAATTGAAATCTGTGAAGCAATGATTAAAGACAGAACAATTAACCCTAATCCGTTGGCAATAGGATAGGAGTACTGCAGTGCCTTTGGAATAAACAATAGGGATAAAAATAAAATTGCATTAAGAATGTATAATATGTAGTAAGCAAAATTGATAGTCCGATTGTACTCTTTTATTTTCAAAAATACTTGAGCATATCTGCCCAAAAAGAAATTGGCAACACAAGCAAATAAAACAACTGCATGCAATGAAAACCAACCCGATTGCGGTGTGATAAATTGGTAAAAATAGCCATCAATAGCAAATTGAAGTAACCCGATAAAAACCACATACATGCTGTAATAAAAGAAGGTCTTATCACGCATACCAAAGAAAAAGAATAAGTACAAAATGGCGGCAATAATTAAAATTCCATAAAAGAATCCAAAAACAAATTGCTCAAAAGAGGTCATCTGAATTAACGCTTCCAAACTGTATAGAATCATCGGCATTGAAAGCATTTCACCATCACTTTTTACATGAAGATAAAATTGCTGCTGTTCACCCGGATTTAGTGCGATTTTGAATATGGTTTTTCTGTGATTAAAACTCCTTTGTGTACAAGGAATAGCATCACCACTGACTAATTTTGAGACTTTTTCCTTTTGATTGATTACATAAAGTTCGGCCACATCAGTAATTGGTCTGGCCGTTTCGAAGAAATAGTAAACCTTTTCTTGAGAAGTATTTTTTAATTGGAAACGTATCCAAAAGTGGTGTGTTGTAAATCCGAAGTCGGTATTTTCATTTAACATCGGTTTGAACTTTAGATCTTCTGAAGCCCTAACTTGTTCCAATGTCAAATTGCGAAGGCCAACATCAACATATTCAGATTTATCATGGATGGAAACTTTTTCGGTGGTGTTTCCTTTGGACAAAAGGAATTGGGCTGAGGCGTTTTGAAACAATAATAGAAAAATGCCGACAAGACATGACAAACAATTACCATACGGGATAGTATTTTTTTCCATACGGAACTTAGTGGTATTTGACTTATTTACGAATTTAAGATGCTTTAGGATTGAACAATTCTTAAAATTTTAAAAAAGAAAAGATTTGGGTTTTATAAGTAGTAATTTACTTTGTTTATCAACTTTAGTATTTTGTTTTTAGCGAAGTTTACTACGATTTGCAATTTAATGTTTAGCCAATAGTAAACCCGATATTCTTCGCATATTTGTAAACATCAAAATAAATCAATTTATAATGAAATTAGTTTTCGCTTCCAATAATAAAAACAAAATCAAAGAAATTCAGCTCTTGCTTCCGTCGTCAATTCAAATCTTAAGTTTGGAAGACATCGGTTGCTATGAAGATATTCCAGAGACAGCAGACACTATTGAAGGGAATGCAATTTTGAAAGCCAATTATATTACTGAAATGTTCGGATACAATTGTTTCGCTGATGACTCAGGCTTGGAAGTTGCTGTTTTGAATGGCGAACCCGGAGTTTATTCGGCTCGTTATGCAGGCGAAAAGAAAGATGATAATGCCAATATGGATAAATTATTGACTAATCTTAAGGATGAAACCAATAGAAAAGCCAATTTCAAAACCGTTATTTGCCTAAACTTAAATGGTGAACAAAACCTTTTTACCGGAATCATTAACGGCAAAATCATTGAAGAGAAAATCGGAACCAATGGCTTTGGTTACGACCCGATTTTTGTAGCCGATGGTTGCGCTAAAACCTTTGCTGAGTTGACTTTAGAAGAAAAATCAGTGATTAGTCATCGTGGATTGGCGGTGAAGCAGTTGGTTGCGTTTTTGAGTCGCTGAGTGCCTGAGTAACTGAGTAGCTGAGTAAAGACTAACGTTCTGATTAGCCCCGATAAGAGCTAGCTACCCTGCCTACCGGCAGGCAGGCATGTAGCGCGGATAGCGGGAGCATAAGTGACAGAAAGACAAAAGTAATGCTCCTAATTACACCCTAAATTAATACAAAAAATGTCTGAAACTCAGCTACTCAGACACTCAGCTACTCAGTTACTTTGTTGGGCAAAACTTAACATTCTGATTATCAAAGCAAAACAAATTAGCGTATATGGTTTTTAAAACTTACCTTTGCACCAAATTTTAAAACTTTATATGAATAAATTTGAACAATTAGGTCTGAATGAATCGTTACTGCTGGCGATCAAAGATCTAGGATTTGAGAATCCGTCAGAAGTACAAGAAAAAGCGATTCCGGTACTATTGGAACAAAACACAGACTTGGTTGCGTTAGCGCAAACAGGAACAGGGAAAACGGCCGCTTTTGGTTTTCCGCTTATTCAAAAAATTGATGCCGAAAACAGAAATACGCAGGCGTTAATTTTATCACCAACGCGTGAGCTATGCTTACAAATCACCAACGAGATTAAACAATACTCAAAATATGTAAAAGGTTTACATACAGTGGCAGTTTATGGTGGTGCGAGCATTACGGAACAAGCCAGAGATGTAAAACGTGGAGCACAAATTATTGTCGCTACACCGGGGAGAATGCAAGACATGATTAATCGTGGACTTGTGAACATTAAAAACATTAACTTCTGTATTCTTGATGAAGCAGATGAGATGTTGAACATGGGGTTTTATGACGATATCGTTTCGATATTATCAGATACACCGGATGAAAAAAATACGTGGTTGTTTTCAGCTACTATGCCTGCTGAGGTGGCACGAATTGCTAAAAAATTCATGCATGATCCGGCAGAAGTAACCGTTGGAACTAAGAACTCAGGTTCGGCAACAGTTTCTCACGAATTTTATTGTGTGAATGCTCGTGACCGATACGAAGCTTTGAAAAGATTGGCCGATGCTAATCCGGACATCTTCTCGGTAGTATTTTGTAGAACAAAACGTGATACCCAAGCGGTGGCTGAAAAGCTAATCGAAGACGGATACAACGCCGCAGCTTTGCACGGAGATTTATCTCAAGCGCAACGTGATGGGGTTATGAAATCTTTCCGTGGTCGTCAAATTCAAATGCTTGTTGCGACAGACGTTGCGGCTCGTGGAATTGACGTTGATAACATTACGCACGTAGTAAACTATCAATTGCCGGACGAAATTGAAACGTACAATCACCGTTCAGGCCGTACAGGTCGTGCTGGGAAATTGGGAACTTCAATCGTAATTATCACTAAAAGTGAGTTGCGTAAAATTTCGTCTATCGAAAGAATCATCCAACAAAAATTCGAAGAGAAAACGATTCCTAGTGGAATTGAAATCTGCGAAATCCAATTATTGCACTTAGCCAATAAAATCAAAGATACCGAAGTTGACCACGAGATAGACAACTATCTCCCGGCGATTAACGAAGTGCTTGACGGATTGACTAAAGAGGAATTAATCAAGAAAATGGTTTCGGTTGAGTTCAACCGATTCATCAACTACTACAAAAAGAAACGTGATTTATCAGGTGAAAAAGGTGGTGAAAGAAGCGAAAGAAGTTCAGAACCAAGAGAAATCAGAGCCGGTGATCCTGTTCGTTATTTCGTAAATATTGGTTCAAGAGACGATTTCGATTGGATGCAATTGAAAGACTTCTTAAAAGAAACACTAGACTTAGGTCGTGATGACGTATTCAAAGTAGATGTAAAAGAAGGTTTCTCTTTCTTTAACACTGACGGAGAACACACGGATAAAGTAATGTCTATCCTTAACGGGTTTGACATGAACGGCAGAAGAATCAACGTTGAGATTTCTAAAAACGATGGTGGAAGCCGCGAAAGACGTGACCATAACGGAAGAAGTGGTGGCGGAGATAGAAGAAGCTCAGGCGGATTTGGTGGTAGAAGTTCAGCACCAAGAAGCGGTGGCGGAAGTTTCGGACCAAGAAAAGAAGGCGGTTTCAGAAGTGACAGAAGTTCGGCTCCAAGAGAAGGCGGATTTAGAAGCGACAGAAGCTCAGCGCCAAGAGAAGGTGGTTTTAGAAGCGACAGAGATGCTGCTCCAAGAAGAGAACCGGGTTCGTTTCAAAGAGAAGAAAGAGCACCAAGACGTTCTGAAGGAAATACCGACAGACCGGCAGGTCGTTCTTTTGACGATGCTAAAGCCAGAAGGCCAAGAAAAAGCTAACGCTTTAAAATTACGAATTACGAATTAGTAATTACGAAATTTATAATTCGAATATAATAGAACTCCGTTTTTACTAAGGTAAGAACGGAGATTCTTTTTTTCTACATACCCCTAATTCGTAATTCGTAATTACTAATTCGTAATTCTTAATTTGAGCTTTTGTTAATTTTGTTCTAATTCTGGCAACAAACTTCAAAATATCTTAAAAGAGTTTCATACTTTTAAACCATCAAAATTAGCTATGAGATATTTTACCCTTTTATTTTTGTTTCTATTTTCACTGAGTGCTTTAGCGCAAGACAATCCAGTCGGTCAAAAAGTTAGCGGTACTATTGTGAATGACAATAACCTATTGCCAATTCCCAATGCTAATGTGATTAACATTAACAAAGTAAAAGGTGTGGTAACCAATGCCAGCGGCTATTTTGAAATGGAAGTCAGCGTAAGTGACACTTTGCATATTTCCATATTGGGCTACCAATCTTTGAGAATCAGAGTAACCAATGACTGGTTGAAAAATGGTACAGCCAAAATCTTAATGACAGAAAAAGCCATAGCTTTAGAAGAAGTGATTGTTAAAAAATACGACTTGACCGGTTACCTTGAAGTCGATTCTAAATTGATTCCCGAAAAAGAAAACTACCGTTACAGTATCTCAGGTTTGCCAACAGCTTATGAAGCCGGCGAGAGTTCTCCAAATGCTTTCACCCGTGTGTTGGGCTCTATTTTTAATCCGGCAGACATGTTGTATAATTTCTTTGGTAACAAACCCAAAGAGCTGAAGAAGCTGAAACAGATGAAGAAAGACGATACCGTTCGTACTCTTTTGGAATCTAAATTTGACCGAGAAATGATCTCCGTATTGTTAGGTGTAGATAAAAAAGAGATTGCCGAAATTTTGCAGCGTTGTAATTACTCGGAATCATTTATTCAATCCGCTAACGATTTACAGATTTTGGATGCCATCAGTGAATGTTATGAGCAATATAAAGTATTGACTAAAAAACATGAAAAGTACATCAAAGAATAATTATTTATCAGCGTAATAGCGCTCTTCAATACGCTTAATGTCTTTGATAGTATTTTTTGCCCAAAGCAATCGTTTTTCCAAAAATTCTTCTTGGGTTAATTTCCAATTTATATCAGATAGGCGTAGGCGAGTAGTGATATCTTGAATGATAATCGCTGCAGAAACCGAAATATTTAGACTCTCAGTAAAACCAACCATTGGAATTTTCAAATAACCATCGGCTTGGCTCATTACTTCCTTGGAAAGTCCTTCTTTTTCGGTGCCAAAGAACAAAGCGCTCTTTTTAGTGACGTCGAATTCGTGTAACAAACAAGAATCATTGTGCGGTGTGGTGGCAATGATTTGATAGCCTTTGTCTTTCAAGGATTTTATACAATTGGAAATATTGTCAAACTTATTAATGTCTACCCATTTTTGAGCGCCCATCGCAATTTCTTTGTCGATTTTTTTGCCAAACCGATGTTCTACAATATTGATTTCCTGAATCCCAAAAACCTCGCAACTGCGCATCACCGCACTCGTATTGTGAAACTGAAATACATCTTCTACGGCAATGGTAAAGTGATTGGTGCGATTCTCCAATACTTTTTGGAATCGCTCTTTGCGGTTTTCGGTTAAAAAATCTTCGAGATAGTTTAGGTAATCAAGGTCAATCATAAAATTCGTTTTGCCAAAAATAACAAAAATGCGTAGTTTTAAATCCAAATAATGATAATGAAAAAATTAGTCGTTTTAACCGGAGCCGGAATTTCAGCCGAAAGTGGTATCAAAACCTTTCGTGATGCCGATGGTTTATGGGAAGGTCATGATGTCATGGAAGTCGCTTCCTATGACGGTTGGCTCAGAAATAAAGCACTGGTTTTAGATTTTTACAACCAAAGAAGAAGGCAATTGCACGAAGTAAAACCGAATCTTGGGCATTATGCTTTGGCCGAATTACAAAATGATTTCGACGTTCATATCATCACTCAAAATGTAGACAATCTACACGAACAAGCCGGAAGCAGTAAGGTTTTGCATTTGCATGGTGAATTATTAAAAGTGCGAAGTGACAACCATCATCGATTTGAAGTTTTAGACTGGACAACCGATTTGAACATAGGCGATGTTGATTCCACAGGAAATCAATTGCGTCCACATATCGTTTGGTTTGGCGAAGCGGTTCCGGCGTTGGATGAAGCTGTTGAAATTGTGGAAACTGCCGATTATTTAGCGGTCATTGGCACTTCGCTTCAAGTTTATCCTGCGGCTGGACTAATGCATTATGCCAATCGAAATGTACCTATGTTTTATATTGACCCCAAACCGGCAAGGATTTATGATTTACAAAATCCGTTAGAAGTTATTCCAATGAATGCTACAGATGGCGTTCCGTTTTTAAAACAAAAATTACTCGGTTTTAGATAAAAAACCGAACACTAAAGACTGAACACTGAACACTATTCCTTACTTTTGCACCACAACAAAACAACATAAAGCACATGTCACTAACTACTTTAAATGCCATTTCACCCATTGATGGAAGATATAGAAAAGCAACCAAATCTTTAGCGGCTTTTTTCTCCGAAGAAGCTCTAATTAAATATAGAGTTCTGGTTGAAGTTGAATATTTCATTGCACTATGCGAAAGTAATTTACCTCAATTAAAAGGTGTTGAAAAAAACAGTTTTGAAGCCCTTAGAGATATCTATAAAAACTTCACTACCGAAGATGCATTGGTCATCAAAGAAACCGAAAAAACAACCAATCACGATGTAAAAGCCGTTGAGTATTTCATCAAAGACAAGTTCGAAACATTAGGTTTGAGTGATTACAAAGAGTTTATCCATTTCGGATTGACTTCTCAAGATATCAATAACACTGCGATACCGCTTTCGACTAAAGAAGCTTTTGAAAAAGTGTATATGCCAAGTTTAATTGAGTTAATAGCCAAGTTAAAAGAATTGGCAATGGAATGGAAAGACATTCCGATGTTGGCCAGAACGCACGGTCAACCGGCATCACCAACGCGTTTAGGAAAAGAAATTTTGGTATTCGTAGAACGTTTAGAAGAGCAAATGCGTTTGTTGTTCAATATTCCGTTTGCTGCTAAATTTGGTGGCGCGACAGGAAATTATAACGCACATCATGTGGCTTATCCTACTGTTGATTGGAAACAATTCGGAACCACTTTCGTAGAAGAAACTTTGGGATTGCAACATTCTTTCCCAACTACACAAATCGAACATTACGACCATTTTGCAGCCTTTTTTGATGCTTTGAAAAGAATCAATACCATTATCATCGATTTAGACCGAGATATTTGGACCTACGTTTCGATGGATTATTTCAAGCAAAAAATCAAAGCAGGAGAAATTGGTTCTTCGGCGATGCCACATAAAGTAAACCCAATTGACTTTGAAAATTCCGAAGGAAACTTGGGTATTGCCAATGCTATTTTTGAACATTTGTCTGCCAAATTACCACTTTCAAGATTGCAACGCGATTTGACGGACAGTACGGTTTTGAGAAATGTAGGCGTTCCATTCGGACATACAATCATTGCTTTTGAAGCGACTTTGAAAGGTTTGAATAAATTGTTATTAAACGAGCCAAAATTCGCCGAAGACTTAGAGAAAAACTGGGCAGTTGTTGCCGAGGCTATTCAAACCATTTTGCGTCGCGAAGGTTATCCAAATCCATACGAAGCCTTGAAAGGATTGACCAGAACGAATGAAGTAATGAACAAAGAATCAATTCATGCCTTCATAGAAACCTTAAACGTTTCGGATGAAATTAAAGCGGAATTGTTAGCCATTTCACCAAGTAATTATTTGGGTATTTAATTCTCAAATTTTATATAAAAACAAAAGGCATAAGAATTAAACTTATGCCTTTTTACTTATGCCTAATGGCTAAACTTACCTCGAATAATTCGGTGCTTCTTTAGTAATCGTTACATTGTGAGGATGACTTTCGCCAATTCCGCTAGCGGTGATTCTAACAAATCTTCCTGTTTCCTGTAAGGTCGGAATATCTTTGGCACCACAATAACCCATTCCGGCACGAAGTCCGCCAACAAATTGTTGCATGCTTTCGTTTAATTCTCCTTTATAAGGTACGCGACCTACGATTCCTTCCGGAACTAATTTTTTAATATCGTCTTCTACATCTTGGAAATAACGGTCTTTTGAACCTTCTTGCATGGCTTCCACAGAACCCATTCCGCGATAAGATTTGAATTTTCTGCCTTCAAAAATGATGGTTTCTCCCGGAGATTCTTTCGTTCCGGCTAATAAAGAACCGAGCATTACACAATCAGCACCTGCGGCAATCGCTTTTGGAATATCGCCTGTGTAACGAATTCCACCATCGGCAATCACGGGAATTCCGGTTCCGCGTAACGCAGCCGCAACTTCTAAAACAGCAGAAAACTGAGGAAATCCAACTCCGGCCACAACTCTAGTGGTACAAATCGAACCCGGACCAATACCGACTTTTACGCCATCGGCACCATTTTTTACCAAATACAAAGCTGCTTCCGCTGTGGCAATGTTTCCAACAATGACATCCAAATTCGGGAATTTAGATTTTACCAATTTCAACACATCAACCACGCCTTTAGTGTGACCGTGAGCGGTGTCGATAATGACAGCGTCAACTCCGGCATTAACCAAAGCAGTCGCTCTTTCCAATGCATCGGCAGTCACGCCAAGTGCTGCAGCAACGCGCAAACGTCCGAACTTATCTTTGTTGGCTACCGGTTTTTGAGCCAATTTGGTTATATCTCTAAAAGTAATTAGTCCAACTAGTTTATAATCGGCGTCAACTACAGGTAGTTTTTCAATTTTATTTTGTTGCAGAATTCCTTCTGCTTCTTGTAGTGTTGTCCCTTCGGCTGCTGTAACTAAATTGTTAGAAGTCATTACTTCTAAAATAGAACGCGAATTGATTTTTTCAAACCTCAAATCACGATTGGTTACGATACCTTTTAAAATTCCGTTTTCATCAACCACAGGAATACCGCCGATTCCGTGTTCTTTCATCAACATTTTAGCATCGCCAACAGTAGAATTTAAAGGTAAAGTTACCGGATCGATAATCATTCCGGCTTCAGCACGTTTTACTTTTCTGACCTTTGCCGCTTGTTGCTCAATCGTCATGTTTTTATGCAAAACCCCAATGCCGCCTTCTTGCGCCATGGCAATCGCCATAGAACTTTCGGTAACGGTATCCATAGCAGCAGAAACGATAGGAACATTGAGCGAAATATTTTTAGATATTTTCGATTGAATATTGACTTCGCGCGGTAAAATTTCAGAATAATTAGGAATCAGCAGTACATCGTCATAGGTTAAACCTTCACCAACGATTTTAGAAGTGTGTGCTTTCATGCAATTTGTAGTTGTAGTTAAATTGCGTGCAAATATAGTAATCTTAAACAAATAAAGTGGTTAAATTCATCTTAAATAACTAACTTAGGGCATACTTATTTCATCATCATGACAGAAAACAAAATAAATATTAGCGGACTTTCAAATGATGAAGTTATTACTTCCAGAAATAAAAGCGGTACCAACTCTTTGCAACACCAACAAAAGAATCACTTTCTAATTTCATTATTAGAAATGGTAAGAGAACCGATGTTTATACTTTTAGTGGCAGCAGCCAGTATTTATTTTATTTCCGGAGATTATGGCGATGGAATTTTTATGTCGGTTGCTATTTTCTTTGTTGCGGCTATTTCCTTATTTCAAGAAGCTCGGAGCAGGAATGCTATCGACGCTTTAAAAAAATTATCCCAACCCAAAAGTAAAGTCATTCGCAATGGTGAAATAATTGAAATTCTGAGTGAAGAAATTGTCTTAGGCGATTTTATTCAAGTGGAAGAAGGTACTTTTATTCCGGCCGATGCGGTGATTATTCAATCGAATGATTTTTCGGTGAATGAATCTATTTTGACCGGTGAATCTTTATCTGTTTTTAAAAGTGAAACTTCTGATAGTAACCAAGTATTTCAAGGCACAACAGTTGCAACAGGATTGGCCATTGGTGAAGTTACCGCTATTGGAAACCAAACAAGTCTAGGGAAAATTGGTAAAAGTTTAGAAGAGATTGTTGAGGAAAAAACGCCGTTGCAAGTTCAAATTACCAATTTTGTAAAGAAAATGTCCATCATAGGATTGGTCACTTTTGGCATAGTTTGGGCTATTAATTTTTATTATTCCCAAGGTGTTTTAGACAGTTTGTTGAAAGCATTGACGATTGCCATGAGCGTAATTCCGGAGGAAATCCCGGTGGCTTTCACCACTTTTATGGCACTTGGCGCTTGGCGTTTGATGAAGATGGGCATTATTACCAAACAAACTAAAACAGTGGAAACTTTAGGTAGCGCAACCGTAATTTGTACCGATAAAACCGGCACGATTACGGAGAACAAAATGAGTTTGGCGCAATTATACCTTTTCCATTCCAATGCCATTATCAATACGAATGAAAAACTAAACCCGGAAGCCGAAGAACTTTTAAGTTATGCCATGTGGTCAAGCGAACCGATTCCGTTTGATGCTATGGAAATTGCAGTGCATGAGGCTTACGCCAAATTAGAATCCGTAGACGAAAGGACCAATTTCAAATTGATTCACGAATATCCATTGGGCGGAAAACCACCAATGATGACGCATATTTTTGAAGACCATAAAGGCAAAAGAATTATTGCTGCGAAAGGCGCGCCGGAAGCCTTAATTGAAGTCAGCAATTTAAATGATTCTGAGAAGATGCAAGTAATAACAGCCATGGAAATTATGGCAAACGAAGGTTATCGAATTCTAGGTGTTGGTGTAGCTGATTTTTCAGAAAAAGATTATCCTAAAACCCAGCAAGAATTTAAGTTTACTTTTAAAGGATTAGTCGCATTCTATGATCCGCCAAAAGCGAATATTCAAGAAGTTTTCGAGACGTTTTATAATGCGGGAATTCAAGTGAAAATCGTTACCGGTGATAATGCTGCCACTACTACAACTATTGCCAAACAAGTAGGTTTTAAAGATGCTGACAAAGTTTTAAACGGAGACGAGTTGATGGAAATGGACGAAGCGACTTTAAAAGTAAAAGTGATGGAAACCGCCATTTTTACTAGAATGTTTCCCGAAGCCAAACTTAAAATCATTCAAGCCTTAAAAGACAATAACCAAATTGTGGCGATGACCGGTGACGGAGTAAACGATGGTCCGGCATTGAAATCGGCGCATATCGGAATTGCGATGGGTAAAAAGGGAACCGAAATCGCAAAACAAGCCGCAAATCTGATTTTAATAGATGATGATTTCAGCAAAATGACCGATGCCATTGCGATGGGTAGAAAAATTTATCTCAACCTCAAAAAAGCCATTCAGTATATCATTTCAATTCATATACCGATTATTCTCATTGTCTTTATTCCATTGGCCTTAGGCTGGATTTATCCCAATATTTTTACGCCGGTTCACATTATCTTTTTGGAAATAATTATGGGGCCAACTTGTTCTATCATTTATGAAAATGAACCCATGGAACGCAATTTAATGTTGCAAAAACCTAGACCTTTAACCTCCACTTTTTTTAATTTAAAAGAAATAACGATTAGTATTATTCAAGGATTGGTAATTACGCTGGGATTGCTTTTTGTGTACCAATATTGCATTTATCATGGATTGACAGAAAATGCAACGAGAACTCATATTTTTGTTGCTTTGATTGCGTCCAATATCTTTTTAACCTTGGCGAATCGTTCGTTTTATTATTCTGTTTTTACGACTATTCGTTACAAAAACAATCTGGTATTGCTGATTATTGGTGTTACCATAATAATGACATCAGTATTATTGTTTGTTCCGGTTTTTGTTAAATTCTTTTTATTTGAAAGGATTGATTTAACACAAATAGGTTTTAGTGTTCTGGTCGGATTTATTTCGGTGATGTGGATTGAAATTTATAAACTATTCAAAAGAAGAAAGTCTTAATGAAAAGCACTAAATAATTTTGAAGCTTCATTATATGCGCTTTCAAAACTCATCGGACTTGTGTTGGTATTTTCCTTTTGAGTCGTGAAATAGGAGAGCAGTTTTTCTGTTGGCATATTCCCGGTCAAATCATCTTTGGCCATCGGACAACCACCAAAACCTTGAATCGCACCGTCAAATCGACGACAACCGGCTTTGTAAGCTGCGTCCACTTTTTCATGCCATTTATCTGGAGTTGTATGTAAATGTGCACCAAATTCTATATCAGGGTATTTCGGAATCAGATTCGAAAATAAATAATTAATAACTTCCGGCGTTGAACTTCCAATCGTATCGGAAAGCGACAAAATTTTCACACCCATAGTTGCCAAATTTTCTGTCCATTCGCCTACGATTTCAACATTCCATGGATCACCATACGGATTGCCAAAACCCATAGAAAGATAGGCTACGACTTCTTTATTGGAACCATTGGCAATGTCTAAAATTTCTTGTAGCGTGACTAAACTTTCGGCAATAGTCTTATGAGTATTTCGCATTTGAAAGTTCTCTGAAATAGAAAACGGAAAGCCTAAATATTGAATCTCCTTGTGTTGAGAAGCCAATTGCGCACCTTGTGTGTTGGCAATGATGGCTAAAAGTTTGCTCGTAGTTTGCGATAAATCCAATCTTCCCAAAACCTCTGCAGTGTCTTGCATTTGCGGTATCGCTTTGGGCGAAACAAAACTCCCAAAATCAAGCGTGTCAAAACCTACGCGAAGTAAGGATTGAATATAATCCACTTTCTTCTCAGTCGGAATAAAGGTTTTAATGCCTTGCATGGCATCGCGTGGACATTCTATAATTTTGATTGGCTTCATAATCGCTTTCAAAGATACTAAAACTAGCCATTTTTTAAAATTTATATTTTGACAAAATATTACCCTTTTGAGTAATAAAATTAAATATTACACATTTTGGTAATAATTGTATTTATTACACATTTTGGTAATAAAATTTGAATAATTAAATATATTGCTTATATTTGAGTTATGATAAGCATAATTACAGGCGATATTGTCAACTCCAGAAAGCTGTCTTCCAATGTTTGGATGGATGGTTTAAAGGCTTTATTGAACACCTTTGGAAAGAGTCCGGCCGAATGGGAAATCTATCGTGGCGATGAATTTCAGTTGGAGATTAAAAATCCGGAAGAAGCATTATACGCGGCTTTACAAATCAAAGCGTATTTTAAAACTTTAAAGCTCGACGCCCGAATGAGCATTGGGATTGGCGACAAAACTTATGCCGCTAAGAAAATATCCGAAAGCAATGGAACGGCCTTTTTGCGTTCAGGGGAAGTTTTCCAAACCTTAAAAAAGCAAAAAGTTAATTTGGCCGTAAACACAGGAAATACTGAATTGGATTCCGATTTAAATCTAAAACTTCGTTTAGCGTCAACGTTTATGGACAGCTGGTTGCCACAATCGGCGGAATTGGTTCAAGTGGCGATGCAAAATCCTACTTTAGCACAAGACGGAATCGGGCAGAAGCTTGGCATCAATCAAGCTGCAGTAAGCCGAAGACGAAAGCGGGCGCAATATGATTTGCTATTGGAAACCGAAAATTATTTCCGCCAAAAAATTAAAAACCTAAGCGTATGATTATTTTCGTAAAGCTGCTTTTGGCACATTTAATAGGCGATTTTATTCTGCAACCGAATTCTTGGGTTTCAGACAAAGAACATAAAGTGCATCGCAGTCCGTATCTGTATTTGCATACCTTATTACATGGTGTTTTAGCCTTTATTATTATCGGGAAAACTGATTTTTTCGGTTATGCTTTCGCCTTGGCTTTATCACACGGATTTATTGATTTTCTGAAGCTAAAATTTCAGAAAAAGAAAACCAAACGCAATTGGTTTATAGTAGATCAGCTATTGCATTTAGTGGTTTTGGTAGTAATTTCGTTTTTATATAATGGCCAAATAATTGATTTTTCTTTTATGGATAATCTATTCTGGATTATGGTAACGGCTTTAGTTTTATTAACCAAACCGACTTCCATCATCATTAAAAACATCATTTCTATTTGGACGCCCGAAAGTAAAAATGACAAGAGCGATGATTCCTTGCAAAATGCCGGAAACTACATTGGGATATTAGAAAGATTGTTCGTGTTCTACTTTGTTATTACAGGACATTACGAAGCCATCGGATTTTTATTGGCCGCCAAATCAATATTCAGATTTGGAGATTTGAAAGAAGCCAAAGATAGAAAGCTGACCGAATATGTTTTAATTGGGACGTTGCTAAGTTTTGGAACTGCTTTTTTGGTAGGTTTGCTAACCAATTACTGTTTACTTTTTTTCTAAAATTTTCTGATTGATTTCTTTAATCAAATTCGGACCTTCATAAATAAATCCGGTGTACAATTGTACTAAACTCGCTCCGGCTTCTAATTTTTCAATCGCATCTTCAGCCGAATGAATACCGCCAACACCAATAATTGGAAAGGCTTTGTTGCTCTTTTCAGAAAGAAAACGAATGACTTCTGTCGAACGTTCAGTCAAAGGTTTTCCGGATAATCCGCCGGTTTCGATTTTGTTTTCGGATTGTAATCCTTCACGGGAAATGGTAGTATTCGTTGCAATAACGCCGGCGATTTTAGAATCGTTTACAATATCGATAATGTCCAAAAGTTGCTCATTAGTCAAATCGGGAGCGATTTTCAGCAAGATTGGTTTTGGTTTTTCATGCAATAAATTATGCGATTGTAAAGTATTCAAAAGCTCAGTCAAAGGCTTTTTTTCTTGTAGCTCTCTCAGGTTTGGGGTATTCGGAGAACTAACGTTCACCACAAAATAATCCACATGATTGAATAACGCATCAAAACAGATTAAGTAATCTGAAGTCGCATTCTCATTCGGAGTGACTTTGTTTTTGCCAATATTTCCGCCAATTAAAACGCCTTTGTTCTCTTTTAATCGCAAAACCGCTGCTTCAACACCTCCGTTATTGAACCCCATTCGGTTAATAATCGCGCTGTCTTCTTTCAAACGGAACAAACGTTTTTTAGGATTTCCGTCTTGAGGCTTTGGTGTCAAGGTTCCAATTTCGATAAACCCGAAACCAAAATGAGATAACTCATTGTAAAGCTTGGCATCTTTGTCAAAACCAGCCGCTAATCCAACCGGGTTTTTGAATTTTAACCCAAAAACTTCGCGTTCCAAACGTTTATCTTCGACTTCGTAAATCGATTTTAAAATATTGGGTACAAAAGGAATTTTGGAAATAAATTTGACCAAAGAGAAAGTGAAATAATGCACTTCTTCAGGGTCAAACCAAAAAAGAATTGGACGGATAAGTAGTTTGTACATGAGTTGTGTTGTTGTGTTGCAAAAATAGAAATTCAAATTCAATTTTCATTTTTAAATCACTAAATTTAATACTACTTTAGCCAAACAATACTTACCCAATGATTTCAGAAAAACAGTTTCAAACAGAACTTGATAGTATTATTCAAAACGGCATTCGCGAAGATATTGGTCCGGGCGATTACAGTTCGCTGGCTTGTATTCCGGATACGGCTACAGGAAAAGCCAAACTTTTAGTCAAAGACACCGGAATCATCGCCGGAGTGGAATTTGCTAAAATGGTTTTCGAAAATGTTGACCCTACATTAGAAGTCGAAGTGTTTATTGAAGATGGCACTGCAGTAAAACATGGCGATGTTGTTTTCCACGTTTCCGGAAGTTCGCAGTCTATTTTGAAAGCCGAACGTTTGGTGCTGAATTCGATGCAAAGAATGTCGGCTATTGCAACCAAAACCAATAAGTATGTCCGGCTTTTAGAAGGCACCAAAACCAAAATTTTAGACACTCGAAAAACCACGCCTGGATTCAGAGCTTGTGAAAAATGGGCAGTAAAAATCGGAGGCGGAGAGAACCATCGCTTTGCGTTGTATGATATGATTATGTTGAAGGACAATCATAATGATTTTGCAAGTGGGATTACGCACGCTATTACAAAAACTAAGGAGTTTTTAAAACACCATAACCTCGATTTAAAAATTATAGTTGAAGCCAGAAATTTAGCCGAAATAGAAGAAATACTTCAAAACGAAGGCGTTTACCGCATTTTGATTGACAATTTTAACTTTGAAGATACCGAAAAAGCCGTAGTACTTATTGGTGACAAATGCTTAACCGAATCCTCCGGAAATATCAATGAAACTACCATTCGTCAGTATGCAGAATGCGGCGTGGATTATATTTCTTCCGGTGCATTGACGCATTCGGTTTACAACATGGATTTAAGCCTAAAAGCCTTTTAAAATGAGTATTGAGATAGAAGCTAAACTTAAAAAAATTCCGGTTGTTAAGCAATTGGTTTTACTGTTACAAAAAATCAAATTACCTTGGTTACATGGTTTGTCACTCTATGATTTAATTGAAATTTACTTCATTGGAATTTTCGAAGGCGCAATTTCTTATCGTGCCGGAGCCATTGCTTTTAGCTTTTTTATGGCCTTGTTTCCTTTTGCTCTTTTTATACTGAATCTCATTCCGTATATTCCTATAGAAGGTTTTCAAGAAGATTTCTTAGGATTTGTAAAGCAAAGCGTCCCGCCAACAACTTATGATGCCATAGCTGTGATTATTGATGATATTTTGCACAACAGTAACTCGGGCTTAATTTCTACCGGTTTTTTTATGGCGATTTTGTTAATGACCAATGGCGTGAATGCTATTCTAGGCGGTTTTGAAAGTTCACACCACATCAATAACTTAATGAAAAGAAAGTTCTTCCGACAGTATTTTGTGTCGCTCGGTTTATCTCTATTACTCTCATTCCTTTTGATTATTACGGTCGCGGCCATTGTAGTGTTTGAGGTTTTGATTCAAAAAACCAAAATTCAAGATGTCTTGTCGGATAATATTCCACTAATAGAAATGGGCCGTTATGCTTTCGTTATTCTAATGATTTTAACAGCGACTTCCTTGTTGTTTAAGTTCGGCATTAAGCGTGAAGCCAACCGTTCTTTTATTTCTATTGGTTCCGTATTTACTACGATTTTGATTATTATTTCTTCCTATTTCTTTGGGATTTGGGTAGTGAAATTTTCTAAATACAACGAACTTTACGGTTCCATCGGAACATTACTCGTTGTGATGTTTTACCTTTGGATAAACTGTATGGTATTGCTTTTGGGCTTCGATTTAAACGCATCTATCAATCACATTAAACGCGAAAAGCAGAAAGAATTAGAGTCACAATGAAATTAAATGTTTTACTTGGATTCTTACTGATTTGTCAATTCAGTTTCTCACAAACTATTTTTGGGAGATGGATAACTATTGATGACGAAACAGGAAATAAAAAAGGAGTCGTTGAAATTTTCGAAGAGAATGGAAAGGTATGTGGCAAAATCATTGAAATTCTTGAGCCGGAACACCGAAAACGAAAATGTAACAAGTGTGAAGGAGTCAATAAAGACAAGCCTATTTTAGGATTAACTATCATCAAAGGATTGACAAAAAAAGACGACACTTATGATGGTGGTGAAATCACCGATCCGAAAAACGGGAAAACCTATCGTTGCAAAATTACTTTGCATAGCAAAGATAAATTGATTGTTCGAGGCTATTTAGGAATCTCTCTTTTTGGAAGATCGCAAATTTGGATCAGACAAAAATAATTACCCTGAAAATGAATTATTTCATTGAAGTTATCATTCCGCTTTCTCTGCCTAAAACCTTTACTTACAAGGTTTCAGAAACTGAATATAATTTCATTTCTAAAGGAATGAGAATCGCCGTTCCATTTGGCAAAAACAAAATTTACACCGCACTCGTAATCGACTTACACCAAAACGCACCAACGCTTTACGAAGCGAAAGAAATTCACCAAATCCTTGACGAAAAACCCATCGTAAACGAATTCCAAATCAACCTGTGGTTTTGGATTGCGGCCTATTATATGTGTAATATCGGTGATGTATATCGCGGTGCTTTGCCTTCGGCTTTGTTGCTCGAAAGCGAAACCATTATTTCGCAACGCAAAGAAACTGTTGTCAATGAAACCGAATTATCAGACGATGAGTTTTTGGTTTACGAAGCGTTGCAACATCAAAGTTCGTTGAAAGTACAAAACATCATTGATATCCTCAACAAGAAAACGGTTTTGCCGGTTATTCAAAGATTGATTAATAAAAATATCATTTCGTTAGAAGAAGAAATTCAGGAAGAATACAAACCCAAACTCATTCGCTATATTCGTTTGCATGAAAATTATTCAGCAGAAGAAAACTTAATCACACTTTTAGACAGTTTAAAATCGGATAAAAGAAAAAATTTAGTGCTTCAGTATTTCCAATTACAAGCGCAAGAGCAAAAGCCAATTTCTGTCAAGCAATTAACCGAAACCGCTCAAACTTCAACAGCCATCGTAAAAGCTTTGGTTGAAAAAGGTGTTTTTGAAGAGTATTATATTCAAGAAGACAGAGTCAATTTTGATAAGAATAAAATTGAGAATGAATTGTCTCTGAGCGAAGCACAACAAAAATCTTTTAATGAAATTGAAAATGTCTTTCTTGAAAAAGACGTTTGTTTATTGCACGGCGTAACTTCTAGCGGCAAAACAGAAATTTATACCAAACTCATAGAAAATTACATAGCAGAAGGAAAACAAGTTTTGTATTTGTTACCCGAAATCGCTTTAACCACGCAATTAGTGGGTCGTTTGACGCAACATTTTGGCAACAAAGTCGCAGTTTTCCATTCGAAATATAGCAATAACGAAAGAGTAGAAGTGTGGAACCAAGTTTTGAATACTTCCGAAAAAGCGCAAGTTGTCATTGGAGCGCGCTCGGCTTTGTTTTTGCCTTTTTCTAATTTAGGTTTAATCATCATTGACGAGGAACACGAACCAACATTCAAGCAACAAGATCCGGCGCCAAGATATCATGCTCGTGATTCGGCTATAGTTTTGGCTAATGCCCATCAATCTAAAGTTTTATTGGGTTCGGCGACACCAAGTATTGAAACTTATTACAATGCGACATCGGGAAAGTTTGGTTTGGTGAGTTTAAAAGAACGCTACGGAAAAGTCCAAATGCCCGAAATTGAATTGGTTGACTTGAAAGATAACTATTTCCGAAAAAGAATGAAAGGCCATTTCAGCCTGACATTAATCGAAGAGATCACCGAAGCTTTTGCTAATAACGAACAAGTAATTTTATTCCAAAACCGTCGTGGGTTTTCACCGGTTTTAGAATGCATGACGTGTGGTCACGTGCCGCAATGTCCGCAATGCGATGTGAGTTTGACTTACCATAAATATAAAAACCAATTGCGCTGTCATTATTGTGGTTACAATATGGCCAAGCCTTCGAATTGTCATGTTTGCTCGAGCGTAGACTTGGAAACCAAAGGTTTTGGAACCGAACAAATCGAATTGGAATTAGCCGAATTATTTCCGAATAAGAATATCAAGCGCATGGATCAAGACACGACTCGAGGCAAATACAGTTTTGAAAAAATCATAGACGGATTTAAGAATCGTGAAATAGATGTTTTAGTCGGAACCCAAATGTTGGCGAAAGGATTAGACTTTGATAACGTATCATTAGTTGGCATCATGAATGCTGATAATATGTTGTATCATCCCGATTTTCGTGCTTTTGAAAGAAGTTACCAAATGATGACGCAAGTTTCGGGTCGTTCAGGAAGAAGCGAAAAAAGAGGGAAAGTGATAATTCAAACTTATAATCCGTTGCACAATGTGATTCAGCAAGTAACGAATAACGATTATGAAGGCATGTATAAGGAGCAATTGTACGAACGTAAGATTTATTACTATCCGCCGTTTTATCGCTTAATAAAGCTTACTTTGAAGCATCGGGATTTTGATAAATTAAAAGAAGGTTCGATGTGGTTGTACCAAGTATTGCAACAAAACTTATCGATTCCGGTTCTCGGTCCGGAAGAACCGGCGATTAGTCGCATTCGAAATGAATACATTCGGACTATTATGATTAAAATTCCGAGCGAAACGCCATTACAGGGCACAAAAAAAACTATCCAGAAAGTACTGAATAGTTTTGATGTGGTATCGCAATACAGAGCTATAAAGGTTACTGTAAATGTCGATTTTTATTGAGTAAATTTAAGCAATAGCTAAAGCTTTAATCAAATCTTCTTTTTTGTTACGGCTCAAAGGAATTTTAGTAACCCCAATTTCGGCAAACTTACTATTGAAACGTTCTACCTTATCAATATTAATGATGTAGGATTTGTGAACTCTGATGAATTTTTCTTTCGATAAATCCTGCTCAAACGATTTCATGGTAGAAAGTACCAGATTACTGTCTTCTTCCGTTACTACTTTTACATAATCTCCGTAAGCTTCAATCCACTTAATTTTATTGGTATAAACTTTAAGTTTCTTAAGGTTACTCTTAATAAAGATATGTTCTCCTTCTTCTTCTTGATTTTCTTTCTTAAGCATATGGAAATCCATCGCTCTTCGAACAGAAGCATTAAAACGATCTAAAGCTATCGGTTTTTGTAGGTAATCCGTAGCATCATAATCGAACGCTTTCATAGCGTATTCTGCTTTTGACGTAATAAAAATAATTTGGGGTTTTACTTTTAATCCGTCTAAAAAATCAAATCCGCTGATAACCGGCATCTCGATATCGAGAAAGATTAAATCAACAGTGTGAACCGACATGCAATTTTTTGCTTCAATTGCATTAGAAAAATCACCTACTAAATGTAGATTTGGGTGATTATTTACTAACTTTGCAATGATCATCCTTTGGATTGAACTATCATCGACAACAACACAATTTAGTTTCATAATATTATTTATTATAGATTTGGTGATGTAAAAGTATATAGTTTTTTTGGAACCACCAAGCATTTTATCGATTATTTTTGCTTTTAAACGATATTTTTTACTTTTAGACGATTTAAGGCCTATTGCGATTGTACTTCGAAAAATATTTTATAACTTCGCGCCCAATTTAAAATTTAACAAATTTATTATGAATCATTACGAAACTGTTTTCATCTTAAATCCCGTTTTATCTGAAGTTCAGGTAAAGGAAACAGTAAGCAAATTTGAAGATTTTCTTACTGCTAAAGGAGCAACGATGGTATCTAAAGAGGATTGGGGCTTAAAAAAATTAGCTTACGAAATCCAAAACAAGAAAAGTGGTTTTTACCATTTATTCGAATTCCAAGTATCAGGAGAAGCTCTTATCGCTTTTGAAACTGAGTTTAGACGTGACGAAAGAGTTATGCGTTTCTTAACTGTAAGTTTAGACAAACACGCAATCTCTTGGGCTGAAAGAAGAAGAACTAAATTAAAAGCAACAAAAGCGTAATTATGGCAACTTTACAACAATCCGCTTCAGGAAAAAAGGACGGAGATATCAGATATCTTACTCCATTGAATATTGAAACCAACAAAACTAAAAAGTATTGTCGTTTCAAAAAATCAGGTATCAAATATGTAGACTACAAAGATCCTGACTTCTTATTGAAATTCGTAAACGAGCAAGGTAAAATTTTACCAAGACGTTTAACCGGAACTTCATTAAAATACCAAAGAAAAGTGTCTGTAGCTGTTAAAAGAGCGCGTCACTTAGCTTTAATGCCATACGTGGCCGATTTATTAAAATAATATTTAAACAATAGTTGTTGGTTTTCGTAACAGAAACCTAACTTCTCTAATAAAGGACAACAACATGGAATTGATCTTAAAACAAGACGTTCAAAATTTAGGATTTAAAGATGACGTAGTAACAGTAAAAAACGGTTACGGTCGTAATTTCTTAATCCCGCAAGGGTTTGCTCAATTAGCAACACCTTCTGCCAAAAAAGTTTTAGCTGAAAACTTAAAACAAAGAGCTTTCAAAGAAGCTAAAATTGTTGATGATGCTAAAAAATTAGCTGAAGCATTAAAAGCTTTAGAGATTAAAATCACTGCAAAAGCAGGTGGAGAAAAATTATTCGGTTCAATCACCAACATCGATATCGCTTCGGCTTTAGAAACTGCTGGTCAACCAATCGATAGAAAATTCATCACTAGTGGTGTGGTTAAACGTACAGGTAAATATGCTGCAACTGTGAGATTACACAGAGAAGTAGTGATCGAATTGCCATACGAAATTGTAGCTGAGAAATAATATTTCGATATACAAAACAAAGAGTCCCGATGTAAGTCGGGATTTTTTTTTTGAAGCTAATCCCGCTTTCCACTATATCTTTTGCCTTGTTTGACAACAAGACAAAAGGATGCCGTTGCAATCGGGGCTAGAAAAAACCTCAGAACCTTAGATCCTCAGTTCCTCAGAACCTTAAAAAGCATGAAATACAAAAGACTAACCAAAGAACAATTCGAAGCCCTACACCAAGAATTCAGTAACTTCTTAGCCACACAATCTATAGACAAAGGCGAATGGGACAAAATCAAAGCCGATAAGCCGGAAGTAGCCGAACAAGAATTAGACGTTTTCTCCGATTTAATCTGGGAAGGCGTTTTGACCAATGCGCAATACTTAGAGCATTTTTCTAAAAACCACATTTTCCTTTTTCATTGTCAGGAAAAATTAATTCAGTCTATAGTGTTGAAAGCATTAGACCCGGAAGTCAATTTTATGGAAAAAGAAGGCTTGCAATGGTTAAGTGATAACTTATTTACCGATACGGTAGAAATTCATTTAGGTAAAAAAGAGTATGAAGACGGAAGAAATACTTCTATATTCGATTTAATTACGCAAGGTGCTATTTTGAGCGACGGACAATTATACTTGCAAATCAACGGAATAATTCAGTCGTAAAGTTTATTCCTTTTTCAAAAATATTGGCTATTTTAGTGCACACAATTTGCAACTAGTATAGCCAATTTCTTTTTATGGATATTCCCAAAATCATTCAGGATTTACGCGACGAACTCAACCAACACAACCACAATTATTATGTGTTAGACCATCCAACGATTTCCGACTTTGAATTTGACCAAAAATTAAAACAACTTCAAGAGTTAGAAAATCAGCATCCGGAATTATTCGACGAAAACTCTCCAACACAAAGAGTTGGCGGTACGATTACCAAGAATTTCCAAACAGTCGTGCACGATTACCGCATGTATTCTTTAGACAATTCTTATTCTACAGAAGATTTAACCGACTGGGAAACCCGAATCCAAAAAGTATTAGGTAATGTGCCGTTGCAATACACTTGCGAATTAAAATACGACGGCGCTTCGATTTCCATTACTTATCAAAATGGAAAATTAAAACGTGCCGTAACTCGAGGTGACGGTTTTCAAGGAGATGATGTCACCAATAATATAAAGACGATAAAATCAATTCCACTTAAATTAAAAGGAAGTTTTCCGGAAAGATTCGACATTCGCGGCGAAATTATTCTGCCATTTGAAGGTTTCGAAAAAATGAACCAAGAACTGATTGAAATAGGCGAAACACCTTATTCCAATCCAAGAAACACGGCTTCCGGAAGTTTGAAATTGCAAGACAGCAGCGAAGTAGCCAAGCGACCATTAGAATGTTTGTTATACTTTATAGTAGGAAACAATCTCAATATCAAAACCCAATTTGAAGGATTAGAAGCTGCGAGAAATTGGGGTTTCAAAGTCCCGAAAGAAGCCAGATTGGCCAATAGTTTAGAAGAAGTTTTCGAATACATCAATTATTGGGACGAACACCGACACAACTTGCCTTACGAAACTGATGGCGTTGTCATTAAGGTTAATTGTTTCCAACATCAGGATGAATTGGGTTATACGGCTAAATCTCCGCGTTGGGCAATGGCTTATAAATTCAAAGCCGAACAAGTTTCCACCAAATTAAATTCGATTTCGTATCAAGTAGGAAGAACAGGTTCGATTACACCTGTGGCCAATTTGGAGCCGGTACAATTAGCAGGAACTATTGTAAAAAGAGCTTCTTTACACAATGCCGACCAAATTGAAAAGCTCGACATTAGAATTGGAGATACCGTTTTTGTAGAAAAAGGAGGCGAAATTATTCCGAAGATTATTGCGGTTAATTTGGCTAAAAGAAATCAGGATTCAGAAAAAACGCAATACATATCTCATTGTCCAGAATGCCATTCGGAATTAGTCAGAATTGAAGGTGAAGCCAATCACTATTGTCCCAATTTTTATGGATGTCCACCACAGATTATCGGTAGAATTCAACATTTCATTTCGCGCAAAGCGATGGATATTGAAGGGCTTGGAGGAGAAACTGTCGCTTTACTTTTCAATAATGGTTTAGTAAAAGATTACGCTGATTTATACGAACTCACGGTTGACCAAATTTTACCATTGGAACGCATGGCGCAGAAATCGGCAGAGAATTTAGTCAATGGCGTTCAAAAATCGAAAGAAGTGCCGTTTGAAAGAGTTTTGTACGCGATTGGAATTCGTTATGTCGGAGAAACGGTAGCCAAAAAATTAGCCAAACATTATAAATCGATTGACGCGATTAAAAATGCATCTTTAATGGATTTGATTTTGGTAGATGAAATAGGAGAGAAGATAGCTCAAAGCCTTATCGAATTCTTTGAAAATGAAGAAAATGTCCATATCATTGAGCGTTTGAAACAATATGGCGTTCAATTAGAACTTATTGAAAAATACAATCCGAATGCAACTATCAAACTCGCCGGCAAAACTTTTGTAGTTTCCGGCGTATTTGAAAAATTCTCGCGTGACGATTTGAAAAAAGCCATTGAAGACAACGGCGGAAAAGTAGGTAGTTCCATTTCGGCAAAGACTGATTTTGTGGTTGCGGGTGATAATATGGGTCCGGCCAAATTAGAAAAAGCCAAACAACTAAAAGTCCCGATTATAACCGAAGATGACTTTTTAGGAATGATTTCTTAGTAAGGAAAAGATTAATTTTTTAGTGATTTAATCATTTGGTATTATTTTTTGTGTTAATTTTAATAATCCTAAATGATTTTCATGGTTACAAAAGCCAACATATTAAAGTCATTAACCTTAGGCTATTTCATTATAGCTTTCTTTGAAATTGTTTCAGAATACTTAGCGTATACACCTTTTATATGTTCGCTGAAACCATTGATTCCATTGCTGTTGACGGGGATTTATTTAATTAATTCAGAAAAGAAAAACCCCACTTTTGTTATCGTCTTGTTGCTTTCAATGGTGGTTAATATTTTGTTTATTCCCAATACGCCTATTTGTCTTTATTATGCCTTAATTATATTTACCATTCACAGGATTGTGGTTATTTATCTTATTTTCAAGCTGCAGAAAGTGAAAGACTTTATCCCGGTAATTATTGCCACGACACCTTTTTTGTTGATTTTCTTTTATTTATTTATAGAAACCAATGAAATCCCGGCCAATAGTTTTTACTTATTGATTTTGCAAAATATACTCATTTCTTTATTTGCCGGTATTGCGCTTTCCAGTTATGTGATGAATGATAACAAGCAAAACTCGGTTTTACTGATCTCTGTTTTACTTTTTGTGATGTTGCAGTTTACCGTTTTTATTGAAAAGTACTTTTTGGTCAATGAGTTTCAAAAACTGTTCAGACCATTAGCCATGACTTTCAATACCTTAGCTTTCTTTTCTTTATATAAGTATGTAATTATTGCCGAAAAATCAAACAATAATTGATTTCCCGGTAGTTGACAATGACATGTCGTCATCGAAGTAGAAATCAATTCGGCCTAAATTAATGCCATAACAACCAACTTGGTTCACCAAAACATCTTTGTTTTCAACATTTTTTAAAACAGTTGGTTTGTCTAGGAAAGTATGGGTATGACCGCCTATGATTAAGTCTATGTCTTTGGTTAAAGTCGCCAATTTAGTATCACAAATTTTCTCAGCATCGTCTTTGTATTTGTAGCCAATGTGGGAAAGACAAATGACCAAATCACATTTCTTTTCGTGTTTTAAAATACGAGACATATCTTGGGCAACGGTTAACGGGTCATTATAAACCGTTTCTTTGTAATTCTTTTTATCCACCAAACCTTCTAAACCTATGCCAAGCCCGAAAACACCGACTTTTATTCCGTCTTTGTTAATCACTTTATAAGGTTTTACATGGCCATTCATTATAGTGTTTTTGAAGTCATAATTGGCCGAAACAAACTCAAATTTAGCATGAGGTAATTGGGCATATAAACCCTCAATGCCATTGTCAAAGTCATGGTTTCCAATGGTCGCCAAATCATATTGCATCATGCTCATCAACTTAAATTCCAATTCGCCACCGTAATAGTTGAAATAGGGTGTTCCTTGAAAAATATCTCCTGCATCAAGCAATAATACGTTGGGATTTTCTTTGCGGATACTTTCTATCAATGCCGCTCTACGGGCAACGCCGCCCATGTTCGGATTCTTAGGATGATTCGCCGGAAACGGATCAATATAGCTGTGGACATCGTTTGTGTGCAAAACCGTAAGCTGTTTGGTATTCAAAGTCTTGAAACTACTCAATGAAAGTCCGCCAAGTCCAAGTAATGCCGAACTCGCCGCTGTTTTTTGTATAAAATCTCTTCTTTTCATCTTATGGTTCTTTGCTGATTCGGATGTCTTTATTGGCTGTAATAGTTTTATTTTCTTTGAAATAATCAATGATGATATTTCTAAGCTTATAGTTTAGGTCATATTTTTCAACGCCTTTTTTAAAGAAAAGCATGTTATCTCCGCCATTTACAAGGTAATCTGAAGTGACGACATAATAGATTTTATTATTATCCAAAGCTTTTCCGTTAACAACAATATTTTTCGGCTGATTGTCTTTTCCAATGGTAAATGTCAGGCCTTTCAACGGATGCGGTTTCTTTTCAGTGATGATATAGTTTACCATTTCCAGGATTTGTTCACCTTTTAAACCAATAACAAACGAACTGTTTTCGAAAGGCATAATTTCAAAAGCATTTCTTGCCGTTACGTCGCCTTTTGAAATAATAGTTCGGATGCCACCGTGATTAAGCAAACAAATGTCGATTGATTTTTGCTCTCTGAGTTGAAAAATGTTATTTGATTTCTCAAAAGTGATGTCGGATAAAAAATTACCCATTGGCGTCTGCCATTCTCCCGATTTGTCAATGGTTTCCGGTGCATTGGCCAAAACCAAACTTAAATCTTTGTCAATATTATCGCGATACGGTTTGATAAAGTTTTCAATTTCAGTCACTTCTGAATTCTTGTCGGTAATCGCAATTTCTTTGCCTTCAATCCGGGTTACTGTGTATTTTTTTTCCGCGCAGGAAATAAGGCTAGTAAATGTTAATAATAAAACAAAATGTTTCAATACAACGTTATAGTTTTTTAGTTTTACCATCGCTTTTGGCGCTAATTTTAGTAATTTTGTAATTCAAGTAAAAGTAGTATGTTTTTAAATTACTTAAAGGATTTTTCAACAAAAAAAATTGTTAAGAATAGTTTATCAAATGTCAAACATTTGGCTTCAGATAGCGTGATTAAAACGGTCGGAATTATTTTTGATGAAACCTACTTTAACGAAAGAGAAGCTTTAGTTCAAGAGCTAATTAAGAACGGAATTTCCGAAAACGACATTAAAGTTTTGGTTTTCAAAAACAAAATCAAAAAGAATGAAGTTTTTGATTATCCCACTTTCAGCCACAAAGATTTGAGTTGGCACGGAACGGTTGATAAAAAGGAAGTTAAAGATTTTATTAAAGAGCCGTTTGATTTGCTAATCAATTATTACGATACTGAAAAAGTGGCACTTTTATTAGTTTCACATCTATCCAAAGCCGGGTTTAAAGTCGGTTTTGCTTCTATTGACAAAAGGCTGAATCACTTTATGATCAATACCAATGCAGAAAATTACAAAGTCTTTATGGACGAACTATTCAAATATTTAAAAATTCTAAATAAAATTTAAAATGCAATCATTAATTGGCACCGGAGTTGCCCTTGTTACCCCATTCAAAAAAGATTTCTCAGTAGATGTTGAGGCGTTAAAATCAATTGTTAACTTCCAAGTTGACAACGGAATTGATTATTTAGTTGTTCTTGGAACCACTGCTGAAACCGCAACTTTGTCTAAAGATGAAAAAGAATTGGTAATAAAGACAATCGTGGAAGCCAATAAGGGAAGATTGCCCTTGGTTTTGGGTGTTGGAAGCAATAACACGCAGGAAGTTGTGGCCGAATTAAAATCAAGAGATTTTGCTGATTTTGTGGCAATATTATCGGTTTCACCTTATTACAACAAACCAACACAAGAAGGTATTTACCAACATTTCAAAGCCATTGCTGAAGCTTCACCACTTCCGATTATTTTATACAATGTTCCGGGAAGAACTGCCAGTAATATGTTGCCGTCAACGATTATTCGTTTGGCCAATGATTTTAAAAATGTAGTGGCTGTCAAAGAAGCGGCAGGTGATATTGTTCAAGCTATGAAATTGATTCAAGGCAAGCCAAAAGACTTTCTGGTAATTTCAGGAGATGATATGATTACATTGCCAATGATTTTAGCCGGTGGCTCGGGTGTTATTTCCGTAATTGCAGAGGGTTTTCCAAAGCAATTTTCAGAAATGGTGCATTTAGGTTTGAACAGAAGAGTAGAAGAAGCCTATAAATTGCATTACCTTTTGGCCGATTCAATTGACATGATTTTCGAGCAAGGCAATCCGGCCGGAATTAAAGAAGTCTTTAAATCATTGGGGTTATCAGAGAACACCGTTCGTTTGCCGCTGGTAAATGCTGATGAAAACTTAGCAACGCGCTTGCATGATTTTACCAATAAAATTTCAAAAATGTAGTTTTTTCACAGTCGAAAAAAATATTTTGTAGTAAACAATTAATAACTAAATTTGCAATTGCTTTTTTAATCACAAAATGTCTTTAAAATCAGCAACATTAAACATCATAATGAAGAAATTTTTAGCCCTATTTGCATTCATAGTATTTTTTTCGTCGTGTAGCGAATACCAAAAAGCATTAAAATCGGAGGATATTGCTGTCAAGTTTGATATGGCAAACAAAATGTATGATGCCAAGAAATACGGTAAAGCGATAAGACTTTTTGAACAAATTGCTCCGGCTTACAAAGGGAAACCGCAAGCTGAGAAAATGTTTTACATGTATTCACAATCACTTTATAAAACCAATCAATTTTATTTAGCGGGTTATCAATTTGAAAATTTTGCTTCAAGTTATCCAAAGAGTGAAAAAATTGAAGAAGCTTTATTTTTAGGAGCAAAATGCTTCTCAAAATTGTCTCCGGTATACAGTTTAGACCAAGTAGATACTTATAAAGCCATTGAAAAACTGCAAAATTTTATCGATGTGTACCCGGAATCACAATATATAGGTGATGCCAATACAATAGCAAAATCATTAAGAGAGAAATTAGAGAAAAAAGCATTCGAAAATGCTAAAACTTATAATACAATTTCTGATTACAAAGCAGCGATAGTGGCTTTTGATAACTTTGTTATTAATTATCCAGGAACGCCTTATAAAGAAGATGCTTTGTTTTACAAGTTGGATTCGGCCTACAAGTTGGCTATAAATAGTGTGCCTTCTAAAATGGAAGACCGTTTGAATGTTGCCAAAGCGGCTTATGCCGGATTAATCAAGCACAAAGAAGATACACAGTACAAAGCAAAAGCCGATGAAATGTTGGCTAGAATTGAAACAGATTTAAAACAATTTACTAAATAAAAAAGTCATGGATTTAAAAAAGACGAATGCACCGGTTAACACAATCACTTACAATAAAACTGTAATTGAAGAGCGTACCGGCAATGTTTACGAGGCAATAACAATAATGGCTAAAAGAGCAAACCAAATCAACTCTGAAATCAAAAAAGAATTGACTGAAAAATTAGAAGAGTTTGCCACTTACAACGATAGTTTGGAAGAAATCTTTGAAAACAAAGAGCAAATCGAAGTTTCTAAATACTACGAAAAATTACCAAAACCTCACGCATTGGCTGTTCAAGAATGGCTTGATGACAAAATTTACTACAGAGATACTACAAAAGACTAATTCAGATGTCTGTTTTAAGCGGTAAAAAAATACTACTCGGCGTTTCCGGAGGAATTGCCGCCTATAAAACAGCCTCATTAGTTAGATTATTTATAAAAGCAGGTGCACATGTCCAAGTGATAATGACACCTGCTTCTAAGGATTTTGTAACACCGTTAACATTATCCACACTTTCCAAAAATCCGGTTCATTCTACTTTCTACAACGAAGAAGACGAGAATGCACAATGGAACAACCACGTTGAGTTAGGACTTTGGGCCGATTTGATGTTGATTGCTCCGGCAACAGCCAATACGCTTTCCAAAATGGCAAATGGCAATTGCGACAATCTTTTAATTGCGACTTATTTATCGGCTAAATGTCCGGTATACTTTGCTCCAGCAATGGATTTGGATATGCACAAACATCCGTCAACCTCATCGAGTTTTAATTTGCTGAAGCAATTCGGTAACATCATGATTCCTGCTGAAAGTGGTGAGTTAGCCAGTGGATTATCAGGTGAAGGCCGAATGGCAGAACCCGAAAACATTGTGGACTTTTTAGAGAAAGACTTGGAAAGTAAATTGTCTTTGCGAGGTAAAAAAATCATGATTACGGCCGGTCCAACCTATGAAGCGATTGATCCGGTTCGATTTATAGGGAATCATTCTTCGGGTAAAATGGGCTTTGATATTGCTAAAACCGCGGCCAATCTTGGTGCAGAAGTGATTTTAATTTCGGGTCCAACGGATTTGAATGTTGATAATACAAATGTCAATTTAATACGAGTTACTTCAGCTCAAGAAATGTATGAGGCTTGTCATCAGTATTTTAAGGAAATGGATGTTGCTATTTGCGCCGCAGCCGTGGCAGATTATAAACCCAAAGTAGTCGCAGACCAAAAGATAAAAAAAACAGAAGCAGCTTTCACTATCGAACTCGAAAAAACAAAAGATATCTTAGCTTCTTTAGGCGAAATCAAACAAAAGCAATTCTTAATTGGCTTTGCTCTGGAAACCGAAAATGAAATTGAAAATGCGAAGCTGAAAATTCAGAAAAAAAACTTAGATTTGATTGTTTTAAATTCGCTACAAGATAAAGGTGCAGGTTTTGCAACTTCAACTAATAAAATTACATTTATTAATAAAGATTTTGTGATTGAGCCTATGCCCTTAAAATCAAAAGAAGCAGTAGCGGAGGATATAATGACTAAAGTAATGACACATTATGAAAAAAATAGCTAGTTTTCTTTTATTGTTTTTGGTTGGAGTGACCCATGCGCAGCAATTAAATTGTACAGTTCAAGTCAACTCGGATAAAGTCACCAATGCGAATAGCCAAATTTTTAAAAATTTGGAAAAATCAATCAATGAGTTTGTCAACAAAACAGATTGGACAGGAGAAGAATATAAGCAGCATGAAAAGATAAACTGTTCGATGGTAATCATCCTAAACAGCTATGAATCGAATCAATTCTCAGCTACAATTCAAGTTGAATCTTCCAGACCAATATTCAACTCAACGTATTCTTCCCCGGTTTTTAATTATAATGATAAAGATTTTTCTTTTCGATACATAGAGTTTGAAAACCTCCTTTTTAATCCGGCCAATTTTGATTCCAATTTGGTCTCTGTTTTGGCTTATTACAGTTATATGATATTAGGTTTTGATGCCGATACTTATACGCTTTATGGTGGTAAACCTTGGTTTGATGTGGCGCAACAAGTTATGACTGTGGCCCAACAAAGTGGTTATAAAGGATGGAGTCAAGTTGATGGCAATCAGAATCGTTTCTTTTTGGTTAGCGATATGCTTTCGGGTACTTATGATGCCTTCAGAGATGCGATGTACCAATACCATAGAGAAGGTTTAGATAACATGTCTAAAGATTTGAAAACTTCTAAAGAAAAAATTTTAGAATCTATTACTACTTTAAGCGGGATTTATAAGGTGCGTTCCAATGCCTTTTTGACCAGGGTGTTTTTTGATGCCAAAGGAGACGAAATTGTTTCCATCCTTTCAGGCGGTCCAAAAGTTTCAATGTCAGCAACTATCGATACTTTGAATAAGATATCACCACTCAATTCAAGTAAATGGGCAACCATCAAGTTATAATTAGTATATTTACTACTTAAACTTTACTTCATTTTCTGCACATGATTACTTCGCTTTCGATTGAAAACTTCGCCTTAATTGAAAAATTAAATATTGATTTTTCTAACGGTTTTTCAATTATTACAGGTGAAACCGGAGCTGGAAAATCAATACTTCTTGGCGCTTTAGGTTTGGTGCTCGGCAAAAGAGCTGATTTGTCTTCGCTAAAAAATAAAGAAGAAAAATGTATCGTAGAAGCCAATTTTGCCATAGGAAAATATGACTTACAGTCTTTCTTCGAAGCCAATGATTTGGATTATGAAGAAGAAACTATCATTAGAAGAGAAATTCTACCTTCTGGAAAATCACGTGCTTTTGTAAATGACAGTCCGGTGAATTTACAGCAATTACAGGATTTGAGTTTTTACCTAATCGATGTGCATTCACAACACCAAACTTTAGAATTATCCGAAGAAGAATACCAGTTTAAAATCATTGATGCCATTGCAAAAAATCAAGAATTCAGAGTTGAATATTCATCAATATTAAAACAATATCGTTCGGCTAAAGCTACTTTGGAAACCCAAAAAGCAAGTTTGTCTGCCATACTGAAAGAGAAAGATTATAACGAATTTCTGTTCAACGAATTGCATTCAGCCCAATTAAAATCAGGTGAGTTAGAAGAACTTGAAAAGAGTTATGAAGCCCTCAATAATGTTGAATTCATCAAAGAAAATCTTTCAACGCTTTTGGTTTTGGCCAATGAAGACCAATTCGGGTTGTTGAAAAACCTGAAAGAATTCAAAACAATACTTCAAAAAAACGCCAATTTTTCTACTGAATATGAGTCGCTTTTTGAGCGCACTAACTCGATTTTAATTGAGTTTGATGACATTATCAAAGAACTGAATCGCGAATCGGACTTGGTATTCAATGATCCCGAAAAATTAGAACTCCTTAATCAAAAACTGCAACTCATTTACGGTTTGCAAAAGAAACACCAAGTACAAACGGTTGAGGAATTGATTGACATTCAAAATGAATTAGAAGGAAAAGTGGTTTCGGTGGTGACTTTGGAAGAAGAAATTATTAAACTTGAAAGTAACATTAAAGACTTCGAGGTTCAATTAGATGCTATTGCGGCTAAAATTTCTCAAAGTAGGAGTGAAGCCATTCCAAATCTTACCCAAAAACTAATCGATATTTTGAATTTGTTGGGTATGCCCAATGTTCGTTTCAAGATTGATATCACGCCAACTTCAACCTATTACAATAACGGAAAAGACACTTTACAGTTCTTATTTTCGGCCAATAAAGGAACCGATTTCGGTTTGTTGAAAAAAGTGGCTTCCGGTGGAGAAATGTCCCGAATCATGTTGGCAGTAAAATCTATTTTATCCCAATATTCCAAATTACCGACCATTATTTTTGACGAAATTGATACTGGTGTTTCCGGTGAAATTGCAAATAAAATGGGAGAAATTATGCGTGAGATGAGTCAATCGATGCAAGTTTTTGCCATAACTCATTTGCCGCAAATTGCAGCCAAAGGAAATACCCATTATAAGGTTTTCAAAACGGTTTTGGGTGACAATACGGTTTCCGAATTGAAATTATTAACCAATGACGAGCGTATAATTGAAATTGCCGAAATGCTTTCGGGGAAAGATATTTCAGATTCGGCACTCAATCATGCCAAAGCATTACTAAACTAACCGTTTTAATTTATTATTTTTGTACCACTTTAATTTTAATATACAGACAACTTAATTTCAAAGAATATGATTATAGAACCAAGAATGCGCGGGTTTATTTGTTTAACGGCTCACCCGGACGGATGTGCGCAAAGCATTAAAAATCAAATTAGTTACGTAAAATCTAAAGGAACAATTGAGGGTGCCAAAAAAGTATTAGTGATTGGTGCTTCCACCGGTTTCGGTTTGGCTTCAAGAATTACGGCTGCTTTTGGTTCTAATGCCGCGACAATTGGGGTTTTCTTTGAGAAAGAGCCTGCTGAAGGTAAAACGGCAACTCCGGGTTGGTACAATTCTGCTGCTTTTGAACAAGAAGCGCAAAAAGCAGGTTTGTATGCCAAAAGTATCAATGGTGATGCATTCTCTAACGAAGTAAAGCAAAAAACAATTGACTTAATCAAAGCTGATTTAGGTCAAGTGGATATGATAATTTACAGTTTGGCTTCACCGGTTCGTATGCACCCTGTTTCAGGTGTTTTGCATCGTTCGGTTTTGAAACCAATTGGAGGGACGTTTACCAACAAAACCGTAGATTTTCATACCGGAAATGTAACTCAGGTTTCTATTGAACCGGCTAATCAGGAAGATATTGACAATACTGTTGTAGTTATGGGTGGTGAAGATTGGTCAATGTGGATGGAAGCTTTAAAAAATGCAGGAGTTTTAGCAGTAGGAACCACAACTATAGCATACTCTTATATCGGACCGGAAGTAACTGAAGCAGTTTACAGAAAAGGTACTATTGGTAGAGCTAAAGACCATTTAGAAGCTACAGCTTTTGAAATTACAGACAGTTTAAAGTCTTTAGGAGGAAAAGCATATGTTTCTGTAAATAAAGCATTGGTAACGCAAGCCAGTTCAGCTATTCCGGTGATTCCTTTATATATTTCTTTATTGTATAAAATAATGAAAGCTGAAGGGGTACATGAAGGTTGTATTGAGCAAATCCAACGACTTTTCGCCGACAGACTTTATACAAATGCAGCGGTTCCAACAGATGATAAAGGCAGAATCAGAATAGACGATTGGGAAATGCGTGAAGATATTCAAGAAAGAGTTAAAGCCTTGTGGGCAACCGCTACAACAGAAAATCTTCCCGAAATAGGAGATTTAGCAGGTTATAAACAAGATTTCTTAAATTTATTCGGTTTCGGTTTTGACGGAGTTGATTATAATGCCGATACTAATGAAATGGTTTTAGTGCCAAGTATAAAATAGTAAGGATTGTTAATATCTATATTAAAAACTCGCAAATAATTTTTGTGAGTTTTTTTTATTTAAAGTACTTTTATAGTTAATTAACTTTTAATCTTTAACAAATGAAAAAACATTACTTATTGTTGTTTGCCTTATTTTCGGTTTGGCAAATAAACGCCCAAGTACTGAACCAAAATGCGGGTTGGCCTAACCCTGCTTGGACAGTCACTGGAACTTACAATGCTGCAGCCACAGCATTTGAAGCTAATCCAACAACTTCAGCAAATTTTGCTTTTGATGATGACGATGCTGGCGGTACCAGCGATGATCAAATAGCTGCTGAATCTCCAATTATTGATTTGACTGCAGCCCATACAGCAGGTGAACAAAAAGTTAGAGTAAGTGTTCTTTATGGATACAATTATTTAGACGCCGATGTTTTAAGATTTGAGTATTGGAATGCTGATACTTCAACTTGGGTGCCTTGGGGAGGAAATCTTCCAGGAAACAGCACGGCTGTTTTTGATAATTTTTGTACAATCCCAAAAGTAACTTTCTCCACACCTGATTTAGATGTGGCTGCTTTTACGGCTACACAATTATCAGGTTTTAAATATCGTATTTATTACAATGATAGTTTAGCCGGCGCGGATTGGAATTGGGGATTTTGTTTTAATTCACCAACAATCATTTCTGTACCAACTCCCTGTTTGACAGGATTTGATTTTCCAGGTGGTATAATTACTCCTACTGTTTGCGACGGTTTTACGCCTACTTTAATATCAGAGGACTCTTTTGCAGGTGATTACTTTACTGTAAGTGTAACTTCAGGTCAAACGTATAAGTTTACCAGTTCTATAGCAACTGATTTCTTTACAATTAGTACCGATAATGGTGCAACTTCCGTTGCTTCCGGAACACAACCTCTTACATGGGTTTCAACAGTAACCGGTAATATAAGAGTTCACATTAATACAAATATTACATGTGGTACTCAAGATTCGGAAAGAACAACTAATGTAATCTGTGGTGTTTTGTGTTTGACAGCAACTTTATATCCGGCAGACCCATTAACAGTTGATACTTGTGATGGTGTTTCAACTAATGTAACCATTGATGATGCATGGGCAGGAGAATACTCTAACGTTGAAGTTTTTGCTGCTAATACTTATACTTTCTCCACTTCTGTTCCGACAGATTATATTACCATATCTTCCGCTGATGGTTCAACTGCTTTAGCTGTTGGTGCCGGTAGTGTGGTTTATTCGCCTACAGCCAATGGTATAATTAGATTTTATATACATACCAATTCAACTTGCGGAACAGAAAATGTATCAAGAGAAAGAAGAATAGTTTGTACAACGGCTGCGGTTCTTCCGGGTTGTGCTTCGACTCCGGTTCCTGCCGATGGTAGTACAACAGTTCCTGCTTTTGCTACTTTTGATTTATCATGGACAGCACCAACAACCGGTGATCCTGCAACTTCTTACGATGTTTATACAGGAACAGCTGTTGATAATTTAGTATTTGGAGGAAACTTTACAGCTACAACTATTCCAGCTGTTGGCCCTGTTGGAGAATACAGCTTTACAATCTATTGGCAAGTTATTGCCAGAAATGCAGCAGGTGAAGCAATAGGATGCTCAGTTTGGAGTTTTACTACTGAAGCGCAGCCAACAGATACTGTGGATTACGCCAACTTGCAATGGCCACCGACAGCTACAATTGTACAAGGTGGTAATACAACGGTTTACGGAAGAGTTTATGAGCCGGGTCTTACTGATACTACTTCAGGACAAGCTCCAGGTGTACTTGCATGGGTTGGAATTAGTCCGGTAGGAGACAATTCAAATCCAAATACATGGACTATATGGATTCCTGCCACTTTCAATGTTGAAGCGGGTAATGATGACGAATATCAAGCTGTAATTGGGGCTGCTTTAGCACCGGGAACATATTATTATGCTACAAGATTTACTTTAAACGGTGGTCCGTTTGTTTATGGTGGAATTAACGCTTCACCTCCAAACAATGGTAATTTCTGGGATGGTGCAACTTTCGGAAGCGGTGTTTTAACTGTCACTCCGGCTCCGGCTCCGGCAAATGATGAATGTCCTGCCGCTATTGCCTTAGTAGTTGATGATACTTTCTGTAATGGAACTAATACTAATGGAACTAATATAGGTTCTACAGATTCAGGTGTTACTCCTGCAACATGTTTCGCCTATGGCTTGAATGATGTTTGGTACTCTTTTGTGGCACCGGCAGATGCCGCTACAGTTGATGTGTCAACAGACTTCTTAGGAGGTACTTTGTATGATACAGAAGTTGCTCTATATTCCGGAGCTTGCGGTGCTTTAACACAAGTTGCATGTGATAATGATGGTGGTATTGTATTACAACCAAACGGATTTTCATGGAATTCATTAATTGTAAATACGGCCGTTACTGCAGGTCAAACCTATTATGTTAGAGTTGCAGGTTATTCAGATGATCAAGTGGGTAGTTTCTGTTTAAGAGTTTCACGAAATCAATTATTATCTAATGAAGGTTTTGACAGTAATAATTTCACATATTATCCAAATCCGGTTAAAAATGTATTGAATCTATCCTATAACCAAGAAATCACAAGCGTTGAAGTATTCAATTTGTTAGGTCAAAAAATGAGCGTTAATGCAATTGGAGCTAATCAAGGACAAGTTGACATGTCTAATTTAGCTAGTGGTACTTATATGGTAAAAGTAACTGCTGATAACAAAGTGAGAACGATTAAAGTGATTAAAGAGTAAACATTTGTTCTTTTATAATAGTTTAAAACCACCTAAATTTTAGGTGGTTTTTCTTTTGTATAAAACTTATCTTTGTTAAAATTTATGTTATGTATTTTTCAATTGTAATTCCGGTTTACAACAGACCCGATGAAATCAAGGAGCTTTTGGAAAGTCTTGTGCTTTCTAACTATAATAAACCTTACGAAATTGTAATTGTTGAAGACGGCTCTTCTATTCCTTGTGGAGAAGCAATAGATGCCTACAGAGATAAACTTAATATTTCCTATTACTTTAAAGAAAATAGTGGTCCAGGTGATTCCAGAAACTTTGGAATGAAAATGGCAAAAGGAGATTACTATATTATTTTTGATTCAGATTGTATAATACCAAAGCAATATTTGACCGAAGTTGAAAAAGAGTTAACCCTAAATTATGTGGATTGCTTTGGCGGTTCTGATGCTGCTTTAGATTCTTTTTCCAATATCCAAAAAGCCATTAACTTTGCCATGACTTCTTTTTTAACTACCGGTGGAATTCGTGGTGGTTCAGAAAAGTTGACTAAGTTTCAACCCCGAAGTTTTAATATGGGAATAGCCAAAAAAGCCTTTGAAGCTTCCGACGGATTTGGAAATATCCATCCCGGAGAAGATCCGGATTTGTCTATAAGATTATGGAAATTGGGTTTTGAGACAAAATTATTTCCCAAAGCTTTTGTTTATCACAAAAGGAGAATCGATTGGGATAAGTTTTCTGTTCAAGTCAATAAATTTGGTAAAGCCCGACCAATTTTAGATAGTTGGTATCCCGAATACAGTAAGCTGACCTTTTTCTTTCCAACCTTGTTTGTCATAGGATTTTTAATTTCAGTTTTTCTTTTTCTTTTTGGTCTAACCTTCCCGATTTTATGTTATGCCTTATACTATATCCTGATTTTTGTTTTTGCCACTTTACAAACTAAAGATCCTGAAATCGGCTTCTTATCTGTAATTGCAGTTACAAAACAATTCTTTGGCTATGGCAGAGGTTTTCTAGAATCTTATATCAAGATTAAACTTCAAAAGCAAAAGCCGGAAGTTGCTTTTCCTGAATTATTTTTTAAAGTAAAGTCATGACAAAAATAATAGGACTTACGGGTGGAATAGGAAGCGGGAAGACTTTAGTGGCTAACTATATAAAGTCAAAGGGAATTCCTGTATACATTGCTGACGAAGAGGCCAAAAAAATAATGGAAACCCAAGAGGTCACCCGATTGGTTGAAACAGCATTTGGTAACAGCGTCATTTCGGATAAAAAAATTGATAGGGCAAAATTGGCTCAGTTGGTATTTAACAATCCTGAAAAGCTTCAAAAACTGAATGCTATTATTCATCCGCTCGTTAAACAAAACTTTGATATTTGGTTGAAAAATCACCAAAAATTTCCTTTTGTAATAAAAGAAGCCGCCATTTTATTTGAAAGTGGCAGCTACAAATACTGTGACAGTATTATTACAATTACGGCACCTTTAGAGACTCGATTACAGCGGGTTATTGATCGCGATAATACAAATCGCGAAAGTGTTTTAAGCAGAATAAAAAACCAATGGTCAGAAGAACAAAAAATAGCCAAAAGCCATTTTGTAATTCACAATATTTCTATGGAAGATACTAAGAATCAAGTTGATGTTATTCTTAATTTATTAAAAAATCAACAAAATTAGCCTGAGATGTTAATGTTTGGTTAATGTATTTATTGTATAAATGTTAAAATACTAAATTTGTTTAATGAATAAATTGTTTTTTCGTCTACTGGTAATTTTAATGAGTTTGTCCTTAATAGGCATAATTCTTGTTCAAGTATATTGGTTTGACAAGTCATTTGAAAACAATGAAGAACAATTTAAGTTTCATGTCAAACAAGTTCTCGGTAATGTCGCCGACAAATTGCAAAAGAAAGAGCAGTATACCTATTACGAAAAATACAATAATGTAATTGACAGTACCGGAAAAGTACCGGATAAAAGTGATTTTTTGGAATTTGGGTATTACCAAAGAGATTCCAGAACCAATGAGATGATTGTCTATTCCAATAGCATCATATCCGAAGATTACGGAATTAATTCGTCGTTCATTGACAGAAAAATGGATAGTTTAAGAGAAATCAAAAACTATACTGCTAAGCGAAAAACAGAAATTTATACTGACAATATTGATAATTCTTCTATTAAGCAGAATCAATCACCAGATATTAAAATTGAAAAAGAGGGCAGAACCGAATCTTTAGACAATGCTCAATTTGAAATTTTTTACAAAGATATTGCGGCTTTGAGACCCATTCAGGAAAGGGTTAAAAATGAAGTTTTGCAAAAGTTATTGTCTGATGAACTCAATCAGTATGGGGTTAAAACTCCATTTGAGTACAATATTTACAGCAATGGTTTAGCTACAAAAATCAAGTCTGATCGATTCAGGTATGAAAAGGCGTCAACTTATTCTATCCCGATTTTTATTGATAATGACGGTAATAATAAGTACCAATTGTTAATCACTTTCCCGCAGAAAAAGAAATTTTTATTTTCAGAATTGATAGGGATTTGCATATTGTCAATCGTTTTCACTTTGATTATTATCATTGCTTACTCAAGTGCGTTAAATCAATTGATAAAGCAACGTCAGATATCTGAAATCAAAACCGATTTCATTAATAATATGACACATGAGTTTAAAACACCTATTGCAACAATTAATTTGGCTTTAGATGCGATTAAAAATCCTAAAGTAATTGATGATAAAGAAAAAATTTATCGTTATCTGCAAATGATAAGAGATGAAAATAAAAGAATGCATGCCCAAGTGGAAAATGTATTGCGTATCTCTAAATTAGAAAAGCGTGAGTTAGAAATTAATAAGGAATCCAATGATATACACAGCATAATAGAAGACGCCATTGATCATGTTAATCTTATTATTGATGACCGAAATGGCAGTATAACAACACATTTTGACGCAACAAGAACAACGGTTTTATTGAATGATGTTCACTTTACCAATGTTTTTGTTAATATTTTAGATAATGCCATAAAATATTCTCCCGATAATCCCGTTATAGATATATATACCGAAAATGTCAAGGAGTTTGTGATTGTCAAAATTAAAGATCAAGGCGCCGGAATGACCAAAGCGGCACAAAAAAGAATATTTGAAAAATTTTACCGCGAACACACCGGTGATTTGCACAATGTAAAAGGTCACGGATTAGGATTGGCCTATGTTAAACGAATACTTGATGACCACAATTGTCAAATTTTTGTAGAAAGTGAAAAAGGAAAAGGAAGCATATTTATAATTAAAGTCCCACTCATAAATTAAAAAAAATACTATGGAAGCAAATAAAAAAATACTACTAGTCGAGGATGACCAAAACTTCGGAATCGTATTGAGAGAATATCTCACACTAAACGATTTTGATGTTACGCTAGCCAAAAACGGTATGGAAGGTTTCGAAAAATTCAAAAAAGACAATTACGATTTGTGTATTTTGGACGTCATGATGCCTTACAAAGACGGTTATACCTTAGCCAAAGAAATCAGAGAAAAGAACAAAGATGTGCCCTTGATTTTCTTAACGGCAAAATCAATGAAAGAAGACGTGATGAAAGGCTACAAAGTTGGGGCAGATGATTATCTGAACAAACCTTTCGACTCTGATGTTTTATTGATGAAAATCAAAGCCATTATCCAAAGAAAGTCAGCTGAAACTAAAAACGAGCCGGCCAAATTTGAGTTCCAAATCGGGAAGTTTCTTTTAAACTCTAAGTTGCGTTATTTAAAATTTGGTAATGACGAACCAATCAAATTGTCACCAAAAGAGTCTGATTTATTAAAAATGATGGCGATTTACGAAAACGATTTGATGCCAAGAGAGTTGGCGCTAACCAAAATTTGGAGAGAAGACAACTACTTCACCTCAAGAAGTATGGACGTTTACATTGCCAAATTGCGCAAATACTTGAAAGAAGATCCAAGTGTTGAAATTCTCAACATTCATGGAGAAGGTTTCCGATTGGTCGTGAAAAAATAAAGTAAAAAGCTTCGAGAAATCGGAGCTTTTTTATTTTAAGTGCAATTGTAATGCAAAATTGGCTTTTTCCTCTCGCTGAACAGCAAAAATGATATCGTTATTTGAAGCTTTCTGTTTGATTTCAACGGTATCGTTTAGCGAGACTTCTTTCAGATAGTTCATCTCAAAACTATTAATCTTTTGATGCTGAATGATTGTATAATCAACACAATCCAAACACCATTCTAAATATTTCACACTGTTGGCATGGTTGACAATGTCCAAATCAGAAAGTTTGACTATGTGCGTTCCAACCGTTTGCATTTCGTGTTGAATATCTATTTTGCTAAAAGGATGTAAAGTCGCTCTCTCAGGAAACTTTTCAAAATGTTCGTGTGGCAAAGCCAAATTCTCAGGACGACGCGTTTGGGTGTTAAAAACAGCCCAAAAGGTTTCACAACCAATAATTTTCTCGTCACCGATATACATTTCCAAACAACGAATCGAGCGTGAATTCTCCAACGAATTGATCCAGGTTTTTACGGTTATCGTTTCTTTCCATTTGGGTAAACGTTTGATTTCAACTCGCATCCGACTCAAAACCCAAGCTTGATGATGCACTTGCATATCGCTAAAACTAATTCCGCCTAATTCTGCATGCAAACCGGCTGTTAATTGCAGGATGTTGCACAAATCAGTGTATTTCAAGTACCCATTAGGATAGCATTGCAAGAATGTGACTTCCCAATCTTGTTGCAGTTTTGACGTAAAGTTTGGCGCAATAGGCATATAAATAATTATGAATTATGAATTATGAATTATCAAATGTAAATGATTAATTATTTTTTTTGGATCTGTTTTGTAGTCAAACCACATCGTGTTTTTGGTTCGTTTGAACCAAGTGATTTGGCGTTTGGCAAAACGGCGCGTGTTTTTCTTGATTTCTTCAATGGCGAATTCCAAGGTAATTTTTCCATCAAAATAATCAAAGAGTTCTCGGTAACCCACAGTTTGCAGCGCATTCGACTGTTTATGTGGGTATAATTGTTCGGCTTCTGCCAAAAGTCCTTCTTTAATCATCATATCGACACGTTGATTGATTCGGTCGTACATGATATCTCGCTCGGCTTCTAAACCGATTACAATAGGAGTGAAGTGACGATTGTTTTTCTTTTGACCTATAAAACTTGAATATGGCTTTCCTGTTCCCAAACAAACTTCCACAAAGCGTTTCATACGTTGCGGATTTTGTAATGTTTGCGGGTTTTCAGACGTTAGTTTTTGGAAATAATCTAAATCTAATTCTTGTAACTTTTGCTGTAGATAATCTATGCCAAGTTTTTCAAAATCAGCGTTGATTTGTGTTCGTACTGATTCATCAATGTCCGGAAAATCATCAAAGCCTTTGAGTACGGCATCAACGTATAGACCCGAACCGCCAACCATAATTTGAACATTATTCTTCTGAAATAATTCATCCAATTTGGAAATGGCTTCCTGCTCAAAATCGCCTACAGAATAGGAATCGAAAATGGATTTGTTTTGGATGAAATGGTGTGTGGCTGATTTAAGTTCTTCCTCGGTTGGAACCGCTGTGCCAATACGCATTTCTTTGAAAAACTGTCGGCTGTCACACGAAATAATATCACAACCAAAATGTTGGGCCAAAGCAATGCTCAGGGAAGTTTTTCCGATGGCTGTTGGTCCTATGATGGTGATTAAGTAGTTCAATGCACTTTGTTTTTTTAGCCCCGATTATCTCACAAAGATAATATTTGTAATTGGAGTTCTATGAATGCTTCGCATTTGTAGTGGAAATCCTCGAAGAGATTGCAACGGATAGCGGGAAATAGCTCCTGATAAATTAAAATTTTACAATTCGAATTACTTTATGACGACGTAAATATCCTTGAATAATCGTTCGGGTATCGCGATTGTTTTGCATTGGAATGATTAGGTTTTTCAGGATTTCGATGTTGTTGACTTGGTAGTTTAAATCAAAGAAACAATAGCCTTTGTAAATACCGCCTTCGATAAGTACGGCACTACGTTCGTTGGTGTTTCTGCCGCGATCAATGATGACCATATTGTTGTTGTCAAACTTCATTTCGCGGATAAATTCTTCTACGCGTTCGTTGTATGCTTCAGTGGGTTCTTGGTTCAAACATGCGCCGTTGCATTCTTTTATTTTCAATTGGAAGCAACCGTTTTTGGTATCGTAAAGACCATTGATTTTTTGGCACAAATGGTACTGAGCCGTGATTTTATGCAAAAGATTTTTCCCTTCTTGAATTGATGTAAAAGAGGTGATTTCCTTTTTGCGACCATCTGCCTTTTGGACTTTCAAGGCCATGTACCCATTTTCATCTTTTTCGGCATACAAGGCATATTGAAAAATGGTTTTGCGTTGCGAGCGGTTGTAAATGGGTTTGTTGATTTTGATTTCCTCACTTTCTTTCAACAAGGCAATCAAATCGCTACCGGTTTCTTCGTAAGTAACGGCAAAGACTTCTCGTTGAATCTTTTTGCACTTGCCGGTTGTTCCGGTGAAATGTTGGTTAATTCTTTTCTTAATATTTTTGCTTTTGCCTATGTAAATTAAATCGCCTTTTTCATTGTGAATGTAGTAGATACCGGTTCTTGTTGGCATACTTTCCACTATGTCAAGCAATTTTGGTGATAATCCTTTTTTGATTTCGGCTTTGATTAGGCTGATTAGGATTTCCTTTTCCACATCTTTGTCTAAAATCATTTTGAACAATTTTACTGTGGCCAATGCATCACCGCTGGCACGATGTCTGTCGGTAACTGGAATACCCAATGAACGAACCAATTTCCCCAAACTATAAGAAGCTTGTCCGGGAATCAATTTTTGGGATAATTCTACGGTGCAAAGTGTTGGTTTGATAAAATCATAGCCTAATCGACCGAATTCCGTGCGCAAAATTCTGTAGTCAAAAGAAGCGTTATGTGCTACAACAATACAATTTTCAGTAATCTCAATAATACGTTTGGCGACTTCATAAAACTTTGGTGCCGAACGCAACATGGCGTTATTAATCCCTGTCAATTTAACTACAAAAGGCTGAATTGGTTTTTCGGGATTGACCAAGCTGATGAATTGATCTACGATTTCGTGTCCGTCAAATTTGTAGATGGCGATTTCGGTAATGCCTTCTTCATTAAATTGACCTCCGGTAGTTTCTATGTCGAGTATTGCGTACAAATAAGTGAATAGTAATTAGTGAATAGTGATTAGCTTTTTATCGGCTTCCAAAGATACTACTTCCAATGCGAACCATATTGCTTCCGCAGTCGATAGCTAATTGATAGTCGCCTGACATGCCCATGGAGAGAGTGTTCAGTTGGCAGTTATTAGTGTTCAGTGATTTGTATTTATCGAAAATCGATTTTAAATGGTCAAATTCGCGTTTGATTTGGGTTTGGTTATCAGTGAAGGTTGCCATTCCCATTAAACCAACGACTTTTATATTGGTAAAGCTTTTGAATTCTTCGGAGTTTAGTAATTCGTCTAATTCTTTTTCGTCTAAACCAAATTTGGTTTCTTCTTCGGCTATGTGAATTTGCAACAGACAATTAATATTTTTTCTCCAACGAACGGCGTGACGGTTGATTTCTTTGAGCAATTTCAAACTATCAACACCTTGAATTAGTTTCACATACGGAACCATATATTTCACTTTGTTGGATTGCACGTGACCAATCATGTGCCATTCGATTTCCTTTGGCATTTGCTGCCATTTTTCGGTCATTTCCTGGATTTTATTTTCCCCAAAAATGCGTTGGCCGGCATTGTACGCTTCCATCAAATCAGCAACAGGTTTGGTTTTGGAAACCGCTACCAAAGTCACGTGTGATGGGAGAGAAGCTTTTATTTCGAGAAGGTTTTGTGCTATTGACATGCTTATGTTTTAATTTTTTATTTAGTACTTCGTAAATCGTACTTCTAACCTACAATTCATAAACCATCAATCCACTTCTGAACTTCGGTTCTATATAAGTACTTTTTGGGGGCATAATCAAATTGTTATCAGCCAAAGCTTTGATTTCAGAGATGTCGGAAGGATAAAGCATGAAACCAACTTCAAATTCTCCTTCGTCTACCAATTCTTTAATCGTTGAAATAGATTGCTTTCCCGGAATGTATTCGATGCGTTCGTCGTTTCGCAAATCTTCTATGCCCAATAAAGGTTGCAAGACTTTGTCGTATAAAATTTGAGCGTCTAAATTTTCCAAAATAGAAGGCTGATTGTTTTCTTGCTTGTAAAACAACGCATAAAAACTACCATCGAGATACATCCCAAACTCAAACTTGCTTTGCGGTTTCCACAACTCTTGCTCTTTGTCTTTGATGATGAAATTTTCGGAGAGTTTCTCTACAAAATCTTCTTTGGAAAAGCCATTCAAATCACGAATAATTCTATTGTATTCATAGATTTTGACATTGCTTTCGGCAATTAGGAAACTCATGAAATAGTTTAGGTTCTCGTTGCCTAAATGTTTGTCTTCATCATACAATAACTCTGCTGAAGCCGAGCGGTGATGTCCATCGGCTATGTATAACTCAGGAATATTTTCAAACTGTTGGGATAACCAATCTATTTCTGATTTGGTTTCTATTTTCCAAAGTTGGTGTTGCTCTTTATTGGTGGTGGAATAGTTGTAAATTGGAGAGCTTTTTTTCTTTTCGGCTATCCAAGTATTTAGCGTTTCATTATCCGGATAAGTGATTAAAACCGGTTCGGTGTTAAAACCAGTTTGGTGCAAATAATCCTTAAAATATTCTACGCGATATTGCAAGGTGTCTTCGTGTTTTTTGATGACATTATTTTTGTAATCTTCGATTGAAGTTCCGGCCACTATTCCGGTGAACGACTGTGATTTGGTTTTGATTTCATACAGAAAAAAAGCGGCTTTATCTTCTTCCATAAAAATACCGTCATCTTTGAAGTCCTGGTATTTGTGAGCCACACCTTTAAAGCGCTTGTCCAAAGTAATTTTCTGCGAATACATATAGGCAGGATGTATCACATGCAAAAACGAATACGGATTAAAACTCAACCAAGCCGCGAGTTCGGCCGAACTGTAATCATCGTAGTTTCGGCAAGTCACCAACGCCACTTTATCGGGTGTTGGACGAACGGCTTTGAAAGGGATTATTTTTGACATTTTTTGGTTGTAAGTTGTGGGTTGTAAGTTGTAAGTTGTAAGTTGGTTTAATTTTAACCTAGAACTTACAACTTAGAACCTACAACATTTATATAAACTGCTTCGAAACCTTCTCTGCTTTCTTCGATTCTGAATAATCGTAGAAACCTTCGCCCGATTTTACGCCTAGTTTTCCGGCCATAACCATATTGACTAATAATGGGCAAGGAGCATATTTTGGGTTTTTGAAACCGTCGTACATTACGTTTAGAATCGAAAGACAAACATCTAATCCGATGAAATCGGCTAGTTGTAATGGTCCCATGGGATGCGCCATTCCGAGTTTCATTACGGTATCAATTTCGCTTACGCCTGCAACACCATTGTATAACGTTTCGATGGATTCGTTAATCATTGGCATTAAAATTCTGTTTGCTACAAAGCCCGGATAATCGTTGACTTCTGTTGGGGTTTTACCTAATTTCATCGATAAATCCATGATGATTTTGGTCACTTCATCAGACGTGTTGTAACCTCGAATAATTTCTACCAATTTCATAATCGGCACCGGATTCATAAAGTGCATTCCAATGACTCTTTCGGGATGAACGACTTGTGCTGCGATTTGGGTAATAGAAATCGAAGACGTATTAGTGGCCAAAATTACATTGTGGTCGCAAATGTCACTTAGTTGTTTGAAAATATTGAGTTTTAAACTTACGTTCTCTGTAGCAGCTTCAACCACTAAATCACAACCAACCACGCCGTCTTTGATATCGGTGTAAGTGATGATGTTACCAATGGTTTTGTGTTTGTCTTCTTCGGTGATGGTTCCTTTGGTTACCATTCGGTCAAGGTTAGCAGCAATTGTTGCCATTCCTTTTTCCAAAGATTTCTCGGAAATATCAATTAGTTTTACGGTAAAACCGCTTTGGGCAAAAGTGTGGGCAATTCCGTTGCCCATAGTTCCTGCACCTATTACAGCAATTGTATTCATTATGTTTGTTTAGTTAGTTTTTTTCATTCATCGAATCAATAATCATATAAGCTACGCGTAAAGCTTCTGTTCCGTCTTCTAAAGTGACTACGGGTTTTCCATTGCTATTGATGGCATCGGCAAAAGTTTCCAATTCGTCTAAAATGGCATTGTTGGGTGCTACTTCCGGGTTGTTGAAATAGATTTGTTTCTTTTGGCCTTCTGCATTTTGTAAAATCATATCAAAATCTCCGGGAACTTCAGGTGCTTCTTTCATTTTTACGACTTCACAAACTTTGTCTAAATAATCGACAGAGATGTAAGCATCTTTCTGAAAGAAACGAGATTTGCGCATATTCTTCATTGAAATACGGCTCGAAGTAATATTGGCCACGCAACCGTTTTCAAATTCGATTCGGGCATTTGCAATATCTGGTGACTGACTCAACACCGAAACACCACTGGCATGAACCGCTTTTACTTTTGATTTCACCACACTCAAAATCGCATCGATATCGTGTATCATTAAATCCAAAACTACGGGAACATCAGTACCACGCGGATTGAATTCGGCCAAACGATGGGTTTCAATAAACATTGGGTTTTCGATTTGGTCTTTCACTGCAATGAATGCCGGGTTGAATCTTTCAACGTGCCCAACTTGTCCTTTGACATTGTATTCTTTGGCCAAAGCAATAATTTCTTCAGCTTCTGCAACCGTTGCGGAGATTGGCTTTTCAATAAAAACATGTTTGCCTGATTTAATCGAAACTTTGGCACATTTATAATGCGAAAGTGTTGGCGTAACAATATCAATTACATCTACTGCGTGGATTAATTTGGCAATGGTATCGAATTGTTTGTATCCAAATTCGGCCTCAATTTTGGCCCCGTTTTCGTGATTCTCATCGTAGAAACCAACGAGTTCGTATTTTTCAGATTGTTGTAGTAATCGCAAGTGTATTTTTCCGAGGTGACCGGCACCTAAAACGCCAACTTTGAGCATAAAGATAAATTTTATCAAAAGTAGCATTTTAGTTTAAAGTTTAAAAGTTTAAGGGTTTAAAAGTTTAATGGAATTAGGAATTTGTTTATTGAAATTTTTACTTCTATTTTTACGCTTTAAATCTCAACCTACATTGAAAGATACCAGCAAACATCAAGGACTTCGAAATCAACTAGCCAAAGTGTTGGAAGAAAAAGGAATTACCGATAAACACGTTTTAGATGCCATCCGGAAAATCCCCAGACACTTATTTTTGAACTCGAGTTTTGAAGACTTTGCGTATCAGGATAAAGCGTTTCCAATTGCGGCCGGACAAACCATTTCCCAACCTTATACTGTAGCGTTTCAAACCGAATTGTTGAAGGTAAAAAAAGATCATAAAGTGCTAGAAATCGGAACCGGTTCGGGTTATCAAACTGCGGTTTTAGTGGCTTTGGGTGCCAAAGTATATTCGGTAGAAAGACAGAATGAGTTGTTTAAAATTACTTCGGCTTTGTTGCCAAAGTTGGGCATTCGTCCCAAACATTTGTCTTTTGGAGACGGTTATAAAGGCTTGCCTAATCACGCTCCATTCGATAGCATTATCGTGACTGCCGGCGCACCAATTATTCCAAAACCATTGATGGCTCAGCTCAAAATAGGGGGAAGATTGGTTATTCCGCTAGGTGAAGGCGAGCAAGTAATGACGATGTTAATTCGTAAAAATGAAACCCAATTCGAAAAACATGAGTTTGGCGAATTCCGTTTTGTACCTTTATTGGAAGATAAGAATTAGAATGATTTTTTAATTCGATCCAAATCACGCTTTGTGTCTTGTTCTTTAAGACTTTCGCGTTTGTCATAAGTTTTCTTTCCTCTACAAAGTCCGATATCTAATTTGGCTATCCCTTTTTCATTGGTAAACAACTTCAACGGAATAATGGTCAAACCTTTCGTATCCATCGCTCTTTCGAGTTTTTTTAACTCTCTTTTATTCAATAATAATTTGCGTTCGCTTTTGGCTTTATGATTGAACTGATTACCATATAAGTATTCGTCAATTTGGGTATTGATGGCGAATAATTCGTGGTTGTGAAATTCACAAAATCCTTCAGTAATATTGGCTTTGCCCAAGCGAATTGATTTGATTTCGGTTCCGGTTAAAACAATACCGGCCGTGTAAGTTTCAATTATCTCATAATCGAACCTGGCGCGTTTGTTAAGTATGTTAATCGTTTTCAACATCGGATGGCAAATGTACTAAACTAATGCTTAATTCTGAACTGAAATGTCGACGAAATTATCAATAAAAAAAATGTTTAAACAATGATTTATATCAGTTTTTCGGCAAAATCTTCCGACTAATTTTGGGGTATAATTTTAAACTAACAAATCAAAATGAAAAAATTATTATTAGTAGCAGGTTTGGCTTTTTTTGGTTTAACTGCTCAAGCACAAGAACAAAGTAAAGGATTACAAGGCGCATGGTTTGCCACTTCACAATTTGGTTACCAACAAACAAAAACAGGTGATGACACCGCCACAAATCTATCGGTAATTCCTATTGTTGGAACATTCGTCACACCATCAGTAGCCGTTGGAGCCGGAGTTGGTATTATGAATATCAAATCGGAAACCGGTTCGGTAACTAATGCCAATACTAATTTAATGGTGGTTGAACCATTGGTAAGAAAGTATTGGAACATAGCAGGCAATTTTTACTTCTTTGGTCAATTAGCGACACCAATTATTACCGGTAAAGAAAAAGAAGCCGATACTAAAGTGACTCAGTTTGGCGTTGCTATGTCTGGTGGTTTTGACTTTTTTGTCACTAAAAATTTCTCTGTTGAGTTTTCTTATGACTTGGCCAATTTCACTTCAACTACAATCAAACCTGATGGTGGCGACAAAACAACAATAAACAATTTCTCTTTAGCTCACGTTGCTACAGCAGATCCGATTTATGTTAATGCTTTGGGCGGAAGTATGCCAAACTTAACAACACCTTTATCTTTCGGATTTAAGTTTGTATTTTAATTAAATTAATAGTTATAGTTTTTCCGATTCGTCGGAGTTTAAACCGCCTTTCTTGATTGAATGGCGGTTTTTATTTTTGAAATCTATACCTTTGTTTTATGGAAAATGTGCCTTCAAAAGATCCGCTTCACGGTGTTACGCTTCAAAAAATAGTAGAGCAATTGGTTGACTATTATGGTTTTGATACTTTGGGCGAACTGATTAAGATTAAGTGTTTTAACAGCAATCCGAGTGTTAAATCGAGTTTGACCTTTTTGCGCAAGACTGATTGGGCTAGGAAGCAAGTGGAAACATTGTATATTAAGACACTTCCGAAGTTTGATAAAAAGTAATTACTTTTTGAAATTTCTTTTCAGTAAAGAGTAGATAACCGTATCCCAAAATTTTCCTTCCCACAATTCGTTTTCTAATATATGAGCTTCTTTGACAAAGCCATTTTTTTGTAAAACTTTTTCAGAACCTATGTTATCAGGATCAATTACGGCTTCGATTGAGTGTAAGTTCATCTGTTCAAAACCATATTCAACAACGGCTTTTATCGCTTCTGTAATGTAACCTTTGCCATTATATTCGGGTAACGACATATAACCGATTTCAGCGCGGTGATTTTCGAGTTGGATTCTGTAATGACCAATAATGCCAATGATTTTGTCACTTCCTTTAATAGTGATTCCCCAATTGATGCCAATATTGTTTACGATTTTGTCTTCAATCATAGCAATATGTTCCAAGGCATCTTCTTTGGTTTTGGCCAAAGGTCTCGGAATATATTTCATGATTTCGGGATTGCCGCGAAGGGCTAAAACTTCGTCAGCATCGTTTTCGTTAATGCGACGCAAGAGCAAGCGCTCTGTTTCAAGGTTTTGAAAGGGATGAAAATTGATGGTAAGCATAAAATCGTTTTTGTAAATTTATATAATTTCTATACTAAAATTATATTCTTTATAAGAATTACTTTCTGCCAATTGAATTCCTTCTTTCTCCAAGATATTTCCAATGGTATTTGTAGTGTCTGCGTAGCCTAGCCAAGGTTCCAAGCAGATAAATGGCGCATTTATTTTGGTCCAAATTCCGAAATGAGGAAAATCATTGAACTTGAAATTTAAGATAGGCAAATTGTTTTCGAGGATTTTGATTTGTTTTGATTGCAATGACTTAAACACTAAAGCATCTTTTTCGAATAGAGAATAGGTAAGTGGTAATTGGTTATTTTTCAATTCAATGTTTTGGGTTTTGTCTGAAAGCAAATCGTTTTCTAAGGTATAACTAATTAATTTTTCGCCTGATTCAAACTGTAAACCATACTTTTCGAAGGTATTATTTAAGGCAAAAGCCGGATGTCCGCCAATAGAAAAAGGCATTGTTTCAGAACTGTTGTTAATCACTTTATAAGACACGTTTAAGGTTGTTTCATTCAAAGTATAAGTGAGTTGTAATTCAAATTTGAATGGATAAATGTTAAAAGTCATCTCATTAGCTTGTAAGGAAAAAACCACTTTATCTTTTTCTTGTGTAATTAATTGAAAATCAAAATCTCTTGCAAATCCGTGTCGATTTAAAGAAAATATTTTGCCTTCATATTCATAGCAATTATTCTTTAACGTACCTACTATCGGAAATAGGACAGGAGCGTGTTTTCCCCAAAATTCGGGGTTTCCTTCCCAAATGTATTCTCTTTTGGTTTCAAGATTTTGTAGCGAGATAAGTTCAGCGCCTTTGTGGTTTATTTTGGCTGAGAGTATTGAATTTGAGATAGTTGTTGTCAAAATGGTTTTGGTGTTTTTTGGGTAAATGTTTGGTTCACAAATATATTTTATTAATTTTATTCTGCCCATTAATCTATTTACAAACTTAATCTATGTATTATGAAACCCAACTTTGAAACCATTGAGAAAGAAACAATTCAGCTTCTTTCCTTTCCACAATCCGATGTGTTAGAAACACGAGAAGAAATCCAACAACGGCATTCAGATTTGTATAGAGCTTTGGCTTTAGGCAATTTGGAGCACTCTAAAATTAGAATTTATTTTGAAGACAATCAATCTAAAAAAGTAGTCGAAACTACAGTTTGGGCGTTGACTGATCAGCGGGTTATTCTCAAACAAGGACATTCGATACCTATAAACCGGATTTACAAATCTGCTTAATTTTTTAATAGTATATAGAAAAGCCACTCTTCGGAGTGGTTTTTTAGTTTTGTCAACATCGATAAAAAGTATCGACGAAATACACTTAAGTAGGAAAATATCTTATAATAATTATAAAATTATGTATTTCATCGATTTTATTTGTGTTTTAATCGATGATTGTGCTAATATTGTCTAACCAAATCAAACAATACGTTCTTAAATTAAATTCTATAAAGTGTTTGCCCCACATCTACTTTATTAAAA
>NZ_JBKBLM010000006.1:0-50091 GCF_046296355.1 Flavobacterium sp.
AAACCAATTCACTATGCCATTTACCATCGCCATTTCCAAAGAAAGAACGCCGTTTAACAAAAACCCTTGGCTCTGGATTTTCCTAAGTGTATTCACCATCATCTGGATCAGCACCTTAATCGGAACCAATGACATGAACAATTGGTTGCTCGAAAACACCTTGACTGTTTTGTTCTTTGCCTTCCTTATCATTTCTTTTAAAAAATACCAATTCAGTGACCTTTCCTATTTGCTCATTTGCGTCTACCTCTGCCTGCACATTTATGGCGCCAAATACACTTATGCCGAAAACCCTTTTGGCTATTGGCTCAAGGATTATATGGGTTGGGAACGCAATCATTACGACCGAATAGTACACTTTAGTTTCGGATTCTTATTGGCTTACCCCATGAGAGAATTATTTCTAAAATGGATTAAATACCCAACCATGGTCGCCTGGGTTTTACCAATCGAAATCACGTTATCCATTAGCGGTTTCTACGAACTCATCGAATGGGCCGTAGCCGATTTGTTCTTTCCGGCGCAAGGCGTTGCTTACCTCGGTACTCAAGGCGATATTTGGGATGCGCAAAAGGATATATTCTTGGCGTTTCTGGGAGCAATAATCGCGACTACTATTGTTACATTGGTGAAGCGTTTGTTCAAAATCTATGAGAATAAATAAAAACGTTTGGCCTAATGAAAAAACCAAAAAATAATACTAGATGGAACTTTCTGTCCACTAAAATAAAAAACTCTCCCATGACCCCAATGAAATAGTGCTAGTTATATTTTTTTAACTTTTGTTTAGGGTTTTTTAATTGTTGATTGTTATTCTAGTAAGTCCCCGCCAATTAAAACCTTTTAAACAAAAGTGTATGATCAAAAAGATTACTCTCCGACAGTTTCATTGTGTCTTATTACTCCTATTTTTATTAGGTAATCTTAAAACCCATGCACAAAATACTTGTGCAACAGCACTACCTATAACCCTTAATGGTGCTTGTAGAGAACTTGAAGTGGTAAGTGACGCTACTCAAAATTTACCAAATATCAACAACACTTGTGGAACGGTGACTTTTGGACAAGAACGATGGTATACCTTTACTGTTTCCGGAGGTCCTTTGAACGTAAAAATAAAAGCAGATTCCATTGATAGAAATCTGTATTTACAACTAATGTCATCAACCGCAGCATGCACCGGTTTAACCCAAATAGCCTGTGAAAATAGTGATACTGCCTCTAACGCTTCTCAAACAGAAACTATAAATCAATCATTGGCTAATGGTATCTATTATCTTAAAGTAGTTAATGTTGGCGGAAGCACCAGCATGACTTTAGATACTCTATGTATTACGGCGGTTGCTAATCCTTGCAGTTCAATTACCAATATAACGGCATGTGGCACAACAACTAGCTCTACTATCCCATCAGGAACAGGAGCTTACGCAAACCTTGCCTGTGGTAATACAACTTTAGGAATTGAAAAAATTTATACCTTCACTCCTACTATATCAGGTAACTATACCATACAACAAAATAGTTCTTACACCAACATTAATTACCAATTCAAACCTGTTTCTGCTGGTTGCAGTGAAACTGGCTGGACTTGTATTGCCAATTTGCTTAATACAGCTACCAGTAGCGCTTTTGCACTAACAGCAGGTTTACAATATTATATTTTAGCAGATCCGGATACGACGGTTGGTGGTACTATTAATTTTACTGTTACGTGTGCTAGTCCTATAATTTTTAATGATGATTGTATTAATGCAACTGCCTTAAGTGTAAATTCATTCAATTCTTGTATAGTAACAGCATCAGGTAACACTTTGGCTGCTACTGAGTCATTGCCGGCTTGTAGTGGTAGTGCTGATGACGATATTTGGTATTCCTTCACAGCCTTAAGTACCAATCAAATTATAACTGTAACTCCGAACTCATTAACTAACGCTGTATTTGAAGTGTTTGACGGGACTTGCGACAACTTGGTCAGTCTATTGTGTGTAGATAATACTATAGGTAATACTGTTGAAACATCGCCGGTATCAGGATTTATTGTTGGGAACACTTATTTTGTTCGTGTATATAGCGAAGCTGATACCACCGGGCAAGGAAGTTTCACGATTTGCATTACATCACCACCAAATCCTTGCTTATCGATTACTGAAATAGATGTTTGCGGAACAACCATCAACCAAGTAATTCCGCCTGGTTACGGAAGCTATGATAACTTTGCTTGCGGTGGAGCTACTGGTGGAATTGAACACATTTATGTATTTACACCAACCCAAAACGGAGATTATTATATTCAACAAAACAGTGCTTATGGGACTGTAGATTACCAAATTAGGTCATCTGATGGTGGCTGTAATGAATTAGGTTGGAATTGTATTGCCAATATGACCGGAACTACTGTAAGTCCTTATTTAGATTTGGTAGATGGAAATGAATATTATATTATGATAGATCCAACAGACATTACCGGTGGAACTATTAACTTTACATTGGCCTGTAGACCTCCAACACCTATAAATGATGAGTGCATTGGAGCTATCAACCTTACTGTAAATCCAACAACTGTTTGTACTACCAGCACTAATGGCACAACCATCGGGGCAGATGAATCGATGCAGGCATGTTCAGGAACAGCAGATGACGATGTTTGGTACCAATTTATAGCCACCAATCCGACGCATGCTATTGCGGTAACACCCAATACGCTTTATGATGCTGTTTTTGAAGTTTTTGAAGGCACTTGTATCGGAGGATTGAACAGTTGGTCTTGTAATGATATTACAATTGATAATGCTGTAGAAGGTGGCACTATTTCTGGGCTAACTGTAGGAGCAACTTATTATGTTAGAGTTTATAGCAACCCTATTGATATTGGTTTTGGCACCTTTAGCATTTGTGTTACAACACCGCCTAATCCTTGTGATAGTCTTCCGACAGTAGTGAATTGTGGCACCACCATTTCAGAAACATTACCTTCGGGCTATGGCAGTTATGGTGTTTCGGGCTGTGGTTTAATGACCAACGGTATAGAGCGCCTCTATTCTTTTACTCCGGCTACAACTGCCAGTTATTCTATAGTACAAAACAATTCTTTTTCACCAATAGATTATAAGTTTAAAGAAGCTGCATTGGGTTGTGACGAAAACAACTGGAATTGCATTGCTACTATGAATGATACTGCTACAAGTCCCTATATTCAATTAACGGCCGGAGTTGAATATTTTTTCTTAGCAGATCCCGAATTCACCACAGGCGGTAATTACAGTTTTGAAATCACTTGCGGGGTTATACCGCCTGATAATGACGAACCTTGTAATGCAATTCCGTTGACTGTATCCTTAGTTTGTAATTATGATCCATATTCTAACACCAATGCCAGCAACAGTTTATATGTAGATCTGCCAAGTTGTGCTAATTATGTTAACAATGATATTTGGTTTACTGTTGTTGTCCCTCCAACCGGAATGGTTGTTATAGATACCCAAAATGGAAATGTTACCAATAGTGGTGTAGCTATTTATGAAGGCGACTGCAATTTTATGACAGAAATAACCTGTGACGATGACAGCAGTAGCAATCCATTGATGTCAACCGTTTCGGTTTCGAGCAGAACTCCGGGTGAAGTGCTTTATGTTCGCATATGGGAAAATGGCGGAGGTGACAGCGGCACTTTTGGCATCTGTGCTACTACACCACCTTCGTGTGATGTACCTACTGGCCAAGCCACTAATTTTGTATTAGGAACTGTAAACAGCACCTCTGTAAGCGGAAGTTTTACCGGCAGTGCTTCAGGATATTTAATTGTGCAATCAACTTCGAGTACGCCACCGCTTCATCCTGTAAACAATACGTTTTATAATGCTGAGAATATCGCAGCTTTGGGGTCTAATTATACTTTTGTTGCCAATAGTGCAACTCCTAATTTTATAGCTACTGAAATAGCCGGAAACACTCACTATTATTACTATATCTATGCCTTTAATAATAGTACCAATTGTGCCGGACCGGTTTATAGCCCACTTGCGCCTTTGAACTATGACATAATCACTTGTGTTACTGTGCCGGTTAGTGTTACTGCCAATGATATTACGGCTAACGGTTTTACTTTGAATTGGTTTGCACCGATTGGTGGCAGTGTTATACCGATTACTTACTCCATTGAGGTAACAACTGATTCCGGATTTACCATTCCCGTATTGGGTTCACCTTTTATGGTACTGAATCCAACCATTAGTTTAAATGTTACCGGATTAAACATCAATACTACTTATTATTATCGCATAAAAGCTTCCTCCTCGGTATGTAGTAGTGCCTATGTAACTGGCACTGTGTTTTCAGGTTATTGCGCCTCTACCTCAACTACTGCCACACGTTACATTACCGGCTTTTCTACCACAGGTGGTACAACCAATATAAGCAATATTGGTTCAGGCTATTCCACATCGGGTTATGGTCCGTTTTTGGCACAGGTAGTTACCCAACAAGTTTATGGAACCGTAAACTTTTCAGCTACCTTTTTTAATGGTGCTTTTGCCTATGGTTTTAATATTTGGGTAGATTGGAATGACGATTTAGATTTTAATGATGCTGGAGAAAAAGTATATGCATCGGGCTCCTTTGTTACCGCCGCTAACGGAAGCTTTGCAATTCCGGGTTCAGCAATCATAGGACAACATCGAATGCGAGTTAAAGCTGATACTGGATTACTTAACCCTGTGGCTTGTGGTACTATTACAAATGGGGAAACGGAAGATTATACTATAGAAGTTACTCCTCTCGCTTGTTCCAATAATCCAAGTACACTTAGTGTTATTTTCACCAGTCAAACTTCAGCAACTATTAGTTGGGTTACACCTACACCGGCACCAAGTAATGGTTACGATTATTATTATTCAACTTCAGCAGTAGCGCCAAGCTATTTAGCTATGCAAACCGGTAACGTAGGTGCCGGCATAAACTTTATCAACTTAACAGGACTCAATCCTGCGTTTACTTATTATTTCTGGGTTCGTTCCTATTGTGATGCTGTTAATGGAGCAGGCGCTTGGATTGGTCCGGTAACCTTCTCCCAATCAAATTGTACCACTGGTAACGGATTTGGAACTACTGCTTTAGGATGTCCGTCAGTCACTGCCGGCGGACTCAATTTAAACGGTGCAGACCCGGCTGCTTTAAACAGTTGCAATGCTATTGGTTGTACCGATTTAGAGGCACAATACCTTCACTTGGGAGAAACAACAAATTATACCGTGCAATCTATTCCTTATACACCTCCTTACCAGTTTGGGTGTTTGGCGAATCCTTTGAGCATCAATACCGATGATGTTTGGTCTCCTACAGTCAACTTGCCTTTTAACTTTTGCTATTACGGTAATAATTACAACAAGTGTTTGGTAAGCTCAAATGGAGCCATAACCTTTGATACAGTAAGCAATACCCCTAGTGGTTATTCTGCATGGGCTTTTAGCAGTAATATTCCCAGTCCTGCTTTATTTAAAAACACCATTTTTGGCGTTTATCAAGATATACATCCGGGTGTGGGCGGGACTATCGGCTGGGAGCTTATCACTTTAAACTCAGGGTGCAGAGCCTTAGTTGTATCATGGAAGAATGTGCCTATGTACCGGTGCACTTCTATACGTTACACCGGAATGATGGTTCTTTATGAAAACACTAATATTATTGAAATTTATATACAAGAAAAAACAATATGCAGTTCTTGGAACGGAGGTAATGCAATTGTAGGTGTACAAAATGCTACAGGCACAGCAGCTGTAGTAGCTCCTAATCGAAATGGTTTAGATTTAGATTGGGCAGTAACCAATGAGGCCTGGCGCTTTGTCCCTTCAGGGAATTCATTAACCTCCATTAAATGGCATGAAGGATCAGGAACCTCAGGACCTGTCATCGCTACTACCGATGTGATAAACGTTTGTCCATCAACCACAACAACTTACACTGCCGAAATAACTTATTCATTATGCAACGGAACTACCTTAGTTGAAACAGACGAAACTACTGTAAGTGTTGGTGGCAGTAAAAATTGGAATGGTTCTGTTAATACCGATTGGAACAATAGTATTAACTGGACACCTAACGGTATTCCAAATGGTACCGACTGTGTTGTTGTTCCGCAAACTGCTAACAACCCAATTATTTCAGGAATCGGTTACAATGGTTTGGCCGGAACCTTAGCTGTATTAAACAATGCTACGCTAACCGTAAATCCACAAAATAACATTACAGTTACCAATTGGGTTGCAGTGCAACCTAACGGGACATTCCAACTCGAAAACAGTTCCAATCTGATTCAAATTAACAATGACCAAAATACCGGTAACATCCTCTATAAAAGAAATGCTAACATCAGAAGTCTAGACTATGTTTATTGGTCTTCTCCGGTGACCGATTTTAACATTAATAATATTGCTTCTCCATTATCTTCGGGAGCTATTTATAAATGGAACACTACAGTACCTAACAGCAATGGAGGACAAGGAAATTGGGAAAGTGCCTTTGGAGACACTATGATTGCGGCCAAAGGATATATTTCCAACGGACCAAATAGTTTCAGCACCTCAGTACCGGCTACCCTTTTTGGTCAATTCACAGGTGTACCCAATAACGGTATTATCAATTACACTATCAACAGAGGCGATGATGTTAACACCGCTTACCATCAAGGACTAAATGGCACAGAAATCACTAATTACAGTGACAATTGGAACTTAATAGGTAATCCGTATCCTTCCTCCATTAGTGGTGGTCAATTTCTATACAACAACAGTAGCGCTATAGCGGGAAATATCAAACTTTGGACGCATGGCACTTTGCCTTCCGTTTCCGCAAGTCCGTTTTATGGTACTTTTGTTTATAACTACAGCCCGGGCGATTACCTGACTTACAACTATACCGGTACGAGTTGTTGTCCTGCTGCCGGAGATGATGTTTTCATTGGAGCCGGACAGGGGTTCTTTGTGCAAATGAATGACGGGCCGAGTGCTACCGATGTCGTTACTTTTGATAATAACTTGAGAAATTCGAGTTATGCGAATAATATTTTTTACCGAAATTCAGAGGATTCTCCAAGAGATTTATTTGTTGACATTGAGCGTCATAGGATTTGGCTCGACTTAATCAATCCTACTTTAAAATCAGAAAGAACTTTGGTAGGTTATATTGAAGGAGCAACTATGGGTAAAGACAATTTCTTTGATGCCGCTACACAGTATACGGGAAGCCTTGCATTGTACTCTTTAATCGGAACAGAGAAGTATAGCATTCAGGGACGCGCACTGTCATTTGATAATAAAGATGTGATTCCTCTTGGTGTAGTCATTCCTACAAGCGGTAAGTACACCATTGCCATTGGTGCAGTTGACGGATTATTTAGTAACCAGAGTAGAGCCATTTATTTAGAAGACACGGTGACGCAAAAATTGCACAATTTGAAAACAAAACCATACACTTTTAACGCAACGCCGGGCATATTCAATAACCGATTTAAATTGCGTTTCAGAAACCGAATTGAATATGATAGAAATATTGAACAAAGCGACGTGACTATTTATAGTGCCAACCATCAAATCTTTGCCGAATCATCAGTAGAAAAAATATCAGAGTTAGTTGTTTATGATATTGTCGGAAGAAAAATAGTTGAAATAAAAAACATCAATAAAAACAAAATTGTGATTGACAACACGATGACAACTAATCAAACTTTGATAGTAAAAACAACCTTAGAAAACGGAGAGATTGTAACTAAAAAGATACTATTATAATGTTTAAATATTCATGAATTTTAAGCATAGAAATTAGTAATCTGTTAAAAATTATCAAAAAAATAGCTTTAATTTGTAGTAAACAAACAACAACATGCTATTTGATCCTAACGAGCTCGAGTATTCGGCTGTTTACAAACTACTAACCGGCGCCATTATCCCAAGACCTATCGGATGGATTTCTTCGATTAGTGAAGAAGGCATCAACAACTTAGCGCCTTTCTCCTATTTCAATGCCGTTGGCGAAGATCCGCCTCACGTAATGTTTGCTGCCGGAAGAGGAAACAACACCAATAAAGATACTTTAAACAATGTCTTAGCGACCAAACAGTTCGTGGTAAATATGGTGACCGAAGCGTTAGCAGAGCAAATGAATACCACCGCACAATCGGTTCCGCATGATGTTGACGAATTCGAATTGGCTGGCGTTACTCCTATCGCATCCGTAAAAGTAAAACCCATGCGCGTTAAAGAAAGCCCAATTACTTTCGAATGCGAACTAGTGCACCATTACTTCCTAGAAGACCATAAAAACGGCGGTGCTTGTATCATTATCGGGCGCATCGTCATGATGCATTTTGACGATGAAGTGTTGTTAGACCATTACAAAATCAATTTAGAAACCTATAAACCAATCTCGAGATTAGCTGGTGCTAATTATGCCAAATTAGGAGAATTATTCTCCATCAAAAGAGGCTAACCTTAGAACCATAGAACCTCAGAGCCTTAGAACCTTTAAAAAGAATGAAAATAGCAGTTATAGGTGGCGGTCCGGGCGGACTTTACTTTTCCATACTAACCAAAAAAGCAATGCCTCATTGCCAAATCGACGTGTACGAACGCAACAAACCCGACGATAGTTTTGGTTTTGGCGTAGTGTTCTCCGATGAAACTCTGGGCGAATTCCTCAAACGCGATATGCAATCGTATGAGTTAATTCGAAGTAAATTTGCCTATTGGGACGATATTATCATAGCGCGTGACGGTCAAGAAGTGAGTATCGCCGGAAACGGTTTTTGCGGTTGTTCTCGCAAGACTTTATTAAAACTATTACACCAACGCTGTCTTGAAGAAGGCGTCAATCTTCATTTCGAACAAAGCATAGATGATATAAACCAATACCGAGACGCCGATATCATACTGGCTTCTGATGGAATTGCCAGCGGTATAAGAACGCAATACGAATCAGCATTTGGAACCAAAATCACTTTAAAGAAAAACCGCTTTGTATGGCTTGGCTCAACCAAACCGTTAGACGCGTTTACTTATTTCTTCAGAACTACACCGCATGGCGTAATTGTGGCGCATTCCTACCAGTACGAGGAAGGCATGAGCACTTGGATCTTTGAATGTAGCGATGAAACTTGGCAAAAACACGGATTTGAAGTGACTAATGAAGCAGATACGATTGCCAAAATCACCGAAATATTCAAAGAAGAACTCGACGGACATCCATTGATTTCCAACAAATCACATTGGCGTCAGTTTCCACATGTAACCAATGAAAAATGGTTTCACAAGAATATCGTTTTGTTAGGCGATGCCAAAGCAACAGCGCACTACTCTATCGGTTCGGGCACCAAATTGGCGATGGATTCTGCCATAGGTTTATCAGATGCCGTAATTGCCAACCCAAACAATGTACAAGCCGCATTCGAACAATACGAAAAAACCAGAAGAAATACGGTTGAAATGATTCAGTACGCTGCTTTAGTGTCACTTGATTGGTTTGAAAATATGGATAGAAATAACCAACATCCATTCTATCAGTTTGCTTTCGGATGCATGACGCGTTCCAAAAAGGTGACTTTCGAGAACTTAAGACTAAGAGATAAATCGTTTACGGATAAAGTTTTAGCCGAATTCAATACCATTCAAAAAAGCACTAAAAATGAAGTGCTAGCCGCTTTCACCCAATTCCAACTACGCGATTTAACATTACAAAACCGTATCGTCATGTCTCCTATGGGACAATACTCTGCTGTTGACGGCAAAGTTTCCGAGTGGCATTTAGTCCATTACGGAAGTCGGGCCACCGGCGGTATCGGATTAATCATTACCGAAATGACCGCCGTTTCAGAAACGGGACGCATCACTTTAGGTTGTGCCGGTATTTACACTCAGGAACAATTAGTTGACTGGAAGAAAGTAACCGATTTCATCCATCAAAATACCCAAACTAAAATCGGAATCCAATTAGGACATTCAGGCAGAAAAGGTGCCACGAAAAAACCTTGGGAAGGACAAAACGAACCGATTGATTTGCCATGGGATTTGACTTCGGCTTCGCCAATTGCGTTCAATGAAAAGTTTCCGATTCCGAAAGAAATGACTTCCGAAGACATGGAGGCAGTCGTTTCCCAATTTGTCCAAGCTACCAAAAATGCAGAAAGTGCCGGATTTGATTTAATCGAATTACAAGCCCACCACGGATTCTTATTAGCCTCTTTCCTATCGCCTTTGACAAATATCAGAACAGACGAGTTTGGCGGAAGCATCCAAAACCGATTGAAGTTTCCACTAAGAGTTTTCAACGAAATGCGAAAAGCTTTTCCACAACAGAAACCGATGTCGGTTAGAATCTCCGCTTACGATTGGGCACAAAACGGAATCACAGAAGAAGAAGTGATCACCATAGCCACCGCTTTCAAAAACGCCGGCGCCGATATCATCAATGTTACTACTGGAAATACTGTGGCGAATCAGAAACCGCAAGTCGGCAGAATGTGGCAAACGCCTTTTGCAGATGCGGTGAGAAATACAGTTCATGTCCCAACCATAACCACCGGTTATATTCAGGACATTGACCAAATCAACACGATTATTTTAAACGGCAGAGCCGATTTAGTGGCGTTGGGTCGACCATTATTAGCTGATGCCAATTTCGTTCGCAACGCACAAGCCTATGAGCAATTTGAAGCCACCGATATACCCAACCAATACAAAGCCGGAAGTTCGCATTTGTATCCGCTAAAAGCAGCCGAAAGAAAACAAACCGAAGCCATGAAAAAAGCGCTAAAACCCAAAAGCAATAAAAAAGAATAACCTTAGAACCTTAGCGCCTCAGCGCCTTAGAACCTAAAAAATGAAACACTACGCAGACAATTTCGCTCACGACAATTTACCAAGTGCCAACTTGCAGCCCGACTATAAATTCTTAGACTCGCCGCAGTTCAACCGACCGGAAATGCTCAATTGTGTGGAAAGACTTTTGGATGACCATATCAAAGAAGGTTGCGGCAATAACATTTGCCTCCGCACTTTTGAAACCACTTGGACTTACCAAGACTTATACGAAAAAGCGAATCAAATTGCCCATGTTTTAGTAGAAGATTTAGGTTTGAAATCAGGCAATCGCGTTTTGATTCGTTCTGCTAACAACCCAATGATGGTGGCGGTTTGGTATGCCGTTTTAAAAGCCGGCGGCATCGTTGTGGCGACTATGCCTTTGTTGCGCGCGAAAGAATTAACAACGATTATCGATTGTGCCGAAATTAGTCATACCATCTGCGACCATAGTTTGGCTGACGAAATGCATTTGGTCAAATCAGACTATTTACAAAGTGTTTGTTTTTATGGCAATTCACAGTTGGAAGCGTTAATGCAAAACAAACCAACAACTTTCACCAATTACCATACAAAATCCGACAGCGTTGCCTTAATCGGCTTTACTTCGGGCACAACCGGTTTGCCTAAAATGACGTCGCATTTCCACAAAGACATTCTAAACATTTGCGAAGCGTTTCCACAATATTCACTCCAACCAACAGCAGACGACATCTTTACCGGAAGTCCGCCACTCGGATTTACCTTTGGTCTAGGTGGTTTGGTTTTATTTCCAATGTACTTTGGTGCTTCGACCTTCTTAATCGAAAAACCAAGTCCGGATACGCTTTTACAAGCGATTCAAGATTATAAAATTACCATTTGTTTTACCGCACCAACAGCCTGGCGAATCATCACGACCAAAGTAGCAGATTTCGACATTTCCAGCTTGCGCAAATGTGTCTCTGCCGGTGAGACTTTGCCTCTAAAGGTTTGGCAAGATTGGTACGACGCTACCGGTTTAAAAATTATCGATGGCATCGGTGCTACGGAAATGTTGCATATCTTTATATCATCCAATGAAGCCAACATGAAACCCGGCGCAACCGGTGTGGCTATTACGGGTTATGAAGCCAAAATTGTAGACAAAGAAGGAAATGATTTGCCAACCAACGAACCCGGAAGATTAGTCGTTCGCGGCATCACAGGTTGCAAATATTTGAACCGCATTGACAAACAAAAAGAATACGTAAAAAACGGCTGGAATGTGACCGGAGATATTTTCCGCCAAGATGAAGAAGGCTATTTTTGGTTTGTAGCACGAGGTGATGATATGATTATTTCTTCGGGTTATAATATTGCGGCGATTGAAGTCGAAAGCGTATTGTTAACACACGAAGAAATACTCGAATGTGCCGTAGTCGGTTTGCCCGATGAAGAAAGAGGCATGTTGGTTTGCGCCCACATTGTATTAAAAGAACAAAGTAAAGCTACCGATAATATGAAGAACCATATTCAACACTGGTTCAAGGAAGTAGCCGCACCATACAAATATCCGAGAGTGATTTATTTTACCGAAACTTTGCCTAAAACAGAAACAGGAAAAATACAACGATTTAAATTAAAATAATTAGGAGCTATTTCCCGCTATACGTTGCAATCTCTTCGAGGATTTCCACTGCTATCGGGGCTAAAAAAGATATATGAACAACTATTTTACCAAAACAGAAAAAATACGTTTCAAACACGTCGATTACGCCGGAATTGTTTTCTATCCAAGATTCCTGGAAATGCTGAATGATTTAGTCGAAGACTGGTTTGAAGAAGCACTCGACCGACCATTTTCAAAGATTCACGAAACCAATGGCATTCCAACCGTGGATTTAAAAGTCCAATTCAAAAAAGCAGCACGCTTGGGCGAAGTCTTAACCAAGAAACTTTGGGTAATCAAACTCGGCGGCGCCTCCGTAAATTGCGGTTTCCGATTTGAAGACGAACAAGGCAATACTTGCTTGGAAGGCGAAGTAACATTGGTAAACGTTGCGATTAACAATGGAAGAGACGCTATCAAAGCGGAACCGTTTAACGAAGAAATGAAGAAAAAGCTTTCCTCATTCATAATTTAAAATTCAAAATTTAAAATAATTTTAGAATGAACTTTAAAAAATTCAAAGCCGCCACCGTACAAACGTCACCCGTTTTTCTCAACGTAGAAAAAACGATTGAAAAAGTAATTTCCTTCGTCAAAGAAGCCAGCGATAATGGCGCCCAACTCATCGCTTTCCCAGAAGTATTTATAGCCGGTTATCCCTATTGGAACTGGATAATGACACCCATTCAAGGCAGCAAATGGTATGAACAATTGTATAAAAACTCGGTTGCCGTTACTGATGAAAGTATGAAACCGTTGTTCCAAGCAGCGAAAGACCATAACATTCACATTGTAATCGGAATCAACGAACGTGGTGACAGTTATGGCGAAATTTACAATACCAATTTAATCATTGACAATAAAGGAAACCTAATCGGGAAACACCGAAAGTTAGTCCCAACCTGGGCCGAAAAACTCACGTGGACATCAGGTGATGGTTCTTCGCTAAAAGTTTATAATACCGAAGTTGGACCAATCGGAACCTTAGCTTGCGGTGAAAACACGAATACGTTAGCAAGATTTACATTGCTTTCTCAAGGCGAATTGGTACACATTGCAAACTATATTTCGCTACCTGTTGCGCCACCGGATTATGATATGGCAGAAGCGATTAAGATTCGTGCAGCCGCACATTCCTTCGAAGGAAAATTGTTTACGATTGTTTCGTGTTCCACCATTTCACAGGAAATCAAAGATGCATTGCGCGAAGATGTGCCGAATGTGGATGAATTGCTAACCCGAAAAAGCTCAGCCTTCTCAGGATTTATTGGGCCAAATGGCGCTGTGATTGGCGAACCGTTAATTGACGACGAAGGCATTATTTACGCCGATATCGATTTGGAGAAATGCATCCAGCCGAAACAAATGCATGACATTCTCGGACATTACAACCGCTTTGATATTTTTGATTTAAGAGTCAATATCGCTCCAACGAGAAAGATTACCTTTGTAGACAATCACGAGGAGTTTAATAAAAAATAGTAGTAAAACTATGGAAGCAAAACATTCAGACGACGTAATCGGTCGCGCCCGAGTACAAGACACACCCGAACTCGAAGCTTATTATAAAGAACTCGAAGCCCTTGGCGCCGGTGCGCTTTGGACAGTAGCTAATGATATAGAACCTTGGGAACCGCGAGCCAATTCGGTCCCAATGTTGTGGAAATATGAAGATTTAAGAAGTTTGGTTTTAAAATCCTCCGAACTCGTAACGCCCGAACAAGCCGGAAGACGTGTAGTTTATTTGGTAAACGACAAAAGAAAAGACGTTTCTGCTGCGGTTGGTTGGTTATACACCGGAATCCAAGTAACACGCCCGGGCGAAAGTACTTCGGCGCACCGACACCGCGCTTCTGCTCTACGTTTTATTATGGAAGGTTTTAAAGGATATACGGTAGTCGATGGAAATAAAATCATGTTGGAAGTCAATGACTTTGTAATTACTCCTAACTCTGCCTGGCACGAACACGGCGTAGAACCCGATGGTCAAACCTGCATCTGGCAAGACGGTTTAGACATTCCGTTAGTGAATGCTTTGGAAGCCAATGATTATGCGGTATATGATGGCAAACAACCTCTAACTTCAGCTGTCAATCATTCTCCTATGACATTTGGTGGAGCAGGCTTAATTCCGGCGGATAAAACTTGGGACAAACCGTATTCTCCGTTGTTCAAATATTCTTGGAGCAAAGTGTATCCAACGCTTTTAGAAGTCGCCAAAGTCAATGAAATTAATCCGTTTGATGGCTTCTTAATGCAATATTCCAATCCGTTAACCGGAGGTCATGTGATGCAAACTATGGGTGCGGCGATGCAATTGTTGCCTGCCGGTTTCCAAGGAAAAGCCCATAAGCACACCGGCTCTTTTGTTTACCAATGTGCCAAAGGAAATGGTTACACCATCATCAATGGCCAACGTTTTGATTGGGCAGCACGCGATATTTTCTGCGTTCCTTCTTGGGCGTGGCACGAACACCATAACGCTTCAGCTACCGAAGATGCGTGCTTGTTCAACTTCAACGATTTACCGGTGATAGAATCTTTGGGATTATTCCAAGGAAGAGTATATGAAGAAAACAACGGACATCAAATAATCACTAAATAAAACCTCAGAACCTTAGCGCCTCAGCGCCTCAGTACCTTAAAAAAATGAAACTACTTACTTATCAAACCGCCGACACCGAACCCCGTTTAGGATTTCTCCACAACAATCAAGTCATCGACATGGAAGATTTTGGCGAAATCTCCAATTTTCCTTTGCCGAGCGATATGCTCGATTTGATTGACATGGGTATTGAAATCGTGGAAGAATTAAACGATATGGTAGCGGAAACTCCGGAAAATTTCTTTGAAGAAATCTCCTATTCAATGGACGAAGTGACACTCCTTGCTCCTATTCAAAAACCGAGAAAGAACATTATCGGGATTGGTTTGAACTATACCGAACACGTAGCGGAAAGTGCACGAACATTGGACACCACCGGAAAATTACCTCAAAAACCGATCATCTTTTCAAAACCTCCAACAACGGTTACGGGCACAAATACTGAAATCATTAAAAACACCAAACTAACTTCACAATTAGATTGGGAAGTAGAACTAGCCGTTGTCATTGGCAAAAAAGGAAAATACGTTCCCAAAGCCGACGCCATGGATTATGTTTTTGGCTACACGGTTATCAACGATATTTCGGCTCGTGATTGCCGCAGAGAAGGCCAATGGATTGTTTCCAAAGGACAAGATACTTTTGCGCCGATGGGACCAATTTTAGTGACCAAAGACGAAATAGAAAACCCACACAATTTGAACTTATCCTTGAAAGTAAATGGTGTAGAAAAACAAAACTCCAACACCCAATTTTTACTATTCAACATCAACGATTTGATTGAAGATTTGAGCATAGTATTTACTTTGGAACCAGGCGATATCATTGCTACAGGAACTCCGGCAGGCGTTGGTGCAGGTCGCAATCCTCAAGAATGGTTGTATGATGGCGATGTGGTGGAAGCTACTGTGGGAGGAATAGGGACGATAGTGAATACAGTTAAGGAGATTTCCAGGTAAAAGACATACTGCGTTAGGGATTCCTTCGGCAGTCGCTTTGCTCGTGTGGAGCAAGTACCATGTACTGCGGAAAGCCCGACCCGATAGGGAAACTCCCAAAAAATAATAATTAAAAATTCAGGCACATAGCCACTTAGCTACTCAGTAACTTTAATTATGAAAAAATACAGAATAGGACAAATAGTTCCGTCTTCGAATGTGACGATGGAAACCGAAATACCGGCCATTTTCAGAGCCAGAGAAACCATATTACCGGAGCGTTTTACGTTTCACAGCAGTCGCATGCGCATGAAAAAAGTCACCAAAGAAGAACTCGAAGCCATGGATGCGATGAGTTTGAAATGTGCTCAAGAATTGTCAGACGCACACGTTGATGTGATGGGTTATGCGTGTTTGGTAGCCATTATGAGTATGGGACGCGGCTACCATTGCGTTTCCGAAGTGAATTTACACCAAGAAACGGTGGCGAATGATTTCCCTACGCCTATCGTGACTTCTGCCGGTGCTTTGATTAACGGATTAAAGGTTTTGGGTGCCAAACAAATTTCGATTATTACGCCTTATATGCGTCCGCTAACCGATATGGTCGTTGATTATATCGAACACCAAGGCATCAAAGTGAAGCAAAGTATTGCGCTTGAAATTCCGGATAACTTAGAAGTCGCTGCACAAAACCCAATGAATTTATTGGAAATCTACAAACAATTGGATTTAACCGATGTGGATGTTTTAGTCGTTTCAGCTTGTGTGCAAATGCCATCTTTGGAAGCCATTGATTTGATTCAGGCAGAGTGCGGCATTCCGGTTACTTCTGCGGCGGTTTGTACCACTTACGAGATGATGAAAAAACTCGGCATTGAAGCCAAATCAGCTATTGGAGGTGAATTGTTGAACGGAAAGTACTAGAATTATAAAAACTATACTGAGAATTATATAACTCATTCATTATAAGCTTACTTACTTTTATAGTATTACAAAAAGCAAAACTTATGAATGGGATTTTCAAAACATTAATTGCCGGTTACAGTGCCAAAAAATTAGGAGGTGGTTGCTTAGGCACCATTATCGTTTTTATAATTATCTACTTTTTGTTGGGTTATTTTTAAACTATAAAACTACAATAATGGAATGGATAACCAAAGACGGAAAGTTGGTCAATACTTTTGAATTTATATCTCAAACGGCATTGGCGGAGTTTGTATTGAAAATTGCCCAACATGCTGATGAAATAGACCATCATCCCGATTATAAAATCTTCAAAGCTTTTACTGTTGAAATCACTTTATTCACCTACAGCAAAAAGGCCATCACCGCATTAGACCATCAATTGGCCGAATTTATCTCAGCGCTTTAAGATTTTGGAATCACTTTTTTTAGTAAATTAGGGCTTTCAAAATAACATCAAAAATAATTTAGGTATGAAAAGAAGAGCAACTGCTGTTTGGAACGGCTCAGGTAAAGACGGTAAAGGACATTTAACCACGCAAAGTACAGTATTAAATCAGACACAATATTCCTTTGGTTCCCGATTTGAAGAAGGTATCGGTACCAATCCCGAAGAATTAGTAGGCGCAGCTCACGCAGGTTGTTTCTCTATGAAATTGGCTTTCAACTTGCAAGCAGCCGGTTTCACGGCAACCGAACTAAAAACCGACGCAGAAATTGTTTTTGAAGACGGAACCATAGTAGCTTCTAACCTAACCTTAACAGCAAAAGTAGACGGAATTGACAACGCAAAGTTTGAAGAATTAGTAAAAGATGCTGAAGCCAATTGTCCGATTTCAAAGTTGTTGAATACTAAAATCAGCGTCAGCTATACGCTCAACGGATAATTAAAAAAAGCATACAATTTACACTACAAAGGCAAAGTTAAATCAGTGTTAAAGTGCTAATTTTAACATGGTTGCTTTCTGAAAAAAAGTAATTTTGAATATGATTTTGATTAATTACTTGAAGTTCTCGAAGAGAGAATTCGATAGTTGAATGCATCAAGTGGTGCAAGTTAATAATGATAAATCAAAATCATAAAATTGAGGAGGTCTGAAAAGACCTCCTTTTTATTTTATATCAAAACCTATAAAAGAAAAAGCCGCTGAAAAAAGCGGCTCGTATCTCAAAAAAAACTCCTTTAAAATTGGAAATAAATAAACTGTTCGCCACTTCCTTGAGCAATGGCAATTAGGAAAAACATAATAGCCCAAACCAATCCCAATACAATAGGAGATTTAGTCTTAGCCACAGATTCAAGAGAAGTATTGCGCATTACCCAATGGCATATAAAGGTTAATGAAATGAGGGTAAATACTTTTATAATCGAAAAACTATCCAGTATTTTAGCACCATCACCATTCATAAACAACATCGATTCAATCATATTTTGTGCCGTTTCAAACTTTCTGGCTCTGAAGAATACCCAAGTAAAATTGACACAAGTATAAGTCGCCAAAGCCAATAAAATTCCGTTCCAAGCTGTTATTTTGATAGAAACTACCGTTTTCAACAAACGCTCAACCACAAGGAAAATACCGTGTAAAGCACCCCAAATCACAAAAGTCCAGGCTGCACCATGCCATAAACCGCCTAACAACATTGTCACCATTAAAGCCACATACATTCTCACCACGCCTTTTTGATTTCCACCTAAGGGAATATAGAGATAATCTCTCAACCAAGTCGACAATGAAATATGCCATCTTCGCCACAAATCAGAGAAACCAATGGCCGCATAAGGATACCTGAAATTATCTGTTAAGTAAAAACCAAGCATCAATGCCAGCCCAATTGCACAAGTAGAATATCCGGCAAAGTCAAAAAATATCTGTCCGGAAAAGGCTAATGTTCCCGTCCAAGCATCCCAAGTATTCAGCACTTTATCCGAATTAAAAACCGCATCTGAAGTCTTTGATAATAAGGTATCGGCTAAAACCACCTTTTGGAACAAACCCAAAGTCAGTAAAAACAATCCCCAAATAAATTGGTTGGCCGTAGCCCTTTTTTCTTCGTAAAACTGCGTAATCAAATCGCCTGCTCTAACGATTGGTCCGGCTACCAATTGCGGAAAGAATGTAACATATAAGGCAAAATCTAAAAACGTTTTAGCCCTTTCTGTTTTGCGCCAATACATATCAATGGTATAAGACATGGTTTGGAAAGTATAAAACGAAATACCCATTGGCAAAATAATATCCATCGGTAAAGCTTTGTATTCAATTCCGATAGCATTCACCAACAACGTGAAATTTTCGAGTAAAAAATTACCATATTTGAAAAAGAACAAAAAGCCCAAATTGACTACCATACTTAACAGCAACCACAACAATCTTTTTCGCTTATTTTCTTCGGTGGCCAATTTTTTTCCGGTTATCCAGTCAATTACTGTTGATATCCATAACAAAATTACCAAAGGCGGATTCCACAATCCGTAAAAAACATAACTGGCAAAAAGTAACATTCGTTTTTTGAAGGTCCAATTAAACATTTTGGCATAATACAAGGCTAATACTATTACCAAAAACACGACAAAACTTAAAGAGTTGAATAACATGATTAGTTGGTTTTAGGATTAGACAAAGTACCATCAGCTTTCATGATTTTTACCAATTCAACGGTGAATTTTCTAGCATCGGCAGCTGATAAGTGAGACCATTCCGGACACTCAAACTGTAACTGTTTGTAGTCTTCAAAGTAATAACTTTTGACTTGGGCTTGTTGCACCAAATCATCCCAGAATGTAGCTCTCGGCAATTTCATATCTTCCCCTATTTTGAGTCCACCACTAGAGGGACATCGCACCAAAATGACCTTGCCGCCTTTGGCTTTGAATTTTTTTAAATCTTCCAAAAAGAAAGCCATCGTAGATTTCTTATCAGGCGGCGGTGCATTTTTGCCAAAGAATCCCCAAACGGTTTTAATGGTATTGGCAAAGGCCGTATCGCTTGCTGTTCGTGCCGTCATTTCGGTATTTCTATCTACTCGAGTATCATTAAAATTATAGAATGGAGGAAACTCAGGTTCACCGGTTCGGTTCCCAATTTTAATTCGTCCTAATAAAGCTTTCAAATCAATATCATCAGACCATTCCTCTTCGCTGCCCGACATCATTACCAAAGCGCTTTGCAAAGGCAATGAAATGGTATGATTCAACTGCTGGGCATAAGTACGTTCGTGAAAATAATCGACTTTAGTTTGAGCTCTTTTCCATGGTGATGCTTCCGGAAAAGTAGTTGAAAAGAAAAGTCCGGGTGTCACACCAACCAAAATGGTTCCTTTAAAATCGGTATTGTTTACTAAATCACTAAATATTGGTAAAGGCGAAGATCCGGCTGATGCTAATTGAATTGGTTTGCGTCCGGTTTGCTTTTCCCATTCATCCACTTGAATATCAAAAAGTACTCTTGATGAACCTATTAAAACGACATCATCGTTGGTAAGTTGTCCAACTTTTGCCCTTTGCACAGCCCACAAATCCTTATTGTCATCAATATTGGGATAAAATCCTTTGGATCGCCAGTAAAGTTCCCAAGCGCCAAGGCTAACTGCACTAAGTAGTACAGCAATGAGTAATGATTGCTTTAAATTCATTTTTTTGTAATTAATTGGTTAGTAATAAAAAAAGATTTTGTCTCTTTTTGGGTAATACAAATATGAATTTGGGGAAATAATAATTATTACTTTTAACGTATAGGTTTCAAATTTAACCAATTAATAAATCTAGAATTACTAATGGCATAAATTTTATTAACGCTTTTCCTGTTAATAAGTCATTGCTTTTCAAAAAAAAACAGCAACCTTAATTGCTGTTTCTTAATTTACTCGGCCGTAACCGGATTGATGACATTGACTACTTTGCAGATTTTATTCGCCGGAAAACCACCTTTGTTGGCATGTTCCAGAATCATTTCTTCATTGGGTGCAATATAAACACAATAAATTTTATCACCGGTGACAAAACTTTCCACCCATTGGATATCGGGTCCCATTTTGTTTAAAACCCCACAAGAGGTTTGTGAAATTCCTTTCAGTTGTTCGGTTGTTAAATCTCCCGCACCGGGAATTTCTCTTTCTATTACGAATTTTGGCATAAGTATTCTATTTAATAAATTCCTACTTATATGGCTTTTCGGTTTTGCCCCGTTGATTTGAGTGGTTTCTGGACTCCACTAGGTTAAAAGAGCAAGTGCAATTTAGTCATTATTTTTCAAAAAACGATTTTAAATATTAATAATCAACAACTTAAGAATAAACAACTATTAAGCATAACTTTGGTATATTTGATTCATTTAAATGAAAAGACAGATGCCAAACAACCATAGACTCCAAAAACAACTCGAATTAACCCACGAACAAACCTCGCCTTTGTTTCGCATCATGTTCACCCAAAACAGTCATGAACCCAACAGAAGACATTTTGAAAACAACATTTGTGCTTTTCATATTGGCAATGGTTATATACTTTCGGTTGCACACAATCTAAAAACAGAAGCCAAGATTTTTAAATCGGTTGACGAGACCATTTTTACCAACGATATTTTACCCTATTTGAATGACGCACAAAAGCAGTTGTTCCAAAATTGTTTTTTATTGGACACTACTGTTCAAAAAAGGTATTGGAACAGCAACAATCCGAGCGATTATCAGTTTGCCGTTGAGGCTTTGAAACAAATTAATTTTGACACGCGATGGGTTACTTTCTTAGAGAAAAAGATTTGCCAAGCGCATTTGATAGTCCAATTCAAAGACGATAATTTTTATAATAACCCGGAACTTTCAGCTCATTTTACATCTTCAAACTATTTTGCGGAACCGGCCATCAATAGGCATACTTATTTGGTAGAGGTTGAATTGGTAGAAGCTTTTTACAGCGATGATATTGCATTGTACCGGATTGTAAATACACCAAAGGAAATTATCGCTGCAATGCCGAGTGTGGCTATTGATTATTCTGTTTTAAGTGATGAACAAGCGCAGTATTATTGTTTGCAAAGTTCTCCTACGAGTGAAGTGGGCAAACTCTTGAACAAAGCCCAAATTGAAGGTTTCACGGAGCATTTCGCCATCTTTCCCGAGCGTATCGGCGGTAATTATTTACTCGAAGGTTTGCGTTATTTAATCAAAGGGTATTTCAGATTTGGTTCTTCGGGTGCGCCATATTTGGTTTATGATGTCAAAAGCAATGCTTTCAAAGTCAACGCCATTCAAAGCGAAGCCTGTCCGATTCAATTATCCATTGACAACAAACGTGAGGGTAATTTTCAATATGTGAATGCGATTGCCACGCCGCTGCATAACATTAAAGAAAAGCTTGAGATTTATTTAAACCAATAATATTTATTTGCTCGTACTGCGTATTACTGCTGATGGAAAAACCACTACGCTTTCTTGTCCGTTTTTGTGGACACTGGCTACGCCAAAATAATAGTTGTCAATCACGATTCCTTTGAGTTCAAAAGCATCAACATTGCCAACAAATCGGCTGTTTTCCCACTGTGGCGAAGTAGTGAGTCGCCAATAAATTTTATATCCAATAACGGTATCATCCGCTACTTTATCCCATTTGAGTTTAGTATTAGGTTCAACAACGCCTCCAATAGTTACATTTTTGGGTTCAGGTGGTGACCAACCTAATCCGGCCAATATAATCGCATTGACAGCGGTGAGTTTTTTGGCATAATCAAAATTAACCCCTTCGATTACATCACCATAATTGATACCGTTTTCAACTCTGGTATTTTGATGTTGTCGGTTGTAATTTTCGTGGGCTTCCATAATCCGAACACCGGCATAACCCAAATCATTAAACGGACGGTGATGACCGCCACGACCAAATCGGTCCAGACGATAGACCATCATCGGATTCATTTCGGGCATATAAGTCGAAACCGATTTATGAATATACCTTGCCAATTGACGCGAAATACCATCTACTTCTCCACCATAAAAACGACGTTGGTTTCTCTCTTTTTCAGTTTCAGTTACCGGTGTAGGCTCTGAAAATATTCGGAAAGTTCTGTTATCAATTACGCCATCTACGCCTTCAATATTGCCTATCATGTCATTGTTTAACACGCCAATAATTTCCCAATTGTTTTTTTTGGCATATTCGGCAAAACCTTTTCCTCCAAATAAGCCTTGCTCTTCACCAGACAATCCTAAGTAAATAATACTATTTTCAAAACTGTATTTTGATAAAACTCTAGCCGCTTCAATAGTTCCCGCCATACCCGAAGCATTGTCATTGGCACCGGGCGCATCGTTGGTATAATCCATCGTATCTGAGTTGCGACTGTCGATATCTCCGGTCATGATGACAAAACGATTGGGGTATTTAGTGCCTTTTTGAATAGCTACCACATTGACTACATAGGCTTCTTTGGGAATTCTGTTGCCGTCTTTTGGAGTAACTAAATCCTTTTGGTAAAAAACTTCCAAACAATTTTTACAGTCTTTGTCTATCTTATCAAACTCAGCTTTGATCCAGCGACGAGCCGCTCCGATTCCTCTTGTTTTAGAAATAGTATCGCTAAAAGTATTTCGGGTTCCGAAATTGGCTAAAATGCGAATGTCTTTCTCTAAACGTTCGGCTGAAACCGCTTCGATAATATCATACAATCGGCTGTCGGTTTGGGCACTAAGAGTGGCTACATTCGCCAGTAATATGGTAAGTAATATAAGATGTTTTTTCATAAAAGTGACTGTTTATTTGAGAAACTGTTGGCTTGATTCTGGGCTTCTTCATTCAACAGTTCAGGCATGTTCCTGCGAATAAATCAGACAAATCTATAACTGTTGAACTGGTTGACTTCATTACCTTTTGTGTAAATAAGCTGATACGAGTTTTTGCAATCATATCTGATCAATTTACAGCACCTAAATTTATAAAAAAAAGAATGGTTTTCAACTTTAAATAAAAAATTAACTAAACATCAAAATGAGTAGTTGCGCGACTATAATTCGGAGTATCATGGTCAATGGATAAACTGTAGCATAAGTGGCTGAAGGAATGTCGTTACCTGAAATTTTCAAAGCAAAGGCCAACGCTGGCGGATCAGTAGAAGCACCGGCCAACAAGCCACAGATTTCAAAAAAGTTTTTCTTAAAAATGCGTTTGGCAATAATCCCGGCTATCAGTAGTGGAACAATCGTTATGATAATACCTAAACCTATCCAATAAAACCCGTTTCCGCCCTCAAATGCCTGGGCTAATTTTGAACCACTACTCAATCCGACACTGGCCAAGAATAAAGTGATTCCGAGTTCACGTATCATCAAATTGGCACTATTGGTCGTATAATTATTCAAGTAAAATTGATTCCCAAATCGGCTCAAAATCAAAGCAATAATCAACGGACCACCCGCCAAACCTATTTTGACCGGAACCGGAATATTCGGAATTTGAAACGGTATACTTCCTACGATGATACCAAGCACTATACCAATAAAAATTGGCGCAATATCCGGCACTTCTAATCGTTTTAATGAATTTCCTAAAACGGAAGTGATGCGTTCCAAACTCTCTTTGGTTCCGACAATTTTGACTGTATCACCCAATTGCAATACTATGTTTCCACTAGGTACCATTTGCGTTCCGGCACGATACAAGCGGGTAAAAGTAAAATCGTGTTGGTTAAACTCAGGTATATCGCCCAATCGTTTGTGCGTGATGTTTTTGTTGGTTACGACCACATGATTGGAAACCAAATTGCTATCGAGTGCCGTTTTCAAGTTCATATCACTTTCCGGACCAATTAACATTTGCAATTGGTCGAAAGTGCTTTTTGAAGCTACGATCAGTAAAACATCTTTTTCCGAAAGAATTTCTCTAGGTGTGGGCGTAATGATGGTTCCTTTATGAAACATCCGCGATACCACTATAGGTGTTTTGATCATTTCAAAAATAGCACTGATGGGTTTTCCCACCAATTGATGGTTTTCTAATTGCAAATGTTTAGAGATTACCTGATCTTCCCGCAAACTCGCTAACTTACTTTGAAGTTCCGTTTCGTCTTTGATATTGACTTTAAAGATCCGTTTGAGTAATAACATTGAAATAATAATCCCAAAAACCCCAAAAGGATAAGCAACGGCATAAGCTAAAGTCACCATTGAAGTAGCTTCGGTAGCCTGATGCAAATTAGTCATCGTGGTTTGTGCTGCTCCTAAACCCGGTGTATTGGTGACTGCACCACTCATGATTCCGGTCATAATAGAAATAGAATTATTGGAGCAATAATACAATCCAAGAGTAGTGATTACCCCAAACAACACTATAAATACGGCTAGCATATTAGTGACCAAAGCATTTTTGTTTAAAGAAGCGAAAAAACCGGGGCCAACTTGCAATCCAAGGGTATAAACAAATAAAACTAAGCCGAATTCTTTTAGAAAATCTTGTAATTCCGGATGGACAGATATGCCCATAAACGAGAAAAACAATCCAACGAAAAGCACCCAAGTAACACCCAGAGAAACCCCAAATATTTTTATTTTTCCGAACCAAATGCCAAAAGCAATCACTAAGCCAAAAACGATAATCGTTTGAGCAAAAGATTGATGGGTGAATAAATCAACTATCCAGTTCATTTTTTAAAATTTTAATACCAATGGAAAGATAGTAAATTATCCCATTGGTATTTATTTGAAGTGTTATAAACTAGGACCGGCCGCAATCAATCTTTTTCCTTCTTCGGTGTTGGTATATTGCTCGAAGTTTTTATTGTAAAGTGCGACTAATTTTTTGGTTTTTGTTTCCCAATCCGCAATCTCTTTATAGGTAGTTCTTGGGTCTAAAATATCATCTACATTAGGTAATATTTTGGGCGCAGTTAAATTCAAAAAAGGAATTTTTACCGTTTCAGCTTTGTCTATAGAACCGTCAATGATGGCATCAATGATGGCGCGAGTGTTTTTTAATGAAATTCGTTTTCCGGTACCATTCCAACCAGTGTTTACCAGATAGGCTTTGGCATTGTGTTCTTTCATTTTGGCCACCAACGTTTTAGAATACATCGTTGGATGTAAAGTCAAAAACGCTTCCCCAAACGCCGGAGAAAATGACGGTTGTGGTTCTGTAATACCGCGTTCTGTCCCGGCTAATTTAGAAGTGAATCCACATAAAAAATGGTATTGTGCTTGGTCTTCATCTAAGATAGAAACCGGTGGCAAAACGCCAAAAGCATCAGCAGACAAATAAATAATTTTACTGGCATGACCTGCTTTTGAAGGCAACACTATTTTGTTGATATGGTAAATCGGATAAGAAACTCTTGAATTTTCGGTTATAGAATGGTCGTAATAATCGACTTCTCCATATTCATTTACTACTACATTTTCGAGTAGCGCATCTCTCTTGATAGCTCTCCAAATATCGGGTTCATTTTCTTCTGATAGGTCAATCACTTTGGCATAACAACCACCTTCGTAATTGAAAACACCATTGTTGTCCCAACCGTGTTCGTCATCACCTATCAAATAGCGTTTTGGGTCGGCAGATAAAGTTGTTTTCCCAGTACCTGAAAGGCCAAAGAAAATAGCCACATCACCCTCTTCGCCTACATTCGCAGAACAATGCATTGAAGCCATTCCTTTTAAAGGAAGGTAATAATTCATCATTGAAAACATCCCTTTTTTCATTTCGCCACCATACCAAGTACCGCCGATGATTTGGATTTTTTCGGTTAAATTAAATAAGACAAAATTCTCTGAATTTAGTCCTTGCGCTTCCCAATTCGGGTTGGTCGTCTTAGAACCATTCATCACTACGAAATCAGGTTCTCCAAAGTTTTCCAATTCATAAACAGAAGGTCGGATAAACATATTGGTTACAAAATGGGCTTGCCAAGCCACTTCCATGACAAAACGCACTTTTAATCGGGTATCTTTATTGGTACCGCAAAAGGCATCCACCACATATATTTTTTTGGAGGTTGACAGTTGTTTTAAAACCAAACTCTTTAATTCGCTCCAAATTTCCTGAGTGGTTGGAAAATTTACTTTGTCATCCCAATAAATAGTGTCTTTAGTAATCTCATCTTTAACGATATAACGATCCTTTGGAGAACGACCGGTGAAGACACCTGTTTTTACCGCTACAGCACCGCTCTCGGTAACAGCTCCTTTTTCATATCCTTTTCTCAAATGAGAGGTTTCGGCTTGAAATAATTCCTCATAAGAAGGGTTATAGACTACTTCATGGTATCCTGTTATTCCCAGATTGTGCAATTCTTGAATTACTTTTATGTTCTTCATAGTAAGGTGAATTTTAGATTAAAAAATGACAAAGAGTAAACTTTACTCTACAATTCAAAGTTCCAATTTTCACCAAGGGTAAATACTGATATTTATCATAAAAAATAAAAATCTACGAAATCGTTTTCTTTGAATACCAAGGCTTTCGAGTATCTTTTGGCGTTCCCAGTCAGGTATAGAGAACTTCAAAAAATGGAGTAAAAAGTAGTCTTTCAAAACCTTGAGCCGAAAAAAAATATTAGGGAAGCTACTACTCAAAAAACGTCGTGGACTTAACTTTTTGAATTCCATTTAAAAAAGTACCTCGCCAATCGAAATACCAAAAAACATTTGTAATTTTGCATGACAAAAAATTAAACACACACAAAAATATAATCATGAGTTCATTTGACGTTGTCATCATAGGTTCAGGACCGGGCGGATATGTTTCGGCTATTCGTTGTGCCCAATTGGGTTTCAAAACCGCCATCATTGAAAAATATTCTACTTTAGGAGGAACTTGCTTGAATGTAGGTTGTATTCCCTCTAAAGCACTTTTAGCTTCTTCGCATCATTACGAAGAATTGCAACACTTTACCGACCACGGAATCGAGGTTTCAGGCGAAGTAAAAGTAAATTTAGAAAAAATGATTGCCCGCAAACAAGCTGTGGTTGACCAAACTTCGGGCGGTGTTAAATTCTTAATGGACAAAAACAAAGTTACCGTTTTTGAAGGATTAGGGTCTTTCGAAGATGCCACTCATGTTAAAGTAACCAAAGCCGATGGTTCTTCAGAAGTAATCGAAGGGAAAAATATCGTAATCGCAACCGGCTCTAAACCGTCTTCGTTGCCGTTTATCAAATTAGACAAAGAAAGAATCATCACTTCTACCGAAGCGTTAAAATTACCTGAAGTACCGAAACATTTAATCATCATTGGTGGTGGCGTTATTGGTATCGAATTGGGTCAAGTGTATTTAAGATTGGGTGCCCAAGTATCTGTGGTAGAGTTTTTAGACCGAATCATTCCGGGTATGGATGCCGGTTTGTCTAAAGAATTGACCAAAGTCTTGAAAAAACAAGGCATGAAATTCTACACTTCTCACAAAGTGAAAGAAGTAACCCGAAAAGGTAAAAACGTTACCGTTCAAGCCGATGATACCAAAGGAAATACTGTAACTTTTGAAGGTGATTATTGCTTAGTAGCTGTTGGTCGTCGTCCTTACACTGACGGATTAGCAGCCGACAAAGCCGGTGTAAAAGTTACCGAAAGAGGTATGATTGATGTTAATGACCATTTGCAAACCAATGTTCCAAATATTTACGCGATTGGTGATGTGGTTCGTGGCGCCATGTTGGCTCACAAAGCCGAAGAGGAAGGTGTTTTAGTAGCCGAAATCATGGCAGGTCAAAAACCACACATCGACTACAACTTAATTCCGGGTGTAGTTTATACTTGGCCTGAAGTAGCTGCAGTGGGAAAAACCGAAGAACAATTAAAAGCGGATGGTGTGGCTTATAAAGCAGGAAGTTTCCCTTTTAAAGCGTTAGGAAGAGCTCGTGCGGGTGGTGATACCGATGGTTTTGTTAAAATTTTGGCAGATGCTAAAACCGACGAAGTTTTGGGAATACACATGATTGGTGCGCGTTGTGCCGATTTGATTGCTGAAGCGGTAACCGCAATGGAATTCAGAGCCAGTGCCGAAGATATTTCTCGTATGTCACACGCTCACCCAACATTTGCAGAAGCCATCAAAGAAGCTGCTTTAGTCGCAACGGACAATAGAGCTTTACACGTGTAAAATATAAACACTACTTTTATAATAAAATCAAAATCATATGAAAAAATTACTACTAGTAACATCCATGTTGCATTTTGCTTCTATTGCTTTTTGTCAAACGATTTGTACTAGTGGTTTTGCCGGAGTATATCCATGCGATAAAATAGATTTGATGACAAATATGTCATTTTCTCAACTAGGTGGAATTTCTACTACCAGAGGAAATGATTGTTGGGGTTGGACAGATCCTTTGAATGGAAAAGAATATGCTCTTATGGGTTGTACTTCTCATACAGCATTTGTTGATATTTCAAATCCAATTGCACCAATATATTTAGGGAAATTAAATTCAACTAATAATATAAGTAGTACATGGAGAGATATTAAAGTATATAATAATTATGCATTTATTGTTAGTGAAGCAACAGGTCACGGCATGCAAGTCTTTGATTTAACACGCTTAAGAAATGTAACATCTCCACAAGATTTTACTACAGATGCCTTTTATTCTGGATTTGGCAGATGTCATAATATTGCTATTAATGAAGCAAGTGGTTTTGCATATTGTATTGGATCAAACACTTTTAGCGGTGGCATACATGCCGTAAATATTCAAAATCCTTTAGCTCCTGTTTTTTCATTCGGATATTCAGCTAGTGGTTACACACATGATGCACAAATAGTTATTTACAATGGACCAGATACTTCCAATATTGGTAAAGAAATTTTTTTTGGTGCAAATGAAAATAAAGTAGTTGTTATTGATGTAACAGATAAAACAAATCCTTTACTACTCTCTAATTTTACCTATAGTAATACTAGCTATACACATCAAGGATGGCTGACAAGTGATCTGAAATATTGGATAGTTGGTGACGAAATCGATGAAATTGATTTTGGTTTTAATACCAAGTCAATAATTGTTGACATGACTGATCTTGAAAATCCAGTTTTAAAAGGAAATTATTTTGGTACAACACCAGCAATAGATCATAATGGTTATACCAAAAATAATGAGTTTTATTTAGCTAATTATAGAGCTGGATTACGTTTAATGAATACGGCGAATATTGAAACTTCTTCAAATATGAATGAAATTGGCTATTTTGATACTTACCCAACAAATAACGCTGCACAATTTAATGGAGCTTGGAGCACTTATCCTTTTTTTACAAGTGGAAATATATTGATTAGTGATATAGAAAGAGGCTTATTTGTAGTAAGAAAAAATGCCTCGCTAGCTAATGAAGAATTTTTAAATTCAGATTACACCATTTATCCAAATCCGGCAAATACTTTTTTTAGAATTAGTTCAGAAATTAGTATTGAAACAATAGTCTTATATGATACACTCGGTAAAACAATAAAAACTTTCCAATCAGCTGAAAACTATGATATTTCAGATCTTGAAAAAGGATTATACTTTATAAGAGTTAACAATGATTTTACAAAAAAACTAATCATCGAGTAATGAAAAAGTTATGCTATCTTATAGTTTTCTTTTCAATCACAAGTTGCGATAAAGATATTGCATCAGATACTAATGCAGCTTTTAAAGCAGAATTAGACTGGAGTAAATCCTTTGGAGGTAGTTTTGAAGAAAACACTAATAGTGTGGTTTCCACATCGGATGGTGGAATGCTTATTCTGGGTCATACTAATAGTTATGATGGTGATATTGTTAAAAATCATGATTTAATAGATATTTTATTAACTAAATTAGATGCTGAAGGAAATTTAATTTGGACTAAAACTTTAGGTGGTTCATTAAATGATTATGGAATGAGCATTATTCCCACTTCTGATGGTAATTTTGTAATTTCCGGCTATAGTGCTAGTAGTAATGGTGACGTACCCGGAAATGTAGGATTGCACGATTTTTATATTTCAAAAATAACCGAACAAGGAAATATTATTTGGAGTAAAAATTATGGTTTTTCAAATCACGACCATGCCCATAAAATTATTCAAACCAGTGATGGCGGCTTTTTTGTGGCCGGTTTTGCAGATTATTCCGGAATTGATGAAAGTGGAGGTACTAACAATAATGGTGCTGGACATGAAATTGGACATAGGAATTATATGCACGGTGTTGGTGAATTCTTAGGAATCAAATTAGATAGTAACGGTGAATTTGAATGGTATCGCTATTTTGGCGGAACTCAAAATGATAGAGTTAATGATATTGTTGAAGCTGAAGATGGAGGAATATTATTAGTTGGCTATTCTGAAAGTAATGATTTTGATTTTACTAATAACAAAGGTAGTTATGATTATTGGGTCGTAAAAATCCATCATAATGGTGATTTACACTGGAAAGAAAATTATGGTGGCAGTGGAATTGATCAAGCTTTTGGTATAACAAAAACTGGAAATAATTCCTATCTCATAGTAGGACGATCAAATAGTGAAGACGGGCAAATTAAAAATCCAAAAGGCAATTTTGATGGTTGGGTTATTCACATCAACGATCACGGGCATTTATTATGGGAAAAATCTTTTGGAGGCGTTGATTTTGATGTTGCCACAACAATAAAAAAGATTTCAAATGGAAATTTTGTAGTCGTTGGAAATTCAAGAGGCTCGTTTGACAATAACCCAAATAAAGGAGAAAATGATTTTTGGATGTTTGAAATAGATAACAAAGCCAATTCAAATGTATATTGGCAAAAAACTTTTGGAGGTTCAAATATTGACATTGCTACAGACTTTTATCAAAACTCAAAAAAAGAGCTTATTGTAGTGGGTGAATCGCAAAGTAATGACCAAGATGTTCCATTTAATAAAGGTGGCAATGACCTTTGGGTGATAAAAGTAAAATAATAATTAAAAATCAAAAGTTCTGTAAATTCAGGACTTTTTTTATGTTGCAAAGTATTTTTTTCGCAACCAAAACGCCACATTGACCAAAATAATCAGTGCCGGCACTTCTACCAACGGCCCAATTACTCCGGCAAAAGCTTGTCCGCTGTTAATGCCAAAAACCCCAATGGAAACGGCTATCGCCAACTCGAAATTATTTCCGGAAGCAGTGAATGATAAAGCAGTTGCATCACGATAATTGGCACCAATCTTTTTCGATACAAAAAACATTAGGAAGAACATAATGGCAAAAAAGATGACTAAAGGAATGGCTATTCTTATCACATCCATCGGCAAATCGACAATCATTTCGCCTTTCAAACTGAACATGACTACTATAGTGAACAATAACGCAATCAAAGTAATCGGCGAAACAAACGGAAGGAACTTTTGGTTAAACCATTTGTCACCAATAAACTTTTTAATCGCATACCGACTGATAACCGCTAAAGCAAAAGGAATACCAAGGTAAATCCCAACTGTTTTAGCAATTTCGGCTATGGTGATATCTAACTCTAATCCTTTGATGCCAAATAACGGCAACATGATTTCTAAATAAAAATAAGCATACAAACTGAAGAAAAACACTTGCAACAAACTATTGATTCCAATCAAACCGGCGGTTAATTCGCGGTTGCCCTCGGCCAATTCGTTCCAAACAATCACCATCGCAATACAAGGCGCAATGCCTATGATGATTAAGCCGGTCATGTATTCGGGATAGTCTTTAAGGAAAAATGTCGCCAATAAAAACATCAAAAACGGCCCGACTATCCAAGTAATTAAAAAGGACGCTGTTAGTAATTTAGGCTTATCAAACATTTGCGGCACTTTTGAAAAATCGATTTTGGTCAAGGGCGGATACATCATTAAAATTAACCCAATCGCCAAAGGAACATTGGTCGTGCCCGAAGAAAACGAATTGATGAAATCATCCGAACTCGGAATAAAATAACCTATCCCAACGCCAATTAACATGGCTAAAAAAATCCAGATTGTTAAATATCGGTCTAAAAAATTAAGTCTTTTTTTCATAATGAATCATTGAGCATACAAGTCAATTTATGATTTTGAAGTTGAAAATTTCTATTTCTTTATTCTTGAAAAAACATAAAACATTTCGCGAGCAATTTGCCTGCATCTTTCATCATATTTTTCGCTTTCTTGAGCTGTATTGTCAAATAACTTTGGGTCTTGGTAGGGTAAGCCCAATCTAAAATCTGCACCATCAACAATAGGACAAGACGCATCTGCTTCTGAGCAAACCATTACTGCACCAAAATTCTGCGACGGATTAGTGGAATCGGTATATTTTTTTGAGAATAAAATTAAAGGTGCAATATTCTCTCCAATTGTTGCCAACCAAATCGGATTTTGACTTTGTTGGTTAGACTGAAGTATTATGCCTGTTTTTTCAAGTGCTCGCAGTGCATTTTTGTTAACTTTTGTTTGTTCTGTTCCTCCGGAAAATGTACTCACCATTTTTACTTCGTAGAAAACAGAAGCAATTTGAGACCAAACTTGAGCCATATGACTTCTTCTCGAATTACTGGTACAAACAAAAAGTAAGTTGATATCCTTACCCTCTTTTTGTTGTTCTGAAATATAATTAGCTATTTCGTCTAAATCGGATTTCCTATCTACAGAAATTTGATTAAATTCTGATGGAAGTGATTTGCAATAAGTATAAAGTTTTTTGTTTAAACTTGATTTGGGCGAACTTACAAACGACAAAGAAAACACAAAGCTTAAAATCAACAGAGACCCTAAAAATATTTTTTTATAGTTTTTCATTTTTTAAAATTTTATTTGAGATAGTACATAATACATTTCGCTTGCAATTTGGAAACTGCGTTCTGCGTATTTTTCATCCATCAAGTCTCTGTCGTCAAAGGCTTTCGGATCATCATATTTTATAGGAAATCGGGCTTCTGCTCCAAAAACCATCGGACAACCTTCGTCGGCATTGTTGCACGTCATGATGGCGCCAAAATGATTTTTCGGATTAAACTCGTCGAAATAAGCTTTGGAAAAACATACAACCGGATGTTGGTTGTCTGCATATTTCACCGCGTAAACCGGATTGGGTTCCCGACTCAATTTTTGTATTTGAAATCCTTGATTGGTTAGTGTTTCAGCTACTTTAGGAAACATTGCTGTGGCTTCGGTGCCGCCCGAATAGCAAAACACCTTTTGGATTCCGAAATGAAATGCCATGGTTTGTGCCCAAATTTGAGACAAATGACTCCTGCGGGAATTGTGGGTGCAAATGAAATTCAATCGAATTTCTTCCTTATTGTTGACTTTTTCTTGAATATAATCTACTAATGGATTTAATACTTCAATTCGATCTTTCGCTACTGAAATTGTGGCGATTTTTTTAATAGTTTTGGCTAAATTTTCTAACATATTATTTCTTTTTAAAACTGCAAAAAAGGAAATTTTGAATAGTATTAAAAGGCGTTTGATGGTCTTCTGTAAAACAACCTGTTAGTTCAAAATCCTTTTCAAATACCATACGCAAACGTTCCATATTGTATTGGGTGATTTCCAAACCGCTGCATTTTAACGGACCACTATCTGAAAAAGTACCCATCGCTAAAGTTCCGCCATCAGCAACTGCTTTCGAAACCAAATTACTATAACGCTCTATTTCTATGGGTTGGGTCAAAAAATGAAAACAAGCGCGGTCGTGCCAAAAATCAAATTGCTTACTCGGCTTAAAATCTAAAACATCTGAAACTATAAAAGTAACATATTGGGCTCGGCTTCCCAAACGCTTGCGAATTCGCTCTACAGCATTTTCGGAGATGTCCAAAAGGTATAAATCTTGGTAGCCCAACTCGAGTAAAGCGTCTATAAAATAACTGTCGCCACCGCCAATATCAATGATTTTAGCATTCAAAGGCAAATCGAGCGACTTGACAAAATCTACTGAAGTTTTGGGGTATTCTTGGTACCAACTCACTTCTTTTTCCGTCTTGGTTGAAAATACATTCTCCCAATGGGCTTTTCTTTCGATTCCCATTTTAACAACAGCCTGAATTCGGGGTGCAACAAGCCGTTTCTTTTGGCTTCCACTCACCTATTTTGACTTTCATTTTTTCCGGTGGAATGCCGCAGTTGTCTTTGGCTAAGCAATCGGTCATTTTTGATCTTAATTGGAAATTAGTCCCGTCAAAATCTAAACTGAATTTACCGATGGTGTCTTTCATTTGGTATTCCACTTCAATCTCTAAATCGGGGATTTGAAGTTTGGCTTCTGATAATTCTATAATGTGAACCAACTTTTCAGGATGCAATCTGTGGTCATAATCATTGGCTTCCCAAAGTTGGAAATTCACCACTTCTTCATTTCGAACCACACCACCGCAATCGATGAAGTGTTTGGTTACTTTACCAACTTCGGTTACATGAAAATGATTGGGAACCAACTCGCCGTTGGGCAATTGGAAAGCTATGGTGTTTAGCTTTTTTAATTCGTTTTTAATTTCTGAGAGTTTCATTGTTCTAGTAATTAGTGATTAGTAATTAGTGATTAGCTAACAGCATTTATTCTTTAGTTTATGACGAATCACGCCGAAATGGTTTTCTATTTTGTCAATAGTATCCGGATTGATGCAATAACATATTGATGTACCTTCGATAGTGCCTTTGATGATATTGGCGTTTTTTAATTCTTTTAAATGTTGTGAAATGGTGGGTTGTGCCAATGGCAATTCGTTGACAATATCACCGCAAATACAAGTGTCAACAGTCAAAAGATAATCTACGATGGCAATTCGAGCCGGATGTGACAAGGCTTTAAACAAGCTTGCCATCTCGTTGTGTTCTGCTGAAAAAGACTCTGATTTTGATGCACCCATGGTTTCATTGAATTATTATATTGCAATATTACGATAAAACAATAATATAGCAAGCATAAAAAATGTTAAATTATTTTAGGAAAAATTAAAATATTTGCATTCAACCACTTAACTACCAATTCCAATCCTAAAAAAATGCAAATTCGATATTTTGTTGGATAATAGCCTTTAAAAAACTACTTTTGTCAGACTTTATGAAAGATATTATCCAACATACAATGGTTTCCCCGCACTGATTTTAACCCTTAAAATCGGGGAATTATTTCCAACAACCACTTATCGAAAATTTTCGGTGCCGTTTCAGTATGTGAAATTGTACCACAATCTACTTATATTATTTACATGAAAAAAGTATTCAACTTATTTGATTTATCACAAAAGGTAAATTACAAAACAGAGATTTTATCAGGACTAACCGTTGCTTTAGCGTTAGTGCCAGAAGCCATCGCCTTTGCAATGATTGCGGGTTTTTCGCCACTAACAGGTTTATATGCGGCGTTTGTGATGGGATTAATAACTGCCATTTTAGGCGGAAGACCGGGAATGATTTCGGGTGCAACCGGTGCGATAGCCGTTATTTTTGTAGGCTTGATTCTAGAATTGCGCACCGCATTACCCGACATTACCTCGGAAACCATTTTACAATACGTTTTTGCCACCGTAATTATTGCTGGTATTTTACAAATTCTTGCCGGCGTTTTGCGTTTGGGTAAATTTATCCGACTAGTTCCTCATCCTGTGATGTTTGGATTCGTAAACGGATTGGCCATCATTATTTTTATGGCACAATTTCCCAATTTTTATCAAAAAGGTACCGATAACTTGTTGGAAGGTTCAACAATGTTAATAATGCTTGGCTTAACAATACTAACGATGCTAATTATTTGGGGTTTGCCTAAATTGACTAAAGCGGTACCGTCGTCTTTGGTTGCTATTATTATAGTTTCAGGCATTGTAATTGGTTTTGGAATCAACACTATGACGGTTGCAGATACTTTAAACGCTGGAGAAAGCATAAAAGGTGGCTTTCCTCCTTTAACTATTCCAACCGTTCCATTTGATTTTGCTACCCTAAAAATTATTTTCCCTTATGCTTGTATTGTTGCAGGCGTAGGTCTAATTGAAAGCTTGCTGACTTTAAATTTGATAGACGAAATTACAGAAACTCGTGGTAGCGGTAACAAAGAATGTATCGCACAGGGAACAGCCAACATTGCTTCAGGATTATTGTCCGGTATGGGCGGATGTGCTATGATAGGTCAAAGTTTGATTAATACTTCAGCGGGTGCGAGAGCACGACTTTCCGGAATAGTAGCTGCTGTAATGTTGTTAGTATTTATCATGTTCGGTTCAAGTCTGATTGAACGTTTACCAATGGCGGCTTTAGTAGGATTAATGTTTATGGTAGCCATTGGAACTTTTGAATGGGCAAGTTTAAAAACATTCAAAAAAATGCCTTGGTCGGATGTGATAGTAATGGTATTGGTTACTCTGATTACTGCCATTACGCACAATTTGGCAATTGCGGTTTTAATTGGTGTTATTTTAGCAGCTTTAGCATATTCATGGGAAAACGCTAAACGCATACGTGCCAGAAAATATGTTGATGAGCAAGGTGTTAAACACTATGAGATTTTTGGTCCTTTATTTTTTGGTTCGGTGACAGGTTTTGCAGAAAAGTTTGATGTATTGAACGACCCAAACGAGATAGTTATTGACTTTAAAGAAAGTCGGGTTGCGGATATGTCAGCTATTGAAGCCTTAAATGTAATTACCCATCGTTATCACAAACAAGGGAAAAAAGTGCATTTGCGCCATTTGAGTAAAGATTGTATTCGTTTACTTAATAATGCAGAAGCTATAATCGATGTAAATATCATAGAAGATCCTACTTACAAGTTACCCTTAGACAAACTTTAAAAAGATTTATATTAGTTGCTTTTCATTACTATTAAAAGTTCAAATCTGAAATTATTTCATACTTTTGCCATTCAAAAATTGTAAAAGAAATGGCTGGAATTACTTTGGGTGGAAACCCAATAAACACTAATGGTGACTTACCTAAAACAGGTTCAAAAGCACCTGAATTTCAATTAGTAAAACAAGATTTAAGTATCACCTCTTTAGCCGATTTTGCGGGAACCCAAGTGGTATTAAATATATTCCCAAGCATTGACACCAGCACTTGTGCTACTTCGGTAAGAACTTTTAATGCCAAAGCGAGTACTTTAGAAAACACTAAAGTATTGTGTATTTCACGCGATTTGCCTTTTGCCCAAAAACGTTTTTGCGGTGCCGAAGGATTAGACAACGTAATCAACCTTTCTGATTTCAATACCGGACAATTTGGTAAAGATTATGGTTTGGAAATCATTGATGGTGTATTCTCAGGTTTACATGCAAGAGTAGTAATTGTGATTGACGAAAACGGGATGATAACACATACCGAATTAGTGCCTGAAATTGGAAACGAACCAAACTACGAATCGGCTTTAGCTGCGCTATAATTAGAACACTATGGAATTCCAAAAAGACAATTCCTTTTTTACCGGACGCTTAAAAAGTGTGGGCTTTGCCGTAAAAGGTGCCATCAAATTGATTACTACTGAACACAGTGTTATGGTGCAATTTTCATTGGCTATTATTATGATTATCGCCGGGTTTTACTTTGAGATTGACCGTTATGAATGGATGATGCAAATACTGGCTTTTGGTTTGGTCTTGGGCATTGAGAGTATGAATACCGGTATAGAAAAAATAGCCGACTTTGTACATCCCGAGTTTCATAACAGAATTGGTTTTATCAAAGACATTGCCGCTGGTGGTGTATTGTTTGCCGCCATAGCCGCAATTGCTATCGGTTTGCTCATTTATGTTCCAAAATTTATATAATCATTCGATTTAATTTCTATTTTTATAGCGTTATACATCACCAATGGCAAAAACAGTAAAAAAAGAAACTAAAGAAAAGGAGAAAGATCCTAATCTGGAGCTTAAAATACTAAAGACTAAAAAACAATACCGAATGCTGTTTGGCTTCGTATTGGTATTGCTGTCCATTGCCTTTTTGGTTTCCTTTATATCGTTCTTCCTGCATGGTCGTGTTGACCAAAGTGCCGTTGATGCCATTACCGACAGAAATGAAGAAGTGCAAAACTGGTTGGGTAAATTTGGTGCCTACTTGGCCGATTTGTTTATCTACCGTGGTTTTGGTATTGCTTCCTTCCTATTGGTGAAGTTGTTCTTTTTAAGCGGTGCTTTCTTGGTCTTAGATTTACCGGTGCACAAATTAAAAAATACTTGGTTTTGGGATTTGTTTGCCTTAGTGATTTTATCCATACTGTTTGGCTTCTTTGCTTATACTTTGCCTGAATTGGGCGGAACCATAGGATACGAAATGAATTTGTTCCTGCAGGATTACATTGGTAAAACCGGAACGGCTTTATTATTGGTGTTTTCAATTATTGTGTACCTAATCTTCAAAATTAAAATCTCTCCCGATGCCATTAAGTCTTTCTTCGAAAAGAAACACAAAGACCTCAAAGAAGACATCATCAACATGGCGGGTGCCAATGATAAAGGCGTAGATTATAACCTCGAAGAGTTTGCGGTAACAGAAGACGAAGAACCAACCGAAGAGCCAACACTCAAGCCTTCCCAATTTGAAATCAATAAAGACGCGTTGAAACCCACCATTGAACACGCTTCTGAAATCAATTTGGAACCTACGATTAAAATGGCGGTTACGCCTACTCCGGAAGAACCGACTTATGTAGAACCAACCAAACATATCATCGAAACCAATGATGAAGCTTTTGTAATTGAAAAAGCTGAAGAAGAAGATGTTATGGATGAAAACTTGGCCGCCAAATTGGTAGCTGATTTTGGTTTGTTTGACCCCACCTTAGAATTATCCAATTATAAATTCCCGACGATTGACTTGCTGAAAGAATATGCTTCTGTAGGCATTACCATCAATCAGGAAGAGTTGGAAGAAAATAAAAACCGCATTGTAGAAACATTAAAGAACTACAAGATTGATATTGCGCAAATCAAAGCGACTGTTGGGCCGTCGGTGACTTTGTATGAAATCGTACCCGAAGCGGGAATCCGTATTTCTAAAATTAAAAGCTTAGAAGACGATATTGCTTTATCGCTCTCTGCATTGGGTATTCGTATCATTGCTCCTATTCCCGGGAAAGGAACTATTGGTATTGAGGTGCCGAATAAGAACCCAACGATGGTACCGATGAAAAGCGTTATCGCTTCGGCTAAGTTCCAGGAAGCTGAGATGGAATTGCCTATCGCTTTAGGAAAAACCATTTCGAATGAAACCTTTGTAGTCGATTTGGCGAAAATGCCTCACTTACTGATGGCTGGTGCTACCGGACAAGGAAAATCGGTGGGATTGAATGCCGTACTGACTTCGTTGTTGTACAAAAAACATCCTGCCGAAGTGAAGTTTGTTTTGGTTGATCCAAAGAAAGTCGAGCTGACTTTATTCAACAAAATAGAACGCCACTACCTCGCGAAATTACCCGATACGGAAGACGCGATTATCACCGATAACAACAAAGTAATCAACACGCTGAATTCGCTTTGCTTGGAAATGGACAATCGTTATTCGTTATTAAAAGACGCCATGGTGCGTAACATTAAGGAATACAACGAGAAGTTTAAAGCCCGAAAATTGAATCCTGAGAATGGTCACCGTTTCTTGCCTTATATTGTTTTGGTAGTGGATGAGTTTGCCGATTTGATTATGACCGCCGGTAAAGAAGTGGAAACGCCTATTGCTCGTTTGGCACAATTAGCGCGTGCGATTGGAATCCATTTGATTATCGCTACGCAACGACCTTCTGTTAATGTAATTACCGGTATGATTAAAGCCAACTTCCCGGCGCGTATTGCTTTTAGAGTAACTTCTAAAATTGACTCGAGAACTATTTTAGATTCGGGTGGTGCTGATCAATTGATTGGTCGTGGGGATTTGTTGTTCTCTAACGGAAATGATTTAGTGCGTGTACAATGTGCTTTTGTTGACACACCCGAAGTAGAAAAGATTGTAGATTATATTGGTTCCCAAAAAGCTTATGCGAGTGCTTATCTTTTGCCGGAGTACATTGGTGAAGATGGCAGCAGCGTGAACTTGGAGTTTGACATCTCTGAACGAGACAGCCTATTTAGAGAAGCGGCAGAAATTATTGTAACAGCCCAACAGGGTTCGGCATCATTATTGCAAAGAAAATTGAAACTGGGTTACAACCGTGCCGGAAGACTGATAGATCAGCTCGAAGCCGCCGGAGTTGTAGGACCGTTTGAAGGAAGTAAAGCGCGTAGTGTAAACATTCCCGACTTGACTTCGTTAGACCAATTTTTTAGCAACGAACAAAACAACAATTAAAATGAACAAATTACTATCTATTGCATTACTCCTATTAGTTAGTTTTACCACTAATGCACAAGATAAAAAAGCCAAAGACTTGCTTGACCAAGTTACCGCTAAGGTGAAAACCTATGACAATATCTCCATCGATTTTAAATATACACTGACCAACAGGAAAGAGAACATCAACAAAGAAAGCAAAGGCAATTTGGTGTTGGAAGGTAACAAATATGTTTTGAATTTCTTGGGTGTAACCAAAATATACGACGGCAAGAAAAGCTATACTATCGTACCCGAAGATGAAGAAATAACCATATCGAGTGTGAATGACAAAGATGAAAATGCCGTAACGCCTTCTAAAATGCTTACCTTTTTTAACAGCGGTTACAAATACTACTGGGATATTCCTCAAGACGTAAAAGGTCGTAAAATACAATACATCAAATTGGTTCCAACCAATCCTAAAGACCAACGCAAAGAAGTGTTATTGGGTATCGATTCTCAAACTAAAAACATCTACAATGTGATTGAAATGGGCAAAAACGGTACTAAAACCACTTTGACTGTTAATTCTTTTAAAACCAACCAACCTTTATCAAAAAATCAGTTTACCTTTGTAGCGAGTAAATATCCAAATTACTACATCAACAAAATAGATTAAGCTCGAGGTGAAAATACTTGACCGGTACTTATTAAAATCCTTCCTGATTACATTTACTACGGTATTTGTAATCTTGTTTTTTATATTCGTACTCCAGGTAGTTTGGCTCTTTATCTCTGAATTGGCCGGAAAAGACTTAGACATCGTAATGATTCTTAAGTTCTTACTTTTCAAAATGCCAAGTATCATTCCGTTAGTATTACCGCTTTCTGTGCTGCTCGCTTCCATCATGACTTTTGGTAGTTTGGCAGAGAACTATGAGTTTGCTGCCATGAAGTCATCGGGGATTTCTTTGCAACGAGCAATGCGCAGTCTTATGGTTTTTATCCTTTTGTTAAGTATTGTTGCCTTTTTCTTTGCCAATAACGTAATTCCTTTTGCCGAGTATAAATTCATTAACTTCCGAAGAAACATTGCCCAAGTCAAGCCTGCGATGGCTATAGCCGAAGGGCAATTTAGTGAAGTGGGTGCTTACAACATAAAAGTAGAAAAGAAATCGGGAGATAATGGCCGTTTCCTTAGCCAAGTGACCATTCACAAAAAATCGGTTATGGGTTCGGGGAGCAATACCGTTATCAAAGCCAAAAAAGGAGAATTGATCAGTAGTGAAGACTCTAATGTTTTAAAACTGGTGCTCAACGACGGGCATTACTACGAAGACATTACCCCAAAGAAATTTGAAGAACGCGACAAAATGCCCTTTGCCAAGAGTAAGTTCCAGAGGTATGTCATCAATATCGATTTGTCTAAACTCAACAGCTCCAATTTAGACGAAGAAAAAATCACCAACACCAACACCATGTTGAATGTTAGTGAACTCACCTTCACGCTCGACTCACTACAGAAGAGTTACAGCAAAGAAGTCCTTTCGTATACCGAAAACATCAACCAGCGTTCTGCTATGACGCTGACCGATTTAATGAAGGATACCGTGGCGCCGGTGCTTAACAATACCGATTTGCTAAGGACTTATTCTAAAAGTGACAAAACCCATATCTTGAGAGTCGCCAACAGTAATGTAGATGCTATGAACTTCTCCTTAGAGTCTTCTAAATATGAACTGCAAGCCAAACAAAAAAACATCAACCAACACTGGATTGCTTTGTATGATAAGTTTGTAATAGCCTATGCTTGTTTGCTGATGTTCTTTATCGGTGCGCCATTGGGAGCGATTATCCGCAAAGGTGGTTTGGGATTGCCTATCGTATTTGCGATACTTATTTTTATCATCTTCCACTTTATCAATACTTTTGGCAAAAAGATAGCACAACAGGACGAACTCTCCCCTTTCTTAGGCAGTTGGATGTCTTCTTTTGTGTTGACACCGCTTGCTATATTATTGACCAAAAGGGCTACTGATGACAAAGGATTTAGCATGAACTTTGATTGGTTGACCAATTTCTTCAACCGCATCTTCCCGGATAAGACCCAACCTGAATTGGTAGTGTCAACCGTAACCCCTGAATTGGCTATTGATGCAGAGGAAGTACACCAATATTTAAACACTTTACCCGGCGACAGCAAGCCTAAAAACATAGTTGAGGAGAAGGTGTTGCCTACTGATACTCGTTCTGTAGAAACCCTTTTGAAACAATACAACCTTTTTAGTTTGGTAGGCTTGGTGAGCAATGTCATTTTATTTGGACTTTTCTTTTGGGGTAAACCCGATACTCCGGTTTTGATAATCATTGCCGCGTTGGTGGCTATGGCGTTATTCTTTAGCTTATACAAAACCCAACAAGCCTTAACTGCTTTGGCGGCAAAGGCTGATAAAAAAGCCGATATCCCTCTTTTGGTGCTACTGGCAGCAGGGTTTCCTTTTTACTTCCTGTTTTATATTTACAACCGGATTTTTGTCAAACAACTTATTGCAACAATTAATACTACTGTCTAATGGACATCACCAAAATACAACTCAACACTATAGAAGAAGCCATTGAAGACATTCGCCAAGGCAAAGTCATTATCGTAGTAGATGATGAAGACCGTGAGAATGAAGGCGACTTTTTGGCTGCAGCCGAAAAAGTAACCCCTGAGATGATTAACTTCATGGCGACACACGGCCGTGGATTGATTTGTGCTCCGCTAACCGAGCGTCGTTGTAACGAATTGGAACTGCACTCGATGGTGAAGAACAACACCGACCATATGGAAACCGCCTTTACCGTTTCGGTAGATTTGAAAGGAAATGGCGTTACCACCGGTATCTCGGCAGCGGATAGAGCCAAAACTATATTGGCCTTAGTGAATGAAGATACCAAACCGCACGATTTAGCGCGTCCGGGACATATATTTCCTTTAACAGCTAAGCAAGGTGGGGTTTTGAGAAGAACCGGTCACACCGAAGCCGCTATTGACTTTGCCAGACTTGCAGGATTCAAATCGGCGGGTGTGATTGTAGAGATTATGAATGAAGACGGTACTATGGCACGTTTGCCTGAGTTAGTGGAAGTGGCTAAGAAGTTTGATTTGAAACTGGTTTCCATAGAAGACTTGGTTGCCTACAGAATGCAGCACGACAGTCTGATTGTAAAGAAAGAAGACTTTGAAATGACTACTCGATTTGGTCAATTCCGATTAAGAGCGTATTGGCAAAACACCAACAAGCAAGTGCATATAGCCCTTACCAAAGGAAGCTGGAGCTCGGGCGAATCGATATTGACTCGTGTAATTTCGACCCAATCTAACAATGACATCCTGAACTCTTTGACGGATAGTATGGATAAGAAGTTAGACGACGTGTTCAACCTCATCAACAGAGAACAAAAAGGAGCCGTAGTATTCATTAACAGCGAACGCGATTCGAGTGACTTGCTCAATCGTTTATCCGAATTAAAACTCTTGCAGGCCGAAGGAGTCATGAAAGCGCCATTGGTAAAAATGGACAGCAAAGACTTTGGAATAGGCGCGCAGATTTTACATGACATTGATGTTTCTAAAATCCGACTCATCTCCAACACTACCCAAACCAAGCGTGTGGGCATGATTGGCTATGGGCTGGAGATTACGGAGTATGTGGCCTATTAAAGATAATTAAACCTAATTCAAATATAAAAACCTTCAAGTTTCCTTGAAGGTTTTGTTTTATTTCAAAGCTGGCTTAGGCTAAATAAAATAATAAGTTCTCCAATAATAGTCTTACTCTTTATTCCGCAAAACTTCCTCCACTCATTGCTTTCATAAATGCTTGTGGATTCCAGTATTCGCGGTAGTTTGTAATTAGTCCGTCTCTAAAAGTTACGAAAGTTGCATAACTCATTTCATAAGGATTTCCATTCCCAATCACGACACCTGAGACACTCCACTCTGCGATTGCCGTTTTGGAATCGTCAGTGCCATAAATTTTTAATGTGGGTAACGATTTTACGTCGATAAAACTAGGGTAATCTTTTAGATAGGCATAAAGTGCGTCACGTCCTTCAAACCTTGACGGCGAACCTTCGGGAGCAAAAGGGAATTCGGCAACTACATCATCGGCACAAAGTGCAGCCCAACCTTTCATATCTTTGGCCAAAAAGGTTTCTAAACTGTTACGAAGCAATTGGGTAACTGGGGTATTTTTTAAAGTTTCCATTTTTTCAATTTTAATGTTATTTTATTTTCTATTTTGATAGGGCAAAGTTGCAGTAGAAAGTAATGCTATAACAATGAGATTTGATAAAAAAAACCGTTGACAAATATCAACGGTTTTATATAAATGGTTAAAAACTTCCCCTTATTTTAATGATTGTTTCCTTATTCTACTGAGAGTTTCTTTGGTTATCCCTAAAAATGACGCTATTATATGTTGCGGAAATCGTTGGATAAACTGTGGATGATTTTTAGCAAATTCTTCATACCGCTTTTCTGCCGTGTTGCTAATAGTAGAACTTAATCTTCTTTGATTTGCTATTGCATTTCGTTCATCCATCAATCGAATCATTTCTACTAATGCAGGTATTTTATCCATTAAGTCTAACATATCCGCTCTTGTAATAACCAATAATTCGGTGTCTTCCCAAGCCTCTATGTTATACTTTGAGGGTGTTAGCATAATTGTACTTTCTCGATCACTTGCCCAATAATTTTCGATGAAGAGATGTACAATGTGCTCTACTCCTTTGTCGTCAACACTGAACTGCCTCATGGCTCCTTTAACTATAAAGCTAGTATATTTACAAACATCTCCTTCTTGTAAAAAGTATTGTTTCTTCCTGAGTTTTTTAGGTTGAAAAGCAGCAATAACTAATTCTTCTTCTACTTTAGTAAGTGGTAAAGAGGTGTGTTGATTTATATAGTCGATTAATTTTTCGTGCATTAGTTTACCTATTCTATTTAAAACCATGCAAGTTATAAAAAAGGTGGTAATTTATTGTAATAGTAGGCAATTGCTTTGGTGGGATACTTTATGGATTTGTGATTGCGAAGTATGTGGCGTATTAGAGTTGCGGGTTGAAGATTTCGGGTTATAGAGAAAGACTCTCGGGATTACCTGCGGTGATCTTTGGTGGAGTGAACTTTGTATGGGAAAACCTCAGTGCCTTAGTAACTTAGAACCTCAGCACCATAGGTACTGAGGACTTCTCGGGATTACCTGCGGTGATCCCTGGAGGGGATGAACTTTGCAGGGAAAAACCTCAGTGCCTTAGAACCTTAGAGCCTTAGTGCCTCTTTGCAGGATTACCTGCGGTGATCCCTGGAGGGGATGAACTTTGCAGGGAAAAACCTCAGTGCCTTAGAACCTTAGAGCCTTAGTGCCTCTTTGCAGGATTACCTGCGGTGATCCCTGGAGGGGGTACCTTGCAAAGGAAAACCCTAATGCCTTTTTCAAAGGCATTGGTTTTTTATTTCAAAAAAGTCCTCAAAAGTGAACTTTTGGGACTTTTTTGAAATAAAAAACCCGAAACTATCGTTTCGGGTTTTCCTTTGCGGAGAAAGAGGGATTCGAACCCCCGGACCTGTTACAGTCAACAGTTTTCAAGACTGCCGCAATCGACCACTCTGCCATTTCTCCTATAAGTCGGGCACTAATTGCTTAATGCGGTTGCAAATATAGCAACCTTTTTCTTTTTGCAAAAAGATTTAAGGTAAAATATTCACTTATTTTTTTACGGCTACCCTATTTCATTAATGCTGTGCCAATTAACTTTTGAGAGCTTGTCTATTTAACGTACTATTGTAGTTTATTAATGTAATTACTATACAAATCTTTGAATTGGTACCCTACTGCCACTCGGTCTTTGCTGAGTTTGTTGTACTCTACTAATCCCCAAAGTAAAAACTCCTTTAGGAAATAACGGTCTTCCGCTAAACCATTGGGTTGGTACTTGGTGATTAAATCGGTTAGCGGGGTTATGGCGTCTAATTGTTTTTGATACTCCTCGTCGGTGGCGTCGTCTAGGAGTTCGAAACCTGTTTCGGTAAAAAACCATTCTAGGATTGAGGCGTACGGACTGGCCTCGGCATCGCGTTCGAGCTTTTCTATTTTGGGAAAGTAGGCCGGGAAGAAGGTTTTAATGGCATCGGCTATTAAATGTTGGGCCACCACGGCAGCGCCTTCTTGTTCGCCTTCGTAAACCAATTCTACTTTACCGGTAATGGCCGGAATGATTCCCATAAAATCGGACAAGCGTACCGTTGTCTTTTCGGCTCCGGCTTGTAATGCTCTTCTTTCAGCGGTGCTTATTAGGTTTTCAAAAGCGGTAATGCTCATACGGGCACTGACGCCACTTTTGGCATCGATGTATTCGCTCTCGCGGGCTTCGAAACTGATTTGCTCCAACAGGTCTTTGGCCAACGACGGCACATAAACGGCATTGGCTTGCTGATCATCTAATTTAGCCTCTTGGTGTGTAATGGTGCGGGCTATGGCTATAGTTTCGGGATAATGGGTCAATATTTGGGACCCAATACGGTCTTTTAATGGGGTCACGATGCTGCCTCTATTGGTGTAATCCTCGGGATTGGCGGTGAATACAAATTGCATGTCGAGTGGCAAACGGAGTTTAAAACCTCTTATCTGAATATCGCCTTCTTGTAAGATGTTGAACAAGGCAACTTGGATGCGTGCCTGCAAATCGGGTAATTCATTGATTACGAATATGCAGCGGTTGGCTCTTGGTATCATTCCGAAATGGATGACGCGGTCATCGGCATAAGAAAGTTTTAAATTGGCGGCTTTTATAGGGTCAATATCGCCTATCAAGTCGGCTACAGTTACATCGGGTGTGGCTAGCTTTTCGAAGAAGCGTTCGTTGCGGTGGAGCCAATTCACGGGTGTGGCATCTCCGTGTTCGGCTATGAGGTCTTGCGCAAAACGCGACAAGGGTTGCAAAGGGTCATCATTAATCTCGGAACCTGCTACTACCGGTATGTACTCGTCGAGCAATTCAATCATTTTACGAGCCAAACGGGTTTTGGCTTGACCGCGAAGTCCCAACAAATTAATATTGTGGCGCGATAAAATGGCCCGCTCCAACTCGGGGATGACGGTGTTCTCAAATCCGTGTACGCCTTCAAAAACGGGTTGCCCTGCTTTTAGTTTGTTACGCAAATTATCACGCAACTCATCTTTAATGCTTTTTGGTTTGTATCCCGATTGTTTTAATTCTCCTAGTGTTTTTATAGTCTCTATTTTCATATCTTATTTCTACTTGTTTCCCTGCCTGACGGCAGTAGGTTGCCTTTATTTCAACTTCTTCTTTCTGTTGGTTTCATAATCCTCGAATATCATCTCCCCTAACCCTTTTAATCCGGTGTAGAAGGCTTTCCCTTGGTTGGCTTCGGTAAATCGGTTGACGAACTGTTGCAAATAGGGGTCATTGGCTATCATAAACGTCGTAATGGGAATGTGCAATTTACGGGCTTGTGCCGCTTGGTTGTAGCACTGCTCTACTATGTATTGGTCTAAACCATTGCTGTTCATATAATAGGTGCCGCCCTTTTCGCGCACGCAACTGGGCTTGCCGTCGGTAATCATGAATATCTGCTTGTTGGTGTTGCGCTTTCGGCGGAGGATGTCCATCGCCAATTGTAATCCGGCCACGGTATTCGTATGGTAAGGGCCTACGGTTAAATAGGGTAAATCTTTAATAGCAATGGGCCAGGCATCATTCCCAAACACCAAGATGTCAATGGTGTCTTTGGGGTAGCGTGTGGTGATTAATTCGGCCAACGCCATGGCTACCTTTTTGGCGGGTGTAATGCGGTCTTCGCCGTATAATATCATGCTGTGGCTGATGTCGATCATCAATACGGTACTCATTTGGGCTTTGAATTGGCTGTCTTCTACCACCAAATCGTTTTCAGTTAACTGAAACTCGCCAACACCATTATTGATTTGGGCATTGCGGATGCTCTCGGTTAGGGCAATGTTTTCTAACCCATCGCCAAAGTGGTACGCCCTGAACTCGCCTGTTTTTTCATCGCCGTTGCCGGAGTATTTGGTTTTGTGGTTGCCACTCCCCGACTTGTTAAGGTTGCCAAATATTTGGTCGAGCGCGGCCTGTCTGATGGCTCTTTCGGTTTTGGCGGTAATGCCCATGCCTCCGGTGCCATCGGGTTTTACTTCCTCACGGATGTAGCCCTTTTTCTTTAAGTCTTCGATAAAGTCATCAACGGTATAATGCTCGTCGGTGAGTTGGTACTCTACATCCAACTGCCGCAACCAATCAATCGCTTCTTCAAAATCACCTGAGGTGTGGGTAATGAGCTCTTTAAACAGGTCGAATAATTTATCGAATGGCGAAAGAAAGGGTGCTTCGTAGGGCTTGAAGAAAAATCCTTTTTTGGTTTGCTTTTCCATTGTATAAAAATATCACTTCTGGTTAATAAGTTGGCACAAACGAATGTTAATTATTAGTGAAATTGTGGGTTGAGTGGCTGAGTGGCTGAGTGACTGAGTGACTGAGTGGCTGAGTGACTGAGTGGTTGAGTAAAGACTCTCAACTCCCGAAGCTTCGGGACTGGGTGACAATATGCAGACGATTGGGTTTGGTTTTAGCGATCACATTACTCTTTTTTATACTTTAATTGAAGGGTAATTGTCTCGCGAAGGCGCGAAGAATATGAGGTTCTAAGGAACTGAGGCGCTAAGGTTCTAAGGTTTTACTGCAGTGTTAACTTAGATAATTAACTTTCTTTGGGATTGCCCTTTCTTTGGGCTGTAATTGTCTCGCGAAGGCGCGAAGAATATGAGGTTCTAAGGTACTGAGGCGCTAAGGTTCTAAGGTTTTACTTCGGTGTTAACTTAGATAATTAACTTTCTTTGGGATTGCCCTTTCTTTGGGCTGTAAT
>NZ_JBKBLM010000006.1:50191-105352 GCF_046296355.1 Flavobacterium sp.
AAGAATATGAGGTTCTAAGGTACTGAGGCGCTAAGGTTCTAAGGTTTTACTTCGGTGTTAACTTAGATAATTAACTTTCTTTGGGATTGCCCTTTCTTTGGGCTGTAATTGTCTCGCGAAGGCGCGAAGGCGCGAAGAATATGAGGTTCTAAGGTACTGAGGCGCTAAGGTTCTAAGGTTTTACTTCGGTGTTAACTTAGATAATTAACTTTCTTTGGGATTGCCCTTTCTTTGGGCTGTAATTGTCTCGCGAAGGCGCGAAGGCGCGAAGAATATGAGGTTCTAAGGTACTGAGGCGCTAAGGTTCTAAGGTTTTACTTCGGTGTTAACTTAGATGTTCTTCTTTCTAAGGGGTAGCCCTTCAAAAGAGATTCTTCCGTTCGAGTGGTTTTTATGGAACACAGTGGAATAAAAAGTGTATCGAGAACCGTTGTGCGAACGAGGCTTCTCGATACTATTTTAAAAGTCAAAAGCTGGCGCTTTTAACTTTTAAAATCACTCGAAGTGACGGTCTTGAGGTTTTTAAACTTATCTTGTCTTAATCAGTTATCGTCAGTTCGAGTGTTTTTTGTGGAGTGTAACGGAATAAAAAGTGTATCGAGAACCGTTGTGCGAACGAGGCTTCTCGATACAATTTTTAAACTCAAAAGCTAGCGCTTTTAACTTTAAAAATCACTCGAAGTGACGTTCTTTAGCTCTTTTGGATTTAGATTGTATTTTTATGTCACTTATCTTATTAAGGGGGTTACTTTCTCTACGTCGAAGTTCATGTAGTCGCAGAATTCGTGGATGGTTATGGGTTGGTGTTTTTCTTTGTTGTATTTTTTCTTGATTTCTAGAATAATGTTCCTTGATTGCCTTTCGCCTTTGCCTGTTAGGTTCTGAACATCTTTTGGGTAAATACAGATTCTTTTCATTGGTTACTAGTTTAAGTATTGGTTATTTATCCATACTCTTTAGTAGGCTTTCCATAAGTTATCCATGGCTTTACCATGGCTTTACTATGGCTTTACTATGGCTTTGCTATGGCTTTAAGTGGGGCAAATCACTCATTTATAACGCAATAATAATCAAAATATTATGCAAGCATAACATTTTTAACATTCCTTTTAGGGTAATAACGGCAGTTTTGGTAAAAGATGGCGGTGGTCGGCAATAATGGTATGCATGCATACAATAAACTAAAAGTTTTGGAGTTTTATAATTGTAACCTCTTAATACCTGCGTGTTTACGGATTATTTTGAAAGCCATCAAAATATCGGTAATGGGTTTTAAGACTTGCAAAAAATATTATTAATTCAAAATTTATTTATTATGGCAAAACAGAACGGCCTTGTAAAAATTGAAGGCACCATTGAGGATTTAACCTTTTACACTAAAGACGGTAAAAATTTTGTCCGTCGTAAAGGAGGTATCTCTAAAGAGAGAATTGAAAACGATCCTAATTTTGTTAGGACGCGTGAAAACAACAGTGAGTTTACTACTGCCGCGGGCGCAGGTAAAATGCTTCGTCTTGCCTTGGGCAGTCTTATTTTTAAGGCGAAGGACAGCAAGATGACCAGCCGATTGATGAAAACGATGTCGGACATTAAAAGGTATGACTCGACTTCGGCCAGGGGAAAACGACAAGTGTATAACGGCCTTGCTACTCCTGACGGTAAGTTAATGCTAAATGGATTTGATTTTAACATCAATGCGCCGTTGAGCACTGTGCTTTTTTCGGTTTATGACTTGGACACTGCGACTGGTGTTGTAACGATTCCTAATCTTGTCCCTCAGGAGCAGATTCGTTATCCCGAAGGGGCTACCCATGTGAGCTTCCAATGTGCTGTCTTGGCAATTGATTTTGAGACAGAAGCCTCGGAGCTTGTGCTGAGTAATATTGAGAACGTTCCGGTTGACCTCACCCCTACTTCTGTTACCTTAACGCCACCGAGTGTTCCCGCTACTACCGGTGTTACCCTATTCCTGCTAGGTGTTTCCTTTTTCCAGGAATTTAACGGGGTACAGTATTCCTTAAAAAATGAGGAGTATAGTGTATTGCAGGTGATTGAAGTGGTTTAAAAGAGGGACTGAGGCGCTGAGGCGCTAAGGGACTGAGGTTTATTTTTTTAGGACTCCTCGCTGTGATGACATGGCGGGGAGTTTTTTTTGGGGGAGTGACTGAGTGGCTGAGTGGCTGAGTTTTGTCGATTAAGGACACAAAATACCGACGAAGTGTAAAATTCTATCGTTAAAGTACCTCGTTAGCTTTAGTTTACTTAAATTTAAATACGTCTTTCCGATGTTCAAATACCACACGTTTAATTGGAAAGCTACAGTAGGTTGCTCTGTTATGGGGTAACCGGCTGTGGCTGATTGCAGTGTAACTTTTAAAACTCTATAGGTATGAGAACAAGATTATCCTTTCTTTTAAATTCTTTAGGCTTTGCCTACCACTAACTTTTTTACAAAAACAACCTTAAAAACAGTATTTCTATGGCTAGAATTGATGTATTGCAAAAAGCTGAATCTCAATTAGGAACGACAGAATCACCTCCTAACAGTAACAAATGTATCTATGGTTCATGGTATCATCCTTCGCTTAATGGGCAAAAGTGGTGTGCTATGTTTGTGAGTTGGGTATTTCACCATGCCGGACATCCTTTAGGAAATATCCAAACTTCTAAGGGTATTCATCACTGTCAATCGGCACATAATTATTACAAACAAAAAGGATTACTTACCAGCAATCCCCAACAAGGTGATATTGTTATTTATGACTGGGAAGGTAATGGCCATGCCAATCATATTGGCATTTTTATCCGATGGACAAACACCGAAAAGACTTTTATTGAAGCCTATGAGGGAAATACCTCTGTAGGGAATGACAGCGATGGTGGTAAAGTCATGAAACGAATTAGGTCTAAAAACTTAATCAAATCATTTATTAATCCGGGTGTCTATATAGAAACTGCTGTTACTACTCCTGAGTCGGAATTAACTAAAGGTGCCCGAGGGTCAGCCGTTACACAGGTTCAAAAAAACCTTTATGAATTGGGCTATGTCATTGAAATTGACGGTTGGTTTGGTAATGAAACCGAAATGCGATTAAAAGATTACCAAACTAAAAATGCTATGACCGTAAGCGGAAAAGCAGATACCGTAACAATAGGTGCTCTGCAAGAAGACGCTCGAGAGATTGCTATTGCCAAATCGAAATTTGTTTCGGGAAGTTACCTTCGTCGGGGTAATACAGGCTTTATGGTAACCGAAGTACAACGGGTGTTAAATGCTAAAGACTCTCTACTAAAACTCCCTATTACCGGAAATTTTGATATGCCTACTCTACAAGCGGTTAAGGCGTTCCAAACCAAGAACGGTCTTGACTCTGATGGAATTGTTGGACCAAAGACTTTTGGGAAATTAGGGATTGGATGATAAAACTTTTAAAAAAATGAATTCTCGAAAGCTGAAAAGAGACAATAGAGTAGGCAAAACTTTAAAATTCAGAAATTATGAAAAAAATTAAAATTAAAACCGTTGTTGAGAGTGTTTATGCACCAAAAAAAATAAATGTTATAATTAATAATCTAGACAATGATCTTCACGATAAATATTTTGAATCTCAAAAATCATTTACACAAGAGTTTGAAGCAGGGGTCGGAAGATATGTGATAACAATAGTTGGAATGAATCAAATAAATGACACAACAACAGTTACTGTTTCAGGTGACTTTAAACTCTCAGACACAAAACACTCAAACGAAGAAAATTACGTAATGGTTTTTATTGGAGAAATAAATTAAATCGAAAGAAAATGAAAAATATACTTATACTAACATTCCTATTTGGAATTTCGTCTTCATTATTCGCTCAAACAAGAGAGGAAAACGCAACAGTAACAACAAACACTTTAAAACAAATTGAAAATGCTAAGTCCGGTAATCTTCAGGATGCTTTTGGAAGTTTTTATCAATTTGCCTTTAAAAATATGAATATTGATGAAAAATCATTAGATATAAATTCAACACTTTTTTCACTAGTTAAAAATTATGATGAAGATATCCTGACTACAAAATCCAGAAATGGAATCGAATTTTTAAGAAATTTTCAAATTAATATCAAAGTTAATTTAGATGAAAAACTCAATTTCAATGGTTATTCTGGTGGATTTACGTACGCTATCTTAAACAAACGAGATAAGGGGTTTATAGATATTGAAAATACAACCTTTGCACCTCATATTAACGAATTAAACCTAATAATAGCTAATTCGGTAGGAGATATCGCAGCTAAGGAAATGCAAGATTTTCAAACTGCAAATGGACGTAATATGAATCAAGAAGAGGCACAAAAACTTTCCTATGATATAACTAAAGTTGCCACTGCTATTAGAAATGGTAAAACTGTTGAGACTGGCTTACAAAATATCTATACTGATTATAAAGCAATTTTAGATACTAAAATCAAAAACAGTATTTATTTTCAGGCGATTAGAGATAAAAGTGGAAATCCTTTTACCACCTCTACAGATGTTTACAACTTTCTTCAAGAATCAAAAAATGATTTTTTAAAAGAGCTTGAAAAGAAGCCATTTCTATCAATTGCTTCGAGTGGTATCACCGATAAAGATGGGAAGTTAAATAAAGGAGCCTTAGAATTAGTATTCTTGTTAGGTGGTAGTTATGGTGAACTTGATATCAGAGGTAAATACAATTATGCAGATACTTTAGACATTCCTGATTCACAAAGAAGTCTTTTGAATGGTAAAGTTGGATACAATTTAAAAGTAATAAAAGGTAAAGAAGAAAAAAGTTATTTTGAAATTAAAGCATACGCTGAGTATAACAAAATATTAAAAAATGTTTTACCTGAAGAAGATGAGGAAAATTTCTCAGCTAATGCAGATTTTCGTTTTCGACTAACGGATAATTTATGGATTCCATTAACAGTAAAATATGATTTAGAAAATTCAAATTTCTTAGGCTTTCTCAATGTCACCTATAATTTTGGACAGAATTAGATTGATGAAAAATAATACTTTGATAATCATATATATATAACATTACTTAGATAAAGATATTATGGAGGAATTAACTTTTGAACAAAAAATGATTGCTATAGATAAACTCTCGGCAACCTTTAAATTGGAGCGTATTATATACACCATACTCACCACTATAACAGCATTGTCTATAATTAGCATAGGATTGTATCTTACTTTAACACAAACCGAAGGTTATAAATCGTTCTACAGCTTGTGTGTGCCTACCGGAGCCTTGACTCTGTGCATTAACCGTATTTTTAAAATCTGGAATGATATTTACAAATTATTAAACAGTTAAATCTCATGGATACAAAAAACAAAGCATACTTGAGAATTATCCCTATAATAGGATTGTTAATGATACTGTTTGGGTATTATTACATAACAATACAAATTATAGAATCAAAGAAAGCATTGTCTGAATCAAAAGCGGAGTTGATTGTAGTTGAAGAAAAGAAAGAGCAAGCCAAACAGCTGATGCAGCTTTATCAAAGCAAGACAATGATCCTCAAAAACGTAATTGCACAATCGAATGATCAACAGGCCATTGAAAAAGCAACTGCTATTGTTACTGACACTACTATGCCTAGTACTACGCCCAATGTGACTATAGCCTCGATGAAAGCTCCTAAAACCAATGATTTTGAAAAATACTCCTCTAAAAATGTAAAACCCATTATAGTCAAATCTGATTATAATGCTGCATTGGATTGGGAGGCAAAAGGATACAAAGCATTACTTTTAAAAAACGTGGATGAAGCCATTACCGCCTTCAATAATAGTGAAAACAGCTATAACGGATTTCATATGTCGTATGAAATTACCCGGTATTTGAAAGCAAATAAAGAAAAACTTAAAGACCCAAATGCTGACTTTTGGAAAGAAACCTATGCCAAAATTGCTAAAGATTATTCATGGAAAATGCCTAATCCTATCAAAGCAGCACTCCTTGAAGCCTCAAAAAAGTAGCTACAGGAATTTTTGTATTTTGAAATCCTATTGACTAAAGAGTGCGGGTTAATCACCGCACTTTTTTATTCTTTACGTAAGAATACCTCCTGAGAAAACTAGGTTAAAATACCCATTGATGAGGATTGTTTATGTGTGGGAAATTTGGTATGTTTGAAGAAACCTTAAAATATTACATTTTTAAAAAATGCATACAGAAGTAGACATACTTGAAAACGAGATACTGAAACAATATCCTGATGTTTTAGAAATACTTTTGCGCGATCATACTACTCAAAAAAATATTTTTTGGGCAACTGATAACTACCTAGAACTAGGAACAGAATATTATTTTACTTCAGAAATATTACCAGAATTAATAACAGGAATAAACGGTCATGTGATAATGCCTAGAGTCAAAAAAAATAAAGATTTACAGCATTCTAGAGTTAAAAATATGGCAGAAGTTTTCACGCCTTCATGGATTTGTAATGAACAAAACAATGCTGTCGATAATGCATGGTTTAAAAGAAAAAATGTTTTTAACAAGAGCATCCTAAATAATGATGGTTCTTCAACTTGGAAGAGTAATTCGGTAAAAATAAAATTTCCAAAAGATAAATCATGGGAAGATTACATAAATGAAAATAGGCTTGAACTTTCCTGTGGTGAAGCACCATACTTAACTAGTAGATATGACATAACCACAGGTAAATTCATTAATGTTAAAAACAGAATTGGTTTACTAGATAGAAAATTACGAATTATAAGTGAAAATGTTTTCACCTCAGATGGTTGGTTAAATGCCGCTGAATTAGCTTTTGAAAGCACTTATGGTTTTGAATGGCAGGGAGATAGTTTACTACTTGCAAGAGAAGCTCTACTATTCACATTTATTGAGTATTATGTTGAAAAATTCAAATTAGAACCACAATTAATAAATATTCAGAAGATTGCCCATATTATTTCATGGAACGTTTGGCAAATGGATGGATTAAAAGGGGTAATTCCAAATAGCTGTAATATTAATACACAAGAAAACGAGAATTTATTTGGTGATTCAGAAAAGAATCTTGTCACATGCAATGGATGCGAATCAAAAAATATCAATAAACATAATGGTATTTATTGTACAATTAAAGATTGGAAAGAAAAAGACCCAATAACAGGCGAGAAAGGTTTGATAATTAGATTTATTGACCTACTTAAAAATTAAAATAAAAACAATAAAAGAGTATGTCTGAAATCAATAAAATAGATGTTGAAATATTAAACGAAATAATATTTGGTAGAGTTGAACCACATATTTATGCTTTTACTACTGAAACAACTCCCAATTATCTTAAAGTTGGAGATACTTATAGACCAATTGAAATAAGATTAAATGAATGGAGAAAATATTTTCCGAATCTTGAGAAAAAATTTGAAACTATAGCTAAAGTTGATGACGAAACTTTTTTTAGAGACCACGCTATTCATTATTTTTTAGAAAAAGAAAAAAGCAAGGTTAGATTGCAACGTGAAACATTTATTGATATCCCTTATTACTCGAATGAATTTTTCAATGAAACTACTAAATCTGATGTAGAAGATGCTATCAAAGATATTGGAACTAGTTACATAAACAATGATTTAAAATATCAGTTTTATAAATTTGATACCAGTCGAATTCCAATAACCCAAACCTATACAAGAACTCAAGATTACGAACCTCGTCCAAATCAACAAGAAACTATTGATAGTTTCAAAGAAGCATTAAATAAAGGCAGAAAAAATCTTTTAATGTATGCTGTAATGCGTTTTGGTAAGTCTTTCACTACTATGTGTTGTGCAGTAGAGATGAAAGCAAAATTTGTTATGGTTGTTTCTGCAAAAGCTGATGTAAAAGAAGAATGGAAAAAAACAGTAGAAAGTCATTTAAAATTTGATGGATATATTTTTCTTGATAGTAATTCACTTTTACAAAGTGACACTATAATCAATGAGAAAATAGAAGCTAACGAGAAAATAGTTATATTCCTTACTTTACAAGATTTACAGGGAGATGCAATAAAAACGAAGCATAAAGAAATATTTGAGAATAAAATAGACTTGCTTATAATTGACGAAACTCATTTTGGTGCTAGAGCTCAAGAATATGGTAAAGTTTTAAAAGAAGTTAGATTAACATCAAGTGAAATAAAAAGTGAAATAAAGTTAAATGACGATTCGTTAGATGAGCTTGATACGACTACTAAATTTATTAATTCTAAAGTTCGTCTACACCTTTCCGGTACACCATATCGTATTTTGATGGATAGCGAATTCACGGATGATGATATAATAGCTTTCTATCAATTTTCTGACATTGCTGACGATCAAGCTAAATGGGATTCGGATAATTTAAATAAAGACGATGTTAAAGAATGGGATAATCCATATTATGGTTTTCCTCAAATGATACGTTTTGCTTTTAATCCAAACGAATCTTCTCGTAAAAAAATGGAAGAAATGAAAAAGTATGGTGTAACCTATGCTTTTTCAACATTATTTAAATCAAAATCTATTTCAAAAGACAAAGTAAATGACAACCATAAAAAATTCTTACATGAGCAAGAAATAATTGATTTACTTAAGGTAATTGATGGTTCACAAGATGACGAAAACCTATTAAGCTTTCTTGATTATGATAAAATAAAAGAAGGTAATATGTGTAGGCATATTGTATGTGTTTTGCCTTTCCGTGCTTCATGTGATGCATTAGAAGAATTAATAAAAAAGAATAAATTTAAAATTCTCAATTCATACGAAATCATAAATATATCAGGAGTTGATAGTGATAAAATATACAAAGACACTCAATCAGTTAAAAGAAAAATAAAATCTTGCGAGGCAGACAATATCAAAACAATAACATTAACAGTAAATAGAATGCTTACAGGAAGTACTGTTTCTCAATGGGATACAATGCTATACTTTAAAGATACTGCATCACCTCAAGAGTATGACCAAGCTATTTTTCGTTTACAAAATCAATATATAAAAGTATACAAAGAGCCAAGTGGTGATGTTGTCAAATACAATATGAAACCTCAAACGCTTCTAGTAGACTTCAATCCTAATAGAATGTTCCAAATGCAGGAACATAAATCCCAAATTTATAATGTAAATACTGAATCTAATGGTAATGATAAATTAGAGCAAAGAATAAAAAGGGAATTAGAAATTTCTCCAATTGTTGTTTTAAACAATAATAAAATTGTTCAAGTTCAGCCTGCCGATATTTTAGATGCTATCAGAAAATATTCAAGCGAACGAAGTGTTTTCGATGAAGCTACAACAATAGCTGTTGATTATTCTCTTTTAAACATAGATGATATAAGGCTCGAAATAGAAAAACAAGGTAAAATTAATTCAAAACAGGGTTTAGAAATAAAACCAACTAAAGGTGATGGTGATTATATTGATCCGGGTGATGAACCAACAGAAGACGGTGACCCAGTTGATAATGTTCCTAAATCAAGTAATTCAGAGGAAGAGGTAGATTATAAAGGTCAATTTGCTATGTATTATGCTAGAATCCTTTTCTTCGCATTCTTAACAGATTCTAGAGTCAAATCATTACAAGAATTAATTAATCAAATTGATAATAATGCAGAAGAACAACGCATTGCTTCAAATTTAAAGCTAAATAAAAGTGTTTTAATCTTGTTGGAAAAACATATTAATCCTTTTATTTTAAGTGAATTAGATTATAAAGTTCATAACATAAACACACTAGCAAATGATGCATTGCTACCACCAATGGAAAGAGCAAGCAATGCAATGAAAAAATTTAGTCGTTTATCTGATTCAGAAATTGTAACACCGGAAATTGTAACAGAGAAAATAATTAATTCATTACCTGAGAATGCTCTCACTAGTTCAACCTTACAATTAGATATAGCAGCAAAACAAGGAGAATTTGTTTACGCAGTATATAAAAAATTTGGTAAAGAAGCAGCTAGTAATTTTTACTCTATACCAACATCAAAAATTGCTTACGAGTTTACAAGAAAAGTATACAAACTTCTTGAATTAGATTTAAATCACATTGAAGAAAACTATACTTCCTATGATTTAATTGCAAAGAATAAATTGATTAAAAAACAAAGTATTTTAATAAATAATGAAAATATGAAATTTGATATTGTAGTTGGTAATCCTCCATATCATCAAAAAGATGGTGGTGCTCAAGCTAGTGCTAAACCTATTTATAATCATTTTGTTGATATTGCAAAAAAACTTAATCCCAGTTATATTTCAATGATTATGCCAACGAGATGGTTTGCGGGTGGTAAAGGTTTGGATAATTTTAGAGATGAAATGCTTAATGATATTCACATTTCAGAGCTGCACGATTTCTTAAAACCAGAATTAATATTTCAAAACATTAATTTAAGAGGAGGCATTTGCTACTTTTTATGGGATAAAAACCATGACAATTCAGAAGACTTAACTACAGTTTTCACTTATAATAATGATTTAACACCAGAAGCAAATATTCGTTCTTTGAAAACTGAAGATTCAGAAATATTCATTAGACATTGGAAATCTTTATCAATCATTAATAAAATTAAAAATAGTAACCAATTCGAAAGCTTTGAAAACCATGTTTCATCTAGAAGACCATTTGGTTTAGATGGGAATATTACTAAAAATATCAAAATATTTAGACTTGTAAAAAATGGGCTTAAAAATCCTATAATCTGTTATGGTAAAAGTAAAAAAATTGGCTATTTAGATAAGGAAGAAATTACTGTTAATAAAGAATGGATAGATAAATACAAGGTTTTTACATCATATGCAAATAATATTGGTACTGAATTAAATGATGATAATTTTAATTCCTTTATAGGTCAACCTGGGACTATTAGTACCGAAACCTACATAGTAATTGGTGCAAATCTAGAATTAGACGACAATTCGGCATTAAACCTTACAAAATATTTTACTTCCAAGTTTGCAAGATTTATGCATAGCCTTTCTAAAGCTAGTCACCACGGCACATCGAAAACATACAAATTCGTTCCACTTCAAAATTTTACTGCTAATTCAGATATAGATTGGACAAAATCAATTCAAGAAATTGATAGTCAATTATACACTAAGTATGGTTTAACAGATGAAGAAAAAGAGTTTATAGAAAGTATGATAAAGACGATGTAAAAAAGTTTAGCAATTTTCAAAAGACTATCAAGAAATATAATGGATAAATTAATAGCTTAAATATGTTTTATATCAGTCTCATATGTACCATTGTAATTATTTTATCTTTTTTTTACTTGATAATAATAACTACTAGTAAATATATACTTCACGATAAAATTGAAAACTTTAATTTGAAGTTGTCAGTTTGCGCCTCTTTCTTAGTTTTATTCTCGTTACTAACTTATGGTTTAATTGTAGTTGACAATAGAATTAAAACCGCCACAGTAAAAAATGGAGTTATAGATTATTCTGGTACACTTGGTGATTTGATAGGAGGTGTTTTAAATCCTGTTTTGGCATTGTTTGGAATTCTTGCAGGAGGATTGGCTTTTTATGCTCAGTATAATGCCAACAAACTAATTCAAGACCAGTTCAAGATACAGCAATTCGAAAGTCAGTTTTATGAAATGTTACGTTTGCATAAGGAAAACGTAAATGAAATGAAAATTTCAGGATATGATTACAATAATTCAATTAGTTATAATAAAAAAACCGGAGAAGAAATAATTACGAGAAACGAAGTGGAGAGATTTGTTGAAGGCAGAAAGGTTTTCGTTTCTATGGTAAAAGAATTGATCGCTTGTTATGAATTTTGTAAATTATACGATATAACTAATAAATATGAGACTCAAGATCTACTGGAACTTTCTTATCGAATTTTCTTTTTTGGATCATCTTCTAGTTTAATTACTTCACAGAAAATTGATACAGAATTCATTCGAATGATTAAAGACCAATTAAAATTGATTAGAAATCAACATAAAGAAAGTGTTGGAGGAGTTAATGAATTTGAAACTCAAGATCCGAAAAAGAACATAAAATTGCATATAAAATATGCGCCATTTACAGGACATGAAAATAGACTAGGGCACTACTATAGGCATCTTTACGGCTTAGTGAAATTTGTAGTTAATAATGAAAAGAACGGGTTGTTCTCATATTTAAAATCTCGAGAGTATCTTAAGATTGTAAGAGGTCAAATGGCTAATGATGAACAGCTAATGTTATATTATAATTATAGAATTGGATTTGGAGGGGACTGGGATTATAAAGGAAAATCTGGAAATGAATATTTCACCAAGTATAGAGTTCTTCATAATTTGCCAATAGATAAGATTAGATATGCAGAATCACCAAGAAAGCACTTTGAAAATTTTATAGAATTAATTAAGAATGATAACGACCCATTGTTTGAATGGGGTGATAATTAAATTTAGTATTTATGAGTATAATCGAATTTATGAATTTAAAAATTGATAAAATTAGAGGTATAATTAGAACTATAGAAAATGATCCGTTTGATTCTCAGGAGTTCATTCGATGTTTTACTAAGGAATTTGAATTAGAATATATAGTATTCTTAGGTAAATATGATAAAGAACAATATAGAAAAGTTCACGCTCAAATTGCTCTTTTTTTATCGTTAAATAAAGATTTATTAAACATTAAGCATGTGGGAGTTAATCAAAACCCAAATGTTTTTGGTATTGAGTCAACTAATGAAAGATGGGTTAAAAACTATTAAAAAATAAACATAAAAAATGAACAGAATACATCTAATAATCTACAGAAATTCAAAAGGTATAATTGTAGAAATGCCAATAATGGAATTTTTACAAATTGAACCTCAACTATTTTTACATATTAATATAAGTGCAAACTCAAATGCATTAAGTAGACATTTAGTTTTTAATCATGGTTTTACATTAATAGCTAACGATGAAAAAGTAATTTGCTTTAACCTTCTTTAAAATAATCAATATGAAAGCCACCGAAACCGTATTCAAGAACTTCTTAACTCAAAATAAAACTCAATTTGTCATTCCTGTATATCAAAGAAATTACGACTGGACAACAGCTGAATGCAAGCAACTATTAGAAGACATAATCGAGGTAGGAAATAAAATGAGTAATGATGATACGCATTTCATTGGAAGTATTGTATTTATTCATGATGGTGTTTATACTTCTTCTGATGTAAAGCAATTAGTTATTATTGATGGACAACAGCGTTTAACTACAATGACTTTATTATATCTCGCATTATACCACTTTGCATTGGCAAATGATATGGAAGAAAAAGCTGCTGAAATAAATGAAACTATTTTAATAAATCGTTTTGTAAAAGAAGACAGTAGTAAATTGAAGTTAAAGCAAACTGATGTAAATGCAAAGGCATTTCGATTCTTGATGAACGACAATAGTCCAAGTGACTATAACGAATATTCAAGAATAATAGACAATTTTAATTTCTTTTATCATACACTGAATAAAGATAATTTTTCAATTGTTACAGAAGGATTAAACCGTTTATTATTTGTGGAAATTTCATTAGAACGTGGCAAAGACGACCCACAACGTATATTTGAAAGTTTAAATTCTACAGGTTTAGAATTATCCCAAGCAGACTTAATCAGAAACTATATCCTTATGGGATTAGAACCGAGAGAACAAGTACGCGTATTTGAAAATTATTGGGAAATTATTGAAAATAATGCTAAAATAGAAAACTCACAAGAAAGTAAGGTTTCTGAACTTATAAGAGATTATCTAACATTAATAAATAAAAAAATACCTAATAAAAGTAAAGTATATGAAGAATTTAAATTGCGTTTCAAAAAACGTGATGTTGATTTCTATCAAAACACATTACAAACTATTAAGCAGTATTCAGTTATTTATAACAAACTTTTAAACCCATCAAATGAAAGTGATATAGAAATCCAACGGGAATTAAGAAGTATAAAGCAATTAGAAATAAATGTTTCTTATCCTTTCCTATTACCAGTATATGATGATTATATAACAAATGAAATTGACAAAAACACTTTCATTGAAGTATTAAGACTCATCCAATCCTATACTTGGCGTCGTTTTATTGTAGGCTTACCAACTAATGCATTAAATAAAATATTCATGACATTATATACTGATGTTGATAGAAGTAATTATTTAATATCGTTAGAAAAAGCATTAGTTAAAAAGAAAGGTGTACAAAGATTACCTAATAATTCAGAAGTTGAAACAACTCTTAAAGACAAAGACTTATATAATACTCAAGCTAAAAATAGATTGTACTATTTTGAACAAATAGAACATTATAGAAATCCAGAAAGGGTTGATTTAAGTTCTGTAGAAATAACAATAGAGCATATATTTCCACAAAATCCGGATACTAAATGGCGAACAGACATCAGCGAAGCTGAATATAAATTATTTTCTGAAAAATACATAAATACAATTGCAAACTTAACCTTATCAGGTAATAACGGCGCTTTAAGTAATAAACCTTTTACTGAAAAAAGAGATATGAATAAAGATGAAGGAAGGCAAGGTTATATATACAGTAATCTTTGGTTGAATGAAGCATTAAAAACTAAAGAAGTATGGAATATTGAAGCATATGAAGAACGCTATAAATTACTATATGATCGTTTTACTTCAATTTGGAAATATCCTAGCATTTCAATTACTGATAACAATGATAACGAAGAATATACATTGTTTGATGCACCTGAACCTAAACATAAAAAATTAGAATATTATACATATAAGGACGAATTAATAATAACAAAAGAGTTTTCTAAAATGTATAATCATATTATTACTGACTTGTTTACAGAAAGCCCATCAAAGTTTCTACTAACAGATCTAAAAGAAACATTAGGTTTAACAACCGACAAAGATAGACCAAGAAGTGCCCATGCAATCAATGATACTTATTTCATAGAAGTTAACACGGATAGTAATTCAAAATTCAACAAACTGAAAAAAGTATTAACTGCATTTGAACTAGAAGATGAATTAGTTATTAAATATGAAGAATAATATCACTTTAACACCTTACCGATAGTGCAAGCATCGAACTCGTTTAAAGAAAAGTACTAAAAACGGCTTTGATTATTTATATATTAGAAGCAAAAAACCGTTTTTCCTTTGAAACTAGAAGTCAGGTGATTTTTGATAAATTAAGTTATAAATAGTAATTATTACTATGGCAAAACCTAAGTTTTATGTAGTCTGGCACGGTCGTGAGACCGGCATATTTGATTCCTGGGAAGCTTGTAAAGAACAAACCCATGGTTTTCCTGCACCGGTATTTAAATCGTTTTCAACAAGAGAAGCAGCTGAGGCGGCATTTTCTGCTGAAAGTGCTGATTATATAGGTATGTCAAAAAAAGTAGTGAGCGAATTATCCAAAGAAGAATTACTTTTAATAGGCAATCCCATAGAAGACAGTATAGCTGTAGATGGTGCTTGGGATAATACTACAGGTTTGGTAGAATATCAGGGCGTAAACTTCAAAACTAAAAAAGTATTGTTTCATATTGGCCCTTTAGAGGATGGTACTATTAATATGGTAGAGTTTTTGGCGATTGTGCATGCTTTGGCCTTGTGTAAACAGAATAATTGGAATAAGCCAATTTATTCAGATAGCAAGATTGCGTTGAGCTGGACAAGAGATAAAAAAGCAAGAACCAATCACGAGCCTAGTGAGAAAAACAAGAAACTGTTTGAAATGTTAGAAAGAGCTGAAAAATGGTTAGAAAATAATACCTATGAAAATCCATTATTAAAATGGGAAACTAAAGCCTGGGGAGAAAACCCAGCTGATTTTGGAAGAAAATAAAACATTATGTCTAATAGTAGCGATAACATTTTAGAAGGATTAAATGACCGACAGCAGGAGGCTGTGGTTAGTGATACCAAACGTCTTTTGGTTTTGGCAGGAGCTGGTTCGGGTAAAACCAAAACCCTTTTGCAAAAAATCATTTATTTGATAGAGGAAAAGAAAGTACATCCATCTAGTATTTTGGCCATTACTTTTACTAAAAATGCCACGAACGAAATGATTGACCGTTTGATAGTGTCTGCAGACAATAGTGGTATTTATGAACGAATCATTTTCAGCAAAGAACTAACAAAGAAAGAAAAGGATGCTGAGCGCCGAAACTGGCAACGCAAGTATAAGTGGATTGAAGGTTTAACAGTACGTACCTTTCACAGTTTTTGTTATAGTGTATTACGCACAGATGGTGTAAAAGAGTTTGACAATAAGTTCAAAATTATAGGTGATGAAAAATCATCGGATATTGAAGATATCTCCAACCGTCTTGCCGACGAGACCGCTTTTGAAGTATTCCACCGTTTGTTTATTGAAAAATGTAATAGCAATGATTTTCTATTAAAAGCTAAGCGTTACATATTAGACTATTTGGTCGATAAAGTTCACATACCCAAAGAGTACCAATCGCCCAAAGTGACTGATGGTAAATTTTACACCACTTTAAACGGTACAAAAGTAAAATCAAAGTCAGAGCAATACATAGCCGATTGGCTCTACCGTCATAGTATTCCTTTTGTATATGAGCCTTTGTTAAATGTGAGAGATTTTGATTTCCATCCTGATTTTTTCATTCCTGATGCTAATTTGTACTTAGAACATGTTAGTGATTTAAGTTACCCAATGGAAGACAAAGAAAAACAGTTTGCCAAAGGGAATATTCTTTATGCCAAAACATTTGAACGCAACACTCAAGATTCCGCTATTTTTAATCATACACTCGATCAAATTGTAAAGAGCAGATTACCGCAAGACTTTCACCAAGATAAAAAGTTAAACTACTTAGAAGAGTTTAACGGCTATTATGAAGAGGTAAAAGATTTAGTTCGACAAATTATTCGGATTTGCGATATGATTAAAGTTGAGAATATTGCTTTAGATGAAATAATTTCAAGAGCAACAAAAGACCAGCATGAGCGGATTAGGATATTTTACGAACTAGCAATTCCAATCATTAAAGACTATATCAACTATACTACCAATAAATCCTATTTAGATTTTAATGATTTAATATTAAAAACAGCTTCTTTATTTACCAAACATGAAGATGTTAGACAACGGTATCAAGACAGATACCAGTATATCTTGGTGGATGAGTTTCAGGATGTAAATAACCTTCAAGTTGAATTGATAAAGCTAATTATAAAACCATCAACACAATTGTTTTGTGTAGGTGATGATTGGCAGAGTATTTATGGCTTCAGAGGTTCGAATGTGGAGTACATCATCAATTTTGAAAAGTACTTTTCAAATGCACAACTCATCAAGCTAAACCAAAATTACAGGAGTGAAAGAAATATTGTTGAGGCAAGTAACGAAGTGATTAAATACAACAAACATAAGATTGAAAAAGATATTTCAGCAACCAAGGACACCCAACAAAAAATCATAATTCAGCATGGTAATAATGATGAAGACAATGTTAGATTTTGTGTTGAAAAAGTAAATGAATTATTAGAAGAAGGTTATGCTAAAGATGATATTTTATTCCTCTACCGCAGGAATAACATGTTTTACAAATACCGAGAAGAGTTTAAACAACATAAGTTCTTTGTGAATGGAAAAACCATTCATGCTTCAAAAGGATTAGAGGCTAAAGTAGTTTTCATTATTGGGTTGACCGATGGTAAAGGAGGATTTCCTGATGTATGGTTAGAAGACAGACTATTCCAAATTATTAAGACAGCCGACTACAATTTGCTATTAGAAGAAGAAAGAAGACTCTTTTATGTTGCGCTTACCCGAGCTAAAGAAAAACTCTATTTAATTACCGAAAGAGGAAACGAATCGAGTTTTCTTAATGAAATCCCGGCAGAATACACTTCAAAGAGCAAACAACTAACCAAGACAAATTTCCGCCAGAATGAGTGCAAAAACTGTCACGCTCCTATGAAAGAGGAATGGGTGGCTTGCCCTAAGTGTGGGGAGAAATATTAATATTAAAAACTAATCTTAAACTAACCAACCAAAACCCAACCCCCCATGAACACCAAAAAACTCCCACTCTATTTAGAAAACCCTTATAATAGTCTTTACGGCAACTTTGGCGAAAGAATCGCTGCAGAGCTTTTGGATGGGGTATTGCGGGTGGGGAGTTTCTTGATTGCTATTAGTATACATGAAGTGAGTTGGTGAGGGTGTAATTTTTACTTAATTACAAAAGAAATCCAAAACCATTATTATGAGCAATAGCCACCAAAGGCCTTAAAATAATGCAACAGTTTAAATTATTTAGAGTAAATACCTAAAAATCAATAATAAAGACTATCTTTGCTTTTTTAATACTTATTTTTATGAACGAAGGAACAATTAAATTTTTCAATGAAGCCAAAGGCTTCGGATTTATTACGCCAAGCAATGGCGGATCAGACTTATTTGTACATGCAACCGGTCTTAATGGCCAAGTGCGTGAAAACGACAAAGTGTCTTATGATGTAACGGATGGTCAGAAAGGACCAACCGCAACCAATGTAAACGTTATCTAAGATATATTTTACCTGTGTTTGTTAAAAAGCCAATCCTTCTGATTGGCTTTTTTTGTTTTAAGGACTGAAGCGGTTTCGATAGGGCGGAATTACTTTGTTAGTTCGAGTGGTTTTAACTGAAGATACTATTGTTGCAGAATCCCGTCAGTTCGAGTGGTTTTTTATGGAACGCAGAGGAATAAAAAAGCGTATCGAGAACCGTTGTGTAAACGAGGCTTCTCGATACTATTTTAAAAAATTAAAGCTATCGCTTTAATCTTTTAAAATCACTCGAAGTGACGGTCTAGTTTTTTTATCATGTTATGCTTCTTTCGTTAGTTCGAGTAGTTTAAACTAAAGTCCCTAACCTAGCACAGTCCCGTCAGTTCGAGCGGTTTTTGTGGAGTGCAACGGAACAAAAATTGACCCGAAGCTTTAGCTGAATTGAGCGAAGCACACGAGGCGAAGCCGACTGCCGAAGGAAATCGAGAACCGTTGTGTGGACGAGGCTTCTCGATACTATTTTAAAAGATTAAAGCTATCGCTTTAATCTTTTAAAATCACTCGAAGTGACGGTTTGGTTGTTTTATCAAGTTATGCTCTTACCGTCAGTTCGTGTGATTTAAACTAAAGTTACTATCGTTGCACTGTCCCGTCAGTTCGAGTGATTTTAATAACTGAAAACGCTAGTTTTTAGTTTTTAAAATAGTATCGAGAACCGTTGTTTCAACTGAACTTCTTTTTTGCCAAATTGGGTAAAGCATCATAATCTCCGTTTATCAAGGCTTCTTTCTTAGCTTTTGACCACTTCTTAATTTGCTTTTCTTTTTCAAATGCTATGTTGATATCTGTGAATTCGCAGTAAAAAACTAGTTTGAGTGGTCTTCTTTTAAAAGTATAGCAATCGGGAAAAAAACCTATATCATGTTGGAATAACCTTTGGGTAAGTTTACTTGTCACTCCAGTGTAATAAGTGCCATCGGAACATTTTAATATGTAAACATAGGATTGTTGCATATTGTAAAAGTAAGAAATAATTTATTTTAATGAGGCTTCTCGATACTATTTTAAAAGATAAAAGCTATCGCTTTTATCTTTTAAAATCACTCGAAGTGACGGTTTGGTTGTTTTATCAAGATATGCACTTTTGGTCAGTTCGAGTGGTTTTAACTAAAGTTACTATCGTTGCAGATTCCCGTCAGTTCGAGTGGTTTTTGTGGAACGCAGTGGAATAAAAAGTGTATCGAGAACCGTGGTACAAACAAGGCTTCTCGATACAATTTACAAATACAAAAACTAGCGTTTTTATATTTATAAATCACTCGAAGTGACGGTTTTGATGTTTTTACGCTTATGATGTCCTTTGCACTTACCGTCAGTTCGAGTTTTTTTAACTAAAGTTACTATCGCACTACAGACCCGTCAGTTCGAGTGATTTTAAAAACTGAAAACGTTAGTTTTCAGTTTTTAAAATAGTATCGAGAACCGTTGTTTGAACGAGGCTTCTCGAAAACTCTACTAACTATAAAAAATCGAAATAACATCGTAACCTTGGTCGAATTTATAATTCCCTTTAACCATAATATAATACCGTTAAACGATTATTAAATCACGTTGTTTAACAGATATATTGGTACTTAGTCGAATATTAAAAAAATGGCATTTTGAGTTAAACTAAAAAAAGATATTTTTATAGCCTATCCATTGACTATCAAAAATATGAGAAAAATTACCACCGCAATTCTTGCCTTTATATTGTGTTTGAGCCAATACCAAATTATGGCACAATGTGTATCGCCACAATTCAGCTATTCGGGTGTGAACAGCCAATACAACTTGAACAGTCCCATACCTACTTTATACGTTACCCATACCGGTGGCACGGTTACCTCAGGAAGCAGTCTCATAAACTTCAACTCTCCAATAGGACAGCCTACTGGAATTACGGTTGATGCGCTTGGCAACATTTATGTACTGGAAAGCGCGAACAACCAGATTAAAAAGATGACTCCCAACGGTATCATTACAGTAGTAGTAACCGGGTTTAATGCGCCCAGAGGTTTGAGTATTGACCAAGCAGGGGTTTTGTATGTGGCCGATACCGGCAATAATGTGATTAAAAAGATAGACACCAATAACACCGTAACTATTATTGGGAGTGGCTTTTCGAGTCCACGTGGGGTTGCTGTAGACCAAAACGGGAATGTGTATGTGGCCGATACCGGGAATAATGCCATAAAAAAAATAAGCACCGCTAATGTGGTAAGTACTGTTGCCACAGGATTGTCTATCCCCTCAGGGGTGGCTATTGATGTTGTTGGAAATCTTTATGTGGCAGAAACCGGGAATAACAACATCAAAAAAATCTCAACCAACAATGTGATTACTACCTTAGGATTTGGTTTTCAATTTCCGGAAGCGGTTGTTGTAGACAGCAATGGTTTGGTTTATGTGGCCGATACCGGGAATAATGCCATTAAAAAAATAAGCCTGGATAACCAAACAACTACTTTGGCCGGTTCTTACACCTCTCCCAAAGGGATAGCGGTTGATGCCAACGGAAATGTTTATGTCAGTGATACTTCAAATAATTCAGTTGAAAAAATATCGGCTAACAATTCGACCAGTTCCCTGACCCATATTAGTAGCCCCAGAGATATTGTTATTGATGCTTCTAATAACATTTATTTGTTAGACAAAAACAATAAAATGATTCGAAAAAGGAGTGTTGATGGGACGCTTAGCATATTTGCCTCGGGGTTTACAGGTCCATCAAAAATGGCTATGGATGGGTTAGGCAATATGTATGTAGCAGATCTTATGAGTACTAGTACCTATTTTTATTTTATAAAGAAAATTAGTCCAAGTGGCAGTATTACTATTATAGCTTTTAATTTTCCTGACGTGAATAGTCTAGCAGCTGACCCTTTGGGTCAGGTTTATGTGAAGCAAGGCCAAAATAATATTAAAAAAATTGACCTCTCAGGAACTGTCACTACTGTGAACCCTTACATGAGCAGTCCTAAGTCTTTGGCTTGTGATGCCGCGGGCAATGTGTATGTGACTGATGGATATAGGATTAATAAATTAACAAATACTGAGGTAGTAAACATTACCAATGGTGTTGTGGAATTCACCAATTACTACTTTGAAAATATAGCTATTGATAACTTAGGTAATATTTACACCATTAATTATTATTCTAATCAATTAATCAAAATAAGCCCTAACGGAATAATTAGCAATCTTTCAAACACAACATATTCAAATGATGATGGAATTGCCTTGGACAGTTTTGGGAGGATATATAAGCCTAACCAAAATGCCAATACGGTTACTCGCTATAATTATTTTCAAATTTCACCTCCATTACCTAAAGGTTTAAATTTCAATGTTTTAAATGGTCAAATATCAGGCACGCCAACCGAAGCCGCTTTGAGTACCACTTATACGATTTCTGCAGGCAATGATTGTGGAATTGGAAGCACTCAAATTACTTTTGGTGTTTGCAGTAGTACGGTGTCTATCCTATCGCAATCGGATGCTGCCGTGGTTTGTGAAGGAAGCAGCAAATCATTGAGAGTTGAGGCTGTAGGCTGTAATTTAACTTATCAATGGTATAAAGACGGTACTCCAATTTCAGGCGCCTTAAGTTCGATATTGAATTTAACCAATATCTCTGCTACCTCCCTAGGTTCTTATCATTGTGTGGTAACCGGAAGTTCGGGTAGTGTTACCTCCAATACTATGGGATTGAGTCTTAACAGTAGTCCGGCAATAAGTTACAGTCCGGTAAGTTCTACCTATTTCTCCGGAAGTGCTATTGCTCCTATCATACCCACAAATACGGGTGGTACTATTACGCCTTCTTCGGAAAGTATATTCGGACTCACTTTTCCTTTCAGGGTTGCCACAGACACTAACGGAAATATCTATTTGATCGAAAATGCTTACAACACCAAAATTCGCAAAATTAGTCCTAATGGGGTGGTCACCTTGATTGGTCCTACTCTTAATTTACCTTACGGAATAACTGTAGATTCCTCTAACAATGTTTATGTAATAGAAAGCAAAAATAGTAGTAGCATCCAAAAAATAGACCCTAGTGGTGGTGTTACTATCATCGCTACTGGTATCTATTTTCCTCAAGATATCACAGTAGATGCAGATGGGAATATTTATTATATTGAAGATAATATTAATTTTATAAAAAAAATAGCTCTCGATGGTACTACGTCAATGCTGGGTAGTGGATTATTCAACCCACTTGCCTTGACATTGGATGCCTTGGGAAACATTTATGTAATTGATAATGGCAATTCATTAAAGAAAATAAATACGATAGGTACTGTAACCACTATTTCCGGAGTAGGAACATATTTTGTAGATTTAGATACCGATGCTGCCGGGAATGTTTATGTAACTACCGGGAATGATATCAAAAAAGTTGACCCAAACAATACGGTAACGCCATACAATCTAATCAATACTTACTGTTATGGAATAGACTTAGACAGTAATGGTAATATTTATATTACTGATCAGAATAATACCTTAAGAAAAATTGAACCTGATGGGGACAATTTTACTTTAATTTCCGGTTTTAGTCAAGTCGAAAGTTTAGCAAATGATGCAGAAGGAAACACTTATATTGCTGATTTTACCAACAATTTAAAAAAAATAGCCAGCAACACGCTTAACACCACCAACATCGCTACACCAATGTATATGGGTGTGGTAGCTGTAGATGTAACTACCATATACACCGCTAATGAAAACGGAAATCTTTATAAAAAAATCGGTAATGGTGCCCAAACCCTTTTTAAAACTGGTCTGGGTACCATTAAATACATTGTGGTTGATGAAGAGGGCAATATTTATTTGAATACATCCTTCAGCAATGTTATCAAAAAAATCACCCCTAGTGGTTTGGTTACCAATTTAAATTTAAGCCTTAGTGATCCCAAAGGAATGGCAGTAGACAGTCAAGGCAACTTATATGTAGCCGACTGGAGTAACAATTTGGTAAAAAAGAGGGCTCCCAATGGAACCCTAACGAATGTGGGTAGTGGTTTTAATAATCCGATAGATGTGGCCATAGACCCAACAGGGAATGTTTATGTGGCAGACAGCGGCAATAATTTGATTAAAAGGGTATCACTAGACGGTAGTATTAGCATTGTAAGCAACAATTTTAGCAATATTACCGACATTAGTATGGATGGATTAGGCAACTTATATGTAGTACATTCTGACAAAAGAAGGGTAAGCAAGATTAGTAGTTTGGTTAATTATACCATAACACCTTCGCTTCCGGCGGGCTTGACCTTACATCCGGAGACCGGTGTTATTAGCGGAACCCCAACTATTTTGAGTCCTTTTACCACTTATTCGATAAGAGTTGGGAACAGTTGTGGGAACACCGCCACTACATTAGGATTTGAAATTTGTTCACCGCCTGTAATCATTACCCAACCCCTATCAAAAACAGCCTGTGCAGGCAATAATGTTACCTTTAGCCTCACGGCTACAGGATGTAATTTGAACTACCAATGGTATTTAAACGGTACTGCTATTGATGAGGCTAACGAGGCCTCTTTAGTCCTAAACAATATAACCGATTCTGATAATGGAACGTACAATTGTGAAATTACAACTCCATACGGCAACCTCCTATCAGAGACTGTGTCATTAAATGTTTTAACCGATAGGATTATCAGTTATCCTGACGTAATTTCCAATTACCAATATGGAGTTGAAATGACGCCATTAAACCTAACTATAACCGGAGGAAGTATTGTAACCAATGAAATTTCTGTTAGTGATTTAAGTTCGGGAACACAATACTCAAAAGACATTGCCAGAGGTAATGATGGCAGTATTTACATGATTGGTTATGGCTACACCGGCATCAAAAAGTGGAGTCCTGACGGCACTTTGACCAATATTTACACCGGATTAGGGTACCTCGATGCCGTGGCAGTGGATAACCAAAACAATTTGTATGTAGTCAATACTTTTAATAATGAAATTAAAAAAATTGCTCTAAACGGAACAGTTACCAATATAGGTACAGGTATCATATACCCCGCAGGGATAGTAGTAGATGCCAACGGAGTGGTGTATGTTTACGCTAACGGTGACAATGCTATTAAAAAAATAGCCCTCGACGGAACAGTGACTACATGGGCTACCGGATTTGACAATCCTTCCGGATTAGAAATAAAAGAAGACGGCTCAATTTATGTGGCAGACACTTATAACAATGCCATCAAAATAATCAGTCCGGAAGGAATAGTAAGCACTGCTGTTGATAATTTAGAGTATCTAAATGATTTATCAACCGATGGCAGAGGTAACTTTTATTTTACAGATCTATACTATGGAACTGTAAAAAAGATAAATGCTCAAGGCATAATAACCACTGTAACTAACAACATCACAAGTGCCAATAGGATTGTTTCGGATAGCGACGGAATTCTATATGTTTCTACATCTCCAGCCAATTTGGTAAAGATTATTCAGGGTGTATCTTATACTGTTACCCCTGCGCTGCCTACTGGGATGACTTTAGATCCATTGACAGGAACTATTTCGGGCACTCCTCTAACGTTTGTTCCTACGACTAGTTATACGGTTTCTATTAACAATGGCTGTAACACATTTAACACCAATATCAGCTTTTCAACTTGCGGTCCGATTATAATGGATGTACAACCCACAAGTCAAACCCTTTGTGCCGGAGGTAATGTATTTTTAAATACTGTAGCCAGAGGCTGTAACTTAGGTTATCAATGGTACAAAAACAGCACTCCTGTAACAGGAGCCACTTCAAGCACATTGGAATTGTTGAATGTAGGGGATAGTGATAACGGTGATTACCTTTGTTTTGTAACCAGTCCGGAAGGGAATGTGGTATCGGAAACCGCAACGGTTGTAGTGAACCTATCTCCTATTATAAATTACAATGATTTGAGTAGTGGATACTATTTGAATGAGCCGATGACCCCTTTAATTCCAACGAACACCGGAGGAGCACTTCATCAAAACCAGTACATTACTAGCACTTATCGTGCTGTACCTGATACTTTTATGGATGATTTTGCTCAAGATGCCGTGGGTAACTTTTATATCTGTGATACTTATGGCGGTACCATTAAAAAAGTAGACACCAATGGAAATATTACGATAGTTAACAATACTATCAATCAACCCAACAACATAGCGGTTGATAGTGAGGGGAATGTATTTGTAAACCAACAATCAAGCAACAGTATCTTAAAAATTGATACCGCCGGAAACCTTACAACCGCAATCTCCGGTATAGATTACCCTAATGGCTTAAGTATAGATGCTTCAAATAATATTTATGTAGCCGAATTGTATGCCAACACCGTTAAAAAGATAAGTCCTGACGGAACTGTTCTTAACACTTGGGCTGTAAACGGATATCCGTACAGTTTAGCAGTAAGCCCATCCGGAACCATTTATGTTGCTATTAGTTCGGGAGTGATTCTAAAAATAGAAAATGATACTATTACGGAAATCGCCGATTCAATATGGAATGTCAGACTATCTGTAGGGGCTGACGGTACCGTTTATACTGGTGGTTACTACATTATCAAAAAAATTAATCCTGATGGTAGTATAGAAGAAATAAATGTATATTTCGGTTATTATTCTAAAGTTATACCAGGCGCTAGCAATACCTTATATGTTTTTAATTACAGTACCAATACCATAGATAAAATAACCGGACCTCACTTGTACACCATATCACCGGCTTTACCCGCCGGGATGCAGTTTGATGTGCAAACCGGAATCATCTCGGGGACACCCACTGTTTTAACCCCTACCACTACCTATACTATAAAAACGAGAAATAATTGTGGTGATAATTATGCCCATATCACTTTTGCGGTATGTACTTCCACTGTAATCGATTTGCAACCGCTACCACAAACTGTTTGTGCCGGAACATCGGTGAGTTTTGAAGTAATTGGTTCGGGTAGTGATGTGACTTACCAATGGCTGAAAGACAATGTTGCCATTGCAGGAGCTACCAATCCTGTTTTTACTATTCAATATCCAACCGACAATGATGTTGCTTCTTATTCGTGTTTTGTAAGCGGTAATTGTGGCAGCTTAACCTCTGAAGCGGTAAATTTAGCTGTGATTAACAACAATAGTTCGGCGATTACTACCCAACCTATTAATGCAAACCTTTGTAGCCCTGCAGGTTCAACAACGAGCTTTACTGTGGCGACCATTATGCCTGAGGCTACCTATACTTGGCAGTATCGTATTATCTCAACAACTAATGTAAACCCGGGTTGGAATAATCTAAACGATAGTATAAACGGAGTGTTTTCGGGCATTACTTCACCTACACTCACTATTACCAAAGCCAGCAATTATCCTCCAAATGGAACCCAATTCAGGGTGATTATAAACGGTACTTGTGGGAGTGTAATTTCAGATATTGCGACCGTTTATATAGTAGGCGCAACAGCAGCCGGAAGAATTACTGCGCCAACCTCGGTATGTTTAAACAATAATATTGATTTTATCTTACTTGGCGAATCGGGTACTTCAATACAGTGGCAATCGGCCCCTAATGCTACCGGAACATTCACCGATATACCCGGAGCCAATGAACAAGTTTATACATTGATGAACGCGCAAACCAATAGTCATTTGGCCTACAGAGCGGTGGTTTCAAACTCTTGTGATAATACTTCGGCCACTACTGCCATAAAAACTATAAAAGTTGATTTACCATCCTTAAGTGGTACAGTAACCGGCGGTGGTTATTTGTGCAGCAGCGGTTCGAGTACTTTAAAATTAACCGGATATCGAGGTAAAATTCAATGGGAATACTCAACAGACGGTATTAATTTTAGTAATGCACCTAGAGTAACCAATTTGCAAACCGACCCTTTTAGTACCACTTCAACAGTAAGTACTTCAACCACTTATTTGGTGAGTAATTTGACTACTAATGTCTTTTTTAGAGCTAAAGTAACCAGCGGAACTTGTACCTCAGAATATAGTAATGTTGTATTATACACTCTTGTAAACAATGCCGTAGCCGGATATATTACTGCGGGTTCAACTACCATCTGTGCCGGTAGCGGCACCACTTTATTAGAATTAAATGATGTAATAGGTACTATCTTATGGGAAAGATCAACCGATCTTGTTACTTGGTACAGCACCGGTAAAACCCAAAGCACCTTTGAAGTTAAAAACCTAACAGTGCGAACAGCTTACAGAGCGAAAGTAAGTGTTGGCGGATGTGCAACGGTATATAGTGAATCGATTTTTATTGAATTGGCACCAAAATCATTAGCCAAAGCCATTGCGGTCAATACAACTTTACCATCGGGTAAAACTGCTTTAACCGCTATGTGTACCAATGATGCTTCAAAGGTATTGACTATTGGAAACGGCTATGTTGGCGCTATTCAATGGCAAAGATCAGCTACTTCTAACACATTAGGATACACTAATATTGAAGGTGCTAATGGTCAGAGCTTTACCGTAACTAATCCATTGTCGGGAGCGAATTATTTTAGAGCGAAATTTACCAACAGCTGTGGTGTAAGTGTATTTTCAGCTGCTGTCATAGTATATTACACCGACTGTATTCAAGCAAGAGCAGTAGTATCCAATAAAAAAATGTCTTTCGATGCCTTAGCTTATCCGAATCCGTATTCAGATTCGTTCCGTTTCAAGCTAAGCACCTCGAGTGTAAGCGAAGTGACATTAGCTGTATATGATATGACCGGGAAACTATTGGAACGAAGTGTAAAAAGACCTGAGGATATACAGCAAGAAAACCTAGGCTTAAATTATGCTTCGGGTGTTTATAACATTGTTGTAACGCAAGATGATGAAACCAAAACCGTACGAATCGTAAAACGTTAATTTTTTATTCAACTCATAAAAAGCGAAAGAGAATATCTTTCGCTTTTTTTTGTGACTATTCTTTAGAGTTTGCATTAGCAAAAACTCAACCGGAAATGATGGTTTGGGAGTTGAAATATTTTTGATAATTTTAGCCTATGAACAATAGAAAACTAATTTTCAGAAGGCTTTCATTCGAAGAGTTTCAAACGTTAATGCAATGGGCAGCTTAGGAAGGATGGAATCCCGGGTTGCAGGATGCTGTGTTTTGAGTTGGGATAGCATAAAGGGAAAAGTAAGTAATCATTTAAACGACATGAACTTATCCCTAATCCCTATACTTATTAAAACTATTCCTTCGGTATCGGTTTACGCCGCCATCTAAAAGACCTGGGTAAGTCATCACCTAACAAATAACCCCAGGCTTCTAAAGATTCTATTCTATCAAATATTACTTTCATCATCGCCATTATCGGAATGGCTAAGAACATTCCTGAAACACCGCCAAGTCCTCCGCCAATAACAATACCCACGATAGAAGCCAACGGATTGATTTCTACTTTTGAACTCACCACCCATGGCACTAAAAGATTATTGTCAATAATTTGTACGACCACATTCACTACTACTATTCCAATAATGACAGACAATTCGCTTGAACCTGTTAGTGAAGCTATTATGGTTAGCAGTCCGGCGATAAGAATGCCTATGTAAGGAATTAGGTTTAAAAGACCGGTGATAACCCCTAATAGAATAGCATATTCAACACCCAAAAACAACAAGCCAGCCGTGGTAAGACCGGAAACAATAAGCAATTCTATTAAGAGTCCTAAAATATAACTTTGTACCGAAATCTTGATGGTAGTAATAACATCCTGCAGCACACCATGGTACTTTATGTGGAACAATTTGGAAAAGAATTTAGTAAAATGGGTTCGGTACAACAGTATTAAAAACATGTAAATCGGAATCAATACCATCGTCAATAAAGTATCGGTAAAAGTAACTAAGGTAATCCCGATGATTTCTTTTCCGCTCTCTGCTGAGCTGCTGGTGGCATCATCAACCATGGCGTCCTGTTCTCTTTTACTGAAGTTGAAGTTTTCAGTGACATAGGACTGTAAATGGTTGTAATGGATGTTAAGGTTTCTTTTAATCTTGCCCCAATCATCGGCCATATCAGCCACCTGTATGGTAATAAAATAAAAAATGGCAACAAAAACAAAGGAAAAAAGCACTACACTGATCAGCGATGCCAACACATTGGGCAAATGAAGTTTATCTGTAAAAAAAGCAGTTACCGGTCTGAGCAATATGGCAAACAATAATGCCAACAACAAAGGAGAAAGAATGCTTTGCCCGATATAGAACAAAAAACCCAATGAGATTAAGATAACCAGTATAAAAGCAAATTTAGCATAAAATGGTAACTGTTGTATTTCTGTTGTTGTCATAAAAGCGGGTTGATTAATTATAGTTACAGCATAATTGTAGAATTTCTACAAAATTCGATTATTCTGCCTCGCTTGTTATTATACAATCCGGCCGATTATTTACATCATTACAAGTAGTGATAAAATTTGAAATGGTGATATCTACAATCTCTATTAGGCAAAGACTCAAAAATCATTTCGATAAAGGCAGCGTTAAAGGTTGATGATTAACCTGTAAGTAATCTCCTGACTGTCTTCTTATTATGTTAAAAAAACAGATGTGAATTATAAAATACTTTTAACGAATAGTATAAAAAAAGCGGATATGGTAAGAGTACATTTGATAATATTTAATTTAAAAAATAATAGTATGAACACAAAAAATGCAATTTCATCAAGTAAAGCGGATGATAAAAACAGTGCTGCGAAAAAAGCCAGAGACAGTAAATCAGGAAAATCAACTGACAGTAAATCAGGGAAATCCTCAGACAATGAGGTTAAAAGTTCCCAAAGGTAAATTAGTAAATTAAAACTATGGAAAATGACAACAACAGGGATTATAGTCAGAGCGACCGTAACCCGCAGGAAAGAGAATCTCGAAATCAACAATCTCAATTAGACCGAGACAACAATGAATCGAGAAACAGTAGTGATGCAGAAGCCAATTCCCAACGTTCTCCGGAAAATGGTAGAGACTTCAATGCAACAATTTCCGGTTCAGACAGCGAAAGAAATTACAGCCAAGAATCAGAATCGGGCATAAAAAGGAATAATGAATATGATGACCCACAAGACAGTGACAATCAGATTCCAAATCCGGAAGATTTTGATGAACGTGATAATGAAGATTCCGTGGATGACAATGAGCTGATTTTAAATGAAGAAAATACAGAGGATTGGGAAGATTCAGAGGATTCGGAAAAGAGCGTTAATAAAGCTGCAAGAACTCCGGGACTTTAAGTTATAAAAACCGCCGGCTTATTGTCGGCGGTTTAATTTATAGGCTAAACGTAAACAATGGCTAAAATAACCGCACCTATTTTTTGTAAAACTTGCAAAAATTATTGGTACACAAATAAAAAAATAATCAAATGAAAAAAACTGACAATACAAACCAAGACAACTCCAAAGCCAAACAAGAAGATCTAAGCCTTTATAAATCAGAGGCGGATGGTGAATTTCTTACTACCAATCAAGGAGTCAAAATCAATGATAATAACAATGCGCTAAAAGCTGGTGAACGCGGACCTTCACTGCTTGAAGATTTTATATTGCGTGAAAAAATAACCCATTTTGACCACGAACGGATTCCGGAACGAATTGTACATGCCAGAGGTTCGGCAGCTCATGGCTTTTTTGAACTTTACAAACCTTTAGAAAAATATACAAAAGCAGAATTCCTAAATGACACTTCTGTTAAAACGCCTTTATTCGTGAGGTTTTCAACCGTAGCGGGTTCAAAAGGTTCTACGGATTTGGCAAGAGATGTTCGTGGGTTTTCAGTCAAATTTTATACTCAGCAAGGCAATTATGATTTGGTGGGGAATAATATGCCCGTATTCTTTATACAAGATGCTATGAAATTCCCTGACCTTGTACATGCCGTAAAACCGGAACCTCATAATGAAATGCCACAGGCAGGTTCGGCACATGATACCTTTTGGGATTTTATTTCACTAATGCCCGAATCGATGCACATGATTATGTGGGCAATGAGTGACCGTGCCATTCCAAGAAGCTTGCGAATGATGGAAGGTTTTGGCGTACATACTTTCCGATTTATTAATCAAAATAACGAATCCCATTTTGTCAAATTCCACTGGAAACCTAAATTAGGTACGCATGCGGTAGTTTGGGATGAGGCTCAAAAAATTTCGGGTAAGAATTCGGATTTTCACAAACAAGATTTATGGGAAGCCATTGAAAAAGGGAACTTCCCTGAATGGGAACTGGGCGTGCAGCTAATTCCGGATGCTGACGAACATAAATACAATTTTGATTTATTAGACCCCACAAAACTTGTCCCGGAAGAATTGGTTCCGGTCACGATAATCGGACGCATGGTTCTAAATAAAAATCCGGATAATTTCTTTGCCGAAACAGAGCAGGTTGCCTTCCATCCCGGTCATGTAGTTCCGGGTATTGACTTTACTAATGATCCGCTTTTACAAGGTAGATTATTCTCTTATACCGATACACAGTTGTCGAGATTAGGGAGTCCAAACTTTCATGAAATTCCGATTAACAGAACCGTGGCTCCCATGCATAACAACCAGCGTGATGGCCATATGCGGCAAGAAATAGCGGTAGGAAGAGTAAGCTATCATCCTAATTCGCTTGGTGGCGGTTGTCCTTTTCAGGCTAAAATTGAAGAAGGCGGTTTTACCTCATTCAACGAACGCATAGATGCACAAAAAGTACGGGAACGCAGTGAAAGTTTTTCAGACCACTTTAGTCAGGCCACACTTTTCTTTAAAAGTCAAACACCTGTCGAACAAGGACACATCATCAAAGCCTTGCGATTTGAATTGGGAAAAGTAGCAACAGCAGCCATCAGAACTCGGACACTCGGATTGCTTTCGCAAATTGATAAAACACTCGCCTCAAAAGTGGCAGAAGGTTTAGGTATGGAAGTGCCAACAACACCCGAAAAACCATTGAATCATGGTGCCGGTGCCGATGCCAATCCTAAAAACGAATCCAAAACCGGAATCAAACAGGAAATAGAATCTTCAGACGCCTTGAGCATGATTAAAAATAAAACAGTTACCAATACTATCGCTACACGCCAAGTGGCATTCCTTTGTAATGAGGGCGTGAGTAACGTGTCGGTTAACAACATGAAAAAAGCTTTGGAAGATGCCGGTGCCTCCATTAAAATCATTGCGCCACACATGGGAACGATTAAAACCGTAGAAGGAAATGTGTTGCCTGTGGATCAAAGTTACCTTATTGCGGCTTCCGTTTTGTTTGATGCTGTATTTGTTCCTGCCGGTCAAGGAATAGCTGGATTAAAAGGAAACAAAGACGTGGCCGAATTTGTAAACGATGCTTTTAAACATTGTAAATTCATTGCCGCTGAAGGTGAAGGAATTGAGGTTCTCGCAGAGACCAATGCGTTTAAAGCCGGTAAAAATTCAGATGCCGGTGTAATCGTAAGTAAAGAAATAGAGGAAAAATTTGGGGATTCTTTTGTAAATGCGATGGGTAATCACCGCTATTGGGAACGGGAAGAAAAAATATGACAATGAAGAATTTTTTCTACAGTATCAGTACTCCTAGTGTATTGCTTTACTACTTTTTGCAGGAGCATTCGGGAGGGCAATAATATTTGGCATAAAAGAATAGGCAATGACTAATAAATATATATTTGTTATGTTATTAAATTAAAATGCTATTTATGCTATGAAAAACTTTACTGTCTTATTACTCTTTATCCTATTCAGTATTACCAATACTTTTGCTTGGGGTAAAAAAGGTCATATTATGGTGGCTGAGGCTGCCTTTAACCAACTTGATGCGGCCACAAAGAAAAAAGTACTTAATGCACTCAACGGGATGACGATACAACAAGCGGCCACCTGGATGGATGATGCTAGCAAACAACCCGGCTATGGGTATATGAAAACCTATCACTATATGAATTTTAACAGAGGTGAAAAAGTAACGCTAAAAAAGGGAAATAATATTCTTTATATCTTGGATAAAACCATCAAAGAATTGCAAAACAAAAAGCAACTAAACAAGGCCCAAATCAAAATCAAAGTACTGTTTTTATTCCACTTAGTGGCCGATTTGCACCAACCGCTACACGTAGGTTATGGCTATGACAAAGGCGGAAACAAAACGCAGCTTAACTTTAAAGGTCAGGGGACAAACCTACATGCTTTTTGGGACAGCGGGATTATCCGACATAAAAGAATAAATCTTAAAGGTTGTCTCTCTGCTAACCCTTTTTCAAAAAGCCAACTTGTGAATCTTCAAAAAATCAATGTGGTCACTTGGGCACAAGAATCCAATAACTTATTGGGCAAATGTTATAACACACAAGGCAATATTGTTACCCAAAAGTATATAGACAACAGCGCTCCGATTATAAAAACGCAGATTGCAAAAGCCGGAGTTCGATTGGCAGCAGTGTTGCAAAGGGTGTTTTAACCACCCCGTCTCAGCAGAGCTGAGCCACCCCTCCCTGGAAAGGAGGGGAACTTTTGAGTGTGCTTTAAATTATTTATTATTTTTACTACAATTATAGGGGTCTAATATTTTATAATTGTGATGAAAAAACAAGACTTGAACAATAAACAAGACAAGACACCCCTCCTTGATAAGGAGGGGTGTCTCGTCCCAAGACGAGATGGGGTGGTAAAAAAACCTGTAATTCACAACCTTCCCTATTTAAAAACTTTTAGAAAAGAACTAAGAAATAAACTCACTCCTGCTGAAGCGTACTTTTGGAAGCAAATTCAAAATTCAAAATTTGAAGGTCGAAAATTTAGGCGCCAGCATAGTATTGGCAATTATATAGTTGACTTTTATTGTGCAAGTGAACAATTAGCTATTGAATTGGATGGTGATTATCACTTCAGCTTTACCCAACAGGAAAAAGATCAAGAAAGAGATTTATTTATAGCTCATTTTGGAATAATAGTACTTCGGTTTGAAAATAAACAAGTGTTTGATAATTTAGAAGGCGTTTTTGATGAAATCAAACATAATTTTAAAAACCAACTCGATTCAGATAAAATAGAACAGAAAAGCAAATCATGAAAATCTACTCCTTTCCTGCTATCTCCAATCCGACAGCTACAATATTAATCTTAGGCACAATGCCCGGGATTGCTTCGCTTTTGGCGAATGAATATTACGGACATCCGAGGAATTATTTTTGGAAGTTATTATTTACGATTTGTAATATGCCCTTTTCAACAGACTATGAAACCAAGAAAAAGCTGTTACTTCAAAATAATATAGCCTTATGGGATGTATTACAAGCTTGTGAACGACAAGGCAGTTTAGACAGTGCCATCCTCAAAGAAGTGCCCAATGATTTTAAAACCTTTCTCAAACAACATCCCAATGTAACTCACATTTATTTTAACGGACAAAAAGCCGCTCACTATTTTAAAAAATATGTTGAAACTGACGCTGCTTATACCTTAGTGACTTTGCCTTCAACCAGTCCGGCGAATGCTGGGATGTCTTTTGAAAAGAAATTAGCGATTTGGCAAGAACATATTAATCCTTTTAAAATGGATACCCAATAGCTAAATTGAATACGAGATTTTCCTTCCGCCAAGAACCGCTCCCAAAATCAATTTCATCTAATACCCATCGCTGGCCGTCTTCCAAATAAGGTTTTCGGATGGGGAACGCAAAATCGGTACGCAACAATAAAAATGATAAGTCAAATCGAAGTCCAATTCCGGTTCCAACAGCTATTTGATCCATAAATTTTTTAGAGAATTCGGCACTCGGTTTCTGAGGATTTCTATTCATCAACCAAATATTACCGGCGTCTACAAAGACCGCTCCTTTGATAAAACTGAACAATTTAGTTCGGTATTCTGTATTGAATTCGAGTTTGATATCACCCGATTGGTCGGGTAAAAAAGCACTGGCACCAGGTTCAGGAAGGTAAGAACCCGGACCAATGGAGCGCGAACGAAAAGCCCGAATGCTATTGGTCCCGCCAATAAAAAACTGCTTGATAAAGGGAAGTTCGGTCGAATTGCCATAACTATAGCCTACTCCGGCAATAATACGGCTTGCCAATTGGGATTCGGGCCCGAGTTTTATATAATGGCGAAAGTCATTTTCAAACTTGATAAACTGGCTAAAGGGTACGCCCAATACTTTAATGGTATCGCCTTGTTTTACATTGGCACTGGTGATTAAACCTGTAAGCATGGCCGATGTATCTACCGAGCCTTTATAATACAAAGTATTTTTTCGAATCGTTTCCATTGTATTGGTGTAGGTATAGGAATAGGTCGGACCAAATATCAATTGCTTTTCAATGACTTTGGCTAAAGTTGGATTGGCCGCAATTTGCTCGATGTACAAACTGGTTACATTATTCGGACTTACATAATGAATGTCGGTTACATTCAAATGGTGTTCCTTGCGGATATTTTCTTTCCACAAATAACCAAAGGAACCTTTGAAGGAATTAAGGGCGTACAGTTGTTCTCTTTTTTGGAATTCATAACCGATGGTAGCCTTAGTTTTGGGCACAAATCCACTGGAAGATTTTAATTTAAACGGCGCTATAAAACGAGGCCAAATTAAGCTCGCTTCCGACCCTATTCGATATACATTAAACCCGTTATTTTGTCCGGAAACCTGTACTTCGAGTCCGCCAAAAACGGAAACAGTAAACAATTCCGCTCCTCTGAAAGTATTGCGGTTGCTCCAATTAACGTTGAGTTCCGTTCCGGTATAATTGGCCGAATTGGTTTTTCCCAAAACTTCTACGCGGATGGATTTCTTTTTATGCGGTGTGAGATAATAGTAAGCATCCAAAACCGTATCAATCGAATCAGAAACGGTAAACTGGTTCTTCACAAACTTAAACGTGCCAAGATTTACCAATCGGTTCAGCGAAAGATTGTGATCGGTTCTGTTGTACAAATCGCCTTTAGCAAAGTAAAGCGTGCGGTCAAAGATGCGCGGATTGAATAATTTTTCTTTGTCATAAATGGTAAAATCCTTGTATTGTACAACTGCCGTGGTGTCTTTTTCAAGTTTATCCAAACGGCGTTTTCCGGTATTAATAGAATAATTAGGATAAATGATAATGTCACCGATGGTAAACACTTTTCGGGCTTTTGACGGCGTTTCGTCCTTTACTTTTACAATCAAATCGGTTTCATAACTGCCCACGGTGCTATCCACCTGAACTTTCAGATAATCGGGTCCAAAATAGTAGTAACCTTGTTCTTTGAGTCGGCCGTCAATCCGAAGGCGTTCCGCTTTGATAAGGTCTAAATCATAAGGCTCACCTTTCTTCAAAAGGGTTTTATCTTGTGTTGCTGTTACTGCTCTTCCCAGTGCGGAAGAATCCGTTGGGAATTTGATTTCTTTGATGTGGTATTGTTTTCCGGGATAGGCTGTATATTCGGTGGTGGCGCGTTTGCCTCTTTTGGTAGAATCTGCTGTGGCTGTGGCTTTAAAGTAACCTCGATTCTCCGAATAATTCTGCAATAAAAGGGTATTATATTCCATATCAACCTGACTGAATAATACCGGTGGTTCGCCTGCTTTGGTACGTAGCCAATAACGAAAACCTTTTTGTTTTTTAGGTTCACCGGCCAAGTTATAGAAAAACAATTTGACGCGCAATCCAAGGAATTTGGTATTAGGTTTAGGGCGCAATAATGCTTTGAGTTCCGTTTCCAAGGCTTTGCGTTCTTTTCGGGAAACCGTAGTGTCAATTACTTTTACTTTGCCACCTACATACAATAACTCGCCTTCAGGCAAACGCTTGGTATTGCTACAGGACGAGCCTAATAGCAGCAGTAAAAAAATAATCAAATAGCGGTTGAGTGCCTTCATACTATATTTTTTTTTCTGTTTCTTCGGTTGGTGGTTGTTCTTTCTGTTCTTCTTCTAAGGCGTCATCTCTTTTCTTTTTTCTCTTCATAGCTTCTTTTATTCTTTTCTCCTCTTCCGAACGGTGAAAAAGTTCATTGAATTTATTGTAATCCATCGTTATTATAAAAGCCACTCCGGTTTCAATTATTTGTCCTTGCAAGGCAATTTGGTATTCATTCTTGCGATAAGCTCTTAGCATATATCGGCCGTCTTTGGAGAGTTGGTAATTCAGAGAAATATCACCGGCTATATTGGTCATGTCGCGATTGGCTTGTTCAGGTCCTTCAAGTCCGAAGCTACTGCCTACAGTGACTTTTAATCGGTCATCGAGTAATTCTTTGGAAACACCCACATTCAAATCGGTGCGATTGGCTTTTTCTCCAGTAGTGTAATCATTGGAAGTTTCCAAGTCTAAATCGACTTCAACGCCTTTGATTAAATCGCCTGCGAGATTGTTTAGTTGTTGCGATAACAATTTGCTCACACTTTGACGGGCAAGGGCTTCTGTTCCGCTGCCTGCCTCACTGGCAAATGGATTTTCTCCTATAAATCGGTTTAATAGTAACAAGGCAAAGACCTGTTTGTTGAGTTCGTCCGGTTGCTGGCGCAATTGTTCCAATTTAGTTCGCGTAGTGGTTACTATTTCAGGCGAAACGTTATAATTGCCTTCGGGCAAAACAATATCAAAAGTGATGATTGGTTTTAGCAATTCGCCTTTCATTTTCAGGACGGTCTCAAAGGGGATTCGCTGTTTGTAGGTATTTCTAACAGTTGGCGAAACATTTCCCAATTGGTCGTCGAGCAAGTCAATAGGCGCTGTCTTGGTTTTATAAACTGCCTTGATATTAATATCCGCCGTAGTAGGTTCGCCGGTCCAAAGAATATAACTGCCTTCGCGGATTTCAAACTTTCTTCTGAGGAAATTAAAGGTCATATCATAGGAACCTTCTTTTAGTTCGTAACGTCCGGTCAATGTAGTTTTTCCTGATTCATCGATGCCTCCGGTAAGTTGGGCTTCGCCTTTTAATTTCAGATAATCTCCATTGCCTTTATCGATAACCAAAGTCAGTTCGGCTTCTTTATTGACTTCAATATTAACAGACACATCCATGCCTTTAAATTTTGATTTATTAAGTGAATCAAGCGCTACTGCAAATCGTTCATCTACTAGCGGCGCATCTTGGTCGATAAACTCTACGATGCCTTCTCTGTCGGCTATCGCCGGGTCGGATTGTGGTAATACTATAGTTAGTTCGGTATTTTTATTGACTTTGATATTGCCTTCCACAATTGGTTTATTGAGATCGCCGTTTACCCTTAATCGAGTATCAACAAACAGCTTTCCGTAGTACAAGTCGTTGTCTTTAGCGGTTGAATTAGTGACTCTAAAGTTATCGGCATTTATTCGCAAGTCGAAAGCATAATCGCGGTAATTGGGCGTATCGATTTTCCCTCGCAGTTCGAGGGTGTTCTTTTTGGAATCTGTCAAAATGAACTTTTTAAACACCATGCCTTCTCCGGTAAACGTCACGGAATCATTCAGCAATTCAAAAGCCGAATTGAGTGTGGTAACCGTAAAAGCGCCATTGTGAAATTGCAAATCGCCTATGATTTTGGGTTGGGCCACCGTGCCTTTGATAAGGAATTTTCCTGAAACATAACCGCTGCTTTTTGTAATTTGGTCATAAGTAAACGGTTGAATGCTCAACAAATTTAGTTTTTGCATATCAAGTTTCAAATCAAAACTTTGGTCGCCATTTCTATAAATCCCGTCTACGGTTACCTGATTTTCCTTTCCGGAAAGCGTGGCTTGAACTGCATAAGTGTTGGCTACCCTATTGTCGACTTTCAGACTGATATTCCCAATGACTTCTTTCTTAAAAGAGAAATTTTCTATCGTCAATTCTGATGTAAAAATGGCATTTGTATTGAGGTTTTCCAATCGCACTTCTCCATCAATAACACCACCAAAAGCCAGAGCTTCTTTTTGCACCATGCGGGAAAGTGTGGCAATGTCAAAATCGGTGAAATTAATCAATAACGGGGCGTTGAATGTATTCGATTGGGATTGTAACTTAACCAAACTGCCGCCATTGGTTAATAGAAAATCATTGGCATAAATTCCATTCTTCCCCAATTGAATCCGATTGTTTTCAGTGACGGTCCATTTTTCATAATTCAGCAATAAGTCTTCGGGCGACAAATGAAATTCGGTATTGCCGTTAATGGCTTTCAAAGTTCCGGCGACTAAGTATTGGTCTTTGTTTTTATCATCAAGCAATTGCAATCTATAGCCCAAGGTGTTGTCTTTTATGACACCTTCCACTGAAGTACCCGGCAAACGGAATTGGGCGTTTTTCACTTCATCAATAAAAATATTATAGACTAAAGCGTTGTCTTTTGTATCAATATTAATCACGGCATTGTTAATCGTACTCGTCTCATAGACCAATTTTGGTATCGTAGCCTTGACCATAATAGTATCATTAACGCTATTGTATCGGCCTTTGATACTGATGGGTTGCAGTTGTGTAATGGTTGGGAATAGTTGCGTAATAACCTTATCGTTGCTGACACTAATATTAAAATCAAATCGCTGTGGTGATGTTGGTTTTTTCTTTGCCGAGGGTTCCCTATCGTAATAATTCGCAACCGAATTAGATACCGCTGTTACCACTTTACTCAATTGGTATTGGCCCTCCATATTGGCTTCTAAGAGTTGGGATTTTATTTGCAGTGAATTCTTTTCAGCGGTTGCGATGGCGGTGATATTGATGGAATCTAATTGGAATTGCTCTTTGTTATTGGAAAAAAGCAAATGATGCACTGCTATCTTTCCGTTAAGAAAATCGGGATTGGCTGTGGTTAGATTGGCGTCGAGTTGCCCCCTTACTTTTAAGGGTCCGGTGTGAAAGTTTAGCTTTTCTAAATCGGCCATAGCCAAATTTAATTGCAACTTTACTTGTGGATATTTTTCTTTAAAACTGCCTTCGGAAACCATATCAAATTCGAGATTCGGGTCGTTGCTGTTGGCTGTGGCTTTGTAATTGCTTTTAGCAATCGTTCCTTTTAGGGCTAGATTTTGATAAGTGTAATCGTTGAAAGTACCTTTTCGCATGAAGCCATCAATATTAGCCGAAGCTGTTTTTGGATTCAGTCCGTTGCCTTTTATTTTGGCTTTGGCGGTAACTTTGCCTATCGAATTGTCTTTGATTAATTTTCCCATGTCAAAATTATTGAGTTCGGCAACGCCATTGTATTGTTCTCTGTTTTTGTATCGGTAATCGAAACCAGTTTTTATTTTGGCACCACCGAAACTGCTGTTCAGCACCAAATCGGTATTGAAATTATCTAATTTCCCTTTGAAAGTGCATTTAAGACTCATGCGCTCGGGAAACTGTATGTTGGTTGGAATTAGCTCATCGCCTAAAACCCTACGAACATCTTTGGCGCCCAATTGCAGGTATTTTATGTCGAGGTTATACCAAGCTTTTAAACCATCAGGTAAGCCAATAATTCTGCCGCTTGCTACCATATTCATCGTTCCTATGCCGCTGATTTGTACTTTGGGAAAAATAAGATCTCGGAGATGACCTCTAACCTGTCCGTTGATTTTGGCAATAGCATTTGGATTGTTTTTAAAGAGCGCTACTTCACTCACTTCGGGTGCAAATATCAAGATGTCTTTAACAGAAACGCGACTTTGCTGAAAATCGGCATTGATTCCAAGTATTCCGGGATTGGCTTGCAGTGCTTGTATTGATGGGTAATTAACTGCTACTTGGTTGCGAAGTAAGGTTTGTGGTGTTTCTAAATACAGATTTTTCAGTTGTACGCCACGAGGACTATAAGTAATATTGCTGCGAAAAGCTTTGACATCAAGACCACTTTGCTCTTTTACGGTAAATGATTTGATATTCCCGGACACAACTTCGTTAGCATATTTTAGGTTATTGGCTTCGAGTTGGAGTTGGTTTATAGTCAAATGTCGGTAATCGATACCGCGTTTCATCCGCACAGTATTTTCATCATCAAAACGGAAATCAATCTGTTTTAGGCTCACCTTATTCAGGCTCAGTTGCCAATTGGGCACCGCTTGCGCCGGAAGTGTATTGATGTCGAGTTTTCGGTCATATTTGCCGAGTGTTAGTCCGCCTTTTACACCTTCTAATTCAAATCGGTCGATGGTTATTTTTTGCTTTTGTAAATTGGTTTCCTCAAAGGCAATATAAAGTTTTTCGAGTGAGACACCGCTGTTCAATCGTGTTCCGGCATTGTCGTAGCTTACGCTTATTTTGGTCAATTCGACTACGCCTAGTTTTATTTTTAAATCGGGTCGTTTCTTTATCAAGGAATCAGCAATCACGATTGTTTTGGTCGTTATTTCTCGGAGTAGTTCACCTTGTTTTAGTTTTACTTTTAAGCCGTTGAGACTGATTTTTGGGACTTCAAAATCCATTTTATCCAAGTCAAATACTTTCATTCGCGTATCAAAATGGGTCAGCGATACGTTCAAATTATTTTTGGTAATCGCATCATCAAAATGAACTCGGATGTTATCTAAGTTGACATTATGGATAGAAAATTTGGTTTTCTTTTCGGATTTTTTAGATTCCTTTGAGGCAAAAGCGTCAATGATATAATCGAAATTGAAAACCGAATCTTTATCGCGGTTTACATTGGCTGTGATGTTTTTGAGGCTGATGGAATTGATTTCGACTTCATCATCAAACAATTTAAAAAGGCTGATATCAACCGCTATTTTCTCTCCGGCAAGTAAAGTATCACCTGACTGACTTTGGAAATAAACCTGTTCGAGTATGACTTTTTTGGGGAGACCAATTTTGATTCTGCCAATACTGACCGGTGTGTGTATTTTGCCTTCCAGATAAGCTACCGCTCTTTTTTTAAGGCTATTCTGCACCGCCGGAACTTGGATTAATAACACCACAAGAAGAATCAGCCCGATAATAGAAGCTATTATCCAGCCGGTTATTTTTAAACCTTTCTTCACGTATTTATGTAACATCACCTTGTTTGTGTATTGAATAATAGCGCGTTACTGAAACAGTATTAGTTAATTTATTACGGGTTAATGTGTTCCTTACACAAATTTGGCACTAAAACTTGGGATAAGCCTTACAGTTGAAAATTGTTTTTTTACATAATTCGCACATCTGAATTGGTTACAAGACGGTTTTAAATTCCCCAAAGTTCCACTTGCGGTTTTGTACTGCTGGTTATCCCGATGGATTTATAGCTGAAATCAATTCGCTTGATTATTTTTTTACCACCGATAATCATGGCATTGGTTTCTCCGCCGCTTTTGATTACTTGATGGATATCGACTCTTTGCAAACTACCATCATCAAAATAAATATCAAAAAATTCAAAATTTATTGCCGAGTTGTCAACCTTTATTTTTATGGACCCAAAACGCTTTGTTGAGGATACCAGAATTTGACCGGTTTCATTTTTGAATTCGATACTCGTTTCTTCTATTTTGCGCCATCCACTTGCGATTTTTGTACTTTGTGCTAAGAGGGTTGAATGGGTTGTCATCAGTAGCAGTACAATCAGGAATCTTTTCATTTTCTTTATCTTTAATGGTTTAAATGATAAAGTAAGGGTATAATTAGAGAATATAAAGTTAGACAATACATCTTCAAAAAGATTATATCCATTTATGTATTTGTTGTAGTATTCCGTTAGGTAAAACAAAAAATCGAGAGCAAGTCCAGCTGTTGCTTTAGTTCAAAAACGCAAAACCACTTCTGTCTTAGAATGTGCCCGAATGTATTTATAAAAAGCTTCACAAACCATTGCCACTTCTTAATCTAGATTAAGTGCTCCATGCTTTCACCCTGCTTACCTTTGTTGTATTGAAAATAACATTAACTATAAATAACAAAAAAAATGGCAAAAGCTAAGTGGGCAATCGACCCTACACATTCAGAAATAGGTTTTAAAGTAAAACACATGATGTTTACTAACGTATCGGGGAAATTCAATTCATTTGAAGCCGATATTCAAAACGAAGAAGAAAATTTCGAAACCGCTACAATAAACTTCTCTGCAGAAGTGAATTCCATCAACACCGGAAATGACGACAGAGACAATCACCTGAGAAGTGCGGATTTCTTTGACATGGAGAAGTTTGGGAAACTGACTTTTAAAAGCACCGATGTTAAAAAAGTAAACGAAGGCGAATACAAAATCAGTGGTGATTTGACTATTAAAGACGTGACCAAAAACATCACTTTAGAGGCTGAATACAGTGGTTTAATGAAAGATCCTTGGGGAAACACTAAAATCGGTTTGGCGTTAAATGGTAAGATTAATAGAAAAGAATTTGGCCTAACTTGGAATGCCGCATTAGAAACCGGTGGTGTATTGGTGGGTGAAGACATTAAATTAAACGCCGAAGTACAGTTTGTAAAACAGTAAGGTTTGATTGCTTAGTGACGAAATCGCAATGTACAAAAGGGGCTTATTAAATTGGCTTTGTCCCACTACCTCAGCCATTTGATGATAATTATATAACAATTAGAAAAAATTGTGCAACACAACATTGATTAAAAAATGCCAAATTTGTTATAACAAAAAACCAATGTTATTGGGTCAAGAGAAGAAGTTTTCACCAAAAGCCCCTTTTTGGTCCTAACCAATAACAGCAATGCTATGACATAAAGGAAAAACCGTCACGAGGGATCGTGGCGGTTTTTTTTTTGCTTCATTCTTGATTAACTATAGCTTTGAAATTTATGTTAGTTCTATAAAACCATTAACGTTTGTTCTACAAAATATTGTCATTTTAACGGCTATAAAATGTAGTTTGTCGGATTTTTTTTGTTTAACCATTAAAGTATTGTTAAATTTATTTTCAGAATTAAACAGCTGCTTTAATTCCATTTCATTCTGTTAACGAAAATCAATTTCCTCCATAAATTGATGCTTGATTTCGTTTCAACCTACATTTTTTTTCGCGTACCTACTAATGTTTGTTTGGACACTTTTGTGTTTGAATTGTTCCTCACATCGTCATTTATTCTTCTTTTGAAGAGTGAAATTATATTCTATTGTGCATTGGGAAAAAACCGAAAATCCCTTCAAAGAGTAGGTAAACTAAACTAACAAACATGGCAAAACTACACCCAAACATTTTTTTAATGACCTTATTTTGTTTATTCATAATAAACAAATCAAGTGCTCAAACTATCATTGAGCCCGGTCCTGAACATTATGCCGCTAAAGCTTCATCTTCGAAGAACAGTATTACACCAATTATTAAGACAAACACAAATACTGCCGAACAATTGAATAAAGCATTCAATTTGAGTAGCAGATCTAACACTAACGTAGCCCAATCTACTGCTGTTAACTGTTACATTCCACCAGATGCCACTTATACTAATTTCCCCGGAAATGATGATGGTTCAGTTGGAATTGCATTACCATTTCAATTTAGTTTATACGGAACAAACTATAATACTGTTTTTATCAATAATAATGGAAATTTAACCTTTACAGCTCCCTCCGGTTCATTTGATCCGGTTGGTTTTCCTACTAATACACCAATGGTTGCCCCATTTTGGGCAGATGTTGATACTCGAGTAGGAAACACCGTAAAGTACAAAGTAAGTCCAACAAGATTAATCGTTACATGGCCGGGAGTCGGTTATTATAATCAAAATGTTAGCAAGCTGAATACCTTTCAGGTAGTAATAACCAATGGGAATGATCCTTTGATAGGATTAGGAAATAATGTTGCCTTTTATTATGGCGATATGCAATGGACTACAGGAGAAGCAGCCACAAATGGCGGTATAGGAGGTTTTGGAGGAGTTCCTGCTACAGCCGGAATTAACAAAGGAGATGGTATTAACTTCATACAGATTGGTCGCTTTAATCAGAATAATACCAATTACGGCGGACCATTAAGTGGAACAAGCGGTATTAGTTATCTTGACTTTGGCTGTTATCCGTTAACTGCAGGTTCACTTACTAATTTACAACCGGCAGTCTCAGGAGTTCCGGCTAATAATACTATTAATATTGCTTGTGGAGAAACCGGCACTATAAATTTAACTGCCTTGCCACCCGAAGTCGGTCAAAACGTTTCAGTGGTGGTTAATACCGGAGGATTGTGTAATACTACACAAACTACGACAAGCGGGACTTCTTCTAATGCAACGGTTTCCATATCCGGTGCCGCTTGTAATCAGGGAACACATAACATTAGTTTTGTTTTTACTGATAATTTCAACCCTTCTGCGAGCACTACTGTAAATATCACTGTTATTGTAGGTACAGCACCTGTCATTACTTGCCCATCCAACATCATAGTATCAAATACCTCAGGACAATGTGGTGCCAATGTATCTTTTGCAGCAACCGCAACAGGTAATCTGGCACCAACATTATCATACTCTCCGGCCTCTGGAAGTTTCTTCCCTGTAGGAACAACCACAGTAACGGCTACGGCGACCAATGGTTGCGGAACTGATACTTGTACCTTTACGGTAACCGTAAATGATACGGAAGTGCCAACTATAAATTGCCCTGCCAATATTACGGTTAGTAATACCCTAGGACAATGTGGTGCTAATGTTACTTTTGCAGCAACGGCTTCAGATAATTGTGGTACTGCTAACTTAAGTTATAGTCCGGCTTCGGGTTCAACCTTTGCAGTAGGAACTACAACAGTAACCGCCACCGCCAATGACGGCAACGGTAATACAACTAGTTGTAATTTTACTGTAACGGTTAATGACACTGAAGCGCCAACCCTAACTTGTCCTTCTAATATAACTGTAGGGAATTCGCCGGGTCAATGTGGTGCCAATGTTACTTTTGCAGCAACGGCTTCAGATAATTGTGGTACTGCTAACTTAAGTTATAGTCCGGCTTCGGGTTCAACCTTTGCAGTAGGAACTACAACAGTAACCGCCACCGCCAATGACGGCAACGGTAATACAACTAGTTGTAATTTTACTGTAACGGTTAATGATACCGAAGCACCCACTGTAAGTTGCCCGGCTAACATTGTTAAAAACACCAATACACTTTTAGCTTCCTACCCGTTAGAAAATTCATTAACGGATGCCGTGGGAGCTTTTGGTCCGGTTACTTTAGCAGGAAGTACAACTGCTCCAACAACCGGAAATCCTTTGTGCTTGAATGGAATATACAGTTTCAATGCTAATGGACAAGATGCTACAACACCTATTATCAGCAGTTTAAACACTTCTAATTTTATTATGAAAGTTGACTTTAAATTGTCGGGATATCCGGCATCCGGATTAAGATTCCCTATCGTATTAGGAGGAAACTCTTTCCGATGGTTTGGTTTTTATGTAAATTCATCCCAACAGGTCGGAATTAAATACAATAATTCTAATACGCTATTCTCTACCAAAACATTGGCCCTAAACCAATGGTATACCGGTGAATTAGTTTACACTGCCAATACTGCCATTTTAAAAATAGATGGTGTTGTGGTTATGAGCACACCGCTACCTGCATTGGTAACCGGTGGAAATCTGAATTTCACTACCAATGACTATAGCAATGGTAGTGCTTTTAACGGTTGCATCAGAAACCTTGAAATTTACAATCGTTCCAATGTAGGCTGTGGAAATATAGTTAATTACACTACTCCAACTGGAAATGACAATTGTGCGGGTACTAATGTTACACAAACTTCAGGTTTGAGTAGTGGTTCGGTATTCCCGGTAGGGACTACAACCAACAACTTCCAAGTGACAGATGCAAACAACAATACCAATACCTGTAGTTTCACCGTTACGGTTAATGACACAGAAGCGCCTTTCTTGGGCGTACCTAATACTATAGTTGCCAATAACGATACCGGTGCTTGTGGAGCCATAGTTAATTATATAACTCCGGTTGCTACTGATATTTGTACGGTAACTACTGTTCAAACCGCTGGTTTAGCAAGTGGTGCATTGTTCCCGATAGGTACCACTATTAATACTTTTCAGGCTACCGATGCCTCCGGAAATGTATCCATTAACAGCTTTACAGTAACGGTTAATGATACGGAAGCACCAACTCTTACTTGTGCACCAACAGTAGTTGTGAGCAACACACCCGGACTTTGCTCGGGTACTGCTACACTAACAGCACCTGTTGTTACAGATAATTGTGCTGTTGCTCCGCAAATGACCCTTAACGGAAGCTTTGCCTCTGGTGGTGACAATTGGAACCAATGTGGCAATAATGTAGAAGCTTATGGCACAGAAGCCGGATATGGTGGCTCTGACCCTTTTAACGCCGTAGCTGAGATTGATCATGAGCCGGTAACACTTTGTCAAAGCATTAGCGGTTTTGTGGTAGGTCAAACCTATCAGCTAACTTTCAGAGCATCCAGAAGATCAGGTGCCCCGCCAACAGTAGGGACAGTAATTACTCTAGATGGTGGAGCTTTAAATACCACGGTTAGTCGTTCTAATGGTGTTTTCAGTTTAACACCTGAAACACTCACCTTTGTGGCTACACAAACTACGCACCAATTAAAATTTGAGCCTTCAGCCGGATGGGGTGATACCGTTGGATTCATTATTGATGATATTGCAATCAATCGTCAATTCATCAGCAACAATGCTCCGCCAACCTTCCCGTTTGGAAATACTACCGTAACTTGGACTGCTACTGATGCTTCCGGTAATACGGTTTCTTGTAATCAAACGGTAACCGTTAATGATACAGAAGCACCAACAATTGCGTGTCCGGCCAATATAACTGTGAATAATACCGCCAATCAATGTGGTGCTAATGTTAGTTTTACTGCTACCGCAAGTGATAATTGTGGAACAGCTAACATTACTTACACTCCAGCCTCGGGTTCCTTCTTTGCAGTAGGAACAACAACCGTTACTGCTACTGCTGATGACGGTCATGGCAATACAACGAGTTGTAATTTTACCGTTACAGTAAATGACAATCAACCACCGGCAATTAACTGTCCCGGAAATATAGATGTTGATATGAATGCCGGTGTTTGTGGTGCTACAGTTACTTTTGCAGCTACGGCTTCAGACAATTGTGGTACAGCTAACATTACTTATAGTCCGGCCTCAGGTTCATTCTTTGCTGTAGGTACAACAACTGTTACCGCTACTGCAGATGATGGTCATGGTAACACAAGCAGCTGTACTTTTACGGTAACCGTGGATTTGTTAGATCATGTCAACTTACAATGGCCTCCTAATGCAACCATTTGTCCGGGTGGTTCTTTTACTGCTTACGGACAAGTTTATGAGCCAAATGTAACCACTGTTAATGGCCAACAAGGCGCTAACATTGAAGTACAATTCGGTTACAATTCTTCGAATACTAATCCTTCAACCTGGTCAAATTGGTCACCGGCTTCGTTTAACCAATTTGGTGGTGGACCAAATAATGATGAATACTTTTATAACTTTAGTTCAAACGTTCCGGGTACTTATTATTATACTTTCAGATACCGACAAAATGGTTGTACTTGGCAATATGGCGGATTCCGACAATGGGATGGTGGTACCTGGGATGGTACCAATAATGTAAGTGGTGTATTGACCGTTCAATCTTTGGATTGGGCTAACTTACAATGGCCTCCAAATGCCAGAATTTGTCAAGGTTCAAGCATGACCGCTTACGGACAAGTTTATGAAGCGGGTGTAACAACCGTTGGAGGCGCACAAGGTGCCGGAATTGATGTTCAATTTGGTTACAGCACCACCAATACTAACCCTTCAGGTTGGTCAAATTGGTCACCGGCTTCCTTTAATCAATTTGGTGGCGGCCCTGCTAATGATGAGTACTATTATAATTTTACTCCACCAACCAGCGGAACCTATTACTATACTTTCCGTTACCGACTTAATGGTTGCTTATGGCAATATGGCGGTTACACTAGCGCCGGTGGTTACTTTTGGGACGGAACCAATTCTGTAAGCGGAAGACTTATAGTTGACCCAACAACTGTTGGAGGAGCTGTAAGTGGCGGTACTTCAATTTGTCCGGGGGAAACCAGCGCTTTGCTGACTCTAAGTGGTTATACGGGTGATATATTAGGATGGGAGAGTTCAACATCGCCATTCTTAAGTTGGAATCCTATTGGTAACAACAACAATACTTATACATCTGGACCTTTGTCTGAAACTACAAAATTCAGAGCTATTTTACAAAGTGGTGTGTGTTCTTCAACTCCATCAGCTGATACCACGGTAATCGTTTACCTGACTTATCCGTTCTATGCTGATAACGATGATGATGGTTATGGTGCCGGTGCATCAGTAATGTTATGTTCAGATGATGCTAATAATGCTCCGGAAGGATATAGTGTTGACGGAACCGATTGTGATGATACTTTGGCAGACCGACATGAAACCTTCCCGTTCTATGTAGATGGTGATGGTGATGGTTATGGAGCCGAAGGTTCTACTGCGGTTCAATTGTGTGCCGTTGACGGAAACACGCCACCGGAATCAAACTATTCTGTAAATGATGATGATTGTAACGATTTGGTTTTTGAAATCAATCCGAGTGTTGCCGAAATACCTTTTGACAATATTGACAACAACTGTAATGGTACGTTGTATGATGGTCATCCGCTAATTGTGGTGCATGTTCTTTCTCCAAGTTGTGGAGGCATCAATCACGGTTTGAATAATACCATCAATTGTACAGAGATTTATTTAGGCGCAGGCTATGTGATTGGTTACCGCTTTAAAGTAACTAATTTGTCTACCGGACAAGTTGATTACGTTGATACGGTGCAACACCACTTCAAATTAACAGATACTGATATTTATGCTTACGGTACTTCTTACTCTATTCAAGTAGCAGCCATTGTTAATGGTGAAGTACAAGGCTATAACGGCAGTACTTGTACACTGACAACAACCAACGTTGCGACAACGAAAGTGGTGAATTCTCAGTGTGGTTCAACACTGTTGTTTATGAATTCTACTATCAATGCCAATTCGGTGAATTCTGCGATTTCCTATCGTTTTAGAGTAGCTCGTGCTGATGCACCAACTATCTACTATTACACCGGTGAGCGTAATTTACCTAACTTTAATTTGACCATGCTAACCGTTCCTGTAGGTTTCTTAACTTATGATACGGAATACAAAGTGGATGTTCAAATCAAAATTAAATTGGCTAATATAATCGCCTGGTCACAGTTTGGACAAGTTTGTTCCATCTTTACGCCTGTACCGCCAACCTCTGCAATCATAACCTCTCAATGTGAATTGGTAGCAAGCAGTTATACACAAGTGATTAATGCCACTCCTTTTGCAGGAGCCACGGTTTATCGCTTCTTGTTGACGCATTATGATGAATTTGGGGAATTAGATTATGAGCAATATCAAGATAGTCCAACGCCTAACTTTACGCTAAGCATGTTTACCGGACTACTTCCTGATACCACTTATAATGTTGCGGTATCTATGCAATTGTATGGTACTTTCGTACCTTATGATAAAGAATGTACCATAACCACTCCAATGGCAGCTAGAATAATTGAAACAACTGCTTTCAAAGCTACCGTTTATCCAAATCCGTATACCAACAACTTTATGATTGAAGTTAAAACGGCTGATGCAGCCTTAATTGACATCAAAGTATACGATATGGTGGGCAGATTGGTTGAACAGAGAACTGTAAAAGTAAGCGATTTAGAAAAAGCGCCTATTGGAGAAAGATATCCTTCGGGTGTTTACAATGTGATTGTCTCTCAAGGCGATAACATACAAACTGTTCGTGTAGTAAGACGATAAAACCATTTAACTAAAAACCAAGAAAAGGCATTCCGTTTGGAGTGCCTTTTTTTATGCTCTGAAATTCACAAAATATAAACCCTAAAAAAAACCGCCTCAATAATATGAGACGGTTTTTTACTTTAAATTTAAATACTTTTGAAACTATTTTTCCTCTAAAATCTTAGCACTATAGTAAATTACTTCTCTGGATATTTTTCCTTTATCATTAAAATTGTGAATGTAAAATACCGGTAAAGTGATGGCTTTTTTATCTGATTTTCTGATTAGTCTGAAGTCCCACCAAGACAAAACCGAATCTGCATCGCCTAATTCGTAATGCAAATAATCGGGATAACCTACAACGTCAATGCCAACCACTTCAAACTCTTTTAAGAATTTTTCATCATTGGCTTTTTGCTCAGTTAACGTAAAAGATTTATCCCTTGGTGAATTGATGTCTCTAAAGCGACAATCCTCGGCATAAAAATCATAACAAGCCTTAAAATCTTTGTTTTCAAAAGTATACAGCATTTTTCTAACACTGTTGATGTACTCATGGTGATTGTAGATGGTTCCGTTTTTTCTTTCTACAAAGCTGTCGCCTATTTCATCAAAAATACTTTCGTTCATGTAATCTATCATGGTTTTGATTTTGTTGTCTTTGTTGAGCAAAAACATCCGGTGAATGGGCATGTCTATTTTAACACCGGTTTTTTTGTGCATGCCTTTTAAGTCATCCCAAGTTTGTACCCACACTTCGTCTTTATCATTGTCTTTTTTGTATTCTAAAGCATCCGGGTATGCTCCCGGCGAATTAGTAATACTTAAGTAATCAAACTCCGCTTTCCAAAATCCGACGCTTTTTAAGAACTGCGCTTTGTCTTGGCCTTTGTCATTTTTATTGACTGAAACGCCATTAAAGGCTTTAAAATCATCTGCTAAATACGTGGCCACTTTTTTCTCATCACCGGCTACCATGGCTTTGGTCATTTCTTCGATTACTTTAATCGAGGGATGGTCAATGTAAATAGTTCCGTTGGTTTTCTTTTGGGCAAAGACGATACTTGAAGTAATCATCAATACCAGGGTAATCATTGTTTTCATTTCATGTTTTGTTATTGGTTTAGTTGATTGCTCTTTTGATTTATTTTGATTGATGAGATAGATTTAGAGATAAAAAAAACGCTGAACAGTAACTATTCAGCGTTTTGTATTTATTTTTTCTTTGGCAAAGCAGCTTGAACCGGCACTCTGTCAACAAAATGACTAACTTGGTCTATCTTGTCATTTTCATCAAAATGATATAAAATATGCATCCATTGGGTCATTGAAGAGCCGCCTTTATATTTGGCTGTTACTTCATACCAAGACATCAGCCATACACCCGGAGCTTCCATTTGTTGGGGTTTGTTGATTTTAATTGGGAACCAAATATCGTTCTTGTAACTAAGTGTTTCAATCACATTGGCTCTGCGATCTCGCCAGAACTTGTCAATAGCAGCTTTGCCTACCAAACTGTCACCGCCGTTCCAATAATATTTGGCATTATCAGCATAATCGGCCATCCATCCGTCAACATCACCGCTGGCTAAGGCAGCCATGTGTTTTTTACCGATTTCGGTATACTTGGCGTCAGCAAATTCAGCCGGTTGTTCGGCAGCTGGTTCGTCTGTTGCGGTCGGTGCTGTAGGTTCTGCAGGAGCTTCTTTTTTACATCCTAAAAAAAGGACAATTGTAAACGCAATAAAAATTAGTTTTTTCATAAGGTAAAGGTTTTAAATTGATAGTATTATTAAATTTTAAAAATTACCATTATGCGAAAGCAGGTCAGAATAGTGGAATAAATTTACAAATAAAATCGGTTAGTTGCTTTTCAAAAAACACTTATTTTTAAACAAACTAACTGATTTTCAATATCTAAGAATACAAAGAATGAAAGTTGCATAGGAATAATTGGCACATATGACAATTGTCATTTTTATTAGAAAAAACTCCAACTACTTTTGTCCTTGTAAAGTAGTGTTATGTCTGTTTCATTAGTCCAAAAATATAACGTTCCCGGTCCGAGATATACCAGTTATCCGACAGTTCCCTATTGGGAAGAAGCTTCATTTTCTGCGAACCAATGGAAGGAAACTTTTATACAAAGTTTTAACGAGAGTAACGCTACTGAAGGCATCAGCTTGTATATCCATTTGCCTTTTTGCGAAAGCTTGTGCACGTTTTGCGGTTGCCATAAAAGAATTACCAAACGACATGAAGTAGAGAATCCCTATATAGAAGCGGTTTTAAAAGAATGGCAATTGTATTGCGATATACTTCCGGCCAAACCCATTATCAAAGAAATTCATTTAGGCGGCGGAACGCCTACCTTTTTTTCGCCTAAAAATTTAGAACAATTAATTTCCGGTATTCTCAGCAAAGCCGAAAAAACAGCTGAATATGAATTCAGTTTTGAAGGCCATCCCAACAATACTTCACGGGAGCATTTGCAAACGCTTTATAACTTAGGATTTCGCCGAGTGAGTTTTGGCGTGCAGGACTATAGCGAAAAAGTACAAACTGCTATCCACAGAATTCAGTCGTTTCACAATGTGGCCAAAGTAACTTTTTGGGCCAAAGAAATAGGCTATACCTCCATTTCACACGATTTGGTTTTTGGCTTGCCGTTTCAGACATTAGAGAATATTATTGACACCATTGAAAAAACCAATTCGCTTTCTCCAAACCGATTGGCATTTTATAGTTATGCGCATGTGCCATGGATTAAAGGCAACGGCCAACGCGGATTTAAAGACGAAGACGTGCCAAAAGATGAAGAGAAACGCAAGTTGTATGAAGTGGGGAAAGCCTTGTTATCACACAAAGGCTATCACGAAATTGGGATGGATCACTTTGCCTTAAAAGACGATGCGATGTATAACGCTTTCAAAGCCGGAAAACTCCACCGCAATTTTATGGGCTACACGGCTTCTAAAACCCAATTGATGATTGGTTTGGGTGTTTCGTCTATCAGCGACAGTTGGTATGCTTTTGCCCAAAACGAAAAAGAGCTGGAGACTTATTACGCTCGTTTGGCCAACAACGAATTACCCGTTTATCGTGGGCATGTGTTGACCAATGAAGATTTAATCATTCGCCGACATATTCTAAATTTGATGTGCCAATTCAACACTTCTTGGCAAAATGACGATATGTACTTTGAAGAGCTGCCTGAAGTATTGGCCCAACTCCACGAAATCGAGCTCGACGGTTTGCTACAGATTAAACCCAACAGTTTGGTCGTGACCGAAAAAGGCAAAGCTTTTGTGCGCAACATCTGCATGGCATTCGACTTGCGATTGAAACGCAAAACACCTCAGACACAGTTGTTTTCGATGACGATTTAGAAGGTTGTAGGTTGTAAGTTGTAGTTTTACTTCTTTTCCCTTTTCCCTATATAAGTGCTTCCGCTGCCTTCTTAACTCTTTCCGCATTCTTCTTGATGCTTTCCGCTACCTTCTTAACTCTTTCCGCGTCCTTCATGCTTCTTTCCGCCGTTCCTTTACTTCTTTCCGCTGTTCCTTTACTCCTTTCCGCTGTTCCTTTACTCCTTTCCGCTACTTCTTTACCTCTTTCCGCCGTTCCTTTGCTTCTTTCCGCCGGCGGAAAGCCTTATCAACCCGGCGGAAAAGCATAAAACGATGAAATGACAAGAAAAAGTAATGGATAACTTTTTTACAGGGTTATAAGGAATACTATTGAAAGGAATTATTTATATATTTGAATGATGAGGCTGATTTATTGTATTTATCAGGTAGTTAGTGGCAATGCCTAAACACCAGTAATGAAATACACGAAAAAGAAAATCATTATCTCAATTGTTTCAGTCCTATTATTAATAATGGCGATGTGTTTTATTAATTTAAGTAACTCAATTTCTGAATATTATTCAAC
>NZ_JBKBLM010000007.1:0-89667 GCF_046296355.1 Flavobacterium sp.
AGGGCGAGTAATACACTTTGATTCTTCATTTCAATTTATTTATAATGTTAGAGGCGAAATTAGACGGAATACCCGGAGCAGCTGTTGTAGAATTGTGTATTTAACTTGCATAATTATTTTGAGTCAAAAAAGTAGTGCATAAAAAAACTCTCTAGTTGAGGGGTTTTTTGGGACTGCAATTTTTGCTAATTATTGGGCAACTTGGTTGTCTTGCCAACCGTTAGTTTAATATGCCGACTGGGTTGTAGAAATTCTATTTTGGTCTTGTTGCCGTTGAGTCTCATCTCGGCATGGCTTACCCCATTTTTTAGGGCATATAGTGTGTCATTTGAATCTTTTTTAGAAGCTGTAATTTGATAAACAAATTTTAAATCAGACAGAAACAATACCACTTCCCCTTTTTTAACATCAAGAAAAACAAAGGAATAGGCATTGCCTTTTATATCGCAGTCGCCATTTCGCAGAGGTTTTTCATCAATACAATACTGCTGAACGTTAAAAACTTGCTCTTGAGCATACATCCCCGTAGTGAGCAATAACATAATCAATAGACTTTTCATACTTTCATTTTTAGATTTAAAAAGAGATAAACAAAAGTCAAGCCAAAACATTAGCGCTAAACTTCACCCACTTGCATTAAAAAACATTATTGGTATGAATGCCGTTTCTTTTGACTACCTTACTCCAACATTAAATTAAAAAAAATGACAACTTCAAAAATTATCGGGGCGATTTTAATCATCGTCAGTTTGGGAATTGGTTACTTAGGCTATACTAAAATAGCTGATAGTTCGGCTTCAGTAAACTTATTGGGACTCAAAATAGACGCTTCAGATGAATCGGGCAAACAAGAAGGTTATCTTTTCGTTGGATTGGCTGTCGTTCTTTTTGCAGGCGGTATTTATACGCTTAATAAAGCAAAGAGTTAATGGTATCAATGTTATCAATTATGAATTTACATTGTAATTGAAAACTCAAAAAAATCCCATCTCGTTAGGACTGAAATGGGATTGACTCGGTTATTTTACTTGATTGGTATCTTCTTTATCTACTTGCCATTTTCGCAGCTTGTTCAAACGCTCTTGCTCTGCAATTTCCTCAGCAGGAATTACTTTTAAAAATGAAGCGTGTTGCTCTATGGCATACTCTACTTTTTCTACAATTTGCTCTATGGTTTCGTTGTCATAATCAATCACCAAAGGTTCTTTGATAATAAACGATTGCAGGATGTTTTTCTTTTTCACACGAAGTCCTTTTTTGTCAAACGCACGGCGGAAACCGTCAATTACAATAGGCACTACAATAGGTTTGTGTTGTTTGATAATATGCGCCGTTCCTTTTCGCACCGGTTTAAATGACTTAGTCGTTCCTTGCGGAAAGGTGATTACCCAACCGTCTTCGAGTGCAATGCGAATGTTTTCGGTATCGTTAGGATTTACTTCACGTTTTTCATTTACGTCTTTTCCTCCTGAGCGCCAAGTGCGTTCAACAGTTATCGCACCAACATAGGCCAAAATCCTAGGCAATAAACCGGCTTTCATCGTTTCGCTGGCGGCTACATAATAAATATTCATTTTGGGTTGCCACAAATAGCCCACGTTTTTAATATTGTCAACACGACCCGAAAGACTGGCATTGAACACGTGAAACATGGCTACAACATCGGCAAAATAAGTTTGATGGTTCGATATAAAAAGTACATTTTTATCAGGTAAGCCTTTGATGATTTCAGAACCTTCGATATGGAGTTCGTTAAAACCGCGATAACGACGATGCGTCAAAACTCCGAAGAGGCGGATTAACCATTTTTTGATAAAGAGTATATGACCAAAAGGATTTCGTTTCAATAATCCCATAATTCATTTTTTAGGACTGCAAATCTACAAAAACTAAAACTTATAAAACCAATTTCAAAGTATCTTTCAATTCGCTCAACATCATAGCGGTGGCACCCCAAACGAAATGTTCCTTTACCTGAAATCCGGGCACTTCAATACTTCCTGCATAAGAGGTTTTCATAGTGGTATTGACAATGATACTGTCATCCATAAAATCTACAAAAGGAAATTCTACTAAACCTGCGACTTCATCTTCCTGCAGAATGAACTCCAATTCGCTTTCGCTATAACCTAAATAAGGATACACCATAAAATTGCTCGGCGGAATATAAACTTCTGTAAAAGCGCGAATAACATTTATATGATTGGGATGCACGCCAATTTCCTCGTGGGTTTCTCTTAGCGCTGTTTCTTTTAAATCGGCATCAAAATCTTCTACTTTTCCACCAGGGAAAGCAATTTGAGAAGAATGCACACCGTTGTAACTGGTGCGAAGAATTAAAGCCAAATGCGTTTGCGAAGCTTTAGGATAAAAAAGCATCAATACAGCGGCTTGTTTTGGGGTAACTTTACTAAAATCGATGGCTTTTATTAAATCTAATCGGTTCGCAGGTGCCATTTTTGCATGGGCATGCGTTGCCGGTAGCGCGACATTTTGTATTTTTGGCGTGTATTTTAAAAACTGTTCAAAGTGCATTATCCCTAGTTTTAGAAATATAAAGTTACCTTAAAAAAACAACGCACACCAAATTTACGCCAATAAAATGTACAGCAAAGAAGAAGCCCAACGCATTAAAAAGGAATTCTGGACCGCATTTGCCGTGGCTTATCCCAGAAAATGGTTGTTGTATGACACTAAGATTAAAGACGTTACTTTCAAATTCTACATCGACAATAAAAAGGCGCAAGTGCTTTTAGACATTGAACCCAAAGACGAAGAAAAACGCAAAATATATTTCGAAAAAATAGAGTCACTCAAAACAATTTTGGAAGAAGAATACCTACCGGAAGCGATATTGGAGCGCAATTTTTATTTGGAAAGTGGCAAAGTGATTAGTAGAATTTGGGTCGAAAAATTGGGCGTAAGCCTAAACAACAAAAGTTATTGGCCCGAGATTTTTGACTTCTTTAGTGATACGATGACACAGTTTGAAGTTTTCTTCTACGAATATGAGGATTACATCAAAGATTTGGAAACCAATACTTAACGAAGGATTATATCAGTCACTACTTCTTTGCGCAGTTCTTCGTTTATCATTTTGATAATCTTTTGTTTGCCGTAACTCAACTCCTCGCGCAAGACCGCGGAAGTTAAAGAAACATATAACGTCGAACCTTTCAAAACAACTTCTTTGGTATAACTGTTGACCCCATTGCCCATCAACGATTTCCAAGCTTCCTGCACGTCAATTTTGTCCATGCCGCTTTGGAGTTTGTTAGTTTCGATAAAAGCTTTTAAAACGTCGCCTATCGAACTTTCGTTGCTGAGTCTTTTGGCCATTACTTTAAAGAAAAAGGTTTGTATTTTTTATAAGTATAAATAAGATTCTGTTTGTTTTTAAGTACCAAAGTCGAATCTTCAATGGTGATAATTTCTTCATTCCATTTACCGTATTCGGTTTTGTATTCGATAAAATAGCTATCGTTTTCTTCGAACACTTTGATACTTTCTTTGATGCCGTTGGTTTTAAACGTACCATCAAATTGCGGCATTACTTTTTGGCGAAAACCTACATTGTCTTTGACTTCAAAGAAATCGATGGTTTCATTGACTTTGTAATCTTTGTTTTCTCCATCCGCCAAAGTCACTTGTTTGATTTCCCAATAGCCGCTGAGCTTAGTCAAGTCTTCCTTTTTGACATCAGCTTGGCAAGAAATTAATAAAAAAGTAAGGAAAACAAAAGCAATTCTTTTCATGGTTTTAAGTTTTTAATGCCTTCACAAATTTAATTTTTTAAGTTTACAAAGTCAGCGAAATAAAAATTAATCTTATCAACATTAAACTATTTATTACTTTTAAAGTCCAAAAAACAAATCTCAAAAATATGAAAAAGATATACCTACTAGTTTTCGCTTCCCTTTTTATGGTGAATTGTAGCTCCTCCGATGATTCCAATTCAGAACCAATTGCAGAACAAATGTACTTTCCGCCGAGTGATGGCAGCAATACTTGGGAAACCAAATCTATAGCCGATTTGGGATGGAATCAAAATGCCGTACAACCTTTATTAGATTACTTAGAATTGAAAAACACTAAATCGTTTATCATTTTGGTTAATGGTCGAATTGTAATGGAAAATTACTTCAACGGTCATTCGGCTAGTTCTCCCTGGTATTGGGCAAGCGCCGGAAAAACTTTGACTTCAACCGTAACGGGAATTGCTCAAGACGAAGGATTAATCAACATCAACAATAAAGTTTCTGATTATTTAGGTACGGGTTGGACGAGCGCGCCATTGGCAAAGGAAAACCTAATTACTTGCAAAAACTTATTGTCTATGAATTCAGGGTTGAATGATGCTTTAGGTGATAATGTTGACCCTGCCAATTTGCAGTATGTAGCCGATGCCGGAACGCGTTGGGCTTACCACAATGTGTATGTCAAATTACAAGATGTCGTAGCGGAAGCCAGTGGACAAACTTGGACCAATTATTTCAACACAAAATTAAGAGACAGAATCGGAATGACCGGTGGCGCATGGGTTAACAGTGGAGATGGACTTAGCGTTTATTGGAGCACGAGCAGAAATATGGCTCGTTTTGGATTAATGTCTTTGAATAAAGGAAAGTGGGACGGAACTACAATTGTCAATGAAAACTTCCTTAACCAAGCGACAACGACTTCACAAACTTTAAATCAGGCCTATGGCTATTTGTGGTGGTTGAACGGTAAATCGACTTACCGATTACCCGGACTTCAGTTTGAATTTAATGGTACTTTAATGTCGAATGCGCCAAGCGATATGTATGCGGCTTTGGGCAAAAACGACCAAAAAATCTATGTGGTACCAAGCATGAAAATGGTCATTATTAGAATGGGAGAAGTCGCCAATCCTGATAATCCAACGTTCGCCTTATCGGGATTTGATAATGATTTATGGGATAAAATCAATGATTTATACGAATAATTTATTTTCTGTTTAACAGCCGAATAGCCCCATACACAAATAAAAGAAAAGCGATTAAGCGCAATCCCATGAAAACATTAGGTAATGGTTTTTCAATAAAATAGCTTAATGCCACAATTCCAATACTGATAGCTATTAATTTTATGGGGGCTGTTTCTTTAAAGAAAGATAAAACTTTGTTCATATTTATTATTTAAAAAACGAATCTACGAATTCAAATTTATTAAAAACCTGCAAATCTTCAATACCTTCACCTACGCCAATGTATTTTACCGGAATTTGGAATTGGTCTGAGATTCCAATTACAACACCGCCTTTGGCTGTTCCGTCTAATTTGGTTACGGCCAAACAAGATACTTCAGTTGCAGCAGTAAACTGCTTGGCTTGCTCAAAAGCATTTTGACCGGTTGAACCATCTAATACTAATAAAACGTCGTGTGGCGCGTCTTCAACGACTTTTTGCATAACGCGTTTTACTTTGGTCAACTCATTCATCAAGTTGACTTTGTTGTGCAAACGACCGGCGGTATCAATAATCACTACATCCGCATTTTGGGTTACGGCACTTTGTAAAGTATCAAAAGCCACCGAAGCAGGATCGCTTCCCATTTGCTGTTTTACTAAAGGAACGCCTACTCTATCGGCCCAAATTTGCAATTGGTCAATCGCTGCAGCACGGAAAGTATCGGCTGCGCCCAAAACCACTTTGTAACCGGCTTTGTTGAATTGATGGGCTAATTTTCCGATGGTGGTCGTTTTACCTACGCCATTTACTCCAACAACCATTAACACATAAGGTTTTTTATTGGCCGGAATGGTAAATTCGGTCTCTTCACCCGATTTGGTTTCCGATAAAAGGGCGGCTATTTCTTCGCGAAGGATTTTGTTGAGCTCGTCCGTTCCCATGTATTTGTCTTGGGCAACACGTGCTTCAATTCTTTGTATGATTTTCAAGGTGGTATCAACGCCAACATCTGAAGACACTAATACTTCTTCCAAGTTGTCTAAAACCTCATCATCTACTTTGGATTTTCCGGCAACGGCTTTGGTTAATTTAGAAAAAAATGATGTCTTGGTTTGTTCTAGACCTTTATCTAAAGTCTCTTTTTTTTCGGAGGAAAATATTCTTTTGAAAAAACTCATTGGAAACGGATTGAAAATTCGAATTTGTTTGACACCCGAGCGAAAGCGAACTGGCGAAGCAAATATAAAAATAAAAAAGCTACTTCCGAATGAAAGTAGCTTTGATATATAGAGTTTGTTGAATTATTTCTTGTTAAGGAAACTATCTACTTCTTCCGGTGTCATAATGCTTTCTTGGAAAGTATATGCACCTGTTTTAGGAGACTTAACCATTTTGATAGCTTTGGTTAATCTTTTTGAAGATGTTTGTAACGTTGCAACGGTTTTCTTTGCCATGACTTATATTGTTTATTATGAAATTTTATTATTTAAAATCTCTAAATTATTTAATCTCTTTGTGAACAGTCATTCTCTTTAAGATTGGATTAAACTTTTTAATCTCTAATCTGTCCGGAGTATTTTTTTTGTTTTTGTTGGTGATGTAACGAGAAGTTCCTGGTAAACCAGTTCCTTTGTGCTCAGTACACTCTAAAATAACTTGTATTCTATTACCTTTCTTTGCCATCTTACTTTATTTTTATTGGGATAGAATTATTTAATAAATCCTTCAACTTTTGCTTTTTTCAAAACAGCAGCCAATCCATTTTTATTGATTGTTTTAATTGTAGACGCAGCTACTCTCAACGTAATCCATCTGTCTTCTTCAGCAAGATAGAAACGTTTTTTAACTAAGTTAACAGAAAATTTTCTCTTAGTTTTGTTCATAGCGTGAGAAACGTTATTTCCTACCATCGCTCTTTTACCTGTAAGGTCACAAACTCTTGACATTATGCTTTTCTTTTATCGTTATTCAAAATCAGGGTGCAAACTTACGCAAAATATATTGTAGTAACAAAAAATTTATGGCAGAAATTTTAAAATTTCTTTCTGCAATATTTCCAGTGCTTTATTTGCCGTTCTATCTATCACTTTTTCACGGGGTTGCCCAAAGTTAAACTCAGCAACCAATACTTCATTCGGCATAGCCAAAGCAATAAAAACTACACCAACTTCGGCTTTTCCGGGTTCAGATGTTGGTCCGGCATTGCCTGTTGTGGCCAAAGCATAGTCGGTTTTCATCATTTTTTGAATACTCGTCGCCATCGCTGAAGCGACTTCTGCGCTGACAACATCGTGTTGGTTAATCAACTCAGGGTCAATACCGAGGATATTTATTTTGGTTTCTTTCGAATAACTTACCACACTTCCACGGAAATAATTTGAAGCTCCGGCCACCGAAGACAACATTTGCGCTATTTTTCCACCGGTACAACTTTCGGCTGTAGCAATGGTTTTGCCTTGTTGGGTAAGCAGTCTGCCGATGATTACTTCTATCGTTTCGTCTTCATCAAAGCCAACGATAATGTCGCTGATGATTTTGGTTAATGACGCTACGTTTTCGGCTACTTTTTCTTCTAATATTTCTTTGTCTGAACCACGGGCTGTGAGGCGCAACCTGACTTTTCCCGGACTTGGCAAATACGCTAATTTGATGAAATCGGGTAAGTTGTTTTCCCAGCTTTCAATTTTCTCTGCTATTCGACTTTCGCCTTCACCATAAGTCATGATGGTTTTGTGGATAATGTAGGGTCGTTTGTATTCTTTAACCACTTTCGGAACAATTTCAAAATCGACCAAATACTTCATTTCATAAGGCACTCCGGGCAACGATATGTAGACAGTGTTTCCTTTTTTCATCCACATTCCGGGCGCAGTTCCCATCTTATTGAAAAGCACTTCACATTTGGAAGGAACTAAAGCTTGGTCACGGTTTAACTGGGTAATCGGTCGCTTGTAAAAACCTTCTATAATTTCAGTAACATGAGCCAAAACTGCTTTGTCTTCGACTAAAGTATCTTCAAAATACTCGCAAAAAGTATGCTTGGTGATATCGTCTTTTGTTGGTCCTAAGCCGCCGGTTATAATTACCAATTCGACTTTATCTTGTAAAGCCGCGAAAGTTTCTAAAATGTGCTGCTTATCATCAGATATGGTAAGCATTTCGTGGGTTTGCACGCCAATTTTATCTAAAGCTTTGGCGATGTAACCTGAGTTGGTGTCGACAATTTGCCCGATGAGGATTTCGTCTCCGATGGTGACTATGGTTGCTTGCATAAGTTGCTGAGTTACTGAGTAGCTGAGTTACTAAGTTTTAATTTTGCTTAAAAAAAGGCAAATAGATTTTTAACTAGCCCCGATTGTAGAGAAAATCATCCCGATTTTTCGGGATATTGTAACGAAAAGCGGGAATTACCATTACCGATAATTCCCGAACCATTTGCTCTTAATTTTAAACTTCGAAATCTTTTTTGATTTCTTTGATTGCCTTTTCCACTTGACTTTGAATGCTTTCGAAAGTATCGTTGATTTCTTTGCGTTTGCCTTCTCTTTTGGTCCAAGCTTCTACCTGAAGAATTTCTTCAAATGCCACAGACATTCCCAATAAATCAAGCGTTGGTTTTATCTTGTGTGCATAGGCGTAAGCCAATTTGTGGTCTTTTTCTTTGATGCCCAATTCAATTTGTTTCATGTCTTCGGGTACTTCGGTGACGAACAAAGTGATGATTTGCATAACAAATTCGGGATCGTTGTCTGAAAGTGCGTAAACTTTCGCTAGGTTGTAGTTTATAGCCATTATTTTATATGTAATCTTAGTAGTTTTTTATCTTCTATGAATCCTTCAAGGATGTCGTTTGGTGCCACTCTGGCCACTCCTTCGGGAGTTCCTGTAAATATAATATCTCCTTTTTTCAGGGTGAAATACTGTGAAATATGAGAGATAATTTCATCGATTTTCCACAACATGTGGCTTGTATTTCCTTTTTGAACGGTTTTTCCGTTATTGGTCAACTCAAAAGTAATATTTTCCACCGAAATAAAATCATTTATCGGCAGAAAGGCACCAATCATCGCTGAACCGTCAAATCCTTTTGCTTTTTCCCAAGGCAAACCCTTCTCTTTCAGCTTGTTCTGAACATCTCGTGCTGTAAAATCGATTCCTAATCCTATTTCGTCATAATACTTGTGAGCGAACTTAGTGTCAATGTATTTACCGACTTTATTGATTTTGACCAAAATCTCAACTTCATGATGAATTTCATTACTGAAATCAGGTATTACGAAAGGTGATTTATTGGGGATAACCGCTGTATCCGGTTTTAAGAAAATTACGGGTTCATCGGGACGCTCGTTGTTGAGCTCCGCAATGTGGTTGACGTAATTTCTTCCGATACAGATTATTTTCATTCTTTATAGTGATTAGTAATTAGTGATTAGTAATTAGCAAGGACTTTTACTAGTCACTAATTACTAATCACTATTCACTCAATTTTTAGTGTTTAATTTTCTCAACTTAATTCCGGTCAACACTTTCTTGGTATATAATGGAAACTCGGCGTTTTGTATCCAACCGAAATAACCCGGTTCTTTGTCTAAAACCTCATCTACTAATGCGCCTTTGTGTTTGCCAAAAGTAAAAATCTCTTGTCCTTCTGCATTCAAAGCGATAAAGCCTGCAAAATCGACTGATTTTTTACGAGTGGTGTATTCTGAAAGCGTTTTCATATCGTTATCTAAATCCTCGTAACGGTCTAATTGTGCTTTGAGGATTTCGTAAGTTGCCATCGTGTCTGCTTCTGCGCTGTGGGCGTTTTCGAGACTTGCATTGCAATAAAATTTGTAAGCGGCACTTAGCGTTCTTTCTTCTTTTTTATGGAAAATGGTTTGCACATCAACTGACACTCGGTTTTTCATATCAAAATCGACTTCAGCTCGCAATAATTCCTCAGCCAATAACGGAATGTCAAATCGGTCCGAATTAAATCCGGCCAAATCTGAGTCTTTAATCATATTATGCACTTGTGTGGCCAATTCTTTGAAAGTGGGCTCATTGGCTACTTTTTCATTCGAAATACCGTGAATAGCGGTCGCTTGAAACGGAATTGGAATTGTTGGATTCACCAACCATGTTTTGCTTTCTTTGTTTCCGTTGGGATAGACTTTGAATATCGAAATTTCTACGATTCTGTCTTTGGCTACGTCAATTCCGGTAGTCTCTAAGTCGAAGAAGCAAATAGGTCTGTTGAGTTTTAATTCCATTGTCATTTTTTATTGCAGACAAATATAAAATATTGATGTTACCGTTTATCGATATTTTAATAAAGATTTATGATTTAGGCATAAAAAAACCCTTTCGAAAAGTAAAAGGGTTGATATATAATTATTTGAATTAAAAACTATTTTGGTGCCTCAAATTTATTAATAAGTAAATCCATCTTTTTATTCGAATCCTTATAATTAAGATTTAAGTTGATGTAATAAAATCTGAATTAAATTTCGAAATTTTACTATTTCGTTTTACGATTGTAATATAATTTTCAAATAAACTATTCTCGTGAAAATGAGTATTAGATATTATTCAATACTTCTTTAAATTTGCAATATCTTCTTCTATCTTTCTAACTTCAAGTTGTTTTTTGGTAATTTTTACTTCAAACTTACTATTTACAACGGCAGTCATATTCCCCTTATTTTTTTTCTTTTCAAATTTTTCTTGAAGTTTAACCAAATCTTTGTTAGCATTCATTAATCTTTGATTTAGCTTAATTTCTCTTTTTTTTGAATCGTTTCGTTTCTCATTATCGTTGGAAATCGTTCTATTTTCTTTTTGAGTTCGCTTTTGCTCCTTTTTAAGCTTTCTTTGCTCTTTGGCTAATTCTCTTCGCTCATCTGTTGCTCTATTATCGTTTTTTTTCTGTTGTCTGCTGATTTTCTTTTGGTCTTGAAGGTCCGATTTAAGTTGAGATTTTTTTTCGTTGATGTTCGCTTTACTCGATTCGATTTTTACTTGAGCAGAATCTACAACAATTGTAGTCTTTACTTCTTGTGCCAATGAAATACAGAATGTAAATAAAAAAAATACACAGCTAGTTAGTCTTTTCATGATAATTTAAATTTAGTTTTACCAACGAAAGTACTTTGTATACCAATAAAAATTGTTACATATATTTCATTACAATTTATATATTTTACGGTTTTTATAACAAATTTTAATTGAAATATCTAAGGTGTTCCATTCCGTGGGGATTTTAACTAAAAAACCTTTCAAATAAATACTTGAAAGGTTTTTGTATTACGATATAAAAAATTTTAATATTCTCTGTTAGCATCAAAAGCTTCGAGATATTCTGCAACGCGTTTTACAAAACGTCCGCCAAGCGCTCCATCTACAACTCGGTGATCGTAACTGTGCGACAAGAACATTTTTTGTCTGATACCGATAAAATCACCTTCCGGAGTTTCGATAACCGCAGGCACTTTTCTAATCGCGCCTAATGCTAAGATGCCTACTTGCGGTTGGTTGATAATTGGTGTTCCGAATACTGAACCAAAAGTTCCCACATTCGTTACCGTATAAGTTCCGCCTTGCGTATCGTCCGGTTTTAGTTTTCCGGCTTTGGCGCGGTTACCTAAATCGTTTACCGCTTTGGCCATTCCAACAAGGTTCAATTGGTCTGCATTTTTAATTACAGGTACAATTAAGTTTCCGTTTGGTAACGCAGCCGCCATTCCAAGGTTGATATTTTTTCTTTTGATAATAAAATCACCGTCAACAGAAATATTCATTCCAGGGAAATCTTTCAAGGCTTTCGCCACGGCTTCCATGAAAATTGGGGTGAATGTCAGTTTCTCGCCTTCTCTTTTCTCGAAAGCATTTTTAACGCGATCTCTCCATTTTACAATATTGGTCACATCCACTTCAATAAACGATTGTACGTGCGCCGAGGTTTGCACCGAAGCCACCATATAACCTGAAATCAACTTGCGCATTCTGTCCATTTCCACAATCTCGTCGCCACCGTTTACAGAAACCGGTTGGGTGTTGGAAGTTGGTTGTTGGGTGTTAGGTGTTGGTTGAGTTGAAATTTGTTTTTGACTTCCGGCATCTGACTTCCTACTTCCCACATAATTTAAAATATCTTCTTTAGTCACGCGTCCGTCTTTTCCTGAACCGGCAATGTTTTCCAATTCAGTTAATGAAATGCCTTCTGCTGTGGCAATATTTTTCACCAATGGCGAGAAGAATTTATCAGACGATTTAAAATCGGCCGGAGCGGCAATAGCAGCAGCAACTTCTACTGTTTTTGCAACTTCAGCAACCGGTGCAGGAACTTCTTGAGTTACCGGTGCGGCAGCAACACTTCCGCCTTCTGTTTCAATAATGGCGATGGTTTGACCTACTTTTACCACATCATTGACTTGGAATAAAATTTCGGTCAAAACACCCGATACTTCGCTTGGGACTTCACTGTCTACTTTATCGGTAGCGATTTCCAAAACGGCTTCATCGGCGTCTATTTTTTCCCCTACGTTTTTTAACCAATTGGTAATAGTTGCTTCTGCAACGCTTTCTCCCATTTTGGGTAATTTCAATTCAAACTTTGCCATATTGATAATCTAAAGTTGTATTTTGTTGTTTCGCTTGCAAAATTAATAAAAGAAAAGACGATTTTTACACTTTTCTATAAATTAATCACTTCTCCTCTATCGTTGCTACTGTTACTTCCAATGATGAAATTACTTTCAACAGGTAACAATTTAAAAGTAAACGACTTGTTTTTGTTTTCTTCCAAAAAGGCAATGGCTTTTTTAAAACCTAAATAATTGGTATCTAAAATAACCTCGATATTCTTAGCCTTCGAAATCGTTTGCGAAATTACTATTTTCCCATTTTCTAATGGCATTCTTTCTATACTTTTTTGCAATTTGGATGCTAATTTTTCTTTTAACGGTTCATTATCAGAAACTAAAATGTATTGATTGGGTTTTACCTTTGGGTTTGCTTTGCCTTTAAAAACTTTGACTATTGAAAAATAAAACGCACCCAATCTCGCCATTAGATTGAAAAAAAACGAGCGTTTGAAATGCTTTTGGTAGAAGAAATTCATAAATCCTCTGAAATGCTTCATGTAAGTGGCATCTTTTACCGTGCTTTCTCCTTTGTAATGAATGACTGTGGTTTCGTGAAAATAATAGTTCTGTTTTTGCAACAACAAAGCACGATAAGACAAATCTATATCATCGGCATACATAAAGCAGTTTTCGTCAAAACCTTCTAATTCGTTGTATAATTCTCGCTTCATCACCATAAAAGCACCAACGAGAATATCCACTTTTCCGGTTTGGTTTTCGGCTAAATGTTGGGCATAATACTTATTAAATAATGATGACTTCGGAAAGATTTTATACAAACCAAATATCTTAGTAAAAGCTACCCAAGGCGTTGGAATTCCTCGTTTGCTTTCGGGTAGAAAGTTTCCGGTGCCGTCGATGAGTTTGCAACCAATAATTCCAATGTTCAGTTTCCAGTGTTCAGTATTCAGTATTTTTTCAAACGTATCTTCGCTTACAACCGTGTCCGGATTTAAAATGCACAAATACTCGCCTTTGGCTTCTTTGACCGCAATGTTGTTGCCTTTAGGAAAGCCTGCATTTTCTTTGTTTTCGATGAGCTTGATATTCGGAAAACGCTTTTTCATCATGGCGCAACTGTCATCGGAAGAGTTATTATCGATAACAATGATTTCGGCATCCAAATTTTGAATGGCTTTTTGCACACTCAAAACACAGAGCTCTAAAAAGTAGCGTACATTATAATTAAGGATGATAACGGATAGTTGCATTTGACAAATATAATCTACTTTTGCAAAAAATTGTCACCCGTGAATTACCTTTCAGTAGAAAATATATCGAAGTCCTTTGGCGAAAGAACCTTGTTTGCTAACCTTTCGTTTGGCATAAACAAAGACCAAAAAATCGCCTTCATTGCCAAAAACGGTTCGGGAAAAACCCAAATTATGAAAATGATTAATGGCGAAGATGAACCGGATACCGGGCAAATTGTGATTCGAAAAGGTTTGAAAATGGCGTTTCTTTCTCAAAATAACATGCTACAGGAAGAATTGACGATTGAGGAAAGTATTTTCGCTTCGGATAATGATATCCTGCATGTAATTGAACAATACGAAAAAGCGTTGAAAAACCCGGAAGACGAGGAAAAATACCAATTGGCTTTCGACGAAATGGACCGCCACAATGCTTGGGATTTTGAAACCCAATTCAAACAAATTTTATCCAAATTAAAGTTAGACGATTTAAAACTCAAAGTAAAATCACTCTCGGGTGGACAAAAGAAACGTTTGTCTTTGGCCATTATTCTAATCAATCGTCCTGATTTATTGATATTGGATGAGCCGACGAATCACTTGGATTTGGAAATGATTGAGTGGCTGGAAAGTTATTTTGCCAAAGAAAACATCACGCTGTTTATGGTAACGCACGACCGTTTCTTCTTGGAACGCGTTTGTAACGAAATCATCGAACTCGACAACGGAAAGTTATACCAATACAAAGGCAATTACTCTTATTATTTACAGAAAAAAGAAGAGCGAATTGCCATGGAAAATTCTTCTATCGACAAAGCGCAAAACCTTTTCGTAAAAGAATTGGCTTGGATGCGCCGCCAACCGAAAGCGAGAACGACCAAATCAAAATCGCGCCAAGATGACTTTTATGTAATTAAAGAAAAAGCCGAAAGTCGTCGTAAAGAAAACGTAGTTGAACTCGAAATCAACATGGAACGCATGGGCAGCAAGATTATCGAGCTGTACAAACTGAACAAAAAATTCAAAGAAAAAACCATATTAGATAATTTTACTTATGATTTCCAACGTGGCGAACGCATTGGTATCATTGGTAAAAACGGCACCGGGAAATCGACTTTCCTAAACATACTAACCAAAACTATGGTGCCCGATTCGGGCAAAGTGATTATTGGTGACACAATTAAAATTGGGTATTACACCCAAAGCGGTATCAATCCGAAACCGGGACAAAAAGTCATTGACATCATCAAAGAATATGGAGAATACATTCCGCTCACAAAAGGGAAAATCATTTCGGCTTCGCAATTGCTAGAGCGTTTTTTATTTGATGCCAAAAAACAATACGACTTTGTAGAAAAACTAAGCGGTGGCGAATTGAAGCGATTGTATTTGTGTACGGTGTTAATCCAAAATCCGAACTTTTTGATACTCGATGAGCCTACGAATGACTTGGATATAGTAACGTTGAATGTACTAGAAAGTTTCCTTTTGGATTATCCGGGCTGTTTATTGGTGGTTTCCCACGATAGGTATTTCATGGATAAAATTGTGGATCATTTGTTTATTTTCAGAGGCGAAGGACAAATTGAAGATTTCCCCGGAAATTATTCTGATTTCAGAGCTTATGAAGATTCGGCTGAACCCAAAACTTTATCCAGCGTTTCTACCGAAAAGAACAATTGGAAACAAAACAATCCAACCACATCGGGCTTGAATTTTAACGAACAAAAAGAATTCAGCAAAATCGAACGCGAAATCAAAGACTTAGAATACGAGAAAAAACAAATCGAAAACCAATTCGCAGAAGGCAAAGTAGCTGATGTCGACATCACGAAAAAAGCCAACGAATTGGAGGTGATTATAAAAAAACTGGAAGCTAAAGAAGAACGTTGGTTTGAACTTTCGAGTAAAATGGAATAAAAATAGTGGTCAGTTGGCAGTGGTCAGTCATCAGTTCTGAACACTGAACACTGAACACTGAACACTTTAATATGTTACAACAAATAAAATCATATCTAAACTTACTCTATCACTCCAAAAACGAACACGGAGTGCATTCGCCGTTTGTGTTTGATTTGGTGACGAAATGTTTTTATGATAAGCAACAATATCCCGAATATTCGATTTTAAAAAACTACAGAAAATCGCTTTTAGAAAACAAAAATACTGTTGAAGTTACTGATTTTGGCGCCGGTTCCAAAGTTTTCAAAAGCAACAATCGTGCGATAAATCAAATTGCGAAAACTGCCGGAATTACACCAAAACGAGCGGAATTACTTTTTAGAATCGCCAATTATTTTCAGCCTGAAAATGTTTTAGAAATAGGAACTTCATTAGGTTTAGCGACTTCAGCTTTATCACTTGGCAATCTTAAAGCAAAAATGACTACACTTGAAGGATGCGAAAATACTTTGGCTGTCGCCAAAAAACAATTTGAAGAATTTGAATTAACCAATATCAATTCGGTTACAACTGAGTTTAATTCATTCTTAACCAACTCCCAACTTCCAACTTCCAACTTCCAACTCATTTACTTCGACGGCAATCATTCCAAACAAGCGACTTTAAACTATTTCGAATTATTACTTCCGACAATCACTAACGAAACCGTTTGGATTTTTGATGATATCCATTGGAGCCTAGACATGGAAGAAGCTTGGGAAATCATCAAAAACCATCCGAAAGTAACCGTAACAATTGATACTTTTCAATGGGGAATTGTTTTCTTTAGAACCGAACAAGAGAAAGAACATTTTGTCATTCGAACCTAAAAAAATGGTGACCATCACTGATCACCATTTCCTAATTAACAAACCAATTCAAAAAAAATTATTCTTTTGCTTCTTCATTTTCTCTTGCCTTTGCCCCGATTCTGTTCATTTTGAACATCGGTGCAAACTTAAATTTAATCGAAGCTATTTTAGTGTTGTCTTCAGAAGACAAACCTTCTTTTTCAACCGTATTTTTTCTGCTGTCTAAAGCTTCATAAATCAATTTTACTTCGTCATAATCTTCTCTTGTGAAATTTTCTTTATTGTTTTTGTAAGCATCAAAGAAAGTCTGGTAAGTGTCAAGAATGTTGTCTTTGTTTACCCAACTGAAATTCATGTCTTCTCCCAATTTACCGGCACCAAAGAAAGTATCTCTAAGCGCTTGATTCGGATTCACTTTAACCGGAACTTTAGCAGTTTCTACCGAAGTTCTAATTACAAAATATCTGGCATTAATCGAATCCAATCTAGCCTGATTTCGTGGCTTAATATCATCCCCTAAGGTTGCAATAGCCTCGTTTGATTCTGCCGTTCTTCTGTCATAATCAGCTGAGATTTGTTCCCAATTGGCTTCCGCATCCTCAGTTTTTACGTTTTCAAGCGAATCTACATAGCTTTCTAAAGCAGCTATTCTTTCGTCTGCAGCCGTTTCTGCTTCTTTGTCTTTACAAGAGACAAAACTCACCAATGCAGTAAAAAATACTCCATATCTAATTATTCTGTTTTTCATCATTTTAAGTTTTAATGTTCCTGTAAAATTACTCTGAATAAACCGCTAAACTATTATACAATTATCCTCAATAGTTGCATAATTCATTGATTTAAAATTCTAACCCAATTTGTAACATTATCTCTATATTTACTACTTATTGGACAAATTCAATTTTCAGCAAACAATGGCAAATCCATTAATCAATATAAAGGACTTAAAACGAGATTTCCAATTAGGAAGCGAAACCATCTACGTTTTAAAAGGCATCGATTTACAAATCAACAAAGGCGAATATGTTGCCCTAATGGGACCATCAGGTTCCGGAAAATCAACGCTGATGAACCTTTTAGGCTGTTTGGATTCAGCAACCTCAGGAACTTATATCTTAAACGGGAATGACGTCAGCCAAATGCACGACGACGATTTGGCAGAAATCCGAAACAAAGAAATCGGATTTGTGTTCCAAACCTTCAATCTTTTACCAAGAACTACTGCACTTGATAATGTAGCTTTGCCCATGATTTACGCCGGATATTCAAAATCTGAACGAAATGCGCGCGCGACAGAAGTATTGACCCAAGTGAGTTTAGCCGACAGAATGGACCACCAACCCAACCAACTTTCGGGCGGACAACGCCAACGTGTAGCCATTGCCAGAGCTTTGGTCAATAAACCTTCAATCATTCTAGCCGATGAACCAACAGGAAATCTCGACAGTAAAACCTCGGTCGAAATCATGAACCTCTTCAACGATATCCACAAAAATGGCAACACGGTAATTCTCGTAACCCACGAAGAAGACATCGCCAAATACGCCCACAGAATCATCCGATTACGCGACGGCATTATCGAAAGTGATACTCCTAATGTAGACCATTTGTAGATTTAAACTAAGTTTTTAGAAGTAAAGGAGCGAATGGCTCGGGCTTTATAAGCCATCCATTTTCCTGCTTTTCGCATTACACGGTAATTTGCTTCAATCAGGGCTAGTTAGTAATCCATTTGTATTTTTGCCCACTTTAAAAAACTCAGCAACTCAGTAACTCAGCAACTCAGCAACTTTAAAAAAAACTCAGTAACTTAGCCACTCAGAAACTCAGCAACTCATGAAAGTCTACACCAAAACCGGCGACACCGGAACCACCGCACTTTTTGGAGGCACTCGTGTCCCAAAACACCATATCCGTATCGAAAGTTACGGCACCGTTGACGAACTCAACTCCCACATCGGCTTAATTCGAGACCAAGACATTAATGTTTTATACAAGAATGTTTTGATTGAAGTCCAAGACCGTCTATTTACCGTAGGCGCCATTTTGGCCACACCACCCGAAAAAGAAATGCTCAAAAACGGCCAACCTCGATTAAACATCAACCGAATTTCGGAAGAAGATATCGCCTTTTTAGAAAATGAAATCGACAGCATGGATACTGCTTTACCACAAATGACACACTTTGTCTTGCCCGGCGGTCATACTACCGTGTCATATTGTCACATTGCGCGCTGTGTCTGCCGTAGAGCCGAACGTTTGGCTACCCATTTACACGAATTAGAACCAACAGACGAACAGGTTATCAAGTACCTGAACCGACTTTCTGACTACCTTTTTGTCTTGGCACGGAAGTTGTCCTTTGACCTGCAAGCGGAGGAAGTAAAATGGATTCCACGAAAGTAAACAGTCTCAGTATTCGGTGTTCAGTTTCTTCAAACTGAGACTGAGACTGATCACTGAAACAGGACGTTCTTAAACTTACTTAAAAATAAATCAAAAAAAACTTGACTTTTTCAGTATAAAATTTATTTTTGCATAAACTAAAATCGACAGAAGATGTATTGGACATTAGAATTGGCATCCTATTTAAGCGATGCGCCTTGGCCAGCTACCAAAGATGAACTTATCGACTATGCTATACGAACAGGTGCTCCACTAGAAGTAGTAGAGAATTTGCAATCAATAGAAGACGAAGGTGAAATCTACGAATCAATGGAAGAGATTTGGCCGGATTATCCAACAGACGAAGATTACCTTTGGAACGAGGATGAATATTAAAAAAATAAACAATCACAACAATGAAAAAAGTCCGTTTAGGGCTTTTTTTTTGTTTAAATTTGCACTCCTTCAACAGGAAAATCAAAACATAAAAATACAAACCCATTATGAGTTTCATTAATAGCATTATCAAAGCTTTTGTAGGCGACAAATCGCAAAAAGACGTCAAAGCAACGCAACCCTATATCACTAAAATAAAAGCTTTAGAACCTGTTTTAGTTGCTTTATCACACGACGAACTAAGAGCCAAAACCGCCGAGTTCAAAGAAAAAATAAAACAAGCTCGCGCCAAACAAGACGCCGAGATTGAAGCCAAAAAAATCGAAGCCGAAAATACCGTTGACATCGACCAAAGAGAAGATATCTACATTGCCATCGACGCTCTGGAAAAAGAAGCTTACGAAATCACTGAAAAAGTTTTGAGCGAAATCCTTCCTGATGCTTTCGCAGTAATCAAAGAAACCGCACGTCGTTTTAAAGAAAATACTTCGGTTACCGTTTCGGCTACGCCAAAAGACAGAGAGCTTTCTGCCACAAAATCCTATATCACTTTAGACGGTGACAAAGCCATCTGGGCGAATTCCTGGAATGCTGCCGGAAAAGAAATCACTTGGGATATGGTACACTACGACGTTCAGTTGATTGGTGGTATCGTATTACACGAAGGTAAAATTGCCGAGATGCAAACCGGTGAAGGAAAAACATTAGTGGCAACACTTCCGCTCTACCTAAACGCCTTGACCGGAAATGGTGTTCACTTAGTAACCGTGAATGACTATTTGGCAAAACGTGATAGCACTTGGAAAGCACCATTATTCGAATTCCACGGCTTAACGGTGGATTGTATTGATAATCACTCTCCAAACTCAGATGCTCGTAGAAAAGCCTACGAAGCTGATATCACTTATGGAACCAACAACGAGTTCGGTTTCGACTATTTACGTGATAACATGGCACATTCACCGGAAGATTTGGTACAAAGAAAACACAACTACGCGATTGTCGACGAGGTGGATTCGGTATTGATTGATGATGCGAGAACACCGTTGATTATTTCAGGACCGGTGCCTGATGGTGACCGTCACGAATTCAACGAATTGAAACCAAAAATCGAAAATCTTTATAGTTTACAACGCCAATTGGCTAACGGATTCTTAACCGAAGCCAAACGTTTAATCAAAGAAGGAAACACGAAAGACGGTGGTTTTCAACTGTTGAGAGCTTACCGTTCGTTACCTAAAAACAAAGCGTTAATCAAGTTTTTGAGTGAAGAAGGTATAAAAGCGCTTTTACAAAAAACTGAAAACGAATACATGTCAGACAATAACCGCAGAATGCCGGAAGTAGACGAAGCCATGTATTTTGTAATCGAAGAAAAAAACAACCAAGTAGAATTGACCGATAACGGAATCAAATTTTTATCCAAAGATACTTCAGAAGATTTCTTCGTATTACCGGATATCGGAACTGAAATTGCCAATATCGAAAAACAAAACTTGGAAAAAGACCAAGAAGCAGAAGCCAAAGAAAAATTATTCCAAGACTTCGGGGTAAAATCAGAGAGAATTCATACACTGACACAGTTATTGAAAGCCTACACTTTGTTCGAAAAAGATACAGAATACGTTATCATGGACAACAAAATTCTAATCGTTGATGAACAAACCGGTCGTATCATGGATGGTCGTCGTTACTCTGACGGATTGCACCAAGCCATTGAAGCCAAAGAAAATGTAACTATTGAAGCCGCAACACAAACCTTTGCTACGATTACATTACAGAATTATTTCCGTATGTACAGTAAACTGGCCGGTATGACCGGAACCGCAGTTACCGAAGCCGGTGAGTTATGGCAGATTTATAAATTAGACGTAGTCGAAATTCCAACCAACAGAGGAATGGCGCGTCAAGACAAAGAAGATTTGATTTACCGTTCGGTGCGTGAGAAATTCAACGCGGTGATTGAAGATGTTACTGAGTTGTCAAAAGCCGGTCGTCCGGTATTGATTGGAACTACTTCGGTAGAGATTTCTGAATTATTGAGTCGAATGCTGAAAATGCGCGGTGTTGAACACAACGTATTAAATGCTAAAATGCACAAAAAAGAAGCCGATATCGTTGCCGAAGCCGGAAAACCGGGCGTAGTAACTATCGCAACCAATATGGCCGGTCGTGGAACCGATATTAAATTAACGCCTGAAGTTAAAGCTGCCGGAGGTTTGGCCATCATTGGTACGGAACGTCACGATTCGCGTCGAGTTGACCGTCAGTTGCGTGGTCGTGCCGGTCGTCAAGGTGATCCGGGAAGCTCGCAGTTTTATGTGTCTTTGGAAGACAACTTGATGCGTTTATTCGGTTCCGATAGGGTAGCTAAAATCATGGACCGAATGGGATTGAAAGAAGGTGAAGTAATTCAGCATTCGATGATGACCAAATCCATTGAACGCGCTCAGAAAAAAGTCGAAGAAAACAACTTTGGAACTCGTAAACGTTTGCTAGAATATGATGACGTGATGAATGCGCAAAGAGAAGTAGTTTACAAACGTCGTCGTCATGCTTTGCACGGAGAGCGTTTGAAACTGGATATTGCCAACATGATGTATGACACTTGTGAATTAATCGTAAGTGAAAACAAAGGCAGAAATGATTTTAAAAACTTCGAATTTGAACTGATTCGTTACTTCTCGATTACGTCACCAATTTCGGCTAACGAATTTGAGAAATTATCCGAAATGGAGATTACGGGTAAAGTTTATAAAGCAGCTTTAGCCTATTACAATGAAAAAACAGAAAGAAGTGCTCGCGAAGCATTCCCGATTGTAGCGGATGTTTACCAAAAAGAAGGCAATAAATTTGAGCGCATCGTTGTACCATTTTCAGACGGAATAAAAACCTTAAACGTGGTAACCGATTTGAAAAAAGCCTTTGAATCTAATGGCGCACAATTAGTGGCCGATTTCGAGAAAAATATCACTTTAGCCATTGTTGACGAAGCTTGGAAAAAACACTTACGCAAAATGGATGAGTTAAAACAATCGGTACAATTAGCGGTTCACGAACAAAAAGATCCGTTACTGATTTACAAGTTGGAAGCGTTTAAATTGTTCAGTTCAATGTTAGATGGTGTGAATAAAGAAGTGATTTCGTTCTTGTTCAAAGGCGATTTGCCTCAGCAAAACCAAAACATTCAGGAAGCGCGACAAGTACGCCAAAAGCAAAATTACACCGAAAGCAAAGACGAGATCGAAAGTAGCGAAAGTGCTAATCGTGAAGCGGGTCAAACGCAACAACGTCCGCAAGTAACAGAAACCATCGTAAGAGAAACTCCGAAAATAAACCGCAACGATACTGTGACAATTAAGCACGTCATGAGCGGTAAAACGGAAACCACCAAATACAAAAAAGCCGAAAGCATGTTGGCTTCCGGTGAATGGGTTTTGTTAAACGAATAGTTAACAGTCTCATTCTCAGTTAGCAGATTGTAATAATATAATAATCCTCAACGGTTAAAACTGTTGGGGATTTTTTTTGGTCTAAAACTGAGAAATATACAAATCTAGCCCGGATTTATATAAATGGGCAACTGTAAAATAAATTACCTTTGCGCGATTTAATAGAGTACCTTTACAAGAATTGGAAGAAAACCATTCTTCCTTTTATAACCCAATATACATTTACCTTGAAAATACACATTAAATACATGGTTTCACTTCGTTGCAAGTTGGCAGTGAAAGAGGAATTAGACAAGTTAAAATTAAAACACACCACGATTGATTTAGGCGAAGTAGTCCTCAAAAAAAACATTCATGCTGAAGACAGAGAAATGCTCCGCAAAGCACTGTTGAAAAAAGGATTAGAATTAATTGATGACAAAAAATCACTACTTATTGAAAGAACCAAAAACGTTGTTATAGAATTGGTACATTACGCCGAAAAATATCCTAAAGTAAATTTTTCAGAATATTTAAGTAAAGAACTGGACTATAATTACACCCATTTGGCAAATCTATTTTCAGAAGTTACCGGAACTACTATTGTCAATTATATCATTTTAAATAAAATAGAGCGTGTAAAAGAATTGCTTTTGTATGATGAATTATCACTCACAGAAATAAGCTACTTAATGGAATATAGTAGCGTTTCTCACTTGTCAACCCAATTTAAAAAAGTAACCGGACTGACACCAACCTATTTCAAACAAATCAAGCAATACAAAAAACGCATTCAGCTGGAAGAATTGTAAAATGAATTCCGTTAAAAAGTAATACAATCCTCAATAGTTCAAACTGTTGAGGATTTTTTTTGCCGTGATTTGAAAATATAACTGTGAAAAGTATAACTCGATGGGGTTTATGTATAACTATAACGGAAGTTAATAACGCACCTTTGTCCTTCCAAATTAAAAATAAAAATGAAACAAAAAAACCTACTAGTTACTATGGCACTTGCTGTTGCAACTTTGATTACCAGTTGTGCGAAAGATGATTTTCAGGAAACAATTGGATTATGTCCGGTTGTAACTGCTACAAATCCTCTTGACGGCGCTACAAGTGTTCCTTTGAACCAAATCATTACGGTAACGTTCAACGAAGAAATTGATCCCAACACCATCAACTCATCTACCTTTACTATAGTCGGAAGCAATGCAATTGCAGGCATTATAAGTTATTCCGGTACTACAGCTACTTTTATTCCTGATGTAAATTTGACGCCTAACACAACTTACGTTGGTATGGTAACCACAGCTGTTAAAGATTTAAACGGCAATGCTTTACAACAAGATTACATTTGGACTTTCACTACAGGAACAACACTGCAACCAAAAGTTACCGCAACAAGCCCGGTTAATGATGAAACAGATGTTGTATTGAATAAGGTAATTAGAGCCACCTTTAATATGCCAATGGATGCCTCAACAATCAATGCCACTACCTTTACCTTAAAACAAGGCGTAACTTCGGTAACTGGTGTAGTTACTTATGTTGGAAATAATGCCTTCTTTACACCAAACGCTAATTTGGCTCCGAACTTAGTTTATACGGCGACAATCACTACCGGCGCGAGTAACATTGCTGGAACATCAATGGCAATTGATTATGTATGGAACTTTACTACAGGCACTAGCATTGCTCCCAAAGTTATATTGACAAGCCCAACTTCAAACGAAAACGAAGTACAGCTCAACAAAGTGATTACGGCAACTTTTGATATGGCCATGAATCCCCTTACAATCCCTACAAGTTTTACACTGAAACAAGGAAACAATGTAATAGCAGGAAATGTGACTTATGTTGGAACCACAGCTTCATTTACCCCAACAAATTTACTTTTAGAAAATACAACCTACACGGCAACTATCAGTACGATCGCTAAAAATGTAGCAGGTATAGCTTTGGCTAATGATTATGTATGGAACTTTACTACACTGAATAATTCCGTTTCACCTGATTTAGGTTCGGCAGCTATGTTTGGTGCTTTTGGTGGTAACGCCGGAATAACCAATCAAGGGTTAAACACCGTTATAAATAATGGAAGCATCTCTACTACTGCCGCTTCAACTTTAGTAACCGGTTTTCATGATGCAACAGCTATTTACACTGAAACACCCTTGAATAAAGGGCTGGTAACCGGCGCCATTTATACTGCCCCACCGGCACCCGGAACAGCAACTTCATTTGCCATTGCGACCCAAGGTTTAGCCGATGCCAATGCTGCTTATCTGAGTATTTCACCCGCATCTATGCCGGGCGGTACTGATCCTGGGGCAGGGGAATTAGGAGGTCTTACTTTAGCACCTGGTATTTATAAATCAGCCAGTGGCACTTTCAATATCAGCAATGGAAATTTAACATTAGATGCTCAAGGTGATCCAAATGCAGTTTGGATTTTTCAAACCGCGTCAGGATTAACTGTTGGCATCGCCGGACCAACCGGTGCTAAAAGCGTTAATTTGATTAATGGTGCCCTACCTAAGAATGTCTTTTGGTATGTAGGTAGTGCAGCAACTATCAATGCTGCAGGTGGTGGTGTCATGGTTGGAACCATTATAGCCAATTCAGGAGTAACATTTTCAACTGCCGGTAACGCCGCACAAACGGTATTAAACGGAAGAGCTATTTCACTGGTAGCTTCGGTTACAATGGTTAATACAACCATTAATGTGCCTTAATCAAAGTGATTAATTTATTTTCAAGTTATTAATAAAATCCCGTTTTCGAACGGGATTAATAAACCTACGATTATGAAAAACAAAAATACAACACCCAATAAATCCCATCATATCCAATTACCAAAAATGAAAATTATAAAAAATAGTATTCTGATTGCTTTTATGTTCCTGATTAGCTTAACGACCTTACAAGCTCAAGAAATACAATATACTAAATCTTCTTGGTGGTTTGGCGTGGCCACAGGGGCCAATTTAAATTTCTACCGCGGTTCTACCCAACAAATGAATGCCGATTTTAGATCGCCTACCGCTTTCCATAATGGTTTTGGTGCCGGTTTGTTTTTGGCGCCGACAATAGAATACCATCCGGCAGATTCCAAATTTGGTTTCATATTACAAGCCGGTTATGACAACAGAAGTGGTAAATTCAATCAAGTAATTACCCCTTGTGATTGTCCGGCCGATTTGAATGCTGAATTGAGTTATATTACCATTGAACCAAGCTTGCGTTATGCCCCGTTTAAATCTAATTTTTATTTATATGGCGGCCCAAGAATTGCTTTCAATCAGTCTAAATCTTTTGAATACCAATTAGGGATCAATCCTAATTTTCCCCTACAAGAAGCTAGTCCTGCCGTGAAAGGTGATTTTAGTGAAATAAAAAACACCATCGTTTCTATGCAAATAGGTATGGGTTATGATATTCCCATCAACTCCGAAACAGCCAAAACGCAATGGGTAGTTTCGCCTTTTGTAACGTATCATCCTTACTTTGGACAAAATCCGCGTTCCACCGAAACTTGGAATGTATCTACCTTGAGAGCTGGTGTAGTCTTGAAATTTGGTCAAGGACAACCTGTTGAAACTCCTGCCGCCGGAGAACTACAACTTACCATTACAACACCTACCAATGATGCTACCACTCGAAAAGTAAGAGAGGTATTCCCGATACGTAATTATGTTTTCTTCGATGCCGGTTCCGCTGAAATCTCCAGTCGTTATATTTTATTAAACAAAAACGAAGTAGCTGATTTTAAGGAAGACCAAATCGACTTAAGTACCCCAAAAAATATGTCAGGCCGCTCAGAACGTCAGATGATTGTATATTATAACATCTTAAATATTCTTGGAGACCGTATGGGTAAAAATCCATCCGCAACGGTTACTCTAGTTGGTTCTTCAAACGAAGGAGCTGATGATGGGAATGTCATGGCGCAATCTATCAAAACTTATTTGGTGACTATTTTTAGCATTAATGAAAACAGAATTGCTATTGAAGGAAGAGTAAAACCGGTAATCGCTTCGGAACAACCGGGTGGTACCTTAGAATTAGCTTTATTAAGAGAAGGAGACAGAAGAGTCTCTATTGAAAGCAACTCTCCTGCCCTACTTATGGAATTTCAAAGTGGTCCTGAAGCACCTTTGAAACCCATTGAAATCATAACTATGGAGCAAAAAGCCAATAGCGATGCTGTCGTTTTTGACATCTCTGCTTCAAATGAAGTTTATACTTCATGGACTGTTAGTTTAAAAGACCCTAAAGGAAAAGTAAAAAACTACGGTCCTTATACGGAAACCACTGCGAGCATTCCGGTAAAAACCATTTTAGACAATCAGCCGGAAGGAGATTATAAAGCAACTTTAACCGGAACTACTGCCAGCGGTAAAACGGTTACTAAAGAAGCTATTATTCATATTGTACCATTCGTAGCTCCAATTGTTCAGGAAAGTATTCGCTTTAGTGTACTGTATGATTTTAACGAATCCAAATCTATTGCTATATATGAAAAATATTTAACTGATATTGTGACCCCAAAGATTCAAAATGGTTCAACCGTTATTATCAAAGGACACACTGATATCATTGGTGAAACTGAATACAACAAAAATTTATCTTTGGCCAGAGCCAATGATGTAAAAGGTATTCTAGAAAAAAGTTTAGCTAAATATGGCACTCGTAATGTAAGCTTCGAAATTTACGGTGAAGGTGAAGATGAAAATCGTTCTCCTTTTGAAAACAAATATCCCGAAGAACGTTTCTATAACCGAACTGTTGTAATTGATATTGTAGCCAAAAAATAATTTTTACCGCAAACACTCTTAAATTATCCCCAACGGTTTGAACTGTTGGGGATTTTTTTATATTTGGATAAAGATTAAGTCAATATGAAACTAAAAAACCTTTCTTTTCTGCTTTTCTTCATCACTTTCAACTGCTTTTCGCAAAGTATTGAAACGTTGAAAACATCAGCACAAAAACTTTACGAAGCCAACTTTTTAATGGATTTTGAAGCCATTGCAAATTTGTCCTATCCGCCAATGGTGACCAATATTGGTAAGGAAATTTTACTTGAAAAAACAGAACTTCACTACGAAAATGAAGCATACCGTTTGCGGTACCAATTGCAAAGTGTTCCGCTTCAGTATGCGCCCATAAAAAAAATAAACGAAAAATCGTTTTGTATCATAACCATTCGCATTCCGAAACGGTACTTTTTTGAAGCCAAATTGACTTCGGAACAAGCTGCAGAGAAAAAAGTCTGGTTGCAGGAAGTCAATAGTACTAAAGACGTTACTTTTGAACCCAACAGAAACAGTTTTAATGTAAAGAAAATGTCGACTTACTTGGCCGTTTTTGATGAAACCACCGATGGTAAATGGAAGTTTTTCAATTTTGATAATCCCGAACAATTGACCGCTTTTCAATCGATTTTTGATGAAAATGTAAAAACGGCTTTAGGATTAAATAAATAGTTTTACCTTTACTTATATCATTTGATACCAAACTAAAAAACTATATAACCATGGCAAAAGGAAAAGACGTTCAGAAAGCGGCTAAAAAAGAACCTCTGAAGACCGCAAAGGAGAAAAAAGAGGAGAAAAGAGTCAAAAAACAAACTCCGAAAAGAGATTAGTTTTAAACCACAAAGAGCACAAAGTTTCAACAACCTTGTGCTCTTTGTGCATTCTTGGTGACCTTAGTGGTTAAAAACTTAAACTTCATCCGGAAAAATCTTCCCGGGATTCAAGATATTATTCGGATCAAAAACGCGCTTGATGCTTTCCATTAGTTCCAAATGGGTTCTGCTAAAAGCAATATCCATAAAATTCTTCTGTACAAATCCGATACCATGTTCACCGGATAAAGTGCCTTTTAACGAAACCGTCAATTCAAATATCTCTCGAATTCCAAGTGGCACTTGTGTTTGCCAATTGTCATCCGTCATATCGCCTTTAATAATGTTCACGTGTAAATTGCCATCGCCGGCATGGCCATAACAAACCGATTTAAAACCATACTTTGCGCCTATTCTTTTGATTCCTGATAACAGTTCAGGCAACATGAATCTAGGCACAACTGTGTCTTCTTCTTTGTAAACTGAATTCGATTTTACCGCTTCCGCTACGGAACGACGCATTTTCCATAAAGCATTTTTCTCATCTTCGGTATCCGCAAATAAAACTTCATCGATTTCAAATTGTTCTACTACTGATAAAATCTTCTCGGCTTCCAGCATTAAAATCTCCGGATAATTGCCATCCACTTCAATCAATAAATGCGCTTGGTGTTCTGGTTTTATACTTACACTTATACCTTCCACAAATTGAAGTGTCCAGTCAATAGCATCGCGTTCCATAAACTCTAAAGCACTTGGTACAATTCCGGCGCGGAAAATCGCTGAAACGGCTTCACAAGCTTCGTTGGCTTTGTAAAACGGCACCAACATTAGAACGTTGTGATTGTTTTTAGGTAAAAGTTTTAAAACGGCTCTGGTAATTACGCCAAGTGTTCCTTCACTTCCAACCATTAGTTGGGTCAAATTATAACCGGTTGAATTTTTTAGGGTATTGGCTCCGGTCCAAATGATGGCACCATTGGGTAAAACCACTTCTAAATTCAATACATAATCTTTGGTTACGCCATATTTCACGGCTCTTGCACCGCCTGAATTCTCAGCGATATTACCACCAATCCAACAACTGCCCATACTACTCGGGTCAACAGGATAGAACAATCCTTTTTCAGAAACCGCTTCGCGTAAAATTTGCGTAATTACTGCCGGTTCAACCGTTACTTGTAGGTTTTGCTCATCGATGTCAATGATTTTATCCAAACGTTCCATGGACAATCCGATACCTTGGTAAATGCTTAAAGCGCCACCGCTTAAACCGGTTCTGGCTCCAATTGGCGTAGTTGGAATTTTATAATCGTTGGCCACTTTTAAAATAGCGGAAATCTCTTGAGCATTCGCAGGTTTTAGAACAACGCTTGGTGGAAAAACATAGTCTTCCGTTTCGTCGTGACCGTAATGGTTTCGGGTTTCTTGGTCGGTGTAAATATAGTTTTCACCAACAATTATGGTGAGTTTTTGAATAATTTCGGGATGGAGTGACATGTTGTAAAAATTGAGAAGTAAATGTAGCGATTCCAAAAATAAAAGACAAATCCTTTTTAGCCCTGATTACCTCACAAAGTCAATATTTGTTAGCGGTTTTCGTTGAATGCTTCGCATTTGTAGTGGTATCCTTTTAGACCTGATAGGTTTTAAAAACCTGTCAGGTCTAAAAGATAGAACGAAAAGCGGGAACACGGACCACAAAAAAGCCCAAACCATTCGCTTCTATTTCTTCTTCAAATTCGGTAGAAAATAACAAATAATGCCAATCAATGGCAGGAATGAACACACGTGATACACATATTGAATTGAAGTATAATCGGCCAAAGTACCCAGCAAAGCCGAGCCCAAAGCGCCCATTCCGAAAGCAAATCCGTAGAACAAACCGGAAATCATGCCGAGTTTTCTAGGCAATAATTCTTGGGCATAAACCAAAATCGCCGGGAAAGCCGAAGAAATGATAATTCCGATGATAATCATCAAAACATCGGTCCAAAACAAGTTGACATAAGGCAACAACAACGCAAAAGGCGTTGCCCCAAAAACCGACAACCATATCACGTATTTTCTTCCGATTTTGTCGCCTAAAGGTCCGCCAAAAATGGTTCCTGCCGCATAAGCAAACAAGTAAATAAACATGTGGAATTGCGCTTCTTTGATGGAAAGATGGAACTTATCCATTACATAAAATGTATAGTATGTTGACAAACTCGCTGAGTAGAAAAACTTGGAAAAAATAACAATCAACAAAATAGCAATGGCCCATTTTACTTTGCTTTTTGACAAACGTTGGAAGTCGGCAAAAACTACTTTTTTAGGCTGGCGATTTATCAAATGGTCACGATACCAAAAGGCAATTTTACTTAAAATACCTAATCCGATAGTAGCCACAATGATAAACCAAAGAATGTACACTTGAGAATGCGGGACAACAATTAAGGCCACTAATAAAGGTCCGAGTGCTGTTCCGAAATTACCACCAACTTGGAAAATAGATTGGGCCAAACCTCTTCTGTTACCGGCTGCCAAATTGGAAATTCGTGCCGATTCAGGATGAAAAATAGACGAACCGGTTCCGATGAGCATAACCGATAGCAATATCCAATAGAAATTATTGGCAAACGAAATGGAGATGATTCCGGCTAAGGAAAATAACATGCCGTAAATCTGCGAAAAAGGTTTCGGATGTTTGTCGGTATAATAACCCACAAAAGGCTGGAATATGGAAGCGGTTAACTGAAAAGCAAACGTAATCAGACCGATTTGTGAAAAGGATAAATTATAATTCTGCTTTAAAATGGGATAAACCGAGGGAATAATCGCTTGGATTAAATCGTTGAGCAAATGCGCAAAACTGATTGAAAAAAGAATCGAGTAGACCGTTTTTTGGGCTAAATCTTTGTTAATTTTTCTACTAGAAAGTGTAGTTTCTATTTCCATTCTCCTTTTTTAACGCCACAAAAGTACTATATATACTAGTCATTAAAATAACATTTAGTAATTTTAGCAAATCATTAAGAGATTATTGGACTAACATCACTGCTATTTGGAAAAGAATTCGAAAAAATCGGCGCTACACGAAAAAGAAGGTATTCCGCAGCCGGAAAGTTTTAGCCAATCTGCTTTGGACAAAGTGGTTCGCAGTCGCAAAATCCAACCCGGTGCGGAAGAACTGGTCAACGGGATTTTGTCAGGCGATATTGCTGCGCTGAGTCGAGCGATTACTTTGGTGGAAAGTACCAATGTTATCCATTTGGCGAAAGCCAATGACATTATTACTGCTTGTTTGCCTCATGCCAACAAATCGGTTAGGATTGGAATTACAGGCGTTCCGGGTGTTGGAAAAAGTACGTTTATTGAAGCTTTTGGAAAACACTTGACCGCTTTGGGCAAAAAAGTCGCTGTTTTGGCGGTTGACCCAAGTAGTACGATTTCGCACGGGAGTATTTTGGGTGATAAAACCCGCATGGAAGAATTGGTCAAAGACAAAAACGCTTATATACGACCGAGTGCTTCGGGTGAAACGCTTGGCGGTGTAGCTCGAAAAACACGCGAAACGATTATCCTTTGCGAAGCCGCCGGATTTGACACGATTGTGATTGAAACCGTTGGCGTTGGTCAAAGCGAAACTGCGGTTCACAGTATGGTTGATTTCTTTTTGTTGCTGAAAATTTCCGGCGCAGGCGATGAATTACAAGGCATTAAACGCGGGATTATGGAAATGGCAGATGCGATTGTCATCAACAAAGCCGATGGTGATAACATCAATAAAGCCAAATTGGCGAAAACCGAATTCAATCGAGCATTGCATTTATTTCCGGCTAAAAGTTCGGGTTGGATTCCTACTGTTTCCACTTGCAGCGCTTATGAAAAAACCGGAATTGATGAAGTTTGGCAAACGATTTCCAACTATTTGGAATTGGTCAAAACCAATCATTATTTTGAAGAAAAACGCAAAGACCAAAACCAATATTGGATGATGGAAACCATCAACGAGCAGTTGAAAAACAACTTCTACCATCATCCTGAAATCATTGCTTTGTTGGAACAAAACAAAAAAGCCGTGCAAAATGATGAATTATCACCTTTTGTAGCGGCTATGAATTTATTGGAGAAATACTTTAAATAGTTTACAGTCGCTGTTTTCTACTGAACACTGCCAACTGAACACTGAACACTAAAAGTTACTCCTCGTAACCTTCCATTTCTTTGTCGTAAAACTCTCCGGCGAGCGTAATTAAATGCTCCATTTCAGCTTCCAATTCGGTTTCGTCTTCGCCTTCTAAATCTTCCATAAATTCTACTTCATCGTCTTTTAAATTGATGATAAAGCGAGGAAAATCAAGGTGAATGACAAAAATATCATCCGGGTAATCGGAGTTATCTGCTAGTACGAATTTTGGTAATTCCATGTTTTGAGTTATAAATTATGAGTTATGAATTTTGTCTCAACAACTTCTTAGTTAAATAGTGAAAACGAAGATACAAAAATATTGCGGCCGCTGTTAATCCGCCAACCAATCCAATCCAAACGCCAACGGCACCTAAATCAGTTTTAAGTCCTAAATAATAGGAAATCGGGAATCCGATGACCCAATAAGCCACAAAAGTAATATACATTGGAATCTTAACATCTTGCAAACCACGCAAAGCGCCAAGCACTACGACTTGTATACCGTCAGAAATTTGGAAAACTGCTGCCACTAAAAGCAATTTACCGGCAATCGCAATCACTTCGGCGTTGTCTAACAATTGCATTTTATTGTCCATATTGAGGAACAAATAAGGCAGAATTTGGTGCAAAGCCACAAACATAACGGCAAAGAGTATTTCAATGATAATCGCCAATAAAAAGATAGACCGCGCTACGACAATTAACTGCTTGTAATCGTTCAATCCTTTTTGGTTGCTGACACGAATCATTGAAACCACACTCAATCCCATGGCAAACATAAACGTCATTGAAGCCAAACTCAACGCAATCTGATTCGCGGCCTGACTTGTTTTACCAATATTCCCACAAAGCCAAATCGCTGCCGTGAATAAAACGACTTCAAACAACATTTGCATAGCAGATGGCAGTCCTAAATTGATTATCTTTTTTAGGGTTGATTTCTTGATTTCATCAAAACTAAAATCTTGAAAATAAGGTTTCAATTTTTCTTTTCTGGATAAAATAACGTGCATAAAAGTCACCATTGCAATTCTTGAAATCACCGTTCCCAAAGCCGCGCCTATGATTCCCATTTTTGGAAAAAACCAAATCCCATATATCAAAAGATAATTGATAATAACGTGTAAAACGTTCGCCATGATAATAGCATACATCGAGATTTTGGTCATCGATAAACCATCGGCAAACTGTTTGTAACCTTGGTAAATAATCAGCGGAACTAAAGAAAAAGCGACCCAATCCACAAAAGGTTTGGCCAAAGCAATTACTTCTTTAGGTTGGTGCAACATTTCCATTATTGGCTTGGCTAAAACCACTAATAAGAACAACATAAAGCCTAAAATGATACACAAAAACAAACCGTTATGAAAAGCCAAACGAATTTTTCCAACGTTTTTTTCAGCATCTGCTTCAGCTACAATTGGTGTAATTGCAGTCGAGAATCCAATACCAAGTGACATCGCCACAAAAATCAAACTGTTCCCCAAAGAAACAGCGGCCAATTCGGTACTACCCAATTTGCCTACCATGATATTATCGACTATACCAATCAAGGTATGACCGAGCATTCCCAAAATTACGGGATAAGCCAATTGTAGATTGTATCGGAACTCTTTGGTGTATTGTGCTAAATTCACTTTGCAAAAATTTGACTGCAAAAGTACTTAGGTTAACTGAAATAAAGCAACAAACTTTTATTTAATAATGATAACGGTGTATAAACGGGAAAGAATTATATAACAAACAATCATAAATGTATAACAAAGTCGGTTGCCGATACCAATACTTTTGCACCGTCAAATTGATACCACTTATGGTTTTCAAACTAAGACAAAAAACAAAAATTAAACATTTATGAAAATTTCAACAACGATTAAAATGCTTGTGGTTTTAGCAATGACTTTAGGTTCAGCTACTAAAACTATCGCCCAAGAAACTACTCCTACTGAAAACTATGATCAAAAATTCAAACTAGGCATCGGAATTAGTGGTGGTTATGTTTTTCAAGAACCTTATAAATTGGCGCTTGGCGTGGATGCCAGATTGCAATATGATTTGTCAAAAAGAAACTCGTTGACATTAACCACCGGTTTTTCTAACCTTTTTGTAAGCGGTGATGACAATGACTTAGGATTTATTCCGGTAAAAGCCGGTTTCAAAGCCTTTATCTGGAACGACCAATTTTATGTAATGGGTGAAGTTGGAGCTGCCATTGCCGTGACCAATGATTATGACAAAACCTCTTTATTAATTGCTCCAAGTATTGGTTATGCTACCAAATATGTTGACATTAGTTTGCGTTACGAACATTACACTGATTTCCCAAAACTAAATGACAACGGAACGGTTGGAAAAGGAATTGGTCAATTGGGCGTTCGTTTGGCTTACGGTTTCGAACTGTAAATCAACTATTTTTATACAAAAAGGCGCTAAAATTTAGCGCCTTTTTTTTATCCTTTCAATTGCTCTCGATAAATGTCGATGTTAGCCTTTACTTTTGGGTCTAATTCAGGTTCGGTGATGTCCGTCAGTTTTTCCAAAGCTTCCCAAATGGTTTGCGCCACTATATAACGCGCCACGCCTTTATCATCTGCCGGAACCACATACCAAGGCGCATGGTCTTTATTGGTGTTGTTAATTGCGTCTTCATAATATTTCATATAATCATCCCAACGCTCGCGTTCTTTCAAATCACCGGTGGAGAATTTCCAGTTGTCCTCCGGATTTTCCAAACGTTTCAACAAACGTTCTCTTTGCTCCTCTTTGCTCATGTGGAAATAAAACTTCAAAACCGTTGTCCCGTTTTGCGCTATATGCTTTTCAAAATTATTAATTTGCTCCATACGATTTTCCCAAAACTGCTGCGTAATATCTTCTGCTTTTTCAATGCCGGGTAAATTTTCGAATAAAATATATTCCGGATGCACTCGTGTCACCAAAACGTTTTCATAATGCGTACGGTTAAACACCGCAAATTTTCCTTTCTCGGGCAAAGCCAAATAATGTCGCCACAAATAGTCATGCTCCAATTCGGTAGAATTCGGAGTTTTAAAACTGTGAATTACCACGCCACGCGGATTGAATTCTTTAAAAACTTCCCGTATCAAACTGTCTTTCCCACTCGTGTCCATGCCTTGCAAACAAATCAAAAACGCATGTCGGTTGTGCGCATACATCGCGTCTTGCTTTTTGCTCAACTTGACTTGCACGTTATCCAAAGCCAATGCTTCCTCTTTTTTATTCGTATCTATGTCCAATCGAGTCGGTAATTTTGACAACTCTATTTTGCCTTTCACTCTAAAATCTTCGGGATTGATGTTTTTCATAATGCCAATGTTTATATTTGTAGGAGCCAATCCCGCTGTCCGTTCTATCTTTTCCTCTCGTTAAAAAACGAGAAAAAAAGGATGCCACTTCCATCGGGGCTAAAAAAACTATACGCTAACTTATGGAAAAATTTCAACTTTCACTACTCTTTAAAATCATTGGCATTGGTTCTGCTTCCGGATTGGTTTATCATGATGACAAACTTTATCTTATTTCTGACAACAGTACTTTTCTCTACGAATATGTTATTCCAACCGAAAAGCTCAATAAAATAGCTTTAACTGAAAACGCCCAAGACAACATCGCCAAAAAAGACAAACCCGATTTTGAAGCTATCGCTATCAAAGGAACTGATTTAATTCTTTTGGGTTCAGGCTCAACGGAAAACCGAAACCTGATTTTCAATTATGCCATTCCAACCAGGAAAATTCAAAAGAACAACATTGGCGTCATTTACCAAAAAATTAAACAAGAGTTCGCCATTGCAGACGATGAGTTGAATATTGAAGGTTTAATCATGAACCAAGACCATATTTATTTCTTCCATAGAGGCAATGGTACTCAAGGTAAAAATGCCGTGATTTTCAGCAAAGACTCACCACAAAATCAACAATTCGAATTTGTGCCAATCGATTTACCCAAAATAAAAAATGTCGCGGCGACTTTCACCGACGCCATTTTAGTGGAAGATAAGATTTACTTTTTGGCTTCCGCCGAAGACACCGAGTCAACTTACCTCGACGGAGAAGTTTTAGGAAGCATTATCGGACGCATGGATTTAAAAACTTTAAAAGTTGAATTCACCCAACAAATTTCAAACACCCATAAATTCGAAGGCTTGACATTATACAAACAATCCACTAACGAAATCGAATTCCTCCTCTGCGAAGACACGGATAGTGAACTATTAGAATCCAATATTTATAAATTAATTCTAGACAAAACAGAGAAAAACTGATTACTGAACACTGAACACTGCCAACTTTTTTTTCACCTCTTCCCAACCTTTTCAAACAAATAGTCCTCTTTACTTATAAAGACATCCATAGTGATCACCGAAACGCAAATATCAGCCTGTAAAAAAATGCAACGTGAAGCGCAGCGGCAAGTATACGAATACTTGTCACCCAAGCTTTACCGAACGTGCAAACGCTATTTAAAAAAAGAAGAAGAAATTGAAGAAGTATTGGCCGATGCTTTTTACACCATTTTTACCAAATTGGATCAATTGAAAGAAATAGGCGCTTTTGAAGCTTGGGCAAGAAAAATAACCGTAAACCAATGTTTGTTACAATTGAAACGCAATGTGAATTTCAATTTGTATTTGGAAGAAACCTCTTTTAGTATTCAGCCTCAAAGTCCACAAGAAACACCTTTGGAAGAAGAAGATTTGCTCAACTTGCTCAACTTGATTCCCGAAGGTTGTAAAACCATCTTCAACCTTTTTGTCATTGAAGGCTATGGTCACAAAGAAATTGCAGCCATGCTCAATATCTCGGAAGGCACTTCGAAGTCACAATTGAATGTCGCTAAAACCAAACTGAAAGATTTAGTCAACAATCTTTATTATCAAAAAGCAAAGTAATCATGGAAAATCAAGATATTTTTAACCAATTCAAAAAAGCCGCCGACAATGCCGAGTCGCCCGATTTTGCTTCGATGGAGAAAGTCTGGAACCGCGTAGAGGAAAAACTGGACACCAAAGAGCTAAAAAAAGCCACCAACCTTTGGAAAAAAATTGCAGTAGCAGCTTCACTCCTATTGGTTTCAACCTTGGGATATCAATTCCTGAAAAATGACCAAACGGTAACGAATACTAATGATATCATTGTCCAAAAAGATTCTATACAAAAAACAACCCCGAATAACAATGACGTAGTTTCGGCTGAAACCGTTAATCCGGCTATCAAAGAAGAAGCAGAAGCAATTTTGAAAGAACAAATAGTAGTATCAAGTCAGGTTGTTGTTCAAGAGAATATTCAAAAAGAGGAAGACAATAACATAAGACCTGAAGCAGAAAAACTTTATTCAAGCCCTGTCCCTCAAGCTAGCCAAGGCTATTTCGAAGCAGAAAAAAAGGATACTAAAAGTGAAAAAGCAAAAGAGATGGAAGTTTTTATCAACAAAGAAAACAAAGTCTCTAGCGCCAAAAAAGAAATGCCACTGCTGGTTTTTGATGACAAAGTAACCAATAAACAAAGTGTGAAAGAAGTAGAAATGGACGAAATAGAATCTATCGTTGAACTTCCCGATCCTCTCTATATTATCAATGGTGTAGAATACACCGAACAAGAATTATTCGGGCCCAACCCAACCAGTCCTTACACACCGTTAAATGAACAAGAAATCGACTCTATTTCCATACTGCAGAAGGAAAAAGCGACTTCCATTTATGGTCAAAAAGGCAAAAAAGGCGTCGTAATCATCTCCACTAAAAACGGAAAACCGGCTGCCAAAAAACAAAAATAAATCAGTCTAACCTTTTAAAATTTAACGTCATGAAAAATGTGAAAATCTTTTCATTAGGCATTGCTATGCTTATAACTTTCCTATCCTTCGGGCAAGAAAAAACAATTTCGGGTGTTGTTACAGACAACTCAGGCTTACCATTACCTGGTGCAAATGTGTTTGTAAAAAAAACCAGTCGCACAACTCAAACCGATTATGATGGAAAATATTCCATTCAAGCCCAAAAAGGAGAATCTTTGGTCTTTCAATTCATAGGAATGAAAACACAAGAAGTAAAAGTGAGCAATTCCAACACCATTAATGTAAAAATGGAAGACGAATCGAACAATTTAAACGAAGTAGTTGTGGTTGCTCATGGATATTCAAAAAGCAAAAAAGCAACTTCTTATTCAGTAACCAATCATTCCCAATCTTTACAAGGCAAAGCGACCGGACTGCAAATCAACCATAGTTCGGGAACTCCCGGTGCTACTAAAGTCGTGATTCGTGGTTCCTCATCACTCAAAACCAACACAAAACCTTTATACATAGTTGACGGTGTTCCTATGAAAGAGGACGATTTTAAAAATATCAATCCAAATGACATCAACTCTGTTAATGTTCTAAAAGATACTTCCGCCACTTCATTGTATGGTAACAGCGCAAATAATGGTGCCATAGTAGTGCAAACCAAAACCGGAGTGCAACAAAATTTATCTAAATCAGAATTTAAAAAAAGAATTAAAGAAATCGACAAAACTACTACGCCATTAGTTATTGAACCCATCAATGAAGACTACGAAAGCTTTGTAGAAAACGCTTTTGAAAGTCCGAAATCAGCTCCGTTATCTACTTTTTCTATTGATGTTGACAATGCTTCTTACACCAATGTCCGTCGATTTATTAATAACGGACAAGCTGTTCCAAAAGATGCGGTTCGTGTGGAAGAAATGGTGAATTTTTTCAAATACCAATACCCGCAACCTACAGGAGAACATCCGTTTTCAATTAATACCGAATACAGCGAATGTCCATGGAATAAAGACAATAAATTGGTTCGCATTGGTTTACAAGGTAAAGACATCGCCACTGATAATTTGCCCGCTTCAAATTTGGTTTTCCTAATCGATGTCTCAGGTTCAATGGCTGACATGAACAAATTGCCACTGTTAAAAGAATCTTTGAAAGTTTTGGTAGCACAATTGAGAGCTGATGATAAAATTGCCATTGTAGTGTATGCCGGTGCGGCAGGTTTGGTCTTACCGCCAACTTCAGGAAAAGAGAAAAAAACCATCATTGACGCTTTAGACCAATTGCAATCTGGTGGCAGTACTGCCGGTGGCGCGGGAATTCAACTGGCTTACAAAACTGCAGAGGAAAATTTCATTAAAGGCGGAAATAACAGAGTAATTTTGGCCACCGATGGCGACTTTAATGTTGGCGCTTCTTCTGATTCCGATATGAAAACCTTGATTGAAGAGAAAAGAAAATCGGGTGTTTTCTTAACTTGTTTGGGTTATGGCATGGGGAATTACAAAGACAGTAAATTGGAAACTTTAGCCGACAAAGGCAACGGAAATTACGCTTACATCGATAACATTCAGGAAGCCAATCGATTTTTGGGCAAAGAATTCAAAGGCTCGATGTTTACTATCGCCAAAGATGTTAAAATCCAAATCGAGTTCAATCCGACTCATGTAAAAGCCTATCGTTTAATTGGTTACGAAAATAGAAAATTACGCCCGGAAGATTTTAAAAATGATGCTATAGATGCCGGTGAATTGGGCAGTGGACATACAGTAACCGCGCTATACGAAATCATTCCAACCGAGGCTAAAAGTGAGTTTTTTGTGGATACCGATGAGCTGAAATACACCAAAGTTGAGCCAAGTAAAACCAAATTCAACGACGAACTGGCCACCATAAAATTCCGCTACAAAAAACCAGATGGCAGTAAAAGTATCGAAATGGTTCAAGTAATCGACAATAAAGTGAATACTATAGACAACGCTTCAAGCGGATTCAAATTCAGTACGGCTGTGGCTTGGTTTGGATTGAAACTAAGAGATTCAAAATTGGTGACCAACAAATCTTCTGTAGAAATTAAAAAATTAGCCAAAGCAGGTTTGGCCCTTGATGAAGACGGTTACAAAGTAGAGTTTATTCGCTTAGTGGAAGCAGTGAATTAAATTTTTGGGTGATTTGATTAATGTTGGTAAACCCGCCAAGTTCTTTGAACTTGACGGGTTTTGTTTGTCTTGCTACTTCTCTATCTCCTTCAAACTCTCCATCTTTTTGTGTGCCAAAAACCCTTTAATGTCTTCAAAATGTTCTTTGACTCTTTTGTTGCCGAATTCAAAGACTTTTTCAGCCAAACCGTCTAAGAAATCACGGTCGTGAGACACCAAGATTAATGTTCCGTCAAAGTCTTTTAAAGCTTCTTTGATGATGTCTTTGGTTTTCATATCCAAGTGATTTGAAGGTTCATCCAGAATCAATAAATTCACCGGTTCCAATAACAATTTGATCATCGCCAAACGCGTTTTTTCTCCACCAGAAAGCACTTTGACTTTCTTCTGAATGTCATCGCCTTGGAACATAAAAGCACCTAAAATATTCTTGATTTGGGTACGAACTTCACCCACAGCAATATTGTCAATCGTTTCAAAAATAGTCGCATTTCCGTCTAATAATGACGCTTGGTTTTGGGCAAAATAACCAATTTGTGCATTGTGTCCAACCTCAACATTACCACCATTGATTTCAATCTCTTTCATAATCGCCTTAATCATGGTCGATTTTCCTTCGCCGTTTTTACCAACGAAAGCTACTTTCTGACCACGTTCGATAACCATATTGGCATCTTTAAAAATCAAATGATCGCCATACGATTTTTCCAAATCGCGCACAATCACAGGATATTGTCCGGAGCGAACCGATGGTGGAAATTTCAACTTCAGGGCTGAATTATCGATTTCATCCACTTCAATCGGAACAATTTTTTCTAACATTCTTACTCGCGATTGAACGGCATCAGTTTTTGAAAAAGTCCCACGAAAACGTTCAATAAAAGCCTGATTGTCGGCAATAAATTTTTGCTGCTCATCGTAGGCTTTTTGTTGGTGTACTCTTCTGTCCTTTCTCAATTCCAAATAATGCGAGTACTTGGCTTTGTAATCGTAAATTCTTCCCATCGTCACTTCAATGGTACGATTGGTAATATTATCTACAAAAGCCCTATCGTGTGAAATCACCATAACGGCTTTTGCCTGATTGATTAAAAAATCTTCCAACCACTGAATACTGTCCATATCCAAGTGGTTTGTTGGCTCATCGAGCAAAATCAAATCGGGTTGTTTCAAAAGGATTTTCGCCAACTCAATACGCATTCTCCAACCTCCTGAAAACTCAGAGGTCGGGCGATTAAAGTCTTCTCTTTCGAATCCTAATCCTTTCAATACTTTTTCTACTTCGGCTTCGTAATTGACTTCTTCAATGGAATAATACTTTTCGCTTAACTCCGAAACACGTTCAATCAATTTCATGTAGTCATCGCTTTCATAATCGGTGCGAATGGTCAATTGCTCATTGATTTCGTCAATTTCGGCTTTCATTTTGAACACTTCGGCAAAAGCTTTAGACGCTTCTTCCATTACCGTACAATTATCGGCCGCTAACAAATGCTGAGGCAAATAAGCAATTACGGCTTCTTTCGGAGCAGAAATCGCACCACGAGTAGGTTTGTTTTCACCGGCGACAATTTTTAACAGCGTAGATTTTCCGGCACCGTTTTTACCCATTAAGGCAATTTTATCGGTTTCGTTGATGGCGAAAGTGACGTCGCTAAAAAGTGTGGTGCCGCCAAATTCAACGGCTATATCGTTAACTGTAATCATTGTTATTTAGTTGGATGTCAGATGATAGAAGTTGGATAACTTCAACTGTCTGATTTTTTTTGAAGGTGCAAAGATAGGTTAATTTGAAAGTGAAACAATTTGAAGATTTAAAAATCTAAAAAGTTAATAACAATAACGATGTATTTCTGTCGACGAAAGGTTTAACAATTCATAAAACTTTATTTTTGTATGCTCAAACAAAGATTTCAGCTATGCCTTTAATAGATTATAGTTTTTTAGCCAAAATTTTACCCAAAGCCAAGATTAATAAAGGTTATAAAAAAGCCAAAAAATCTTATCTCAATAGGGTTAGATTAGCTACTTCATTGTTTTTCTTTGGCATGGGATTTTGTTTTTCGACTTGGGCAAGCCGAATTCCGGATATCAAATCGATTTTGCAATTAAGTGAAGCCGAATTGGGAACGATGCTTTTTACTTTACCGATTGGACAACTGGTAGCGATGCCGTTTACGGGAAAAATTGTGACCAAATATGGAAGTCGAAATATCTCTATTTTAGGACTATTACTTTATGCTTTTTGTTTGATTTTTATAGGATTAGCAACCCAAAGTTGGCACTTAGCGACCGGATTGTTTTTGTTTGGTTTCTTTTGCAACTTCTGTAATATTGCGGTGAATGCACAAGGAGTTTATACCCAACAGTTGTTTGACAAACCTATCATAGGTTCGTTTCACGGCTCTTGGAGTTTGGCCGGTTTTTTTGGCGCACTGGTTGGGTTACTGATGCTGGCTTTTGGATGGACTCCATTCCAACATTTTACAGCTGCGTTTGGGTTTGTTGTGATAATTTTGTTGACGAATTACAAATACATCATCAAAGTCAAATCGAAACAAGAAGAAGAAAAATCGAGTTATTCCTTTTGGAAAAATCCCGATAAAACCTTACTCTGGCTGGGCGTGATTTGTTTTTGCGGTATGGCGAGTGAAGGGATTATGTTTGATTGGAGCGGCGTTTATTTCAAGGAAATCATAAAAGCACCGGGTGCATTAGTGGTTTTAGGCTATACTACTTTTATGATTAGTATGGCTTCCGGACGGTTTTTGAGTGATATTTTAGTGGCTAAATATGGTGCCAAAAAAGTCTTAATTATTAGTGGGTTAATCATTTCAGCCGGATTGTATATGGCGGTTTTATTGCCTTATATAATACCGTGTACGATTGCTTTTATGTTGGTTGGATTTGGAGTTTCGAATGTCGTTCCCATCATTTTTAACGTCGCCGGAAACAATAAAAATGTACCGACAGGCATTGCTTTGACGATAGTAACGAGCATCAGTTTCCTTGGGTTTTTAATCGGTCCGCCATTGATTGGTTTTATAGCTGAATTAACGAGTTTGAAACATTCGTTTGCGATAATTGGCGTTTTTGGCGTGTTTATTTCGGTATTGGTAACCTGGCTGAAGATTTTTAAATAGTTACGCTATTCCATCTCAAGTGATTCATACTCTTCATAAACCGTGTACTCTAAAGTATCTTTATCCAGCAAATACAAGGTTCCGAAATAACAGCCCAACAAATAAAAAGAGTCTAATTTTTTGCTGTTGCTGATTTTGACTTCAAAATTATTGACGATATCGATGTTTTCAAAGGTGATAGAATCTCCTATGTTGGTTCCTGTTTTATAATCCCAAGTTCCATTCATTCTTCCCGGTAAAAACAAGAATCGGTCGAAGACAAAAACGACTAAAAGAAAGAGTACTATTTCAACTGCTTTTCTCAATTTAAATACTCAATCGAAATTCCTCTATTACTGGATTGGCTTTACCATAATCGATTTCTTGAATAAACAATTCCACCGGTTTATTGGTTTGAATACTTGGCAATACATTGGCCTGATTGTTATCGCGAATGACCACATTGATATTGGCTTCTTCCAATTTTTCTTTTAATGCAAAAGCAAGAATTTCTTCTCCTGAAAATATTTTTATTAATCCCATTTTTAAGGTATTAGGTTTTAGGTTTTTACAGTGACTGAATACTGCAACTGTGACTATTCTTCCCCTTCCATTTCGAAGAAAAGCGGTTCAATCATGACTTTTTCGGCCAGTACTTCTACTCTTTCAGTGATTTGGGAACAAAAGAACAAGCGTTGGGTTTTTTCGATACTGTTGGACAACCTCAACACTACGGCATCCATACGGTTTCTGAATAATATTTCGGCATCGTCTACGATAAACATTTTGATGGTATTGATATTAAATCCGGCCGAAGAAAACATTGCATTTACTTTATTTGGTGTGCCGATAAGAATATCTAAACCCATGGAAATGACATTTTTATCATAATCAATATCGCCTTTGTCATGTACGCCAAGAATGCTTAAATCATGATAAGTTCCGTATTTGAGGAACATTTCTTCCATTTCCATCACGCGTTCTTTATTTTCTACCAAAATCAAAACTCGGGTACTTTCCCCAACCGATTTTTCCATACGTTGGATTACGTTCAAAACAATCGTGGTGCTTTTTCCCGTTCCGGAAGGCGATTGAATCACGGCATCAGCGCCACTTTTTATAGTCGAAAACGTTTCCTGCTGCATCTCATTGGCTTCGGTCAAACCGTGTTCGATGAGTGCTTGTTGGAGTTGTGGGTGTATTTTTTTTAGGTTCATATCTTTTAAAGTGATTAGTGTATAATAATTAGTAATTAGCAAAAAAGTCTAACGAAAAACGACTAATTACTAATCACCAATTACTTAGAAGCAAACAGCTTCACATCTGTTTCCGAAATCTCGCTTCCGCCAAGGATGATTAGTCTTTCAACAACATTTCTCAGCTCGCGGATGTTTCCGGTCCAATCGTATTCTTGTAATAATTTGATGGCGTCTTTGGAGAATGATTTTGGTGCATTTCCTTGTTCTTCTGCAATTTTCACCGCAAAATGTTCTATCAATAACGGAATGTCATCACGTCTGTCATTTAGTGACGGCACTTTGATTAAAATAACCGCCAAACGATGGTATAAATCTTCTCTGAATCGACCTTCTGCGATTTCTTTTTTCAAATCTTTGTTGGTTGCCGCTACGACACGCACATTGATTTTGATGTCTTTATCGGCGCCGACTCTTTGTATCAAACTCTCTTGCAACGCACGCAAAACTTTGGCTTGTGCAGACAAACTCATGTCGCCAATCTCGTCCAAGAAAATAGTTCCGCCATCGGCCGCTTCGAATTTTCCGGCGCGGTCTTTTACGGCAGAAGTAAACGCTCCTTTTACGTGACCGAATAATTCGCTTTCGATTAATTCAGACGGAATCGCAGCACAATTAACTTCAATCATTGGCGCACTAGCTCTTTCGCTTTTTTCGTGTAATTGATGGGCTACTAATTCTTTTCCGGTTCCGTTTGGTCCGGTGATTAGAACACGAGCATCAGTTTGTGCCACTTTTTCAATCATCAACTTGATTTGGTTGATGGGTTCGCTATCGCCAATGATTTCGTAGTTCTTTGAAACTTTTTTCTTTAGGATTTTATTTTCAACGACCAATTGCTTTTTGTCCAGAGCATTTCGAACGGTATTTAATAATCGATTTAAATCGGGTGGTTTTGAAATGTAATCAAAAGCGCCCAAACGCATCGTGTTCACCGCAGTTTCCAAATCGCCGTGACCGGAAATCATAACCATTGGGATTTCGGGTTTGATTTTTTTGACGGCTTCGAGTAGTTCTTCGCCGCTCATTTTGGGCATTTTGATGTCACATAACACCAAGTCGTAATCTTCGTTTTTGATTTTTTCAAAACCAATTTTTCCGTCTTCGGCTTCTTCAACTATATAGGTGTCGCTTTCTTCTGAAAGTATTTTAATTAATACTCTTCGGATGGTAGCTTCGTCTTCGATGATTAATATTTTGGGCATATGGGTTGTAAGTTGTAAGTTGTAAGTTGTAAGTTAAAATCCTAACTCATAACTCCCAACTCCTAATTTATAATTCTTTTCATGGTTGGCTTTTTAGCCCTGATTGTAGTGGAAATCCTTTTTTGGCTTGGCTTGGGTTTTAACCCGAGGTAAGACAAAAAAGATTGTAACGGAAAGCTGGAATATGGTTTATTCTTTGCCCAAGCCACTCGCTCCAAATCAGTTTTGACAAAAGTAGTATAAAATCACATTAACCGACTTAATTTTGTTGCATCAAAAATAGATTTAATACTTTTACAGCTTCAAAACGAACCACTATGTCTACTGCAAAGAAAGATTACAAAAGAATTACGACCAAGTCCCTTTTTGACATGAAAGCCAATGGCGAGAAAATATCGATGTTGACCGCTTATGATTTTACTATGGCTAAGATTGTAGATACCGCCGGTGTCGATGTGATTTTGGTAGGTGATTCTGCGAGTAACGTAATGGCGGGTCACGAAACGACTTTGCCAATTACTTTGGACCAAATGATTTATCACGCATCTTCCGTGGTGAGAGCCATTGAAAGAGCTTTAGTGGTGGTTGATTTGCCATTCGGCAGTTACCAATCTGATCCAAAAGAAGCCTTGCGTTCTGCCATTAGAATCATGAAAGAAAGCGGCGGACATGCCGTAAAGCTGGAAGGCGGAAGCGAAATCAAAGAAAGCATCAAACGCATTTTGAATGCCGGAATTCCGGTGATGGGACACTTGGGTTTGACGCCACAATCCATCTACAAATTCGGAACTTACACGGTTCGCGCCAAAGAAGAAGCCGAGGCGGAACAATTAATTGAAGACGCAAAATTATTAGAAAAACTGGGCTGTTTCGCTTTGGTTTTAGAAAAAATTCCGGCGTCATTGGCTGAAAAAGTAGCTAAGACGATTTCGATTCCTGTAATCGGAATTGGTGCCGGTGGTGGCGTTGACGGACAGGTTTTGGTGATACACGATATGTTGGGGATGAACAATGAATTCAGTCCGCGATTTTTACGCCGTTACTTAAACTTATACGAGCAAATGACTTCCGCTATTGGAAATTATGTAGCCGATGTAAAGTCACAGGATTTCCCGAATAAGAACGAGCAATACTAGAAAGCTGGCAGCAGAACGCAGATGGCAGAAAAAGTAATTTCCACCAAAGACAATCTCCAAATTCTTCACGAAGACAATCACATTATTGTGGTGAACAAACGCGTTGGCGATATTGTACAAGGAGACAAAACCGGAGATAAACCGCTGTCTGAAGTCGTTAAAGAATATATCAAAGAAAAATACAACAAACCCGGCGAAGTCTTTTTAGGCGTAGTTCACCGATTGGACCGACCAACAACAGGGATTGTCGTTTTTGCGAGAACCAGTAAGGCATTAACTCGTTTGAATGAATTGTTCAGCAATAGAGAAACGCAGAAAACGTATTGGGCAGTAGTCAAAAACAAACCACCTAAGACTGAGGATAATCTAGTTCATTTTCTGAAACGAAACGAAAAAAACAATACTTCTAAAGCCCATCTTAAAGAAGTGCCCGAAAGCAAAAAAGCGAGTTTAGATTATAAAATCATCAAGGAACTCAACAATTATTTTGCTTTAGAAATCAATCTTCACACCGGAAGACATCACCAAATTAGAGCACAATTGTCGGCTATTGGTTGCCCAATTAAAGGTGATTTGAAATATGGCTTCGACCGCAGTAATCCTGATGGTGGCATACATCTTCATGCCCGAAAATTAGTTTTCATTCATCCGGTTTCCAAGGAACCTGTCGCAATTATTGCACCCACGCCAAATGAAGTTATTTGGAACGCTTTATAAACTAAAATGACTACATTTACGTTTATAGTGTAGTTAGGGTTTTTGAAAACCCAACTGTTATAAACCAAAATCAATCCTTGTATGAGAAAAATCATTTTGACCGTTAGTCTCTTAGTTGGACTAAACGCTTTTGCCCAAGACCACTTTACGGGTATCAGTACTTCTAATCGAGTTGGTATTTTGAACGCCAATATCAATCCGTCCGAGTTGGCCAATTTGTCTAAAAAATTTGAGGTCAACATTTATGGCTTGAGTTTTAATGTGGCCAATAACAAAATTGCTTTCAGTGATATTTCATCAGACGCCGATTTTGAAACCTTAATCTTTCAAGGAAGCAGTCCGGTAAACGCTCGAATTGATGCAGAGATTCTCGGTCCGGGTGTGGCTATGCGCTGGAAAAAATGGGGTTTTGCCATTACCACTAAAGCCCATGCCAAGTTTGACATGGTTGATATTGACCCGACTATTGGAAATGCGATTACCAATGACAATGTTATTCTGAATACAACTCTTTTGAACAATCCAAATAATCAAAGGTTGAGCGGTACTTCTTATGGTGAAGTGGGTTTGTCGGCGGCAAGAACTTTCTTTGAAAATGACCATCACAAATTCAGCGCCGGAGTTACTTTGAAAATATTATTTCCCGGCTCGTATTCGAATTTTGGTCTGAGCCAATTAGACGGAACTGTTACTGAAAACGCTACGGGTGCTTATTTGACTACCAATTCACCGGCAAGTTTGAATATTGCTTATTCAGGAAATTTGGCGGATAGTTTTACCAATTTTGATGATTACAGCCAATCAATTTTTGGTGGATTAAACGGTTTTGCCGGAGATATCGGATTTAACTACCAATGGAAAAAAGGGAAAGACTATAAGCTGAATGCCGGTTTAGCCGTCAGAAACATCGGAAGCATGTCTTTTGATGATAATAATAATGCTTCCACTAATTATGTTTTAAACATTCAACCAACCGTTCAAAACCCGCAAGGCTTGGATTTGAGTTTGTTTGAAAATGCAGAAAATTTAAGTGACGTAGAAGATATTTTAAACAGTAACGGATATTTAACCGAGACCAGTGGTCAAGATAATTTTAAAGTTAAATTACCAACGGTGCTTTCTACTTACGTCGATTTTAAATTGGTTTCAAAATTCTATGTTACTGCTTATTTGCAACAAAAAGTCAATGAAGATTCAGGCAATGACCAAATCACGGTGCCTAATATTTTCAGCATTACCCCAAGAGTAAACTTAGGATTTTTTGAGACCTATGTTCCGGTAACTTTCAATGAGATTTCAGGAACTAATGTTGGGTTAGGATTCCGATTAGGCGGTTTTTATCTTGGAACAAGTTCTTTGGTAACGGCTTTGGTTAGCGACAGCAAACAAGGCGATATTTACACCGGATTCCGTTGGGCATTTCTGTAACAAAAATTTGAAATTGTCCCGTAAAAAATCCTATATTAGCCTAGCTAATAGAACCTACCATGATTTTTAAAACGGACATCAATTACAGAAAACAATCGTTGCTGAAATTACTTGTAACCGTTCAAGAACACGAAGCTGAAATTATCAAGGCTTTGTATGACGATTTCAAAAAACCGGCTTTTGAAGCGGTATTTACAGAGACCGAATACATAATTACCGAATTAAAACAGACCCTTAAAAACATCAATAAGTGGGCAAAACCGGAATGGGTTTTGCCTTCTCTTTTGAATTTTCCTTCGACAGATTATCTCTACAAAGAACCTTTTGGAAAAGTATTGATTATTGCGCCTTGGAATTATCCTTATCAATTGGCATTTTCCCCTTTAATAGCAGCTATTGCAGCCGGAAATCAAGTGGTGGTCAAACCTTCAGAACTCACGCCGAACACTTCCAAAATCATCGCAAAAATCATTGGCAAAACCTTTGATAAAAATCATGTGGAATGTGTTGAAGGCGGAACTGAAGTCGCTCAAACATTATTGGCACAACGCTGGGATTATATTTTTTTCACCGGAAGTGTGGCCGTCGGAAAAATTGTAGCCAGAGCTGCTGCGGAAAACCTAACGCCTGTTACATTGGAATTGGGTGGAAAAAACCCTTGTATTGTTGATGAAACAGCTAACTTGAAATTGGCTGCTAAGCGAATCATTTGGGGAAAATTTTTGAATGCCGGACAAACTTGTATTGCGCCCGATTATCTTCTGGTGCATCAAAACATAAAAACAAAACTCGTTGGTTTTCTAAAAGAAGAAATCATTTTGGCCTACGGAGAAAATCCTGAGATTTCCCCTGATTATCCGCGCATTATCAATGAAAAAAACTGGAGCCGACAATTGGCGCTTTTGGAAAACGAAACCATTCTTTTGGGCGGACAATCAAATGCCGAGGATTTTTACCTCTCGCCTACTTTACTCGACGAACCTTCCTTAGACCGTTTGGTGATGCAAGAGGAAATTTTTGGTCCGATATTGCCGGTTTTGAGTTATGAAAGGGAAGCTGATTTGGAACCAATTATTTCCCGTTATGAAAAACCGCTATCGCTCTATATTTTCACTGAAAATAAAACTTTTGCCCAAAAAGTAATTGCAAAATATGCCTTTGGCGGTGGCTGTATCAATGACACGCTGATTCATTTTGCCAATAAAAGATTGCCGTTTGGCGGTGTTGGTCACAGCGGTATCGGAGCTTATCACGGAAAGCGAAGTTTTGACCTTTTTTCACACCATAAAGCGGTGGTTAAAAAAGCCAACTGGCTTGATATCCCTACAAGATATGCGCCTTACCAAGGCAAATTAAATTCTATCAAAAAATTATTAAAATGGTTTTCTTGAATATGACTTTCAAATAGTGAGCAGTAATTTATTTTTTGTGTATATTGTAATGCAAAAGTTGTAATATTATAAATCTAAATCGTTTAATTGGTTAAATCTCTCCTGTACATTGAATTATCTTTTTTCATTTGCCAACATTAATAGCTACATCATAATCTGTTTATTATTGATTATTTCATTATTGTTCTATGTTGCTATTCATAAAACTTTACAAAAGAAATTAAACCTCAGTAATAAATACACCGAATATGAACCTAAGGAAGAGCAGTTTAGGATTTATTTGCTGTTTTTCGGTATCACTATTCCGTTAGTTGAAACTATCGTTGATGTTTTCGATTTACGTGCTACACAAAATCTTGGAATAAATTTTACTGTTGGTGCACTGATGTTGCTGTTTTATTTTTTATGCAGCCGATATGATTATTTTTATAAAAGAATTACCATTATATTTCCTCTATTCTATCTCGGTTACTTTTGTTTTATCGGTTACAACTTATTCTTTAAACCTTATGAATTAATTTCCTATGCGAGCTTTATCGTTGCCTTTTTCCTTTCCTACTTTGTGATCAAAAACATACTGCAGTATTGGATATTTGTGCTCTCGATTTTTGCTTTTTTAATATTTAGTTACCAAACGGAATTAATTGAAAGCAAGTTGACTGTTTTATTAGTTTGTACCTTTCTTTCAACAGTTGCCATACATATTTCAAGGCACTTGGCGCTATTGGAAACCAAAAACAAATTCCTCTTCTCAGATATTATTGTCAACAACGGAAATTCGTTGATTATGACTACCAATACCAAAGGTGAAGTGTCATTTTGTAGCGAATCTGTAGAAACCATTTTAGGATATAAAGTCGAAGAAGTTATGGGAATGGGTTATTGGAAACTAACCGAAGACCCAGAATTTATAGGAGAAGCTTACCACGAAAGTTTTGTTGATGAACGATCCTATATCCGAAAATTGAAATGCAAAAACGGTGATTATAAATTCATCCAATGGAAGGATAAAAAATACTCCAATGATGTGGTTATCGGCATCGGACAAGATGTTACCGAACAAGTAAAAATCAAAGACCAATACCGCAGTTTAATTGAATCAGCAGCCGATTTAATTTATGAAATTGATTTAAAAGCGGTTGTTACCTATGTGAACCAATTCGCCGTAAAAACACTGCATTATGAAAAAGAAGATATTTTAGGCAAGCATTTTTCTAATTTTGTTCGGGCCGATTATTTAGAATATGTAACCGATTTTTATAAAGAAATCCCCAAAGAAACGCAGGAATACAATGACTTGGTATTTCCGTTACTGAAAAAAGACGGTGAAACTATTTGGGTTTCCCAAAAAGTAACTTTGAAGAAAAATGATTTTGGAGAAGCCATTGGTTATTCAGCGATTGCCAGAGATATTACATTGGTTAAAAACCTTGAAATCGAACACTACAATCGCAGTAAAAAAGTTAGAGTTCACAATGAAACACTAAAGATATTAACCTCGCAAAGTTATTCCAACAAAGATACTTTTAGCGGAATTCTCAAAAACATACTTAAAGTAGCAGCGACCAATTGTACCATTGACAGAGTTGGTTATTGGTCATATATCCCGGAAGGATTGCGTTGTGAAAGCATATATTATCTGAAAAGTGATCGTTTTGAAAAGAATTTTTTCTTGGGCAAAGAAAATTACGCTAACTACTTTGAAAATATAGAAACCGGTATGCAAATAGTGGCTTCGAATGTTTATAACAACAGTATTACTCAAGAGTTGTGTTACGATTATGTTCCCAAAAACGACATCATGTCGTTGCTTGATACACCCATTTTTATCAATGGAAAAATTATTGGAATATTGTGTTTTGAAAAAACCGACACTCCTTTTGAATGGGACAACGAAGATATCAATTTTGCCCGTTCTATTGCCGATTTGATAGCGATTGCCATTGAAGCACAATTGCTGCTGGAATCAGATAAAAAGCTATCATACAAGAGTGAAATTTTGACCGTAATCAGTAAAAACATTGACAAATTTTTACTCAATAAAAATACCGATGAAACCCTTAAAGGAATTGTAAATGAAATTGGTACAGTCTTAAAAGTAGATCGAATTTCCTTCTTTGCTAGGAATGAAAAAGACATTCTTTATTATCAAAAACACCGTTGGCTTGCCACCGAAAAAGGATTTGCCCAACCCAGAGAAGTATTACAGAATATAACACCGGGTATGCTTTCATTTGTAATGAAACACATGGAAGAAAATTATTATTATGCTGCAGTAGTAAGAAAAATTAAAGATGAAACTACCCGAAAATTCCTAGAGGCTTTTGAAATTAAATCCGTTTTATTTCTGCCGATTTTTGTCAAAAACGAGTTGCATGGTTTTTTAGTCTTTGATGATTCAACCCTTGAAAGAGAATGGTCTATTGATGAAATTACGATACTGCAATCGCTAGCCAATAATATTTCTTCTGCTTTTGAAAGAAACATCAACGAAGGCATTATCAAAGAAAGCGAGGAGAAATTCAGGCTTTTGGCCAATAATATTCCGGGAACTGTTCATCTCTCTAAATATGATGAAAAATGGTCGAAAATATATCTTAATGATGAAATTGAAAAACTGACGGGTTATCCTAAAGAAGACTTTTTGAACAACAAAATATTCTATATCGATTTGGTGCATCCTGATGATATTGAAATTGTCAGACACAAAGCTGATGAATTGTTTAAAAGCAAACAAAAGGTACATTTAATCTATCGAATAGTCAATAAATCAGGGCAATCTATTTGGGTAGAGGAATTTGGCGAACCAATTTTCAAAGAAAATCAAATCGTTTATATTGTTGGGATATTCATCGACATCACCACCAGAATGGAAGCCGAAGAAGCCATTAAAGCTAAAAATTATGCCGAAGCTGCCAACAGAGCTAAGTCGGAATTCTTGGCCAATATGAGTCACGAAATCAGAACGCCTTTAAACGGAATCATAGGTTTTACTGAACTTTTGATGAATACCAATTTGGAAAATATCCAAAAAAAATACATGGATACCATCAACCAATCGGCGAATTCGTTGATGGAAGTTATCAATAATATACTTGATTTCTCCAAAATTGAATCGGGTAAATTGGAACTCAACATAGAGAAAATTAACATCGTTGAATTACTGAATCAAGTGGTTGACTTAATTCAATATGAAGCAAATCTCAAAAATCTGAAGCTCAATTTAATAGTTCAAAAGGAAGTGCCAAAATACATTTGGGTAGATTACATTCGCTTAAAACAAGTCTTAATCAATCTGTTAAGCAATGCCGTGAAGTTTACCGAAAAAGGCAGTATTGATTTATCGGTAGTGGTGTTTAAAAATATTGATGAAGACAGTATCCAATTACAGTTTGCCGTAAAAGACACCGGAATTGGCATCAAAAAAAGTAACCAATTAAAAATATTTGAAGCCTTCTCACAAGAAGACAATTCTACGTCTAAAAGATTTGGCGGAACCGGTTTAGGACTTTCCATTTCGAACCAACTTTTAAGTTTAATGAACAGTAAACTCGAATTGTCGAGCGAACCTAATAAAGGCAGTGAGTTTAGTTTTGTTTTGGATGTTACGCATTCTAATTTGTCGACAGAAAACAACAAATCAATAGACAAATCGGATAAATCAAGTCATGCCGTAACTATCATCAGTACAGCAAATAAAGTAATTTTCATAGTAGAAGATAACAAAATCAATATGCTTTTGGCCAAAACCTTAGTCAAGCAAATTTTGCCCAATGCTCAAATTATAGAACTCGAAAACGGTAAAGAAGCTTTTGAAAAAGTACAAACTTTAGTCCCTGATTTAATTTTAATGGACATACAAATGCCGATTATGAATGGCTATGAATCGACTGTAGCCATAAGAAAATTGCCTAATACGGCTGACATTCCAATCATTGCCTTGACGGCAGGCACCGTGGTTGGCGAAAAAGAGAAATGTATCGAAAACGGAATGAACGATTACATTCCAAAACCAATAGACAAAGAACTACTTGAAAAAATTATTAAAGATTTATTGAAATTAAACTAAAAAAAATCACATATCATGAAATGGCAAAAAAAAGAGAGCGGAAATTTTGAAGATCGCAGAGGCATGTCCGGAGGCGGAAAAGCCTTAATTGGTGGTGGACTTATTGGAATTGTAGTTTTGTTACTCCAAATGTTTGGTGGAGAAACGGGACAAACCATTGGCAATATAATACAGCAAACGCAAGGAACAGAAACGCAAACTGAAGAAACTCAAACCAGAGAACTATCGGCTGAAGAAATAGAACTTGGTGAGTTTTCAAAATCTTGTTTTGTGTACAACAATGAAACTTGGGCCAAAATTTTCCAAGAAAACAACATGGATTTTGAAGAACCCGGAATGGTTATTTTTGATGATGGCGTAAATACCGCTTGTGGAAGTGCTACTTCTGCTTCAGGACCATTTTATTGTCCGGGTGACAAAAAAATCTATATGGATTTGCGTTTCTTCGAAGAACTAAAAACCCGCTTTGGAGCTGAAGGTGGCGATTTTGCCATTGCGTATGTGATTGCTCATGAAATGGGACATCACTTGCAAACCATCATGGGAACATCCGGAAAAGTACGTCAATTGCAACAAAGTAAAAGCGAAACCGAAGCCAATAAATTGTCCGTTTGCTTAGAATTGCAAGCCGATTTCTACGCCGGCGTTTGGGCACATTATAACAAAAATCTTTTAGAAGAAGGTGATATTGAAGAAGCATTGAGCGCAGCACATGCTGTAGGTGACGATGCTATTCAAAGTAAAATACAAGGTCAAGTTACACCGGATAGTTTTACGCACGGAACGTCAGAGCAAAGAATGTATTGGTTTAAAAAGGGCTACAACTCTGGAGATATTAAACAAGGAGATACATTTTCAGCACTTTTGGATTAAAAAAAACAATAATTTTTAGCAAAAATCACAATTCAAAAATTAAAACTATTCTTTTTTGCATTTATCATAAATCGTGTTCAACTCGTTAATTTTAAAGACAATTTCAAGTCATTTTGAGGTTGTCTTTTTTAATTTTGCAAAGCAAAATTGTAAAAAAAATGAAAGCAGGCATCGACAGTATCGCATTTGATATTCCACAATTATACCTTCCCATAAACACTTTAGCCGAAAACAGAAACATTGAAGCCGACAAGCTTATCAAAGGTTTGGGCTTACACAAAATGAGTTTCCTTGATGTTCATCAGGATGTAGTGACAATGGCCTCGAATGCAGCTTTGAAACTTATCCGACAAGAAAACCTGAATCCTTCAGAAATCAACCGAATATACGTTGGAACCGAAAGCGGAATCGACAGTTCAAAACCCGTAGCTTCTTACGTTTTATCTAATTTAGAAAATGTTTTAGGCGAAGGTAGTTTCAAAAATTGTGATGTAGTAGATTTGACTTTTGCCTGTATCGGTGCGATTGATGCATTACAAAATTGCCTCGATTACATTCGGTTAAACCCAACTAAAAAAGCGATAGTAATTGCTTCTGACAATGCTAAATACGATTTGAATTCAACCGGAGAATACACTCAAGGCGCTGGATCAATCGCTATGTTAATTACTTCTGAACCTGCGATTTTGAGTTTTTCAAATGAAGTCGGAATTTCAACCCAAGGCGTATTTGATTTCTTCAAACCTCGTCGATCTGTCAGCAAAGAAGATTTACAATTAGAAAATAATCCGGATTGGCATGGTGTTTTAGAAAGCGAAATAGCGATTTACAAAGAGCAACCGGTTTTCGACGGACAATATTCAAATCAGTGTTACATCAACCGAATTTCGGAAGCCTACGAACACTATAAAACCGAAAGCCATCAAAGCGGTAAAGTCTATGAAAACTGGTCAAATATTTTAATGCATCTTCCCTATTGTTTTCAAGGCCGAAGAACATTTATTGAAATTTTTGCCAAAGAAAATCCGGAATTACTAGAAACTCAAATCGGAGAAACAACCAAAGACAAACTCAAAGCCTTAGCTAAAAGTCAGGAATATTTAGCCTTAGTCAATACTAAAATATTGCCATCCGAAATCGCATCGGGACAAATTGGCAACATTTATACCGGCTCGATTTTCTTGGGATTGTTGTCAACGTTGTGTTATCATTTCCAACAAAAAACAAATTTGTCCAACAAAAAATTGGGTTTCATAGCCTACGGAAGTGGTTCAAAATCAAAAGTCTTCGAAGCTGAAGTCTCAGCTGATTGGCAATCAGCCATTGAGAAAGTAAAACTCTTCGAAACTTTGGAACAAGCGACAGCCATTGATTTCTCAACTTATGAAAAATTACATAAAAAAGAATTAAAACAATCGGTTTTGGCTCCGACAAACGAATTCTATTTGGAATCAGTTGAAAAAGAAAATCCTGTTTTGGTTGGCGCGAGATATTATAAATTCAATTAACCCAACCAACCCTCTCTATCCAAACTCCTATACTGAATCGCTTCTGCAATGTGATTGGAATTGACCGTTTTTGCTTGTTCTAAATCGGCTATGGTTCTGGAGACTTTCAGAATTCTGTCATAAGCTCGTGCCGATAGATTTAATCTTTCCATCGCGGTTTTTAAAAGTTGTAACGAAACCTCATCCAAAGCACAATAAGTCCTGATTTGTTTAGTGCTCATTTGAGCGTTATAATGAATATTGTCCAATGCTTCAAAGCGATTAGATTGAATCTCTCTGGCTTTGGTTACGCGTTCCCGAATCAACACGCTACTTTCTGCCGGTCTGGTTTCAGTAAGTTTTTCAAATGGTACCGGAGTCACTTCAATGTGAATGTCAATCCTATCTAACAACGGTCCGGAAATCTTGCTCAAGTATCTTTGCATCTCCGCAGGTGAAGAACTCACCGGTGCATCGGGATCATTGAAATAGCCACCCGGACTCGGATTCATACTCGCTACTAACATAAAGGATGATGGATAAGTAATCGTAAATTTGGCACGAGAAATTGTTACTTCTCGGTCTTCCAAGGGTTGGCGCATGACTTCTAAAACTTCTCTTTTAAATTCGGGCAATTCGTCTAAAAACAAAACGCCATTGTGGGCTAAAGAGATTTCTCCGGGTTGCGGATAACTGCCACCGCCGACAAGTGAGACACTCGAAGCCGTATGGTGGGGCGAACGAAATGGCCTTTGGTTCATCAAACCGACTTCTTTAGTTTTGCCGGCGACGCTATGGATTTTGGTAGTTTCCAAAGCTTCTTTCAAAGTCATTGGTGGTAAAATGCTCGGTAATCGTTTGGCCAACATTGTTTTCCCGGAACCCGGCGGACCAATCAGAATAATATTATGGCCACCGGCAGCTGCAATTTCCATACAGCGTTTAATACTTTCTTGTCCTTTGACATCGGAAAAATCAAATTCAGGAAAATCTAATGTTTTATGAAATTCATCGTATGTATTGATGACTGTTGGTTCAATAGTTCCTTTGCCATCAAAAAAGTCGATTACCTGTACCACATTTTCTACTCCATAGACTTCCAATCCCTCAACTATAGCAGCTTCTTTTACATTCTGAATGGGGAGAAAAAAACCTTTAAATCCTTCTTCTTTGGCTTTAATGGCAATAGACAAAGCGCCTTTTATAGGTTGTAAACTTCCGTCTAAAGACAATTCACCCATGATAATGTATTGGTCAATTTCATCCGTTTTGATTTGACTTGAAGCGGCTAAAATCCCAATGGCTAATGTCAAGTCATAAGCCGAGCCTTCTTTACGCAAATCGGCCGGAGCCAAATTGACTGTAATCTTTTTTCCCGGAAAGTCGTAACCATTGTTTTTAAGCGCTGCTGCTATTCGGTAACTGCTCTCTTTGATAGCATTATCGGGCAAACCCACCAAATGATAGCCAATGCCTTTATCAATATTGACCTCGACAGTTATAGTCGTTGCTTCTACACCAAATACAGCACTACCAAATACTTTTACCAACATATCTTACTTTTTAAAAAATAAAAATAGTAAAATAATTACAATAAAATGATTTTGTAAGATTATATTAATGAAATTTATTGCAGATTATCACTCATCAACTCACTCTTATTTTTAGCGTATTGATAGCCTTTGTGCCACCACTCTTTCATCTTGTCTTTGTTAAAAATCAAAGCGTTATCTGTCAGTTGCGTTGGTGTGTAGTATAAATTGAGTTTAACGTCTTTGTTTTTTGCTGCCAATTTACCAATGGTAATGTCGTGCTTTTCGACTTGTGTCAAAAGTGTTTGAAACAAATCAATCATCAATGAAAACGGATTTCTGCCAATTTTTTTTGGTCGGGTTTGGACTTCGGTTTCCAAAATCACTACATCTACTTCTGTCGCACCGCGATTAATGGCTTCTCTAATCGGAACCAAACTCGAAAATCCGCCATCGCCATATTCGAAGCCGTTTTTGGTAACCAATGACATAAACGGAATGTAGTTGCAGGAAATCCAAATCCATTCGCAAAACTCATCGTAGTCATAATCTTTAATCGACTTGTATTCGACTTCATTTTTGGAAAGATTGGTCACTGTAACAATCACTTCGCAAGGGGTTGATTTGAGTAAAGCAAATTCATTTTTAGTGAAATTTTCTTTAATGTAACCCAATAATTTATGGCTTTCGCCAAAAGTACGTTTGCCTTTTAAAAACTGCTTCAATACATTCCAGTGGTTAATGGAAACCGTTTCTCCGGGTGTATTTTTATTTTTCACTACAAACGGACTAATGTCAAAAATACTGCGCATATCAACATTAGAATAAATGTTATAAATCTTATCGACTTCACCCAAAGCCAAATGCGGAATGAGTAAACTTCCGGTTGAACTGCCAATGAGAATGTCATATTCATGTCGGTTCTCCTGCATCAAATATTGCGCTACACCACCGGCAAATGCACCTTTACTGCCGCCACCCGAAATTACTAAAGCTCTCATGGTTTTTCACTTAACAGTTTCTGCAATTGGACTTTTTCACTTTCGGGTAAAGTTGGCAACAAAGACTCAAATAAGACATGATAACTATCATCTTTCAACAGTTGGCGAATTTTATCCCGACCAAACTTGCTGAACTGCCATTTGTGATGCGTCGTCGCATTAACTAAATTTTTCAAAACATCAGGATTCTTGCTCATGATGGTTAAGGCGTTTATCAGAGCATTTTGGCGGACTGAACTTTCATATTGTGGCGAAGTATAACGAACCAATTCTGAATGCAATTGTAAATAGGTAATGGACAGATTTTGGTCTTCAGTTTCTTGTGAATCGACATAATTTAAAAATGCCATGATATACAACACTCGCAAACTTTTGTCATTATTACCCATCCAATCTTTGGCTTTCGCCAAATAAACACTTCTGCTTTCAGGAAAATTTTTCCACAGATTCATAAAAGCAATTTCTTTGGTTTCATAAGAAGCATCGTCTAATAAAGATTCATACATCGACTTAAATTCAGTCGGAATTTCTTCCATAAACTCTGCAACAGCTTGACGCACTTTAATATTATTGGTTTGCAATGCCAATATCAGAAACTCCTTTTTATCATTAAAGGGAACGTCTTTCAATTGGTATAAAATCTCTGTTTTTACAGGATAAAAAACATTGGATTTCAATAACTCTGTGAACTTTTGCTTGTTCTCTGCCAATGATTTTTTACGCAATTGTTGCGCTTCGAAAAGCGTTTGAATAAAAGCATTTTTCTTTAGCAAAGTATTCGCTTCTTCGTTTTGAAAACGATAATCTTCCAGCCAGGTTTTTTTGAATTTTTCGGTATCGAAGGTTGGTGCTACTTTTTTTATTTCGGCTAAAAAATTATCCGTTTCTACATTTTTATATTGGTACTTTTTCAAATAGGATTTAACGGCTTTTTGAAACAACTTCGGACCAATGGCTTCGCGAATAGTATGCAATGCCCAAGCACCTTTTTGGTAAAACGACGACAAGCTCGCTTTCTCATGCATCACCGGAATCATATCGGTTTTGGCGGCATTTTTTAGTTGCAAAGACGTTCGATATAGTTGATGGTAAAAATAATCCTCGCCAAAAACTTCTCGCTCCGCTAACAAGGCGTAATAAGTTGCAAAACCTTCTTGTAACCAATGATGCTTACCTGATTTTGCAGTCACTAAATCGCCAAACCATTGGTGTGCCAACTCATGAGCATTGACATTCACATAATTTCTGTCGTTAAAACCAATGTCATCTACTACATAATCTTGGGCAAAAATGGTACAACTCGTATTTTCCATTCCGGCGTAAAGAAAGTCTTCCACGGGAATTTGCTTATAGATTTGCCATGGATATTTAAAACCGACTTCTTTCTCTAAATAATCAAATATTTGCTTCGAATGCCTGTACGTCGATTCAAACTTAGACGTGTCTTTCGGCTGTATAAAAAACTGCAACGGAATACTTGATTTAGAAGCGATGACTTTGTTACTGAAATCGCCTGCAGCAAAAGCTAGTAAATAAGATGACATTGGTTTTTCCATTACATAATGCCAAACTTTAAACCCGTTCTCGATTTCTTTTCGATCTTTCAAGACACCATTGGCTACAACTACAAAATTAGAGTGATAAATAAATCTCATTTCAAAAGTGACTTTCTCATTAACATCATCAAAACTCGGCAACCAATGACTGGTATATTTTCCCTGACCTTGTGTCCAAATCTGGGAAGAATCACCTTGCCCGACAAAATAAACAGTCTGTTTTGGGATAACATCATAACTAAAACTTACCCAATTCATCCCTTTTTTAAATCCTTCAAAAAGTAATAATTCTTTAGAATTATTTTTAAATTTAACCGGTTGATTATTAATTTTCACCACAGAAAAATTCATGCTTTTAGCGTCAATTCGGATGGTATCAATTGGTTTTAAAACATTAAAATGATATACAGCGGAACCGACAACTTTCTTCAAACCAAAATTTGGAGCTACTGTAGCATTACACTTTAAAAAATCCACTTTAGTCGTTTGCTGGGCGAAAGTGAAAATGGAAAAAAGAAGAAAAAAATATCTCATGTTTTGAAGAGTAGGTTTTCATTATTACGAAGGTAATGTATTTTCAAATTTACCAATTAAAAACTATCTTCGCTTTAACAATTTCTTACCATGTCTAACAATCTTCTGCAAACTCCAATCGAATACCTAAAAGGCGTTGGTCCGCAACGCGGAGAATTGTTGCGCAAAGAAGTTGGTATTCATAAATACGAAGATTTACTCAATTTTTATCCAAATCGGTATATCGACCGAACGCGTTATTATAAAATCAACGAGTTGAACAATAATCCGGCAGAAGTTCAAATTATTGGTAAAATCATCAATATCAAAACAGTCGAATTCGGCAAAGCCAAAAAAAGATTAGTCGCTGTTTTCGTGGACGAAACCGGACAAATGGAACTCAACTGGTTCCAAGGTCACAAATGGATTCGAGATACTTTGAAACTCAATACGCCTTATGTGATTTTTGGAAAAGTCACTTCATTCAACGGCCAATACAACATGGCGCATCCCGAAATGGAATTGCAAAACGAGCACGAACAAAGTCTGCGTTCCGCAATGCAACCGGTTTATCCCTCGACAGAAACCTTGACCAATCGCGGGATTTCGAACCGAGTGGTGAATAAAATGATGCAGCAAATTTTCTTGGAAACCCAAGCTAAATTTACCGAAACGCTTCCTCAATATTTAATCGATGAATTAAAGCTGATTCCGAAAAATGCCGCATTATTCAACATTCATTTTCCGAAAAGCCCTGACCTTTTGGCGAAAGCCCAATTCCGATTGAAATTTGAAGAACTGTTCTTTATCCAATTGCAATTGATTACCAAAAACTTGGTGCGTAAGCATAAAATCAAAGGCCATCCTTTTACGGTAGTTGGTGATCATTTTAATAATTTCTACCAAAACCATTTACCGTTTGAACTGACCAATGCGCAGAAAAAAGTACTCAAAGAAATCCGAAACGATATGGGTACCAATGCGCAAATGAACCGTTTATTACAAGGTGATGTGGGTTCAGGAAAAACAATTGTAGCTTTAATGGCAATGCTGATTGCGTTGGATAACGGTTTCCAAAGTTGCTTGATGGCACCGACGGAAATTCTCGCCAACCAACATTACAACGGTTTAACCGAATTAGCTAAAGATTTGAACATCAACATCAAAATACTAACCGGTTCGACTAAAACTGCAGAGCGAAAAATCATTCACGAAACCTTAGAAAATAGCAGTTTACACATCTTAATCGGAACTCACGCTTTATTGGAAGACAAAGTAAAATTCCATAATTTAGGTTTGGCCATTATTGACGAGCAACATCGTTTTGGCGTAGAGCAACGTTCCAAACTTTGGCAAAAAAATGATATTCCACCACATGTTTTGGTGATGACCGCCACGCCTATCCCACGTACGTTGGCTATGAGTTTGTATGGCGATTTGGATATTTCTGTCATCGATGAATTGCCACCAGGAAGAAAACCGATTCAAACCGTACATCGTTATGACAGCAATCGTTTGAAAGTTTGGAAATTCATCAAAGACGAAATCGCCAAAGGTCGCCAAATCTACATCGTTTATCCGTTAATCAAGGAAAGCGAAACGATGGATTACAAAGATTTGATGGATGGTTACGAGAGTATTTCACGCGATTTTCCGTTGCCGCAATACAGCATTTCTATCGTTCACGGCAAAATGAAACCTGCCGATAAAGAGGCCGAAATGAAACGCTTCGCGGAAGGCAAAACCAATATTATGGTCGCTACTACGGTGATTGAAGTTGGGGTCAATATTCCCAACGCAAGTGTAATGATTATTGAAAGTGCCGAACGTTTTGGTTTATCCCAATTGCACCAATTACGCGGTCGTGTGGGTCGTGGTGCCGAACAGAGCTATTGTATTTTGATGACTTCTTTTAAATTGTCGAGCGATAGTAAAACTCGTTTGGAAACGATGGTCAAAACCAATGACGGTTTCGAAATTGCCGAAGTCGATTTAAAACTCCGCGGTCCGGGCGATATTATGGGCAAACAACAAAGCGGTGTGTTGAATTTACAAATAGCCGATTTGGTTAAAGACAAAGACATTTTACTTTTGGCACGACATGAAGCCATGAAACTCCTGAAAAAAGATGCTTCGATGACTTTGCCCGAACATCAAAATCTTCGGGCAGTTTTTATCGAACTCACCAAAAAGAAAAATATTTGGAATTACATTAGCTAGCTAATATTTGTACCTACAAATGTTAAATAAAAACTAACTGTACCACCACTTTCATCGGTAAGAATTAGTTTTGTAGACTTAACTCGCGAAGTCAATAAAACAAGCCTACTTGCTATGAAAATAAAACACATTGTCATCACTGTTTTGGTCGTTGCTCTTGCCGGAATGATTGTTTACAGAATTACCAAAAACAAAGCCGAAAACGAAAAAGGAAACGACAAAAACGGCAAAAAACCGCCAATTGGTGTTACTGCTTTTGTCGTTACGTCTCAAGAATTCTCGAATACCATTTCGCTTTCAGGTTCGATTGAAGCCAACGAGCAAATTGAAATCAGAAGTGAAGTTTCCGGAATTGTCGAAAAAATATCTTTTACAGAAGGCAGTAATATCAGTAAAGGACAAGTACTTTTCAAAGTCAACGACATAGAACTCAGAGCGCAATTGGCACAAGCCAAAACCAGAGAAAGTTTGGCCTCAGAAAACGAAAGAAGAGCCAAATTGCTTTTGCAAAAAGAAGCCATCAGCCAAGAAGAGTATGACATCGCTAGCGCCGATTACAGAACTGCTAAAGCACAAACCCAACTGATACAAGCGCAAATTGGCAAAACTACGGTTAGAGCGCCATTTTCGGGAAAAATTGGTTTAAGAAGTATTTCTCCCGGAACCTATGTCACGCCAACTACATTGATTGCCAAATTAGTCAGTACCAATCCCCTAAAAATTACTTTCTCTATTCCTGAAAAATACGCAACTGAAATTAACAAAAACAACCAAATCACCTTCACCGTTCCTAATGTAGCTGACACTTTCACCGCCAAAATTTACGCATTAGAACCGGCGATTGAAGCGACTACAAGAACTTTACAAATCAGAGCCTTGACCGACAATTCGGGGGGAAAATTACTTCCGGGCACATTTGCGAATATCGAATTGCCTTTGAAAAACATCAAAGACGCCATCATCATTCCAACTGAAGCGATTGTCCCAATTCAAGATGGCAAAAAAGTGTTTATTGCCAATAACGGTAAAGCCAAAGAAGTAAAAGTAACCACACTAACCCGAACAGATAAAGACGTAGTCATTACTTCAGGTTTGAAAATCGGAGACACTGTGTTGACTTCGGGTGTGATGTCATTGAAAGACGAAGCCGATATTAAAGTAAAACTTAAATAATTATGAGTTTATCCACTTTAAGCATCAAACGACCGGTTTTTACGATTGTTGTCAATCTGACGATTATTCTTTTTGGCATTATTGGTTACAGTTATTTGGGCATAAGAGAATTTCCTTCGATTGATCCGGCGCAAATTTCGGTGCGTACCAATTACACCGGTGCGAATGCTGATATTATCGAGTCGCAAATTACTGAACCTTTAGAAAAAGCCATCAATTCCATCGACGGAATTCGAAATATTACTTCTTCGAGTAACCAAGGTTCGAGCAATATTAGTATCGAATTTAAACTCGAAAAAAACTTAGAAGAAGCGGCGAATGACGTACGTGATAAAGTATCACAAGCGGTTAGAAGTTTGCCTCAAGATATCGATGCACCGCCGGTAGTTTCTAAGGCTGATGCCGATTCTGACCCGATAGTTACGATGACCGTTCAAAGTGACACCAGAGACGCTTTGGCCTTGAGCGATTATGCCGAAAATGTAATCGCCGAGCGTTTGCAGACGATTCCCGGTGTGAGTAGTGTTCAAATTTGGGGACAAAAAAGATACTCGATGCGCATTTGGATTGACCCCATAAAATTGAATTCTTATGGCGTAACCGTGTCCGATGTCCGAATGGCTTTAGAAAAACAAAACGTCGAATTGCCCTCGGGAAAATTAACCGGTGCGAATACCGAATTGACAGTAAAAACATTGGGGAATCTTTCCGATGAAAAACAATTCAACAACATTATCATCATTGCCAATGAAGATAAAATCGTTCGTTTGAATGATATCGGTCGGGCCGAATTGGGTTCAGAAAACCTGGAAACTGAGTTTAAAGCCAATGATCAATCGATGGTTTCTTTGGCTGTAATTCCGCAACCGGGAACCAATTATTTGGATATTGCCGAACAGTTTTACAAACAATACGAGGCTTTTCAAAAAGATTTACCCAAAGACATCAAAATCAATGTCGGTTCAGACAATACCCTTTTTATCAAAAAATCGATAGTCGAAGTTGCCGAAACGCTTTTGATTTCGATTATTTTGGTGATTTTAATCATATTCTTATTCTTCAGAGATTGGTCTATCGCTTTCCGACCGCTGATTGACATTCCGGTTTCGTTGATAGCTACGTTTTTCATTATGTATTTGTGCGGTTTCTCAGTAAACGTTTTGACACTTTTAGCCATCGTTCTGGCGACAGGATTAGTTGTTGATGACGGAATCGTAGTCACGGAAAATATCTTCAAAAAAGTCGAAGAAGGCATGTCGCCGATTGAAGCCGCGATCAAAGGTTCAAACGAAATTTTCTTTGCGGTTATCTCAATTTCCATCACATTAGCAGCGGTATTTTTACCCATCATTTTCTTAGAAGGTTTCGTAGGTAGATTGTTCCGAGAGTTTGGCGTCGTCATTGGTGCGGCAGTTTTGGTTTCGGCCTTTGTTTCTTTAACGCTTACGCCAATGTTGAACGCGTATTTGATGAAAGGCGGCGAACAAAAGAAAACCAAATTCTACAACTTTACCGAACCTTATTTTGTGGGTTTAAACAAAGGTTACGCTTCGTCATTGGAACGTTTTATGCAAAAGAAATGGCTAAGTTTTCCAATAGTAATTGTTTGTTTGGGATTGATTGCATTGTTCTTCTCTATTCTGCCGAAAGAAACCGCACCTTATGATGATAGAAGTTTGGTAATCGTTGGTGTTACAACTCCGGAAGGCGCGACTTTTGATTACACTGACCGATTCATGCGAGACTTGTCAAAACTCATCAACGACAGTATTCCCGAGAAAAGAATTGCCTTAGTAATAACTTCACCCGGATTTATGTCGTCTTCAGTAAACACCGGAAGAATCAGAATGGCCTTAAAAGATCCGGAAGAAAGAGAGAAATCTCAAAAAGAAGTCGCGGATGATTTTACCAAATGGACGAAAAAATATCCGCAAGCCAAAGTAACCGTTTCCGAGCAACCGACTATCGCCGTAAACCGTCGTGGTGGTTTGCCGATTCAGTATATTATTCAGGCACAGAATTTTGAAAAATTGCGCGAAAAGATTCCGCAGTTTATGGAAGAAGCCAATAAAAATGAAACTTTCTCCAACGTAGATGTCAACTTGAAATTCAACAAACCTGAAATCAATGTGACCATCGACCGAGAGAAAGCGGAAAGCTTAGGTATTTCGGTTTTAGATGTGGCGCAAACATTGCAATTATCCTTGAGCGGACAACGCTTTGGTTACTTCATGCGCAACGGAAAACAATACCAAGTCATTGGACAATTTGACAAAAAAGATAGAGATGAACCATTAGATTTAACCTCCATGTTTGTCAAAAATAACAAAGGCGAATTGATTCAGTTGGACAATGTCGTGAAAGTCGATGAACAAAGCAATCCGCCACAATTGTATCACAATAATCGATACATGTCGGCAACGGTTTCAGCAGGTTTAGCACCGGGAAAAAGTATGGTTGATGGTATTGAAGCGATGGACGAAATTAAAGCTAAAGTGTTAGACGACACTTTCACCACTGATTTAGGCGGAGAATCACGCGATTTCGTAGAAAGTAGTTCGAATACGATATTCGCTTTTGTCTTGGCATTGCTGTTGATTTATTTGATTTTAGCAGCGCAATTTGAAAGTTTTATCGATCCGTTTATTATTATTTTAACTGTGCCAATGGCGGTTGCCGGAGCATTATTCTCGCTTTGGTTGTTTGGCCAAACGTGGAATATCTTTAGCCAAATTGGAACCGTGATGTTAATTGGACTCGTCACGAAGAACGGAATCCTAATCGTCGAATTTGCGAACCAATTGCGTGAACAGGGTTTGTCTAAATATGATGCAATTATACAAGCTTCTGAAGCGCGTTTGCGACCGATTTTGATGACCAGTTTAGCGATTGCTTTAGGTGCATTACCTATTGCGTTGTCACTTGGTGCAGCTTCCACTAGTAGAATTGGAATGGGTGTTGTAATTGTCGGCGGAACGATTTTCTCTTTGATTCTGACCTTATTCGTAATTCCGGCTTTCTATTTAATGTGGTCGAAAGCAAAGAAACACCGACCTGAATTTGATAATTTAGAAGCTTTAGAAAAATAAGTCTTATGAAATTGATATCATTATATAGCCTCTTTTTACTGTTGGTTTTTGTGCCAAAAATACAAGCACAAGAAGTATTGCCACTGGAAGATGCCTTAAAAATCGCTTTGGAAAACAACTACGACATAAAGTTGGCCAAAAACGAACTCAAAGTTGACGAACTCAGCAACAACATCGGAAATGCAGGAATGTTGCCTACTGTTAGCGCTACAGTGGTAAACAATAACAGCATTTTAAATACCACGCAAACCCAAGCTGACGGTTCGGAAAGAACTTTGGATGGCGCACGAAATATGAACTTGACTTACGGTGTTGGTTTAGATTGGACAGTTTTTGACGGCATGAGAATGTTTGCCCGAAAAGAACAACTCAACATTTTGCAAAAACAAGGTGAAGCCGAATTGAAATTGGCCATCCTAACCAGAATCAGTGATGTTTATTTGAACTATTTCGATTTGGTACAACAGCAACAACAATTGGCTGCGATTGATACTGCGATTGTCATTTCACAGGAAAGAGTCAATACGGCGCAAAACCGTTATAGTATAGGAAAAGCATCGAAATTGGAAGTGTTGAATGCACAAGTCGATTTGAATTCGGATAAAAGTTTGCAACTCAAACAGCAGGAATTAATCAAAACCGCTAAGATTCGTTTGAACGAAATTTTAGCCCGTGATGTCCAAACGGATTTTGTTGTAACCAATGAAATTTCGGTTGATGAACAACTCAACTATGACGAACTCAAATCGGCTGCCGACTCTCAAAATCCGCAATTACAAGCGCAATTACTGACCAAAAACAGTGCGGAACAACAATTAAAACAAGTCAAAGCCGGTCGTTATCCAACGGTTCGAATTACATCTGGTTACAATTTTACGCGTTCAGAAGCATCTTTGGGATTTGTGACGCAATCTTCGGGTCGCGGTTTGGTTTATGGCATTAATGCTTCGGTTCCTATTTTTAACGGTAATCTGCAAAATCGCAATGAAAAAATTGCTAAAGTCCAATTGGAAAACGCCAACGTAACTTTGGAACAACAAAAAAGAAGTCTGGAAAGCCAATTGAATTCGGCGTTTGCGAGTTATGCAACTAATTTAGAACTAACTAAAGTAGAAGCTAAAAACCTCGAAATAGCAGAGCAAAATTTAGACATCACTTTGTCTAAATTCAAAATCGGAACCATTACGCCTATTGAGTTCAGAACAGCACAACAGAATTTTTTGGATGCCAAAGTACGTTACAGCAATGCGATGTATTTGACCAAAATTTATGAAATCACTTTAAAAGAATTGGCCGGGAATTTGACTTTTTAATGTATTTTTGGACTCAAATTAACAAAACAAAATGGTAAAATACGACCCAAAAGACTGGATTACTTTTATTTTCAGATTTCACAAAGCCGATACTTTCCGCCAATTGTTTCCGATGATGATATTCATTGGACTATATTCTGCAGGAATTTGTTATTTAGAAGTCGAGTATTGGAAACTCTCACAAGAAAGCCATGTCAAAAACATTTCCATCATGCATGGCATGTTAGGTTTTGTCATTTCCTTGTTGTTGGCATACCGAACCAATACCGCTTACGATCGTTGGTGGGAAGGCCGAAAACTTTGGGGTTCTTTGGTGAACAACAGCCGCAATTTAGCCATCAAACTTTCAGCCATACTAAAAGACGAACACGATAAAAAATACTTGCGGTTTTTAATTCCAACTTATGCTTCCATTTTATCCAAACATTTAAGCAATGAAGAAGTTGGCCAAATCCTGTTCGAAGACGTCGAATTGAAAATCAACCACCAAAAGCACAAACCCAACCAAGTGGCGCTGGTTTTGTTCCAAAAAATACATGACTTACACCAAAGTGGTAAAATTTCAGGGGACCAATTGATTATTTTGAACGCTGAATTACAATCATTTACCGATGTTTGTGGCGCTTGTGAGCGAATCAAAAATACCCCTATTCCCTATTCCTACAGTGCATTCATTAAGAAATTTATTTTCTTTTATGTGATGACTTTGCCTTTTGGCTATGTATTCAGTTTGGGTTATTATGTAATTCCTGTAGTGGTTTTTATCTTCTATGTTTTGGCTTCGCTTGAATTAATTGCAGAAGAAATCGAAGATCCTTTTGGTACTGATGCCAACGATTTACCAACCGGAAAAATCGCTGAAAACATCAAACGACATGTAGAGGAAATCTTGTAAAGATTCTTTCGTCTTCTTAATCTAAACAATCATCGATAAACGACACAATTTTGTTTTATCTCTCATCAGCAATCCTTATATTTGCTGCCTTAAAGAAGAATACATGAGAATCTCTTACAATTGGTTAAAACAATTCATTAAAATAGATTTAAAATCAGAAGAAACGGCAGCCATCTTGACCGATTTAGGTTTGGAAGTGGAAGTCGTAGAAAAATACCAATCGGTTCGTGGCGGATTAGTAGGTGTTGTGGTTGGTCACGTATTGACTTGCGAAAAACATCCCGATGCCGACCGTTTGAAAATTACTACCGTTGATTTAGGCGAAGGTTCTCCGGTACAAATTGTTTGTGGTGCTGCGAATGTGGCGGCCGGACAAAAAGTACCTGTAGCGACAATCGGAACCAAATTATTTGACAAAGACGGCGTTGAATTCGAAATCAAAAAAGGAAAAATCCGCGGACAAGAAAGTCACGGAATGATTTGTGCCGAAGATGAATTAGGTTTGGGAACAAGTCACGACGGTATTATGGTTTTGGACGCCAATTTAAAACCGGGAACACCTTGCGCCAAAGTATTCAATATAGAAAATGACGAAGTATTCGAAATTGGTTTAACGCCAAATCGTGCCGATGCGATGTCGCATTATGGTGTTGCTCGTGATTTGCGTGCGAGTTTGTTGCAAAAAAACAGCAATATCGAATTGATTACGCCTTCGGTGAGTACTTTCCGAATTGACAAACGAACTTTAAAAATTGACGTTGATGTTAAAGACAGTAAGTTGGCACCGAGATATTGTGGTGTTACGCTTTCGGGCTTGACAGTAAAACCTTCACCTGAATGGTTGCAAAACCGTTTGAAAGCGATTGGGCTTACGCCAAAAAATAACATTGTCGACATTACTAACTATATTTTACACGATTTAGGCCAACCTTTACACGCTTTTGACGCGGCGAAAATCAACGGGAAAATCGTTGTGCAAACAGTTGCTGCCGGAACTAAATTCACCACTTTAGACGATGTAGAAAGAACATTACACGAAGAAGATTTGATGATTTGTGATGAAAAAGGTCCATTGTGTATCGCCGGCGTTTTTGGCGGAAAAGGTTCAGGCGTTTCCGAAACTACGAATTCTATTTTCTTGGAAAGTGCTTATTTTAATCCGGTGAGCGTTAGAAAATCGGCGAAAAGACATGCTTTGAATACTGATGCTTCTTTCCGTTTTGAAAGAGGAATCGACCCAAATATAACCGAATTTGCTTTGAAACGCGCCGCGCTTTTGATTAAAGAAGTGGCCGGTGGCGAAATCACTTCGGACATAGTAGACATTTACCCGAAAAAGATTGAAGACTTCCCGGTTTTCTTGAATTTTGACAAAACGACTAAACTCATCGGGCAAGAATTACCAAAAGAAACCATCAAGAAAATCTTGGCTTCCTTAGACATCAAAGTGAATAGCGTTTCTGATGCCGGTTTGGGATTAATCATTCCATCTTATCGTGTGGATGTGCAACGCGAAGTTGACGTTATTGAGGAAATTCTTCGAGTTTACGGTTACAACAATATCAATTTTACCAAAAAATTAAACGCTACTGTTTCTAATTCGGCGCGAACAGAAGATTATAAAGTACAAAATATTATCGCGTCACAATTGAACGGTTTAGGCTTCCACGAAATGATGGCGAATTCATTGACTACGCCGGATTATGTTGGTTTATCCGAAATGCTGAAAGAAGAATACAATGTCATGATGTTGAATCCGTTGAGCAATGACTTGTCGGCTATGCGTCAGTCGATGCTATTCTCCGGTTTAGAGGCTGTTTCGTATAATATCAATCGTAGAAATGGTGATTTGAAATTATTCGAATTAGGGAAAACCTATCATAAAGAACTTAATGGTTACAATGAACCAAAGCATTTAACGTTATTCGTTACCGGAAACCGCAATGAAGAAAGTTGGACAAATGCTCAAAAACCTTCCGATTTCTTTTTGTTTAAAGGTTATGTGAATTCGGTTTTAGAACGCTTGGGAATTTGTAAAATTCAGAACAAACCGGTGACTTCGGATGTCTTTGCTGAAGGTTTGGCGATGGCTTCCGGCAATGATACTTTGGTGGAATTTGGAACTGTGAAAAAATCGATTTTAAAACATTTCGACATCAAACAAGAAGTGTTCTTTGCTGATTTCAATTGGAACTTAATTTTAAAACTAATTGGTAGTAAAATCAAATTCACCGACATTCCGAAATATCCTGAAGTACGCAGAGATTTAGCACTTTTAGTAGACCATTCAGTGGCTTTTGATGCGATTTACAATATCGCTCGTCAAACGGAGAAATCGCTCTTAAAAGACATTAATTTATTTGATGTGTACCAAGGTAAAAATCTTCCGGAAGGCAAGAAATCTTATGCGGTGAGTTTCACTTTGCAAGACAATTCCAAAACCTTAACTGATGAGCAGATTGACAAAATCATGAGCAAGTTGCAGAAGAATATGGAAAATGAATTGGGTGCCAGTTTGAGATAATCACTTCAATACAATATAGAAAATGCTCGAAGAAATTCGGGCATTTTTATTTTTTATTTACTTTCACCATCAATCTTTCATTCAGGACTTTAGAAAACTTTTCCGCTCCTTTGACATTCAAATGATCACAGTCGTGGAAATCGGTTCGTTCCATCGGGAAGTTTAAATAATTCCAGTATTCGAGTTGGTGTTTTTGGGCTAACTTTTGGTAATCACTTTCTGCTCTTTTCACCATGTTTTTATGAAGTGCGTTTACATAGTCTTTGTGGCATGGCATTGTTAACAATATAGGAGTGATATTTTTGGCTTTGAGGATGCTGATAAAATCTTCCAAATCATTTGTAATTTCTTTTTTTTCAGGCGAAATTCCTTCGTCTAAACCCTTTCCGGCTCTGTTGAAAATATGAGCCGGCGTCATGCCTTCAGCTCTGGTACCTATATAACCAAAGTAACCTTTTTTAATTGGCTTGTTTAAATCGTGGTCGTTGCCCAAATCAATGGCTTTGATTACTTTGTACTTTCCGCTTAAATCGTTTTTCAATAATTTTAGGGCAATACTGGTGGAATAACCATTTAGGTGACTGTACTTCGGAAAGAAAGCCATTTCGTTTTTATACTCAATGCCGTTACCGTAATAGGACCAAATTTCACGGCTATCCATTCGAGAATAGTTGAGAGAGCCACAATCCACAGTTATGAAAACGTATTTCAAATTAGAAAGTTGGTCTAAATATTTTAAGGCAATTCTTTTATCATAATACAACGGTTGGGCGACATTGGCCAAATTATAGGCATACGTTTCGAATTGATTCGGGTCAATGCCCAAAGTAGCTCTTGAATTCCCTAAAATCAAGACTTCAATCTTTTTTGGGTTTTGAAGGATACCTTTTTCTTTTTCGGTATAAGTGGTGTCAATTTGTCTCAAATAAATTTCAAAAGCAACAATGACCAAAACAATCGGCAAGGCAAAGTAGAGCAAATATTTAATAAATTTCTTCATGCCTTTTAAAATTGAAAATAGATAAACTGTTGCTCTTTAGAATCCACGCAATAAAAAATAATAGCGATGATGATGTAGTAGAAAGCCCATCGAATTGGTCTTTTCCATTTCAAGCCCAACTTGGCCAAGGCAAAAGGCTGTTCTCTGCCCAACCACTCTATAATAAGGAAGAACGCCAACATCACAAAAGTATTGTTGTTGGACGGCATTTTGGTTGGCATTGCAAATAAGCTCCAGGAAAACAGGTCTGAAACATAACGCAAAGCGTGTGTAAAATCGTTGGCTCTGAAAAATATCCAAGCCAAAACTGTTAAGCAAAAGGTTAACGTTACTTGTAAAAACTCTTTAACCGTTGGTAAATATTTGCCTTGAGCTACGATATCGAGATTGCTTCTGTTGGTGCTAAAAATAATCGAAGGCATGATGTATATAGCATTGAGTAATCCCCAAACGATAAAAGTCCAATTGGCGCCATGCCAAAAACCACTAACTATAAAAATGACAAACGTATTTCTGATTTTCATCCACATGCCGCCTTGGCTTCCTCCTAACGGAATGTATAAATAATCTCGGAACCAGGAAGACAATGAAATGTGCCAACGTCTCCAAAACTCGGCTATATCTCTTGAGAAATATGGAAACGAGAAATTCCGCAACAAATCAATGCCAAAGAGTTTGGCGGTTCCAATAGCAATATCTGAATAGCCTGAAAAGTCGCCGTAAATTTGGAACGCAAAATAAACCGCACCCAAAAAGAGCGTACTTCCTGAATAATCTCCGGAGTTGTTAAAGATTTCATTGGCATATTCCGCACATTTGTCCGCAATGACAATCTTTTTAAACAATCCCCAAAGAATTTGTCGCAAACCATCGGCGGCGTATGTAAAATCAAAAGTTCGTTGCTTTTTAATTTGAGGCAGTAAATGCGTGGCTCTTTCTATTGGTCCGGCCACCAATAACGGAAAGAAGCTTACGAAAAGCGAATAGTCGATGAAATTACGCTCGACTTTTATTTTGTCTTTGTAAATATCAATCACATAAGACAAACCGTGAAAAGTGTAGAAGGAAATCCCAACCGGGAGAATTACTTCCAATGTCCACGGATTGACTTGAAAACCTATATTCGCTATAGCTTCTGCAAACTCCGTGATAAAAAAGTTATAGTATTTAAAAAATCCTAAAAAGCCTAAATTGACTGAAATACTAAACCAAAACCAAAAGTTTTTGACCTGCTGGTTTTTGGCTTCCGCCATTTTGACTCCAGAAAAATAATCCAGTACGGTAGAAAAAACGAGTAAGAACAGAAAGCGCCAATCCCAACAAGCATAAAATAAATAGCTGGCTACCACTAATAGTATATTTTGGTAGCGTAAGTTTTTGCGGCATACAAACCAATAGAGTATAAAAACTAACGGTAAGAAAAAGGCAAAGCTTAAGGAGTTGAACAGCATGGTTTAACCTTGTTTGGTTCAAATATAGGAAATTAGTTGATAAACAAGTTAAAACAAAAAAGCCCCGATGACTCAGGGCTTTCTTTTACACAAAACGTTTTCGAAGTATTTGAGTATCAATTATGATTTTGGCGTCACAACAGCATCAATGACATGGATTACTCCATTAGATTGGTTTACGTCGGCGATAGTTACTTTAGCACTATTTCCATTTTCATCAGTGAGATAAACCTCATTTCCTTTTAACCAAGCCGTTAGAGTACCACCACTTACTGTTTTCAAAGCGGCTTTACCATTTCCTTTTTTGATAGCAGCAACTACATCAGCGGCACTGAATTTTCCGGCCACTACATGATAGGTTAAAATGGTTTGCAACAGTTTTTTGTTTTCGGATTTCAGTAAAGTTTCTACGGTTCCTTTTGGCAGTTTTGCAAAAGCATCATTGGTTGGTGCAAAAACAGTAAATGGTCCTTTACTTTGCAAGGTTTCTACCAAATCGGCGGCTTTTACGGCGGCAACCAAAGTCGTATGGTCTTTTGAATTTACAGCATTTTCAACAATGTTTTTGAAGGGATACATGGGTGCGCCACCTACTGTTACTGTTTGTTCTTTTTGTGCCAAAGCTTCGCTACTTACCATTACTGTAAGCGCAAAAAAGGCAGTGGATAAAAAATTTCTTGTTTTCATAGCAAATGAAATGTTTAAAGTTATGCTGTAATTTACGCCACAGATTCATTACCGGTTTTTTAAAGCTTTATTTTTCTGAAAAGTTTAACAAGTGTAGAGAATACAATTCTAGGTCGTGAAACTTGAAAAACAAAAAAATAATTTGTAATTTAGAAATTGTAAAACACCAAATATCAACCCTTTAAAAACCCTTTAGAATGTTGGTAAACAAGTTAGGCCTAGAAAAAGAACTTCTTTCTAAAAGAAGAAAGTTCAAATCAGAAGCTGCTATTTTAGCCGAAGTGCAGTCGATTTTTGCTGAAAACGATTTGGTTCGTGAACAGATTTCGCAAAAGTTGCAACAAAAAAGTTCAACAAAACCAAATCAGCTCAATTTTGACTTATTGGAAGCCGATAAAGTTTTCCATTTAGAACAAATCAAAGCGCTTTGTATTGAGTACCGTTTGCGATTTTTGGACAGTATTATTTTCAAAAACGAAATTCCAGAGGAAGCCATTTCTAAAATCCGAATGATGGAAAAAGCACACCAAACATCCTTAGAGGGTTTTAAAATCATTGCACCAAGCAAAGCATTTCACTTGTTAAACTATGATGATCCATTACTGTTTGTCCCAATAGGAAACAATTACTATTACTTAATTCACCAATGGGGAACCGAAATGAATCCGTGGCGAAAGTTATTGGTTTTACCCATTAAAAATCTGGGTGCTTTTACCATAACAGCCATTCTGTTGAGTATAGTAATCGCTTTAATTGTACCCGAAAACAACTTGAGTAAATCGGTGCCATTGGCTTCCGTGATTGTATTTCTTTTTGCCTTTAAATCCATCTTTGCTGTTTTTGCCTATTACTTTTTTATGATGGGCAAAAACTTCAACGAGGAAATTTGGCAACGACAGTATTATAATAACTAAACAAAAAAAGCCCCGATTCCTCGGGGCTTTTCATTTATCTAAAAACAAGAATTATTTCTTTTTCTCGCTTTTTTCCATTTTTGCTTTTAATCCGGCAAGAATGTCATTGTTATCTCCTAAAGTTGAAGCCGGAGCATTGTTATTAGAAGCTACTGATTCAGCAACCGCTTTAACATTTTTCTCTTCTTCTTCTCTGAAAATAGCCGTGTGAGAAGCAACAACTCTTTTGAATTCTTTGTTGAACTCAATTACTTTGAATTCAGCTTCTTCACCTTTTTTCAATTTCTTACCATCTTCTTTTTCTAAGTGACGAGTTGGAATAAACGCAACAACATCATCTCCGAAATCTACAGTAGCTCCTTTGTCAACAATTTCAGCGATAGTTCCGTTGTGGATAGTTCCTACAGCGAAAGCATCTTCATGTTTGTCCCAAGGATTAGCAGTAGTTTGTTTGTGACCTAAAGATAACTTACGACCGTCAACATCTAATTCTAATACTACTACATCTAATTTATCACCTACGTTAACAAATTCTGATGGGTGTTTGATTTTCTTAGTCCAAGACAAATCAGAGATATACACTAAACCGTCAATTCCTTCTTCTAACTCAACGAATATACCGAAGTTAGTAAAGTTTCTAACGATACCTGTGTGTTTAGAACCTACAGGATATTTAGACGTGATATCTGTCCATGGATCTTGTGTCATTTGTTTGATACCTAAAGACATTTTTCTATCGTCTCTATCAAGAGTCAAGATAACGGCTTCAACAATATCACCCACTTTAACGAAATCCTGAGCACTTCTTAAGTGAGTTGACCAAGACATTTCAGAAACGTGGATTAAACCTTCAACACCTTCAGCCACTTCGATAAATGCACCGTAATCAGCGATTACTACTACTTTACCTTTTACTTTGTCTCCAATAGTTAATTTAGAGTCTAAAGCATCCCATGGGTGAGCGTTTAATTGTTTTAAACCTAATTGAATTCTTGTTTTCTCATCATCAAAATCAAGGATTACAACGTTTAATTTTTGGTCTAGTTCAAGCACTTCACTTGGGTGATTGATTCTTGACCAAGAAAGGTCAGTAATGTGGATTAATCCATCAACACCACCTAAATCAATAAACACACCATAAGAAGTAATGTTTTTAACAACACCTTCTAATACTTGTCCTTTTTCTAATTGACCAATGATTTCTTTTTTCTGAACTTCGATGTCAGCTTCGATAAGCGCTTTGTGTGAAACAACAACGTTTTTGAATTCGTGGTTAATTTTTACCACTTTGAATTCCATCATTTTGTTTACATATATATCATAGTCACGGATTGGTTTCACATCAATTTGTGAACCCGGTAAGAATGCTTCAATTCCGAAAACATCTACAATCATACCACCTTTAGTTCTGCATTTCACGAAACCGTTAACGATTTCTCCGGTTTCATTGGCAGAAATAACTCTATCCCATGATTTGATAGTTCTAGCTTTTCTGTGTGATAATACCAATTGACCTGTTTTGTCCTCACGAACGTCAATTAATACTTCAACTTTGTCACCCACTTTTAAAGCTGGGTTGTAACGGAATTCGTTTAATGAAATAACACCTTCCGATTTTGCATTAATGTCAACAATCGCGTCTCTGTCAGTGATTCTAACTACCACACCTTCAACTACTTCTTCTTGATCGGTAGAAATGAAAGTTTTAGTAACTAAATCTTCAAACTCTTGTAAGTTTTTCTGATCTACTGCATCAATTCCTTCTGAGTAATTGTGCCAGTTAAATTCGTTTAAAAACGCTTGTTGTTCTTTGTTTAATTCAGACATGCTGATAAAAAATTTGTATGCTGTGCTTCTTGAGTTTCTTAATGCGATAGACAACACAACAGTGTTAGATATAAATTGTTTACTCCCTAATGGAAACTCTACTCCGCCAAAAGGACTGCAAAAGTAAGCATAATTTCTTAATTACAAAACATTTAACAACAGAAAAGTTACTCTGAAAAAGTATTTTATTTAGGAGCGAACCTGCCTGCCGGCAGGCAAGAGGCTTGGGAATCATTGGTTTCCGTTTTCCTGCTGTTCGCACTACACGGTAGTCGCTTCCATCAGGGCTAGTTAGGATTCGTATTGATTTCTTGGAAACAAAAAGAAAAGGAAAAGATTATTACTTTTGAAGAAAAACTTGTGGCAAAAAATTCATTTCAAATATTTAAATCCGACAACAAAACCTTTCATTGGGATATTAACAATATTTTATTTGTACTCATACTAGTCTTCGGATTTATAAAAATCTTAAACATTGGCTATATTTCAAAAATAGCTGACAAAGGATTGATTGGTGTAATTATAGTAGGCATCATCCTGCTTATTGCCAATATATTCAGAAAAAAACCGCTCAATGGAAAACTACAAGGAACGCTGACTTTCAATTCAGACCATATTGAAATTGATGATAGAAAAATTGAAATTAATAAATTGAAAAAAATATTTCTAAGAATAGATGACTATGAAGGCTACTCACATCCCCAAACACGTGCGGCCCTTTTCCCAACAATTTCCAATGGAACCAACAATCTTTTGGAGTTAGAATTAAAAACCGGAGAAAAAATAAAACTGTTTTTCCAAATGGAATATGAAAATCAAGTAGAGGAACTTCGCCCTTTTATGGTTACCTTAGTTCAAAACAATATCATCGAGGTCGAAAAAGGAATTAAATGGTTAAAAATGAACGATGATATCCTAATCAATCGATTCAGAATCGATACCAACAGTAAAGAGTTATGAATGATAACGCCAAAAACAACTCATTTCTTTTTAAAGTTACAACCAACCTAACTTTTTGGGTATTAATCGCTATTGTATGCGGCGTTTTACTCGGTCATTTTAAACCCGAAACCGGACAAGAAATGAAAATCGTAGGCGATTCGTTTATCCAATTGGTGAAAATATTTATTGGTCCGATTATTTTCCTAACCATCGTTTTAGGAATCGCAGGCATAGGAGATTTAAAGAAAGTCGGACGCATCGGAATCAAAGCACTAATCTATTTTGAAATCGTTACTACTTTAGCATTAGCCATCGGAGTTTTTGCTGCTTATATCATCCAACCGGGAAAGATTGACAAATCCGGTTTAGATATTCAGGATGCTAGCAAATATACTTCGGGCGCGTCTGCTGAGTTCAATTGGCTCGAGTTTTTCCTGAGCAACTTTACGCTTCAAGTTTTGGTAGTCGCTATCATTTCCGGAATTCTATTAAATTATTACAACAAAAGACAAACCGTAGTTGATGCTTTGTACACAATCTCAAAATACGTTTTCAGAGCTTTAAAAATTGTTATGTATTTGGCTCCGCTTGGTGCTTTTGGCGGCATGGCTTACACCGTTGGAAAATTCGGATTGGACACTTTAATTCCGCTGGGAAAATTAATGCTGACCGTTTATGTCACCATGGCGATTTTTATTTTCGTCATTCTCGGAAGTATTCTTCGCTACTACAAAATAAGTATCTGGGATTTTATCAAATACCTCAAAGCAGAATTGTTGATTGTCCTTGGAACTTCATCCTCAGAACCGGCTTTGCCCAATTTAATGAACAAACTCGAAAGCATGGGTTGCAGTAAATCGGTTGTTGGATTAGTGGTACCAACCGGTTATTCTTTTAACTTGGATGGCACAGCCATTTATCTATCGATGGCGATTATTTTTTTGGCACAACTGTATAATGTTGAGTTGAGTTTTGCTGAAATCCTAACCATAATCGGACTGCTAATGATAACCTCAAAAGGCGCAGCCGGTGTAACCGGAAGTGGTTTTATTGTTTTAGCTTCAACCTTAACGGCGATACACAAAATTCCGTTAGAAGGTCTGGCGTTTCTATTAGGTGTAGATAAATTCATGAGCGAAGCGCGTGCCATCACCAACTTCATTGGAAACGGTGTCGCCGCCATCGTAATTTCTAAAAACGAAAATGAATTTGTCGATCCGGAAAATCCTAGAGACTTAGATTAATCAACCCATAAAAAAGCCTTTCAAAATTTGAAAGGCTTTTTTATTTTAATGACTTACATTAGCAACAGCATTCGGGTCGTGTTTGTGTTTGAACATAAAGGCAAAAGCAATCGCAATCACTAATGAATATGCGGCAAACGCTAACCAGATACTATGCCAATCTCTGGCTCCATCATGTGTAAAGAACTTTTCAATCGCCCAACCCGAAGTAAAACTTCCTAATATCGCACCAACACCATTGGTCATCATCATAAATAACCCTTGCGCTGACGAACGAATTTTAGCATCCGTAGAAGTTTCTACAAATAATGAACCGGAGATATTAAAGAAATCAAATGCCATTCCGTAAACGATGCACGACATGATAATCATCCATAAACCATCAGTTGGATTGCCGTAAGCAAATAATCCGAAACGCAAAACCCAAGCAAACATCGAAATCAACATGACTTGTTTGATTCCAAATCGCTTCAAGAAAAACGGTATCGCCAAAATAAACAGCGTCTCTGAAACTTGAGAAATCGACATGATAATCGTTGAATATTTGACTACAAAAGAATCAGCATATTCAGGAACATTTTTGAACTCATCTAAAAACACATCACCATAAGCATTAGTCAATTGCAAAGCGCCACCCAAAAACATGGAGAAGATAAAAAACAACGCCATTTTATATGTGCCAAATAATTTAAAAGCCTCTAATCCTAAGGATTCTACAAAAGAGGATTTTTCCGCTTTAATGTGTTGTGGCTTGCATTTTGGCAAAGTAAATGAATACAATCCCAATAAAACAGCAGCAATTCCGGCTATATAAAATTGGTAAGCTGTGGCTTTATTTCCTGATAAATTGGTCAACCACATCGCCGCAATAAAACCTATTGTTCCCCAAACTCTAATCGGTGGAAAATCTTTTACAACATCACTGTCATCGCTGTTTTTTAAAGCATTATAGGAAATAGAATTCGACAATGCAATGGTTGGCATATAAAAACACATCGCCAAAAGCATTACATAAATAAAATTATCAGGGGTAGTAACTTGAGGAAGATAAAACAAAACTAAGGCATACAATATATGAAGAACGCCATATAATTTTTCGGCGTTAACCCAACGGTCAGCCATAATTCCGGTTAAAGTCGGCATGAACAAAGAAGCAATTCCCATAGTTCCGAATACCAACCCGAATTGGGTTCCATCCCATTGTTTGGTTCCAAACCAAAAGTTGGCAATCGTAATAAGCCATGCACCCCAAACAAAAAACTGAAAGAAGTTCATGGTAATTAATCTGTTTTTTATACTCATAATAGTGGTTTTTGGTTTTATAATAACAACCCGTAAATCTACTATTTATATTGAGATAAACAAATATTTACAACGATTTCAAAACTTTACCCACCAAAGCCAAGACTGCTTCGAATTGCTCTTCACGCGTTAGTGCCGAATTGTCAATTTCAATCGCGCCATCCGCCATGACTAAAGGAGAATCATCTCTGTGAGTATCAATGTGGTCGCGCTCTTCAACGTTTTTCAAAACCGCTTCAAAAGTTACGTTTTCGCCTTTTGCCTGCAATTCATCATAACGACGACGCGCACGTGTTTCCGGACTGGCAGTCATGAATATTTTGAGTTCGGCTTCCGGAAAAACAACGGTTCCTATGTCACGCCCGTCCATCACGATGCCTTTCTTTTTTCCCATGGATTGTTGCTGTTCTACCAATTTGGCACGAACCTCTGAAACTTCAGCCACTTTGCTCACAAAACTCGATACTTCTATGGTTCTGATTTCTTTTTCAACATTGACGCCATTGAGATACATTTCGGCAAAACCCAAGTCGGCGTTGAATTCAAAATGCAATTTGATAAACGGCAAGCTGTTGATTAACGTTTCTTTGTCAAAAAACTCTGCGCCAATACAACCGTTCTGCATCGCAAAGTAAGTCACTGCACGATACATCGCTCCGGAATCGACATAAACATAGCCTAAATGTTTGGCCAATTGTTTGGCTAAAGTGCTTTTCCCGGTGGAGGAAAATCCGTCAATGGCAATGGTAATTTTATTACTCACAATTTTAAAATTATTTTTTGGTGTTCGTGAACCTTCGGTTTCATTAGTGTTTAATATCGGTTTCCGGAAAAATCAATGGTCAAGCCAAACAAGCTAGTGTTGGCTGCCAAAGTATATCGGGAATACGAGTAATTGAATTTTAAATTATTGACTTTCAAACCGAAACCAACCGACAATCCGGAAAAATTTCGCTGCTCTAAGATACGTAATTCTTCTGCTCTTCTGAAATTATAACCCAATCTGATATTGAAACCTTTCTCCGGAAACAATTCGGCACCCACAATTACGTGGCGCAAAGCATTGTTGAAAAAAGAAATTTTCTCAGGCGTAGCACCGCCATCCAAATTGCCTTCTGCCCTATTCGGATTCGAAAAAGCGACTTGCCATTGCTGCATATTTTCTAATGTCAAATGCCAACGAATCGGCACATTTTCCATTAATTGTGAAACGCCAATTAGCACTTCTAAAGGTAATTTCTCTCTGGTTTCTGCGTAAGGTGTAATTTGCGTTCCAATATTCCGAATAGAAATCGCCCAATTGACATCATTACGAGTGTCTATAAATAAAGCGCCAATATCAACGGCAGCTCCAAAAGAATTGTAAATTTCTAAAGTGGAAGAAATCAGTTTGGCATTGGCACCAATATAAAAATCGGTAAACGGAACATTATAAGCATAACCAAAAGACAAGGCAATCTCGCTTCCCGCAAAATCAGAAGTCTGTTGACCATTTTCGTCATAACCGTCAAATTTTCCGTAATTCACATAATTGACTCCGCCAAAAAACGTTTGCACATGACGGTCGTAAGTATAGGCATAAGAAGCCGTTCCATAAGTCACTTCGCCAAAATAACTGCCGTAATTCAATGACAACTTATTGTCCATTTCCGCATTAATACAGGCGGGATTAAAATGGGCTTGGTTGACATCTTGGTCATAAAAAGTAATGACTTTTCCGCCAATCGCGGCTTGTCTTGGTGAGGTAACTAAGTTTAGAAATTGGTATACCGACCTGCCGCCAACTTGTCCGAAAGCGACCAAACCGACGAGGCAAAAAGCAATACAAATTGTTTTTCTAAACATTAAAATAGACTTATGGCTATTACTATAACGGAATTGCGAAGATATTATTTTATATCGGAGGAAAAAAGTTAATAAAAAAAGGCAGGAGTTTATTTTACTCGTGCCTTTTTATTAATTCTATTTTGAGTTTTATTTCAACGTTTTTGCATTTTTCACCTTTTGGTTGGTCAAAGCTACGTCAATCACTTCACTCATTTCTTTTACGTAATGAAAAGTCAAACCTTCGATATATTCCGGTTTGATTTCATCTATGTCGCTTTTGTTTTCGTGACACAAAATGATTTCTTTGATGTTGGCTCTTTTGGCTGCCAATATTTTTTCTTTGATACCGCCAACCGGTAATACTTTGCCACGAAGTGTGATTTCGCCTGTCATGGCTAAGTTTTTCTTCACTTTCTTTTGTGTATATAATGACACTAAAGAAGTTAACATAGCGATTCCGGCACTTGGTCCGTCTTTGGGCGTAGCGCCTTCCGGTACGTGTAAGTGAATATTGTATTTGGCAATCATTTCCGGGTCGAGCCCAAATATTTCAGCATTAGACTTAATGTATTCTAAAGCAATCGTCGCCGATTCTTTCATTACGGTTCCTAAATTCCCGGTCAAGGTTAAAGTTCCTTTTCCGGCAGAGATTAACGATTCTATGAATAAAATGTCACCGCCAACTGAGGTCCAAGCTAATCCTGTCACCACTCCGGCCACATCATTGCTTTCAGATTTATCTCGGGCTAATTTAGGCGCGCCAAGAATTTTGACAATATCTTCATCGGTTACTTTTTTGTTGTACTCTTCTTCCATGGCAACCGATTTGGCTGCATTTCTGATTACCTGAGCAATCTTTGCTTCCAAACTACGAACACCGGATTCGCGGGTATAGCCTTCCACGATTTTCTCCAATTGTCTTTTGCCAACAGTTAAGTCTTTTGTGGTCAAACCGTGTTCTTTTAATTGTTTGGGCAACAAATGCTGGCGGGCGATTTCGGTTTTTTCTTCAATGGTATAACCGGTCATTTTGATGACTTCCATTCTGTCTTTTAACGCCGGTTGAATGGCGGACATATTATTGGAAGTAGCTATGAACATCACTTTCGACAAGTCGTAACCCATTTCTAAGAAATTATCATAGAACTCATTGTTTTGCTCAGGATCTAAAACCTCTAACAATGCCGAAGACGGATCGCCTTGATGACTGTTAGACAATTTATCAATCTCATCTAAAACAAACACCGGATTAGAAGTACCGGCTTTTTTCAAACTTTGGATAATTCTTCCCGGCATGGCACCGATATAAGTTTTACGGTGACCGCGAATTTCCGCTTCATCGCGTAAACCGCCTAACGAAATACGAACATATTCTCTTCCCAAAGCTTCGGCAATCGATTTTCCGATAGAGGTTTTACCAACACCCGGAGGTCCGGTCAAACAGATAATCGGCGACTTCATGTCGTTTCGAAGTTTCAAAACGGCCAAATGCTCAATGATTCTTTTCTTAACATCTTCCAAACCAAAATGGTCTCGGTCTAATATTTTGACGGCGCGTTTTAAATCGAAATTGTCTTTAGAATATTTATTCCATGGCAATTCTAAAAACAGCTCTAAATAATTTCTTTGGATACCAAAATCGGGCGCTTGCGGATTCATGCGTTGCATTTTGGAGATTTCTTTCTCAAAATGTTTGGCGGTTTTTTCGTCCCAAGTTTTGGTTTTGGCTTTTTGACGCATTTCTTCGATTTCCTGCTCATACGAAACCCCGCCCAATTCTTCTTGGATGGTTTTCATTTGTTGGTGCAAGAAATATTCGCGCTGTTGTTGGTCGAGATCAAAACGCACTTTGGATTGGATATCGTTTTTCAATTCTAACTTTTGCAACTCTACGTTCATGTAACGCAAAGTTTCCAAAGCTCTTTCTTTCAAAATATTAATCATTAATAAATCTTGTTTCTCTTTGACCGTAAGGTTCATATTAGAAGAAACAAAATTGATTAAGAACGACTGACTTTCGATATTTTTTATGGCGAATGTCGCTTCGGTTGGGATATTAGGACTTTCCTTGATAATCTCAATAGCTAATTCTCGAATGGAATCAACGATGGCTTGGAACTCGGTATCCGATTTCCCGGGACGTTTTTCTTCAACTTCTTTAATAGTGGCTTTTAAATAAGGTACTTCCGAAGTTACTGCGTCTATTTCGAAACGCTTTTTTCCTTGCAGAATAACGGTGATATTGCCATCGGGCATTTTTAAAACCCTTAAAATTTGGGCAACAGTTCCAATAGTGTGAATGTCATTCTTGGTCGGATCTTCATCTTCCTCATTCTTCTGCGCTACAACTCCAATGATTTTATTACCGGCATTGGCATCATTAATCAGTTTGATAGATTTATCACGACCGGCAGTAATCGGAATAACAACACCAGGAAACAAAACCGTATTGCGAAGCGGTAAAATAGGCAATGAATTGGGTAACTCTTCCTTATTCATTTCCTCCTCATCTTCGGGAGTCAAAAGCGGAATTAAATCCGTTTCGGTATCGAACTCTTGTAGTGACAGATTGTCAAGAGTTAAAATATTGTGGTTTGACATGTGGTATTTGATTTAGTCAAATTGACATTAAAAATTATATAATGCTAAACAAATGTAGGACAAATTTTAATTTTGATAAATTATAATCGATGTACGGCAGTTGTTATAGTCGAACTTCAATATTGTGACAATACTAAAGTAAAGCGCTTTGATAAGTCAAGGATTGTGCCGTAAAAAAAATCCGCCAAATTGACGGATTTCCTATTTTGAAAATGTAGAAAATTAGTTGTATTCTACATCAAAAGTCCCTTCTGTAACCGATTTTGTTGTGGTTCCGTCTGAAGCCTGAAAGTTAAACGTTCCCTTAATCCTAGTGGCTGTTTTGCTGATAATGGTCACTGAACCTGAAACCGAATCATAATCGGTATCGCCTAAAGTATAAACACCTTGTGCGCTATCAACAGCTACATTACCTGTGATGGCATAAGTTCCGGCACCAACACTTCTTCTTACAGAAACATTAATAGCATTAAAATCGGCATCTTCAGCAGCAATAGTTAACCATTCTTCAGCACCGATAAAAAATTCGGCTGTAAAAATATCGGTATCAACAAACTCAACTCCGCCAACTTTAGCGTAGAAAGAATCACCTGTTTGCCCTTGTGTTACAAAAGGAATATTTTCAAAAACACCATTGGAAAATTGTACCGGAAGTATTGAAGTTGTTGTAGTATCTGACCAATACCCTTTAAAACTAAAGGTTCCGGAAATGGTATTGTTTACCGTATTAATATTGGTTATAGTAATTGAACCTGTATTTTCTTCCGGATTGTCAAAGTTAGTTGACCAATAGCCAAACTCTGAACCTGCCGGTGTGAAAGCCAATATATTAGTATTGGCAGGATAAGTTCCAGTAGCAGATGCTTCCACCAAAAGACCAAAACCTTCTCCGTTAGGTTTTATCCCTGAGATAGTTATATAATTTCCACCAATTAGTGCTTGAGCTGTTGAAGCAACCCATGTATTTCCGCTAAAATCGGCTTTGAACATGGCCGGACCTGCATTTCCTCCGCCGAAATTATCTAAATCAATCGCCGGGTCAAGAGGTTCATTTTCGCAGGAAGTAAAAGTAAAAGCAGTAAGGAATAAAAATATTCCGGCTAAAAATTTGATGTTTTTCATAACCATTTTGTAAATATTGCTCAAATATAATTTTTTTTAAATTGATGACAAGTGTTTTTTTGGTATTCTCAACAATAATAACAATCCGCTGATGAAAAATAGGGTTAAAAAAACTATAGCATTGCGCATACTTCCGGTAATTTGGTCAATCAATCCGTAAATCAACATCCCAATCACAATCCCGATTTTTTCTGAAACATCATAGAAACTAAAGAACGAAGTTGTATCTTCGGTTTCAGGCAGTAATTTGGAATAGGTTGAGCGTGCCAAAGCTTGAATACCGCCCATTACCATTCCTACGAATCCTGCCGTGATGTAAAACTCTATTGGCTCGGTCACAAAATAAGCTGCGATACAGATGATGGCCCAAATAGAATTGACCACAATCAAAGTTTTAATATTGCCAAAACGAGCTGAAGCTTTGGAAGTCAATATGGCTCCGGCCACTGCTACCAACTGAATTAACAAAATGCTGATAATCAATCCGGTAGTTTTTTCGCTGTCAGTTTTCCAGTTGATTTCCTGTTCTCCAAAATAAGTGGCTACCAACATCACAGTTTGCACTGCCATACTAAAGACAAAAAAGGCAAATAAGTACTTCTTGAGCAACTCATTTTCAAACACCTGATTTTTAACTTTTTTCAATTCTCTAAAACCGTTGAGAAGTACATCTTTGGTGATTTTTTCTGCATTATCGTTGCCTTTCGGCAAAAATCGGAAAGCATATTGGCTGAAAACTATCCACCAAACTCCTGTCATGGCAAAAGATAATCTCATGGCACTCATTGCTTCTTCTCCTTCTTTTCCTAAAATCATATACAAATTAATCAGTAGCAGAATTACGCTTCCCACATAACCCATAGAATAGCCTTTGGCGCTTAATTTATCTTGTTGTTCTTTAAAAGCAATATCGGGTAAATAGGAATTGTAGAAAACCAAACTGCCCCAAAAACCAACCAATCCGAAGTAAAAACAAACTATTCCGAATACAATATTGTCTTTGGTAAACCAATTCATTCCAATACAAGAAAGCGCTCCTAAATAACAGAAGAACTGCATAAACCGTTTCTTATTTCCAGCAAAATCGGCAATCCCAGAAAGTAAAGGCGACAAAAAAGCAACCGTTAAAAAAGCAAAGGCTGTTACAAAGGCCATTAGTGCTGTGCTCTTAAAGTTTATTCCTAAAAACAATATATTAGAATCGGCTTTTGGAAATAAAAATCCAAGATACAAAGGAAAAATTGCTGAGGAAATAACCAACGGATAAACCGAATTAGCCCAATCATAGAAAGCCCAAGCGTTGAGTAATTTTGGATGACCTTTAGGAAGTGCTGACATAAAATTAGGGTTTAAATAAAAAATCCCGCTCAACAAAGAACGGGATTCAAATATAAGTTATTTTTTTTATTTAAATGTTACTCCAAACTTGGCTGCTTCTGCTTTTGCAGCAGGAATTTGTTTTTTGATGTTGGCAATTCTGGTTTCATCAGACGGGTGCGTACTCATAAATTCCGGTGGTTTTTGTCCGCCTGATTTGGCTGACATTCTTTGCCAAAAATCAACTGCTTTTTCAGGATTGTATCCTGCAATGGCCATCAATTTAAGTCCAATCATATCGGCCTCACTCTCATGACTTCTACTAAAAGGCATCATGGCTCCAAACTGTGAAACACCTGAATAGGCCAACATAGCTAACTGCTGGGTTTCAGCCGTTTTTCCTCCTGTAGCTACAGCGACACCAGCTGCACCGGCTTGTTGTA
>NZ_JBKBLM010000008.1:0-82010 GCF_046296355.1 Flavobacterium sp.
ACGTGTCTTCGGGATTGCTAATCCAATCACGAATCGCTTCGTTTGTAGCGTCTTTCAAGGTTTTTGAGCCTGAAGTTGCCGGACGAACTTCGGCACCGAGCATTTTCATTCGCGCCACATTGGGCTCTTGGCGTTCGATATCCACTTCACCCATATACACAATACACTGCAAACCCATTAAGGCACAAACGGTTGCGGTCGCTACACCATGCTGACCTGCGCCTGTTTCGGCTATGATTCTGGTTTTGCCTAATCGTTTGGCCAAAAGGATTTGTCCGATGGTATTATTAATTTTATGTGCGCCGGTATGACACAAGTCTTCGCGTTTGAGGTAGATTTTAGCGCCAAATTGCTCTGATAAACGCTTGGCGAAGTATAGAGGCGTCGGGCGCCCGACATAATCCTTTAAAAGCGCTTTAAATTCGTCTTGAAAAGAAGGTTCGGTACTGATGGACAAATACTGTTGGCGTAAAGCTTCTACATTCGGGTATAGCATTTCGGGGATGAATGCTCCGCCAAAGTCGCCGTAGAAGCCGTTTTCGTTGATGTTGTAGGTTGGATTCATAACGTATGTTTTAAATTTTGTATAAATGTTTTTAGGGTTTCCGGGTTTTTTAATCCGGGTTCAATTTCAAATTGGCTGTTGCCGTCAATAGCGATGCATTTCTTTGCATAGTCTTTTTGGAAGAATGATTTCAAATCGGTTAAGTTTTCTAAGCCAATGCCACCACTGAGGAAGTAAGGCTTGTTGAGGTAATACCGTTCTAAAATGCGCCAATCGAAAGCGATTCCGTTACCACCGTAATTAGCGCCTTTGGTGTCAAAAAGAAAGTAGTCGCAATTATAAAAATATTTACTTAAACTATTAAAATTAAATGCATTATCAATACTAAACGATTTGATTACTTTAAGCTTATTTTGTTGAAGTGAAAGACACAACTCAGGTGATTCGTCACCGTGTAGTTGCACCAAATCTAATTTGTGTGTAGTTGCTTTTTCCTGAATCTCTTCAAAAGTAGCATTGACAAAAACACCAACTTTTTGAATCGATTTGGCTAATTGAGGAATGATGTCCTCAAAGTTTCTTGGTGATTTATCATAGAAAATAAAGCCCAAATAATCCGGCTGCAAAGCCGCTATTTCCATGATGTTTTCCGGATGTTTCATGCCGCAGATTTTGATTTTCGTTTCCATTACACTTTCAATTGATTGATGTATTGTTCCAATGCTACTCCGGGATTATCCGTTTTCATAAAGTTTTCTCCGATTAGAAAGCCTTGAAATCCGTGACTTTTTAGTAATTTCAAATCGTCTACAGTACTTAATCCACTTTCAGATATTTTGACAAAGTCATTCGGAATTTGGGTAACCAAATCCATACTGTATTGCAAACTCACTTCAAAAGTCTTGAGATTTCTATTGTTCACACCAATGATATCAAGGCTTGGCATGATGCTTTTCTCTAATTCTTCTAAATTATGCACTTCTAATAAGACTTCCAAAGCTATAGAATGGGCAAATTCTGAAAGCGATTTGATTTCGGCTCGGGTTAAAACCGCTGCTATCAAGAGTATGGCGTCGGCTCCGTTGGCTTTGGCTTCCAAAATTTGATATTCATCAATGATGAATTCTTTGCGTAACAAGGGCGTGTTTACTGCCGCTTTCGCCAAAAGCAAATCGTCTAACGAACCCCCAAAATACTGACTGTCCGTTAAAACAGATATTCCGCTCGCACCGACGTTTTCGTAGCCGCTAACGACTTCTTCCACGGACAGACTGTGATTGATAGTGCCTTTGGAAGGCGAACGGCGTTTGTGTTCGGCAATGATTCCGAAAGGGGAATTGATAATGGATTTGCTTAACGAATTGGTTTTGGCGTTGAATAAAGCAGTATTCTCCAATTGGCTAATGGAAATCACGCGTTTCTTCAAAGTAACTTCTCGTTTTTTACTCGCTATAATTTGATCTAAAATAGTCATGACAATTGGCTGATTTGTTGGAGTTTCTGTAATTTTTCTAACGCTTTTCCGGATTGCAGGCTTTCTTTGGCTTTGGCGAAAGCGTTGAGAATACTTGAGCTTTCCACGGTGGCTATCGCCATAGCAGCATTGGCACAAACTACATTTTGCTGCGCTTCGGTACCATTTCCGGAGATGATTTGCATAAAAATATGGGCCGATTCTTCGATGGTCGTGCCGCCTTTGATGTCTTCGAATGCTAGTTTGGTTAAGTTGAAATCAGTAGCATTCACCATACTTTCCGAAGATTTGGTAATAATCTTGACATCAGCGGTTAGCGAAATCTCATCATAGCCGTCTAAAGCGTGAAGAATCGAATAGTTAACCGTGGTGTTTTGGTACAAATAAGCATACATCCGCGACAATTCCAAACTAAAAACGCCCACTAATTGGTTCTTGGGAAACGATGGATTAACTATGGGTCCAAGCATGTTGAAGAAGGTTTTGACGCCTAATTCTTTTCGAATCGGCCCAACGTTTTTCATTGCGGGATGGAATAATGGAGCGTGTAGTATGGCGATATTGGCTTCTTCGAGGCATTTGGTCAAAAACCCTTTGTCATTGCTGAATTTTACCCCCAAAGTTTCCATCACATTACTCGAGCCTGAAATAGAAGAAACGCCGTAGTTTCCGTGTTTGGCGACCTGAATTCCCGCACCGGCTGTTACAAATGAGGCTAAAGTTGAAATATTGAACGTGTCTTTGCCATCGCCACCGGTTCCGCACAAATCGATGGTGTTATAGGCAGAAAAATCTATGGCAATGCAAAGTTCTAAAAGTGCTTCGCGAAAGCCCGAAAGTTCTTCGATAGTGATGTTTCGCATCATATAAACCGTGAGGAATGAGGCAATTTGACTCGGATTGTATTGCCCTGAAGAGATATTGACCAAAACCGCTTTGGCTTCTTCTTTGGTTAGGGTTTCGTGATTGATTAATCGATTTAAAATAGTTTTCATGATACTTAGTTTTAGTGAACTGCCGAGAATCGACAGCTTAAAGGTTTACCGTCGACATGTGGCAGACAGTAAACTAAGCGTTAAGCCAGTTTTTTAAAATGGTTTTTCCGTGAGGCGTGAGCACGCTTTCAGGGTGGAATTGAACGCCTTTGACATCGAAGGTTTTGTGTCGGAGTGACATGATTTCGCCGTTTTCGTCGGTAGAAGTGACTTCTAAGGTTTCGGGAAAATCATTGGCATTGACTACCCAAGAATGGTAGCGCCCGACTTCAAATTCGGCAGGCAAATCATTGAAAAGAGATTCGTCAGTAACGGTTTGATTTACTTTGGTAGCCACGCCGTGGTAAACTTTGTCTAAGTTAGTCAGGCTTCCGCCAAAAACTTCTCCGATGGCTTGTTGGCCTAAGCAAACGCCCAAGATGCTTTTGGTTGCGGCATATTTGGCAATGATTAATTTCAACAAACCGGCTTCGTCGGGAATTCCCGGACCTGGCGACAGAAGAATTTTATCGAAAGATTCAAGTTCTTCTAATTCCAATTCGTCGTTGCGAAAAACAGTCACCTTTCCGTCCAAATCTTCGAGATAATGAACGAGATTATAAGTAAAACTGTCGTAGTTGTCGATAACGGCTATCTTCATGATGGTGTAAAGTTAAATGGTTTCTGCTAATTCTAATGCATTATTCAATGCTCTTAGTTTGTTGTACACTTCCTGCATTTCGTTTTCTTCGCTCGAACTTTCTACAATTCCGGCGCCGGCTTGGTAATGCAGTTGGTGGTTTTTGCTTAAAAATGTCCGAATCATAATGGCGTGATTAAAGTTGCCTTCAAAGTCCATAAAACCTATCGCACCGCCATAGAACGTTCGGTTAGTGTTCTCAATACTTTCAATTAATTGCATCGCTTTGTGTTTTGGAGCACCGCTTAAAGTACCGGCAGGAAACGTATTCGCTACCAATTGCATCGCGCTTCCGGTTAACTTTCCGGTGACTTTGGAAACGAGGTGAATTACGTGTGAAAAGAATTGAACTTCTTTGTATTTCTCGACTTTCACTTCGGTACAATTCCGGCTTAAATCATTTCGGGCTAAATCGACCAACATCACGTGCTCGCTGTTTTCTTTAGCGTCTTCGGATAGTTTTTTGGCCAAATCGGCATCTTGTTCGTCGTTCCCGGTTCGTTTAAAAGTTCCGGCAATAGGATGGATTTCGGCGTGGTTGTTATTAATAACGAGTTGTGCTTCGGGCGAAGACCCAAAAATTTTAAAATTCCCGTAGTCAAAAAAGAACAAATAGGGTGAAGGATTGATGTTGCGTAACGCTCGGTAAACATTGAACTCATCGCCTTTAAACGCTTGCGAAAATCTTCGGGACAACACCAATTGGAATACATCGCCGCGATGACAGTGTTTTTTAGCTAAAGTCACATTGGCTTTAAATTCTTCGTCGGTTAAGTTGGAAATGGCTTCGCCTTCTTTGGTAAAACTATAACTGGCGAAGGTTTTGGTTTGCAATAATTGCTCAATTTCCTTGATGTTATTGGTATTGTCGATACTGTGGCAAAAAATATACGCTTCATTTTTGAAATGATTGATGGCAATGATATTTTGGTAAACGGCATAGAATAGTTCGGGAATCGCTAAATCATTTTCCTTTTTGGCAATTTCAATTTTCTCGAAATATTGTACGGCATCGTAACTGATATAACCAATCAAACCATTATTGATGAATTTGAAATGGTTCTTTTCAGGTTGGAATTGCGCAGCGAATGTTTCGATTGCTTTGGGCACATTCGTATCAATTGAAATAGCTATTGTCTCTGAAGTTCCATCGGGAAACGACTTTACAATGCAATTGTTTTCCAGTTTGATGGAAGCAATGGGATTACAACAGATATACGAAAAACTGTTGTCAGCCGTGTGATAGTCGCTGCTTTCGAGCAAAATACTGTTTGGGAATTTGTCTCTGATTTTCAAATAAACACTCACAGGCGTTATGGTATCGGCCAGGATTTGTTTGAAGTTGGTATGGAGTTGATAGGTTTTCATAGTTCAATTTTTAGCACAAAAAAAAGGCTTGTCGTGAATGACAAGCCTTTTCGGATATTTAGATTTTAAAATATACTTATAGCAGACTATTTCACGACGTTTGACGTAAACTATTCCACCACCAGGTATTGTTTAAAATGTTGTTCATTTTCTTTTTGTATAAAGCAAATGTAAGTAAGTGTTTTTAAATTTCAAGCAAAAAAATAAAAAAACCTCGAAAAAATTTTTCGAGGTTTTAATTTCATAACAATAATTCCCTTCTTAGAACTGTAAGTTTACAGTCAATTCGAAATCATCATAGATAGCTTTGTCTCCAATGCTTTCAAAGAAGCTTTTAGAGTTGTATTTGATGCCATATTTGGTTCTGTCTACTTTGAAAGCGGTAGTAGCAGTGTTTCCTTTTACAGTCAAATCAAAAGATACAGGATTAGTGATTCCTTTGATGGTTAAATCAGCAGTTACTCCAAAAACACCATTTCCTTTATCGGCAATTTTTGTGAATTTTAAAGTAGCGGTTTTGAATTTTTCAGTACCAAAGAAGTCATCTGCTTTTAAGTGACCGTCTAATTTTTGTTTCCATTCTCCAGTCAAATCTGTAGCAGTTAATGAAGTCATATCTACGGTAAAGTTACCACCGGTTACTTTTTTTCCTTTGAATACTAAAGCACCATCTTTAAAGTTTACAGTTCCGCTGTGTTCTCCGGTTACTTTTTTACCAACCCAATTGATACCGCTTTTTGAAGCGTCAATTTTTTTGGTTTGAGCAGTAGCTACGGTTGTTCCTAGCGCTACGAATAAGGCAATTGCAATTGTTTTTAAATTTTTCATTGTAAATTAATTTTAGTTATAGATTATAAATTGATAAATAATTCTTCGTTTGATTTACGCACTTTAGCGTAGTTTTGAGTGTCATCTTCAGCATGACGGTAGCCAATGGTAGCAACTAATGAAGCGTTTAATCCTAGGGCTTCCAATCCTAAAATTTCATTGAACTTATCGGCCTCGAACCCTTCCATGGGTGTAACATCGATACCTAATTCAGCTGCGGCATTCAATAAGTTTGTTAAAGCAATGTAAGTTTGTTTAGAAGTCCACACATCTCTTTTTTCTGCAGGAAGTGATGAAATTTTTGATTTCATAAAATCGCTGTAGCCTTTTAAAGCATCGGTAGGCAAACCTCTTGTAACAGCAATATTGTTGATGTGTGCGTCAATTTGGGCATCGCCAAAATCAGTAATGTTAGCAAAAACCAATAAATGGGAAGCGTCTACAATTTGAGATTGTCCCCAAGCCACTGGCTGTAATTGTGCTCTTACTTCAGGGTTTTCTACAAAAATTACTTTGTAGGGTTGCAATCCGTATGATGAAGCGCTCAAACGAACGGCTTCTTTCAGGATTTCTAAATCTTCGTTTGATACTTTCTTGGTAGCATCAAATTTTTTGGTGGCGTAACGCCAATTGGCATTTTTTATAAAGTTACTCATAGCAGTTATTTAATTTATTTTTCTGTATTTTTCTAGTAAAGCATTCAATTGTTCTAATTCGTTTTGGCTCAAATTGGCTGCAAAAATTTGCTCGTGTTCTTTGACTTTCGGATCTAACTCTGTTAACACGTCTAATCCTTTTTGGGTAATCAAAACTTCTATTTTTCTGCGATTGTCAGGACAAACTTCACGAGTAACAAAGTCTTTAAGTAATAGTTTGTCAATCAATCGGGTAGTGTTGCTGTTTTTGGCGATCATGCGCTCTTGTATAATACACATGTTGGCAGGATTGCCTTTTTGTCCACGCAAAATCCTTAAAACATTATATTGCTCTCCCGATAAATCATAAGGTTTCATTATTTCGTTAAACTTATCGTTAATCACATTTTGAGTATACATAATGTTTAGGATAACTTTCTTGGCGTCATCCATCGCTACTGTTGATTTTATGATTTCTTCGATTTTCATAATTACAATTACAATATTTGTAGGTACAAATTTAAATTGTTTTTTATTTGTATATACAAATGTTTAGTTATTTTTTTGTTAAATTTATATTTGGTCCAAGCGTTAATTAAATGTTGTAATTTAGAATTTACCCTTTGGAATTTATTATTTTTGAAAAAAATAACAATATGGATTTATCACAACAAGACTGGAAATCGCAATTAGACAGAGATCCTAATGCTGTAATTTTAGACGTGAGAACGGCTGATGAATGTAGTGAAGGTTTTATCCCAAGGGCAATTAACATTGACATATACAAAGGACAAGGTTTTATTTATGCTGTGGATGAATTGGACAAAGCCAAAAACTATTATGTGTATTGTAAAGCCGGTTCGAGAAGTGCGCAAGCCTGTCAGATTATGAAACAAATGGGTTTTGAAAAAACTTATAACCTTGAAGGCGGCTTTATGAATTGGAAAGGCGATGTAGCTTTTTCTACAGAAGGGTAATTATGAATATTCCAACTTCAAACAAACCCCGAGTAGTCATTATTGGTGGCGGTTTTGCCGGCATCGCATTGGCAAAGAAACTCCGAAACAAGAATGTGCAAGTCGTATTATTAGACAAACACAATTATCATACATTCCAACCTTTATTATACCAAGTCGCTACAGGCGGACTAGAAGCAGGATCGATTGCTTATCCAATACGTAAAGTGATTCAAGAGTATGATGATTTTTACTTTCGCCTAACTTCTGTAAAAGAAATAGATACCAAAGAACAAAAAGTTATATCAGAAATAGGCGATTTACATTATGATTATTTAGTGATTGCTACCGGTTCTAAAACCAATTATTTTGGGAACAAAGAAATCGAACGCAATTCGATGTCAATGAAAACCATTCCGCAATCGTTAAATATTCGAAGTTTGATTTTGGAGAATTTTGAACAAGCCGTTTTGTTAAAAGACGAAACCGAAAGAAACCTATTAATCAATTTTGTCTTAGTCGGCGCCGGACCAACAGGAGTAGAGCTCGCCGGAGCTTTGGCCGAAATGAAGAAAGCCATTCTTCAAAAAGATTATCCCGATTTAGACATTTCCAAAATGGAAATCAACCTAATACAAAGTGGCGACCGTGTTTTGAACACGATGAGTGAAAAATCTTCGGCTGAGGCCGAAAAGTTCCTGACTGATTTGGGCGTGAAAGTTTGGAAAAACATTCGCGTGACGAATTACGACGGAAGAACCATCACTACCAACACCGATTTAACCTTTGAAACAGCAACTGTAATTTGGACAGCCGGTGTGCAAGGTGCAGCAGTTCGTGGTTTGGATGCCAAATCTTTGGTGGAAAAAGTAGAACGCATTCGTGTAAACGAATTCAATCAAGTGAAAGGTTACGACAATATTTTTGCCATAGGCGATATCGCTTCGATGGAAAGCCCGCAATTCCCGCAAGGCCATCCGATGATGGCGCAACCGGCAATGCAACAAGGAAAGTTGTTGGGTGATAATTTGATACAATTAATCAGTGGCAGAATTATGACGCCGTTTGAATACAACGATAAAGGTTCGATGGCGACTATTGGCCGAAACTTGGCTGTAGTAGATTTGCCAAGCTACCATTTCAGCGGTGTATTTGCTTGGTTTGTTTGGATGTTTGTGCATTTGTTTTCCTTAATCGGTTTCAAAAACAAAGCGGTGGTTTTTACCAATTGGGTTTACAATTACATTCGCTTTGATAGGGAAGGAAGGCTGATTGTTCGTCCGTATAAGAAAAGAAGTTTTACCACCTTTACTAGTGATGAAATATAACCAATGAAAAAAATCTCCCTTTTGTTGCTGGTTTTCCTTGTGGTTTCTTGTAAGTCCACTTATCTCGATGCCAAGAAATCTCCGGTTTTATTAGACATTAGTAAAGAAACCGACGACAATGCATTTGTCAATCTGAAGAACTACAGCAACGATTTTGTTTTTGATATGAAATATGCCACGCCGGATAATTTTTTAAATGAAAAGGTTTATCCGTGTGGAGAATGTTTTTTGCGGGTTAAGACTGTAAAATCTTTATTGGAAGCCAACAAAGCGTTTTTGGACAAAGGTTATAAGATTAAATTATACGATTGTTACCGTCCGATTGCGATTCAAAAGCAAATGTGGAAAATCGTACCGAATCCGACTTATGTTGCCAATCCGAAAAAAGGGTCGATTCACAACAAAGGCGGCGCGGTTGATATCACTTTAATTGATTCTGCCGGAAATGAATTAAACATGGGAACAAAGTTTGATTTTTTTGGCGAAGAAGCGAGTCACAATTACCTTAATCTTACCCCGGAAATCCTAGCCAATCGAAAGTTTTTAAAAGAAATTATGCTGCAACACAACTTCAAATCCTTCGATTCCGAGTGGTGGCATTACAATTTGAACAACAGCTCTGCCGATAAAGTTTCGAATCAAATATGGCGCTGTAATGACTAATTTTCAATACACTTCAAATAGTCGATAAAGTAAGTTTCGGGTTCGTAAACTTTCTTGTCCAATTCCGAGACAAAAGCGGTTCTAAAAGGATAATCTATCACTTCTCCTGCAAATTTGATTCTCATAAAAGTAACCGGAGATGTTTTTAAATCTTCAAAATTTTCTTTTAAGAAGACAAAAGTCGCTGTTGTAAGTCGGTTACTGCCATTGTTTTCATCGCGAAGTAAATTACCACAGTTATCAGTTCCGGTATAGTATAAAGTCACAATTTTACCATTGTTTAATTGCAAATAAATCTTAGAATTAGTATCATAGCAAAGTGCTTTAATAAAGTCTTGACTGCGTTGTAAAATTTGTGTCTCCAACCCTAAAACCCCATTGCTGCTTGACAAAGCGAAGAAAATATCAGTTGAATTTCCGGCAAAACTTCTTTCAAAAACGATGTATTGTTTGGTCGATTTATAAGTTCCCAAACTATCTTTAATATCATTGTCAATTTCACAAGGTTTTTGGGCAAAAGCAGTCAAATTAAGGAATAGAAATAAAGCAAAAAACGTATTCTTCATGGGTTTATGGTAATTTGCTGCAAAGTAAAACTATTTTATTATTATTTGCATCAGTTGTAAAAAAACAATATAAATTTCCGCCGTCTTTGATTTTCCACTTTTTGCGAATGCTTTCTACAGAATCAGGAAAGTTTCTTGTTGTTAGATTGGCCTTTTGGTTTTCGAGTAATGGTTTCATCTCGTTTTTGTTGTAACCAATGTGGTACTGAATTTCGAAACGACGTCCGGGAAAGTCAATCAACGTGTCCGAAGTATACAAATGAGAATGTTGGTGTAGCTTGTTTAACCCAAACCGACTCGAAACCACGTCAAATCCGCCCGATTTCATGATGGCAGCGTTGGGTTCATACAAATATTTTTGAGGCAAGCCAAAGCTTGCATGATGCTCAGCATTGAGTTCAAAACTGAATTCCTCTGTTTGGGTTTTTAAAAGATTGGCTGTGACTATTTTGGTCGAACCGGTATAACCTTTCTCCAAAATCCAGAGCAGTTCTTTGACTTCGTTTTCCAAAGCGACGATGTGAATGGCTTTTACATTTTTGAGTTCCGATAAACCGGCGGTTATATCCAAAAGCGGCGCAGTTTTTATCATGATATTAGACGCAAAGCCAAAATAAAAATCGAGGTTTTCAGGTACATTTGGCAAACAATCTTTGAGCATGAATACTTTGCCTTTGGCTTCATTTCTTCTTGAGGGATCGATATAAATCCAATCGAGTTGTGGTTTTTGGGTGTTTAAAATGTCATAACTATCACCTGAAAAGCATTGAATATTAGCTACTTTGAGTTGTTCAAAATTATGCTGTACAATTGCTGAAAGCTCGTCGTTGATTTCACAATGAATGACTTGACTTACGCTTTTGGCAAAGTAAAAATCATCTACGCCAAAACCACCGCTCAAATCTATCAAACCTTTGTCGGAAACGAGCTGAGATTTATATTCCGCAGTTCTTTCGGAAGAAGTTTGCTCCACAGAAATTTTGGAAGGATAAATGATGTTTTCGGTGTTAAACCAAGTCGGTAATTTGGTTTTTGCTTTCTGTTTGGCCGCAATTTGATTGAGAATAGCTGAGTAATCGATATTAGTAAATTTATTCTTTTGCAATGCCAATTGATTGACATCAGCTTCAATATTGTTGCGAATGAATTCCTGAATTGCTTCAGCCAATATGGATTTATCCATACTACAGATTTTTGGTTAACAGCTTGATGATTTTATTTTCGGGGAAGAATTCTTTACCAAAAACTTTGAGAATAGTGTAAAAGGGAATGGCAATAATCATCCCAACTATGCCAAAAAGAAAGCCTGTAATCAATACGACCAGAAAAATTTCCAACGGATGCGAACTCACACTTTTGGAGAAAATTAAAGGAGAAGAAATATTGTTGTCTATTAATTGTACAATCCAAAAACCAATCATTACATAGAGTGTTAAAGGTAATATTTGCGTTTGGAAATCTCCACCTAAATTGCCTAACATGGTTAGAATAGCAGCTACAACTGAGGCAATCAGCGGTCCTATGTAAGGAACAATATTTAACACGGCACATAAAAAAGCGATAAGGATGGCATTTTCTACTCCGAAAATAAGCAATACTATCAGATACAAAATGAACACAATAAACAATTGGAGCAATAAGCCAATAAAATAGCGAGACAACAGATGATTGATTTGGTGCAATGAGTTTAAGATTTTGTCTTCCTGGGCATCGGGCATCAAATGTTTGGCACTAATAATGAATGACAATCGGTCTTTAAGAAAGAAGAAAGTAATGAATAGAACAGAAGCCAAACCGATTCCGAAACTGCTTATGGTTAGGATAATGCTGTTGAACAGTTCCGGGATAAAACTGAAGTTTATTTTAGAACTAATATTGGCTTCTTTAAAAAGGCGAGAGGAATCTATGCCATGATTGTCTAAAAATCCGGCTATTTTATTTATTAATTCCAGTGTGCTTTTCTCAATCTCTGTTGTATTTAACAGGGACAAGTTTTCACCTTGTGCCATGATTAAGGGAATAAACATTGATATTAAGCCAAAAATAAGTAGCATAAAAAGAGTCAACGTAGCGATGGTAGCAGCAATATGGTTGAACTTGAGTTTTCGTTTAAAAAAATCAACAATTGGATTTCCGATTAAGGTCAAAATAAAAGCAACAACTAAATAGATTAGCACCGCTTGTATTTGGTATAAAAAATATAAAGCTAAGGCTGTTAATACAATAATTCCAACTCCTTTGACTATTCCGAGAGCAATTGTTTTTGAAGTAACCATGGTTTTAATTTTGACTAAAAGTAAAAAAAAACTCGTCTAGTTAGTTATAACCAGACGAGTTTTTCCAAATTTATATTCAATAATTATTATGGCTGTGCGAAAGAGAATCTTGGTCCACCAGAAAGGAAGATGGCATCCATTCTTGATTTTTGTCCTAAGGTAAACATGTACATTCCTCTGTCATCAGTATAATCCATGTAATTCATGGTCATTTCAACCGGAGTTCCTGAACATGTGCTGTAGTGAGGGTAAGCAGGTACACCATAATTAGCAGTATTATGAGTTGGTGTATCAGCAACTAAGTCGCTTCCACAAGTAGTGTCACCCCAAATGTGACGTAAATTCATCCAGTGACCTACTTCGTGAGTAGCTGTTCTTCCTAAGTTGTATGGGTAAGCAGCGCCTGAATTGCTGGTTACACCTACATATTTAGAATCACAAACTACACCATCAGTTGCAGATGAACCACCAGGGAATTGCGCATATCCTAAAATTCCACCACCAATAGTACAAACCCAGAAGTTCAATTTAGTAGTTGGTGAAGTTGGATTGATTCCACCGCTCTTAGATTTTTTCATAGCATCTCTTGTTCCCCAAGAGGTTTTGGTTGTAGATTTTCTGATTACTTGGTCTAGTACAAATGTGATTCCCACATTGGCTTTAACACCTGAAAATAAAGCAGGAACTTGGTTATAGTCAGAGTTTTGAGCATTAAAATCAGCATTTAATACAGCTAACTGTGATTGTAATTGAGCATCAGAAATGTTTTCTGCGGCAGTTCTGTACAATACATTGAAAACAACAGGAATTTCAATTCTTCCATTTACCAAACGACCATTCGCCATAGCATTTTCAGTAAACGCTTCAATTTGATTCATTCTGGTGGCTAACTCAGGATTCTCCTGTAATTGTCTTTCGAAAACTTCATGTGATGCACATGATCTTTGAGATACTCTTGCTTCAGAGTTAGTTGTTTTATCATCCTCTTGACAAGAAAACAATAGTAGCATAGCTGCTAACGATAAACAGATTTTTTTCATTATTATTTAAAATTTAGGTTAATTAGTTACTGCAATTTTAAAGAATAAGAATTTAATATAAAAAAAAAGCAATGTAAGTTTTCAACAAATCGATGAACAACACGAATTTTTTAGTTTTGACGATGCTGAATCAATTTTCAGAAAGAAATAAGCTACTTTTTAATAATTAAAAATGTAGTTCAAAATGTTGGCACCCATTTTTAAGGCTTTTTCACGAACCTCTTTTGGGTTGTTGTGTACCTCTTGGTCTTCCCAACCGTCGCCTAAGTCGCATTCGTAAGTGTAAAGAAGTACTAATCGATTGTCTATGAAAATACCAAAGGCTTGCGGTCTTTTGTTATCGTGCTCATGAATTTTAGGCAAACCGGAAGCGAAAACATTCGGTTTTTGAAAAATAGGGTGATTGGCCGGAATTTCAACCAAATCATTGTTAGGAAACAATCTCTTGATTTCTCTTCGAATATATTGGTCCATACCATAATTGTCATCGGCATGTAAAAAACCTCCGGATAAAAGATAATTTCTGAGGTTTACAATTTCAGCATCGCTAAAAACTACGTTGCCATGACCGGTCATGTGTACAAAAGGATAGCCGAAAATATCAGGACTTCCCGGTTCTACTGTCGCCGGTTTGGCTTTGATATTGGTATTAATAGTTTGATTGGAATATTTAATCAAATTGGGCAACGAAGTAGGATTAGCGTACCAATCGCCACCGCCATTGTATTTTAACAAGGCAATTTCTTGGGAAAAACCAATTGAAGTTATCAATAGAAAAAGAAAAAGAAGTCTTTTCATAAAACAAAAACCATTATTTATCAATTATTTTCATTCCTAAACACTACACTATGACAAGCCACTATCGCAGCAGTCTCTGTTCGCAAACGAGTTTGACCCAAAGATACAGGAATATAGTTTTGCTCAAGTGCCAATTGGATTTCTTTAACAGAAAAATCACCTTCAGGACCAATCAGAATGGTTACATCTTCATTAGTTTTTATTTCGTTTTTCAATGATTTTTTATCGGTTTCTTCGCAATGGGCGATGAATTTTTGGTCTTTGTTTTCCTTTTTGATAAAGTCTTTGAAAGAGATTGGTTCGTTTAATTGGGGCAAATAATAATGCAATGATTGCTTCATTGCGCTTTCCAAAATCTTCTGAAATCTATCGGTTTTAATCACTTTTCGTTCCGAGTGTTCGCAGATAATTGGCGTTATTTCTTGTATGCCGATTTCAGTGGCTTTTTCTAAGAACCATTCGTAGCGTTCATTCATTTTGGTAGGAGCTACGGCCAAATGCAAATGAAATTTCGGTTTTTTTTGTTGCTCAAAAGAATTAATTTTGACGGTACATTTATTATCGGAAGCAATCGAAATTTCTGTTTTGAATAAAAATCCCAATCCGTTAGTAACGAATAAAATATCACCTTCTTTTTTGCGCAATACTTTAATGATATGTTTGCTCTCTTCTTTGTCAAAAACAAAAGAAGTAGCCGTTTCACTAATCGATGGATTGTAGAATAATTGCATGGTTTAGAATTCGATTCGGGCTTTAGAAACGACAGTTGAATCGGTGAATTTGTCGTGTAAATATTTTTGGTAACCCACAATGCCAATCATCGCAGCATTATCGGTGGTGTATTCAAATTTAGGAATAAAAGTTTTCCAACCGTATTTTCCTTCTGCTGCTTTTAAAGTCGTTCTGATGCCCGAATTTGCCGAAACGCCACCGCCAATAGCGATTTGCTTGATTCCGGTTTCGGCTACAGCCAATTTCAGTTTGTCCATTAAAATTTCTATAATCACATTTTGCACTGAAGCACAAATATCATGTTTGTTTTCTTCAATAAAATTCGGATTGGACAAAACATTTTTCTGAACAAAATACAGAATTTGTGTTTTCAATCCCGAAAAACTGAAATCTAATCCATCAACTTTGGGTTTAGTAAATGGAAACTTTTTTGGATTGCCTTCTTTCGCAAATTGGTCAATTAATGGTCCGCCCGGATAAGGCAAGCCCAATATTTTTGCTGTTTTATCAAAAGCTTCTCCAACAGCATCATCGGTAGTTTCGCCAATGATTTGCATGTTGAAAAAGTCGTTTACTTTTACAATCTGTGTATGTCCGCCTGAAATGGTCAAAGCCAAAAAAGGAAAGGTAGGTTTGTCAAAGCCTTCCTCGTCTATAAAATGGGCCAAAATATGGGCGTGCATGTGATTCACTGCAATCAAAGGAATGTTAAGCGCCATCGATAGTGATTTGGCAAAAGAAGAACCCACTAAAAGCGAACCCATCAATCCAGGACCTTGAGTAAAAGCGATGGCTGAGAGTTGTTCTTTGGTGATTCCGGCTTTTTTCAACGCAACATCAATTACGGGAACGATGTTTTGTTGGTGCGCACGCGAAGCCAATTCAGGAATTACACCACCATATTCTTCGTGGATACTTTGTCGGGCCACAATATTTGAAAGTACCTTATCATAACGCAAAACAGCCGCTGCTGTATCGTCACATGAACTTTCAATAGCCAGAATAAAAACTTCTTCAGTATGCATAAAGGGCACAAATTTTGATTTATATTTGACAAGCCTACGAAAAAATCAAAAATAACAATTTTTTTGCAAAGGTAATTTTCTTTCCTAAGTCAAACACCATTTGGAAAAAAATAAAAAAAATAGCAAATTAAAAAGAGTCAGAAAGATTATTTTTCGCACCATCGCTGTGCTATTACTACTATTGCTATTAACTGTTATAGGATTGTCTTTGCCTTATGTGCAAACCAAAATTGCCCGCTACGCCACCAATACGCTTAATGAAGATTACGGAACCAACATCAATATAGACCAAGTAGCGATTACTTTTTTTGGCGGCGTAAAGTTAAAAACGGTACTCGTTTTAGACCACCACAAGGATACTTTAATTTATGCTAAGCGAATAAAAACCAGTATTCTCGATTTGAATAAGTTGATTAATGGAAAATTGCTTTTTGGTGATTTAGAGTTCGACAAATTTTATCTTCAGATTAAAACTTATAAAAAAGAGAAAGAAACCAGTTTGGATAAATTTATTGCCGCTTTTGATGACGGGAAAAAGAGCAGTGGCAAGTTTCTCATGACTTCAGATAATATTTATTTGAAAGACAGTCGATTTTTGATGATTGATGAAAATCGCGCTAACCCGAAAGATGTAGATTTCACCGAGTTAAATGCGCATTTGAAAGGTTTTAAAATTAAAGGACCTGATGTGACTGCCAATATCGCTAAGATGAATTTTCATGACCATCGCGGTGCAACAATAGATAATTTATTGGCCAATTTTACATATACTAAAAAAAATATCAAGTTAGAAAAGCTTGAAGTAAGAACACCTGAGTCTTATTTGAATGGACAAGTAATTTTGAAATACAATAGAGACAATCACGATTTTAGTGATTTTAACAACAAAGTCAAGTTTGAAGTCGCCATTGACAGCGCAACTTTATCAACCAATGATATTCGTTATTTTTACAAAGAATTGGATAAAAATCAAAAGTTCTACTTGAATGCGAAAATCAACGGAACAATGAATGATTTTTACGCCACTAATATGTACTTACGTGACCGTAAAAACTCCATTATTAAAGGTGATGTAAATTTTAAAAACCTTTTTCCTCGTGCTCCGGGATCTTTTTACATGAAGGGAGATTTTGATAAAATCACTTCCAATTATACTGATTTGACAAAGCTTTTACCAAATATACTTGGAAAAAAATTGCCAACATCACTCGAAAAATTAGGCCAGTTTTACTTTGTGGGTAAAGCCGAAGTAACCCAAAAATACATCAATGCCGATTTTGTGATGAATACCGCCTTAGGCTTAGTCGAATCTGATTTGCACATGACAGATATTGACAACATTGACAATGCCAAATATAACGGTTACGTTATTCTGGACAACTTTGATGTTGGTAGCATGATTAATGACAATTCTATAGGCAAAGTGAGTCTTGATTTGGATGTGGATGGAAAAGGATTTACCCAAAAATACCTGAATACTTCTTTTGTAGGGGATATTTTCCAAGTGCATTACAATGGTTATAACTACAGCAAAATTATTGTTGACGGTTCTTTTAAGCAACCCATTTTCAAAGGGAAAGTTATTGCTAATGACCCTAATTTGTTTATGGATTTTAATGGCACTGTTGATTTATCCAAGGCTGAAAATGTGTATGATTTTCATTCCAAAATTGACTATGCCAATTTAGTGAAACTGAATTTTATCAATGATTCCATTTCGGTTTTCAAAGGCGATATTGTGGTCAAAGCCACCGGAAATTCGATGGATAATCTCAAAGGAAATTTGGTCTTGACCAACTCGTCTTACCAAAACAAAAAAGACATATATTTCTTGGATTACCTTGAAATGAACTCCAGTTTTGACAACACAGGAGAAAGAACTATTACGATCAATTCTCCCGACGCGATTGAAGGTTCGGTTGTGGGCAAATACAAGTTCAATCAAGTTCAGAAAATGGCAGAAAATGCCTTGGGTACTTTTTATTCTAATTACAAGTCTAACAAAGTATTACCCAATCAATACATGAAATTTAATTTTGCCATTAATAGTAAAATTATTGAAATTTTCAATCCTGATATTACTTTGGCATCCAACACTCTTTTGAAAGGGAATATAGGTTCTGATACTAAGAAGTTTGCCTTGAATTTCAATTCGCCTAAAATTACGGCTTACGACAATACTTTTGACAATGTTTTGGTACAAGTGGATAACCAAAACCCTTTGTACAATGCCTATGTGCAAATGGATTCCATCAAAACAAAACATTACAAAATAAGGGATTTCAGTATGATTAATACTTTCTCTAAAGACACACTTCGTTTCAGAACTGAGTTTAGAGGAGGTAAAAAAGGGCTAGATTTTTACAATTTGAACCTTTACCACACTATCAACAAAGACAACAACAACGTGGTTGGTTTTGACAAATCTGAATTACAATTTAAAGATTATTTGTGGTATTTGAATGAAAAAGAAAATCCCGAAAGCAATAAGATTGTCTTCGATAAAAAACTCAAAAATTTCTCCTTTGAAGAATTAGTACTTTCTCATGAAAACCAGAGCATTAATTTTATCGGACTCATAAAAGACAGTCAATCCAAGGATTTGGAACTTACTTTTGACAATGTCAATTTGAATAAAGTCACACCCGATGTAGAGAAGTTCAGTTTTAACGGAAATTTGAACGGAAAAATAAACTTCAAGCAAAGCAGTACGGTTTTCCAACCTACATCGAGATTGAAAATCGACAGTTTGTCCGTAAACGCTATTCCTTTGGGCAACCTAAATCTAGATATTGAAGGTGATGAAACCTTGAGAAAATTCCATATAGCTTCAAATTTAGAAAACGAAAATTTTGATTCCTTCAACGCCGACGGTGATATTGAGATTGTAGACAATCAAACTTTTTTGGATGTAGATTTGAGTTTTGACAAATTCAATTTGGGTATTTTGAGTAAAATTGGAGGTGATGTCATTACTAATATTCGTGGTTTTGCTACCGGAAATGCCCGAATTGACGGTAATATTAACAGTTTAGATTACAATGGTCGATTATACATTAATGAAGCCGGATTGCGGATTCCGTATCTCAATACCGATTATCAATTTGTAAATAATTCGATAGTAGATGTTACTGAAAACAAATTTATCATCAGAGAGACAACAATAAAAGATACTGAATTTAAGACCGAAGGCACTTTGAGTGGTTTTATCAAGCACAAACAATTTAGCGACTGGCAATTGGACTTAGCCATCAGCTCCAATAGGCTTTTGGCTTTGAATACCAAAGATTCTGAAGATGCGGCATACTACGGTAAAGCTTTTATGGATGGTTCTGCTACTATAAAAGGACCAACAGAAGGTTTGATGATTAGTGTTAATGCCGAATCAGCTAAAGAAACAGATATTAAAATCCCAATCAACGAAGCTGAATCGGTAGAAGAAAATAGTTTTATCCACTTTTTAACCCTTGCAGAAAAAAATATAAATGGAAAAGACAAACTCGCTCAAAACAAAAAGTACAACGGACTCGAATTGGACTTCAATTTTGAAATCAATAAAAATGCCGATATTGAAGTAATTCTCGACAGAGATTCAGGTCACGGAATGAAGGGGAAAGGTTATGGTACGCTGCTTTTCAGAATCAATACTTTAGGAAAGTTTGAAATGTTTGGTGATTTCATCGCATTAGAAGGAACTTATAACTTTAAATACGGTGGATTGATTGACAAAAAGTTTGATGTAAAAAAAGGAGGTTCTATCAATTGGCAAGGTGATCCAATGACCGCAACACTCAATTTAGAAGCGGTTTATAATACTTCAGCCAATCCTGCAGTACTGATTGATAATCCATCGTTTAATAAAAAAGTAGATGTTGAAGTAATTATAGGGGTAAAAGGTAGTTTGTCCAATCCTGATCCTGATTTCAACATCAATTTTCCAACAGTAGGCAGTTCGCTTAAATCAGAGATTCAATACCAATTGGATGATAAAGACAAACGCCAGACTCAAGCATTATATTTGCTGTCTACCGGTAGCTTTTTAAGCCAAGATGGCGTAAGTCAGAATCAATTGTCTAATAATCTTTTTGAAAAAGCCAGTAGCTTATTTAATGATATTTTCAAAGGCGAAAACGATAAATTACAGCTTGGAATAGACTATGTAACAGCCGATAGAACACCCGAATTGCAAACAGACGGTAGATTTGGAGTTACAGTTTCTTCTAAAATTAATGAGCGTATCACAGTGAATGGAAAAGTTGGAGTGCCAGTGGGTGGTATTTCGGAAACAGCCATCGTGGGTGACGTAGAAGTTCAATACCGTGTTAATGATGACGGTACCTTGAATTTGAGAGTATTTAATAAAGAAAATGACATTACTTATATAGGTCAAGGAATCGGTTATACACAAGGCATTGGTATGTCTTATGAGGTTGATTTTGACACTATGAAAGAGTTAATCAATAAGATTTTTAAAAATGCCAAAATTGATAGGTTAAAAACCCAAAACCATGCCGATCAAGACTCTGATATGCTTCCGGATGGAATTCGAATGAAGTCAGAAAAGGAGAAGAAAAAAACATTACCCGACCAAAACAAAGACGCTATTCCAACCGAGGATTAGTGACTTCTTCAAAACACACCCAAAAACTTATCAACGAAAACGATTGAATTTCACTTATTTTATTAATATCTTAATAATATGGGTGAAAAACTACTTCATCTTTGCTAATTTTACATTTTAATACAACAAAAATGTCTAAAAGCATAAAAAAGATTGGAGTATTGACTTCAGGTGGTGATTCTCCCGGAATGAATGCAGCCATCCGTTCTGTTGTCAGAACATGTGCCTATCACAATATAGAGTGTATAGGGATTTACAGAGGTTATCAAGGAATGATAGAAGGCGATTTTAAAGAAATGGGTCCGCGTAGTGTAAACAACATTGTAAACAAAGGCGGTACTATCTTAAAATCAGCTCGTTCCAAAGAATTCATGACGGTTGAAGGCCGACAAAAAGCCCATCAAAATTTAACAAACGCAGGCGTTGATGCTCTTGTAGTAATTGGCGGTGACGGTTCTTTTACAGGTGCAGAGGTGTTTAACAACGAGTACAACTTTCCGGTAATGGGAATTCCAGGAACGATTGACAACGATATTTTTGGCACCAGCCATACTTTAGGTTACGACACTGCTTTGAATACTGTAGTTGAATGCATAGATAAAATCAGAGATACCGCCAGTTCACACAATAGATTATTCTTTGTGGAAGTGATGGGAAGAGATGCCGGACACATAGCTTTGAATGCCGGAATCGGAGCAGGAGCAGAAGAAATTTTGATTCCGGAAGAAGATTTAGGATTAGACAGACTATTAGAATCTTTACAAAAAAGTAAAGCTTCCGGAAAATCTTCCAGTATAGTGGTGGTAGCTGAAGGCGAAAAAATGGGTAAAAATGTTTTCCAACTCAAAGACTATATCGAAGAACATTTACCGGAATATGACATCAGGGTTTCAGTTTTGGGTCACATGCAACGAGGTGGCGCGCCTTCTTGTTATGACAGAGTATTAGCCTCGAGATTGGGCGTAAAAGCGGTAGAATCTTTACTGGATGGAAAAACAAATTTTATGGTAGGTGTATTAGCCGATAAAATTGAACTGACACCACTAGAACAAGCCATTAAAGGAAGTTCAGAGATTGATAGAGAATTATTAAGAGTTTCTGAAATTATGTCCACATAAATAACAAATCACAAATAAAATTATAAATAGAAAATAAATAAAATGTCAAAAGTAAAATTAGGAATTAACGGTTTCGGAAGAATTGGAAGAATAGTTTTTAGAGAAACCTTTAACAGAGATAATGTAGAAGTAGTAGCCATCAACGATTTATTAGATGTAGATCATTTGGCTTATTTATTAAAATATGACTCAGTTCACGGGCGTTTTGCCGGAAAAGTAGAAGTAAAAGACGGTCAATTGTACGTAAACGACAAATTCATCAGAGTTACGGCAGAAAGAGATCCAAAACTAATCAAATGGGATGACAAAGACGTTGACGTTGATGTTGTAGCAGAATGTACCGGTTTCTTCACTACAATCGAAACTGCTAAAGCACACATTGATGGTGGTGCCAAAAAAGTAATCATTTCTGCGCCTTCAGCCGATGCTCCAATGTTTGTAATGGGTGTTAATCACCTGGAAGCTAAAGCTACCGATACTGTAGTTTCTAATGCTTCATGTACCACAAACTGTTTAGCGCCATTGGCTAAAGTAATCAACGACAATTTCGGAATTGTAGAAGGTTTGATGACTACAGTTCACGCTTCAACCTCTACTCAAATGGTGGCTGACGGACCATCAAGAAAAGACTGGAGAGGCGGACGTGCTGCCAGCGTAAATATTATTCCTTCTTCTACAGGTGCGGCTAAAGCAGTTGGAAAAGTAATTCCGGCCTTGAACGGAAAATTAACCGGGATGTCTTTCCGTGTGCCTACGGTTGACGTTTCTGTAGTAGACTTAACTGTAAAAGTAGCTAAAGAAACTTCGTATGAAGAAATTATGGCAGTATTGAAAAAAGCTTCTGAAAATGAACTAAAAGGGATTTTAGGGTATACAGAAGATGATGTAGTTTCTCAAGACTTTGTTTCCGATTCAAGAACTTCTATTGTTGATGCTAAAGCCGGAATTGGTTTGAACTCAACTTTCTTCAAACTAGTTTCTTGGTACGATAACGAATATGGTTATTCAAGTAAATTAATTGATTTATCAGTTCACATCGCAGGTTTAAAATAATAAATAGAAAAAATCCCGTTATCTTTGTCGGTAACGGGATTTTTTATACCTAACAAACAACCAAACCGAAATAATAAAGAGGATTAAGTTTTATCATTTGGACTCCCGTTCAAATTCGTAATTCCTAATTCGTAATTCCTAATTAATTATGAAATTATTAGTTGATAGTGGCTCTACCAAAGCCGATTGGATTGCAATTGATGACAATGGAAAAGTGCTTTTCACCACACAAACTTTAGGTCTCAATCCTGAAGTATTAGATAAAGATGCAGTTCTTGAAAGACTTAACGACAAATTTGATATCGAACACAACAAAGATAAAGCAACACATCTGTTCTTTTACGGCGCCGGTTGCGGTACCGACAGAATGAAAATTTTCTTGACCAAAGTGTTTGAAGAATATTTCAGAAATGCTGTGGTTTCAGTTCATGAAGATACCTATGCGGCCGTTTATGCCACAACACCAAAAGACGAGAAAGCTATTGTTTGTATCTTAGGAACCGGTTCTAATTGCAGTTATTTTGATGGTAAAGTTTTACACCAAAAAGTACAGTCATTAGGCTATATCGTTATGGATGACGGTTCAGGAAATCGTTTTGGAAGACATTTAATTCGCGGACATTACTTCAATAATATGCCTGAAGATTTGGCCAAAGAATTCGAAGAGGAATACAACCTAGACGCCGATTATATCAAAGCTAATTTGTACAAGGAAGACAATCCGAATGCTTACTTAGCGACTTTTGCCAAGTTTATTATTAAGCACAAAGACAATCCGTTTTGCAAAAAAATCATTAAAAAAGAATTGAAATCTTTTGCCAAAAACTATATCATGCAATTTGACAATTGTAGAGAAGTTCCGGTACATTTCGTAGGTTCTATTGCGTTTTATTTGAAAGACGAATTAGAACAAACTTTAGCCAAATACGATATCAAAATAGGCAACGTACTCCGAAGACCAATTGATGGCTTGATTGCTTATCACATTTTGAATAAATAATAAATAAAAAACCTAACAGCGATGTTAGGTTTTTTTATGCTTTGTGTTGAATTGATTTTGGTCGTGGTTGCACACTGCTGTTAGCGGTAGGCGCTTACTTTTTTAAGTATTCTTTGGCCGTCATAATTGGAAGTTTCGAATTTTTAAAGTCTTTTTTATTTCGTGTAATTATGATGTCAATTCCATTTTCTAACGCGGTATGATACTGTATTGCATCTTCAAAATCTTTAAAGTCTGAAACTAAAGCCAGTTCAACAACTTTATCATCCAATGGAGCAACGTTTACTAAAACTTTAAACTTGATTAAAGTCTTTCGAGCATCATTAAGTTTTTGATATTTGCTAAGCAAATAATGAGTGTTGGCAAAAGTTAAAGCGGAAACAAAAAGTTCGACTTTTTTATTATCAGCGAGCGTAAATAATTCTTGTGCTTCTTGAAAAAACTCTTCACGTTTAGAAAGTAAATCTATTACGATATTTGTATCAACTAATAATTTCTCCATTACAAATATTTTTCAGAAAGATAATCTTTGTAATCTTTTCGGTCATCATAGTTTTCGCTTGGAATAACTCCGGTTAAGCTTTCTACTAAAGGACTGATTTTGGATTTTTTCTCTGATCTTTTTGTTAGAGAATCAAGATAGTTTTCTATAAGTTTAGAAAGGCTTACTCGATTATCTTTCGCATAGCTTTTTGCTTGGTCGATTACGCCTTTGTCAAGATTTAAGGTGAGTTTAGTATTCATGATAAATTTTTTTACGTACAAAAATAATAATTTATTACGTAAATGTCTAATTTATTGCAATTTTTTTGGAGCTTACAGCTGACGTGCCGCGGCTTGTGATAGTTGCGATGATTTATTACAGATGATTCCAAATATAAAACTCTTTTTGAATTTTCGAAGAAAATTCGGGACAACAAGCTTAGCAATTGTTATAAACTGCTGTCATGGGCTGGGCTTATTTACACTTTTTAGCCAAGAGATAAATTGAATTTCTCCACAAGGCTTATCATATTCAAAAATGCCCTTCTCATAAGCTTGTCTGTAAATAGATGGGATTTTATCAAATATCTTCTTTCTCATCTTATCATTTTTTTTGAGTGTTGCAAAGCAATCACCTCCAGAATAGAGCATCACAATTTCCAGTTTTTTACATTCAGAATCAAATACTATTGGAGTTTGTTCGAGTCCAGCAAACATAAAAGTTACTTTTTTGACTTCTCTATCAAGTTCAATTTTAAATTCTCCATTTAAATTTGTAGTTGCAATAATTGAATCACCAACTCTCAACTCTACACCAGGCAAAGTATTCAAATCTTGGTCAATCACTTTTCCAGTGATTGATGTAGACTTTTGTCCAAAGCAAACTTGTATTAAACAAATACACAGTACTATAAATACAATTTTTTTCATTCCAGTGAGTTTAGCCTTGCACATAACGTTCCGCCGCTTCTCGTCAGTTGCGAACTTCGGAACTTTTAATTTTCCGTTAAAGATAAAAATTCTTGCGAAACGTGAACGTGAACTTACTTCAAAATTCGCAATTGCGAGAAACGGCTGTTAGCGGCTGCCATTCATTGATAAATTTCAATAGTTAAACTTTTTTGTCCATTTTCGACTATTCTGCTTTTAGTTTTAAAATAAGTATTGGTAACATTAATCAACTTATTTACGAACATTGAATCTCCGTTAAAAGAATGGCTTTCAAAAATTATTTTGCCTGAGCGAATAGGAATTTCATTTCCATGTTCCGTTAATAAATTCTGATACTTATTAATATAAACTTCTTTTGTTAACGATTGACATTTTCCTGAACTTGAAATTCTAAACATATTTTCGCCAGATAACATATACATCATATAAAAATTGCAATTTTCATCAATTGGAATGTCAATCGCTTTCCATGATTCTTGTTCGTGATCACAATCGATTGTGTTTTTTCGACAACCAACAACAACGAGAATTATAGAAAGTATGAATGTAATCCTCTTTATCATGCTGATATTTTTAGTCCAAAAGTTGTTTAGGTTGCCGCTAACTCATCGATACATACTATGATCAAACAAGTTTCTAACAAATATAAAAAAATTCCTTATCAAATCGTTCCGTTATTCTTTTTCGGGAGTCAGATATTCAGAGGTAACGGTCAGAAGATCAAAAAAGGAACTCCGAAGTGTGTTTGTGGTGTTTAGAAATCCCTTTGCTGTTGTCCGAAGCATTTTTGCAAGAGTCCGAAGCTCGTTTGCGGGAGTCCGAAGCTCGTTTGACGGTTGCGAAGGCTTGGAAATGCTGTAAAGTTGGTTTTTGGGTTAGACCTGACAGGTTTTTGAAACCTGTCAGGTCTAAGTGAAGTCATTCGCAGCCTCTTTTTAATTCTCCGAAGGACTTTCCTAATCCTCCGAAGCTCATTTCTAACTGTCCGAAAAGTAGTTTAAAGCGTCCGTTAAACGGTTTTAATTGTCCGAAGTAGGAGTAAAGCAGTCCGAAGTTAAACATATGCTTCCGAAGCTTAATTATGAGAGTCCGAAGCTCGTTCTTAGGTTGCGAAGGCTTGGAAATGCTGTAAAGTTCGTTTTTTGCATAAAAAAATCCTTTACAGTTTTCACCATAAAGGATTGGTATATTTTTAAAACGGTATGCTGATCACTCAAAACTGAACACTGAACACTATTTTATAGCTACCATGGAAATCTCGACATTCACGCCTTTAGGCAAACCTGCCACTTGAACCGTTTCTCTTGCCGGAGCTGTAGCTTCATCAAAGTAACTTCCGTAAATGGTATTGATTCGAGCAAAGTCGCCCATATCCATTATGAAAATAGTTGTTTTTACTACGTTGTCAAAAGTCATATCAGCCGCTTCCAGAACCGCTTTCATGTTTTCCATCACTTGTTTGGTTTCGGTTTCAATGTTGTCTAAAACCAACTCCATCGTACTCGGATTTAAAGCAATTTGTCCCGAAATATATAAAGTGTTGCCCACTAAAACCGCTTGGTTATAAGGTCCAATCGGTGCCGGCGCTTTGTCTGTAAAGATTATTTTTTTCATGATATATATTTTAAACTTCGTACTTCAAACTTCGTAAATCGTACTTATCTCAAAGTTCTATCCGGAAGCGAACGTTTATCCCATTTGATATCGCTCAACACACCCGATTTGATTCCGATAAAGAAACCCCAATAAGCGTTGTCGCCAAAAGGTACCCAATTGAAATCCATACGCCAGCTCAACAAATCGCGTTCAAAACGGAATTGGGTAAACGTAACGCCTTTTTGTACAAAGTCATAACCAGTCGAAACCCCAATTTTCCATTTGGGCGTCAAATCGGTATTCATTGAAATCATGACCGAATTTCCGGTAATTTCCTGCTCTCTTTTGGCATTAGAGTAGGTGAGTGAGTAGGCCAAAGTCATGTCCCAAGGCAATTCGTATTTAAAGAATTCCGTCGCCGGTTTTTCTTCGTCATCGTCTTGGTCAAACTGACTCTGTCGTCGGTCACTCAAATCGGTATTGGTACCAAATAAATCATCTTCCCGACCACCATTTCGCTTGCCTTGTTCGTTTTTCTTATCTTCACCATCACCGTCTTTGCTCGAGAAAGAATAGTTGAGCGTCATATTGGCGCTGGTCATTCTAAACAAACTTCCGCCATTGTCAATGTTCCAAGTATTGATTCTTTGTCCCGAATTATTAATCGCATAAGGATCAAGTGTCGCAGCAAAATTGATGTTCATCTTCTGCTTTAACAACTGAGTTCCGCCACTCATACGCATTGGTGCCCATCGCAAGGAATCGGCTGTAATATCGTAGCTGGTAGAAAAATTCAAGTTATTTAAGAGCATGACTTTCTTAGGTTCGGTCTTGGTCGAATCTTTTTCAGTTACTTTGGCTTCAAAAGTATTACTCAAACTGAATCCAACGTTATTGGACATGTTTTTGCCCGGTGCGCCAAAAATTCCGCCTTCGAAACGCGTGTAATCTTTGAGCATGGTGCCACTGCCGTCGGGGTCATAAGTGTCGTAGTATTTTTCAAAACTCGGCGTGTAACTGTAAGTAACGTTAGGTCGCATCACATGACGAATGGCCTGTATTTTTTTCTTTTCCCCAAAATTAAAAGTACCGTAAATTGTAGTTCCTAAACCTGCGGAGAACGAATAAGTTCTAAAGGCATCAAATCCGGCCACTTCATTGTCAACAATTTCATTCGTTGTGGCTTGGTATTCTTTTTTGATGGTTTTAAAATACCAAACTTCATTATAATTCACCGAAGTAGAAGCACTAAAGTATTTGAAAACCTTAAAGTTAGTACTTAGCGGAATAGTGTGCTGGAAACCCAATTTGGCATCGCGGAACATTTCCGATTTAAAGAATAACGAATCGGTTGTCTCAATTCTGTTTTCGCCTCTTAGGTTGTATTGTAAATTGATATTTTTAAAGAAGCCTTTTTTGATGCCTTCTTTGGGCGCAAAAGGAAAGATTCTATCCACGCTCAATTGTAGCGTTGGCAAAGTCATATTAATTTGTTCCGTATTGGTGTTCTGCGAATGGGTTGCGGTCAATGATAAATTCACTTGCGGAACCGAATTAAACGTCTTCGAATAAGAAATGGAAGAGCTTAACGTGTTGTTCAATGTCGAGCCCACATTCACCTGATTCAAAGACTGTCTGAAGAATTTACTACTTCCCAAGTTGACCGAAGCCGAGAATCTTGAATTCGGGTTGGATTTCCCGTCTTTAGAGTGCGTCCATTGGATGTTGTAATTGTTGGCTTTGCTGTAATCGGGATAACCTCTTTCACTTTGAATCAAATTCTCAAAACGGATGTTTACATTCCCCAAAAACTTATACCGCTTGGCATAAGAAGATTCAAATCGGATTCCGTAACTTCCATTAGTGTAATAATCACCCAAAACGGCCAAGTCATAATTGTCGCTCAAGGCAAAATAATAACCGCCGTTTTGCAAAGAAAACCCACGGGTATTGCTGTCGTTGTAAGTTGGCATAATCAAACCCGAACGCGCTTTGTCACTCATAGGAAAGAAAGCAAACGGCAACGCGATAGGCGTAGGCACATCGGCAATAACCATATTGGTTAAACCTACCACTACTTTTTTGCCGGGAACCAATTTCACCCGGTTGGTTTGAAAATAATATTCCGGATTGTCAATGTCTTTAGAAGTGGTAAAACGTGCGCCTTTCATAAAATAAACAGAGTCATTTTCCTTTTTGGTAATGGCCGCTTTAATGTTCATTTCCCCTTGTTGGCTTCTCGAATTCCAAACCAAAGCTTTTTTGGTTTTAAAATTAAAGCGAATAGAATCAGGTTCTACCACATTGGCACCTTGTTTGAAAACCGGTCTTTGGGAATATTTTCTGGTGGAATCCTTAATTCTTCCGGCGTAAACTTCGTCTTTTTGGTAATCAATTACGATAATGCCCGATTTTAATTCGATATCCTGATAGTAAACTTCGGCTTGATTGTAGAGCGTGATGAGTTTTTTCTTTTGGTCTAATCTTTCGTAGTCAACCGCTTTTCTTTTGATTTTGCCATCCAGCATTGATTTCTTAGGCTTAAGGCTGTCTTTTTTGGTAGAGTCGATAACTTTGGTTAAATCGGTTAGCTCTATTTTAGTGCTATCTACTTGGTTTTTAGCAGGTATAGGATTGCTTTTTGGAGGCAAGTCTTGTGAATATGTTTTCGCGATTCCTAATGTTAGGAAAATTGTTAAAAAAACGATATTAAATAAGTTTCTTTGCAAAGGTTTAATGCTATTTTTGTAGAAATATGGCTTGGTTTTTGACGTGGCAAACTTAAACAATATTTTCGGTCAAAAATAGGTAAATATTACATTTATGACCGCTGTGTTTTAATTAAAATTAACTTTTGAAGTCGATGGGTTTTCAAAAAAATATAAAAGGGTATTTTTCAATACTGATGTTGTTGAGTGTTTTGACTGTTTTCGGGCAAGGCAAAAACAATAAGTTCGTTGTGGTTTTAGATGCCGGTCACGGCGGAAAAGATCCGGGTAATTCCTATCACGGTTTTGTTGAGAAAGAAATTGCCTTGAAAACAACTTTAATAGTTGGTGAAATTCTTGAAAAAGAAAAGGATTTTGAAGTGGTTTACACCCGCAAAAACGATACGTTTATTGAATTGGTTAACCGCCCTAAAGTGGCTAATAAAATCAATGCCCATTTATTTGTTTCTATTCATTGTAATTCGGTTTCCAATCAAACGCCTTCAGGAACAGAGACTTTTGTAATGGGATTGTCGCGAAGCGATATGAATTTGGAAGTGGCCAAAAGTGAGAACTCAGTAATTTTATTGGAAGACAATTACAAAACGACTTACCAAGGTTTTGATCCCAAAAAGCCGGAAACCTTGTTGGGTTTAGAAATGAAAAAAGAAGAGAATTTAAGCAGTAGTATTGAATTGGCCTCTGCTATTCAGGATAATTTCACCCACAATTTGAGTCGAAAATCACGAGGCATAAAGCAACAACCTTTATGGGTTTTAGATGCGGCCGTAATGCCCGGAGTCTTAATAGAATTAGGCTTTTTATCCAATAAAGAAGAGGGCGAATTTTTAAATTCAGAGGAAGGACAGCACAAAATGGCCAAGCAAATAGCCAAAGCGATTTTAAAATACAAAAGAGAATATTTTGACGGCGCCATCATTAAAGAAGAAACCGAGTTTCCTGAGGATTCTATCAGACCAGCTGATAAACCTTTGGCACAAACACCGGTAATCTCAAAGCCCGAAGAAATCCAAATGGCTCCGGCTGTTGAAGGTTCCTACAAAATACAATTATTTGCCAGTTCCAAAAAAAGAGAGTTGACTTCTCCCGATTTTAAAGGGTTAAAAATGATAAGCTATACTTTTGAGAATAATTTATACAAATATTTCTATGGCAATGCCACTGATTTAGAAGGTGCCAAAAGAATGAATGAAGAGGCCAAAAGACATGGGTTTAAAGACGCCTTTATTGTAACAACCTTAGGAGGAAAAACCTCTGCCGTAAAAATTTAAAAAGATTAAATGTATATTTTGAAATTGATAAAACAAATGAAAGGAATCACGTTCGTAGGTACGATTTTATTATTTATTTCTAATTTAACCTTTGCCCAATCTGGTCAAAAGTTTAAAGTAGCACTCGATGCCGGTCACGGAGACCATGATTATGGTGCTGTTTATAATGGACACATCGAAAAAAAAATAGCTTTGGCTGTGGTGCTTAAAGTAGGTAAGATTTTAGAAAGCAAACCCGGAGTAGAAGTAATTTACACCAGAAAGAATGACACTTTTGTAGATTTAATAGAACGCGCTAACATAGCCAACAGAGCCGATGCGAGTATATTTGTTTCTATTCACTGTAACGCCAATAAAAATTCGGCAGCTTGTGGTTCGGAGACTTATGTAATGGGTATGTCAAAAAATGCTTCCAATTTAGAAGCAGCCAAAAAAGAGAATGAGGTAATTACGATGGAGAAAGATTACCAACAAAAATACAAAGGCTACGATCCAAAATCGCCAGAGAGTATTATTGGTTTAACCATGATGCAAGAAGAGTATTTGGATAGTAGCATTGCCTTGGCCGGTAAAATTCAGAATCATTTTATTGATGATTTAAAAGTAAAAAGTCGTGGCGTGAAACAAGCACCTTTTATGGTTTTGCATAAAGCTTACATGCCGAGAGTTTTGATAGAAATGGGTTTTATTTCCAATCCGGAAGAAGGCGCAAGACTTGATTCTGAAGCAGGACAACAAGGCGCAGCAGAAGCCATTGCAGAAGCTATTCTCAGTTACAAAAAAGAATTTTACGGAACCGGAGAAGCCGATGATGTTAAACCTTCACAAAGAGTTGAAACGATAAAAGTGATTGATTCACAAGCCACAAAACCAGTCGTTAAAAGTTCTGAAGTGAAAAAGACTGAGCCTAAAACAACACCAAAACCGGAAGCAGTTGTAAGTACTGGAGTGGCTACATTCAAAGTACAGCTTTCGGCCAGTGGCAAGAAATTAGAGCTTACACCAAGTAATTTCAAAGGATTAAACAATATTTCCATGTCGAGCGAAGGCACACTTTACAAATACATGTATGGTGAAACCTCGAGCTATGACGAAGCCAAAAGATTATTAGCCGAAGCTAAAGCCAAAGGATTTTCATCTGCCTTTGTCATTGCCTTTAAAAACGGTAAAAAAGTTTCGGTACAAGAAGCATTAAAGCAATAATTACAAGGAGTTTTAGTATTTTATTTTAACTTTGCCAAAAAACAATCAGCATTGAAAATTACCAGAGAAATTAAGACTGCAATTTTAGTAATTGCCTCTATTTTATTGTTCATTTGGGGCTATAGCTTCTTAAAAGGAAGAGACTTATTGTCAAGCTACAATAAATACTACGTCAAATACAGCAATGTAGACGGATTAACTTCGTCTTCGCCGGTGGTCATCAACGGTTTGGTGGTAGGAAAAGTAAATTCTATTGAATTGCAAAAAGACTGGACTTCATTAGTAGAATTGCAAATCAACGGAGATTTTAAAATCCCAAAAAACAGTGTGGCCGAATTGTATTCTCCCGGACCAATCGGCGGAAAGCAAATCGCTATTTTACCCAATGCAGAAACCCAAGAAATAGCCGTTTCAGGTGATTTTTTCAAGTCTTCTAACAAACTGGGTTTAACAGAAGAAGTTTCCAATCAAATAAAACCTATCAAAGAAAAATTAGATAAAGTTTTGCAAAACGCCAACACGATGTTGGTCAATGTGAATCAGGTTTTGGATGAAAAGACCAAGCAAAATTTAAGAAGCAGTTTAGAGAACTTAAACGCCACCTTGGCCGAATTTAAAGAAGCTTCTACCAGCGTAAATCAAATGTTGGCAGAGAACAAAGGGAAAATTTCTTCAACGATGTCAAATTTCGATAAGGCATCGGGTAATTTAAAGACCATGTCTGATTCTTTGGCCAAAGCCAATATCGGACAAACCGTTAAAAATCTTGAGAAGACACTAGCCAGCGTTGATAAAATCATGGCCGACATGGAAGCCGGTAAAGGTACTTTAGGCAAATTAGCCAAAGACGATGCGCTTTATACTAATTTTGCCAAAAGCTCCAAAGAATTGGAACTACTATTACAAGATTTGCGTTTGAACCCAACAAGATATGTAAATGTTTCGTTGTTCGGAAAGAAAAACAAACCGTATAAAGCTCCCGCAAACGACACCATCAATAAAAAGTAAAAATCTAAGCCATGATGTATATTGACAACATACTTTTTGCCATCATTATCCTTGCGGGTATTGGTTTTTTTGCCAAAAACGTAAAGAAGCTCACGCGCAATATCAATTTGGGACAAGAGGTTAATCGTTCAGACAATCCTTCAGCACGCTGGAAAAATATGGCAATGATTGCTTTAGGTCAATCTAAAATGGTGAAAAGACCAATCGCCGGATTTTTGCATATCATAGTTTACGTTGGTTTCGTAATCATCAACTTAGAAGTTTTAGAAATCATCATTGACGGATTATTCGGAACACACCGAATCTTCTCGTTTTTAGGCGGATTCTATGGTATTTTAATCGGTTCGTTTGAAGTTTTAGCGGTATTGGTTTTAGTAGCGGTTGTCGCATTTTGGATTCGCAGAAACGTAATCAAACTCAAAAGATTCGCGAGTTCCGATTTAAAAGGCGCACCCAAGAAAGATGCCGATACCATTTTGTATTTCGAAATCGTATTGATGTCGTTGTTCTTAATCATGAATGCCTTCGATTTGAAGTTTCAGGATATGAATTCCGGAAATATCATTTCGCAATTTTTAGTGCCTTCGCCGGATACTTTTTCGTTAGAAGCGGTTATCATTATTGAAAGAGCAGCTTGGTGGTTTCACATCATAGGGATTTTAATTTTCTTGAACTATCTATATTATTCTAAACATTTGCATATTTTATTAGCATTCCCAAATACGTATTTCGCCGATTTGAATGCCAAAGGTAAATTTGACAATTTAGAAAGTGTTACCAATGAAGTAAAACTGATGATGGATCCGAATGCCGATCCGTTTGCGGCCCAACCGGTAGATGAGAATGCGGTGCCGATCAAATTCGGTGCTTCGGATGTGCAGGATTTGAATTGGGTGCAATTGCTCAATGCTTATACTTGTACAGAATGTGGTCGTTGTACCTCTTCTTGTCCAGCCAACCAAACCGGAAAGAAATTATCCCCACGTAAAATCATGATGGATACACGTGATAGAATGGAAGAAGTGGGCAAAAATATCGATGCCAATAAAGGAGTTTTTGTTCCGGATAATAAGTCGTTGTTAAATGATTATATCACACCCGAAGAACTTTGGGCCTGTACTTCTTGTAACGCTTGTGTGGAAGAATGTCCGGTAAACATCAGTCCATTATCAATCATCATGGACATGAGAAGGTATTTGGTAATGGAACAAAGTGCGGCACCACAATCGTTAAATGCTATGATGACCAATATTGAAAATAATGGTGCGCCATGGCAATACAACCAACAAGACCGATTAAACTGGAAAGACGAAAATTAATTATAACCTGATAAATTCTCATAATTGTGAGGCTTGAGGATTTGTCGAATGAATTTGAAACACTATAAAAAGTAAAAAAATGAAAGCGGAAGACATTGAAAAAAAACTGCAAAGCATCACAGAAAACGGGCAACATTTAAGTCCGATTTTACCGGAAGGAATCAAAAATTATTTAATCGACATTGACGGAACAATTTGTGATGATATTCCAAATGAAGAGCCTGAAAGAATGTTAACTGCAGAGGTTTATCCGGATGCATTAATTACCTTAAATAAATGGTATGATGAAGGGCATATTATATTCTTTTTCACTTCAAGAACCGAAGCACACAGAGAATATACCGAACGTTGGTTAAAACAACACGGATTTAAATACCACGGAATGGTAATGGGAAAACCACGTGGCGGCAATTACCACTGGATTGATAATCACTTGGTGAAAGCTACGCGTTACAGAGGAAAGTTCACCGATTTGGTAGACAAAGAAGTAACCATTCAAGTGTTCGACGACGAGCACCATGAGTAATATCAAATATTAGATTTTAGATATTAAATTTTAAATATTTAATATCTAATATCATAAATTTAAAATTTATATGTCAGAAGTATTAAACGTGCCAACTATGGCAGAAATGATGGCTCAAGGCAAACAACCCGAAGTATTATTTTGGGTTGGCTGCGCCGGTAGTTTTGATGACAGAGCAAAGAAAATTACCAAAGCATTTGTGCGTATTTTAAATCGTGCCAATGTCGAGTTTGCCGTTTTGGGAACCGAAGAAAGCTGTACAGGTGATCCGGCGAAACGTGCCGGGAATGAGTTTTTGTTCCAAATGCAAGCCATGATGAACATCGAGGTTTTGAATGCTTATGAAGCTAAAAAAATCGTAACGGCTTGTCCTCATTGTTTTAATACTTTAAAAAATGAATACCCTGAATTGGGCGGAACTTACGAAGTAGTTCACCATACAGAGTTTTTAAAATCACTTTTAGATTCAGGTCGATTAACTATTGAAGGCGGACAGTTTAAAGGCAAAAGAATCACTTTCCATGACCCATGTTATTTGGGTCGTGCCAATAATATTTACGAAGCGCCAAGAAATTTAATCCAAAAATTAGATGCCGAATTGGTCGAAATGAAACGTTCTCGTGCCAATGGTTTGTGTTGCGGTGCCGGTGGTGCGCAAATGTTCAAAGATGCCGAACCGGGAAACAAAGAGGTAAACATTGAAAGAACCGAAGACGCATTAGAAACCCAACCCGAAATCATAGCAGCCGGTTGTCCGTTCTGTAACACGATGATGACTGATGGTGTTAAAGCCAAAGAACAAGAAGCCAATGTTAAAGTAATGGACGTAGCCGAATTAATCGCCAATGCCCAAGATTTATAATTCATAATTTATAATTCATAATTTATAATTCGTAATTCCTATGTACGTTCCTTTTGAAAATTTACCCGAAGATTCCAAAATTTGGATTTACCCATCCAATCGCAAATTTTCAGACGACGAAATGATCGAAATCGAAAATGACTTAAAAGCGTTTATCGAAAATTGGTCGGCTCACGGAACCGGTCTGGAGGCTTCTTATCTTTTAAAGTACAACCGATTTATAATTTTGGCCGTCAATCAGGAAGTGCAACAAGCAACGGGTTGTTCTATTGATTCCTCGGTATCTTTTATCCAAAGTTTGGAACAAAAATACGGAGTCGATTTGCTCGATAAAATGAATGTTACGTTCAAAAACGGCGAACACATCGCCCACAAAACCTTAATCGATTTCAAACGAATGGCCAAAGAAAAAGCAGTTACTGCCAATACCATAGTTTTTAATAATTTGGTTAATTCTATCGAAGAGTTCAACGATAATTGGGAAGTTCCTGCAGGTGAGAGCTGGCACAGTCGTTTCTTTTAATCTCCATTTTTGATGAAGCAGTTTTTGTTCAGAATAGGTTTATTCATAGCACTCTTATTCTTGGTAGCGAATTGTTCGAGTACCAAGAATAAAAAGAGCGTCGTAAACTTGAGCAAAGTCGGCATTGAAGACGAAGAAATCTATATTCCGCACATCAAATCCGAACGAAAAAACTTTTTCCCCGAGACGGAAGCAGAAACCCTTTGGGTAGATAGCATTTACAACCAAATGACTTTTAACGAAAAAGTAGGCCAACTATTTATGGTGGCAGCTTATTCCAACAAAGATGCGGCTCATGTAGCTGAAATAGAAAAGTTGGTCAGTGAATACAAAATCGGTGGTTTGATTTTCTTTCAAGGCGGACCCAAAAGACAATCGCGTTTGACCAATAAATACCAAGCTTTATCCAAAGTACCATTGTTCATCGGAATTGATGCCGAATGGGGAATGAGCATGCGTTTGGATTCTACTTTTCGCTATCCTTTTAACATGACGCTTGGCGCTATTCGCGATTTGAAATTGGTGGAGAAAGTGGGTGTGGCTATGGCCAATGAAAGCAAAAGAATGGGTGTGCACTTCAATTTTGCACCCGTTTTAGATATCAATACCAATCCTAAAAATCCCATTATCGGATATCGTTCTTTTGGGGAAAATAAAGTCAATGTAACTGAACACGCCATTGCTTTTATGAAAGGTGTACAAAGGCAAGGCATTTTCTCTACCGGAAAACACTTTCCGGGTCATGGCGATACTTCAACCGATTCTCATCACGCTTTGCCGGTGGTTAACGCTTCATTGGAACATATAGAAAAAGTAGAATTGTATCCCTACAAAAGAATGTTTGACGAAGGTTTGGTGTCTGTAATGGTAGCGCATTTGAATGTGCCGAGTTTGGAACCGAGAGAAGGTTATCCTACGTCTATTTCGCAACCGGTTGTAACCAATTTATTGAAAAACGATCTCGGTTTTGACGGTTTGATTTTTACTGATGCTTTAAATATGAAAGGCGCGAGTAATTTCAAAAAGCCCGGCGATATCGACTTAGAAGCGTTTTTAGCCGGAAATGATATTTTGCTTTTTGCCGAAAATGTACCGTTAGCCGTAGAAAAAATCTGTGTGGCTTATCAGGAAGGACAAATTTCAGAAAGCCGTTTGGCCGAATCAGTAAAGAAGATTTTGCGTTACAAATTCAAAGCCGGTTTGAATAAATACGAACCTGTTGAAGAAATTAATTTGTTTCATGATTTGAATCCGAAATCCAATCTGAGTTTGCAATATGAGCTGTATGAAAATGCGATTACAGTGGTTAAAAATCAGGACGCTATTTTACCGATTAAAAATCTGAACCAAAAAATTGCTTATATAAAACTGGGTGACGACAGCAATAGTTCTTTCGTTAGTACCCTAAAAAAATATACTGAAGTCAACGAAGTTTTTGACGCCAATTTAGATTCGTTACTAACTAAATTAACCGATTATGAAACGGTTATCATTGGTTACCACAAATCAGATAAAACATGGTGGAAATCACCAGAATTGACTGCTTCAGAACTACAATTGATTGATTCGATTGCGGTTAAAAAGAAAGTCATCATCGATTGTTTTGCCAAACCGTATTCTTTGTCTAAGATTGCGAATTTTGAAGCTATTGAGGGCGTGATAGTCTCTTATCAAAATGGCGATGTGGCTCAGGAAGTTTCAGCCGAATTGATTTTTGGTGCTGTTGTTTCCAAAGGAAAGCTTCCCGTTTCTATCAATGGCTCTTTTAGTGCCGGTGATGGTTTGTTTACCGAAAAATTGAATCGTTTGGGTTTTACCACACCCGAAAACGTAGGCATGAGTTCGGAAAAATTGAACCAAATTGAAAAGTTAGCCTATAAAGCCATTGATGGTAAAATGGCACCGGGCATGCAGGTTTTGGTCGCTCGAAAAGGCAAAGTGATTTACCAGAAATCTTTTGGTCACCAAACCTATGACAACCAAATTAAAATAAAGAATTCCGATTTGTATGACGTGGCTTCTTTGACCAAAATGGTAGCCACTTTGCCCAACGTGATGCAATTATATGACACTCAAAAAGTGACTTTGGAAACTAATTTGGGTGAAATGTTGCCCCTGTTTATAGGTTCCAATAAACAACCGATTACTTTCAAAGAGCTGTTGTCACACTATGGCAGAATGCAAGCATGGATTCCGTTTTACAAAGCCACTGTTGATTCGACTAAACAACCCATGGAGAAATATTATCGAAAAGTGTTTACTGAAGGTTTTACCAAAAGAGTTTCCGATAGTTTGTACCTGCGCGATGATTACCATGATACTATCATGAAGCAAATCATCAACAGTCCGCTCATTGACAAAAAAGAATACAAGTACAGCGATTTTACGTTTATTATCCTCAAAAAATATTTGGAAAAAGTTACCGGAAAATCATTGGACCAACTCACTTATGACAATTTCTACAAAACGCTAGGGATGAACAATACGTTGTACAATCCTCTTTCAAAGTTTGACAAAAGTGTTATTGTACCGACTGAAATCGATACCTATTTCCGTCATGACACCATTCAAGGATATGTACACGATATGGAAGCTGCTATGGAAGGTGGCGTTGCCGGTCATGCAGGTATTTTTTCAAATGCTTTGGATGTGGCCAAAATGATGCAACTGTACCTTCAAAAAGGGAATTATGGCGGCGTACAGTATTTTTCACCAGAGACCTTTAATATTTTCAATACTTGCTGGTTTTGTCCACAGGGTAACCGTCGTGGTTTAGGCTTTGACAAACCGCAAATCAGTGGTGGCGGCCCAACTTGCGGTTGTGTATCAATGTCGAGTTTTGGGCATACCGGTTTTACGGGAACCATTGCTTGGGCTGATCCTGAGACCGAGATTGTTTATGTGTTTTTATCCAATAGAACTTTCCCGGATTCTAATTTGCCCAACACCTTATCGAAAGAAAACATCCGCGAAGACATTCAGAAAGCGGTTCAGGAAGCGATTCTTGAGAAGTAATCTTTAACTCTTTTTTACCATATAGCGTTTGTATTTTCCTTAATTTCGTGATACGAAAAATACAATATGAAAATTGCAATTGTTTGTTATCCTACTTTTGGAGGTTCCGGTGTAGTAGCCACAGAACTCGGACTCGAATTGGCCCATCGCGGTCACGAAATCCATTTTATTACCTACCGACAACCGGTGCGTTTGGCACTTTTGAATCCCAATGTACATTACCACGAAGTAAACGTTCCCGAATATCCGTTGTTTCATTACCAACCATATGAATTGGCTTTATCGAGTAAGTTGGTAGACATGGTGAAGCTTTATAAAATTGAATTGTTGCATGTGCATTATGCTATTCCGCATGCTTATGCCGGTTACATGGCCAAGCAAATGTTGAAAGATGAAGGCATTATTATTCCGATGGTCACGACACTACATGGAACGGACATTACTTTGGTGGGAAATCATCCGTTTTATAAACCGGCGGTGAGTTTTAGTATCAACAAATCAGATGTTGTGACTTCAGTTTCACAAAGCTTAAAAGACGATACTTATAACTTGTTCAATATCAAGAAAGAAATTCATGTGATTCCGAATTTTATTGAACTGGACAAACACAGAAATGAGAATTTAATTTCGTGTCAGCGCTCGGTAATGGCTCAAAAAGAAGAACGTATCGTGACCCACATTAGTAATTTCAGAAGGGTAAAACGCATTCCGGATATTATCAAAATTTTCTATAAAATCCAGCAGAAAATCCCTGCCAAGTTAATGATGGTAGGTGATGGTCCCGAAAAGGCGAGAGCGGAGCAATTGTGTAACGAATTGGGCATACAAGACAAAGTGATTTTCTTTGGCAACAGCAATGAGATTGACCAAATTTTATCTTTTTCTGATTTGTTTTTATTGCCTTCAGAAACCGAAAGTTTCGGGTTGGCCGCTTTGGAAGCCATGGCCTGGAGTGTTCCTGTAATCTCAAGTAATTCAGGTGGTTTACCTGAAGTAAATTTTGACGGTATTTCGGGATATTTAAGCGATGTGGGTGATGTTGACAGTATGGCTGAAAATGCTTTGAAAATACTTGCCAATGATGAAACACTCCAAGAATTCAGAGAAAACGCCTTGAATGTAGCCAAACAATTTGACATCAAAAACATCCTTCCGCTTTATGAAAATTTGTATATTCAAGCCATAAACAATACCAAATGAGAAAAGCAATCCCGCTACTTTTAGTTTTATTTTTAGCTTCTTGTTCGTCTAAAAAAGATGTGGCTGTCAAACCATTATATGAAGTGCTAACAACCAATGATGATGGCGGTGCCAACATTAAGTTTTATGAAATATTAACCGAGCCAAAGGAAATCATGATGCTGCTTGGTGATGAAACGTTACGTAAAAAAATCAAAAAAGAAGACACTACAAATAGTAGCTTTATCATTTTAAATTCGGGACCTACAAAGGAAAGTTACAATCGTATTAAGGTGGAAAGAGTGGTGGAGACCGAAACCAACATTGAAGTCTATGTCAAAGACACTCAAAAAAGTACCGAACCTGATTTAGCCGATGATAGCATAATATTTCCATATACGATTATCAAAATCAATTCTAAGAAACCAATTTTGTTTAAATAAAAAATCCCACCGATTAAGGTGGGATTTTTTTATGTTATAGGTTATAAGATTACCATCTGTAACGGATACCTAAGGCGATGTCCGGACCAAAACTGTCTTCTCTGTAATCTTCAGAGTTTAAATAGAATTCAGGTCTGAAATCCAATGACAATTGAATAGGAGCTTCTTTAAAGTTATATTCTATACCTAAATCTGCAGCCGCAAGAATGATTGTTCCACTATCGCTAAAACCGCCTTGGTCATAACTCCAGCTTCCTACACCACCACCAAGACCGGCGTACCAGTTGAAACCACCGTCTATGTTCCAAACCCACTGGTACAAACCAACTAATTTGAATGCATCAACATTTTTGCTGTTTCTCCAACCTAAGTCTAATTCTAAACGGTTGTTTTTTGATAAACCTCTTTGGTAAGATACTTCACCACCAAAACCGTCATTGTCACCTAAACGCAGTCCTAATGCATTTTTCGAAATGTCTTGAGCTTGTGTGCTGAATGCTAATCCTACTAGCATAATGGCACTTAGAAATAATTTTTTCATAATTCTTGAATTAATTTTTGTTTTTGTTAAATAATAAAATCGAAATTGTAGTAACAATTCTACTAAAACAAAGGTAAAGCAATAATTTGTTAAGGGTTTACATAATATTTGTTAAAAGTTATAAAATTTCTATTCAGATAAAATTAAATAATCTTATGCCAAATTTCGATAAATAGTTGCAAAAAACTATATTTGTTTAAAACATAACCCTATGGCCGGAAACAGTTACGGAACACTTTTCAGACTGAGTACTTTTGGAGAATCTCACGGTGAAGCACTTGGCGGAATCATTGATGGTTGTCCTGCAGGATTAAACATTGATTTGGATGCCATTCAATTAGAAATGCAACGTAGAAAACCCGGTCAGTCCGCTATAGTGACCCAAAGAAAGGAAGAAGATGAAGTCCGATTTCTTTCAGGCATTTTTGAAGGTAAAACAACAGGAACTCCAATTGGGTTTATCATTCCCAATACCAATCAGAAGTCAGATGACTACTCTCATATTAAAGACAGTTACCGACCGAGTCATGCCGATTATGTGTATGAAAAAAAATACAGCATCCGCGATTATCGTGGTGGCGGAAGAAGTTCGGCGCGTGAAACGGCTTGCAGAGTAGTTGCCGGTGCGGTTGCCAAACAAGTTTTAAGCACTATCAAAATCAATGCTTTCGTTTCTTCGGTAGGGGCTATTTTTATAGACAAACCCTATCAGGATTTGGATTTCTCTTTCATAGAAACCAATGCGGTTCGTTGCCCCGATTTGGCTACAGCCGAAAAAATGGAAAACTATATCAAAGAAATTCGTAAAGAAGGCGACACCGTTGGCGGAACCATTACCTGTGTAATTCAAAATGTGCCGATAGGTTTAGGGGAACCCGTTTTTGATAAACTTCACGCCGAATTAGGCAAGGCCATGTTGTCAATTAATGCCGTGAAAGGATTTGAATTCGGTAGCGGATTTTGCGGTGCACAAATGAAAGGCAGTGAGCATAACGACTTATACAACGAAGACGGCACGACAAAAACCAATCTTTCCGGTGGAATACAAGGCGGGATTTCAAACGGCATGGATATTTATTTCAGAGTGGCTTTCAAACCGGTAGCCACTTTAATTCAGAAACAAGAAGTGTTAACCAATCAAAATACTATAGTGGAGCAGCAAGGCAAAGGCAGACATGATCCTTGTGTAGTACCAAGAGCGGTTCCGATTGTAGAGGCTATGGCAGCCTTAGTCTTAGCCGATTTTTATTTACTAAACAAAACTTATCAATAATAAATGGAGACAACTGAAACTACCAAAAAATCATTATTAGCCAATCTTACTTTTCAGATTCTAATCGCCGTGGTCCTTGGAGCGATTTTGGGCGTCTTTGTTTTCAAGAATTTTGATGAGAGTACGAGAGAAACGTTTAGCAAAAACATTAAATTATTAGCCACTATATTCATCCGTTTGGTTCAAATGATTATTGCGCCTTTGGTTTTTACTACTTTGGTTGTAGGTATAGCCAAATTGGGTGATATCAAATCGGTTGGGCGAATAGGCGGAAGAGCTTTAGGATGGTTTTTTACTGCTTCTTTTATTTCATTACTAATAGGAATGTTCTGGGTCAATGTTTTAGAACCGGGAAAAAACATAAAGTTACCTAATTTAGACACCGACAAAGCTTCAGAAATTGTTCAAAAAACAGAAGGCTTTTCAGCGCAGAACTTTGTAGAACACATCATTCCCAAAAGTGTCGTTGAAGCCATGGCTACCAATGAAATTTTACAAATTGTAATTTTCTCCATTTTTTTCGGATTGGCTGCCGCTTCAATAGGTTCTCATGCCAAGCCGGTTATCAATGCTTTGGATAAAACTTCGCACATCATTTTAAAGATGGTGAATTATGTGATGAAATTTGCTCCGTTTGGAGTATTCGGAGCCATAGCAAGTGTTTTGGCTATGATTGATTTTTGGGAATTAATTACGACTTACCTTTATTTTTTCGGTTCTTTTTTAATTGGAATAGGAACGCTTTGGATTGTTTTGTTGTTGGTGGGCTATTTGTTTTTAAAAGGGCACATGACTACATTGTTGAAGCGAATCATGAGTCCGTTAGTCATTGCTTTCGGTACAACGAGCAGTGAGGCGGTTTTCCCCAAATTGACCGAAGAATTAGAGCGATTTGGAGTAAAAGATAAGATTGTTTCTTTTATGTTGCCATTGGGTTATTCCTTTAATTTGGATGGCAGTATGATGTACATGACTTTTGCCAGTATTTTTATCGCGCAAGCTTATGGTGTTCACTTGGATACCGGAACCCAAATGACCATGCTGTTGGTCTTAATGCTTACCAGTAAAGGTATCGCTGGTGTCCCGAGAGCGAGTTTGGTAGTGGTGGCAGCCACTTGTGGAATGTTTAAGATTCCCGAAGTTGGCATAGCTTTGATTTTACCAATAGACCACTTTTGTGACATGTTCAGAAGTGCAACCAATGTGTTGGGAAATGCCATTGCAACTTCAGTTGTAGGCAAATGGGAAAAAGATAGTTAAAAAACTATGATATTTGAAATACTTTACTAAATTTGTTTTCTTGAAACTTAATAAAATTATATTTATGAAAAAACTTTTACTTTTATTCTTTACGGTTGCCGGTTTTGTGAGTGCGAATGCTCAAACTTCATGTGCAACTGCAGTTGCCGTTACAGACGGTTCAACTACTACAGTTCCCGCTTTGACAGGAACTTATCAATTAGCTTGTAACAATGTTAACGGTGAGTTGGCTACAGGTCCTTTAGGAATGTGGTATTCTTTTACTGCTACAGGAAACGGACAAGTGACTATCAGTTCTGACTTAGCTCAGAATGTTGCTCCAACATTTAGTGATGATACCAGACTTTCTGTTTATACAGGTACTTGTGGTACATTAACATGTGTTGATGGTAGTGATGACATCGATGCTACAAACTACTTAACACTTTTAACATTTGATGTATCTACAGGAACAACTTATTACATTCAATGGGATAACAGATGGTCTGCAGCAGGTTTTGATTTTACAGTTGCTTTTACAGGAGTGTCTTGTTTTCCTGTGAATACTGTTAATGCTCCAACAAACATTGCAACAAATTCAGTTACTCTTAATTGGACAGCTGCTTCAGGTACACCACAAGGTTATGAAGTTGAATATGGACCATTAGGATTTGCTCAAGGAGCAGGTACTGTATTAACTACAGCTACTAACTCTATCACTATCCCTGGATTAGCAGCTTCTACTCCTTACTCTTATTTTATCCGTACTAATTGTGGATTAGGTGGTTTCAGTACTTGGAATACTACATCTGCTTTTACAACTGCCAAAGTTTGTCCACAAGTAGTTGGTTTTGAAACTACTCCTGAGTTAGTGGGTATGACTACTTTTGGTAATGGTTCTTATGGATTAAGTGCTAACGCTCCGGCTAATGCTCAATCAGGTAATTTCTATTGGATATTTAACACCAATGCTACAGCAGCTTCTAACAACTGGTTATTTACAGCTCCTTTTTCATTACAAGCAAATGAAGCAGTAACGATCACTTTTTGGATTAGATGTGCTACAGTAAGAAGTTTGAGACTTACAGTAGGTAACGATGCACTTCAAGCCGCACAAACTACACAACTTTGGGCTAATGCAGCTTTGAATAATCCAACATACACGCAATTTACAGCTACTTACACAGCGCCAGCTACAGGTATTTATTATTTTGGATTTAACGATATCTCTACTGCTCAAGCTGTAGCTACTATGCGTTTAGATTCTATTAACTTCTCTTCTGTTCTTGGAACTAATGATTATTTAACTTCTAAATTCTCTGTTCATCCAAATCCGTCAAACAACGTTATTAATTTTACTAATGAAGCTAATGCTGTAGTTAGTACAATTGAGATGGCTGACTTAAACGGAAGAGTGGTTAAAACAGCAAACGTGAATGCTACTGAAGGTCAAGTTTCTGTTAGCGATTTAGCTGCAGGAATTTACATGATGACAATCACTACAGATCAAGGTGTTGCCGTAAAGAAAGTTGTAAAACAATAATCTTACACTTCAATATAACAAAAAACGACTAAGGAAACTTAGTCGTTTTTTTTATTCTTACTGTTCATCATCAGCAAAACGGTGGCTACGAGCGCTACTATTACGAGGGCAAAAATACCTATCATAATAAATGCACCATTGTCCCAAGAATACAAAGGAATGTTTAGAGAAATCATGATTTATCAATTAGAGTTTATCAAAACTACAATGATAAATTCGGATGTAGTATGATAATTGTCATACTAAGAATTTGGCTTTAAGTTCAGGTGTCGGAATCATACAAGCTTCCTGTTTGCCATACCATTTGTAACGATTCTTGGCCACAAAGTCATAAACAAAATCAGCGATGAATTTTGGGAATATCGTAAAGATTCTAAGCAACGTGTAAATTCCGCCAAACTCGTTTATAATTTCTAAAGCGGCTACCGATTTGTAATAGTAAGCTTTTGTAGGTTCATACAAAACAATGCTGTCTGTATTTTTAATATCAATGCCAATGTGCTTAATGATTTTTAGGCCCAATTCAGATTGAAGCGCAACAAATCGGAAAACATCTTTTTTATCATGCTTAATCACAAACTGAACCGAGGCATTGCAAAGATTGCAAACACCGTCAAACAGGATTATCTTTTTGTCATTGGGCAAGTCGGCTATTTCCATATTACTTGTTTTGTACAAATTCTAATTGTTCCAAACTCACTTTAGAAGTAAAGACGCCATAATTTACAACAGCTTTGTTCTTTTCAATCTTGTCAATGGTGCCAATAGCTTTTCCGTCAACCATTCGAACGCGGTCGCCAATTTTCAATGTTACTTTGGGTTTTTCAGCTTCTAGTTTTTGGGCTTTGATTTTCTTCTCTTTCTTTTCTTTTCGAATTTCTTCTACTTTGACTTTGACTTCCTCAACTACTTTTTTCTGAATGATTTCAATCTCTTTTTTCTCTTTAACCGAAGCTTTTTTGCGTTTGGAGTTTTCGATTTCCACAATTTTTAAGAATTCTCCAATCAAGACTTTTTTATCTTTATTATTGAAGTACTTCTCCGAAATATCATCTACTTTTTGCCCCATATAAATCAAGCGCTGGTTGGCATCGTATAATTCCTGATAACGCTCCAACTTGTCCTGAATCTTGGCATTGATGCTTTCCATCTTTTTGCTTTCTTCACGCGCTTTAGTTTCTTCTTCTTTGAGGTTTAAAGACGTTTTTTCAAGCTTTGAACGTTCTTTTTGCAAAGTGGCAATGGTTTTGTCAAAGCGCACTTTTCCGCTTTCAATTTTCTTCTTAGCGCGATTAATCAAGCCATAAGGAATACCGTTTTTCTGTGCAACTTCAAAAGTGAAAGAACTTCCGGCTTGTCCCAAAATCAATTTGTACATCGGTTCCAATGATTTTTCGTCAAAAAGCATGTTGGCATTGGAAGCAAAAGGCAATTCATTGGCCAAAATCTTTAAATTGGAATAATGCGTCGTTATAATTCCGAATGCTTCTCGATGATAGAATTCTTCCAAGAAAATCTCCGCCAAAGCGCCACCCAATTCAGGGTCAGAACCCGTTCCGAATTCATCAATCAAGAACAAAGTTTTAGCATTACATTTTTTCAAAAAGTAATTCATATTCTTCAATCGATAACTATAGGTGCTCAAATGGTTTTCTATCGATTGGTTGTCGCCAATATCCGTTAGGATTCTGTCAAATAAAAACGTCTCGCTTCGTTCGTGTACCGGAATCAAAATCCCACATTGCAACATTAACTGAAGCAATCCAACAGTTTTCAGCGAAATGGTTTTTCCACCGGCATTCGGACCGGAAATTACTATAATCCGACTTTGATCATTCAATTCAATGGTCTGTGGAAATGTTTTTTCCTTTTTTTCCAAATTGTTCAAAAACAAAATAGGATGGAAGGCATCTCGAAAGAACAATCGTTTTTCTTCGATGATATGGGGCAAAATCGCATTGATTTTACGAGCATATTTGGCTTTAGCCGAAACCACATCAATGTCACTCAGAAAGTCTTGGTATTGTTTTAATAAATCAATAAATGGCCGAATATCATTCGATAACTTCTTCAGAATCTTAGTGATTTCTTCGCGTTCTTCATACTCCAAATTACTCAATTCTCTCGAATAACGCAAAGTCGCTTCAGGTTCGATATAGGCAATACTTCCGGTTTTGGAGCTGCCCAAAATGGAACCTTTCACTTTGCGGCGATACATCGCTAAAACAGCTAAAACGCGTCGGTTTTCCACGAAACTTTCTTTGATTTCATCCAAATAACCCAAACCGTTGTATTGACTCATCGCCTGACCAAAACTTTGGTTGACTTTGCCTCGAACTAAACTCATGTCTCGGCGGATATTGATTAAATCCGGTGAAGCATTGTCTTTGATTTCACCATATTTATCAACGACTTCGTCAATTTTTTGGATGATGTATTTGGTGTATTCTATCTGAGTAGCCTTTTCATTAAGCTTTGGATAATAATCGTTGAACTTTTTCAAAAACAACAATAAGACATTTACTGTTTCTGACAACGTAGCCATTTTTCTGAAACTGCCTACTTCCAGGAAACTGTCTTCAATGGCTAAGAATTTAATGTCATGCGAAATATTTTCAAATCCGTGATTCGGAATGGCGTTGTTATTGGTAAAAGAGGATAAGTATTCCGATGTTTGCAACAACGCATCCATCAAAGTTTCTTTGTTTTTAAAAGGAACGATTTCCAAAGCTTTTTGTTTCCCGATTTCAGTGTTACATCGATCTGAAATGGTTTGCAAAATGGTGTTAAATTCTAAATCCTTTAGTGTTTTATCTGTAATCGATATCATTCAATCAGTGTCTTTGGTTCAAAGTTACAAAGGATAAAATCCATATTGCAACAGAAAATAGTATTTTTGGTAAAATTTTATGAGATGTTAATCAAAATGCATTCTTCTTGGCATGACCAACTTTCCGATGAGTTTGAAAAACCTTATTTTGAGAAACTCACCACTTTTGTCAAAAGCGAATATGCCACTCATAAATGTTTTCCTATTGGTACTCAAATCTTCTCTGCTTTCGACCACTGTCCGTTTGATAAAGTCAAAGTCGTTATCATAGGTCAAGACCCGTATCATGGTTTTGGGCAAGCCAATGGTTTGTGTTTTTCTGTGAATGATGGAATAGCTTTTCCGCCATCGTTGATTAATATTTTTAAAGAAATTCAAACCGATTTAGAGTTGCCTATTCCTATTTCGGGAAATTTAGAACGCTGGGCTGACCAAGGTGTTTTATTGCTCAACGCCACGCTAACTGTTAGAGAAAGTGAAGCTGGAAGCCATCAAAATCAGGGTTGGGAGACTTTTACCGACGCGGTGATTAAAAAAATATCCGACGCAAAAGAGAACACAGTGTTTTTACTTTGGGGCGGATTTGCCAAAAAGAAAGGTGCCAAAATCGACCGCAACAAGCATCATGTTCTGGAAACCGGTCATCCCTCACCGCTGAGCGCCAATCGCGGATTGTGGTTCGGCAACAAACATTTCAGTAAAACCAATGCTTATTTGCAAAGTATTGGCAAAGCCGAAATCCAATGGTAGTTTAGTTTACATTGAAATAAAAAAAGCCATTACCATCAAGGTTTGAAACAGCCGCATTGATATTGACAATGAGGTTTTTAGTCGAACTTTGTGAAATCAATTCAACGCTATTGTTTGATGCACTGTTGTAGCCAAAGGACAATCGGTAGTTTCCGGCAGTTAGTAAAGGGAAACCAACATCATAACGGTAATATTCATCAACCGAATTGTATTCGCAAATACCATAAACATAAGCACCATTTTGAGCTTCTCCCGCATCAATGTCCAGTTGGCTATCGTTAACGGTTACTACTTCCCAATCGGTAGCATTTATTTTTCTTTCGATTACATAAGAAAAGGCAAAAGCGGTTGCATTTCCGGAGGTTTTGTATATGTCTAATAAATCAGTTTGTCCGGGTTCAGGCATGTATCTTGGAATATCAGCTTGAACATACAGATAATCACCAACATTGTATAATGTAGCGGCAGGAAATGTTACGATGTTATTGCCGGCTTCGACATAAATGGTTTTATAGAAAGTATCGTCATTGGTATCGCAACGGGTAAATAAGGTTGCAAAAAATAACAAAGCGAGGTATGATAGTTTTTTCATGTTTTTACGAATTAAAATCGGTAACCTAAATTAAATCCTACTCTGGAAATCACATCTGGGCTTTTATCGCGGTTGGTTAAGTTAGAACCGAATCCGGCTAAAAACTCTATAACAAAAGCATCTTTAATATACATTTTGTAACCCAAACCGCCACCCAAACCAAAATCACTGTATTTTGATTTTTCGGTGGTGTAATAACCGTTGCCACTTCCATCCGTCATTCGAACAATTTCTTTGAAATCGCCACTGTTATAGGAACCAAAAACCTCGGCAAAGTAAAAACTTCTTTTCCCTTTTGACAATTGGTATCTTACATAAGGATTGAACTCAAATTTAGGGACATTATTTCGGTAGCCATTGTCAAAATCTTCATTCAACCTGTTGCTGTCTGAAAAATTGACATTGAAACCGGTCGAAAAATTACCACCGAAAAAGCGTTCGTAACTCAAACTGGCTTTTTGCCAAACCAAAGCTGACAACAAATCAACTCTGAATTCATTTTTCTTGTTGTCCAAAGGGGAAGTTTCCTGGGCTTGTGAGGCCATAGAAACCAATAGTAACAGACTAAGTAACTTTTTCATTAGGGTCATTTTAGTTGAAACGAATATAGTAAATAAAATTTTTAGTAATTATAAATTCAAAAAAGAATTAATCTAAAGTCAAAGCACCCAAAATTTCTTCATTCATAAACGGTCCGCCCGGATATTTAGCCGTATAATCAAGATTTAACCAAATGTTTCCGCGTTCGTCAATGTGGTAATTGATTGGTTTGTTTTTACTTTCTAAAGGGAAAAGGATTTTTTTGATGGCATAATTAATTTTTTCCAAATCCTTTTTGGTGCCAATGTAAATCTCGGGATAAATATGGCCTTTGGTATGGATCAAACGGGTAGTGCCACCGATAGATTTGATGCAGGCCACCATAAATATAGAATGGTCATCACAATCACCCGACAAATATTGCAGCGACTCGGTAGCATTGGCAATGTAGTCATGTCCTTTAGGGTCACTTACATAATACCAACGGGTATTGATTTCTTTAAAAACAGCAAAAGATTGAATTAGGGTAAAGTACTCATGGTAACCTTTTACATTTTTAAAATGCTTAGAAGTTGCCATGATGGCAAAGTTTCTGATTTTTGGATTTTGGTATTCAATGGCATCCAGGATTTTAGTTTTGTTGGGAAACGGCAGCAGTTTTGAAACGATAATATCCTGCGGATAAGGATCTTCATTCATAGTATAAATCATAGAACGATAGTCTTCATACACGCGTTCAAACCCATATTTTCCCGAAAGTGTTCCATACAATAGCACTATAAAATAGAGCATGACTGAAATCAAAGTAACCCTTCTCATGGCTCTTAAAATCAATTGAATTATCAGGAGAATAAAGATAAAGAGTACAACCCTGTCAATGTGAAAAAACCAATCTAGTGTGGCTAAGTTGTGGTGTAGAATGATAAAAATAGGGATGGTTATCAGGATATTCAAGATAAAAATGATTATCATGTCCCACGGACTTTTTATCCTGAATTTTTCTTTCAGTTGCTGATAAGTAAGATTTCCTATTTTTATCATATTGCCAAAGGCAAAAGCTAGACGGCTTTCACGATTTCAGCAAAAGTACCTTTTTTATCTATAATTTTGAGGTCAAACAACTGATTTTGAATTTTGTTTAACACATTTTCTGTTAAAGATTTTTGCGACCATTTGGTAAGCGATAGCCATTCTTGAATATCTTCTGATTTTTGGTGGTATTTCAAAGCCAAAGTTCGGTCAATGCTTGGAATATCTTTAAAATCGGCGGTAGTATTATTGATAATGTCTAAAATCAAATCAACCGTTTGAAAGTTGTTTTCTAAGAATTCGTTTCGCACCGCAATTACAAAACAAGGCCAAGGTGTTGGGCAATCGGCAACGCGGCGAAAAATACCTTTGTCTACTAAGGGTTTGGTCATAAAACGCTCCCACATGAAATAATCGGCTGAGCCGTTGGTTAACGCTTCGACTGCGCCGTCAATGGTGTTGACAATTTCGAATTGCAGTTTTTCCGTGTCCCAATTTTGATTTTGGGCATTGACATACGACATCAAATGCGAACCGGAACCATAGCGCGAAATAGCGGCTTTGGTGTTTTCTAAATCGGTTAAAGTTTGGTAAGAAGAACCGGCACCAACGTGTATTCCCCAAATCAGCGGACTTTCCACATAAACCTGTACAATGGAACTTGGATTGCCACTAACGATATCTTTTACGATGCCTTCAGTCAAAATCACGGCAATATCGGTTTCGCCATCGCGTAGCATTTGACACATTTTACCTGTGCCTTCCGGAACGTCGGTCCATTGTAGGTCGATACCGGCTTGGTCAAATTCGCCATTGTCGATACACAAATGCCAAGGCAAGTTGAAATGTTCGGGAACGCCTGCTATTTTTACGGTTTTCATTTAGATTGTTGGATTATATGTTATAGACAGATAGATAATAGATGTTAGATTTTAGTCTCTCATCTCTTCGTCTCTTATCTCTTTTCTTTTTTTAAAGGATTTTCCATCTGCCACCATTTCCAAATCACACCGTCTTTATCGGGATATTCTTCCATGAATTTGAGTCCGACTTTTTGTAAAATATGGTTTGAGGCACCGTTTTCTGAGTGCGTATAAGCGTTCATTTTGTCAATTTTCATTTGGTTAAAACCGTAGTCTAACCATGCTTTTGAAGCTTCGGTGGCGTAACCTTTGTTCCAAAATTTCTCGTTTAAGCGATAGCCGTAATCGTAGAAATTGGTATTGCCGTTTTCTACATGGTCGTCTACAAATTTGATGCCTGTCCAGCCAATGAATTCGCCGGTTTCTTTTACAATTGTGGCAAAACGCCCTATGTTGTTTCTTTCATATTGCCCGCGAACGTACTCGATGACTTTGATGACTTCGTCAATTTGTTGTACCGGAGTTTGCCAAAGGTATTTGTGTACTTCGGGATTTTTATCCATGTCAAACATCGCCTCGGCATCAGTTAATTCGAGCGGACGTAGTATAAGTCGGTTGGTTTCTAGTATTAAATTCATGTTTTTTTAATTAGCCCCGACCTGCCTGCCGGCAGGCAGGTTGCAGCGGGAAATAGCTCCTGAAATAAATTCAGGATGAATCCTAAAATTTATTCTGCCAATTTATCTAAAGCATACGCAATTAAAGCATCTACGGCTTTGTATGGATCTTCGCTAAAAGTTCCCGTAGCACGGTTGGCGATGATGGCGTTGAGTGACAAGCATTCGTGACCCAGCAGTTTCCCTAAGCCGTAAATGGCTGCGGTTTCCATTTCGAGATTGGTCATTTTGATGCCTTCGAATTCGAAACTGTCCATTTTACTGTTCAGCTCAGCATCTTGAATTTCGAGGCGCAACACGCGACCTTGCGGTCCGTAGAATCCGCCTGCCGTTCCGGTGAAGCCTTTATGAATTTGATTGCTTTCAATTTTTTTCTCCAAACTTTCCGAACAACTGATCACGTAAGGTCGGCCTTTTTTCAAATCCCAGTTGGTTTGCGAAATAAATGCCTCTTCCATAGCTTTTTCGGAAATATCATCAATCAAATAGGAGCGAAGCATATTGTCTAAGCCCAAACCGTATTTACTCATCACCATACTGTCACAAGGAATATCAGCTTGCAACGAACCCGAAGTTCCGATGCGAACAATGTTTAAAGAAACTAGGTTTTCTTTGGGTTTGCGGGTGTCCAAATCGATGTTGACCAAAGCATCCAATTCGTTCATGACAATGTCAATATTATCCGGACCGATTCCGGTGGACATTACCGTCATTTTTTTGCCTTTGTAGTAACCGGTTTGCGTTTTGAATTCACGTTTTTGGGTAGAATATTCAATGCTGTCAAAGAACTGCGTGATTTTTTCTACTCGGTTTTGGTCGCCTACAAAGATAATATTGTGCGCTATATGTTCTGGCTTTAGGTTTAAGTGATAAACGCTGCCGTCAGGGTTTAGGATTAATTCTGAGGATTGTATCATTATTGTTAATTTGGTTATTCGGTGATTTGTTTTATCCGCCGACGCGTTTGGTTTTAAAACCTTTTTCTTGAAGCATTTTCATTATTTTGTTGCGGTAATCGCCTTGAATAATGATAGCGCCATCTTTGAAAGTGCCACCAACGCTGAGTTTGGTTTTGATTTCTTTGGCTAGTACTTTAAAATCTTCCTCGCTGCCTTCGTAACCTTCGATGATGGTGGTGGCTTTGCCTTTTCGTTTTTCGTATTTGCAAATCATGGGCTCTTTTTGGATAAAAAGCTCGTGGTTTATTTCGGCTGTAGCTTCCGGTTCGTTCGAGGGTTCGTGGTCGGGGAAGAGTTTTTTTAGTTGTTCTTGTAAGTCCATTTTTTAAAGTTGCTGAGTTACTGAGTTGCTAAGTAGCTGAGTTCTTTTTCTTAGGCACTCAGTTACTCAGACACTCAGTTACTTAGTTTAAAAACCAAAAAAGACATCAAGTGTATAACCCAATGTCTTTAATGAAATTATTGAATTAACCTTTATTTTTTCTTTAATCCCAGTTCAACCAGTCTTTCGTCAAGGTATTCTCCTGCCGTGATGTCTTCGAATCCTTTTGGATTGTTGGCATCGATGCATTTCTCTAAACAATTCAGTGGCATATCGCTCACCGGGTGCATAAAGAACGGAATTGAAAAACGGGAGGTACCCCACAATTCTCTTGGCGGATTCACTACTTGGTGAATGGTTGATTTTAATTTGTTGTTGGTGTGACGGGCTAGCATATCGCCTACGTTAATCATCAATTCGTCCGGTTGTGCCATCGCATCAATCCAGTCGCCATTGTGATTTTGTACTTGTAATCCTTTGCCTTGCGCACCCATTAAAAGCGTAATCAAATTGATGTCACCGTGAGCAGCCGCACGAACAGCGCCGTCTTTTGGTTCGTCAGTGATTGGCGGGTAATGAATTGGTCTTAGGATACTGTTCCCGTCTTTGATGTAATTGTCAAAGTAAAACTCGTCTAAACCAATGTACAAAGCCAAAGCTCTTAATACATAAACACCCGTTTTTTCCAACATTTTGTAGGCTTCTTTTCCCACCTCATTAAAATGTGGCAATTCAGAAACCGTTACGTTATCAGGATATTCGATGGCGTATTTTGAACCTTCGCTAACGTATTGTCCGAAATGCCAAAATTCTTTTAAATCTCCGGCCGAACGACCTTTGGCATGTTCTTTTCCAAAAGAGACATACCCGCGTTGGCCACCTATTCCGGGAATTTCATAACCGGCTTTGGTTTCCAATGGTAAGTTGAAGAAATTGCGCACTTCGGCGTACAAATCACTTACCAGTTTGTCATCAAGAAAATGACCTTTTAGTGCCACGAAGCCAATGTCTTCGTAAGCTTTTCCGATTTCATTTACAAATTTTTGTTTACGTGCCGGATCGTCCGACAGGAAATCACGTAAGTCAACACTTGGAATTTGTTGCATACTACTAAAACTTTTTTGTTAATAACTTATGTTGGAAAAATTCCAACGATAGCTACAAATGTAACGATTTTTCGAATAAGAAAAGTCAAAGTTATTAACAATTGCTTTTGTGTTACCGACTCATTTATAGTAGGTTACTTACTGTTTTGGTTTTTAGAATTAATTAGGCTAAATTTGAATGACTATTAACTCCCTAAAAACCACTCGGATGAAAAAACTTTACCCTTTATTTTTATTTATAACTGTTGGGATGTATGCCCAAACCGGTACTTTGTGTACAGATCCAATAGTGATAGCCACTTTGCCTTACAGCACAAGCGACAATACTGCCAATTATGCGGATAATTATGATCCGCCAACGGCAACACCCATCTCTTGTGGAGCCGGAACTGCAGGGAATTACTATCTCGGTGGAAATGATGTCATTTATACCTATACACCAACAGTTAGTGGTACCATTACTTTACAACTGCCTTCTGCTGTAGGTTGGAGCGGTCTTTTTGTGTTTACCAGTTGTGCCGGTATAGGTTCAGCACCTTATGCCTGCAGTTGTAGTTCTGCTGCCGGAAATCGTACTATCAGTGACTTGGTAGTTACAGCAGGGGAAACATACTTTATCGTAATTTCTTCATGGCCTTCACCTCAAACCATCGCATACACTTTGAATGTAACTCAAACAAGCCTCGGAAGCAATGAAATTGTCCAACCCCAATCAGTGGCTTTATATCCAAATCCGGTGCGACAAGAGCTATTTTTGGAAACCAATACGCCCATCAAAAACGTAAGCATTATTGCGGTCAACGGTCAAAGATTGACTGCCCAATTATTGGACAACCACAGTATCAATGTAGAAGGTTTAGCCGCAGGGTTTTATATCTTGGAGATGACCACTGAGGAAGGTTTCACTTTGCACAAAAATTTTGTAAAGGCTGCGAATTAAAAGATACCCTATTATTAAACAAACCCCAAGTGATGATTCGCTTGGGGTTTTTCTTTTGGTAAAATTGTGGCTAACTTTCGCCTAAAAACTACAACGATTGAAATCTGTTTTTATACTTTTGCAACACCAAAACAAACCCAATGAATTTCGACAGAAAAGAGTTATCCAATATCCAATTATTGGATTTATATAAAAAACTGCTCAAGCCCAGATTAATAGAAGAAAAAATGCTCATTCTATTGCGTCAGGGAAAAGTATCCAAATGGTTTTCAGGTATCGGACAAGAAGCTATTTCGGTAGGAATAACTGCTGCTTTAGACCAAGACGAATACATTTTACCGATGCACCGAAACTTAGGCGTATTTACCGGAAGAGACATTCCCTTGCACCGTTTGTTTTCGCAATGGCAAGGTAAGAAAACCGGTTTCACCAAAGGCCGAGACAGAAGTTTTCACTTCGGAACCCAAGAATTCAACATCATCGGAATGATCTCGCATTTGGGTCCGCAAATGGGTGTGGCCGATGGGATTGCTTTGGCCAATAAATTAAAAATGAACGGCAAAGTAACCGCAGTTTTTACCGGAGAAGGCGCTACTTCGGAAGGCGATTTTCACGAAGCGTTGAATATTGCAGCCGTTTGGGAATTACCTGTTTTGTTTGTGATTGAAAATAATGGTTACGGACTTTCAACCCCAACCAATGAGCAATACCGTTGCGAGAACTTAGCCGATAAAGGCGTGGGTTACGGAATGGAAAGTCATATCATTGACGGGAATAATATCTTAGACGTTTATACCAAAATAGCAGAACTAAAAGCTTCGATGATTGATAATCCTCGTCCGGTTTTATTAGAGTTCAAAACCTTCAGAATGCGTGGGCACGAAGAAGCGAGCGGCACCAAATATGTCCCTCAGGAATTAATGGACATGTGGGCGATTAAAGACCCGATTTCAAATTATAGAGATTATTTACTTCAAGTAAGTGTGCTTTCGGAAGCGGAAGATGATAAGATAAAGAAAGCCATCAAAGCCGAAATTGACGAACATTGGGCAACTACACAAGCGGAGCCTGAATGTGAAGCCGATTTAGCCGAAGAGCTTAATGACATGTATGAATCGTATGAATTCGAAGCCGTGAATCATGGCGATTCGGTGGAGAATATTCGTGTGGTGGATGCTATTTCGAATGCTTTACGCCAATCGATGGAGCGTCATGATAATTTGGTGATCATGGGGCAAGACATAGCCGAATATGGTGGTGCTTTTAAAATCACGGATGGTTTTGTAGCGCAATTTGGCAAAGAACGTGTTCGCAACACACCAATTTGTGAAAGTGCCGTAGTTTCTGCAGCGAATGGTTTGTCTATCAATGGTTACAAAGCGATTGTAGAAATGCAGTTTGCCGATTTTGTATCTACAGGATTCAATCCGATTGTCAATCTTTTGGCCAAACAACATTACCGTTGGAACGAGAAAGCCGATGTAGTAGTGCGCATGCCTTGTGGCGGTGGCACTCAGGCCGGACCTTTTCACTCGCAAACCAATGAAGCTTGGTTTACCAAAACACCTGGGTTAAAAGTCGTTTATCCTGCGTTTCCTTATGATGCCAAAGGGTTATTAAATACCGCCATCAACGACCCTAATCCGGTGATGTTTTTTGAGCACAAACAGTTGTACCGTTCGGTTTACCAAGACGTCCCAACCGATTATTATACCATTCCTTTAGGAAAAGCCGCTTTGTTAAAAGAAGGAACTCAAGTGACTGTAATTTCTTTTGGTGCCGGAGTACATTGGGCTTTGGACACTTTGAATAAACATTCCAATATCAGTGCTGATTTAATTGACTTGCGCAGTTTACAACCTTTGGATAACGAAGCTATATTTACCTCGGTTAAAAAGACCGGAAAAGTAATTATACTTCAAGAAGATACTTTATTTGGAGGTGTTTCTAGTGATATTTCTGCCATGATTATGGAAGAGTGTTTTGAGCATTTGGATGCGCCGGTAAGAAGAGTGGGAAGCTTGGAAACAGCCATTCCGTTTGTGAAAGCTTTGGAAGACCAATACCTACCGAAAGACCGTTTTGAGGAAACCTTGTTAGCCTTGATAGCTTATTAATCAAGTATTATATAAAGCAAAAGGCACGAGTAATCGTGCCTTTTGCTTTATATCGAATTTTGGAATCTTATGCTTTTTTGTCTTTTTTCAATCCTTTTTTGAAATAGTCTCTTAATTCCTTTTCTTCTTTACGGTTTCTCAGAAAGAAATAAAAGGCCAAGTTAACGGCTATCACCACAATAATACTAATTAGTATAAAATTGTCTTCCATGGTTGGTTTTTGTTATTTTTTTGTTTGTTCAAAACTAATAAAAAGCATAGTCATCTGGGAATTAAAATATTATCAAATGATTAAATAACTGTTTTTTATAAGAAAAAAAAGATAAACACCTCCAAAAGTAAAAAGTATTACTAAAATTACTTACACTATTAGTTTATTTTCCTCTTTTGATTTTAAAATAAGATTACTGCTGTATCAGTTCTTGAGTAGATAAACTATATAACTTATCCTTGCATCGAGTATAGTTTTTATCTATTAAAAAAATAATTCAGATAGTAAAACATTTGGTAATTTAGCACCATAAGTTCATAACAACAAACCAATTCATATTATGGAAAACAATGCTAACGGTTCCGGGAAATGTCCTTTCTCTGGAGCTCAAGTAAAACAGGGTACAGACGTGCCCAATAACAGCTTTTGGTGGCCCAATGCGTTAAACCTCGACATTTTGCACCAACACGATTCCAAGACTAATCCGCTTGGAGAAAATTTCAACTATGCGGAAGAATTCAAAAAATTAGACCTCGAAGCCTTAAAGAATGATTTGAAAGCCTTAATGACCGAAAGTCAAGACTGGTGGCCTGCCGATTGGGGTCACTATGGCGGATTGATGATTCGTTTGGCATGGCACAGTGCCGGAAGTTACCGTATAGCCGATGGTCGTGGCGGTAGCGGAACCGGAAACTTGCGTTTTGCACCACTTAACAGTTGGCCGGATAACGGTAACCTTGACAAAGCAAGAAGATTGCTTTGGCCTATCAAGAAAAAATACGGAAACAAAATTTCTTGGGCCGATTTAATGATTTTGGCCGGTAACATGGCTTATGAATCGATGGGCTTTAAAACCTTCGGATTTGCCGGTGGTCGTGAGGACATTTGGCACCCTGAAAAAGATGTTTATTGGGGTTCAGAAAATACATGGTTAGCACCATCAGGTGGTGAAAAAAGCCGTTATTCTGGCGAGAGAGATTTAGAGAATCCGCTTGCTGCGGTAATGATGGGGTTAGTGTATGTGAATCCTCAAGGGGTTGACGGAAATCCTGATCCTTTAAAGACAGCCAATGACATGCGTGTAACGTTTTTGAGAATGGCCATGAACGATGAGGAGACTGTGGCTTTAACTGCAGGTGGACATACCGTAGGGAAAGCCCACGGAAATGGCGATGCCAATGCCTTAGGTCCGGAACCGGAAGCAGCCGACGTAGAAACGCAAGGTTTTGGTTGGTTGAATCCAAAAGGAAACGGAAACGGTGTCGATACCATCACCAGCGGATTAGAAGGCGCTTGGACTTCGCATCCCGACAAATGGAACCATACGTATTTTGATATTTTATTAAACCACGATTGGCAATTGTCTAAAAGCCCGGCCGGTGCTTGGCAATGGGATCCGATTAATATGGCCGAAGAAGACAAACCGTTTGATGCCCATATCAAAGGCGTACGCAGAAATCCAATCATGACCGATGCCGATATGGCTTTGAAAATGGATCCTGAGTACCGCAAAATTTCGGAGAAATTCCAAAAAGACCCACAAGCTTTTGAAGACGCTTTTGCCAGAGCTTGGTTTAAGTTGACTCACCGTGATTTAGGACCAAGAAATCGCTATTTAGGAGCCGATGCGCCTCAAGAAGAATTGATTTGGCAAGACCCGATTCCGGCGGTTGATTATACGCTTACGGAATCTGAAATAGATGCATTAAAAGCAACATTATTAAACAGCGGCTTAACGGCAACCGAATTAATCAACACCGCTTGGGACAGTGCCAGAACTTTCAGAGGTTCGGATTTCCGTGGTGGTGCCAATGGTGCTCGTATTCGTTTAGCGCCTCAAAAAGACTGGGAAGGCAACGAGCCGGAACGCTTAAATAAAGTGTTAACCAAACTTACCGAAATCCAAGCCGGATTGAGCAAAAAAGTATCTCTTGCTGATTTGATTGTCGTAGGAGGAACAGCAGCTGTTGAAAAAGCAGCCGGCGTTAAAGTACCTTTCGCACCGGGTAGAGGAGATGCTACTGCTGAGATGACGGATGCCGAATCGTTTGACGTATTAGAACCATTACACGATGGTTTCAGAAACTGGGTGAAAAGTGACTACAAAGTACAGCCCGAAGAAATGTTGTTAGACAAAGCCCAATTGATGGGATTGACTGCACCGGAAATGACTGTACTTATTGGAGGAATGCGTGTTTTAGGCACCAATTACGGTGGCACCAAACACGGCGTATTTACCGAGAACGAAGGCATACTAAGTAATGACTTCTTTGTCAACCTCACCAATATGAACTACTCATGGAAACCGGTAGGCAAAAACTTGTACAACATAGTAGATAGAAAAACGGGGCAAACGAAGTGGACCGCTACCAGAGCCGATTTGGTTTTTGGTTCTAACTCGGTACTGCGTTCTTATGCTGAAGTGTATGCGCAAGACGACAACAAACAAAAATTTGTGAATGATTTCGTAGCGGCATGGACTAAAGTCATGAACGCCGACCGTTATGATTTGGCTTAAATAGTTATAGTTTATCAATAAAAAAGGTGGTTCGTTTGAGCCACCTTTTTTTGTATTTCAGAGCCTTGAGTTAGTAGGCACGGATTGCAAATCCGCGCTGTCGGGTTTGCCGTACACTATTTTGTAATAAGTATTGCAAATTTGTGATGTATGGATTCATTATTCTTGTCTCGGAATCCAACATGAAGATTTAAAGTGTCATTTTCTATGACTTCTCTTTCAGGCGTGATTTCAAGAGTTACTTCTTCTTTTGGGTTTTTACTTTTAATAAATCTAATTCCAGGCGCAGACATTGTCATTTTTTGAGTATCAATATTTTCTACTTTCAGATTGAGAACTGATTTCTTTCCCCAAGTTAAAGTTCTAACTCCGTTGTCAATTTTTAAAACTACTTTTTGATTTTCACTTACAAATGTGAAATCATCTTGTACAGCGAATAAGATTAAAAAGATGCTTGATAATAGTACTTTCATGATGTTTAAGTTAAATGTTCCGAGGCAATCTCTGCTAACTAACCGATAAGCATCATCACTATCAGCAGTGTTCCCAAATTTAACCAATTCCCCACCACAAACCAATCCCCATCAATAGGGATTTTACCTTAAGTTATCAACATAAATTTCTTATAAATTCGCTTTTTAACCACAATTTTTAAATTCTACTAAGCCGTATCAAAGCCGTATCAAAGCCGTATCAAAGCCGTATCAAAGCCATAGATAAGCCATACCAAAGCCATAGATAAGTTATGTTAAGCCATATCAACGTCATAGTAACGTCATATCAACGTCATGGTAACGTCATGAAAGCCAATAAAAAGCTACTGCGTCCTATTAACGTCCTATTAACGTCCAATAAGCGTGCAGTAAACGTGCAGTAAGAGTTCAGTGGTCAGTTATCTCCCTTATCCCTTATGCCTTATCCCTTTTTTTAATTAAGCACAGATTCCTTCGGCAGTTGCTTTGCTCGTGTGTAAATCAGCGCTTACGGGGACAGTTATTCATTAATTTTCCTTTTACAGAATTCTGTCCAACTTTCGTTGCTTGGGTCAGAAAATATGATTGGGTTTTTACCATAGTAAGTAATGTTTTCAACGCCAACGGCATCTGCTCGCTCTTTCAACTCTCTGGCGTGAAATGCGTGATGAGAAGATATTTCAGGAGCAGCATAAGGATGTACAACCTCTCTAAGGGTATTATTTATCCAAATTTCCGGGTCATCAGAAGTCATTAAAGACAACATATCAACTTCTACTCTATAAGCATCAATAGCAGATGATTCGTATTGTGCTGTTGAGGATACACCATAAATTTTTTGAATATTCCCCGTTTCATTGGCTAGTATTTCTGACCAAGTCAAATTATAATCAAAAAAAACATCATTTACATAACGGTCTTCAATATTATAGCTTGCTTGAGTTTCTCTCGCAACTACGCCTTTTACTCTGCTTGATTCTCTTAAAACAGGGTCGCTACTTGAAGCATTTGCAAAGTCATTATTAAACGCAATCCAAAGAGAAGTTCCTGCACCTGCTGAATTACCTGCTAAAACTATTTTATTCTTGTCAATATTAAAATCACTTGCCCGATTTCTGATGTATTGTAGAGCCCTTCTTACGTCTGACATTGGTTTTTTAACACCTTCGATTTCTCCTGTTGTGTTTAGATAAGTATAACGAATAGTTGCAAATGCAATATTGTTTTGAAGTAAGTAGCGAATGTCTGTGGGAAAATCCCAAGCTCCACCTGATTGAATAGTATATACAAAATCTTTATCACCACTTGTAAAACCACCACCGTGAACATATATCACTAAACCTGTCGGAGTACTAGAATTGGGTAGCCAAATATCAAATTGAGTTCTTGCTTTGTTGTCATATGCAATGTCTTTAGCAAATTTTGCATTAATTCCTTGCAAGTCAAATGGGGAGTTTGAAAAAGTAATATTAGAAATAGGGGTAACTTGGTTTTCATCGTCTTTTCCACAACAGGAAGTTAATGAGATTAAAAACAAAATCATTATTTTTTGGAGTACTTTCATTTTGTTTGCGTTTCGTTTATAATTGCCAAAAACGGCATGCATTTTACAACAGCTGCGTGTTGATTTCAAATATAAAACTCCTTTTTGAATTTTCATAGACTCGAGTTAATGGGCACGGATTCCTTAGACAGTCGCTTTGTTTGTGTGTTAATCCGTGCCAACGGTTTTTTTATTCATTTTTTACTCTTGTGGAATGAAGCATTTGTAATTTCCAGCCATTTTCTGTTAAAATTGCGGTGGCACTTTCCAGCCAATACGCTTTTCTGATTATTTTATGGTCAACCGTAAATACCGCTTGGTTTTTGTAGGCAATCCAAGCCATTCCATTTGAGACTTTAACATCAATAATTTCAATGGAGTTCACTCGGGTAGGAATCGGTTTTTTAAGGACAGCTTTGTCTAAATAATTGGTAATAGAGTCATTATTCCACACTTCTCCATTTTCCAAAAGCAGAAAATCCTTGGTGTAATATTGATCAATGTTTTTAGAATTTAATTCAGACCATATTTCGTCAAAAGATTTAATAATTAATGCTTCTAACTCCGATTTTTCAGTTTTGATTGCGTTTTGTCCAAAGGATAGTGTTGTGAAACATAGCGCCAAAATTATAGTATTAATTTTTTTCATTTTTTATCTTAAAAATTTGGATTTAATCTTGGAATGTGGCTAGTAACAGTTACAAATATTAATCACTGCCGATTCCAAATATAACTAAAATTTCAGTCAGCGAATATATTTCCGATAAAGCCAAAACCAGTCATTAGCACAAACTGTTTATAGCAACGGTAATTATTTCACTATATATTTCGTTTTGTTCAGATTACCAATACTATCAAACATATTCAATTCAATTCCTTTTTTCAAATCTCTGCTAGCTGTGGCAGAAGACAAATCTTTGAATATGTTCATGTAATCTTTACGATTAAACTCTTTAATGCCTAGGTTCAAAAAATACTCTAACCGATCAATATCTTTTAATACTCTGTTGTTATAGTTAAGCAAGTTTTCAAGTGACTTTTCAATAACACCTAGCATATATTCAATAAAGTAAGTTGACTTTCCTGACTTATCGCTTAACGCCAATGATTGATAATAATCCTCTTGGGTTTTGCTGATTAATGTTTCGAATGGCAAAAACTCAAAAACCGGATATTCCGCCATTAGAATCAGCGTTTGCCATAATCTTCCCATTCTGCCGTATCCATCTAAAAAAGGATGAATGAATTCCATTTCGTAATGAAATACGCAACTTTTTATTAATGTTAATTCATCAGTATCTTTCAGATATTCAAACAAATCTTTCATCAAATGCGGTACATTTTCAAATGGAGGCGCAACGTGTTCTACTTTGGTTCCTTTAACTATTCCAACACCTTGCTTTCTATATTTCCCGGCACTTTCAATTATTCCATGCATTAACTGAAGATGCGCTTTTAAAAAGCTTTTGTCTGATGAAAATTGATATTCTGCTAGTTTTTCATAGACCTTAATGGCATTTAAAACTTCCAGCACATCTTTTTCCGGACCAATAACTCTTTTGTTTTCTATTAACGCAGTAATCTGCTCTTTGGTTAAAGTATTGCCTTCAATTTGTAAAGAAGAATGAATGGTTTTGATTCTATTCTGTTTACGGAGTTGTGGAGATTGTTTGCTTAGGTAATTAGCATTTACTTCTCCAATTTTCTCAGAAATTGAGCTTATCAGTTTTAGAATTTTCGGAGTAATATCGTAAGGCGGTTTCATTGATACTATCATTTGATATTATCAAAGGTAGTTTTTTTTTGCGAATGGCTAAAATTAGGTTGGTAATTAAGCGATAACTATTTAAGGGAAGATGGAAGATGGAAGATGGAATTCCAACAGTCATTGCAACCCATTGTGCATACTTTTAAGTTGTAAAAAACATGCATTTGCTATTATGAGTGTTCAGTGTTCAGTAATCAGTGCTCCGTGAATCTCCGTCCTTCTCCGTGCATCTCTGTGTAACAACTCCTCACTCCAAAAAAAAACCACTCACTTTCGCGAATGGTTTTACTTCGTACTTCGTACTTTTCACTTCGTACTTAATTATGAATCGCGTCACAACAATGGTGCTCCATAAAACTCTCCGTTTCTTCGTGCCATGGGAAAGCTGAATTGTATTTGTTATTTTCCCAATAGAATTTTTTGCGTGCTTTAGGTTCGTTACCTTCTTCGTTCATGGTTTCTGAATTGTACATTCTGCCGTTGGCTATGGTATAACGTAACGTGGCCGAGTTCTGAATATCGTCTAAAGGATTTTTGTCTAAAACTAAGATGTCAGCCAATTTGCCCACTTCGAGCGAACCAATGTCTTTACCGGCACCTATATAGTTGGCGGAGTTGATAGTGGCGGTTTTCAATGCTTCTAAGTTGCTCATGCCACCTTGGTGAATGCTCCACAATTCCCAGTGCGCGCCCAAACCTTGTAATTGTCCGTGAGCACCCATGTTGACCTTCACACCGCTATCCGCTAGTTTTTTGGCGGTTTTGGAAGTCAGGATATGGTCGTTTTGGTATTCTTCTTCAGGCGCCATCGTACGGAAACGCGAACGCGAATCAATGATGCTTCTTGGGGTGAATTGCAGTAGTTTTTTGTTTTCGTAAACATTGGTTTTTTGGTACCAATAATATTCAGCGTTCAATCCGCCATAGTTTACAATAAGCGTAGGCGTGTAACCCACACTGCTTTTGCCCCAAAGTTCTAACACATCTTTATACACAGGCGTTACCGGAATATTGTGTTCCACTCCGGTATGACCGTCAATCACCATAGTCATGTTGTGGAAGAAATTCGAACCACCTTCGGGAACCACATTAATGCTTTCTTCACGAGCGGCTTGTAATACTTGTTGGCGTTGGTCACGACGCGGTTGATTATAACTCTTCACCGATAGTGCGCCAAAAGCTTTGGTACGTTTGATAGACGAACGCGCATCGTCAAGGCCATTCACTATAGCTTTAAAATCGCCATCAGCGCCATATAAGATGAAACCGGTAGAGTAAATACGTGGCCCAACTAAAGCACCGCTCTTAACCATTTCGGCAAGAGAAAAGATAGATTCTGTATTCGATGACGGGTCATGCGAAGTGGTTACCCCAAAAGCTAAATTAGCATAAAACTGCCAGTTTTGTTGTGTCGTCAATCCGTAACGGAAAGCGCCTACGTGTGCGTGAGCATCGACCATTCCGGGCATTAATGTTTTGCCGGCTAAGTCATACACTCGAGCATCGGCAGGAACGGTTACTTCACCTGAATTCCCAACCGATTCAATGCGGTTTTGGTTAATGATTATAGTGCCTTTTTCAATCACTTTATCACCATCCATTGTGATGATTCGGGCGTTGGTTAAAGCAATTTTACCTTTAGGTTTATCCACTTTAGAAGTTAAACCGATTTTGATACCGCTATCCGTTGGTTTCTCCACTTTTTCAGGCGAACCCGGCAAGAAAGTAAAGCGGTCTTTGATTTCGTTGGTGTAATAACTGTCACCTAACGTCCACATTACTTTTTGGCTGTTGGTCGCCCAATGCAAATTGATTCCTGCATCTTTAGTCAGTTCTGAAACAGGCACAACGGTTGATTTATTGTCCAAATCAATCTCCTGACCGTTCATGTTTAAAGGTGCTACATAGGCTTTGTGCAAATGCATAAAGGCAATCCATTGGTTGTCGGGACTCGGCACCAAACGGTTAGCATATTTCGATTTGATATGCGTTCTTTCGTCTTGACCGTTTAAGTCAACGCTTTTCAGTTCTTTGGTCAAACTACCAAAAAACACTCCGCCGGTTTGATAGAAAATGCGATTCCCGTCTTTGGTAAACAAAGGAAACAGACCACTTTCGGTAATGAATTTGCCGGCGCCGCCATTGGCACTCATCGTATAAATGCCGGGTTTTTTGGAGTAAGATAAGCCTTGGTCGAGATTGCCGACTTCTTTGCGGTAAACAATTGTTTTTCCGTCAGGCGATAGGGAAGGCGTTCTGAAAATGCCTTTCTCTGTACTTAATTTCACAGAGTTTTTTCCATCTAAACCAACTTTTCTAATGCTACCCAATTCGGTATCGTTCCAAGTGACATAAACTATGCTTTTGCTGTCTGCGGTGAAAGTGGGTTCGGCTTCAAAGTCGGTGCCGTTGGTTAAACGTTTCGGCGTTCCGTTGGGTAAAGTTTTAGTCCAAATGTACCCTAAAGCCCTAAAGGCTAAAGTCTTTCCATCAGGCGAAGTCACCGCATCACGTATCATTTTTACAGTGAAATCAGTATCTGAAATCGGGGTGTTAAAATGTACTCGGTCAGCTACATCAATCGCTACATCGGCTGTAAACGGAATGTTAGTTGCCGTTGAAGACTTGGTATTGATTTTATTGATTTTTCCGCCAAACCAAATCACGATGTCTTCGTTGTTAGGCATCCAATTGAAATTAGGATACACGCCAAATAAAGCCCAAGCGGTTTGTTGGTCTTTGTCGAGTTTGTCATATACCGGCCATTCTTCACCGGTTTCTAAATCGTGTAAATATAAAACGGTACTCGTTCCGACTCTTTTAATAAAAGCCAATTGCTTTCCGTTGGGAGACACTTGCGGACGAGCAGCACCGCCTGGTCCACCCGTAATGGTTTCAAGTTTTCCGGTTTCAAATTCGTAGCGCTTGATGACATAAATTTCGTTATGCGGATCTTTATTGTATTGGAAAAATCCACCCGGATACATGTCTTCGCTGAAGTACATATATTTTCCGTCTCTGGAGATATTAGGTTCGTTGACGTCTTGTTGGTCATTTTTTCTTTTGGTCAATTGTACGCCGCTACCGCCACTGATATGGTATTGCCACATTTCTCCCGCACCGGCCGAACGCTGTGAAGTAAAGTTTTTTCTACCCACTAAATAATTCCCGTCAGGCATCCAAGCGGGATTGCTCATTAAACGGAAATCTTCTTTCGAAACCTGTTTGGCATTGGTACCATCGGCATTCATCACCCAAAGGTTATCACCGCCACCGGCATCACTGGTAAAGGCAATTTTCTTCCCATCGTTACTAAAACGCGGTTGAATTTCAAACGGAATTCCGGAACGCAACACTATGGCTTTGCCACCTGAAACCGACATGCTGTAAATATCACCCAACATGTCAAAAACAATAGTAGTGCCATCAGGACTGACATCTAAGTTCATCCAAGTGCCTTCGCTGGTTGTGAAGTTTTGGGTTTTGTAGTTGAAAGTGTCACCGGGTTTGGCGACATCCCATTTAGGGGTTTCTTTATCGGTTTTTGCAGCTTCTTGTGCGTTGGAAATAGTAAAAGTGATTAGGGCAACGAGTAAAAATGAGAATTTAGTTTGCATCTAAAAAAAGGATGTTGGTTAATTATTCTATAAATGTAAATAAAAAGCGATTATCTCTGAGTATCCAATTGGTGCTTTTTAAAGTCAAATGTTTTTTGGTGTTATTTTTATTGTTAAATTTCAAAAAAATTAATCCATTTAAGTATGTCAGCAAGAGTATCTTCCGAAAATCAAGAGTGGTCTTTTTCTCGAAAAGCGATTACTGTTTTTACCATTTGTTATGCCTTTTTATACATGTTCCCCAGACCTTTTAATGAAATTCCGGGAGTAGACGTTGTGTTTTCGGTTTATACTAAGCCTTTAGAAATAGTAGTACTTTGGTTTGGCAAAACGGTTTTAGGCCTTACCACTTTAGAAAAAATTGCGGTAACCGGCAGCGGAGACACTACGTTTGATTATGTGAACTTATTATTCGTTTTCTTGATTTCAATAGTATTGACAATTGTCATTTTATTGGTCAGTAAGAAAAAGAATTTTCAGTCTTGGTTTCATGTGACTTGGGTTTATGCAAGGTATTATGTGGGTTTGTTTTTGATTTTATATGGTATCATTAAGTTTTTTAACGGACAGTTTCAGCCAACACATATTACACGATTGGAGCAAACTTACGGCGAATCATCTCCAATGGGTTTATTGTGGACCTTTATGGGACATTCTAAAGCGTATACTTTCTTCGGTGGTTTTATAGAGTTTGTGGCAGGTGTTTTATTATTGTTCAGACGAACTACTATTGTTGGTGCTTTAATGGCTTTTGGGGTAATGTTGAATGTAGCCGCCATGAATTATTGTTATGATGTACCGGTAAAGTTATTTTCTTCGCATTTGGTTTTGCTGTCAATATTTATCGTGTCGCCTTATTTAGGGTCATTGTACCGTTTCTTTTTTAAGCAAGAATCACTTCAGTTAAAAATTGAGCCATTGGTTTTTAAGGATAAATGGCAGCGTGTGACTCATAAAATTTCTAAAATTGGATTGTTGGTATTGTGTTCTTTAGCTATAGTTATGATGATTATACAAGTCAATGCTATACCCGAAAATGTAGTTTATGCCGAAAGCTTTAACGGAAGTTATGAAGTAAAGATGTTTGTTAAAAATGGCGATACTATTCCGCCTCTAGAAACTGATACCTTACGTTGGAACAAAGTATTGATGGAAGATGGAAATATTGTTATCAAAAAAGTTAAAGGAAGAGGCCATTATTATGCGGTGAAGACCGACACGATTACCAACCAATTTACGGTGACTTCATATAAAGACAGTACTAAAATATTTAATTTAGGATATAAAAGATTGTCCAAAACCGAATTACTGGTAAAAGGAAGATGGGAATCGGATACACTTGAATTACTTTGGCAACAAAGAAAGAAAGAAGACTACGAACTCAACAAAAGAGGTTTTCATTGGATAAATGAATATCCGTTTAACCGATAAAAAAAATCCCGTCTTGTATTTTAAACGAGACGGGATTTTTATTTTATTTTTTATTCAACTTACTGTTTTTGTAACCGTAAATAAAATAGAAGAACAAACCAATAATTAGCCAAATACCAAACCATTGCCAGTTGGATACCGCCATTCCGGTTAGTAAATAACAACAAGAGATTAAACCAAGTAATGGTATGAGCGATAAGTTTTTAAGGAATGCCAAAACTGCCATTACTATACAAAGCAGGATGAAAACCACCATTGGCGCATTATCAGCAAAAAAGTTATCGGAATAGCTAAAAGTATTTGGGAAGAAAGTAGGCAAGAAGTATTGCACCGCACCAAAAGCACCCAAACAAATTAAAGGAAATATGTATTTCGAATTGATATAAGGAATACGGAATTTGCCTTTAGTCGCGCGTTCGGCTAATTCGGCTTCGCTTTGTGGTGACAACATCAATACACCGCCACAAACCAATACGAAAGCAAACAAAGTTCCGATGCTCGTAAAGTCTAATACAAAGTTTTCATCGGTAAAGAATATCGGAATACCAACCACCAATCCGGTTACTATAGTTGCAAATCCGGGTGTTTTGTGTTTTGGATGTATTTCGGCAAATTTCTTTGGCATTAATCCGTCACGACTCATGGTCATCCAAATACGCGGTTGTCCCATTTGGAATACCAGCATTACACTGGTCATAGCCACTACAGCTGCAATGGAAACGATGAACAACATCCATTTTACGCCTTTCAAGGCAAAGATTTCCGCTAATGGATCACTTACGCCAAGCAAGTCATATTTCACCATTCCGGTTAATACTAAAGCTAAAATGATATAAATAACAGTACAAATCACTAACGAATAAATCATTCCGCGTGGTAAATCGCGTTGTGGGTTTTTGCTTTCTTCGGCTAAAGTCGATACCGCATCAAAACCTATATAAGCAAAGAACACCGCCGAAACTCCGGCCATAACGCCACCAAAACCATTCGGCATAAATGGTGTCCAATTGTCGATGTCGACATAAGTGGCACCAACAATAATCACTAAAATAATGATCGCCAATTTGATGTAAACCATAAAATTACTGATGTTTTTAGATTCTTTTGTGCCTTTGTAAACCAAATAAGTAATCAAAACGTTAATCATAACCGCCGGTAAATCAAAGATGATTCTCAGTCCACCCAAGGTTGGTGCGCTATTCCAAGCGGTCAATCCTTCGCCGACTTTATTGGCAACAAAAGCATCTTGAGCAGATTTATAGTTGATGGTCAGCCATTCGGGTATGTGTAAGTGAAAGGTTTCGAGTAAATTGGTAAAATAACCACTCCAAGAAAACGCGATATAAATGTTCCCGATGGAATATTCCATAAGCAATGCCCAACCGATTATCCAAGCAAATAATTCCCCAAAAGAGACATAAGCATAAGTATAAGCACTACCGGAAACCGGAACTCTAGAGGCAAATTCGGCATAACACATCGCGGTAAAACCACAAGCCACCGCACAAATAATATATAAGAAAACCACACCCGGACCGCCGGAGAAACAAGCATTTCCAATGGCACTAAAAGTACCGCCACCAATGATGGCCGCTATTCCGAAGAACGTTAAATCTTTTACAGTAAGTACTTTATTCAAGCCGGAATGTTCTCCATCGCCACCTTCTTTTAAGATAGCTGCGGTCGATTTTTTTCGGAACAGATTGGATAATGCCATGTTTTTTGAGTTGGTTATGTTAAGTAAAAAACAAATATATGATAAGATAACAAAAATCATGTTTTTAATCTTAATTTTTAAATAAGTTTGCCCTGAATTTTGGTCAAATTCAAAGACACTGACCCAATTGGAAAATATAATTAAAGGTACTTTGTTTAAAGAGATTAAGAGAGTACTTTTGCACCACGAAAAAAAAACATTTAAACCATACACATTATGTCATTAGTAGGTAAAAAATTCCCCAATATTACTGTAGATGCTATCTCTCACAAGGGAGACAATTTGAGAATTAACGTGCTTGAAGAAGCCACAAAAAACAACAAGAAAGTTCTTTTATTTTGGTACCCAAAAGATTTTACTTTCGTATGTCCAACAGAATTACACGCTTTCCAAAACGCTTTAGGCGAGTTTGAAAACAGAAACACTATCGTAGTTGGTGCTTCTTGTGATACCAACGAAGTGCACTTTGCTTGGTTGAATACACCAAAAAACAACGGTGGAATTGAAGGGGTAACTTATCCCTTAATTGCAGATACTACCAGAAATTTATCAGCTGCTTTAGATATTTTAGATGCGGAATGGGTTTATGATGCCGAGTTAAATGACGAAATCTTAGAAGGTTCAAACGTAACTTTCAGAGCGACTTACTTGATTGACGAAACTGGTAAAATTTTCCACGAAAGTGTAAACGATATGCCATTAGGCAGAAATGTAAACGAGTATTTGAGATTAATTGATGCTTATGCGCATGTGCAAACTGTTGGTGAAGTTTGTCCTGCCAATTGGCAAAAAGGAGAAGACGCTATGACTGCTGACCGTTTAAGTACTGCTGCTTATTTAAGTCAAAATTAGTTAGCCATTAAATGATAACAAAAACGTCCCGATTATCGGGACGTTTTTTTATGGGGTGAAGACTGATTTATAATTGTTCCAATAACGCCAAATCAAAAACAGATTGCCTAAAAAGAGGAATATTGCTATCGGTAAAGTTTCCGGTGACAAGAAATAATTGATAAGTAAAATGTTTAACGTTACCGGTAAAATAACAATATTAGCCAAGGTAACATATCTTCCAATTACATACGAAATGCCACATAACAATTCAACAGCTTTGGCTAACGGAATTAAATAAGTGGAGGCAATCAAACCGGTGTTAAATGCTTTAAAATCTCCTGTTGTAACAGGTTCAGGCGCTAATTTCAAAAAGAAACTGATTGAGGCAAACAGTAAAAATAATCCAATAAGAATTCGAATAACAATGGTGGCGATTTTCATGATTGTTGAAGTTTTCGGTTGGTCTATCAAAGTTAAACAAAAAAATACCAAAAGCCGAAACTAATGGTATTTATTTAAGAGTCAATAGACTAAGGGTTATTTTTTAAGGAATCGCTTGTATCCCAAGTAGCCCAAAACGCCAATTAAAATCAACGCCCAAAGTTGCGTTACAAAAGCAAGAATGCCTTCCAACATAAACCAACCGGTTTTTATACTGTCCCAAATTTGAAGCCCAATATTAGGTCGATACGCATTGCTGTTTTTTTCATTGTAAACCAACTCCTTTTTCACGGTTTCTCTCTGGTACAAATACAAAGTCACGGTGCTAAAGTTCACTTGATCTTCTAAGGACAGATTTTTGATTATCGTTTCATCGCTTTCGGTTTCGCGGTCGAGTACTTTGTCTTCGGCATTGGTTATGTCGTTTATCTTTTTGCCTTTGTTATCAATGCCTTTTTCCAAGCGTTGTTGACTTTTGGTCAACCGTTTTTGCGCCAGTTTATTCGATAACAATTGCAAAGCCACATCATCCGCTTTAATCAAACGACTGTCAAGGAAATCTACTTCTTTCGCTAAGGAGGTCAATACGGTATCCAATTGCGTATTCGGAACGCGAAGGGTAATGGTGTTGTCAACGGTATATTTGGTCGTTTCCAAAATGCTGTCCTGACTTACTTGAGTTTCATCGTGTTCGTTTACAGTGCTTTTTAAATCGGTAAAGGTTACAAATCCACCGTGTTTACTAACGATGTTTTCAATGGCATAAGTCGATTTGGCGACGTTTTTGACTTTGAATTTTAAATCGGCTGTTCGTACAAACTTTCGATTAGATTCTTTTTTTTCTACCGCAGCGTTAGAAGAAGTGCTTACAGCAGTTGTGTCTGCGGCAACATTCATTTCTGTAGCGGCATTATCTTCCGCTTCCGCTTGTTTGCAAGCAAAGGCAATTCCTAATAGTAGTAATGCCAAACCCAGTCTTGATAAGTGTTTCATGTTTCATTCATTTTAAATAGTTATTAATAGTTACAATTCCAATACGTATTATTTTTTGAACAGGTCGGAGTAGTTTTCTATCAATAGCTTTAAATGAATTACTGGTTAAATGTTATTTTTAGTCCTACTAAAAAACGTGCCAAAATTTCGCCTTTGTTCGTTCGTTCCAAGAATTATTTTTATCGTAATTTTGAATGCCATTAAAAACAGCTTCCTTGAGAACTATTATTACCCAAAAAATTGAACAGACCGATACTTTTAAGAGCCAATTGTTGGCTTGGTCACAACAGTTTCGAGAAGTGGTTTTTTTGGATTCCAATGACTATCAGCAAAAGTATTCGAGCTATGATTGTGTCTTAGCTGTTGATGCTTTTACTTCAATAAAGACAGACCATCACAACGCTTTTGAAGATTTAAAACAGTACCAACAACAAACCAAAGATTGGCTGTTCGGTTATTTGGCTTATGACTTAAAAAATGATACGGAAGCTTTGCAGTCCAAGAATTTTGACGGTTTAGATTTTCCGGATTTATTTTTTTTCCAACCCAAGAAATTATTTTTGTTCAAAGGAGATGAATTAGAAATTCATTACTTGCGAATGTGCGATGATGAAATAGAATCTGATTTCGCTGAAATCGTGACTTACCTACAACCTACAACCTATAACCTACAACCTAAAATAAACCAACGCATTTCAAAGGAAAACTACCTTGCCAAAGTCACCGAAATGCTTTCCCACATTCACCGCGGTGATATTTACGAAGCCAATTTTTGCATGGAGTTTTATGCCGAAAACGCTAAGATTGATTCGTTAGACATTTATCAAAAGCTAAACAACATCTCGCATCCGCCATTTGCCGCTTATTTTAAAAACAACCACCAATATTTGCTTTGCGCTTCGCCGGAACGTTATTTGAGAAAAGATGGGAACAAAGTCATTTCCCAACCGATAAAAGGTACGGCCAAGCGTTATATTGATGAAGTTTTAGACGAAAATGCCAAAACCAATTTGGCCCAAAACCCAAAAGAACGTTCGGAAAATATTATGATTGTCGATTTAGTCCGAAATGATTTAGCACACACCGCCACCAAAGGTTCTGTTGAGGTGGAAGAGCTTTGCGGCATTTATTCTTTTGAGCAATTGCATCAAATGATTTCGACTGTGGTTTCAACCGTTGACCATTCAACTTCGCCTATAGAAATCCTCCGAACCACTTTCCCAATGGGAAGCATGACCGGCGCGCCAAAGATTTCGGCCATGAAAATCATCGAAGAACTCGAAGAAACCAAGCGCGGTTTGTACAGCGGCGCAGTAGGTTATTTTACCCCAAATAATGATTTCGATTTCAATGTCGTTATCAGAAGTATTTTATACAATGTTGAAAGCGAATATTTATCTTTTTCCGTTGGTAGCGCGATTACTTCGCAAGCAGTTCCTGAATTGGAGTATGAAGAGTGTTTGTTGAAAGCTAAAGCTATGTTCGAGGTTTTGAGTTAAATTGACTATTTTTGAACATGTTTCAGCAATTCCAAAATCATATCGATACAAACTTTCCTTTTCTAAAGGGAAAGAAATTGTTGCTTGCAACCAGTGGCGGTATTGACAGCATGGTTTTGGTAAACTTATGTTACCAACTAAAACTAGATTTTGCTGTTGCCCATTGTAATTTCCAATTGCGTGGCGAAGAAAGCCATGAAGATGAAACCTTCGTCAAAAATCAAATAGAAAAATTACAAGTTCCAATATTTATTCAAAGATTCGACACAAAAGCTTTTGCCGAACAAAATAAACTTTCCATTCAAGTGGTCGCGAGAAACCTTAGATATGAGTGGTTTTATACGCTTTTGGCCAACCATAATTTTGATTACATCTTAACGGCGCATCATCTCGATGACAGTTTGGAAACCTTTTTAATCAATTTCACACGTGGTTCAGGAATTGAGGGTTTGACGGGAATTCCCGAGCAAAATGTTAAAATTGTTCGACCCTTATTGGCCTTTTCGAGAAATGACATTGAAGCTTTCGCCCAAGAAAATCAAATCACTTGGCGTGAAGACAGCAGCAATGCCTCGCATAAATATTTGCGTAACAAATTGCGCCACGATGTGATTCCGATTCTAAAAGAATTGAATCCGAGTTTGTTGTCGTCTTTTGAAAATACGATTACGCATTTGAAACAAACCCAATCATTGGCACAAGATGCGGCTAATAATTTGTACCAAAAAGTAGTCAGTGAAGAAGAAAACCATACGGTTATCGACTTGCCAAAGTTGTTAAAATACCGAAATTACAAAGCCTATTTGTTCGAATGGTTGCAACCTTTTGGCTTTGCCGATTGGACATCGGTTTATGATTTAATCGAGGCACAATCGGGTAAGCAAGTCTTGTCGGTTACCCATATTCTCTTGAAAAATAGGGATTCTTTGTTGTTATTCCCAAAGCAAAATACCAAAAGCGATGAGGTGTTTTGGATACAAAAAGAACAATCCGAAGTTAAAATTCCCTTAAAACTTTCCATTTGTAACGTAAGTGACATTTCGGTTCAACCAACTAATGTTATCTTTGTCGATGAAGACAAGCTGCAATTTCCGTTAACGCTTCGCCGTTGGCAAGAAGGTGATATTTTTCAACCTTTTGGCATGACCGGAACAAAGAAATTGAGCAAGTATTTCAAAGATGAAAAGTTCTCTTTGCTGGATAAAGCCAATATTTGGTTACTCTGTTCCGATGATAAAATCGTTTGGATAGTAGGGAAAAGACAAGATGAACGGTTTAAAGTAACAGCAAACACAACTAAAATTTTAAAAATAAACTACACCAACTAATGAAGAAAGCACTATTTTTTCTTTTGAGTTTTTTGGCTTTCGCCAATGTCAATGCCCAAATGGTAAATCCGGTAAAATGGAGCAGTAAAGTGGAGAAAATCAGCGACACCGAATTCAATTTGGTGATGGAAGGCAAAATCGAAGACAACTGGCACGTATATTCCCAATTCACTCCTGAAAACGGACCATTAGCGGCCGAGTTCAAATTCAAAGACGCCAAAGGAAACTATGAGTTAGTAGGCAAAGTCAAAGAAAGTCCGTATAAGAAACAATACAACGATGTTTTTGAAGTTGACGAATATTACTTTGAAAAGAAAGTAACGTTTACCCAAAAAGTTAGAATCTTAAATCCGAATCTGACGACTATAAAAGCCACGATTGATTACCAAGTTTGTAAAGAAGTTTGTATCAATCAGGACAATGCTTTTACTTTTTCGCTGCCAAAGATTGCTGCAGTTAATCCGGTTGTTGTCACCAATGTAGATACTACGCAAACTGACACAACTCAAACCGCGCAAGAAGAAGTAAAGCCTGCGGCTGTTAAAGAAGTTTCGGAGCCTAAAAAAGAAGAAGACAGAGGTTTGCTAACGATTTTCTTTTTGGCCTTTCTTGGCGGATTTGCCGCTTTGTTAACGCCTTGTGTTTTCCCAATGATTCCAATGACGGTAAGTTTTTTTACCAAACAAAGTAAAAATCCCGGACAAGGCAAGCGCAACGCCATTTTGTATGGAATTTCCATTATCGCCATTTATTTGATATTAGGTTCTTTGGTAACGGGTATTTTCGGTGCGGAAGCGTTGAATTCTCTATCGACGAATGTTTGGTTTAATGTGTTTTTCTTTATTTTATTGGTGATTTTTGCGGTATCCTTTTTGGGCGCTTTCGAAATTATGTTGCCGAATTCTTGGGCGAATAAAGTCGACAGACAAGCCGATAGAGGCGGAATTATTGGCATCTTGTTCATGGCTTTGGCCTTGGCCATCGTTTCGTTCTCTTGTACCGGACCAATTGTCGGAACGTTGTTAGTTGAATCAGCTTCTAAAGGCGGAATTGCACCAATTGTTGGTATGCTTGGATTTTCCTCGGCTTTAGCTTTACCGTTTATGTTGTTTGCAATGTTCCCGAGTTGGATGCATTCGTTACCAAAATCAGGCGGTTGGTTGAATACGGTTAAAGTATCGCTGGGCTTTTTGGAATTGGCTTTAGCGTTTAAATTTTTATCTAATGCTGATTTGGTTTTACAATTGCATTTACTTGAAAGAGAAATTTTCTTAGCGATTTGGATAGCCATTTTCGGAACCTGGGCATTGTATTTATTGGGCAAAATCAGCACGCCACATGATAGTCCGTTAACCCATATTTCGGTTGGAAGATTGTCTTTGGCACTTTTGGTTTTAGCTTTTACAGTATATATGATTCCAGGCCTATTCGGAGCGCCGTTAAAACTAATTTCTGCTTTCCCACCACCACAAACGTATAGTGAAAGTCCAACTGGTTTCTTTGGTTCTTCGGCTGAAGTTTCAAAAGGTGATTTACCCGATGGTGCCAAAGTAGGCGAACACGGTATCATTACTTTTACCGATTATGAAAAAGGTTTTGCTTACGCCAAAGAAGTAAACAAACCTATTATGCTCGATTTCACCGGATTTGCTTGTGTGAACTGTCGTAAAATGGAAATCAATGTTTGGTCAGATGAAAGAGTTTTAAGCGTACTTAAAAACGAAGTAGTTTTGATTTCTTTGTATGTAGATGACAAACGCGATTTGCCTAAAGACCAACAATACATTTCCAAAGAAACGGGTAAAGAAGTGGTAACTATAGGCAACAAATGGACCGATTTTATCATTACGCGATATAAAACCAATACCCAGCCGTACTACGTTTTAACCGATTTGAATAAACAAAAACTAAACGAACCGATTAGTTATACACCCAACATCGATGAGTATTTGGCTTGGCTCAAAGACGGTGTTTCAAAATTTAAATAAGATCAAGAATCCTGGTGAAAATCAGGATTTTTTTTTGTTTATTATTTTTCTGACGCAACCAATTTAGGTTTTTACTATCTTTAGTTAAACAAAACCTAACATTATGAAAAAAATCCATTCCTTTTTGTGCTTACTGCTGTTAGTTGCTACTTTTTCAAGTTGCGAATCTAATGATGACAATTCCAATTCAGGTCCGAATGATGATGCTTTTACTCAAAATTTCGGAAGTGCTGCCAATCGTGATTTTATAGGTCAAGTGGTTGATATCGACAATAATCCTCTACAAGGTGTAACTATTAAAATAGGCACTTCAACAGCGCAAACTGATGTTAATGGTATTTTTATCATTAATGGAGCTAATGTGTACCAGCGATTCGCTTATATCACGGCAACAAAAGCCGGCTATATTGACGGTTCACGTTCTATGGTGCCAACGACAGGGAAAAACAATGTAAAAATTATGTTGTTGCCCAATACACCAGTCCAAACCGTTCAATCGGGAATGGCTAGTGAAGTAGTTTTACCTTCAGGAACTAAAGTAGTTTTTGACGGTGCTTTTGTAGATGTCAATGGAAATGATTATTCGGGAAGTGTTCAGGTAGCTATGTTTCATTTGACACCAACCGATGAAAACATCAGCAAATTAATGCCGGGTATGTTATATGCTCAAACCGAAACTAATGAGCAAGCCATTTTAGAAACTTTTGGGATGTTGAATGTTGAACTCAGAGGCAGTGCTGGACAAAAATTAAATATAAAAGAAGGTCATACTGCTGAAATCACATTGCGTATAGACGATAGCCAATTGGCAACCGCACCAAGTTCCATTCCACTTTGGCATTTTGATGAAGAAAAAGGCTATTGGAAAGAAGATGGTGTAGCCACTAAAGTAGGCAACAAATACGTTGGAGAAGTGTCGCATTTTTCTTGGTGGAATTGTGATGCTCAATTCCCAACAGTTACTTTAACACTTACTGTAGTGGATGCAAATGGTAATGGGATTTCGAATGTTGGTGTCGGATTAATTGCTAATGGGAATACTTGGCCGGTTATGGGTTATACCGATATTAACGGTCAAGTTTCAGGATTGATTCCGTCGAATCAAACTTTGGTATTGAATGTTTATCCGGATTATTACAGTTGTAATAGTAGTAATGTTATTTACACCACCTCTATCGGACCATTTACAACCAATACTACTTTGCCTAATATTGTCATCAATAATTCTCCAACGACTATGAGTTCAAATGTTGTTGGGAATCTAGTGAAATGCGATAACACCAATGTAACTAATGGTTATGTAATCCTTAACAGGGCTGGAGGTTATTCGGTTTCTCCCGTTACGAATGGAGCGTTTAGCTTTAATGAAATTTACTGTCCAAGTAATACACAATTTAATTTGAAAGGATATGATTTGGAAAACCTGCAAACGACTGATTCAATAGCTTATAATTTTACTGCACCAATTACTAATATTGGAAATCTTCAAGCTTGTACAGCAGTGGATGAATTTATTTCTTACCAAGTTGATGGTGGCGCTCCGGTGTTTTTAATTCAGCAAGTAAATGGCGGTACAACAACACCTGGAACAATTAATCAGTATGCTTTAAGCTTAAATGCTTCCTCACCAACAGGAGGTTTATATATTTGGGGTAATACCAATGTTCCGGGAGTATACACTACAGCCCAATTTTCTATGGAAGGCAATGGAGTAGGTTATATAGCATCAACCACTACCAATACTATTCAGTTTAATTTAAATCAGGTTGGAGCTATTGGACAATATATCGATATGACTTTCAGCGGTACTTTTACGGATGGTAACGGATTACATACTTTAACCGGTGTGGCTCACGTTATTAGAGATAATTAATAGAAACAATAATCATAAAAAAAGCCTTCTACATTAGAAGGCTTTTTTTTATCCTAAAACTTGACTGACTTCACTTTTCAAAAATTCAAGTGCTACATTCGTGGCGACTTCATCTTGCAATAAATTGCTCAGTATTTTTTCTCTTAATTTATCGGCATCAACAACTGTTGTATCTGCAGTCGTTTTTCTGATGTTTTGAATAATGGTATTTTTAGCGGTCAATACCATAGTCCAACATTCATCAGTAATATAAATTTGTTGGGTCAAATTGTGCTCGTATTCTTGTTCGATATGATGAATCAACAAATTTTGATAAGCTACTTTGTCATCATTCAAAGGCGCCACTCTAATCAACAATTTCGCTGGATTAATGCGTTCTAAAAACAAAGCCATTCGCTCATAAGCCTGCAATCGCAGCGGTAAAGCCTGTTTTTGATTTTCTTTCTGCGCCAACCAACGACGAGTATGCTGTTGGTCTTTGAAATAACTGTCAAACAAATAATAAGCCACACCGCCCGTAATCAAAGCCGGTAAGGTGTAAAAAGCTAACTCAAGATATTTATCGGTGCTCATGGTATAATCGACTAAAAATTGTTGACAAATATAAAGAAATACCCTTTAATCTGTATTGCAATTCAAGTTTAGTAATGCTAAATTTGTCCAAAACGAATTTAAAACTCAGCGACTCAGCGACTCAGCAACTTAGCCACTTTTCAGAAAATGCAACAATACATTTCCCAACTCAACGAAGCCCAACAAGCACCCGTTTTCCAAAAGGATGGCCCTATGATTATCATTGCCGGCGCCGGTTCGGGAAAAACGCGAGTATTGACTGTTCGTATTTCGTATCTGATGAGTTTAGGCGTGGATGCGTTTAATATTTTGGCCTTAACGTTTACCAACAAAGCCGCACGCGAAATGAAAAAGCGTATTTCGGATATCGTGGGAACCAATGAAGCCAAGAACCTCTGGATGGGAACTTTCCACTCCGTATTTGCTAAGATTTTAAGAATAGAAGCAGAGAAGTTGGGTTATCCATCGAATTTCACGATTTATGATACACAAGATAGCGTGCGATTGATTTCGGCTATTATCAAGGAAATGCAGTTGGACAAGGATATTTACAAGCCCAAACAGGTTTACAGCAGAATTTCTTCGTATAAAAATTCGCTAATCACTGTAAAAGCCTATTTCAATAATCCCGAATTGATGGAAGCCGATGCGATGAGCAAAAAGCCAAGAATGGGTGAGATTTATCAAAATTATGTCGAGCGTTGTTTCAAAAGCGGCGCTATGGATTTTGATGATTTGTTATTGAAAACGAATGAGTTATTAAATCGCTTTCCGGATGTGTTGGCGAAATACCAAGATAGATTCCGTTACATTTTAGTCGATGAGTACCAAGATACCAATCATTCGCAGTACTTAATCGTTCGTGCTTTGTCGGATAGATTTCAGAATATTTGTGTCGTAGGCGATGATGCGCAGAGTATTTATGCGTTCCGCGGTGCGAATATCAATAACATTCTCAACTTCCAAAAGGATTATGACAATGTAAAAACCTACCGTTTGGAGCAAAATTATCGTTCGACCAAGAACATAGTAGAAGCCGCCAATTCGATTATCGATAAGAATAAAACCAAGTTGGATAAAATCGTTTGGACAGCGAATGACTTTGGTCCCAAAA
>NZ_JBKBLM010000009.1:0-75910 GCF_046296355.1 Flavobacterium sp.
TATAAGTTACGGCTCTCGGGCTTCGGGTTTACAAAGGTACTTTATAGCAATCTTTTTACCTGTAACTTTTGTAACAAATCATTATGTTAAACATACACAATTTATCGGTTTCGTTTGGTGGCACGTATCTTTTTGAAGAAGTAACTTTTCGATTAGGTTCGGGTGACAGAGTAGGATTAGTGGGAAAAAACGGTGCCGGAAAATCGACCATGCTCAAAATTTTAGCCGGTGATTTCAAACCCGATAGCGGACAAATTGCCACGGAGAAAGAAGTGAAAATGGGTTTTCTTCGTCAAGATATCGATTTTGAACAAGGAAGAACGGTGCTGGAAGAAGCTTATGAAGCTTTTGTTAATATTAAAGTAGTGGAGAAAAAGCTAGAAAAAATCAACCATCTTTTAGTAACCAGAACCGATTATGAAAGTGCGGAATATGCCCAAATCATTGAAGATTTATCCGATTACACGCATCGTTTTGAATTGCTTGGCGGTTATAATTATGTGGGCGATACTGAGAAAATTCTTTTAGGCTTAGGATTTAAAAGAGAAGATTTTGAAAACCAAACGGATACTTTTTCGGGTGGATGGCGTATGCGTATTGAGTTGGCAAAATTATTATTGCAATCCAATGACATCCTGTTACTCGATGAGCCGACGAATCACTTGGATATCGAAAGTATCATTTGGTTAGAAGGTTTCCTAAGAAATTTTCCGGGCGTAGTGGTAATCGTTTCACACGATAAAATGTTCTTGGACAATGTAACCAATAGAACGATTGAGATTTCTCTAGGAAAAGCCTATGATTTCAACAAACCGTATTCTCAATATTTAGTGTTGCGTGAAGAGATTCGCGAAAAGCAATTGGCTACGCAAAAGAACCAAGCCAAGAAAATAGAAGAAACCGAAAAGTTAATCGAAAAGTTCCGTGCCAAAGCGTCTAAAGCTTCGATGGCGCAATCGTTGATTAAAAAATTGGATAAAGTAGAGCGAATTGAAGTGGATGAAGATGACAATTCGGTGATGAATATTTCGTTTCCGGTTTCGATGACACCGGGAAGAGTTGTGATTGAAGCCGAACATGTAACGAAAGCTTACGGCGATAAAGTGATTTTAAAAGACATTTCGCTTTTGGTGGAAAGAGGCAGCAAGATTGCTTTCGTTGGGCAAAATGGTCAAGGAAAATCGACTTTCATCAAAGCGATCGTTAACGAATTCAAGTACCAAGGCTCGATTAAAATGGGTCATAACGTGCAAGTGGGTTATTTTGCCCAAAACCAAGCCGAATATTTAGACGGAGAAATTACGCTATTGGAAACGATGACCAATGCAGCAACGGATACCAATCGTTCAAAAGTGCGCGATATGTTGGGTTCATTCCTTTTTCGTGGCGATGATGTAGAGAAGAAAGTCAAAGTGCTTTCAGGAGGCGAAAGAAACCGTTTGGCGTTGTGTAAACTATTGTTGCAACCGATTAATGTGTTGCTGATGGATGAGCCAACCAATCACTTGGACATTAAATCGAAGAATGTGTTGAAAGCCGCATTGCAGAAATATGAGGGAACATTGCTGTTAGTTTCCCACGACAGGGATTTTTTGCAAGGCATGTCGAATTTGGTTTACGAATTCAAAGACCAAAAAATTAAAGAATATTTAGGCGATATCAACTATTTCTTAGAACAACGCAACGCTGCGAATATGCGTGAAATTGAGAAGAAAGATGTGGTGGTAAACACCAATTCGAATAAAGAAAATAAAAGTTTGTCTTACGACGACCAAAAGAAAAGCAAATCTTTGCAAAACCGCTTGAGCAAAATAGAAAGCCAAATCAAACAATTGGAAATCGATATTCAAAACGATGACAGAGAATTGGCTTCCAATTATGATAAACACATTGAAAATGCTAATTTCTTTACGGCTTACAACAAAAAGAAAGCTGAATTAGATAAACTCCTCGAAGATTGGGAAGTGGTGCAAGGCGAGATTGATAATTTATAAAAAAGAGCGTTCCAACTAGGGACGCTCTTTTAGTTTTTGGGTAATTAGATAGTCAATTCCAAATCGGCCTGAGCCTAAAATCATATAAAAAATTCCGACCCAAAGAAATCCCATTGCGGCTAAGCAATTCCATAGGCCGTTATGAATTTGTTGGGCAAAAATGGCGACCAACATCGTACAAATAATTAAAAAAGAAGCGATGCGGGTTTGAAAACCGAGTAATAAAAAGATACCTCCAACGGCTTCGCTAAAAGCGCCCATCCAGGCAAAGAAAGTTGGGGCTAAGGCAAATAGCCCGCCATATTCGGCAACGTCTTTTGGGAACCAAAACGCCACTTCGAATAGTCCTAAGTGTTTGTCTGCCGGTGACCATGGTAAACCAAATTTATCAGCACCAAAACTCGAAGTTAAAAGAAAGCCACAAACAATTCTTGGAACGGCTAATAAGATATCTTGTGACCAATGGGGTAAGAGAAATGGTTTTGTGAGTGGAGAGAATAGTTTCATTTTTTTGGAATATTAGTTATTGATGAAATCACCGTTGCCGGTTTTTTTAGAATTATTGTCGAATTTGGCTTTGCCGATATTTTTAACATCACCATTTCCGTTGAGTTGAGCAGTGAGTTCTTCTGAAACATTTACTGTCACATCACCATTGCCGGTGTTTTTGATGTCTGCTTTTTTAGCGATGAGTTTTTCAGCAGTGACATTCCCGTTACCACTTTTTACAACATCGAAACTATCCGTTGAACCACTAATTTTTGTATCGCCGTTTCCGGTATTTTCTATTCTGAAGTAGCGACCGATTACATTAGTTATTACTAGATTACTGTTGCCAATGTTTTTAATCATAGAAGCTTCCGGCATGGTGATTTTGATTTTACAATTGGTGTTTTCAATGTATTTTTTATTGTTCCAATTGTCTTTGAAACTTAGAGTGAGTTCATGCTCAGTACTTTTTTCTGTAATCGAGAAAATATCAATCAGATTGTCATCAATAGTGACTGAAATACAAAAAGGTTTTCCGATTTCTACCTCTAATTTTCCATCTAAATTTTCGAAATAAATTTTGTCAAAGTTTTTGAAGTCATAGGTTTTAGTGATCGTTTTTCCGGAGCCGTTTAATTGGGCATTTGCCAATAAAGAAGCCAGTGAAAAGGCGATTGTAGTGATAATTGTTTTCATTGTTTTTTTTGATTTATTGATTGAAACTATTTTAATTCTTGTATCCCATTGATAAACCGGTATCTCCGGTAACATGTAAATCTACACTTGCTTGTTCATTTGATTTGTTCTCAATAACAAGTGCGGTGTTTTTTTCTGCCTTCACTATAATAGTTTTATTTGGACTAACAACCATTGGCGAATGGCTACCACCTGTGATAGGTGCCATAAAAATTCTTAAATCATTATTGGAAACATTTTTTAGTTTTACTTTAAAAGTTCCGTGCTCGTTATTGCCTAGGATAAAACTATCATTAGGTTTAATAATAGTGTTGGAGGTTAATGAGCCAAAAACGTTGCATGATGTGACAGCTAGTGCAAAAAAAGCCAGGGTAATAATTGTTTTCATAATAGAAGTTTAATGATTTATAATGAGGCAAAATTGCGCTATAAATCACCGTCAATCGCTTCAAATTATGATTTGAGACCAATTAAAAAACAAGTGGGAAGTGTTGTGAATAAAGGATTTATAGATTTTCTATGAAATCTTTGGGAGAAAGTCCGGTGCTTTTTTTGAAAGCTCTATTAAAAGTTGCTTTTGAATTAAAACCACAGTCAAAAGCAATTCCTAGTAAGGTTGATTTTTTATGGTTACCAGCATTAAATGCTTTTTTTACAGCATCTATTCGGTATTGGTTGATAAAGTCATTAAAGTTTAAACCAAAACCTTGATTGACTACTCTTGAAATTACCGAAGCATTAGTTTCTAATTTTTTGGCCAAATCGGTTAAGGTTAGTTCCGGATTTTCATAAAGTTTTTCCTTGGTAATTAGGGTTTCTATTTTATTTTTCCAAATGGAGGTTTCCAGTGATTCTTGTTCGTGAAATGTTTCGTGTTCAATATCGATAATCACTTCTTCACTCTTGTTGGGTTGTAAAAGTAATGCCGGCTGATTGGTAAAAAGGGATATTTCAAATGGAATTTTGGCAACAATTGGATTTGAATATCCGGTAATAGCGATGTAGTACATGATAATAGAGAAGAACAAAAAGAACCACCAAGTACCAGTATAGGAATCTATTTCAGGATAAAAAAGGCTAACAATGTTTAATACGATAGGTAGCGATAGCATTACCAAAAAAGCATAAAGATAAGTTTGGATCCATTTAAAAAGAACAGCATCGGCATAACTCACGACCTGAAACATCAATTTTCGGTACAAGTTGTAGTAGCGAATTGATGCGATAAAATAAATCATCATTGAAATCAAGCCTATGTTTTGGTACCAACTTTCAAAATCCTTATCTAATCCGTCTTTGTAGAAAAAATAGTCTTTAAAAATAAATTGGTCATAAATCCATAATCCTAAAATATAGAACAGATAACCAATGCCGGGAATGAAATGGATAAAGTTTTTTTGGGTTAATTGAAACGAAGGATTGAGTAAACTTTGGGTATAAAAATAAATAACGGGACCAATCAATAATAAATGCTGAAAAGGCGTATAAAAAAGAATATCTCGATAGGGTTGATTGTCATACCAACCGGCAAATCCCAACATCCAAGGCGCAATATAAAGGCAGCATAAAAAGATAAACAGACTTAACCAGTAATTCGGTTTGTTTTCTGTTTTGATGGCTTTTGCTAAAAGTAAAACGCTGTAGAGTATTCCTTGTGAAAAGGTAATTAGGAGTAGCGAAGAGTAAAAGCCAAACTGAAAAAGCATAAATCAAATTTGGTTAAAGATAACAAAGTTTAGTTTTATTTGAAAGGATGTCGCTGTTGCCAAACTAAAGTGGGTTCTAATTGCGGGAATATTTTTGGCATGAATTTGTTTACCCATTTATTGGTGTGGTAAATGAATCCGGACATCAATATTGGTTCGGCGCCAATAGAACTCTTGATTTCCAAAGCCGTTCTTCCGAAGATAATTTTCTCGAATTGGTTATCTATACCAAATTTGGTCATGTTGTAAAGCATATTCAAATACAACATTTTTTCTTTTTGAATTTGGTCATCATAGCCTAAGAAATAGGTTTCCAAAACATTGCCATTCAAGAGCAGCGTGTGAAAACCAACTAGTTTTTCGTCTAAAAAATACCCAACCAATTTAAATCGGTCACCACATTGTTGCTTAAAAGTAGAGAAATGATTTTTGGCTAAAAAGAAAGTGTTGAACGGAGCGTTTTTAGCCACATGATGATATAGTTCGTAAATGCGTTCTTCTTGCTCAACTATTTGTTCAAATGACAATTCATTAGCTACAATTCCTTCCGCTTTTTTATGCGAACGTTTATATTGATCACGGTATTTTTTGGAGAAAGCAGCAATATAGTCTTCATTGGTTTGCCATTGTTTTTGCAATTCAAAAATCATATTGGGTTGTGTATTGAACTCATATATATATGAAAACTGATGCTTTTTAAGTTCAGCGGCACATTCTTGATAAAAATCTTTGAATGAAACAATATGGATTTTGATTTTTTGCTCTTTAAAATAGTCAGTGATGGCATTGGCACATTCTAAAAGTAAATTACTGATGTCATTATAGTCAATTGTTTTAATGAATTCGTAACCATTTTGTCCGGTAATCATATTGTTACCAAGGAATAAAACATGTGAAGCAAAATTTTTGAAGACAAAATTCCGAACATACGTTTTCAAACATCGGTCTCTTTCTCCAAAGGATTCCAATTTATTCAGATTGAGATATTGCGCCAAGGCAACCCCAATAAGTTCCGCTTTTTCGAATATGCCTATATAAAAGCACTGCATATTCGTGGGTGCCGAATTTTCGAGCACTTTTAAATAATGGGTTTGCAGAAAAACATTCTCTTGCGCAACTTTGTCCCAAGTATCGGGAAGTTGAGCTGTAGAAGAGTAAATTTTATACGAATGTGTATCCAAAGTAAAAAAAATCGCTCCACAAATGTAGAGCGATTGCGTTATAAATAAATGTTAAACTATTTCCAGCCGCATAGGATTGCGCCCATAATGGTCATGGATACTATCCAGTAACCGGCATTCACCATGATGTATTTCCAAGATTTTTGTTCGAATAAACCGTTTATCGCCGTAATGGGTAAAGCTAAAAACAGTCCTGACATAAAGCCGTGTAAAGCACCATGTTTAAACGTTCTGAATTCATTACCATAGTCCGCCATGAATGCCGCATAAGAAGGCTTTGCGGTTTCGATAAAATCAGGGCCGCCAATCATTCCTAAGGCTCCAAATTGATGTATTACCAAACCAGAAGTCATAAAAGATAACATCAAAGAATAAAAAATCGTCAAACCGAAAACTTTTAACATGTTGGATTGTTTCGCTTTTTCTTCGGTCATTCCGGTTTCATTCATCCAGATGGTTCCGAAAACTTTTGGACTGTACCAGACAAATCCAACTACAAGAGTCACTAGTGCTGACACTAAAACTGCGTAAAAATTAAATGGCATAATGTTTATTTTTAATTGGTTAGTGTATCAAATGTATAAAATATTTTTTAAATCTTTTAAACCATAAAAAATCGCGTGGATTGTTAAAATTATTTAATTATTGTAAGATAAATATATAAAAACAATAACTTTATGTGCATTTCATCGATTATATTTGTTTTTAAACGACCTTTCTTATAGTTTTACATCGTCATTAACCTCAAATCTAAATGATATGAAATCTATCTTTACTTATGTAGCAATGCTTTTGGTTTCGACCTCAGTTTTTGCAGAAATATCTTCAACAGAGAAAAATGCTTTGATCAGATTGTACAAAGCTACCAAAGGTTCACAATGGACCACCAAATGGGATTTAAAATCGCCTACCACAACTTGGTATGGTGTTGAAATCAAAAACGATAAAGTAATCGGAATCAAATTGATGAACAATAACCTTGTAGGTGAATTGCCAACTGAAATAGGTGACTTAGCTTCTTTGGAAGTTTTGAATTTATTTAGAAATGATATTTCAGGTGTTTTGCCTGCTTCAATTGGGAACTTAAAAAGTCTTACCAAATTGAATGTGGCATTTAACAAAATATCAGGTGCTTTACCTGAAACCCTAGGAAGTGCAACCCAATTGAAATCAATTGAAATGCACATGAACAGATTAACCGGTGTTTTACCGGTTAGCATAGGAACTTTAACAAGTCTTGAAACCCTTTCTTTATTCAACAATGAAATAGAAGGATCAATTCCAACGTCTTATTATCAGTTAAAATCGCTAAAAGTATTATTGTTAAACAGCAATAGATTAACCGGTAAATTGGAAAAAGAAGTGTCAAATCTTTCTTCTTTAGAAACCTTAAGTTTATTTGAAAACAGAATTGAAGGGCAAGTGCCGTTCGATTTAGAGAAATTGCAAAACTTAAAAGAAATGAATATTTCTTATAATATGTTCAATGGTTTTGTTTCAAGAAATTTGGCCAAGTTAGATACTTTGAATATGACTATGGTCAATGAACAAGGTGTCGCCACTACTTTAAAAGTAAGTATAGATAAAAACTCAGCATTTGCAGCTGATGAATAATATGTTTTGTATTGGTTGTTTAATTAAAAAAGGTCTCAATAATTGAATTGAGACCTTTTTTTTATTCCGCCGCGACTAATTTGGAAGTGCTTCGGTAAATGTATTCGTTGTAAATGTGTCTTCTTGCAAAACGACTTGGCGATTCTGCATTGACCATTTTGATGTAAATAGGTCTTAAAACCCCAAAGTATTCAAAAGAATTCCCGTCTAAGAAAGTGATGTATAAAACACTATTCTCATAGTAAAAGTCAGCAATATTAGTGCTTGTCGTGATTCGAGTATATTCTGCTTTATCTTTTTCCAAAGTTTCCGGTGCAATACTTACTAAGAAATGATAAGCAGCAATAATCTCTTTGCTTTTTTCTTCAGCGGCCAAGCGTTCTGCATCATCAGATATCGCATCAGGATGAGAATCTTTCATACTGTTTCTGTAAATAGTCTTTAACTCTTTGAGAGTTGCTGTCTTCGTAACGCCGAGTAACGCTCTGTACTCGACAATTTTTTTCATATTCATATAGCTGAAAGGTAACCTTTTAGGGTTTTTAAATTTTTTGCAAAAGTAGTTCTTTACTTTTGATATTTAACCAGTCAATTGAAAATTATATATTTTTTTAGTTTAAATAGCTTGTGTGTGTCGATTTTCGTTGTATATTTGCACTCGAAACAGCGCGGGATAGAGCAGTAGGCAGCTCGTCGGGCTCATAACCCGAAGGTCACAGGTTCGAGTCCTGTTCCCGCTACTAACTCAAAGCCATCCATTATTTGGGTGGCTTTTTTTCTTTAATACTGTTTCACATTTTTTAGCATGGAACAAAAACACAAAGCAGGCTTCGTCAACATCATCGGAAACCCAAACGTTGGGAAATCAACCTTAATGAATGCTTTCGTTGGGGAAAGGTTATCCATTATAACTTCTAAAGCACAAACTACACGTCATAGAATTTTAGGCATCGTGAATGGTGAAGATTTTCAGGTTGTACTATCAGATACTCCCGGTATCATTAAACCGGCTTATGAAATGCAAAAATCCATGATGGACTTTGTAAAATCGGCTTTTGAAGATGCTGATGTTTTGATTTATATGGTTGAAATAGGAGAGAAAGAACTTAAAGACGAAGACTTTTTTAATAAAATCATCCATTCTAAAATTCCGGTGTTGTTGCTGTTGAATAAAATCGACAAATCCAATCAAGACGAATTAGAAGAACAAATTGAGTTGTGGAAAGCCAAAGTGCCAAATGCCGAGATTTTCCCAATATCAGCGTTAGAGAATTTCAATGTGAAAGAAGTATTCGCCCGTATTTTAGATTTACTTCCTGTTTCGCCCCCTTATTATCCTAAAGATGCTTTGACAGACAAGCCGGAACGTTTTTTTGTTAACGAAACTATTCGTGAAAAAATCTTATTGAACTACGACAAAGAAATTCCATACGCCGTAGAAATCGAAACAGAAGAGTTCATCGAAGACGAAAAAATCATCCGAATTCGTTCTGTAATTATGGTCGAGCGCGATACGCAAAAAGGAATCATCATTGGTCACAAAGGCGCAGCTTTGAAAAAAGTCGGCATGCAATCTCGTGAAGATTTAGAAAAGTTTTTCGGCAAACAAATCCACATCGAATTGTATGTAAAAGTCAATAAAGACTGGAGAAGTAATGCTTACCAACTGCGTCGTTTTGGTTACAACCAAAAATAATTACTCTTTTATGATGTCCATAAAAACGGCTTCAAGTTCATCCATCTGAGCATGACCTTTTTCTCGAATTTGTCGGGCAATAACATAAATTAGAAACCAAATAATCACCATAATAAACATCACGATGAAATCCATAAGCATGGGTTCATTGAGCGTGTAATTGGAGTAAGCAAACATCCCAAATAGGGTAAAAATACCGGCGACTACAAAATGCAGAAACATAAACATGGTCCACAACGTTTGATCAGGTCCAAATAATCCTCTGATGTGGGTTGCGTTTTTTTCGTTGCCTTCTTTTTCTTCTAATTCAATGCTTAAATGCGGTGACCAATAGCGTCTTTTTTCGGCCGAAAAAGTGAACTGTATGTGATTATTTCTCACTTTCATTACAAAATCAGTCGACTGGTTTTTTTGTCTGTAATTAACAAACTTCTCTCTGACTTCCGTTATGTTTTGTTCGAGGTCTTTAAAAAATCGAGGGCGAAGTCTAACCTCATGTTCCGTGTCCATAAAAACAGTTTTTAGGATGTTAATACCATACTAAAAGTAATAAAATAATTGAATTTGTGCTCTTTAATACTACCTTTGCACCATATTTAAAATGATTATGAACAATATTGTAGCCATAGTTGGAAGACCAAATGTAGGGAAATCGACTTTTTTTAACCGTTTAATCAAAAGAAGAGAAGCCATCGTTGACTCGGTTAGCGGAGTAACTCGTGATAGAAATTACGGCAAAAGCGAATGGAATGGAAAAGAGTTTTCGGTAATTGACACCGGTGGTTATATCAAAGGTTCAGATGATATTTTTGAAGGAGAAATTCGCCGTCAAGTAGAATTGGCTATCGACGAAGCCGATGCTATTATTTTCGTTGTCGATGTTGAAGAAGGTATTACACCTATGGATGCCGAGGTAGCCAAATTGTTGCGAAAAGTAACCAAACCAATTTTATTGGCCGTAAACAAAGTTGACAATGCGATGCGTGAAAAAGACGCTATCGAGTTTTATAATTTAGGCTTAGGTGAATATTTTACCATTGCCAGCATCAGCGGAAGCGGAACCGGAGAATTGTTAGACAAATTAGTCGAAGTATTACCTGAGTTACCTGAAGTTTCTGAAGACGAAGAACAATTGCCAAGATTTTGTGTAGTAGGTCGTCCTAATGCCGGAAAATCTTCTTTTATCAATGCGTTAATTGGTGAAGATAGATTCGTTGTAACCGATATAGCCGGAACAACCCGTGATTCTATCGATACAAGGTACAACCGTTTCGGTTTCGAATTTAACTTAGTGGATACGGCCGGAATCAGAAGAAAAGCCAAAGTAAAAGAAGATTTAGAATTTTATTCGGTAATGCGTTCGGTGCGCGCCATTGAGCATTCTGATGTTTGTATTCTTTTAATCGATGCCACTCGTGGTTTTGAAGGACAGGACCAAAGTATTTTTTGGTTGGCCGAAAAGAACAGAAAAGGCGTGATTATTTTGGTGAACAAATGGGATTTGGTTGAAAAAGACACCATGTCAACCCGTGATTACGAAGCCAAAATTCGTGAAGAATTGCAGCCGTTTACAGACGTGCCGATTATTTTTACATCTGCTATAACGAAACAACGTTTGTTAAAAGCATTGGAGGAAACAGTAAAAGTTTTTGAAAACAGAAAACAACGCATCCCAACCTCAAAGTTCAACGACTTTATGTTGAAGTTGATTGAAGCTTATCCACCGCCGGCTTTGAAAGGAAAATATGTGAAAATCAAATATTGTATGCAATTGCCAACGCCAACACCTCAGTTTGTGTTTTTTGCCAATTTGCCTCAATACGTAAAAGAACCGTACAAACGTTTTCTTGAAAATAAAATCCGTGAAAACTGGGATTTCTCAGGCGTTCCGATTGATATTTACATCAGAGAAAAGTAAATAAAGGGAGTTTCAGACCATACTAATAAATTAGCATTATCTGTAAATGTTAAATGTTTCGTAAGAAATTTTTACATTACACACTAAAATTAGAATTTAGCCGTTATTATTGTTTTTAACTTAATAACTGCTAAATTTTTTTTATGCCAAAATCTCTCTGTTTATTCTTAGCACTTTTTATTACCTCCATCACATTTGCACAATCAACAATCACGCTTAAAGGAAAAGTGATTGACGAAACGACCAAATTACCCATCGAATCGGCAACGGTTTATTTAACAGCTGTCAAAGATTCTTCAGTGGTTGATTATACCATCACCAATAAAACGGGTAATTTTAACTTCAAAATAAAAAAATCAGACAAACCGGTATTGCTTAAGATTTCTTATATAAGTTATCAGGATTTTAAAGAGGACAAAGTCGATTTAAATACCGATAAAGATTTTGGAACAATAGCATTGAAGGAAGCAGTTAATGCGCTTAATGAAGTGGTTGTTAAATCTGAAATTCCGCCCATCAGAATTAAAAAAGATACTTTAGAATTTAATGCTGCTTCGTTTAAAGTTGGTGCCGATGCTAATGTAGAAGCACTTCTCAAGCAATTACCCGGAGTAGAAATAACCCCTGAAGGTAAAATCACCGTGAATGGCAAGGAAGTGAATAATATTTTGGTGAACGGAAAACCATTCTTTGGTAAAGACGGAAAAATAGCTACGCAAAATCTTCCGGCCGAAATTATAGACAAAGTTCAGGTCGTAGATACCAAAACCAAATCCGAAGAAATATCTGGAGAAGCGTCAAGTTCTCAAGAGAAAACCATCAATTTGACCATACAGGAAGACAAAAACAAAGGGCTTTTCGGGAAAGTGGTTGCCGGACAAGGTTCAGACAAGCGATATGAGTCGAGTTTACTTTTGAATTATTTCAAAGGAGAGAGAAAAATCAGTGTCTTGGCTTCTTCCAATAACATCAATTCGATTGGATTTTCAATGGATGAAATCTTTGATAATATGGGCGGCGGAAGAAACCGATCCGTTTATTATAACGGTGATGACGGCTCTTTTGGGATCAACAGTATGTCGTTTGGCGGAAACAATCGAGGAATCACCAAATCTAATTTGGTTGGTATCAATTATCAGGATCAATTATTTAAAAAACTGGACCAAAGCGGTAGCTATTATTTTACCAATTCTGAATCCAAAAACAACAATAGAACCAGTAGAACTAATCTTTTACCGGAAGGAAATACATTGACCAACTCCAGCTTGCTAACTGAAAGTGACACCAACGGACACAATGCTACGCTTGATTTTGAGATAAAATTAGATTCTACTGCCACCATAGTGATAAGCCCATCGTTTCAAAAAGGGTTTTCAAAGAATAAATCAGTTAGGTCACAATTGACCACGAACGAGGCGCAAGAAGAATTAAACCGCAGTTCAAATGATGATTATTCGGAAAATGGCTATTCTACTTTTGGAACAAATGCGAGTTTTAGTAAAAAATTCAACAAAAAGAACCGAGGCATGGTGGTTAATTTTGAAACTGAAATCAAAAGAAGGGATAATTTTCTCGATACCAATTCGGCCACACTTTTTGCCGATGCCACACCGGATGATATTCGGCAACAAAATAAATTTGACAAAGAAAAGAACGATTTTGTCAAAACAGAGTTTCGTTTTGGTGAACCTTTAACCGATTCACTTCGCTTGAGTTTCACTTCGGAAGTAACCTTCAGAAAGATAAAAAATACGGCTAATACTTTTGATTTTGATTCAGGAACTAATGCTTACAGTGATTTCAATGACGAACAATCCAATCAAACGAGTTCGAAAGTGACTACTTTTTTCCCTTCCACAGGTTTGATTTTGGCCAAAGGGAAAACGAATGGAAGAATTAATTTTGGCCCAGAATTTATCACTTTTGACGCCCAATCCGATTATTTGGGTGCTACGACCAAGAGAAACAAAAATTATGTGCTGCCAAGAGTAAAAGGTTACATAAGTCATCAAATAACCAAGTCTAAATCGATTTACTCTTTTTATGATTTTGGAGTCCAACTTCCCGAAGCCTATCAGGTTTTAGAGTTTCAAAATTTCTCTAATCCGTTGAACACCATTACAGGAAATGACGATTTGAAACCTACCCAAACCCATAGTTTATATTTTAGTTTTAACGACTACGACTATGCTGCGCGCTCGGGTTACTATCTGTATTCGGGATTTAATTTAAGCAATAATGCCGTAGTTTCTTTTACCGAGTTTGATGATAATTTTAAATCGGAAACAACCTATAAAAATGTTGATTTGACTTATACTTCTTATTTAGGAATTAGCTGGAGTAAGTCTAATAAAAAAGAAAAAAGAATGTTCCGTTACGGCGCGAGTATTGACTTCAATCATGATTACAATCAAGGATTTACCAATGCTGTTCAGTTTGAATCAAAAGCTTTGTCTGTCAATCCGCGAATTAATGCCAGTTGGAGTATTGACGAATTGATTACCATTTCGCCATCTTATCGATATACTTTTAAAAATACAGATTTTAAAAATTATTTGCTGACCAATGCCCAAAATTTCATTCACAACGGTAAATTAGAAATCACTTCTTATGTCCCTAAAAAAGTCGTTATAGGAAGTGACTTTGGTTATACTTACAACTCCAATATAGCCGATGGTTTTAAAAAAGATTTCTATTTGTGGAATGTGAGTTTGGGTTATAATTTCTTTAAAGACCAATTCTTGGCCAAAGTAAAAGTCTACGATTTACTCGACCAAAACCAAAACAGCACCAGAACCATTACACCAACCGCAATTGTTGATGCCGAAAACACCGTGTTAAAACGTTACGTAATGTTCTCGCTAACTTATAAACTCGAAAAGTTTGGCGGAAAGAAAAAAGGGGAAGGCGGAATTATGATAATGGATTAAATAAAAAAGCCTCGTTTTTTTAAACGAGGTTTTTTTATTAATCTGATAACCAATATGCAAAATTCCTCTAAAATACCAACCTAGAAATACCGTAAACAAGACTATCAAAAGATATACTGCCAATCCTTTACTGGCTTCTAAGTAGTACAATAAACATTAGGATTATTGTCGCACTGCAAAAGCTAAAGTTTTCTTTTTTTTATTAAGTTATACCATAATATCGATGATATTTTTTTCAATTATGGGAATGGGAAGAACTGAGAATCGCATGTCTTTTCAAAAGACTTTTTCATTGCCTTTGAATGTTCTGGTGCAAATACCAAACTGCGCGTCTGTTCCTTTTTGGAGTGCATTGACATAGTAGTGAAGCTTTGAAAACCAAATTCAAAATCACTACCATTTGCAATGATTTCTTTATTGAAACTTTACAATTATTTAAAGTTTATAGCAATAAAAGGCTTTTGTCTGTAATAATATTTTATTAGAATCTTCTCAGTAATAAATTATCTAATAAAAGCAATATAATGTAAAATTATTGTAAAGTGCTGATAATTTTGAAGTTAATTGAGCTAATAGCTTAACTTTTATATAAAGTTGAATTGATTTTTAACTTTTTAATATAATCTAAATTTGACTGTCAAAATTTAAAACAACAACAATGATGAAAAAATTTCTTCTAGAAAAGCATAGTTCTATACTATGTTTTTTGGCTTTATTCAGCTTTTTCTTTATAGAAAGTAGCAGTGCGCAGTTGGCTGTAAAGTCTTCTGTAGCTAGTACCAATGGCGCTGAAATTTCAGCTTTTGATCCTGCTACAAACCGTCTTTTTACGGTGGCAGGAAACGCTATAGAGTATTATACTTTGAGCAATACAGGCGTTCTGTCAAGTCCAACGACAATACCTTACGGGCTAACATTGGCTCCAGGAACTACTGCTTTACCCAATTCGGTAGCAATAAAAAACGGTGTTCTAGCTTTTAGTTTTGCCATTGTTGGTGCTAACAATGCACAACAATTGGGTAAGGTTGCATTTTACAATCCTGTGACAGCTACTTATATTTCTGATGTTACAGTCGGATACTTGCCGGACATGATTGCCTTTAGCCCAGACGGTACTAAAATTTTAACAGCAAATGAAGGTGAACCAAATAGCTACAATCAAGCTACATCATTCGATCCCGAAGGTTCTGTTTCTATTATAGATATTTCTGCAGGAATAGCAAGTGCTACTGTCACAGAAGCTACATTTATAAATTTCAATTCACAAATGGCTGCTCTTAAGGCTTCAGGTGTACGAATTTATGGGCCTAATGCTTCAGTGGCACAAGATTTAGAGCCAGAGTATGTTACTTTTATTGATAATGCTACTGCCGCTGTAACATTACAAGAAAACAATGCTGTTGCAATAGTAAACATAGCATCCGCTACAGTAACTAATATTTATCCTTTGGGATTGAAAGATCACAGTATAGCCGGAAACGGATTTGACGCAAGTGATAGAGACTTAACCTCGACTACCGGAACAATTAATATCCAAAACTGGCCTGTAAAAGGAATGTATATGCCTGATGCCATAGCTAGTTTCGTAAGCGGAGGTAACACTTTCTTTATTACTGCAAACGAAGGTGACTCACGTGATTATTTAGGATTTTCTGAAGAAATAAGAGTAGGTGCTGCAGGATATGTTTTAGATGCTACTATTTTTCCAAATGCTGCAACTTTAAAATTGAATGCTAATTTAGGTCGACTTCAATTATCAAGTGCAACGGGTAACACCGATGCAGATACTGATTTTGACGAGATACATGCATTGGGTTCTCGTTCATTCAGTATTTGGAACAGTACTTTTACCCAAGTTTATGATAGTGGAGATCAATTAGAGCAAATTACAGCCACTCAAAACGCATTGGCTTTCAATTCAGATGGTACATCATCTTCTTTTGACGGTCGTAGTGATAACAAAGGACCTGAGCCTGAAGGTGTAACAACCGGAATGGTAAATGGGGTACTTTATGCCTTTGTTGGGAGCGAAAGAACAGGGGATATTTTTATGTACGACATAACTAATCCTACGGCACCTATTTTCAAGCAATATATTAACACAGCTGCTGATTTAGGAGTAGAAGGAATAATTTTTGTTCCTTCATCTGATAGTCCAACAGGTAACGCATTAGTATTTGTAAGTGCTGAGGTAAGCAAAACTATTTCTGTATACGAATTTGCACCACCAACAGTAGATTTAGCTGTCAGTACTAACATAGCTTCTGAAACTGCGGGTACTGTAGTTACTGTAACTGCTACTTCTTCGGTACCAGTTGATGGCAATAAAACACTTTCGCTAAATGTATCAGGGACAAATATTACTTCATCCGATTATAATTTAAATAATACAACAATTACAATTTTTTCAGGCGAAACAAGTGGTTCAGTTACATTTACGGTTTTGAATGACAATACTGTGGAATCTATTGAAACAGCTGTTTTAACTATCAGCAACCCTTCATCGGGTATTGCTTTAGGTAGTATTTCATCTCAAAACATCTCAATTAATGATTTCGTGTTTACAATGCAGATATTACATGCATCTGATTTTGAAGGAGCAGTTGAAGCGGTTACAGATGCTCCACGTTTTGCAGCAATTATTGACCAACTTGAAGATACCTATTCAAATACAATTAAACTTTCTTCTGGTGATAACTATATTCCAGGACCATTCTTAAGTACTGGGGGCGATCCAAGTCTTGCCGCTGTTTTCAAAACGGCTTATGAGAGTTACTACAGCACTACCTTTACTAGTCCTCCTGTTAATTTGGCAGCAAGTATAGGTAGAGCAGATATTTCCATTATGAACTTTATCGGAATTGAAGCTTCAGCACTAGGTAATCATGAATTTGATTTAGGTACAAATGAAATAAGAACAATAATTGGTGGAGCAAATAATACAGGCGCAACAATAACAACATGGTTTGGCGCTCAATTTCCATACTTAAGTTCTAATTTAAATTTCAGTGGTGATTCAAATTTATCCGGCATAGCAACAACAGATCGATTGAGATTGAATACTAGTTTCCAGTCAAATCCTTCCGAATCTCGCAGTGCAATAACAAATAAATTAAAACTTGCCCCATCAACTATCATTATGAAAGGTGGTCAAAAAATTGGTGTTGTGGGTGCTACTACACAGGTTTTGGCAAGTATTTCTTCACCTGGAGCTACAACTGTAATTGGAGGTGGCGCTAATGATATGACGATTTTGTCCGGGATAATTCAGCCGGTTGTTAATTCATTGATTAATGATGGATGTAATAAGATTATTCTACTTTCTCATTTACAGCAAATTGCTTTTGAAAAAGAATTGGCTACAAAATTAACGGGAGTAGATATTATAATGGCAGGTGGTTCAAATACATTAATGGCCGATGCTAATGACCGTTTACGCTCAGGTGATGTTGCTGTAGAAACGTATCCGTTTCTTGCTACAGACTTAGATGGAAAAACAATAGCATTAATTAATACAGATGGAAATTATCAATATGTTGGAAGATTAGTAGTAGGTTTTGATTCTGATGGGACCTTGATTCCATCAACAATCGACCCATTAATCTCGGGTGTTTACGCAACAGATGAACAAGGACTAAATGATGTATGGGGCGCCAATGTTGGAAATGCCTTTGCAGTAGGTACACGAGGTTATCAAGTACAGTTATTATGTAATGCAATCGGAAATGTAATTACTTTAAAAGATGGTAATCTTTTTGGTAAAACATCTGTATTCCTCGAAGGACGAAGAAATTTTGTACGAACAGAAGAAACTAATCTCGGAAATGTAACAGCAGAAGCAAATTTGTGGATGGCTAATTTTTATGATCCAGCAACTGTAATTTCTATCAAAAATGGTGGTGGTATCCGTTCAGCAATTGGAAATGTTATAGCCGTTGGTGATGAGGTAACTTTGGTGCCGCCTATTGCCAATCCATCAGCGGGTAAACAATCTGGTGATATTTCTCAATTAGATATAGAAAACTCATTGCGATTTAACAATCAACTTTCTTTGGTTACACTTACTGCAAGCGGATTGAGGGCGATACTCGAACATGCAGTAGCCGGAACAACCGCTACTTCTACCCCAGGTCAGTTTGCGCAAGTTGCAGGTGTAAGATACAGTTACAACTTTAGCAATCCTGTGGGTTCAAGGATTCTAAATGCAGTAATCACTGATTCATCAGGTAACGTTACAGATACTTTAGTTCAAAATGGTACAACGACTGGTAATTTATCACGTACATTTAGAGTGGTTACCTTGAACTTCCTTGCAAGTGGTGGAGATGGTTTCCCGTTTAATACATTAGGAACAGACAGAGTTGATTTGAATACATTGCCACAACAAGGTCCGGGGATGGCATCATTTACAAATCCGGGTTCTGAACAAGATGCGTTTGCTGAATTTATGAAAAATCAATATGATACAATACCTTATGGTATAGAAGAAACCCCATTGGTTCAGGATTGTAGAATTCAAAGAGTTCCTGCACGTACTGATGATGTGTTGCCTCTTAATCCTGGTATAAATGGCTCATTGGTTATTGCTAATGGCACTTCAGTTACAGATTCACAACTATTTGTTGCCTTAGGTGGAGATCCTACATCAGGAGGAACATGGAGCCCAGCATTAGCAGGCACGGGAGTTTATACATACACTGTTACATCTTCCTGTACGGGTTCGGCGTCTACTACGGTGAAAGTAACAGATTTTATGTGTACTTATGGTGTAGGAGCTTGGGGTAATATTGGGGGAAGTTATTGTAATGGCACAACAGGAAGCCTATCTACTTTGCAACTTCTTACTCAAAGTTTAAGTAACGCTGGAGGAACAATTACTTTAGGGAGTCCGGGTCGTTCAGTAGTAATTACTTCACCAACTGGAGCACAGTGTATTATTAATAAATTACCTGGTGGCGGAAGTCCTAAAGAATTAAACGTCGGAAATACTTCTATTTGTTCTTTACCAAATGGTAAAATTAAAAATGGATTATTGGCACAAGCAATCACATTAGCCTTAAATATAAACACAACAAGTCCATCGTTTTTAGGGGGATTTAAATTACAAACAGGAACTTTTGCAACAGCTAAACCTGTAGGTGGATGTGGCTCTAATTTACCAACTGAAAGAGTTTGTGACACTAGTACAAACGAATATAGATATACTACTCTTAATAGTGTAGTAGTTAATGCCATTATTGCTGATGAAAATGGAAACAAAACTGTTGCAGGATTACTAGATTTAGCAAATCGCGCGTTGGGTAATTCGGACAATATTATTGGCTCAGAAAGTGGTGTTAGCCTTTTAGTAATTCAGAAAGCTGTTGAATCAATAAATAACGCTTTTGATAATTGTAGAGTTTTTATGGGTTGGGATATTACACCATGTGCCTTGGCTAATGCAAAAACAGCTGATAGTTCTGTTTTAACAAATGAACTATTTTCAGCGATTGCTTACCCTAATCCATTTGCTGTTACCTTTGCGATTGACGTTAATACTTCATCAAAAGAGATGATCAGCATCAAAGTATACGACATGGTCGGTCGTTTAATTGAGCGAATTGATACTACAGCAGATGATTTAGAAGGATTAACTATAGGAAATAATTATCCAAGTGGAGTTTACAATGTAAATATTACTAATGGATCAGATATTAAAACCATACGAGTGGTGAAAAGATAATTAATTTTCAATCAAATTATTAATAAAAAATCCTTCTCATTTATTTGAGAAGGATTTTTTTATGTATTTTAAATCTATGATTTGTAACTTAATTGTTCTACTTACTACCAACTTCCACCTGAACCACCGCCTGAGAATCCGCCACCGCCAAATCCGCCACCGAATCCGCCGCCGCCAAAACCTCCTCCGGAAGAACCACCACCAAAGCTACCGCCACCACCACGGCCCAAACTGCTTAGGATAATGATATCCGCTAAGTCAAAGCCACCGCCGCGATTACCATGGTTTCCACCGCCACCATTGCCTTTGTTCTTAGCGATTATAAATATGATGACAATGATGATAATGATGATAGGTAAAATGGGAAAGTCGCCATTTTTTTTACTTTTTTTTCTTTCGCCTTTGTATTTGCCTTTAAAGACATCAAATAAAGCGTCAACACCTTTGTCTAAGCCGCGATAATAACTTCCGGCTTTGAACTCGGGAATAATAATGTTTCGCGTAATTTCTCCGCCAATTCCGGCTGTTAATCGGTCTTCTAATCCGTATCCTGCCGAAATCCAAATCTTTCTTTCGGCTTTTGCCAAAAGAATAATTACACCGTTGTCGTTTTCTTTGCTGCCGCCAATGCCCCATGTTTGTCCCCATTTTGGAGTCAAAATTCCTATGTCTTCACCTTGTAAACTTTCAATGGTAATCACCACAATTTGAGTTGAAGTACTGTCAGAATAACGAATGAGTTTTTGTTCGAGCTGTATTTTCTCTTCCGGACTCAAAACATTGGCATAATCGTAAACGGAAGTTTGAACTTTTGGTATTTTAGGGATGGTATATTGAGCAAAACCAACTTGTGAAACAAAAAGAAAAATGATTAGCTTCAGGAAAACGGGAATAGTTATGTTATATTTCATTCTCCTTTTGATATTTCGTTTGATAATTCATCGGTGTCTCCGTCTTGGTAGGGGAAGTATTTTTGGAGTTGTTCTCCGGCTCTAAGTATGCCTTCCACAAGACCTTGTTTGTATTTACTTTCTTTAAAGTTTTTCGACATGACATCACGGGTACAATCCCAAAAATCATTCGGAACCAAATCGTTGATGCCTTTGTCGCCGCAAATCACAAAGTGTTTGTCTTTGACCGCGAGGTAAATTAAAACCCCGTTTTTCAATTCGGTTTCATCCATTTTTAACAAATGGAAAACTTCCATCGCCCGCTCAAACGGTTCGATGGAAGTATGTTTTTCTATGTGTACTCTAATTTCCCCGGAAGTATTTTTTTCGGCCACGCGAATAGCTTCAACAATTTCTTGCTCTTCTTCTGAGGTTAAAAAGTCTTCTACTTTAGACATGGCGATCAATTAGAATTTTACTTCTACCGGTTTTTCAGCACCTTCAACGGCTTTGAAATATGGTTTTTCTTTATATTTTCCTAAAAATATACTTTGTGGCATCGCCAATACATAACCGTTATAATCTAAAACAGATTCATTAAAGCGTGTTCTTGACGTTAAAATTTGGTTTTCAGTACTCGCCAATTCATCTTGTAGTTTCAAGAAATTTTGGTTGGCTTTCAGGTCCGGATATTGCTCTACCGAAACTAAAAGTCTTGATAATGATGAAGAAACTCCTGATTGTGCTGAGTTAAAAGCGGCTAATTGTTCCGGGGTTACATTAGAAGGATCAATAGTTACTGCAGTAGCTTTTGCTCTGGCCTCAATCACTGCTGTTAAAGTTCCTTTTTCAAATTCAGCCGCACCTTTTACAGTGTTTACTAAATTTCCAATTAAGTCATTTCTTCTTTGATAAGCTGTGTTTACATTTCCCCACTCTTTATTTACTGCTTGGTCTTTTTGCAAGCCTTTGTTCATCACACCCATTACCCAAAAAGCAATGATTAAGATCAATCCAATTCCAATAATCCAAGGTAAAAATTTTTTAAAATCCATGTTTGTTTTAATTTAAGGTTTGTTATTAGTTTTTAATTTTTTTCGTTTGTTACAAAAACCAGACCTAAAGTTGGTTCTTGATATTTAATAATTGTGCTTTCACTGTTTCCAGTTTACTGATGATTTCAAATTTGTCCAAAGTTTTCTTTTGGCCTTCTTTTAAATGCGTTCTTGCACCGTCAAGCGTAAAGCCACGTTCTTTAACCAAATGGTAAATCAGTTGTATATTTTTCACATCTTCCGGCGTGAACATTCGGTTACCTTTGGCGTTTTTCTTAGGTTTTAAGATGTCAAATTCTTTGTCCCAAAAACGAATCAATGAGGCATTCACATTAAAAGCCTTGGCTACTTCGCCAATGCTGTAATATCTTTTTCCTTCTTTTAACTCTATATGCATAGTGTTTTGTTTTTCTATGTTTATAAAACTTGAACTTTAGTCAAGTGACTGATTCTCCTGATTCGCCAATTTCGAAATAACCGTGTATTCTGCTGCCGAAATATTTCCGTAATAAAAATTCAGCGGATTCACGACTTTGCCGTCTTTGTGCACTTCATAATGCAAATGCGGTGCTTCACTTCGGCCTGTGCTTCCCACATAACCAATCACATCACCACGTTTTACCCTTTGTCCGGCTCTGACTTTGTATTTACTCAAATGTGCATATAACGTCAAATAACCATAACCATGACTGATTTCTATATGGTTTCCGAAACCAGATTTTGAATTGTCTGCATTTTTTACAACACCATCACCAGTGGCAAAAATCGGAGTTCCCGTTTTCGCCGTGAAATCCATGCCTTCGTGCATCTTACGCACTTTGGTAAATGGGTCACTTCGATAACCAAAACCCGAAGCCACTCGCTTCATTTGCTCATTTTTCACCGGTTGTATTGCCGGAATCGCTGAAAGCAATTTGTTTTTCTCTTTGGCTAACTTCAAAATTTCATCCAACGATTTCGACTGAATAGCCAATTCTTTCGAAATGATATCTACTCTTTTGGAAGTATTCACCACCAATTCCGAGTTGTCAAATCCTTCTAATTCTTTGTACCGATTCACACCGCCAAAACCCGCTTTGCGTTGTTCCGCCGGAATAGGTGACGTATTAAAATAAGCTCGGTAAATATTATTGTCTCTTTCCTCAACATCCGCCAACACTTCTTCGACTTGGTCAATTTTTTTGTTCAAAATGGAATAGCGCAACTTCATCGTTTCAATTTCACGCGCCTGTAATCTATCTTTCGGAGTTTCTAAATAGGAACTGTTCAGCAAAACCACAAAACACAAAAAGCCAAATAATCCTGATGCGAGTAAAAATAATCCAATATAACCCAGTTTTTTGGAGAGTTTTGGTTTGATTTTACGGTAAGCCAAACTTTCGGTATCGAAATAATACTTTACTTTTTTCGCCATCTTTTATTTTATACTATTTTTGTGCTTGTTTTAAGAAAACAATGGTTATACGAACAAATTTAACAAATGTTTCAGTCAATCCCTAAATTTATTTTAGGAGCGAATGGCTCGGGCATTTTAGTAAACCTTATTCCTGCTGTCCGTTACAATCTCTTCGAGGATTTTCACTACCATCAGGGCTAAACAGTAAACCATTTTTTTAAATGTAATTAATCTAAAGATCTAACAGTCTAATAATCTAAAATGAAATCACAAGACATTCGAAAAGCCTACTTACAATTCTTTGAAAGCAAAGGACACTTAATCGTTCCTTCGGCTCCAATCGTTCTAAAAGACGATCCAACCCTGATGTTCAACAACTCGGGAATGGCGCAATTCAAAGAATATTTTTTAGGAAACGGTACGCCTAAAAGCAAACGTATAGCCGATACCCAAAAATGTCTTCGTGTGTCAGGAAAACACAACGACTTGGAAGATGTAGGTTTCGATACTTACCACCACACCATGTTCGAAATGCTGGGCAACTGGTCTTTCGGCGATTACTTCAAAAAAGAAGCGTTGGATTGGGCGTGGGAATTCCTAACCGAAGTATTAAAATTAGACAAAGACCGTTTGTACGTTTCCGTGTTCGAAGGCAATCCTGCCGAGAATGTGGCTTTCGACCAAGAAGCTTGGGACATTTGGAAACAATACGTTCCGGAAGACAGAATAATTTTGGGTAACAAAAAAGACAACTTTTGGGAAATGGGTGATCAAGGTCCATGTGGTCCGTGTTCCGAAATCCATATCGATTTAAGAACCGATGCCGAAAGAGCAGCAGTTTCAGGAAGAAGTCTAGTAAACGCTGATCATCCGCAAGTAGTGGAAATTTGGAACAACGTATTCATGGAATTCAACCGCAAAGCTGATGGTTCGTTAGAAAAACTTCCTGCACAACACGTCGATACCGGAATGGGATTTGAGCGTTTGTGTATGGCGATGCAAAACGTAACGTCAAATTACGACACCGATGTTTTCACTCCACTGATTGTCAAAATTGAAGAAATCACAGGATTAAAATATACTTCCAACGAAGTTAAAAATATAAGCGAAGAACAAAACAAAACCAACATAGCGATTCGTGTGATTGTGGACCACGTTCGTGCCGTTGCTTTCGCCATTGCTGATGGACAATTGCCATCTAATACCGGTGCAGGTTATGTAATCCGCAGAATTTTGCGTCGTGCGATTCGCTACGGCTTTACGTTTTTAAATACCAAAGAACCTTTTATAAATAAGCTGGTAGAAGTTTTGGCGAATCAAATGGGAGAATTTTTCCCGGAAATCAAATCGCAACAACAATTAGTTACCAACGTAATCCGTGAAGAAGAAGCTTCTTTTTTAAGAACGTTAGACCAAGGTTTACAGTTGTTGGAAAATGTTGTGGCACAAAACAAAGGAACTGAAGTTCCGGGCGCGAAAGCGTTCGAATTATATGATACGTTCGGTTTCCCGAAAGATTTAACGGCTCTGATTCTGAAAGAAAAAGGCATGTCGTTCAACGAAAGCGAATTCGACGCGTCTATGCAAGAACAAAAAAACCGTTCACGTGCCGCTTCAGAAGTGTCGACAGAAGATTGGTCGGTTTTAATTCCGGGTAACGTGGAAACTTTCGTGGGTTATGATCAAACGGAAAACGAAGTGAAAATCACCCGTATCCGTAAAGTTGACAGTAAAAAAGACGGTGTTTTATACCAAATCGTTATAGATAACACACCATTCTATCCGGAAGGCGGAGGACAAGTGGGCGATAAAGGAACTTTGGTTTCAGCCAATGAAACTATTGACATCATTGACACCAAAAAAGAGAACAACCTGATTTTACATTTCGCCAAACAATTGCCCGAAAATGTAAATGCAGCTTTCGTAGCCAAAGTTAATACTGATTTGAGAACCTCGACTTCCAAAAATCACTCGGCTACGCATTTGATGCATTTGGCTTTGAGAAACATTTTAGGAACACATGTGGAGCAAAAAGGTTCATTGGTAAATCCAAACTATTTGCGTTTTGATTTTTCACATTTTAGTAAAGTTACCGATGAAGAATTAAGCCAAGTAGAAGCAAGTGTAAATGCCCAAATTGAAGCCCAATTGCAATTGGCAGAATACAGAAATATTCCGATTCAAGAAGCTTTGGCTAAAGGCGCGATGGCTTTGTTCGGAGAAAAATACGGAGATAGTGTTCGTATGATTGAATTCGGCGACAGTAAAGAACTTTGTGGTGGAATTCACGTGAAAAACACTGCTGACATCTGGCATTTCAAAATTGTATCTGAAGGTGCTGTAGCAGCCGGAATTCGTCGTATTGAAGCAATAACAGGCGATGCGGTGAAAGATTTTTTCACACAACAGGAAAACGCTTTGGCTACAATTAAAGAAACTTTAAAAAATCCTCAAGATACAATCAAAGCTGTGGTTTCTTTGCAAGACGAAAATGCCAAACTGAAAAAACAAATTGAGCAATTGCTGAAAGAAAAAGCCAAAAACCTTAAAGGAGAATTGGCTTCTCAATTACAAGAGGTTAATGGTGTGAAATTCTTAGCGACTCAAGTCGATTTAAATCCGGAAGGTGCAAAAGATTTGGCTTATGAATTAGGAACTTTGGGAACCAATTTATTCTTGGTTTTAGCCACTGCTGATGAAGACAAACCAATGTTGACTTGCTACATTTCCAAAGAATTAGTAGCCGAGAAAAACCTAAACGCCGGAACAGTTGTTCGCGAATTAGGGAAATACATTCAAGGTGGCGGTGGCGGACAACCGTTCTTTGCCACAGCCGGAGGAAAGAATGTTGATGGAATCAAAGAAGCTTTAGAAAAAGCAGTTGATTTTATAAAATAAAAGACAACCCTAAACATAATAAACCCTTTTAATCGATTGATTGAAAGGGTTTTATTTTATCGATGAACGGTTCAATCTGCTTCAAAATCTGCCGAATAACAGATTTATTGACAGTATGTCGAAAAATTTTCTTCCCAAAGAACAGCTTATCTACATTTGACTTGTAATTGAATACCGCCCCGTATTTTTTTACAACAAAATCTTAACCTATGAAAAAAGCTATTCAGTTTATTTTAGTTTCCCTACTCGTTTTATCGTTTGTATCGTGCTCTAGTGATAGTGACTCTGACAATCCTGTGTTGTTAAAGAAATTGACAGCCGTAACCATGGGTCAAAATGCCACGCATACTTTTTCGTACAGCGGAACTAAATTGACCAAAGTAGCTTTCGAAATTGAGGCGCAAACTGACGGAATCGGTTATGACAAATATGTATACAACGGAGATTTAATTACTGAAATTAAACGTTACGATGCCTCTAACCAAAATACGGCTACAACGCAATTCACCTACAACACCAATAATCAATTGACTGCCGTTGTAAAATTACAACCGGCGAGTAATTATGGTTTCAAAAACGTATTTACTTATAACAATGATGGTACTGTTTCGGTAACGGGTTATAGCGGCGACATCAATTCACAAACCAATTTGTCGAGTATCTCCGAAAAGTTCTATTTCCAAAATGGAGAAGTTAGTCGAAAAGAGTACAGTTCAACGACTTTGTCTTATAGTATTACTTATGCTTATGACAGCGCTCATCATCCAATGCAAAATGTGACCGGAATTAATGCGATTAAATTATACAGTTTTATTGCCAACGGATTGTTTGGGATGCAACACAATATGACGCAACAAACCACAGCGATTTCAGGAAATGCTGATACTCAGGTTACGATGCAAGCTGATTACAATACAGATAATTATCCAACAGCACTTTACAGTGAGGATGGAATATACCAATATCAATTTTCATATTTCAAATAAATCAAATCAAACACTATTTCCCGAAAACCCTTTCACCTGTCAATGAAAGGGTTTTTATTTTTGTACTATTTCGTACTTTTGACCCGAGCGTCAGCGAACTGACGAAATAAACGAATCAAAATACAAAGATGAATTTCACCACCAAAGTTCCGGTTCCTATTTATGAACATCCTATTCAGTACAGTTCTAAGTTATTGTCACTTGGTTCTTGTTTTGCCGATAATATGGGTGATAAATTCGAGTATTTTAAATTTCAAATCACTACCAATCCTTTCGGGATTATTTTCAATCCGGTTTCGATTGAGAAATTAGTAAATAGGATTGTGAACCAACGCTTGTTTACCGAAGCAGATATTTTCTTTCACAACGATTTGTGGCATTGTTACGAAATGCACTCTGAGTTAAGTTGTTGCAACAAAGAGGAGTTCTTAGAAAGATTAAATCTAACAATCCAACAATCTAATAATCTAATAATCCAAACAAGTCATATCATTATTACTTTCGGAACATCTTGGGTTTACCGTCACAATTCGACTAATGAAATCGTAGCCAATTGCCATAAAGTTCCCCAAAAAGAATTTACCAAAGAAATCCTGTCGCCTGAAACCATTGAGCAATCCATCCAAAATACCATTGCTTTAATCCGAAAAGTCAATCCCAATTGTCATTTCATCTTCACCATTTCACCGGTGCGTCACCTCAAAGACGGTTTTGCAGAAAACCAAAGAAGCAAAGCACATCTTATCTCGGCTTTACACAAATTATTGAACACTGAACACTGCGCACTGAACACAAATTATTTCCCATCATGCGAAATCATGATGGACGAACTCCGTGATTACCGTTTCTACGCCGAAGACATGCTGCATCCAAGCCAAACCGCCATCGATTACATTTGGATTCGCTTTTTTGAGCATTATATTGACTCAAAATGGTTCGGCACAATGCAAGAAGTTTGCGACATCCAAAAAGGATTAGCCCATCGTCCGTTTAACCCAAATACGGAAAGTCACCAACATTTTTTGGCCACACTTAACCAAAAGATTATCAAGCTTCAAGCTGAATTCCCGCACTTTCAATTTTAACAAAATACGACATTTGCCGTATTTCCTGCCTTAGTATTTCGCTATAGGTTTGTTATGTATTTAACAACCTAAAAACCATGAAAACAATTAAGGCACTATTGGTATTCGCATTTCTTTTGCTTTCTACTCAAAATGTATTGGCTCAAAAACCGGTACTGACAGATGATGAAGTAGTGGCGGAAACCGTTACCAAAGAGATTGATGAAGTCTTCCAATCGGAGGAATTTCTCAAAAAGAAAAACAAAAAATACGCTGAGGTCAAAGGCACTATGGTCATTGACATCGGGGTAGTGCAAAACGGGAAGGTTTCTTCCTTCTTCAAAGTAGACAGCGATATCAAGAATATTGATTTTATCAATTTCATGTCGAGCTACATTCTTGATCACAAATTCAAATTTAAACTACAAAGACAACAGCGATATAAAATTCGATACACTGTTACTTTTTAACCCTAACAATAAAAACAATAAATCATGAAAAAAATTACTTTAGTAATGCTGATGCTCGGTTTAGCAGTCGCATTACCCGCAAATGCCCAGTTTGGAAAACTTTTGGGTAAAGGCAAAGGAGCCGGAAAAAAATCGGGCAGTTTTGGTACCGTTTGGGAATCAGAATTTGACAACAAAGCTTCACGCTTAGCGGTTTCTGTAAACAATGGCAAATATATTTTGGCTACCGATGACAATTCTGCAACAGTTTTAGATGTAAATGGAAAAACAATTTGGAGTGGCGACTATAAAAAAATCACCACTAACAAAACCAACAAATGTGAATACCAATATGTAATTCAAAAATCGGGTGACAAAGGTGGTTATTTGTTTCTTTTTGACGAAAGAAAATTAGGAACCGACAGAGTAGCAGTACTCGATATCGTGACCGGAAAAGAATTGTGGAATTCTGAGGAATACCAAAACTTAATTCAAAAAGGCACCAAAGCTGAGGATGGCGGAGATGAAGGTGAATTAGAAACGGTAAAATACATTTATGAATTAGATGCTTTCCTGATTTCGCAAAAAGCTTCGGTAATTTTAGTAAAAGCAGCAACAGGAGAAAAAGTGTGGGAAACCAATCGTTTTAAAGGCGGTGTTGGAAAATACATTTATGATGCCGGCAGAAACGAAATCATCATGATTAACTTTAAGCCAACCGCATTAGGCGCTTTGTTTGCCGGATTCAAGAATCAATTAGTGAAAATTAATGCTACCAATGGTGAGATTCTTTGGGATGCCACTTTCTTAGGTACTATAGAAAAAGAATTGGTTACCAGAAGAGCGATTGTAGACTTGTGGATCAAAGGCGATAAGTTATACATGTACTTAGACGGATTACAGGTTTACAACATCAATAACGGACAAAAACTTTGGGAAGTGACTTATGAAAACGATATGGCCGGTGCCAAAGGTGGTTTGTTCAGTGGTGGAAAACGTTCTAAAATCTACCGAACTATTGCTGATCCTTTATTCACGGATGATGCAGTTTATATCGTTATTTTGGGAACAAGAGACCGCACCAAATATGTAGAGAAACATGATTTGGCTTCGGGTAAATTACTTTGGGCTTCTGAAAAAATTACCGGTGCTTTTTGTATGCCGAATATCTATAAATCAGGGGACAAAGTTTTGGTGCAAGTTGGTGGAAAAGTCCAAGTTCAGGAATTCAGATTAGAGGAAACCTCAAGCGGTTTGTCTGCCGGAATGGCATTGGGCGGTTTTGGCGGAGGTTCTGTTAAACAATGGGTTCCTTATATTTATTGGGATTATAAAGCCCAAAAGAATTCAGTATTGTGCTTAGACGATAAAACTGGGACTACTGCTTGGCGTTCTGAGAAGTTTGACAAACGCATCACCGATTTTATCATAGAAAACAACAAAACCCTTTTTGTAGGTGACGGAGATGAATTTTACGGTTACGATATTGCATCAGGCAATCAATTATTCAATGTGAAGCACAATGATGCCAAAGTAGGTAAAGCTACGGATGTAATTGACTTTGGAGAAAAAGTCGTCGTGCTTTCCGAAAAAGGATTGGCTTCCTACAACAAGAAAGACGGTTCCAGAGTTTATGCTACTGAAAAAATCCGTGGTGTCGATTATTTCTATGAAATTGAAGGGAATTATTATTTAAGAGACCAAAGAAACAGCAAAAATATCATCTACGGCATTGATATGACCAACGGGGAAACCAAAGGTTCGGTGCAATCTAAAGGTAAAGGCGGAAGTCCGCAATACGGCGCCGGAATTGATATTACCGATGACGGTGAATTTATCTTTGCTTTTAAAGGCAAAAAAGTAGAAAAGATAAAAGTAAATAATTGAGTTTTTTAGGAAGTTAGTTTTGGGACTGCAAGCAATTGCAGTCCTTTTTTAATCACAATCATTATGAAAAATGTATCCTTACTCTGTGTCGCATTCTTTGTCCTGTTTTCTGCCAATGCACAACAAATCCAATGGGCCAATAAACTCATTAAATTTTCTTCCGATTTAGGAGGAAAACAGCACGGAATAAAAAGAATATTAGGTAAACCCGATGTTTTTCCGCAAGGTGGCAGCAGTCCGAATGCCTGGACGCCCAAAAAGGCCTTAGATGGTTATGAATGGTTGGAAGTGGGTTTTGAAAAACCACAAACCGTAAAACAAGTCGCCATTTTTGAAAACCTGAATGCCGGTTGTGTAGTCAGTGTAGCGGTCGACGATGGTTCAGGAAAATACAAACGTGTTTGGTCGCGAAAAGCCAATTATAAAACGGTTACTTTCAAAGCCACGATTCCGGCTGATAGAAATTATTATTTTAAACGCAAACGAAGAAAGATTCAGGAAAGTCCGGATGTGGTCAATCCGGGTGTAGAATATGCTATACTTGAAGAAGCGGTTTCTGGCGTTGTGGCGGTTAGGGTAGAATTTAATTTTGCTTTGCTTCCCGGACAAAAAGAAGTCGATGCCATTGGAATTTCTGATTCGGAAACTCCGATTCAACCCTCAGTTAATACAACTACCACTTTTGAAAACCTTACTTTGGCTCAAACATTGAATTTACCCGAGATTGAGCCTTCAAGTTGTTCTGTTTCGGTTGATGGCAATAAATTTTTTGTTACTGCGATAAACGATACCAAGAATGAAATATACTCTTTTACCAAAGACGCTTCCGGAAAATGGAGCAATAAAAAAAATGAACCGGCACTTAATACCAATGACAGATACAATCATGTAAGATGTATAGGTAGTGATTTTATGTTGAAAGGTGGAGTCTTACACAATCCGGGAACTAATGAAACCGGCTTTGAATTATTTGCCGTAAATAATGGCGATTATCAAAATTTAGGTCACCTAAAAGTGGCAGCCTTTAATAACTATGACGATACTGCCGAAGCATTTCTTAGCACGGATAGAAAGGTTTTGATTATGGGTATTGAAACCGACTTTTCTCAAGGCGGAAGTGATTTGTATTTTGCCCAACAGAAGGAAGACGGAACTTATGGGTTTTTGCAAAATATGGGTAAGGTAATTAATTCAGCGGCCGATGAAGGCATGTGCCAGTTGTTGTCTGATAACAAAACAATGTTGTTCAGCAGTGACGGATTTAGTGCTTTTGGCAGTTATGATGTTTTTGTTTCTTATCGATTAGATGATACTTGGAAAAACTGGTCAGAACCCATAAATTTGGGAAGTAAAGTCAATACAACCGACTTTGATGGGTTGCCTTTTTATGATGAGAAAAATGAAGTGTTGTATTATATTTCCAGTCAAGACGAAACTAATGTTTTAAAATTTATTCCATTGCCTAAATCCGATTTGACAAAACAAAATTAATAATGAAGTATGGCTAAAATACGACAAATGCCGTATTGATTAACCAAGGCTAAAATGTAAGATTTGCAGTAATAACTTTAACCTTTTTTAAACATGAAAACTATGAAACAATTCGGAATCGTATTAGCCATTGCGCTAACAACTTTATTATCATCATGCAGTAGCGATGATGGAGGCGGAGGTGGTACAACAGCGTCGTTAGGGCAAGTTAAAGCCAGAGTTGGGAGCTCTAATTTTGTCTCTATGGATTTGGCGACTTTTGCCACAAAACAAGTGATAGGAGGTTTTACTACTATTATTGTGCAAGGAAGCGATGCCACAGGAAAGGCAATTCAATTGATTGTAAGCGACTATGATGGCGGTACCGGAACTTACGAAATCAGCGATACAGCTAATATCTCTGCTATTGCCAGTTATATTGAGGCCAATATCAGTAATCCAATGGCTTCTCAAACTTGGGCAGCGCCATATGATGGTTCAGGTGTGGTTGGTTCAATTACTATCAGCGAAATTTCGGATGCCAATGTTAAAGGGACTTTTACTTTTACCGGTAAAAACCAAGATGGTGTTGACACAAAAGCAATTACGAATGGCGCTTTCAATGTAAATTTTACTTCAAACTAAATTATACAATTCCGACTTTATTATAAAATACGGCGTATGCCGTATTTTTTTTTGTTTTATTTTGATGGAATTTTGAAAACTAATTATAAGCGACAATGACTTTTTTATTAATTACTGTTTTTGCTGTTCAATTGGGTTTTATTCTTTTTTTAAGGAATAAGATAACTGTGGAAAGAAACCAATTTCAGTCAAAATTAAAGCCATTAGAGGCGTTTGTTCATCAGCTCAATGAGGAACATAAAAAGCAATCCTTACAACTCCAGCTTTCAGAAGATTTAAAAACAAAAATGAAAGAGGTCAACATCGCGCTGTGTAAAAATGTTTTTGAATTGAATTATCAGTTATTGGAAGATTTGTATCCAAAAAAAGAGAGTTAGCCATTGAAAATTTTAACATTTTTAATACATTTATGCTATACAATCTCTACATGAAAAACTTTTACTACTTCATAGCCATCACATTGCTTTTTTCAGTAGAGGCGAATTCTCAGGATATAAAAAAAACGCTCATTAAGGCTTTTACTTCTCAAGATTCTTCCTATTATTACTTTAAAATTGCCAAAAAAAGCATCAAAACCATTGAAGATGAAGCGCAATACTATTTTTGCAAAAATGCCCGTTGTTGTGATTACAACCAATTAGACAGCTCCATTGTTTATGGGCAACGCGCGCTAAAATTACTCCAAAACAGCAACGATATAAATTCCCTTTTGACCGTTTATAATAATTTGGCAAAGGTTTACCGAAAACAAGGTCAATATGATAAAGCCATTGATTATTCGCTACAAGGAATCAGATTGGCTGAGAAAGAGAAGAAGGAGAACTGGATAGCTTTTTTCAATGCCATGCTTTCGCTGACTTATCATGATTTTGAGAGTTATCAAAAAGGCGTTTTTTATGGCAAGAAAGCTTTGAAATTTTGGGTAAACCAAAAAGAAAAAAATCCGGACATGATTAGCAATGCTTTAAACGCCATTGCCATCAATTTTGACGATTGGAACAAACCCGACAGTGCTTTGTTTTATCACAAAAAAGTATTCAAATATTATAAAGGCAAAGACACTCTTTATACTGGCGAGACTTACAACAATATCGGGAATACATTGCTAAAGCAAAAAAAGTTTAAAGAAGCCAAAAAATGGATCAGTTCGGCACTCAAAATCAACGATAAGAATTTTGAGATAAACAATGGTGTGAAAGACAATGATTACTACTATGAACGTGCAACGAATTACACCAATTTAGCCACCATAGCCTACGAATTAGACGATTTTAACGAAGCAGAAAAGTTGTTTGAAAAAGCCTATTTGTACGCCAAAAAAAGCGATAATGCCGAAAAATTAAGGGATTTTTATTACCATAGAGCCAAGTTCAATAAGAAGCGAAATAATCTCTCCAAAGCAGTTCAAGACCAAGAAAGTTATATCAAAATCAGGGATTCGGTTTTTGATGTGGAACGTGCGGAAACGTTCTCTGAATTAGAAGCCAAATACCAAAACGAAAAAAAAGAAAAACAATTACTACAATCGAAATCGGAAATTAGAGAACGCGAGATCGAAATTGAAAACAAAAACACACAGTTTCTTATTTTGGGTTTGATTTCGTTGGCTTTACTGTGTATTATTTATTTGGTTTATCGCCAACAAAAGCTAAAAATCAAACAACAAGAGCAAGAGTTTAAACTCAAATCGGCTATTGCCAAAATCGAAACCCAAAATAAGTTACAAGAACAAAGATTAACCATCTCAAGAGATTTACACGACAATATCGGTTCGCAACTGACTTTTATTATTTCGTCGGTAGACAATATCAAGTATGCCTTTGATATTCAAAATGCAAAACTCGACCACAAACTTTCCGGTATCAGTGATTTTGCCAAATCTACTATTATTGAGCTTCGCGATACCATTTGGGCCATGAACAAAAGCCAAATTACCTTCGAAGATTTGCAAACCCGAATCCATAATTTTGTAGATAAGGCCAAAGAAGCCAAAAGCGAAATTCAATTTAATTTTGCCGTTGGTGCCGAATTAAAAGATCTGCAGTTTTCCTCCATCGAAGGAATGAATATCTACCGAACTATACAAGAAGCTATCAACAACAGTATCAAATATGCCGTAGCAAAAAACATCGATATTTTTGTTGAAAAAATAAAAGACAAGATTCAAATTGTCATCAAAGATGATGGCAAAGGGTTTGATTTGGCCAACACAGAAAAAGGAAACGGCTTGCTCAATATGCAAAAGCGCATCGAGGAAATTAAAGGAGAATTTATTATGCAAAGCACTGAATCCGGAACCAATATCACCATATCGTTATAAATGTTGCGTATGAAAAATACATTACTTTTTATGGTTTTGGCACTGATGACCCAAACGGTAAACGCCCAAAATGCTCAGGATGTTATAGACAAATTAAAGAAAGACTTACAAGCCAATCCCGATGCCAAAAGAACAGCAAGTATTTATTCTGACCTGACTTGGTATTATTCTAAAATCAGTATAGATTCTGCCTTGCATTACGGCGGAAAAGCAACTGTTGAGGCTAAAAAGTTAAACGATTCTACTTTGATGGCTCAGGTTTATAGTGATATTGGTGCGGTTTATTTTATCAAAGGCGATTTTGTCAATTCGAAAACCAATTATTTATCGGCCTACAAAATCAGAAAGCTTAGAAAGGATGTGAAAGGCTTGGCTAAAATCAACAATAACTTGGCCAATATTTACGAAAAGACACACCAGTACAAACAAGCGATGACTTCTTTCCTCGAAGCTTTAGAATATTTTGAAGGAGTAAAAGACGAAAAAAATACCAGCATCATCAAAGGAAACATAGGTTTAATTCACCTCAAACTTAAGAATTATTCCAAAGCCCAAAAGTATATCAACGATGTGGTGCTTTATCAGGAGAAAAATAATTTCACGGAAGAATTGTGTGTTTCCTGCCTCAATTTAGGAAATGTGTATTTGCATAAACAAGACACCATTAATGCGCTGAAGTACTATGACAAAAGTGTAAAAGCTTGTACTGCTGTTGGGAATAAAAAAGGTATTTCGAGCGGATTTAACAACATCGCTTCCATCAAATCGGAACAGAAAAAATCGAAAGACGCTTTGGCTCTGTATGAAAAATCAAAGCAGGTCAGAGAAGAACTTAACTCCGAATTAGACAAGGCAAATTTTGATTTGAATCTGGCCCTAGAATTTATTACCAATAAAAAATACGTTGATGCCAAAAAACTATTGGTTTCTACCAAATCATTTTATGAGCAAACCCATCACAACGAAAAACTCCAGAAAAATTACAAGTCTTTAATCACGGTTTATTCTTATTTGAACAAGCCCGACAGTGTTGATTTTTACTTGGATAAATTAGCGGTTTTAGACGAACAGTTATTGGTTAGCAAAGCCGAAAAGCAAACGGCCGAATTAGAAACCAAATACCAAACCGAGAAAAAGGAACGACTCATTCAAATGTCAAAAGCCGAAATCGCTACTCGCGAATTGGAAATCAAGAAAAAAGAAACCCAGTTTTTAATTTTAGGATTGATTTCATTGGCCTTACTCGTGATTGTTTATTTGGTTTACCGCCAGCAAAAACTCAAAAACAAACAACAAGAACAAGAGTACGAACTCAAATCGGCGATTGCCAAAATTGAAACCCAAAATAAATTACAAGAACAACGGCTCGATATTTCAAGAGATTTGCATGATAATATTGGTTCCCAATTGACATTCATAATTTCTTCTGTTGACAATATTAAATATGCTTTTGATATTCAAAACGCTAAGTTGGATTCAAAATTGTCAGGCATTAGTAATTTTGCCAAATCAACGATTATTGAACTTCGCGATACGATTTGGGCCATGAATAAAAGCGAAATCACATTTGAAGACTTACAGACTAGAATCCATAATTTTATCGAGAAAGCACAAGAGGCTAAAGAAGATATTCATTTCAATTTTGAAGTTGATTCGTCGCTGAAAAATATAAAATTCACCTCTGTGGAAGGCATGAATTTGTACCGCACCATACAAGAAGCCATCAACAACAGCATCAAATATGCCAATCCGAAAAACATAAGCATCAGTATAACGCCAAATGACAATGCCATTTCAATCACTATTGTTGATGACGGAACCGGATTTGATATGGAGCAAGTAGAGTTTGGCAACGGCATCCACAATATGCGAAAACGGATAGCTGATAATGGTGGGTTATTCGAGATTACTTCCACCAAAGAAACCGGAACAAGAATCAGCATTCAACTGAAAAAGCACTAATTTTTTCAGTATACCACTCTGATAAAAATACGTCAAATGACGTATTTTTTTTGTCAAAATAATTAATCAAATTTGACTAATCAAGTGGTATTGATTTTTACAGAAAAAACACTTAGGTTGTTTTTATTGTTGTCCTTTTCATTCCGGGGTTTATTCAAGCTAAACCACTAGTTTGAAAAGGACTTTTTTTGTAAATCAGTATGTTACCTCAAAAAAAATAGCCAAATTTGTATTTAATTTTTAGCCATGTCCACCAGAATAGCCATAGTTGACGATAATGTTTTTTTACAAAAAGCCGTAGCCGAAAAACTCTCCTTTTTTGATGATATGGTTTTAAAGTTCACCGCTATCGATGGGAATGATTTACAGAAAAAATTAGAAGCCAATAAATGCATCGATTTAATCCTGATGGACATCGAAATGCCCGTTTGCAACGGAATTGAGGCGACTAAAATCATTAAGTCTAAATATCCGCAAATCAAAATCATCATGCTGACGGTTTTTGATAACGATGAGAATATTTTCAATGCCATTAAAGCTGGTGCCGATGGTTATTTGCTCAAAGAAGTTAACCCGAAAGAACTCCACCAAGGCATCATAGAAACTTTAAATGGCGGCGCTGCAATGAATCCTTCCATAGCGTTGAAGACACTTAAATTGCTGAGAAATCCGGTGAATTTTGAAGAAAAATGCGAGGAAGAAATCAAATTGACTTCAAGAGAGATTGAGGTTCTGGAACAACTCAGCAAAGGCTTAAACTACAACGTCATAGCCGATAATTTATTCCTTTCCCCATCAACCGTCAGAAAACACATTGAGAATATTTATACCAAATTGCAGGTGCACAACAAACTCGAAGCCATTCAAAAAGCAAAGAATAATAATTTGATTTAAAGTTTTCCTTCTAAACTCTGCCAACCACCGCCATTAATTACTTCAATGCCAACCGACTTAAGAACGGAAGCCGCTTGCGCACTTCTCATTCCCGAGCGACAACAAACGATAACCGGTTTGTCTAATTTTTTGATTTCGGCTAATTTTGCGTTAATTGTATCTAACGGAATATTTTTAGATCCTTTGATGTGTCCGTCTCGGAATTCACTAACCGTTCTAACATCGATTATCACAGCGCCTTTGTTGACAAAATCCTGAATACTTTCGGATTTACTGCCTAAACCTAACATACTTAATAGTCCCATAATTGTAATTTTTTCAGCAAAGATATTGGGTAATGGATTGGCTCGCAGTAACAAAGGTTACATTAGTGTTGTAAACTAACCTTTTCCAAAAACAAACCCAATCCACCCGAAATTAAATGGGCAATTTCAGGACGACTTTGTTTGAGTTTCTCCAAATGAATTAAGACATTGTGTAAGAGTTCGGTATTGCCGTTTTTGTCACAAAGTTCCGCTATTTCCAGGGAAAGCAACCAATCTTTAGGATGTTTGCTTTGAACCAAATCAAAAGTGTCTTCAATAGAAATTACTGCCGGTTTTCCTTCGCGAATGTTTCTAATGTTGAGGTACAAACCTTCTAATTCTTCACGTTCTGGCGATTTCTTAGCCTTAATTGTATGGCTTGAAGGAACGTGGTTAATCATGTCAAAACTGTTCACGTCAGCCTGACCGGAAAATGCTGAAATGACTTTCTTACCCACAGCCATATCATAAATGCCCCATTCCGGTTGGAATAAAACTGTGTCGTTGTGCGTTACAGTGCAATTTTTAAAACTGATAATAATAATTTCACCTTGAAGATTTCTCGAACCGGTAATGATTTCTCCGGTAACGATAATGTTGCCTTCGAATTCCAGAGTCACTTTTTCGGCTTCGTAAATGTCATAAGCTCTTAAATCACGCGGACTCATGTCTTCAATAGCCAAGTTGATGCCTTTGAGTTTTCCTATCGGTGAACCGAATCCTTCGGCGTGGTATTGTGTTCCGTGACCTACTAATTCTTTTTCGCGGTAAGACAATGCGGTTTTACCCGTTGTTTGGACATAAACCGGTTTGCCTTCGTGTTCAATTACGTTGGTAAACAAACCTGAAATCTGAATTCCGGTACTTAGTTCTATAGTCCCTAAAGCTTTAGAATTAATCAGTTTTTGAATCCCCGATAATCCGCCGGTGCGCAAAGCCATGGTATTGGCAAACTCTTCTAAAACCAAACTCAAATGGGCAAAATCAGGTGTGACATACAATTGAGGTTGTGGTTTCGTAATATCAAAACTTTGATCCGCAGCCGAAATCTCATAAGGAATTTTAGTCACGTTATCGGTCATGCACCAAGCGCTTTCACCAATAGAGGAAAGCAATCCTGCGCCATATATTTTTGGGTTGTCAACTGTTCCAATTAAACCATATTCCACAGTCCACCAATGCAGGTTTCTGATGCGAGACATCTCAGAAAGTTCTCCCATATTATTTTGCAGAAACTCGACTTGGTCTTCGGCTCTTTTTATTTCTTCGGCAGGTGTTCCTTCTGCTTCTTTTAGAATAGATAGCAAACGAATCGCTTCATACATATCACAATCGCGCGAAGACGAAATGGCCTTACAACCAATTTCCCCAAAACGACGCAAATATTCCGCATATTCCGGATTGGCAATAATAGGAGCGTGGCCTGCACCTTCATGTATAATGTCCGGAGCCGGAGTGTATTCAATGTGTTCCAATTGACGAATATCAGAAGCAATTACCAAAACATTGTATGCTTGGAATTCCATAAAAGCATTCGGTGGAATAAATCCATCCACAGCAACGGCAGCCCAACCGATTTCTTTCAAAATACGGTTCATACCATACATGTTCGGAATATTATCGACTTCCAAGCCGGTTTTTTTTAAACCTTCGAGGTAGGATTCATGCGCTACTTTTGAAAGATAATCCACATTTTTACGCATCACATAACGCCAAACAGCCTGATTAATCGGAGTGTAATCATCATAATCTTGCGGCTTGATAAACTGCTTCAAGTGCTTTGGTAATCTGTCAATCAAAGGGTTGCTTTCAAAATGGGCTTCCATAAATAGTATTTTGTTGTGTTCGTAAATTTACAAATCTTAGGACAAATTAGTGTGATAAAAATCATAAAATGATTTTTGGAATATATTTTCAGGAGCTGTTTCCGGCTTTCCGTTACAATCTTTTATAAACTACCGCGGGTTAAAACCCACGGCAATTCATAAAAGGATTTTCACTGCAATCCGGGCTAGGTTATCTGTAAAAAAAACCGTAACATCTCGGTTACGGTTTATGTCTTAATCTGCCAACTGAACATTGAACACTGACTACTTCTTCTGCGGTGGATATAGCTCTAATATTTTAGTCACAAATTCTTTAATGACTTCGTCTTTTTTATGGGTATCTTTGGTTAAAACGCCTTCGCCTTCACCTTGCCAAATGAGTTCTTTTTTCTTGGCATCAATAATATCGATGTACAAAGTGCCTTCTGTGTGTTTGGAAACAGAAGTATTTCCTCCCCAAAGGTAAGGATTCCAACCCCAACCCCAGCCATAACCCCAACCGGCATTAAATTGGTTCACATTCACTTCTTCTCTTTCTTTGGTGAAAAACGCAATTAATAAATCGGGTGTTTCACTTTTGGAAAATCCTTTAGCGGTCATGGTTTCGTCAATAGAACGAAGAATTCGCTTTTTATCTAAATCAGAAATCTCGGCTTTATCAATTCCGGTTTTGTGAAAAGCATAGGTTTTATAAGCTGTAAAATCTACTTGTTTGTCGTAATCAGAATTGACTCTGACGGAACTACAAGAGGCAAGCAGCAAAATAAAAATCGAAAGAAAGGCAAACTTTTTCATGGCTATATATTTTAGTTACAATAATTTATCATCAACTATATTAGGGATGGTCACTTTCAATAAAGGTTGCGTCTGCATGGCTCTTTTTATGGCAAAAATGGCACCTTCATTTCTGGCCCAACTTCTTCTTGAAATTCCGTTGTTCACATCCCAGAAAAGCATTGATTCTAAGCGTCTTGACGCTGCTTTTGAACCATCAAGAACCATACCAAAACCACCGTTAATTACTTCGCCCCAACCCACGCCACCGCCATTGTGAATGGATACCCAAGTCGCGCCACGGAAACTGTCTCCGATAACGTTGTGAATCGCCATATCGGCAGTAAAACGGGAACCGTCGTAGATGTTGGAAGTTTCTCTGTAAGGCGAATCCGTTCCGGAAACGTCGTGGTGATCTCGACCTAAAATGACATACCCAATTTCGCCGCGGGCAATCGCTTGGTTGAAAGCTTCCGCGATTTTGATTCGGCCTTCAGCATCAGCGTAAAGGATTCTGGCTTGTGAACCTACGACCAATTTATTTTCTTGTGCACCTTTAATCCATTGAATGTTGTCGGCCATTTGTTGCTGGATTTCTTCGGGCGAATTTTGCATCATTTCTTCCAAAACCTCACAGGCAATTTGGTCGGTTTTGGCTAAATCTTCAGGATTTCCAGAAGCGCAAACCCAACGGAATGGTCCGAATCCGTAATCAAAACACATCGGTCCCATAATGTCTTGCACATAACTTGGGTATTTGAAATCGATGTGGTTTTCTGCCATAATATCTGCACCGGCTCGTGAAGCTTCCAGTAAGAAAGCGTTACCATAATCAAAGAAATAAGTTCCTTTAGCGGTGTGTTTGTTAATGGCTGCCGCATGACGACGCAATGTTTTTTGGACTTCTTCCTTAAACTTCTCAGGATTATTCGCCATCAAATCATTGGATTCTTCAAAAGTATAACCGGTTGGATAATAACCTCCGGCCCATGGATTGTGGAGTGAAGTTTGGTCGGAACCCAAATCGATATGCAAATTTTCTTGGTCGAATCGTTCCCAAACGTCAACGACATTTCCGAGATAAGCAATCGATACGACTTCTTTATTTTCTAAAGCAGTTTTAACTCTTGGCACTAAATCTTCTATGTTTTCAATCACTTCGTTAATCCAGCCTTGTGAATGGCGAATGTGGGTAATTTTTGGGTTGACTTCGGCACAAACCGTTACGCAGCCTGCGATGTTTCCGGCTTTGGGTTGTGCTCCGGACATTCCTCCCAATCCTGAAGTTACGAATAAACCGCCTTTTGGTGATTTTTTAATTTTTCGGAAACCGTTTAAAACAGTAATCGTAGTTCCGTGTACGATGCCTTGCGGTCCGATGTACATATAACTTCCGGCCGTCATTTGTCCGTATTGTGAAACGCCTAAGGCATTCATTTTTTCCCAATCGTCCGGTTTGGAATAATTTGGGATTACCATTCCGTTAGTAACTACAACTCTTGGTGCTTCAGTATGTGAGGGAAACAAGCCCATTGGGTGACCGGAATACATGACTAAGGTTTGCTCTTCGGTCATTTCGGCCAAATATTTCATGGTCAATAAGTACTGCGCCCAGTTTTGGAACACCGCTCCATTCCCGCCATAAGTGATTAACTCATGTGGGTGTTGCGCCACAGCGTAATCCAAATTGTTTTGAATCATCAGCATGATAGCTTTTGCTTGCTCGCATTTTCCTGGATAGTCCGAAATTGGTCGGGCGTACATTTTATAATCCGGACGTAGGCGGTACATGTAGATGCGACCGTAGGTTTCCAATTCGGCTTTGAATTCGGGAATTAGAGTGGCGTGATGTTGCGGTTCGAAATAGCGTAAGGCATTTTTCAATGCTAATTTCTTTTCGTCTTCGGATAATATTTCTTTGCGTTTGGGTGCATGATTGATTTCGGGTTCGTAGGGTTTTGGTTGTGGTAAAACCGTTGGGATTCCTTGTAGTATTTGTTGTTGAAAGGTCATATTTTTTAGTTGCTGCGTTTCTAAGTGACTAAGATTCTGAGTTTTTATCTTGTGGTTCAAAGTTGTTGCGTTAGGGATTGGAGCAAGTACCGTGTACTGCGGAAAGCCCGACCTGAAAGGTAACGCCCTAATTTTTATTTCTTTGGCTTAATAGTGCCTGTTTTTTTATCGAATCCGTACGGACAATGACGGCAACCGCTTCGGCAGCAATAGCCGCGTTTTAAGTGGTATTTTTCGGTGAAACATCGGTAACCTTCGGGTGTTAAGTAATAATCTTCGCCTTCGATTAATTTATTTTCATTATTTTGCTCGTTCATAGACGCAAATTTAAAGACTTTATAAGTAATGATACTAATCGTTTCGAAATATTTAATTCCGAAAGGCTACAGAGGATTGACTGTTTTTCCGTTTGTGTTTTTAAAATCTGCGAATAGTAAAAGTGATTTGGTTTTGATTAATCACGAAAAAATTCATTTGCGACAGCAATTGGAGTTGTTGATTTTGCCTTTTTTTCTTTGGTATGGATTGGAGTTTTTGTTAAGACTTTTAAAGTACAAGGACTTGCAAATGGCCTACCGAATGATTTCATTTGAGCAAGAAGCTTATGGAAATGAAAAAGACCTTCACTACATAGAGCAAAGGTCTTTTTGGGATTTTTTAAAATATCTTTAATTAATAAATCACTTTTCTGATTACGGTTTCGCCGGTTTGTAATTTTATTTTCAATAAAAGACCGGCGTTGTTTTTTCTCAAATTGGAGAGGGTAAAGAAATTAGTATTTATGTTATGATAACTGTCTAATTTTTGTCCGAGTATATTGTATACTATGATGGATTCCATTTGAAAACTATTGGAACTTACTGCTACTTCATCTTTTACAATAACATTTACTTGGTTATCACTTGAAAACTCAGGATTGCCTAAGGCGTTGTTGCGATAAACCACTTTAAATCGATTGTTTATGATGCCGTTTTCTGATGTAAATTGATACGGACTTGTTTTCAAATCGTGAGTGATGTTCAGTAAAATATCTGTTAGATAAATATTTTGATTGTTAAGTAATCCGTCAATAGCGGCTAGGGCAATGGAATAATTTCCAGAGGTTGGAATATTTACTCCAATAGGCACTTCGTCATTGATATCAAAAGGCAAAGCTCTACCTTGAATGGAGAATTTGGCATTATCCAATAAGGAATAAATTGCTGTTCCTCCTGTATTTTGCGTTATGCAATCAAAGAAACTGTCATTGCTCATGGTAGCACCTTCAATGTAACCGAACAATGTTCTGTCTGAATTATTGTTGCTATCGATGATATCGAGCCATATTCTGTTTCTCTCTATATTTTCAACATCAATACTGTTGGAGACATTGGAATTGGACAATCGGTAGAAAGTACTGTTACTGTAGGTGTTGCTTCTTAAACTGTTGGTGAAAGTAATGTTGTCTGTAGCAGCTGTACCATCAACCATTTGCACAAAAAAGCCTTGACCTGAACCGATAAACAAATCAGAACCCGCAGCTGGACAGCAACTGGTGCCGGTGAAATTATAGGTTAAATAATCTCCAGGGCTGTAGTTGTAAATAAAAGTGTTGTAAAACGGACTAGCAATAATGGCCGGTAAAGTGCCGTGTGTCCACAATTTAACATTCCCCATGATTTTGGTGTTGTTGTCAAATAAAAATTGGCTGGCTCTAATGGCTGAAGGATACGGGTTGCCTAATAAATTCCAATTGTCGCTGTAATTTGTGATTTCTGCACCATTAGTTCCATAGTGAAGCGCTGTATTGGTGTCACTTCCACGGGCAATGGGTACAGTGATATTTCCATTGTTAGGTACGCCGTTAAAAGTAGCGTTAAAAGGTGTAGCGACTGTTGAGCTGAAAGTACTTGGTCCACTGGCTATATATCCTTTTCCGGCACTCATAGTGTCACCTGCTGCGTTTTCCCAATTCCCTTGTCCGCCATTAGTATTGGCAACGGTTGTGTTCCATTTGTACATCGCCCAAAAAGATAGCGGAGTAGCAATACTACTTAAACTATAATTGGCTACGGGTGAAGACCAATAAACGTAATCTAAACTTCTAATCAAGGCATCACGTTTGTAAATTATGTTTCCGGTATTGGAAACATTGTTTATTTGGACCAAACTTCCGCTGTTATTGATTGTAAAAGTTCCTGTTGTGGCTACATTTACCCAATCAGTAACGGTAAGGCTGTTGCTTGAATTTATAGTTAATGTAGCGCCATTTAGAACAGATAATGTTCCGGCTAAAGCATTATAATCTGTTCCTGAGATTACGGGATTATTAGAAGTGATAGGAATGATTACACAATCAGCACTATTGGGGATGGCAGTGTTGGGAGTCCAATTGTTTGATTTGTTCCAATCATTGTCTACTGAACCGTTCCAAACTTTACTGGCGCCAACAGTGACGGTAGTTTCATCGGTTATTTTTAAAGTAGAGCCGCCACAAAGTGTGTAGGTTACTTCCGCGGTATAAGTTGTAGTGGTGGTTGGGCAAATGTTTAAAGTATTACTTGTCCCAACAACCGTTCCGCTCGTTCCGGAACCTTGGTACCATTTTACGGAAGCAATTGATGTTCCGGATGGCGTAAATCTCCACGCCTCATTGGTAGTTGTCCAGTTTGTGTCTAGTCCGTTTCTGTTTGGGGCAACTACAGCTTGTGTTCCTGTTGCGTTTTGAATACCAACTATTGCATTTCCGCTATTCCAAGTAGCACAAACATTTTTTTCTTCAATATAGACTTCAATGATATTAGTATTTTCATACAGTACAATCATTCCGGTATACAATTGGGCATTACAACTGGAAGAGAACATCGGAATATCATTCCATGAAGCGACAAGTGCTCTACAGCCGGAAGTTAAAGTGATTAGTTCCCAGCCAACTTCACCACCTTTGCTTGGGTCAATATCATGGTATACTCCAAAAATAGTGTTTAAGAATAAGGTATTGTTCGGAAGATTGTTAGCAAATGACCATCCGCTATAACCACCAGGTGTGTTATTGGTAAGGTCAAAAGTGATTGTGCCGTTTGAACCTATTAAACATTGACTATAATTAGTTCCGTAAAAACAGAAATTAAAAGGCAATGAAACGGTTGGAGACCAAACATCATCCACATTGATACTAACAGAGTTTTGCAAACAACTAAATTGGTAGGGAGGATTGTAAGTAATTGGCTGAACGGTATAATTGGTGGTTTGATTTAATTGCAAATAGGTCGCTTCTAAATCAACGCAAGTTGAAGAAATACAGGCGTTAATCGGATTAGGGTCGGCACCGCTCATTCCTAAACCTCCTGCAACTATAACCGGACAGTTATCACTTGCTCCTCCGGCTCCTGAACCACCGGTACAAGGAATATTTGAAGTTACACAAATATTGAAAGTGCCTTGACCTGAAGTACTACTATAACTATATACTCTTACATAGTAAGTATTTCCAATGGTTAATCCCGTTAAAACGGTTGATTCGTTTGAAGAGATGGTGTCGTCAACGCAATCTAAACTTACCAAAGAGCCACAATTTCCGCTGAAGGCTTGTATTACCGTGTCAGATAAACTCGTAGGTGTTGCCGTTAGGGTATGAGAATTTGTTGTAGCAACAAAGCTATACCATACATCATCGTCAGCAGTTCCTACACAACCGGCTTGAGATTGTGTAGCGCCTAATGTGGTTCCAGCGGTGTTACTAGTGCAAGTAGTAGAAGGATTGACAGTTAAAGAAACTGCTCCGCTACAATTGTCATTGGCAGGAGGTGTCACCGGACAGTTCAAAATGAAACTTACATTTCCGCCTGCTGAACTTTCAGGATCCAATAAAAGATAATATTGTACTCCGGCAGTTAAAGTGAAATAAGGACTGTTTGCGGCACCTGAAATGTCATCAATACAGTTCCAGCCCGAGCTATTACAACCTGAAGACACTGGTTTGAATTGGTAATCAATGTAGGCAAAAGAACTAGTTTGAGCAATAGAATAATTTCCGGTTGTTGTAGGAGTGAATGTGTAAATTTGTTCTTGTCCTGAAGTTGTCCAACCGCAAGATGAAGTTCCATAGGCTCCAATTCCGGCTGCGATTGTAGTATTCGTAGTTGAACCACAAGCAGCAATATTAGGAATGGAAGCACAAGGGTTAAAAGGCGTGGTACAAGTTCTGGAAATTGTAAATGTTCCTGTGGTTGTATCACCTGATAACCAATAGGCTATATAAACATAGTAAGTAACTCCTAGTGTTGCTGTAAAACTATAGGTCTCTGTTCCATTTATGGCACTGTCTTGACAAGCAATGTTGGTTAAAGAACCGCAAGAACCACTTGATATTGACAATTCAGCATCGAAGCTAGTAGTTGTTACAGATATTGTATTTAAGTTTCCGTCTCCTGTAAAAGTATACCATTTGCCATAATTACTCATGGTACAGCCGGTGTTATGGGCATAATTTGTACTGCCGACGGTAGTTCCTGCAAGATTTGTTGTTCCGCAGTTAAGTGTTGTTGCATTGGAGCATGGATTGCCTGCGCTAGTGGTAACATTCCCGGTTACATAAGCACTATTGCATCCATTACTGGCAAGAATTCGGTAGTAGTAAATCGTTGAAGCGTTTAATCCGGTTAGGCTTAAAGTAGCTGTTGGTGCCGAAATTGAAAAAGGTGAACCTGAAACATTAGTTGTGAAACCGGCATCAGTGGTGACTTGTACTGAATAAGTAATTGCACTTGCAGAACCGCCAGTTGGAGCTGTCCAATTCAAAGTAAATGCACCCGAAGTTATACCGGCGGTGGCTACTGAGTTTGGTATGGCCGGACAAGTAACAGCATTGCCGGTCAAAGCGCCCGAAGCGTTGTAAACCGGTCCGCCAGTACAGGATGTATTGTTATAGGCGTAAATAAAATAATAATATTGCGTATTTCCTGTAAGTCCAGTGTCGGTGATTGTTGTTGATGAGCCAGATTGGATAAATGTCAAACCAGAGCCTAATGTAGCAATGTTAGCAGCCGAATAAATAGTGCCATCAACAGGTTGGGATGGCGGTGTATTAGTTAAGGAACGAATGACCAAAAAGCCATTCGCAGTACCCGAAAAGGTTGCCGGAACCGTTGTTGAAGTGACTGTGCCCAAAGTAAATCCCGAAGCTTGAGCTGCTGGAGAGACACAAGGTGAAGTCGCTGTAACGCATATACTGTTAAGAACCATATTACTCGAACCCACATTTACCACTTTTATGTAATAAATTCCATTGCTTAAAGTTTGGGTTATAGTTTCAATTTGTGCGCCGTTTGAATTGGTTGCATTTGCACAATTAATTTGAGATAAACCGGCACAAGAAGAGGTCGAAGAAATTAATTGTAAAAAAAGATTTCTATTATTTGCATCAGCTGTTATGGTCATATTTAAAGGTCCACCGGCTACTGTAAAAGTAAACCATCCCTCTCTTGCAAAAGTGCCGGGACAAGTTCCTATATTAGGGGTGTCTTGTATTTGGTCAGAAATTGTCACACCTGTTACGCAACTGCCATTAATTGTTAAAGCAGTTGCATTTGAACAACTAGTTCCTTGTGCTTGTAAATCATTGGTTATTAATAAAATGACACAACAAGAAAAGGCAAAAAATGCTTTCCAAAGACGAGAATTAAAATTTATGGTTGGGTAATTATTTGTCATTTACAGTTAAAGAATAAAATAAGTGTAGTGGTTTTAACATAGTGCAAAATAACAATTATTTCTAAATAGTCTTTAAAAAGCCATTAAAATCTAATAAATTAACAAACTAATTGTGATAATTCTGAGTGATTTAAAGTAAAGTGTAAAAAAACAACAATTGAGACGGTGGAATAATTTAGTTCTCCATATCTTTCCAATTGACTAGCAATTTGTGGTTCACAGGTCACTATTTGTCAAAAAGAGGCATATATATTCTTGACGTTCAGTGTTTTTTAAAAAAAAGTTATATCTTAGTGCTTGTTAAGTGTTTAAGATAATGATATTATGAAGAAGTTAATATGTATGACCATTTTATTGGTTAGTTTTACCTCCTTGGCCCAACTTTATGTTAGTCCGAATAGCTATGTTTTTGTTAAAGAGCAATATGTCTTTGTCACTCAAGATATAAATCTTGAGAATAGCGGTAATCTTTTTTTAAGAAACGAAGGTCAGCTTTTGCAAGGAACAGCGGGAGTGTCAACCAATAAAGGTGAAGGTGTTTTGTCAGTTCTTCAAGAAGGAACTTCTGATAATTATGATTACAATTATTGGTGTTCTCCGGTCGGAAATGCCTCAGCTGCAACCGGAAATGAAAATTTCGGTATCACTATGATTCAACTCCCTTCGTCAGTTATCAATAGCTCGCCTGCTACTATGCTTTCTTCGAGTTATGACGGATTGTCAAGCAATGGTTCGCTGTCAATAGCTACCTATTGGATTTGGAAATTTTTAGCCGGTGCCGACTATTCTGAATGGATACAGTCAGCTGATAATACGGATATCGCTGCCGGACAAGGTTTTACCATGAAAGGAACCAATGGAACAGATACAACAAATATTGGAGAAACCACAGTAAATAATCCTGGTGGCGCTCAGCGATATGATTTTAGAGGGAAACCCAATGATGGAAATATCACCGTAAATGTTGTTACCGATAATTTAACGCTAACCGGTAATCCATACCCATCAGCGTTACATGTCAATGCCTTTTTATTAGATCCTAGTAATACCGATTGCACCGGAATTGCTTACTATTGGGAACACGATAAAACAGTAGATTCTCATTTGTTATTGGCTTATCGCGGCGGCTATGGAACTTATGCACCAATTAGTACTAGCCTAACAGAATACGGTGTTTATGTGCCGGCTACATTTGATTCTTTTAATATTGACGGTACTATAAATACTGTTGGTGCTTCTTCAGGATTGTCTATTCAAAGAAAATATGCACCTATCGGTCAAGGTTTTATGGTGAAAGGTAAAGCCAGTGGAAGTCCGGTTGCAGTTACCTTGAAAAACAGTCACAGAGCGTTCTACAAAGAATCCGACCTTTATTCTGAATTTGAAAGAAATGCTAATAATCAAACAGAGTCTACTCAAAATCCTACAGCAAATCCAGTAGCTCAAATTCGTCTGAATACCATAATGAACAACCAATTTACCCGCCAAATTGCGTTGGTTTTATTGCCAACGGCAACTGACGGAATTGACTGGGGAATTGATGCCAAATCACCGGTTGATGATGCTATTCCCAATGATGTTTATTTCTTTTTAGATAGTGACAAATATGTTATCCAAGGATTGAGTTTTGACATTGAAAAGAGAATTCCGGTTGGAATAAAAGCTACAGATAACGCCACTTTTAAATTTGACGCTTCTATGGTTGTAAATTTCGATGAATCGCAGTCAATCTTTATGTATGATGCCCAAGACAATAGCTATCATGACATTAAAAACAGTACTTATGAAGTGGCTTTGTCCTCCGGAGTTTATAACAATCGATTTGAAATCACCTTCAAAGATGCCAATTTAAACAGTCAGACCGATATCAAATCTGACTTGGTTATTTTCCAAAATAATACTTCGCAAACGCTTACTGTTTCTAATCCCAATTCATTGGATTTAAAGTCGGTTAAGCTTTTTGATATCACCGGAAAACAAATTTTTGACAAACAAAGATTAGGAGTGCAAAACGCCTATGAATTTTCCACTAGCGGTATGGCAGAAGCAGTTTATTTAGTTGAGGTTGTAACCAATGACAATAGGAAAATGGCACAGAAAATCATAGTTTCTAACCATTAGGAAACAAGTTAAGAGCGATTTTTAAATCGCTTTTTTTTATCCCAAGACTTTAGCGTTTCGTACCTTTGCCAAAAGCCTTTTTTTGAAAAGCATTAATCAAAAAATCGAAATTGAAAATTCTGATATCACGCTATATCTCAAGCGCGAAGATTTGTTGCATCCTTATATTTCAGGAAATAAGTACAGAAAATTGAAGTACAATTTAGCAAAAGCCAAGGAAGAAAAAAAAACTACTTTATTGACTTTTGGCGGAGCTTTTTCAAATCATATTTTAGCTGTAGCAGCCGCCGGAAAAGAAAACGGTTTCCGAACTATTGGTGTCATAAGAGGAGAAGAGTTGCATGACAAGATTATAGAAAATCCCACTTTACAAAAAGCTCAGGATTTCGGAATGGTTTTTGAGTTTGTTTCAAGAGAGGTGTACCGAGATAAAACCAGTGCCCATTTTATAAAGAAGTTAGAAGCCCAATACGGAAATTTCTATCTCCTGCCCGAAGGTGGAACCAATGATTTAGCCATAAAAGGCTGTGAAGAAATTTTAACCAAAGCGGATGAAAGCTTTGATTATATCTGCTGTGCTGTAGGAACCGGCGGTACGATTTCGGGCGTTATTAATTGTTCAAAACATAGTCAACAAGTTTTAGGATTTCCTGCTTTGAAAGGCGACTTTTTAAAAGAAGATATTTGTAAATTTGTTCAGAATCAAAACTGGGAATTGGTGACCGAATATCATTTTGGCGGTTATGCTAAAGTGACGCCGGAATTAGTTTGCTTTATAAACGATTTTTATCAAAAATATCAAATTCCATTAGACCCAATTTATACCGGAAAAATGGTTTATGGTGTTTTTGATTTGATTAAAAAAGAGTGGTTTCCCAAAGGGTCAAAAATATTGCTCATTCACACCGGCGGATTGCAGGGAATTGCTGGAATGAATCAGTTGTTAAAACAGAAAAACCAAATCGAAATAAATACCTATGATTAAGAAACTTTTTTTATTGCTGCTTATGATTTTTGTGGCTTCTTGTGGTTCTAACCAATCAGTAGTCAGAACATCTCAACCCGATCCCAGAAAAACAACAACTCCAGTTACACAAAGAGTCAAAAAGCCCATTTTAAGACCCAATCAGCCCAAAAAGCCTGAAGCAGTTGTGCAAGCAACTACCACTTCTTCAACGCAAAACAACGCTTCATCAAGTGAGATTTTAGAAGCCACAACCCGAGTTAAGGTTACAACTGAAATGGTTTTGGCCTATATCGAAAAATATAAAAGTCTGGCCAAAGAAAATATGCTCAAAACCGGAATTCCGGCTAGTGTAACTTTGGGGCAAGCCATTTTAGAATCCGGAGCAGGAACAGGTCCGCTTAGTATGCAAGCCAATAATCATTTCGGAATCAAATGCCACAAGGAATGGACAGGACCAAGCATTAAATATACCGATGATGAGGAAAACGAATGCTTTAGAAAATATGATGACCCAAGTGGTTCTTTCCGTGACCATTCTTATTTTTTAACGAGTCGTCCGAGATATGCCGAGCTATTTCAGTTCGGGAAAGATGATTATAAAAGTTGGGCATACGGTTTAAAAGCCGCCGGTTATGCAACCGATCCTAAATACCCTGAAAAATTAATCGGATTGATTGAACGTTACCAATTGGCTAAATATGATGCCGAAGTTTTGGGGAAAAACTATGTTCCGGTTGTTATTGCCAAAAAAGAGATTGCCTATACTGGAGGTGCAGAAAAATATACCGTTGTCAAAGGAGATACGCTATATTCACTGTCAAAAAAGTTCAATATTTCGATAGAAGAGTTAAAACGAAAAAATAATTTAACAGATAATTCTTTGTCTTTGGGGCAAATGATTATCGTTAAGTAGATTCAAAATAAAATTACCTTAAAACATGATTTATCAAAGAAGCAGTCAGTTGTTTGCTGAAGCTGAAAAAGTAATTCCCGGTGGAGTAAATTCTCCGGTAAGAGCATTCAAAGGAGTAGGAGGAACACCCATTTTTGCCAAAAGCGCCAAAGGTGCTTACCTTTATGACGAAGACGACAACCGATTGATTGACTATATCAATTCTTGGGGACCCATGATTTTAGGGCATGCTTTTCAGCCGGTAGTGGATGCCGTAATTGAAAAAGCCCAAAAGGGAACTTCCTTTGGAATGCCGACCGAATTGGAAACTAATATAGCACAACTAGCCATTTCTATGGTGCCGAATATAGATAAAATTCGCTTTGTGAATTCTGGAACCGAAGCTTGTATGAGCGCTATTCGTCTCGCCAGAGGTTATACTAAAAGAGATAAAATCATCAAATTTTCGGGTTGTTATCACGGTCATTCGGATTCTTTTTTGATTGCAGCAGGAAGCGGTTTGAGTACATTTGGCGTGCCAAATAGTCCCGGAGTTACCCAAGGAACGGCGAAAGATACTTTGTTAGCCAATTATAACGATATTGAAAATGTAAAGGCTTTATTCGAAGCCAATAAAAACGAAATTGCCGCCATTATCATAGAACCTGTTGCCGGAAACATGGGTTGTGTTCCACCAAAAGACGGTTTCTTGCAATCGCTTCGGGAAGTTTGTGATGCCAATGGCACCTTATTGATTTTTGACGAAGTAATGACCGGATTTCGTTTGGCCAAAGGCGGAGCACAAGAATTATACGGAGTAACCGCTGATATAGCCTGCTTCGGAAAAGTAATTGGTGGCGGATTACCAGTTGGCGCTTTTGCAGCAAGAAACGAAATCATGAATTATTTGGCGCCACTAGGTCCGGTTTACCAAGCCGGAACTTTATCGGGAAATCCTTTAGCGATGGCTGCCGGATTGGCGATGTTGGAAGCACTAAATAACGATTCGGATATCTTTAAAAGACTGGAAGAGAAAACGGCCTATTTGCACAAAGGAATAGACAAAGTTTTAAAGGACAATGATATTGTTTTTACGATTAATAGAGTAGGCTCAATGATTTCTGTTCATTTTGATGCGAACCCTGTGGTCGATTTTCAAACCGCCAAAAATGGTGACAACGAAACGTTTAAGAAATTTTTCCACGGATTGTTAAACGAAGGAGTTTATATTGCGCCTTCAGCCTACGAAACTTGGTTCATAACAGATGCACTCTCTTATGAAGATTTAGACTTTACAATTAATGCGGTCAACAAAGTAGCCCAAACGTTATAAATTAAAAAAGTCCTTTCGTTTAGAGAGGACTTTTTTATTTTTGAGACTAACCTTAGTTAATTAACTTCTTAAGTAAATCAGGATTTTTATCTAATTTTTCCATTTGTACACCATCCAATGAAGCTCTGATTTTGGCTTCTATCACTCTATTTAACTCAGCTTTTCTTTCAGTAGATAAAGTTTTGTCTTCAAGTGTTTTGTATTTTAGTTCAAACAGTCTGTAAAAATCTTCGCTTTGAGTTGCGCTTAATCCTAAAAACTGGGTTAACTCAGTAGCATCTTTTCTTCCTTTTTCAGAAGCAGTCAATTCTTTTTGGTCTTGTGCATTTGCATTTATTGAAAATGCTAACATTAATGTTAAAGCAGCAATTAATTTTTTCATTTTTTAGATTTTTAGAAGGATAATGACTCCAAAACTAATTTATTTTGGCGTAATCTCAAAATTTATTTTTATTTATCCTCTTTAATTGGTTCCAATTTGCCTTTCCCTCTTCGTTCGATCATTCTTTCTTTGACCTTTGCTTTCTTTTCTTCGCGGCTTTTTTCCCATTTGGCAAATTGATCAGGCGTCAGAATTTTTTTCATATCAGAAGTTAAAGCAGCTTGTTGTTCTTTGGCTTCAGCCAATCTCTCTGCTTTCACTTGTTCCTTTTTCTTGTCCATTTCGGCTTTTTTTGCTTCCCTTTTTTCAACCTCTTTGGTTACAATGGTGCGAACTTCTTTGGCTTGCTTTTCATTCAAATCCAAATCCTTAGTCATTCTTTTTACTTGAAAATCTACTTTTTGTTCTTTAGTCAATTTTTCTCTTTCCGGTTTTCTTTCTCTTTTTTCTTGTGCCAAAGCTGTTATGCTTACAAACAACAATAAGGCTAAAAATACGTTCTTCATTTTTTGATTTTTTAAATTTATACCCATAGGACGACTTCAAATCTAAAAGGTTTAAAGCTTAACAAAACTTTATAAAAAAAGGAACTCATTCGAGCTCCTTTAGTATTAATTCAAAACTACCGTTTTGTTATCTCCGTCAACGACTACTTTGGTCATGCCGTGTTTGGCTAAACCTTTCATCGCGGCATCCCATTTTTTACCGCTCAATTGGGATTGCTCTTTTAATTGTCCCAGTGGTTGGTTGTTTTCAGTTTTCAGTAAACCAATAATTAATTTTTCATCTTCACTTAAATCCAATTGTTTTTTCTCCGGACGCATCTGCGGGAAGAAAAGCACTTCCTGAATCGAAGCATTATTTGTCAAGAACATGATCAATCGGTCCATGCCAATTCCCATTCCTGAAGTTGGTGGCATTCCATATTCTAATGCTCTTAAAAAGTCCTCGTCAATAATTCCGTTTGCTTCATCATCACCTTTTTCTGCTAGAGCCATTTGATTTTCAAAACGGCCGCGTTGATCAATCGGATCGTTTAATTCCGAATAGGCGTTGGCGATTTCTTTTCCGCAAACCATCAACTCAAAACGTTCGGTTAATTCAGGATTGTCGCGGTGTTCTTTACAAAGCGGCGACATTTCTTTTGGATAATCCGTAATAAACGTTGGTTGGATAAAATTACCTTCACATTTGGCACCAAAAATCTCATCGATTAATTTGCCTTTCCCCATCGTTTCATCTACTTCAATTCCCATTCCTCTGGCTGCCGCAAAAATTTCCGCTTCACTTTTTCCCGAAATATCAAAACCGGTAAATTGCTTGATAGCATCAGTCATCGTTACACGAGCATAAGGCGCTTTGAAATTAACTTTGTGTTCGCCAAAAATGGCTTCTGTAGTTCCGTTGACTTCATTGGCACAATACTCCAATAAGTTTTCGGCAAACTCCATCATCCAATTGTAATCTTTATACGAAACATAGATTTCCATGGCAGTAAATTCCGGATTGTGCGTTCTGTCCATGCCTTCATTTCTGAAGTTTTTCGAGAATTCATAAACACCGTCAAATCCACCTACAATTAATCTTTTCAAATACAATTCGTTGGCAATCCTCATATATAAAGGAATGTCCAAACTATTGTGATGCGTAATAAACGGACGCGCCGCAGCACCACCGGCAATCGATTGCAATACCGGAGTTTCTACTTCCATATAACCGGCAGTGTTGAAAAAGTTTCGCATCGCCGTGAATAATTTGGTTCTTTTGATAAACACTTCTTTCACTTGCGGATTTACGACTAAATCCACATAACGCATTCTGTATCGCAATTCTGCATCGTTAAAAGCATCGTGAACGTTTCCTTCTTCATCTTTTTTAGGTAACGGTAACGGACGCAAAGTTTTGCTTAAGAAAGTAAACTTGTCTACACGTACCGATTTTTCGCCTACTTTGGTTAAAAACAATTCGCCTTCAATGCCTATGAAATCACCTAAATCAGTTAATTTTCTGAAGACTTGGGTGTATAAAGTCTTGTCTTCACCCGGACAAAGAACGTCACGGTTAAAATACAACTGAATTCTGCCTTCGCTGTCTTGCAACTCCACAAAGGAAGCTTTTCCCATGTCTCTGTCACTCATCATTCGGCCGGCCAAAACAACCTTCTTACCTTCTTCAAAGTTTTCCTTAACCTGCTTTGACGTGTGGTCGACGGGAAATAAATCCGCCGGATAAGGGTTAATACCTAATTCGCGCAAAGCGTTTAGTTTTTCTCTTCTGATGATTTCTTGTTCCGAAAGTTGCATATCGTATTGTATTTAAGCGTGCAAAGATAGGGATAAGTGGCAAAGTTTCAAAGTCTCAAAGTAGCAAAGTGTTTTATTTTTGGAGCGAATGTTTCGGGCTTTGTTTGTAATCCATTTTCCCGCTTTCCGCTACAATAACTTTGTCAAAGTTCAAAACTTTGACAAAGTTGATTTCCGCTACAATCGGGGCTAATTGGCAAATCATTTGTATATTTGGCAAAATTAATTTTATGAAGTATTTCAAACTTTTACTTGTTGGCGTGGCAGTTTTTTGTTTTCAAAGCTGTAAAATAACCGAGACTTTATTGTTCAATGAAGATGGTTCGGGAAAATTCAATTATGAAATGGATGCGTCTCCGTTAATGGAAATGGGCGCAGGTGATTTCGGTGCTTCTGATGACAATAAGTCAAAAAAGAAAAAAAGAAAAGGCGCTGAAGTCCGAGAAAAGAAAATGATTGACAGTACTTTTACCTTTAAGGATGTGTTTGCTGATAAGCAAGACAGTATAGCAAAACTCTCTCCTGAAGAGCAAGAAAAGTTCAGAAAAATGGAAAACTTTGGCATAAGAATTTTAATGAATGAAAAAGCCAAACAAATGTCGTATTCACTCTTCTCAAATTTCAAAACCATTGAGGAATTAAAAGACATGACTTCTCCGGTAAAAACACTAAAGGAATCCGGAATTGCTCCTAATAAAGGAATGACAGATGCGGTCAAAGCAGAGGCGCAAGAAAGTTCGTCAACGTCTTATTTTTACGATGGAAAAATATTTAGAAAAACAGTTTCTGAGCTGGAATTAAAAGAGACTTTAGAACAAGTTAAGGAAGAAGATACAACGCTTTCGACTGAGGGAGATGAAAACCAAGAATTGGATCAGGTAGCAGAGGCCATGAAAGAGCTGTTGGGGAAATCGAGTTATCGGGTAGTGTATAATTTTGCCAAACCTGTAAAAAAGGTTTCCATCCCGAACGCAGTGTTGAGTGAAGACAAGAAAACAGTAACAATTGATTATCTTTTTGAAGATTACATGAAAAAGCCAAAGTCATTAGATATTGAAATTGAGTTCGAGTAATGAATAAAAATATACAGCTCCAAGATTTAGGCAATAAAGATTACAAGGCAACTTGGGATTACCAAGAAGCACTTTTCAAAGAGATTGTCGATATCAAAATACAAAAAAGAAGCAATCCGGATTTGGTAACACCTAATCATTTTCTTTTTGTAGAGCATCCGCATGTTTATACGTTAGGAAAAAGTGGCGACTTGTCTAATTTATTGCTTTCTGAAAAGCAATTAAAAGCCAAAGGTGCGACTTTTTATAAAATCAATCGGGGTGGCGATATAACCTATCATGGTCCGGGACAAATTGTAGGCTATCCTATATTGGATTTAGAAAATTTCTTTACCGACATTCATAAGTATTTGCGTTTTTTGGAAGAAGTAATTATTCTCACTTTAGCAGAGTATAATATAATAGGTACAAGAAGCGAAGGGGAAACAGGTGTTTGGCTTGATGTTGGAACGCCATTCGCAAGAAAAATTTGTGCCATGGGTGTTAGAGCGAGTCGTTGGGTAACCATGCATGGTTTTGCTTTGAATGTCAATGCCAATTTAGGTTATTTCGATAATATCATTCCGTGTGGTATTAAAGGCAAAGCGGTAACGTCAATGCATGTCGAACTCGGAAGCCAAATCGACGAAGAGCAAGTAAAACAAAAAATCATCAAGCATTTTCAGACGCTTTTTGAAGCACAAATGATAACTTCTGAAATTAAGAATTCTCAAGCAGTACTCTAAAATTCTAACTTTAATTGTTCAGGCAATAATCTAAAGGACATTCGGTGGTATTTAGTTACGCCGTATTTTCTAATTGCTTCTCTATGTTCTAAGGTTGGATAGCCTTTGTTTTTTTTCCAGTTGTACATTGGGAATTCTTCATGAATTTTGTTCATATACTCATCACGATAGGTTTTGGCCAAAACCGAAGCGGCAGCAATACTCAAATATTTGCTATCACCTTTAATAATAGTGGAGAAAGGAATATCATTAACCGGTTTAAATCGGTTTCCGTCTACTATAATGTAATTAGGTGTAGGATTTAGCTTGAGGATTGATTCCTGCATGGCTCTTATGGAAGCGTTCAGCACATTGATTTCATCAACCACGGAATGATCAAGATGCGTAACGCTGTAACTGATGGCTTGTGCTTCAATCAAAGGTTTTAATTGTTCTCTAATCTTTTCAGAAAGTTGTTTGGAGTCATTGAGTAGTTCTAATTTAAAATTTTCCGGCAAGATTACTGCTGCAGCTGTAACAGGACCGGCTAAACAACCTCTTCCGGCCTCGTCTGTCCCGCATTCAAAGCAAAAATCTGAAAACTTATTTCTTAACATTGAATTTTTTTTATAAAAATATTAAAATTGACGCAACCTAATTAAGTATTTGCATCATTATTATAATTAGTTATAAATTTCAGCAAAACATTTAACACTTGTGCAGTTTTATAAATAGCCGTTAATATTTGGTTAATTAAGAAATAATTAAGAAGTTTGCAAAATAACTAACTCAAATAAAATTAATATGAGATCGAAGTTCAAATGGATTTTTACGCTTTTATTGGCGTTTACAATGCAGTTTTCGTTTGCACAAGAGAAAACTGTGACTGGAGTTGTTTCAGACGTAACTGGACCACTTCCTAGTGCAAATATTATTGTTAAAGGGACAAAAAACAGTACCCAAACTGATTTTGACGGAAAATTTTCTATCAAAGCAAAGCAAGGTGATGTTTTAGTAATTTCCTTTACAGGTTACAATTCGCAGTCAATTAACGTTACTGCAGCCAATACCTACAATGTTACCTTATCCGAAGGGGTAAGTTTAACAGAAGTTGTAATTGTTTCTGAGGGGTATAACCGCGCTAGAACAAAAGCTTCAACCACTTCAGCATTAACTACTGTAACTGCTGAGGTAATTGAAAACAGACCAAATGCGTCTTTCTTGAATTCATTACAAGGAACTGCACCTGGAGCTTCAATTTTGTCATCTTCCGGTTCACCGGGTTCTGGTAAGATTGACCTTTTGATTAGAGGAGCTTCTTCATTAAATGCGTCAACTGACCCACTTATTGTTATTGATGGAGTGCCTACAAACGGTAATCAATTTAGAAGTCTTAACCAAAACGATATTGAAACAGTATCTATTTTAAGAGATGCTGCCGCTACTTCTATTTACGGAAATAGAGGTGCGAATGGTGTTTTGGTAATTACTACTAAACAAGGTAAATACGGTTCGGCTCTTAAAATCACTTATGATGTTGTAAATGGAGTAAACGTACTTCCGAAAAACAAATACAACATGTCAAACTCAAGACAAGCTTTGACTATTGAGAAAAATAAAAACACCGGTCTTGGAGCTACATTAACAGATGCTGAGATTGCTGCCTACAGTACCAATACAAATTGGACAGATGAGTTTTTTGGTGTTGATGTTACCCAACAACACAATTTAGGATTAACTTTTGGTGGAGAAAATATCACCACTTACTCTTCTTTTGGATATTTCAAACAAGGAGGAATGGTTCCGACTACAGATTTCCAAAGATTTACTTTTAGAAATAACTTAAATGGTAAATCTAAAAACGGGAAGTTTACTTATAATACTCAGTTGTCTTTGGCTTACTCAAGAAGAAGTGAGTTAAATCAAGAGACTAACGACGGTGTTAACAATAACACTATCCAGAATCCACTTCACGGAGCAACAATGGGATTACCATATGTTGAAGCAGGTCAGTATGCTACAGGACAAGATTTGTACAATGCTATCGGAACTGATTTTTCCGGACCTAATGATACTTATGTATTGGAAGACATTCTAAAAGATAATAGTTTACCAAGCTGGGCTGATGAAAGTGCAGTTTTGGCAAACATTTCAGCATCATACAAATTGACTAACGATTTAACATTGTCAAATAAATTTGGTATTGATTTTAAACAAAGTGATAGAGTTTTTGCAAGATCACCATGGTCTTATTTAGCAATTGCTGTTAGAGAAAGTAGAGCAGAAGAGTTTGGAGGTTTTGAGAGAATCTCTGCTTCTAAAGACTTTACATTCACTAACATCGCTAGTTTAGGTTATTCTAAAAAAATTAAAGAGAAACACAGAATTGATGCCAATGTGTATATGGAATATATGAAGGCTCATTTTAGATCTTCTTCTCAATTCCAAAATGGTTTGAATTTGTTGACCTATGCTCCTGGTGCAGGAACAGGTTATATTGCTTTCAACCCTGCTACGCCTAACTCTTATATTTCAACAGCTGCTGCTTCTAAAATAGATGCTGGTACATTGTCTTATTTTGCTACTTTAGACTATGATTATAATGATAAATATGGTTTTGCTGCAGTAATCAGAAGAGATGCTACTTACCGTTTTGTTGATGATTACAAATGGGGTACTTTCTGGTCAGTTTCCGGTAGATGGAATGTAGACAAAGAGAAATTTATGGAAGGTTCTATTTTCTCGATGTTAAAATTACGCGCTTCTTACGGTACACAAGGTAACCAAAACATTGTAGCTCCAGGTTATGGAACAAACCCATTACTTTTAGCTACTAGTATTGTAAGAGACTTAAACGCAACTGGTGCCGGGTATAACAATGATCCAGGTATTTTTGTGTCAAATATTGCAAACACTGATTTGAGATGGGAAGAAATTTCTCAAGCTAACATCGGTCTTGATTTCATTATGTTGAACAATAGAATTGAGGGTAATGTTGATGTCTACAGAAAACAAACAGAAAAATTGTATAGCGATATCAATCGTTCTGCTGCTACAAGTATATATTCTCAAAGTGGTAACAATGGTGGATTAAGAAACACAGGAGTTGAGTTACAATTGAAATATAACGTATTCAAAAATAAAGCTCTTGACTTACAGTTGTTTGCTAACATGGCTTACAACAAAAACGAAATCACTTCATTAACGCCAACAGATCAGTCTGGTAGTGCTTTAGTTAACCAAGTTGGTGACATGGCTTACCAATGGAATTTAATTCCTTATGTAGGAGTTAATCAAGCTAATGGTAATTTATTATTCTTAGATGCTGACGGTAACGTTACTGAGAATCCTGATTTAATTGCTGACCGTAGATTAACTGGAAAAAGTTCTGTACCGGTATACCAAGGAGGTTTCGGTTTCAACGCTACTTACAAAGGTTTCTTCTTTAATACTTTGTTCTCTTGGACAAAAGATGTATGGAGAGTTGATAACCAATTATCATGGGCTTATAATGTTGACTTCATTGGTGACGATAACGTTTCTTCAGACATGTTAAATGCTTGGACGGCACAAAACCCAACCAATTTCCCTGCTCTAAATGCTTCAAATGGTTCCACTTACGGATCAACAGCGACAGACAGATTCTTATATGATTCTTCTTTCTTGAGATTTAAAAATTTAACTTTCGGATATAACTTCCCTTCTAATTTCTTAAAAGGAACATTTATTCAAAGTTTACGTTTGTATGCTCAAGCAGAAAATTTATATACTTGGACAAAATGGAGAGGATTTGACCCAGAAAACACTCAAGTGTTAAGTGTTACTGCTTTCCCTAATCCAAAGACTGTTTCCTTTGGTGCTAGCATCAGATTTTAATTTAAATAAAACATAATTTTATGAAAAGTATAAAGAGTTTAATAATAATTTTGGGTTTAATATTCTCGCTATCATCTTGTAATGATGCTACGGATATTGTTCAAGACGGTGAGTTAGGTAATAATATTACCTTCAGAACCGTAAGTGACCTTTCTCAATTCCTTAATGGTTCGGTTTACTCGAGTATAGGGAATACTAATGAAATCATGATTTCAGCATCATTTACTGATGAATGTGGTATCGGACCAAATAACGGTGGTCAAGAATTACAATTGCATCGTTTCAATTTAAACCAAAGTACAGGATATGTATCCGGTTTATGGATTGGTCATTATACAGTAATCAACAGAGCTAACAGATTAATTGAAGCTGCTGAACTTGTAACCCCTGTCGTAAATGACGTAGTGGATGAAACAGCGGAATACAATTCAATCATTGCTGAAGCTAGAGCCATCAGAGCTTACTCTTATTTCCAATTGTTGACTTATTTCTCAACTGATTTATCAGATGATAGTGCTTTGGGAGTAATGTTATTTGACTATGTTCCGGCTATTGACGAGAAATTACCAAGATCTACTAACGGTGAAGTTTTTGCTTTAATTGAAAGTGATTTAGCATACGCGGATGCTAATTTGATTGATCGTACAGGTGCTTCTGCTTACAAATATGCTTCAAAAAACATGACAAATGCTTTGAGAGCCAGAATGTATTTGTACAGAAAAAATTATACACTTGCAAAACAATATGCTCAAGAAGTACTTGATACTTCTGGATTGGGGCTAACTGTAGCAACACCTTATGTGGCTGCTAACTTCTACAATGAAAACACAACCAGTAATCCATACAGAAGAATTTGGGCTGATTTAAGTCAAGGAGAAGTTTTATTTGCACTTTCAAGACCTTCTGGTGGAGGTTGGGGTAACATAGCTGGTAACTTCTTTTTCAACACTACCGCAGCTACAGGTGGAGCATTCTTAGATATGGGAAGAAACTTGTTTAACGAATTACGTGCAGTAAACGGTGATATTCGTGGTCTTGCTTTTGTTGATCCAACATCATTAATTGATACAGGATACTTAACTAATCCTGCGTACAATACTTCTGATGTATTAGTAATTGACAAATACCCAGGAAAACCTACTCAACCTTTGAGAAATGATATCAAAATCTTTAGATTGTCTGAGATGTATTTTATCCTAGCTGAGTGTGCTGTAGCTGAAAACCAATTGGGTGTAGCTGCTGGTTATATCAAAAACATTCGTGATGCTAGAAACAGATTAGCAGCGCAACCATTACCTTCTTATGCTGACCAACAACAAGCTTGGGCTGATATCTTGAAAGAAAGAAGAAAAGAATTGTGTTTTGAAGGTTTCAGATATATTGATATCAAACGTTTAGGAGTTTTAGCCAATCAAAGTATCGACAGAAATATTACTGACGATTTAATTTTAACATTGCCTACGACGATTTCAAATACTGATTACAGATTTACTTTGCCAATTCCTCAAGACGAGATTGCCGGTAATCCTACTATTCAACAAAATCCAGGATATAATTAAAAAAAGAAACTATGAAAAAAATTAAATTATTAAGTTTAGTGACCCTTTTCTCAGCGGTAGCTTTTACAAGCTGTACTGATGACGATAAAGGCGAGCGAGTTTACCAAGGTGATGCTTTGTTAAATTTTCATAACGGTGTTTCGAAAGATGTATTTGTTTTTTCAGGTACAGGTTTCACTGAAATTGACATCGATTATGGTGTAGTTAAAGCTGTTGACGGTACAAATACTGTTTCTATGGTGGTAGATACTGAAACTTCAACTGCTGTTGAAGGTGTTGATTTTGTTATCGTTAATGGAACAGATGAGTTGGCTGATGGTGAAACCACAGGTCAATTTAAAGTAAGATTCCTTGAAGAAGGTGCAGTTCAAACTGGTAAAGTGGTTAATTTCAAGATGTCTTCTTCCTCTTTGGAAAGTGCTGTATTCAACAATACTTACACTGTGAATGTTAGCTTGTCTTGTGAAATTACTTCTTTTGTAGGTGATTTTGATGCAACTTCTTGGTGGTTAGGCACTTCTACTCATACTGTAGCTGTTGGTCCTACCGCTAATACCATACAAATTAATGACTTTTGGGAAGATAATGCTTCAGCACCAAACTTTATTTTGTCATATAACGATTCATTTGTTGTAACATTTGCAGAGCAAAATACGGGTTACTTCGTAGCACAATATAATGGTTATATTTGGGCTAGAATGTCAACTGACGCTTCTCAAATATCTTCTTTCAACCCATGTACCAGAACAATGAAGGTATATGTAAATTACTATATCCCAGGTGTTGGTTCATATGGTAATAAAGAAGAAGTATTTACAGGTATTTAATCTAATAACTGTCTACTAGATATTTAAAAAAAAATCCTAACTTTGTTAGGATTTTTTGATTTAAAAATATATTTTTAGCTATGAAAAATACTATAAAAATTGCCTTTTTACTGATGTTTACTTACACAGTCAGTTTCTCGCAATCTCTTTCTCAAAGACAAGACATTATTAAACAAACGGATGTTGCTGCTTTGAATCTATTATCTGAGTCATTTAACCATGAATACTCACAGAGAAAATTGAGAATAGATACTTATTTATTATCTCATCCTACAGCCAAAAAAGTTTTATACTTAGATGGCGTAAAAAAAGAAATTTATGATGTGATCAATAACTCTGAAGTTCTTTATTACACCACATCTAATTTCAATGCCGCTCGAACCGCTAGAACAGATCGTATGTATTCAGGTGGGAGTTTAGGATTAAATATTCAAGGTCAAGGAATGTATGCTTATGTATGGGATGGTGGTTCTGCCCGAAATACCCATGTTGAATTCCCTAATAGTAAAGTGATTAGTCTTGACGGTTCAGCTTTTGAAGACCACGCTACTCATGTTACCGGAACTATTGTAGCACAAGGAATAACAGCTAACCTAAGAGGTTTGGCCTTTAATGCCAGTGCTTTTTCATTTGATTGGAATAACGATTATACAGAAATGGCAGATCAAGCAGCTAACGGAATGTTAGTATCTAATCACTCTTATTTTATTGGTGCTTCACAAACAACTCCATGGAATTTCGGAGCCTACGATTCAAGAGCGAGACAATTGGATCAAGTTACTTTTGCAGCTCCTTATTACCTAGCCGTTACTTCTGCAGGAAATGACAGAAGTGATTACAACGATCCAATAATTGGACCATATCTGACCGAAAAGTTCGGTTACAACCTAATAAGAGGAATGCATAATGCCAAAAATGTTATCACTGTTGGTGCCGTAAACCAAGTTTTAAATTACTCTGATCCAACTAGTGTTGTGATGTCTTCTTTTAGTAGTTGGGGTCCAACAGATGACGGAAGAATTAAGCCTGAAATCGTAACTAAAGGCGTGTCTGTTAGATCTACTGTTGCTACTTCAGACACCTCTAATAGCGTTATGCAAGGAACTTCTATGGCATCTCCCGGAATTTCAGGAGTTTCGTTGTTGTTGCAACAATATTATCAATCATTATTTGCTAACTACATGAGAGCTGCAACGCTAAAAGGCTTAATGATGCACACCACGGATGAAGCCGGTTCTTATGATGGCCCGGATTATGAATATGGTTGGGGATTGGTAAATGCTGAAGCTGCGTCTACTCTGATTTTAAAACACCAACAACAAAACGCAGTTATTTATGAACTTGAACTTGCCAACGGACAAAGTTATACACTTAATGTGGCTTCATCAGGAACCAATCCATTAATGGCTTCGGTGTCATGGAGCGATCCTGCAGCTGCAGCTAATACTACAAACGCTATTGACCCTACCAATTCCTATTTGGTAAACGATTTAGATTTGAGAGTTTCTAATGGTACAGAGACATATTTTCCTTGGACATTAAATCCGGCAGTGCCTTATGATGGTGCGGTTAGAAATGCAGATAATTTTAGAGATAATTTTGAAAAAGTACAAGTGGATAATCCTAATGGTGTTTACACGATTACTGTTAGTCACAAAGGTACTTTGTCAAACGGACCTCAGAAATATTCTTTGATTGTATCATCGTTAAATGATGTTACGTTGAACAACAACCAATTTTCAGCTGCTGACAGCCAAATCATGGTTTATCCTAACCCGGCATCAAATGTTCTGAATTATGGTAGTCAAAGTTTAGCCGAGATTCAAGAAATTACCATAAGAGAAATTACCGGTAAAGAAATCTATAAAAGAACAAATGCAGCTGCAACAGACGCTATTGACGTTTCTTCTTTGGCAGCTGGAGTTTATTTTATTACTTTCAAATCGGATAACTTAGTAACTACTAAGAAATTTATTAAAGAGTAAACTTTACACTTGTATGTATAAATTAAACCATCCTGCACAACAGGATGGTTTTTTTATGATTTTATTACAAATTGTTTTGTGTATTTTTGTCCCGAAAATCATTCAGATGAGATATCTTTTATTTATACTTTTTTTACTTTCAATACAATCCGTTTCTTCACAAGAAAGAAGAAGCGAAAAGGTGACTAAACTCGAAAAAAAATTTACACCCGGTCAAAGAAATGATACTAGGACTGATTCGGTAGATTCTAAAACAGCCAAGAAAGCGCCACATGACTATTACAGAATCATAACGCTTCAAAAAGACACAACCTATGTAGACACCTCATTAACCATCAAAAAGGAATACGAATACAACTATCTTAGAAAAGATATTTTTGGATTGTTGCCCTTTGCCAATGAAGGACAAACCTACACGGTGCTTGATTATGGGTATAAGAAATTTTCGTCTTTCCCAGAAATAGGTTTCTCGGGAAAACATTTCAATTACATGAAACCGAATGATATAAAATATTATTCCGTAGCCACACCGATTACCGAATTGTACTTCAAAACCGTAATGGAACAAGGACAATCAGTTGATGCATTAATTGCAGTCAACACTTCCGAACGATTCAACATGTCGGTTGCTTTCAAAGGATTGCGCTCACTTGGAAAATACATCAACCAATTGTCAAGCACCGGAAACTTCCGATTTACCTCAAGCTATAATACCCTCAATAAAAGATATTATCTGAATTTTCACTTCACCGGGCAAGATTTTCTCAATGGGGAAAATGGCGGAATTACAACCCTAGAAGATTTTGAAGGCGAAGACGCCGCTTTCCAAAACAGAGCCCGACTGGAAGTCTACCTCAGAGATGCCAAAACTTTCATGAAAGCCAAACGATTTTTCTTTGACCATAATTTCAGAATCAATCCCAAAGCCGGAAATAACAATCTCTTTTTGGCGCACCAATTCAATTACGAAAACAAATTCTTTGAATACAACCAAAAAACAGTAATTTCTACCGTAGGCGAAAACGAAGAACAAGTTTACCGTTTCGGAGACGCATTTGTTTCTTCCGGAGTCAACGACAAAACCCGCTACAACCGAATGTACAACAAAGTAGGCGCGGTTTATGAAAATTCTCTACTCGGAAAATTCCAATTCTTCGCCGAAGACTTCCGATACAATTATTATTACAACCGCATTTTAATTTTGCCTTCAGGCGCGGTACCAAGTTCTATTAATGACGAAATTAACACCGTCGGTGGCCAATATGAATACCGCAAAAACAAATGGAACGGAACTTTTCTATACTCAAATTCCATCTCCAATCAGTCGCTCTCTAATTTTGATGCCAAACTGACCTACAAACTCAACGATAAAAACGAGTTTCTGTTCCAATACCAAATGTTGAACAAAATTCCAGACCACACCTTCAATCTGTACCAAAGCAGTTTTGTAGCCTACAATTGGTACAACAATTTCAATAACGAAAAAATAAATAATCTCCAAGCCACTGCCAAAACGCAATGGCTCGAGGCGACTTTACAAGTGAGTTCGCTCAACGATTATCTCTATTTCAGCGACGATTCAACCGATGCAAGACAACAATTGATTTCTCCAAAACAATACAACAAAACCATCAATTACTTGTCAGTAAAAGTCAGCCGCGAATTCAAATGGTGGAAATTGGCACTCGATAATACCATTTTGTACCAACAAATCGACCAAGAAGACGATATTCTCAACGTGCCGCAAATCGTAACCCGAAACACCTTGTATTATACGGATTACTTCTTCAAAAAAGCCCTATTCCTCCAAACCGGTTTCACACTTAACTATTTCACAAAATACTACGCCAACGATTACAATCCGGTGACCGCTGAAGCTTTTGTGCAAAATACCCGAGAAATTGGCGAATTCCCAATGGTCGATTTCTTTGTCAACGCCAGAATCCGCCAAACCCGAATTTTCTTCAAGTTAGAACATTTTAATTCCAAAATGACCGGCAATACGTTCTATAACGCACCCAATTATCCGTACCGAGACTTCATGATTCGATTCGGATTAGTATGGAATTTTTTCCAATAATTTTTTGGGCGTGAAAACGCGCTGTCCACTATATCTTTTGCCTCGTTTTGCAAACAAGACAAAAGGATGCCGTTCCCATCCCGCACTCAAACGTTTTCGAATTAACGTTCCCCAAACTTGCAAACCTTCTTTTTATCAATATCTTTGTAACCTAAATTAAAAGCTCAGCTACTCAGTAACTCAGTAACTCAGCCACTCAGCCACTTTAAAATGAAATACGCAGAAAACATATTAGGCACTATTGGTAACACACCACTAGTAAAACTAAATAAAGTCATAGAAGGAATCGACGCTTTGGTTTTGGCCAAAGTAGAAACCTTTAATCCGGGCAATTCTACTAAAGACAGAATGGCACTAAAAATGGTCGAAGACGCCGAAGCAGATGGTCGATTAAAACCGGGAGGAACCATCATCGAAGGAACTTCTGGCAATACCGGAATGGGATTAGCCTTAGCCGCCATCGTAAAAGGATACAAATGTATTTTTGTCATCACCGACAAACAATCCAAAGAAAAAATGGATATACTTAGAGCTGTTGGAGCAAAAGTAATAGTATGTCCAACTGATGTAGAACCAACCGATCCGCGTTCATATTACTCGGTTTCAAAAAGATTGAGCACCGAAATTCCAAATTCTTGGTACGTAAACCAATACGATAATCCAAGCAACGCTTTAGCCCATTACCAACAAACCGGACCCGAAATTTGGGAACAAACGGATGGAAAAGTAACCCATTTTGTGGTTGGAGTAGGAACAGGCGGAACGATTTCAGGCATCGGAAAATATTTAAAAGAAAAAAATCCAAACATCAAAGTTTGGGGTATTGACACTTACGGTTCTGTATTCAAAAAATACCACGAAACCGGAATCTTTGACGAGAACGAAATCTATTCTTATATCACAGAAGGAATCGGAGAGGACATTTTACCGCAAAATGTTGATTTCTCCGTAATAGATGGTTTTACCAAAGTAACCGATAAAGATGCTGCCGTTTATACCAGAAAAATAGCTTTAGAAGAAGGAATTTTTGTGGGGAATTCAGCTGGCGCTTGTGTCAAAGGATTACATCAGTTAAAAGAACATTTCTCCAAAGACGATGTGGTAGTGGTTTTATTCCACGACAGCGGAAGCCGTTACGTAGGGAAAATGTTCAACGACGATTGGATGCGTGAAAGAGGTTTCCTAGACGAAGACATCACCAAAGCGGAAGACGTGATCAAAGACCACAAAGACAAACCATTGGTAATAGTGAGAACAGAAGAATTAGTATCACACGCCATCGAACGTTTAAAAAAATACAATATTTCTCAAATCCCGGTAATCGATACCTCTGGATTCGTAGGAAGCATAGACGAAACCGATTTGTTCAGAAGCTACATAGAAGACAAAAACATAGCTGAAAAACCAATTCGTGAAATCATGGGTAAACCTTATCCAATTGTAAATGCCAACGCACCGATCGAAGAAATTTCCAAACTAATCAACAAAGACAATCAAGCTGTGTTGGTAGATTTAGGCAATGGAAAACATCATATTATTACTAAACACGATATTATCAGTTCGATAAAATAAGGCAAAAGTAAAAAGGGATAAGGGATTAGGAAGTTCTTATCCCTTTTCTCTTATCCCTTTTCCCTTAAATTATTCCCCAATCAAAACCCCCGAAATATTCCAAGCGCTAAAACTACCACCTTCCGGCAAACCTTGCGGGATTTTAATTTGTATCGTATGTGTTCCGGCTGCTAAATCGCCTAAGTCAATAAAAATAGGATTGGTCACTGTTCCCGGACACCAATTGGAACGACTGTAATCAGAAGAAGATAATCCATTCGGGAAATTCCCCGACGCCGGATTTGACAAACGATACGAACCACAATCTTGTCGCCAAGGCGTAAAACTGAAAGTTTCTTTTCCGTTTAAGAAAATCGAATTCTTTTTAGGTACAAATTCATCGCCGTTTTCCCAACCACCATGACCTGTTGTAATATAACGCAGTTTGCAATTTTTCATAGGTTTGTCTAATGTAAAAGTAACTTCCAAACCTTTGTCATTGTTGAACATCGTTCCATATTCCTGACCGGCCATTTCCATGATGTTATTGGTACAAAACAAAGGCACAATTTGTGTTGGTTTAACTTTACTTTCTTCTTCAGTGTGAATGGTAATATTCGCCGAAACTTTATGACCGCCTTTGTCATAGTTGCCAATGTTAATACCGAGCCAAACTTCTTTGCCACTCAACAAACTTCTCAAATCTGAAACGTCTTGACGGTACAACACGTTTTCAGCCCAAGTTTTATTTTTCAACTCTAAATAATTGTATTGTTTGACTCCAAAAGGCGTAAAGAAACGCATCAATTCCAACACAGGATTATAGTTTTCAGTGGTTACAACGCCTTGGTATTCTTTACCGTTGCCATTGGTGTAAATTGGTAATGTTTTGGCGCCATTTTGTAAGCCATTCAAAAACGACAGTTCTTTATCCGTCGGAATCATAAAAAAAGAACCGGTTCGGTCATAAGCATCACCGTTAGATTGCTCAGTTATATCGACAAAAATTTGGCTTCCAACTTTGATCTCAGGAAATTTTACTTTTCGCACCGCTATCGTTCCATTCGCAAAGCGTAAAATAGAATCATTCGACTTCGAAGCATCGGAAAAGTTGATGATTTGGTCTTTGAAAATATTGATTGTGGTGAAACGGCTTTTCCATAGTAAATCTTTATAAGTCAGGACGTCAACCAGTTTTTTAGCAGATTCAATTACAGGAAAAGATTTTACTTTTTCTACTTTAGTTGCCGCAATCACAAAGTTACCGTTGCGGACCATTTCGAGAACTAGTCCTAAATTTTGTCCCAAAACCGTTGGTGAACCTTTAACATTCAATTCGTCAGTATACCAAAATTCTATAGTGTTGGAGTTGACAATTGTTTTGGCTTTTTTACAATGGTAGCCTAAGATTTTCTTACTATCATTTAAGTATTCAAAAGTTTGCTTCGCCAATGAAATGCTGTCTTTCATCGCAATGACTTCCGATTGGTTTAAGGTCGCCGTTTGATAAAAAGAATTGCTTTTTCTGTCGATATTGGTTTGTTCAAAAGGAAAGGTTGCTTTTTGATTGGAAATATTTTCGTTACTCAGCAAACTCTGATTGGCATTGGTGAAAACCCAAATCGCATCTTGGTTTTCCAACAAACCTCCATTGGAACTTTTTAGGTAAGTGATTTTATAGTTTTGAGCAAATCCATTGCCCGAGATTATCAATAAAAGAGCAAAAAGTAAATTTTTCATTACAAAATATTTTTATTATAAAAGTAATTTTCTTACTTTAGTTAAAAATTTAGAATCGTGAAAGAAGATTTTCTTCATTATGTATGGCAATATAAGAAGTTTGACTTTTCCAACCTAACAACGGTTACTGGAGAAATGCTTACCATTGTCAACACCGGTCAATATTTGAAGCAATCCGGACCAGATTTTTTTAATGCGCAAATTATTATTGGTAACCAAAAATGGGCAGGCAATGTCGAAATTCATTTGAAGTCTTCAGATTGGTATTTGCACCAACATGAAAACGATAATCATTACAACAATGTGATTCTGCATGTGGTTTGGGAACACGACACGCCGATTTTCAGAAAAGACAACACGGAGATTTCCACTTTAGAACTTAAAACTTATGTTGCTAATGGTATTTTGAATCACTATTTATCATTGGCTATGCCAAAGTCTTGGATTTATTGCGAAAACCAAATTGAATCGATCGAGAAGTTTGTTTTCAAAAATTGGCAAGAGCGATTGTTTTTTGAACGCTTGGAACGAAAATCCATTCCGATAGAAGAGCTTTTGCAAGAAACAGATAACGATTGGGAAGCCGTTCTGTTTTATATGCTAGCTAAAAATTTCGGGCTCAATACCAATGGCGAAATCTTTTTAAAAATGGCGAAGTCGATTCCGTTTTCCATCATTCGAAAAGAGAGTTTTGAAGTCGAGAATTTGGAAGCGCTACTATTCGGAAAAGTTGATTTATTGCCTATGGATGCTGAGGACTTTTACGGCAAAGATTTGCAAAATCGTTCCACCTATATTTCACAGAAGCATCGGTTAAAAAAAACTTTTATCGAGCCGGTGCAGTTTTTTAAACACCGACCGGATAATTTTCCGACGATTCGTTTGGCGCAATTGGCGATGTTGTACCACAAACAGCAAAATTTGTTTTCCAAAATAGTGAGCACACATTCGCTGTTCGATTTTTATAAACTGTTTGAAGTTGGCGTTTCTCCCTATTGGGAAAATCATTACCAGTTTGAGAAAGAAAGCCCGAGAAAGAAAAAGCAATTCTCTAAATCGTTTATCGATTTGTTGGTGATTAATACCATTGTGCCGTTTCAATTTGCTTACGCCAAAAGTCAAGGCAAAGAAATTTCAGAATCGCTTTTACATTTGATGGAAACTATAGCGCCCGAAAAGAACATTATCATTGAAAAGTTTGCTAATTTTGGAGTAAAATCAAAGAATGCTTTTGAAACACAATCGCTACTGCAATTGAAAAACAACTTTTGCAATCACAGCAAATGTTTGCAATGTGCTATTGGAATCCAACTTTTAAAAAACTAGCAAATGTCACCCGTAATTCAACTAAAATATTTCTTCGAAAAACACGGTTTTCACGTTTCGTCTCGTTTGGCAGATAAGCTGGGAATGCGGGCTTCGAATGTGCGGTTGTTTTTTATTTACATCACTTTTGTCACAGCCGGATTATGGTTTGGCGTGTATCTTACTTTAGCGTTTTGGCTTAAATTGAAAGATTTAATTCGAGGTAAAAGAACTTCTGTATTTGATTTGTAATTTATGACGAACGATAATTCCATCTTGTCATCGATTTTAAGTTATTCGAAAAGTCAACGAATCGGAATTATTTTGCTTTTTATTATTATAGTTCTTTGCCAAAGTTTTTATCTTTTTAATGATTTCAAAAAAATTGAGGACTCAAGTAAAGAGAAAGCCAAATGGTTGGCCAATCAAAGTTTGATTGACAGTATCAAACGTCAAGACAAAAATTACAAACCCACGATTTATCCTTTCAACCCTAATTTCATCAACGATTTTAAAGGTTACAAACTCGGAATGTCTGTAGCAGAAATCGACCGATTATTGGCTTATCGCAAACAAAATAAGTTTGTCAATTCGGCCGCAGAGTTTCAAAATGTAACCAAAGTTTCTGATTCTTTGCTCAAAGTCATTGCGCCTTATTTCAAATTTCCGGATTGGGTGAAGAACAAAAAGGAGTACAGTTCGACTTATCCCAAAAAAGAATTTTACAAAGCTGAAAAAATCACGGTTCTCGATATCAACGAGGCCACGAAAGAAGATTTGATGAAAGTCTACGGAATTGGAGATAAAATTTCAGATCGGATTTTGGAACAAAAAAACAAGTTGGGCGCTTTTGCCTCAATGGAACAAATGCAAGATATTTGGGGTTTATCACCCGAAGTGATAGAAAATTTGAATAAGTTTTTTGTCGTAAAATCAGCGACGAATATTAAAAGAATTAGCATTAACAATGCCTCGGTCAAGGAGTTGGCTCAATTCCCATTTTTTAGATATACTCTAGCCAAAGAAATAGTGATTTATAGAAGCATGAACGGCGATATAAAAATTGAGGATTTAACAAAAATTAAAGGTTTTCCTGTTGATAAAGTAAAAATAATTGCCTTATATTTGGAATTCTAAAAAAATAGCTTAAAAAAGTAGCCTTATTTATATGAATTCAACATATTTTACAGAAGAACACGAATTGTTTAGGAAGAGTTTGCAAGATTTTTTGCAAAAAGAAGTAGTGCCACATATTGAAAAATGGGAAAAAACGGGTACTATTGAGCGCTTTATTTGGAAAAAGTTTGGCGATATGGGCTTTTTTGGATTGGCTTATCCTGAGGCTTACGGCGGATTGAATTTAGATTTATTTTATACCGTAATATTTTTAGAAGAACTTCAAAAAATAAAGTCTTCCGGTTTTGCGGCTGCTATGTGGGCGCATGCCTATTTAGCCATGACACATTTAAATGCCGAAGGAGATGAAAGAATAAAACAAGATTACTTGGCGCCAAGTATAGCCGGTGATAAAATTGGTGCTTTGTGTTTGACCGAACCTTTTGGCGGAAGCGATGTTGCAGGAATGCGAACAACAGCTGTGAAAAAAGGAGATAAATATGTTATCAATGGCTCAAAAACCTTTATAACCAATGGTGTTTATGCTGACTATTATGTAGTGGCGGCAAAGACAAGTCCGGAGCTGGGAAATAAAGGAATCAGTATATTTTTGATGGATACCAATTTAAAAGGAATTTCTTCCACAAAGTTGGATAAGTTAGGATGGAGAGCTTCTGATACCGCCGAGATTTCCTTTGATAATGTTGAAATTCCGGCAGATAATTTAATGGGAGAAGAAGGAAAAGGCTTTCCTTACATCATGCAACATTTTGCCTTGGAGAGATTAATCATGGCTATCAATGCCCATGCAAGAGCTGAATATGCAATTGAATATACTATTGAGTACATGTCCCAAAGAGAAGCTTTCGGAAAAACTATAAATAAGTTTCAAGCTTTGCGCCATACCATGGTAGATCATGTTACCGAAGTAGAGCATTGCAAGTTATTTAATTATGCTGCTGTAGCTAGGCTAAATCAAGGAGAATATGTGGTAAAAGAAGCCACTATGGCCAAACTAAAATCTACTAAAGTAGCCGATGAAGCCATTTACAGTTGTCTGCAAATGCTTGGTGGTTATGGCTACATGGAAGAATATCCATTGGCGCGTTTGTTAAGAGACAGCCGTTTAGGGCCAATAGGTGGTGGAACTTCAGAAATCCTTAGAGAGATTTTGTCTAAGATGATTATTGACAAACAAAGCTATCAGCCTGCGGTGAAGTAATAGAGGCATAAGAGATAATGGAAAAGGGATAAGTTGTTTAGGTTGCTTATCCTTTTTCCCTTTTAACTTGTCACTTTCTCTTGCGTAAGGGATGGAAGTGGAAATCCTTTTGCGAAGTAAAAGATTGTAACGGACAGCCCGACGGTGGCTTTATTGAAGGTTTTTAATAAAGGAAGTTGTTGTAGCCACCGGCACGCCAAAAAATAATTCGTAATTCATAATTCAAAATACAAAAATTATATTACTTTTGCACCCACTAAATGAGAGGAGGTGTCTAAATTATGTTGATTATACCAATTAAAGACGGAGAAAACATTGATAGAGCATTAAAGCGCTACAAGAGAAAATTCGATAAAACCGGAACTGTAAGACAACTTAGAGCGCGTCAAGCGTTTACTAAGCC
>NZ_JBKBLM010000010.1:0-72419 GCF_046296355.1 Flavobacterium sp.
TTGATAACAACGTGTTCAACCACGATTACTTCCAACAACGTTCTGATAATTTAATCAGAGTATTAGGCGCAGAAAGAGTTAGCGAGAACATCGCCTACAATTATCAAACGGCTGAAAGTGCTTTTGCAGCTTGGTTAAGCAGCCCTGGACACAGAGAAAACATAGAAGGTGATTACACGCACTTAGGAATATCAGTTACCATCAATCCGGAAACCGGAAGAAAATATTACACCAATATGTTTATGAAAAAATAGTTTGATTATTGTTTTGTTTGATTTTGACAGATCTCTGAAAACCCGCCTCTAAAGCGGGTTTTTTAGTTTATACCATGTCTTCGGGTTTGACCCAAAGATCAAAATCTTCCCTGGAAACATAACCTAACTGAATAGCTTCTTCTCTTAAGGTTGTCCCGTTTTTGTGTGCAGCTTGCGCAATTTCTGCGGCTTTATAATAACCAATTTTTGTGTTTAAAGCAGTAACCAACATTAGTGAATTATCGACTAATTCCTTAATGCGCTTGTGATTGGGTTCAATGCCTTGGGCACAATGTTCATTAAAAGAAATACAAGCTTCGCCTATTAAGGTTGCCGACTGTAAAAAATTGGCCGCTATCATAGGTTTAAATACATTTAACTCAAAATGACCTTGCATGCCTCCGATAGAAATGGCTACATCATTACCCATTACTTGAGCACAAACCATAGTCAAAGCTTCGCATTGGGTTGGGTTAACTTTTCCCGGCATGATAGACGAACCGGGTTCATTTTCAGGAATTAGAATTTCCCCGATTCCGGAGCGCGGACCGGAAGCTAGCAATCTGATGTCGTTAGCGATTTTATTTAAAGAAACCGCCAGTTGTTTTAATGCACCGTGAGCTTCGACAATGGCATCGTGTGAGGCTAAAGCTTCGAATTTATTGGGAGCAGTTACAAATGGATGACTTGTGAATTGGGCAATATACTCAGCGACTTTTACATCATAACCTTTAGGAGCATTTAATCCGGTGCCGACAGCAGTTCCGCCTAAGGCTATTTCGAACAAGTGTGGCAAGGTATTTTTTAGCGCTTTTAATCCATAATCCAATTGGGCTACATAACCTGAAAGTTCTTGACCTAAGGTTAAAGGTGTCGCATCCATTAGGTGTGTTCTTCCGATTTTGACGATATTTTTAAATTCTTTGGCTTTGAGGTCTAAAGTATTGCGTAGTTTTTCAATTCCCGGAATGGTAATTTCTGTGATAACTTTGCATGCCGCGATATGCATGGCAGTAGGGAATGTATCGTTAGATGATTGCGATTTGTTAGCATCGTCATTGGCTTTAATCCATTGTTCACCTTCACCGATTTTTAATCCGGCTAGGACTTGGGCTCTATTGGCGATGACTTCATTGACATTCATATTGCTTTGGGTGCCTGAGCCGGTTTGCCAAATAACTAAAGGGAATTGGTCATCTAACTGACCGGCTAAGATTTCGTCACAGACTTTTGCAATGGCATCGCGTTTTTCGGAAGCCAATGTGCCTAAATCACAATTGGTGTAAGCGGCAGCTTTTTTTAAGTAGGCAAAACCTTTTATGATTTCTTTTGGCATTGAAGCACTTGGACCGATTTTAAAATTGTTTCGGGAACGTTCGGTTTGTGCGCCCCAATATTTATCGGCTGGGACTTTTACTTCTCCCATAGTGTCACGTTCAATTCTGTATTCCATAATTATGCAGTTTTATAATTTAGCCCGGATAGGAGTGAAAATCCTTTTTATTGCTTAGCATACATTCCTTCGATTGCGCTCAAGGTGACAAAGCGATAAAAAGATTGTAGCGGATAGCCGGAAATAGCTCCTTAAAATTAAGCTAAAAATTGTGGATAAACTATTTAATAAAAAAGGTTTTGTTTTTTGGCTACAATAAATATTACGCTTACATTTGCATATAATTCAAAAAAATTCCGGAAAACATGTTTGAATTTTCACAGTATTTAGGTTTCTTGGCTTTCTTAACCATTCTTACGATTGGTTTTTGGTTGATGATTTTCTTAATCACTTTCATCGTTCCTTATTGGATTTTTGGTGGTGTTAGAGAATTATTGGCAGAAAGAAAAGCCCAAAAAGAAGCCGAGCAAACAGCCTAGTTTTGAACTAGATGTTTATAAAAAAAGCCCCGAGTTTCGGGGCTTTTTTAATTTTATGATCCTGGGAAATCTCCGCCGTCGTCTTGTTGACCGTTACGCGGTTTTCTTTCTTTTTCGTTTTTCTGTACGTTGAAACGATATGTGAAAGAGAAGTTGATTTGTCTCACTCTCCATTGCATTTCGCCATAAGAGTCTACTTGTCCCGGAATATAAGTTTCAGAAATTCTCTTTCTGGAATTAAATACATCACTTACATTTAGTGAAACGGTTCCTTTGTCTTTTAAAATATCTTTGCTGAAACCAAGGTTCATACTAAAGTTTCCTAAACTTTTTCCTTGGGCTTGTTTTTGTTCACCGTTGTAAGTAGCATTGGTTTGCCAATCTATTTTATAAGGCAAGGTTATTTTTGAGGTTAGTCTGGTAAACCAAGAAGTGGCACTAAAATCAAAATTTTGCGTAACGAGGATGTCATTTAAATCGGTGTAAGTGTAATCTCCATCCGTTTCGTTGTAGAAGAAGTTGAAATTACTGTTTAATTTCCACCATTTGTAAGGTGAATAATTTAAGGTAAATTCAAATCCAACTCTGTATTGTGTAGCCAAATTGATAGGCGTAGTAATGATTACCGGTATATCGTTTTGTAATTCACCGTTTGGCCTTCTTACCCATTGGAATGAATCGGTAGTTTTGTTCCCGTAAAGTGATGTGTTGAAGGTTAATTTGTTCCAACGTTTGATATAGCCTAAATCGATAGCATCGGTAAAGGCCGGATTTAAATCGGGATTACCTATAAAGATGTTTACGTTACTGGATAAGTTGTTGAACGGATTTAACATTCTTCCTCTTGGTCTTTGAATTCTTCTGCTGTAACTGATGGAAGCGCTGGTTTGTTCACCGATTTCATAGGTAAAGAAAGCACTCGGAAAGAAATTATCGTATTTTTTGTTATTGAAATCAGCTGTTGCTAATTGGTTTACATGAATATCGGAATCTTCCCAACGCGCACCGAAAAGGAAAGAGAATTTTTTGACTTTGAAACCATAACTGCTGTACAATGCACTAACATATTCTTTATATTCTAAAATATTGGTGAATTGTGGCTCTGGAATTCCATCATTGACTACACTATAATTAGTAGTGTTTTTTGAAAAATCACCTTTATAACCGAATTCAAATTGGCTTCCTTTTCCAATGGGGTAAACATAGTCTGCCTGAAATAAATTTCTGCTTTGCTTTTGATTGTTGGTAGTTTCGTCTAATCCGACGACATTGGTATTGGTTGCGGTATCAGAAATCAAAGCTAAGTTTGTATCTGTATTGGAAGAGAACGAACCGTCAACAGTTAGTTTGTGGCCTTCTTTCTTAAAGTTTTTAGTAAAATTGGTTGAGTATTCTACATTCTTACTTTTACTGTCTTCGTAGTTGATACGATTTCTGGTGTAATCATAAACGCGGTTGGCATCGTAATAGTTTTGCAACACATTATCGATATTGTAACCGATACTTCTTCTGAAGTTGACAATGTTCGTCCAAGTGAATGATTTAGTTAAGAACCAATCGAAACCAAAATTTCCATTGTAAGATTCATTCAAACGATCATTTTCTCTGGTTTCAAACAAATAGTTTCTGGTTGAATTGTCATCATTTAAATACCTCGAGTTTGTTAATGCTTTTCCGGGACTGTTTCTATTGCTGTAACCTTGAGTGGTAAACAAGTTAAAATTTTCTTCTTTGTAGTTTATTGTTCCGCTCAAACTATTGTTTTTTGGATCTCCAATGCCGCCGATGAATGTTCCGTTGATGCCTTGGTTTTTCCCTTTTTTCAAGATGATGTTCAATAATCCGCCACCGCCTTCAGCATCATAACGTGCTGATGGATTAGTGATTACTTCCACTTTTTCAATGGCATCAGCCGGAATTAAACGCAAAGCTTCGGTGATGTTAATGGCATTGGATGGTCTGCCGTCAATTAAGATTCTCACGTTTTCATTGCCACGCAAACTCACATTTCCTTCCACATCTACAGAAACTGAAGGGATATTGTCTAATACATCGCTAACGGTTCCGCCTTTGACCATCAAGTCGTTTCCAACATTGTATACTTTTTTATCTAATTTTATTTCAACGGTTGTTTTTTCGGCTCTAACGACGACTTCGTTTAGTTGAGTAGCATCTTCTTCCAATGAAATGGTACCCAAATTGGTATTAGCGGAAAGTTGTTTGCCTTTAATTTCGGTAGGCTTAAACGAAATAAATTCAATAATGATGTCAAATTCACCCGCAGCAGCATCTACTGAAAAGTTTCCTTTGTTATCAGTGATACCGCCAAAAACTTGTTTGAGATTTTTTGTGTTTTTTAAGGTAATTGTAGCGTATTCTAAAGGCAATTTACTTGCTTTATCCGTTACATTACCGGTGACAACTATTTTGGCGCGTGCAGGATTTTGTTGTGCGAATGCTAAAAAGGTGTAAAAAAATAATAATAAGGTTGTGATAATCTTAATTTTTTTCATCTAAAATGTTTTGTTCTTGCTTGAGAGTGCAAAAATACACTTTGGTTTAAGGGACAATTCACAAATGTTTGTTAAATGTACACCTATGGTTTTAGAGGAATTTTTCTAGTTTTTCAAGGTCGCGACCAATGATAGCTTGGTTTCCTTTAATAACTATTGGTCGTTCCATGAGTATTGGATATTCAACCAAAGCTTTGATTACTTGATTATCAGTCAATGTTTTCCCTTTAAAATTATCAATCCATATGGATTCCTTTTGACGAACTAATTCTATTGGGTTAAGATTTAATTTATGTAGTAACTCTTTTAATTCACTTTCGGAAAGAGGATTTTGCAGATAGTTTCTGATTTCGTATTCGGTTTTAGCTGCATCAAGAAAAGCCAAACAATTTCTCGATTTTCCGCATCTTGGATTGTGGAGTATTTGTAACATCTTTTTTTAGGCAAAGTAATAGATATTAATAGAAAAAACTTAATTTAGGCGAAATAAAATCACCAAACCTTATGTTTATAGAAAACGGTTTTTTTCCTGAAAATAAATTTTGGAAATATATTGTAGGCTCAATACTGATTATTGTAGCGTCAACTATCGGTCAAATCCCCTTTGCTGTTGCTGTAGCGGTCAAAGCCATGACATCAGAAGGAAGTTACCCAACAACCAACGAAGCAGTTATGCGTTATTTGTCGCCTAATCTTACTCTGTTTTTGTTGCTTTTGTCTTTTGTTTTTGGGTTTGCAGGAATTATTTTAGTGGTCAGATATTTTCACAGACAAACGCTTTTATCAGTCACTACTTCCAGGTCCAGAATTGACTGGGGAAGAATCTTTTTTGCCTTTTTTGTATGGGCCATTTTTGCAGTGGTTTCAACAGTTGCCTTATATTATTCAACACCGGAAAATTTTATTTGGAACTTCAAACCGATTCCATTTTTGATATTGGCTATTATCGGAATTTTGTTAATTCCCATTCAAACGAGTACTGAGGAATATGTTTTTAGAGGGTATTTAATGCAAGGTTTTGCTGTTTTGGCAAAGAACAAGTGGTTTCCGTTGGTGATGACTTCATTGATATTCGGAACCATGCACATTGCGAATCCTGAGGTAGAAAAAATGGGTTATATTGTTTTGATTTATTATATCGGTACCGGTTTATTTCTTGGTATTATTACCTTAATGGATGAAGGAATGGAGTTGGCTTTGGGATTTCATGCTGCCAATAATTTGGTTACAGCGTTGCTCGTTACTTCGGATTGGTCAGCTTTTCAAACGAATTCGGTACTAAAAGATGTCTCGACACCTTCAGTAGGATTTGAAGTTTTGACACCAGTCGTTATTATTTTTCCGTTGTTATTATTTATCTTTAGTAAAAAATATAAATGGACCAATTGGAGAGAAAAACTCATTGGAAATATTGTAAGCGAAGAACCCATCCAAAATAATGAAAGTCATGAATAGCCCAACCTACGAAAACGTACACAATCAATTTAAATTGAATGGATTTCACCTCAACCACGAAGACTTATGTCGTGTGGCTTATAGTTTTATTAAAGAAGGTGAAGATTTTGAAAAGCCTGTCGGAGATTTTCTTTTAGATTGGTTTGACAGCAAAGATTATATCGAAATGCAAACTTCGGGAACAACCGGAGCGCCAAAAATAATTACTGTAAGCAAACAAGCCATGGTCGAATCGGCTTTGGCGACAGGAGATTTTTTTGAATTGCAACCCGGAAATAAAGCCCTGCAATGTTTACCGGTTAAATATGTGGCCGGAAAAATGATGTTGGTTCGTGCCATGATTCTCGGTTTAGATTTAGAATTTGTGGCGCCTAGTTCACATCCGATGCGTAATAATGAAATTGACTATGATTTTGTTGCTATGGTTCCGTTGCAAGCTCAAAACTCATTGGCAGAATTAAAGAAAGTAAAGAAAATGATCGTTGGCGGTGCAGCTATCAATAAAAATTTAGAAAAGCAATTGTTGAAACTCCCAACCCAAGTTTTTGAAACTTACGGTATGACAGAAACAATCACTCATATTGCTGCCAGAAAATTAGGCGAAAAAGCTTTTACCGTTTTGCCCGGCGTTACGATTTCCTACGACGATAGAAACTGTTTGGTGATTCATGCCCCGAGAATTTCAGATGATGTAATTATAACCAATGACATTGTTGAATTGCTTAACGAAAATCAATTTGTTTTCCTAGGTCGAATGGACAACGTGATTAACAGTGGTGGTATAAAATTAATCCCTGAGCAAATAGAGGAGAAGCTGGCAAACAAGATACAACAACGTTTCTTTATCACTTCTAAACCTCATACCGAATTGGGAGAAAAAGTAATTCTGGTTATTGAAGGTGAAAAGCACGATTTAGGTGACGATATTTATGAAGACTTAGACAAATATGAAAAGCCTAAAGAGTTGGTTTTTATTCCCAAGTTCAAAGAAACCGGCAGTGGAAAAGTCATGAGGAAAGAGACGATGCAATAAATCAAAAACGCACTAAAGTAAACAAACCTTAGTGCGTTTTTTGTTGTTATGGGAATTACAACATTTTATTTTTGCATTTTGAAATAGTAGTCCGCCGAATGTTTACCGCTTCCGTAAATAGTGTAAAAAACACTCAGTGCCAAGGTAACTGTGGCTATAAGTAAATTCATTGCATTCATTTCGCCAATGAAGTTAATTAAAACCGCACCCAACAGAATTGGCAATTGCGCTATCAATGCCCAACGGGTCAGTAGCCCAAAAATAATCATGATACCGCCCATAATATGAGCCGAAGCAATGTAGTGAAAAGTCAACATGCCACCGAGAAAATTACTGACCGGAGCAATTAAGTCTTCAAAATCTCTACTGTTACTAATAAAATAAGCGCCTTTATAAATTAAAAATACACCCAGAAGAATTCTTAGTGTGTCAAACCAAATTGTCGAATGAGCATTGGCCCATTTGTTCAAACCTTTTACTGAAGTATTCATAATAAGTAAGTTTAAAGTTTAATCTAAGTTACTATTTATTAATTAGATACAGAAAAGAATCACGCTTTTTTTGAGTGTATTAACGTGTTAAGATGTAAAATTTATTGGCTAATATGTTGACTTGGTTGATTTCTTTGACTTTTAAATCTGTAGAAGACCAATTGCTTTTTGGGTAAATTCTGATGGTTTTGTTCTCTAAAACAATGTCGACAGGCATTTCAAAGTCGGCCTCCACATTGGTCCAGCGCGCTTCTAACTTGCCTTTGGTTGTTTTCAAGTCAAGCTTAGGGATAGTAGTTTTGTTTAAGTACTGATTGAAAACCGGCGTCAAATTCATCCCGCTTTCTTTGTTGAAAAAGGCAATAACGGTTTCGTTGTCAATGATTTTATGTCTGAAAGTATTGGAATAATCCAAAATCATTTTCCACCATTTAGCATCATCATTTACAATATGGCGCAAGGTATTGAGTAACAAAGCACCTTTGGGATACATATCGCCTGAACCTTCACTATTTACGCCATAATTTCCAATGATTGGTCGGTCGTTTTGAACATTCATGCGCAAACCGTTGGCGTATTGCATGGCTTTTTCGTAGCCCAATGTGCATTCAACATAAACAATTTCGGTGTATTGGGTAAAGCCTTCGTGTACCCACATATCGGCTATGTCTTTAGTCGTGATACTGTTTCCAAACCATTCGTGACCACTTTCGTGAATGGTAATATAATCAAAAGTCAGCCCGATTCCGGTTCCCGACAAATCCATTCCTAAGTAACCTTTGAAATATTTATTACCGTAGGCTACAGCGCTTTGGTGTTCCATACCTAAATAAGAAGTTTCCACTAATTTATAACCATCCTCTTTAAACGGATACTCGCCAAATTTACTTTGGAAACAATCCATCATCGGTTTTACTTCTTCAAAATGGGCTTTGGCTTTGGCTTCGTTTTCACGTAGTACATAATAATCTAAGTCTAAACCTTTGTAGTTATCATGCAGGTGAACATAATCCGCAATATTAACAGTGATGTCGTAAGTATTTATCGGATTTTTAACTTCCCAATCCCAGCGCGTGTAACCGTTTTTTAAATCCTCTGAACCTAAAAATCGTCCGTTAGAAACATTCATCAAACCGTTTGGCACTGCTACTTTTATGCTTGCACCTCTATCGGGTTCGTCGCTTTGAGAATCTTTTACAGGATACCACAAACTCGCGCCGGTTCCTTGAACGGCAACGCCAATCCAATCTTTGCCATTTGAATCTTGACTAAACACAAATCCGCCATCCCAAGGCGCACGACGAGCAATAATAGGTTTTCCGGAATAATAAAATCTAATCGACTGTTCCGGCATGTCTTTTAGTAAAGGCGTTGGGAAATTGATGAAAACAGCGTTGAATTCTCGGTCGTAAGTGAGTTTTCTTTTGTTGTAAACTATACTGTCGACTTTCATGTTTTCGAATAAATCGATTTGGATGGCCGTGGCATTTTCAAACGGTTTAAAAGTAATGTCATTGTAACCGATGATTGTTTTTGTTTTGGGATCAATTTTGATATTCAAATCATAGCGTAAAACATCAAAACAAGTTCGTTCCGGACGCAATCCGCCTTGTAGCGTGTCTTTTCGGGTGAATGCTTTTTGCGCCATTAATGATTGAAAACCAAGTAATAGTAATGAATAACCGATTAATTTTTTCATGTGGAAGTATTTCTTAATGAGTCTCAAAACCCATTATTTGTTACGAATCTAAAATGCTGCAGCTACAGTAACCGTAACCGTCTCTTTTGAAATGGGATGACTAAAAGTAATACTTTCTGCATGCAAATGCAAACGATTCGCTTTAGTTCCGTATAAATCGTCGCCAACTATTGGTGTATTGAGGCCCAAATTATGAGCGGCATGCACCCGAAGTTGGTGTGTTCTGCCGGTAATCGGGTAGAAGTAGACTAAGGTTTGATTATTTCTACGTTCAATCACTTCCCATTTGGTTTGCGCCGGTTTTCCATAATCGTAACACACCATTTGATTTGGGCGATTGTCTAAATCAACGCGCAATGGCAAATCAATCAAGCCGCTATCTTCTTTTAGTAATCCGTCAAGTAAAGCAACATAGCGTTTTTTTACTTTTCGTTTAATGAATTGAGATTGTAATTCTTTATGAATTTCGCTCGACTTAGCAATCAAAAGCAATCCCGAAGTTGCCATGTCTAAACGATGAACAATCAATGGTCCGGTAGCATTGGGATAAAGTTCGGCTACTCGTGCCGAAACAGAATCTGTAACTTGTTTTCCCGGAACCGAGAGGAATTCAGCCGGTTTGTTTACTATGGCCAAATAATCATCTTCAAAAACCACTTCGAGTGATTTTCCTGCAGCCGGATTGATTCCGAATGGATTTTCGTCCATAGGAATATCTTTGAGCATGTGTGCTAAAATGGGTTCGCACTTCCCGGTACACGCCGGATAAAACTGCCCGTGTTTTCTAACTTCTGATTTGGGCGATTGTCCCCACCAAAATTCTGCCATCGCAATGGGTTTCAAGTCATGTTGAAAAGCGTAATGCAATAGCTTTGGTGCCGCACATTCTCCGGCGCCGGCTGGTGGATTGCCATTAAAAATTTGGGCCAAACTTTTTAATTCTTGGTACTGATTGAGAAAGGCATATTCGGCAAAAATCTGCTGTTGCAACGCGGCCGATTTCTGACTGCGTTCTTCTTTGAGTTGGTTAATTTTATGGGTAAATTGGCTCAGTTTCTCTTTGGTTTCGGAAAGATGATTTTCTAAATAGTCGTTTAATTCTCGGAAAAGGAACTTGTCTTTTAAACTTTCTCGGACCAATTCATTCATTATTTTTTCTAAGGAAGTCGCATCGGTAATTTCAGCTTGGGCTTTTTTGCGTTGTAATTTACGTGCCTTTTTAGCTTCACTCATTTTGATTTTCTCGGCTTCTAATTTTGCTGTAGCCAAAGAGCTTTCTGTTTGGAGTATTTCACTTAAGCGAAGAAACTCGGGATGGCTTTCTAAAGTATCTACTTCTGAATTTATAGCGGTTAGTTCTTTTATTCCAATTAAAAAAAAGCTATTTTCTTCCAACATATCAAAAACCGTTGGCACAAATAAAGGCAAATGGTTTTGCTCAGCCAGTTTCCCGGAGAATGCCCAAAGATAACCTAACTCGCTATCAGCCTTTTGAACTACTAGAACGCCAAACATTTTTCCAATTACTAAACCTTCTTGTCCAGTATCTAAGCCAAAGTTGTGTTCAAAATCGGTTTGGGTTTCGAGGTAGTTTTGCAATTCACTTGCAGCAATCACACTCAATTCATGTGGTTCGTAGTAGAATGGAAAAGTGAATTTCTCGGGTAAAGTAATACCTGAAATGTTTTGTTTGAAAGCGATAAAATGAGTCATAGATTTCATCGTTGCAAAGCTAAAAAAGGAAATGGGAATGTTTGCTAAATTCTGATTTATTCCTTTAATAAAAGTTTCAAATTAGCAATCGTAGGAATTTCAGATTTGTAAAATTGAAGCGATGTAGGCACCACTTTATCGGAGGTGTCACGAGGTGATTTTTTAATAACTCTTGCAGTTGTACCGGTGAAATTCAAAGTGTGGTCTTTGTCTAAATCTGAAGTTTCTGTCGTGAATTTTATAATCTTATTTTCTATTTTCCAAGTTCCTTTACCTTTTGTGTAGTATTCATTCGTATTGTTATTGATATAACTCGTATAAAGAAATGTCTTGTCGGAATTCAATTGAAGTTTGTAATCAATGATTTCACCTTTTACTGCTTTTACATAAAAGATATAAGTTCCGGTATATTCTTCGGTTTGAGCAGAAAGGCCTAAATTTATTGTTGCGAAAATGAAAAGCAGTAGTTGTTTCATGGCATTTATTTATCTGTAAAGTAATTGAATTTAAACCTGTATCACACCCAAATTAAATTTCTTCTCAATAGGCGAATGATTCGCAGCTTCGATTCCCATGGAAATCCAAGTACGGGTTTCTAAAGGATCAATAATCGCATCGGTCCATAATCTTGCCGCGGCATAATAAGGAGAAACTTGCGCATCATAACGTGCTTTGATTTTATCAAAAAGTTCTTGTTCTGTTTTTTCATCTACGGTTTCGCCTTTCGCTTTTAGGGAAGAAGCTTCAATTTGAGCCAATACTTTTGCGGCTTGCGTTCCGCCCATTACGGCGAGTTCCGCACTTGGCCAAGCAAAGATTAATCTAGGATCATAGGCTTTGCCACACATCGCGTAGTTTCCGGCACCGTATGAATTACCTACAATCACCGTGAATTTTGGTACCACCGAATTGGAAACGGCATTCACCATTTTGGCTCCGTCTTTAATGATGCCTCCGTGTTCGCTTTTGGAACCGACCATAAATCCGGTTACGTCTTGCACGAACACTAACGGAATTTTCTTTTGGTTACAGTTGGCAATAAAACGGGTGGCTTTATCGGCAGAGTCAGAATAAATTACACCTCCAAATTGGATTTCGCCTTTCTTGGTTTTCGAAACGGTTCGTTGATTGGCTACAATACCGACAGCCCAACCGTCAATTCGGGCATAACAAGTGATTATGGATTTGCCGTAATCAGGTTTGTACATGTCCATTTCGGAGTTGTCGACCAAACGTTTGATAATTTCCATCATGTCGTATTGTTCGGCTCTCGATTTAGGTATTATTCCGTATATTTCTTTTTCGTCTAAGGCTGGTTTTATAGGTTTTTCTCTATTGAATCCTGCTTTTTCGTAATCACCAATTTTCCCTACGATACTTTTGATTCGGTCTAAAGCATCTTTATCGTCTTTGGCTTTATAATCGGTCACGCCTGAGATTTCGCAGTGCGTTGTAGCTCCGCCAAGTGTTTCGTTATCTATGTTTTCACCAATAGCGGCTCTTACCAAATAGCTTCCGGCCAAGAAAATACTTCCCGTTTTATCCACTATCATCGCTTCGTCACTCATAATTGGTAGGTAAGCACCGCCGGCAACACAACTTCCCATCACCGCGGCAATTTGGGTAATACCCATGCTGCTCATAATCGCATTGTTTCTGAAGATGCGTCCGAAATGTTCTTTATCAGGAAAGATTTCGTCTTGCATTGGTAAATAAACACCGGCAGAATCGACTAAATAAATAATCGGCAAACGATTCTCCATCGCGATTTCTTGGGCACGTAAATTCTTTTTAGCCGTAATCGGAAACCAAGCACCGGCTTTTACGGTAGCATCATTGGCCACGACTATACATTGTTTGCCTTTGATGTAACCCATTTTAACCACAACGCCGCCAGAAGGGCAACCGCCATGTTCTGCATACATTCCATCACCCACAAAAGCGCCAATCTCTATACTATTTCCTTTGGCGTCAAGCAAATAATCGATGCGTTCCCGAGCAGTCATTTTGCCTTCGGAATACAATTTTTCAATGCGTTTTTCGCCGCCACCAACTCTGACTTTGGCAAAACGTTGCTTTAAATCGGTGAGTAAAAGTTTGTTGTGATCTTCGTTTTTATTGAAGTTGATGTCCATGTTGTGATGAGTGTAATGATGTTTATTTTAATCGGAGGCTAAGCTACGAAAACGTTTTCAATAAGAGAAATGAGAGTTCTTTATGCTTAAATCTTTATGTTAAAAAATTGTAAATTATAATAACTTCATAATTATAATTAATTAATATTCACTTAACATTGGTACTATACATTTGCATCAAATTTTTTACACCATGTCAATAAACAGTATTTTTCAGTTTTTAGTTCCAAAAGATAAAAAATTCTTTCCACTTTTCGAACAAGCCACAGCAAATTTAGTATTATTAGCCGAAACATTGCATGAAGCGGTTAATGCTCCAAAAGTAGAGCGAGAAGAGTATTACAGTAAGATAGAAGAATTAGAAGCTACAATCGAAGAGATTACTCATAAAACTCACTTAGAATTAAGCAGAAACTTTATCACTCCGTTTGACCGTGAAGATATCCACTCTTTAATTAAAGCGATTGACAACGTTGCCGATTATATGCATGGTGCTGCTAGCAGAATGCGTTTGTACCAAGTTGAAAAAATCACCAAGTCGATTCGTAAATTGACGGAAATTAATTTAGAAGCTTGTCAGTTAATCAATATCGGTATCAAAGAATTGAAAGACATGAAAGACCACAAGGCGATTAAAGAGACTTGTAAAAAAATCAACAAATTAGAAAGCAAAGCGGATTCGGTTTTTGATAAAGCAGTAGCGGATATCTTTGAAAACGAGACTGATGTTAAAAACATTATTAAATATAAAGAAGTACTTTCTGCTTTAGAATCAGCTTCCGATAAATGTAAAAGTGTTTCCAACGTAATGGAGCAAATTTCAGTAAAACATTCATAAATAGTTTCTAACCAATAACAACATTTATGGATTTTACTTTACTAGTAGTAATTATATTTTTAGCCCTGGTATTTGACTATATCAATGGTTTTCATGATGCAGCCAACTCGATTGCAACGATTGTAGCGACTAAGGTTCTGACGCCTTTTCAGGCCGTACTTTGGGCAGCGTTTTTTAACTTTATGGCCTATTGGGTTTTTGGATTTGGTGTAGCCGATACGGTAGCCAAAACAGCTCATACCAGTAGCATTGACTTAACGGTGATTTTGGCTGGAGTCATAGCCGCTATTATTTGGAATTTAATTACTTGGTGGAAAGGAATTCCTTCCTCATCTTCTCATACTTTAATTGGTGGATTCGCCGGAGCGGCTATTGCTCACGGTTTCCGCGATGTAACCGATCCGGAACATGCCGGATTTAAAATTGTAAACTGGTTAAAAGACGCTAAAGAAGGAGAATTATTGCCTTCTGGGGTTGTTATAGTAATCTTGTTTATTGTATTTGCACCGCTATTGGGAATGATTATTTCCTATTTCATTTCTCTATGGTTAATGTATTCTTCTAAGAAAAATGTTTGGCCCAAAGTACTGACTGTTGTTTTAATGATTTTAGTATTGTGGTTTTTAGCTTCAGTAATGGTTTCTTATGAAGACATCAAAAAACCAAGATTTGAAAGTCATTTTTGGAGCGTAATTACTGAACCTCACAATATAAAATGGTTCTTAGTAGCCATTATTTTTTACAGTTTGGCAATATTCAACTTACTATTCAGTAGTTTTTCTACCGCAAAAGCTGAAAAAGTTTTAAAGAAAATGCAGCTTTTGTCCTCAGCAGCTTTTAGTTTAGGACACGGTGGAAATGACTCTCAAAAAGTAATGGGTATTATTGCAGCAGCCGTGGCAGTTTACATCAAATCAAATCCGAATATCGATATGTCTGCCGGTTGGCTGGACTTAAACGTAGTCTTGCCTTCTGAAAAAGACGGCGTAAAAATTGACGGTGTAATGCCTGGTTGGATTCCGTTAACTTGTTATACCGTAATTGCATTAGGTACTTTAAGCGGTGGATGGAAAATTGTAAAAACCATGGGTTCCAAAATCACTAAAGTAACCGCATTTGAAGGGGTAGTGGCTGAATCTGCGGGTGCCTTGACTTTATTCTCTACAGAACATTTTAAAATTCCGGTATCAACAACACACACCATTACAGGTTCAATCATTGGAGTAGGAGTTACCAAAAGGGTTTCAGCCGTTCGTTGGGGTGTAACCGTTAAATTATTATGGGCTTGGATTTTGACCATTCCGGTTTCAGCTGTTTTAGCAGCATTGGTTTATTATTTACTAAAATTGTTCATATAATTTTTTTATATTTTTAAAAGCCGACTGTAAGGTTGGTTTTTTTTATAACCAATCCTTATTTGTTATCAAATCATTTCTTTAATATCAAATTATTGTAAAAAACAATAAAACTAAACTACAACAGACGACTAAACATGAAAAAAATATTAGTAATTGTTACTTTACTCGTATCAATTTCCATATCTGCCCAAATTACAATTGAACAAAACAAAAATGATAATGACGTTAAATTATCAGCTTTGCCCTATTACAGTTTTGGTAAGGGTATTGGGATGACTTCTCCGGATAGTTTGTTTCAAATGAACATTCGTTTCCGAATGCAAAATCGAGTTACTTATATTGAAAATGAAGGCGAAAATGGTGCCTATGACGGACAAGTACGCCGCTTGCGTTTGCGATTTGACGGTTATGTTGGGAATCCGAAATTCTTGTATGCCATCCAATTGTCATTTGCACCCGGTGATATTGGCGAAGTTAAAGAAGGTGAGAATATTAATATAATAAGAGATGCCGTTGTTTTTTACCGACCAAATAAAAATTGGAACATAAGCTTTGGACAAACGAAGTTACCCGGAAACCGCCAACGTGTGAATTCATCCGGAGGTTTGCAATTAACCGACAGAACCATCAACAATGCTAAGTTTACCATTGATAGGGATTTTGGTTTTCAAGTCCATAACATGAATGAATTCAAAGATAAATTCTCCTATAATTTAAAAGCAGCTCTTTCAGGTGGAGAAGGTAGAAACCAAACCGGAAAATCTGATGATGGAGTAGCGTTAACAGGAAAAGTTGAATTATTTCCGTTTGGCGCATTTACTAAAGACGGTACTTATTTTGAAGGCGACATTATCCGTGAGAAGAAACCAAAAGTATTATTGTCGGGTGCTTTTCAACAAAACAATCATGCCCAACGTACACAAGGTCAATTAGGTAATGATTTATTCGAAAGTAGAACTATGCAATCTGTTTTGTTAGACGCCATGTTCAAATACAATGGTTGGGCTGCTATGATGAGTTATATGTCGAGAACCACAAACGATAACGCATTAACGATTAATCCGGATGACATTACCGAAAGCAATTATGTTTTTGTAGGTAACGGATTTGACTACCAAGCCAGTTACATCACAAAGTCTAATTATGAATTCATTGCCCGATATTCGACTCAAAATGTTGGCAAAGACATTGAAGCCTTAACACCAAATACAAGAGAATATTCAGTTGGTATCACAAGATACATTTGGGAGCACTCTTTCAAATTGCAAGCAGAGGTTAACTATGACACCTTGAAATATTTCGACGGCTCTTCTAAAAACAATTGGTACTTGCGTTTTCAAGTCGAAATCGGAATCTAATACACCTTTATATTTTAAACTCTTATTAATCCCAATGTTAAGTTTTTGCCTAAAACGAAAACTTAACATTGGGCTATTCTTTTATATATTACTTTTGTTTACATTAAATTAACAAATAATTTACATTAAGTTTAACAATAAAGAAAATACAATGATAAAAAGAAATGAAACGGTTAGCGAAACAACACCGGAAGTTAATTCTGTTTCGGTGAACCAAACACCAACTGAAGAGGTTGCAAAAGTAGAGTCACCAAAGCCTGCACCAAGAAGAAGAACAACTACTGTTGTTAAAACAACAATTCCTAAAGTGGTAACACCAAGAAAAACAACTACACAAAAAAAAGCTGAAAATATTGCCACTAGCAATGAAGAGGTTTCAGTAAGCATTATTAACCAAGAAACACCGGAAATTATGAAAGATTCTGATAAAGAAAAAGCCAAAAAAGCGAAGGCAAAAGAAAAAGAGAAAAAAGAGAAAGCGAAGAAAAAGGCTAAGGCTAAAAAAGAAAAGGAAAAGGAAAAAGAGAAAAAAGAAAAAGCCAAGAAAAAAGCCAAAGCCAAAAAAGAAAAAGCTAAGGAAAAAGAAAAAAAAGATAAGGCTAAAGCAAAAGCTAAAAAAGAGAAAGACAAAAAAAAGTCAAAGTCTAAAAAGAAAAAATAGCAATTACAAAAGCATTCGGACATCGGATGCTTTTTTATTTAATAACGCATTAACTTTTGTTTTAACATTTTATGATTAATTTTAATCGTAATTAATTTAAATACTATGAAACTAAAAACAATCCTTCTTGCTCTTATTATGTCATCATCATTTATCTCATTTGCCCAACTCAACGCAGTCGACTACAAAGACGGTGAACAAACGTTAAGTGGTTTTGGTATTATGCCAAAAAGTGACTTGAAAGACAAACCCGGTGTGTTGGTTTTACCCGCTTGGTTTGGAATTGATGCCCATTCTAAAGAAAGCGCGGAGAAATTAGCTGAATTGGGATATTATTCTTTCGTTGCCGATATTTACGGAAAAGACAACCGTCCGAAAAACAGTGCCGAAGCCGGAAAAAATGCCGGTTATTACAAAAAGAATTATGCGGAGTATCAAAAGCGTATCCAATTGGCTTTAGACCAACTAGTTAAATTGGGTGCCAATCCCGATAAAATTGTTGTAATGGGTTATTGCTTTGGCGGAACAGGATCTATTGAAGCGGCGAGAGCCAATCTAAAAGTGCAAGGAGTAGTTTCTTTTCACGGTGGCTTAGGGAAAGATGTTACCAGAGCTGTTGGGAAAATCAACCCAAAAGTCTTAGTCTTTCACGGTGCCGATGATCCTTTTGTTCCGAAAGAAGAAGTAGATGGTTTTCAAACAGAAATGAGAGCTTCCGGTGCCGATTGGCAAATGGTTTTTTATGCCAATTCCGTGCACGCTTTTACCCATAAAGATGCCGGAAGCGACAACAGCAAAGGCGCAGCACACAATGAATTGGCCGACAAACGTTCGTGGATTGCCCTAAAAGATTTCCTAAAAGAAGTGTTGTAAGTTTTCACCAAATAGAATCATAGATTTTAAAAGTTATATCATTCTTTTCTATGAATCTATGTGGTAAAAGTTAATAAAAAAAGCCCAAAATAGTTATCTACTTTGGGCTTCATTATTTCTATAAAATACAAAAGTCGATCTGGAGCGATCGACAATTGCGGTGAGGTGTAACTCCCTTTCGGAATCCTCGTGGCAAATATACATTGTTATTTTAAATTATAAATTATAAATTTTAAATTGTTTTTAAAGTTTTTGTTAATGCATTCTAAATGCTAATTTCATTTATAATTTATAATTCAAAATTTATAATTATTTATTTGAGTCTCTTACCAATCTTTTCAAAATAGCCCATTGTTTCAAAGCATCTCGCGCATCAATCGCAGGATAACCTAAAACTGTTTTTCCTGCTTCAATATCTCCGGCAACACCTGAACCTGCTCCAACTATAGCGCCATCTCCAATGGTTGTATGGTCTTTTATCGAAGCGCTTCCGCCAATGATAACGCCGTTTCCTAAAGTTACCGAACCGGCCAAACCGGAATTCCCGGCCATGATACAGAATTTGCCCAACTTAGAGTTGTGCCCAATTTGCACTAAATTATCAATTTTACAACCATCGCCAAGTACGGTCGAGCTGAATTTGCCTCGGTCAACGCAAGAGTTGGCACCAATTTCAACCCCATTACCCAAAATCACATTTCCAATTTGCGGAATTTTAACCAAACCTCTTTCCGTACAAGGCCTGAAACCGAAACCGTCTGCGCCTATGGTGCAGTTAGGATGCAAAATACAATGACTGCCCACATGACAACGTTCCCTGATTACTGTTCCCGACCAAATAATGGTATTTTTACCAATGGTACATTCGTCCAAAATAGTCACATTCGGATAAATGGTAGTGTTTTCTCCAATGATTACATTCGGACCAATATAACATCCGGCTCCAATTCGGACACCATTTCCTATAGAAACGGAGTCGTCAATAATAGCTGTTGGATGAATATCTACAGAGAAAACCGGCGGAGCAGGAGCAAACATCTCCAATACTTGTGACATGGCTAAATCGGCATTTTTTACTTTGATAAATGCTCGATTGTCTCCGGGTTCAATACTGATGTCTTGGTTTACGACGGCAACACAAGCTTTGGAAGTAGCCCAAAGCTTTTCATATTTTTTGTTGCCAATAAAGGATATTTCAGTCTCCGAAGCAGATTCTAATTGCTCCGGAGCTGTTATTTTATGTGATGTATTGCCGACGATTTCGCCTTGTAATACCTCATTAATTTCTTGAATTGAGAAAGAACTCATAGTGGTTTTGGTTGGTTATAATTCTCAAATTACTGAAATTGCATTTGAATATCCTAATTATCCAAAACAGAATGACTGTTTATTCTTCTTCTTTTTGTCCCATCATCATCAAATAAGCTTTCAAGAATTCATCAATGTTACCATTCATTACGCCATCAACATCGCTGGTTTCGTAACCGGAACGCACGTCTTTGACCAATTTATAAGGATGCATCACATAATTCCGAATTTGTGAACCCCATTCGATTTTCATTTTACCTGCTTCGATATCGCTGCGTTGGGCTTGTTGTTTTTTTAACTCTATTTCATACAATTGCGATTTCAACATTTGCATCGCACGCTGTCTGTTGTCTTGTTGCGAACGCGTTTCCGAACACTGAATTTGGATTCCCGTTGGTTTATGGAATAACTGTACTTTGGTTTCTACCTTATTTACGTTCTGTCCACCGGCGCCACTCGAACGAGAAGTGATGATTTCTATATCGGCTGGATTAATTTCAATTTCGATAGTATCATCCACCAAGGGATAAACATAAACGGAAGCAAAGGAAGTATGGCGTTTGGCATTACTGTCAAATGGTGAAATTCTCACCAAACGATGTACGCCGTTTTCCCCTTTTAGGTAACCAAAAGCATAATCACCTTCGATTTCTAAAGTCACGGTTTTGATTCCGGCTACTTCTCCTTCTTGAAAGTTCAACTCTTTGACTTTATACCCTTGATTTTCCGCCCACATCAAATACATGCGCATTAACATTGACGCCCAATCACAACTCTCCGTTCCACCAGCACCGGCCGTAATTTGCAGCACAGCACTCAAACTATCGCCTTCGTCAGAAAGCATGTTTTTGAATTCTAAACTTTCGATATGGGTATTGGTGAGTTCGTATTGTTCGTCGAGTTCCGCTTCGGTGGCATCGCCGTCTTTGAAAAATTCGTACACCATTTGGAGTTCTTCCGCCATGGCATTGCCTTTTTCAAAATCTTCGACCCATTTTTTCTTGGAGCGCAAGTTTCTGACAATGATTTCGGCTTCTTTGGCGTTGTTCCAAAAGTCGGGCGCAAAGGTTTTTTCCTCTTCGTTGGTAATTTCTATAAGCTTGGCATCAATGTCAAAGATACCTCCTCAACGCACCAAGGCGCTCTACAATACCTTTTATTTGTTCGGTATTTGTCATAAATAATGTAGTTTTGTGGTTTATAAACCTAACCGGCTTTTATAAGCTGTCAGGTTTAAATTTCAACAAAAGTAAGCGATACAAACAGAATATGGAAATTAATTTAATCAGCGATACCGTAACCAAACCTTCTCCCGAAATGTTGCAAGCCATGTTCAACGCCAAAGTAGGTGATGACGTGTTTAAGCAAGACCCAACCGTAAATGCTTTTGAAAAAATGGTAGCCGATTTATTTGAGAAAGAAGCCGCTTTGTTTTTTCCTTCGGGAACGATGGCGAACCAAACGGCGATTAAATTAAACACCAATCCCGGTGACCAAATCATTTGCGATAAATGGTCGCACATTCATTTATACGAATCAGGTGGCGCTTCTTTTAATAGTGGTGTCAATTTTAATTTGTTAGATGGAAACCGTGGAATGATTACCGCCGAACAAGTTAAAGCCGGAATTAATGACCCCGAGTTTTACCACGCGCCATTGTCGAAAATGGTAGCGATTGAAAACACGACCAATAAAGGTGGCGGTGCTTGTTATGATTTAGAGGAATTGAAAAAAATCAAACAAGTTTGTGTCGATAACAACTTAAAATACCACTTAGACGGCGCTCGTTTGTGGAATGCGATTGTAGAGAAAAAGCAACATCCAAAGCATTTTGGAGAATTATTCGATACGATTTCCGTTTGTTTTTCTAAAGGTTTAGGTGCACCGATTGGTTCTGTATTGATTTCCGATGCTGAGACGATGCATCGCGCTTTGCGTATTCGAAAAATATTTGGTGGCAACATGCGCCAATCGGGTTATTTGGCGGCAGCCGGCATTTATGCATTGCAAAACAATATCAACCGATTAACTGACGATCACAGAAGAGCAAAAGAACTCGGCCAAGCATTACAACAATTATCTTGGGTCGCAAAAGTAGAACTTGTTGAAACCAATATCATTGTGTTCTCCGTTCAGCCACATATTGATGACAAAGCGGTAATGGACAAGCTTAAACAAAAAGGAATCGTAATCAGTTTACTAGGAAAAGGCGCATTGCGTATGGTTACGCATTTAGATTACCGTCAAGTTATGCACGAATACGTCCTTGAAACGTTAGGAAAGATTGAATTTTAAACTTTAAGTAGAACCTTTCTTGGTGTTTGCATAGCTTCTCTTGTCATTAGTAAAGCCTTTCTTGTTTATTGTTGGACGTATCTTGCTTATTGTTGAGCCTATCTTGTCTATTGTTGGACCTATCTTGCTTATTGTTGAGCCTATCTTGTCTATTGTTGAGCCTATCTTGCTTATTGTTGGACCTATCTTGTCTATTGTTGAGCCTATCTTGTTCTTAATATTGTAACCAAATCGATTTGTAGTGATTAAGTAATGGTTAAATGTTAATTTTTAAGTTTATAACTTCCTGAGCTTGTCAAAACTTGTTTAGGCATTATAGCTATTTTTGTACTAATAATAAACAACTCCATGCCCGAAACCATTCTATTACCGCCAAAAGCTACTATTATTCCACACCAGTTGGAAAAACACGGTCATGTTCGTACCGATGATTATTATTGGTTAAACCAAAGAGAAAAAGCGGAAGTGATTGATTATCTCAATCAAGAGAACGAATACTACCAGCAATCCACTGCGCATACCAAAGATTTCCAAAAGGATTTATTCGAAGAAATGAAAGCCCGAATTAAGGAAGATGACGAATCGGTTCCTTATTTCTACAACGGCTATTATTATATTACGCGTTTTGAAAAAGGTAAAGATTACCCAATTCATTCGCGCAAAAAAGGCAGTTTGGAAGCCCAAGAAGAAATCCTATTCGATTGCAACGAAATGGCGAAAGGGTTTACCTATTTCAACTTGGCCGGATTGAGTATTAGTGAAGACAATGTTTGGGCGAGTTTTGGTACCGATACTGTTTCGAGAAGACAATATACTATTCAGATTAAGAATCTTCAAACCGGAGAAATACTTCCCGTAAAGATTGAAAATACTACCGGTGGCGCAACTTGGGCAAGTGACAACAAGACTTTATTTTACACCCGAAAAGACGACCAAACCTTGCGTTCGGATAAGATTTATAAGCATAAAATCGGAACGACTTCCGATAAAGACAAATTGGTTTACTTTGAAAAAGATGAAACGTTTGATGTTTCGGTTTACAAATCGAAGTCGAAAAAATACATCATTATCAATTCTAACAGCACGCTAACTACTGAATACCGAACGGTTTTATCGGCAACTCCGGATGCTAAGTTTACCATTTTCCAAAAAAGAACACGCGGTTTAGAATATTCGATGTCGCATTTTGGAGACCATTTTTATATCGTTACCAATAAAGACAAAGCAACCAACTTCAAGTTGATGAAAACACCGGAAAACGCTACTACAAAAGAAAATTGGGTAGATGTGATTGCGCACCGAGAAGATGTTTTGTTGGAAGATATTGATATTTTTAAAGACTATTTAGTTGTTGCCGAGCGGGCTAATGGTTTGAACCAAATTCGAATCATGCCATGGAGTGGGAAAGGAGAATACTATTTGCCTTTCGACAGTGAAACTTATACAGCTTACACCACAACCAATCTCGATTTTGATACTGAAATCCTTCGTTATAGCTTTCAATCATTAGCAGTGCCATCATCTGTATTTGATTTCAATATGAAAACGAAGACCAAAACCTTGTTGAAAGAACACGAAGTTTTAGGTGGACAATTCGATAAAAACAATTACACCGAAGAACGACTTTGGGCAACAGCCAAAGACGGAACTAAAGTCCCAATATCAATGGTGTATCGCAAAGGCATCAAGAAAGATGGAAACAATCCAACGCTTTTGTATGCTTATGGTTCTTATGGTGCTACGATGGATTGTTATTTCTCCTCGGTAAGATTGACGTTGTTAGACCGCGGTTTTATTTTTGCCATAGCTCACATCCGCGGCGGTGAAGATTTAGGCCGACAATGGTATGAAGACGGAAAGTTGCTCAAAAAGAAAAACACGTTCACCGATTTCATCGATTGTTCGCAATTTTTGATTGACAATAAATATACGTCACCACAACATTTGTATGCCGAAGGTGGTTCTGCCGGAGGTCTGTTGATGGGTGCAGTAGTCAACATGGCACCATCTTTGTACCACGGAGTCATCGCGCAAGTGCCGTTTGTGGATGTAGTAACAACAATGTTAGACGATACAATCCCATTAACGACGGGTGAATATGATGAATGGGGTAATCCGAATGTAAAGAAATATTATAATTATATGCTTTCCTATTCGCCTTATGACAATGTAGTCGCGCAAGACTATCCGAATATGTATGTATCGACCGGATTGCATGATTCTCAGGTACAATATTGGGAACCAGCGAAATGGGTCGCCAAATTAAGAATTTTGAAAACTGATAATAATCAGTTATATTTGGATACCAACATGGAAGCAGGTCACGGCGGAGCGTCGGGAAGGTTTGAAGCCATTAAGGAAATCGCCAAAGAATACAGTTTTTTGTTAGATTTAGAAGGAATAAAAAGATAGTTTAAAATATTTTATTAAATTTGCAAAGTTAAAAAGTCTGCAAAATAGACTTGTTAATACGCCTTGACTAATTTATTTTATGAAAGAAAATATAAAAGCTCACGATAATGTGTTAAGTTTAATAGGGAATACACCTCTTATTAGACTTAATAAAATCACAGAATCTTTACCGGGAAATTTTTATGCTAAGGTTGAAGCTTTCAACCCTGGTCATTCCACCAAAGACAGAATTGCATTATATATTATTGAAGAAGCAGAAAAACAAGGCATATTAACGCCGGGAGATACTATCATTGAAACTACATCGGGTAACACCGGTTTTAGTTTGGCTATGGTAAGTATCATCAAAGGATACAGCTGTATCTTGGCGGTGAGTTCAAAATCTTCGAAAGATAAAATAGACATGTTGCGCAGTTTGGGTGCCAAAGTATATGTTTGTCCGGCACACGTTTCTGCCGATGACGAGCGTTCTTACTACAACGTAGCCAAGCGCTTACACGAAGAAACCAAAGGTTCTATCTACATCAATCAGTATTTTAACCAATTGAATATAGATGCACATTACAAATCAACGGGTCCGGAAATTTGGGAACAAACCAACGGACAAATTACCCATTTGATTGCGTGCAGCGGCACCGGAGGAACGATTTCAGGAGCAGCAAAGTTCTTGAAAGAACAAAATCCGAATATTAGAATTTTAGGAGTAGATGCTTTTGGTTCAGTATTGAAAAAATACCACGAAACCAAAGAGTTTGATGCCGATGAAATTTACCCATACAGAATAGAAGGTTTAGGGAAAAACTTAATCCCAACCGCAACCGACTTCGATGCTATCGATCATTTTATGAAAGTTACCGATGAAGAGAGTGCACACACCACCAGAGAAATTGCTAAAAAAGAAGGATTGTTTGTAGGCTACACTTCTGGAGCCGTAATGCAAGCCATTAAACAATACGCCGAAGAAGGTGAATTTGACGAAAACAGTAATGTAATTGCGATTTTCCCTGACCACGGTTCGCGTTATATGAGTAAAGTATATAGCGACGACTGGATGAATGAACAAGGTTTCTTTGACAGTATTAATGCGGAAGAAGTACAGAAGATTGAGTTTATTAAGTAATTAGAATTACTTTAAGATATAGAAAACGCCGAGCATTTGCTTGGCGTTTTTTTTTTTGTAGGCACGGATTGTAAATCCTCGCTATCAATTGCTATCGCATGGTTTTATTGACGTCTTTTTCATCATACTTTGCCTTGAACCGTTTGAGGTTGTCGAGATTGATGTCACCTTTAAGGTTAATTACTTTTTCTTCGAGTAACAAGGCGATTAAGAAATCCCATTTTTGTTCACGGAAGTTTTTGGATTGAATCGTGGTGTTTTCTTTGGCAAAAACTATTTTTTTACTGTCATCGACTTTGCTTTCCGTATTATTGTTGTCTACAATGATGTTAAGCAATTCTTCTTTGGTGTTGAGTTTGTAAACATACAACTCGTTGCCCATTGATTTTTTGGCAAAGCTGAATGCCGGTGTATCGCCCGAATAAACAATATTGTCTTTTAGTTTAATTTCCTGCGCGGTTAGAGTTGTTGCTGTAAAAATCAGCGCTGCAATATAGTGTAGAGGTTTCATGACTTAAGAGTTTTATACTGTCTAAGATACGGAATTCACATTAGATAACGTTAGGTTTTGCTTAATGTAATTCGTTTTTGTGGGCACGGATTGAAAATCCTCGCTATCACGTTGAAAATATGTGCTATCCGTTTTATAAACTCTTGTAGTAACGCAGATTCGCAATTCTAGCCCCGATAGGAGCAAGCTACCGTGTAGCGCGGATAGCGGGAGCAGTGTTCTAAGAAAGCCAAAACGTTCTGCTCCTAAAAACAAAAAACGCCAAGCAAATGCCTAGCGTTATATTTAATATCTAAAATTTAATATCTAATATCTAATATTTATTCTTCCATCGTATGATACACGTTCATCACGTCGTCATCTTCTTCGATTTTCTCGATTAATTTTTCTACGTCGGCCATTTCGGCTTCGGTTAACTTTTTAGTGATTTGCGGAATTCTTTCAAATCCTGAGGATAAAATTTCTATACCACGGCTTTCTAGTTCTTTTTGAATAGCTCCAAAACTCTCGAAAGGTGCGTAGATAAGGATTCCGTCTTCATCGGCAAAGATTTCTTCGGCACCGAAGTCGATAAATTCTAGTTCCATTTCTTCGATGTCGATATTGTTATTCGGGATTCTGAAATTACAAGTGTGGTCGAACATGAATTCTACCGAACCTTGTGTTCCCAATGTTCCGTTGCATTTGTTGAAATAGCTTCTGATATTAGCAACAGTTCTGTTGTTGTTGTCGGTAGCGGTTTCAATTAAAAGGGCAATTCCGTGCGGTGCATAGCCTTCAAAAAGTTGTTCTTTATAGTTGGCGGTATCTTTGTCGGTTGCCTTTTTAATGGCGCGTTCAACGTTTTCTTTCGGCATGTTGGCCGACTTAGCATTTTGCATCACGGCTCTCAAGCGGGAATTGGCTTCCGGGTTTGGTCCGCCTTCTTTCACCGCCATCACGATGTCTTTTCCAATACGAGTAAAGGCTTTGGCCATGGCTGACCAACGCTTCATTTTTCTTCCTTTTCTAAATTCAAATGCTCTTCCCATTTCTGATAGAATGTTTTTTTATTTTGTGCAAAAATAAGGGTTTATTCGGTTATTGCAAACAAATACGTCAGCCGAAATTAAGTTAATGCAATCGGCTATGGTTTAAAGTTTTTAACATCGTTTAAGATATTTAAGGCTTCCAGAATATGGTAGTTTTGTTTGATTTCTTTGATTCTTTCCGTGTTGCAGCTTCTCAAATAGTCATCATATTTTTGGTATTCATCATCGGTTGAATTTTGTTCTACGGCTATTGGATAGGTTCTTTCATTGGTGGATTGGATTTCTTTCCAAAGCTTGTTTATTTTAGAGACATCATCAAATACGGCAGAAAATTGCAGCAATACCGGTGGTAAATCATTATCGTAGAGCGGATTGATTTTGGCATTAAGGAGTTTGATATCACTGGCTAATTTATCATTGTCAATGCGATACTGACTCAAGCTGATGGCATTGGTTTTTATGCGCTCGTTGGCCAATCGGTTGTATTTTACATTGATACCGATTTCATCATTTTTTAAGGCGGTTTTATTGCTGTCTTCTCTCGGCATTTGTTTGTCAAACAACAACGGTATTTCCACATCGGGTATGATGCCGCTGTATTGATTGCTTTTTCCGGTAACGCGATAGAATTTCTCTAAAGTCAATTTTAAAAATTCATCATTCTCAGAATTGATGGGAAATATGCGTTGCATAGAAGCTTTGCCTAACGAACGGTTTCCGATGATTAGTGCCCGACTGTAATCTTGCATGGCATTGGCAAAAAACTCACTGGCAGAGGCAGAAAAACCATTAATCATTACTATCATCGGACCATTGTAAATAGTGCCGCGATTCATGTCTTTTAAGATTTCCTTTTTGTTTTTGTTGTTGTTCATCACCGCTAGCGGACCCGCATCAATAAACAAACCAGAAAGCCTTATGGCTTCTTCCATAGAACCGCCGCCATTGTTTTCCACATCAATGATTAAGCCGTCGATTTGATCTTGTTGGAGTTTGTAAATTTCTTTGGCTACATCACCGCTGACACTCGATTTTCCATTTTCAAAAGTAGCGTAGAAGCTCGGAATTCTGATGTAACCAAAAGTGCTGTTCTCTTTTTTCAACTTAAAACTGAAAACATTATTTTGATAATCTTTCATTATCTTTTTGTTGAGTCGAACGCTGTATACTTCACCGGTTTTTTTTCTGAAGGTGAAATCGGCTGTTTTGTATTCGTTTGACGTAATGATTTCATCAATTTTCTTCATAGACGAACAAGCAATCTCGTATTCTTCCTCTTTATATTTGACTTTTAAAAGTGTGTCGCCTTTGTCAATTTTTTCAGTGAAGTAGGCTGAACTTCCCGGAATAATGTCGTCTACGGTCATTTCGTCTTTTTCAGTCACAGAAACATAAAGTCCAAAAGTCAAGTTGTCGGAACTTACTGTTGAATAAAAAGAAGACTTTTCGCTTTGAGAAAAATATTCCGTATGAGGATCAAAATAGGAGCAAAAGGCAGAAAAGAAAACCGAATTAAACTCGGCTTTGTTCATTGCGTAGCTTTGAATTTTACATTCGCTTTTCTCAAAAACCTTGGCTTTACTGGCTGCAGCCAATGTTTCGAAATTAGCGGTAAGCGAATCTTTGTTGGTACTCAATTCCGCCACATCGCGAAGTATATTGTACAGTAATCTTTTTTTGTACAAATGTTTTAGCTCTTTTTCTTCTTTGGCATAAGGAAAAGCTTCTTTTGAAAAGACTACTTTTTCGGTACTGCTCATAGGAAAAGGTTCTTTCTTGATGGCTGCCAATAACACTTTGTATCTCGCAATGGTTTTGGAGTAGGCGGTATAAAATTCATCTAAAAAACTACAGTTGTTGTTTTTGAGATAATCGTCAATTTTGAGTTCGTGTTTTTGAAGTGCTTTGATTTCAGACTCAATAAACAAGCGGTTTTCATCGTCTAATTGACTAAGGAATGTTTTAAAAACATAAACCGATAAACTATCGTCTACCGGTTTGGGTTTATAGTGATTCTCTTGTATGAGCAGGTTAATTTTTGATAAAGTTTCACAAGGATTCTTTTCAGTTTGTCCGAAAAGAATGAAAGGAAGAAAACCCGCTAAGACAAGTAATTTGTTCACATCTATTGTTTTTTATAAAAGGGCAATTTGGCTACTTTTGCTTTTACTTTATTGTTTCTGATTTGAATGTAGATATCACTGTCAACGGCTGCAAATTCAGTTTTGACATAACCCATTCCAATTCCTTTGCCTAAAGATGGTGCCATAGTTCCCGAAGTAACGATTCCGATGTTGTTTCCATCAGCATCTACAATTTCGTAGTCGTGACGCGGAATGCCTCTTTCTATTAATTCGAAACCAACCAACTTGCGAGTAACACCGGCTTCTTTTTGTTTTAAAAGATTCTCAGAATTGGTGAAAGTTTTGGTGAATTTGGTAATCCAACCCAAACCGGCTTCCAAAGGAGAAGTAGTGTCATTAATGTCGTTTCCGTATAAACAGAATCCCATTTCTAATCTTAAAGTATCACGAGCCGCTAAACCAATTGGTTTGATGCCAAAAGCGGCGCCGGCTTCGAATACTTTGTTCCAAACTTGTTCTGCATCTGAATTTTTGCAGTAAATTTCAAATCCGCCTGAACCGGTATAACCTGTGGCAGAAATGATTACGTTGTCAACTCCGGCAAATGGCCCAACTTCAAAATGATAATATTTGATTTCAGATAAGTTTACGGAAGTTAAGGACTGCATGGCTTCCACAGCTTTTGGTCCTTGAATGGCCAACAAGGAATACTCTTCAGAAATGTTTTTCATGTCAACACCTAAATCATTATGAGAAGAAATCCATTTCCAGTCTTTGTCGATATTTGATGCATTGACTACCAATAAATATTGGTCTTCTTTCATTCGGTAAACGATTAAATCATCTACAATTCCGCCGTCATTATTAGGCAAACAAGAATATTGCGCACGCCCGATTTCGAGAACCGAAGCGTCATTAGAAGTTACTTTTTGAATTAGTGCCAAAGCATTTTCGCCCGTAAGCAAAAATTCACCCATGTGTGACACGTCAAAAACGCCCACGCCATTTCTTACGGTTTCGTGTTCGGCATTCACACCTTCATATTGCACGGGCATATTGTAACCGGCAAACGGAACCATCTTGGCACCTAAACTTTCATGAATGTGTGTTAAAGCTGTGTTTTTCATTTTAAATTAAATTGTGTTGTTGTTTGTGTTTGTTCGTTGTTTGTTGGAAGGTTATTTTCTCACGAATGGTGGTAAAAGTTTGGTTTCGACTTCTCCAAAACCAATTCTTACCGTTCTATTTTGACAATATCCTTTCATGATCACGGTGTCATTGTCATTGATGAATTTGCGTTCACTGCCATCATTCATTATAATTGGATTTTTTCCGCCCCAAGTTAATTCGAGCATAGAACCAAAACTATCAGGTGTTGGACCCGAAATTGTTCCCGAACCCATCATGTCTCCTGAATTTACGCGACAACCGTTAGAAGTATGATGCGCCAATTGTTGTGACATTGACCAATACATATATTTGAAATTGGATTTAGAAACCAAACTTGGCTCTACATTTTCAGGTTCGATATACACTTCCAAATTGATATCGAAAGCGTGTTTTCCTTTTTGTTGCAAATAGGGAAGTGGCATCGGCTCTTGGTTTGGCCCTTTGGTTCTAAAGGGTTCCAATGCATCCATAGTTACTATCCAAGGAGAAATCGATGACGCAAAGTTTTTGGCTAAGAATGGTCCGAGTGGCACATATTCCCATTTTTGAATATCTCTTGCGCTCCAGTCGTTCAATAAAACCATTCCGAAAATATAATCTTCGGCTTCAGTTACGGGAATGTTTTCTCCCATGATGTTGGCATCGGTTGTGATGAAAGCAGTTTCCAATTCGAAATCGACTGAACGTGACGGACCAAAAACCGGTGACGTTTCGCCATTAGGTAAAGTTTGTCCCATTGGTCGGTGAATTGGAATTCCGGATGGAATAATAGTTGAACTTCTTCCGTGGTAACCAACCGGAATGTGTAACCAGTTTGGCAACAAAGCATTTGCCGGATCGCGGAACATTTTACCAACGTTAGTAGCGTGTTCTTTGCTGGAGTAAAAATCGGTGTAATCTCCAATTAGGACCGGAAGTTGCATTTCAACATCTTCCATTTTAAAAATGACTATTCCTCGGTGTTCTTCATTGTCTCTGAGTAACGGATTGTTAATATCGAAAATATCGCCAATTCGGTTTCTAACCAATCGCCAAGTTTTTTTTCCGTCAGAAATAAAATCGTTCAATGTGTCTTGCATAAACATATCATCGGTCAAATCAATTCCCTCAAAATAATTTAGCTGTTGTAAAGCGCCTAAATCGATAGCGTAATCACCAATTCTTGTTCCGATCGTGATGACATCTTCTTTGGTTAAGAAAACACCAAAAGGAATATTTTGAATAGGGAAGTCACTGTCTTCAGGTATATTAAGCCATGATTTTCGGGTAGGATTGTTTGTTGTATTGGGCATGATGCTGTTGATTTAGTTGTTGAAAAATTAGCAATCAAATATATCATTAACTATTAATTTAACAAACGATTTTTGTAATTTTGACCTCAATTTAACGAAATAATTTCAAATGCAACGCGACGAACAAATTTTTGACTTAATTCTTGAAGAACAAGAAAGACAAATTCACGGAATTGAACTAATTGCCTCTGAGAACTTTGTAAGTGATCAGGTGATGGAAGCAGCTGGTTCTGTATTGACTAATAAATATGCCGAAGGCTATCCGGGCAAAAGATATTATGGTGGCTGCGAAGTAGTAGATGTGATTGAGCAAATCGCCATCGACAGAGCGAAAGCTTTATTCGGTGCCGAATATGTTAATGTTCAACCACACTCAGGTTCTCAAGCAAACACGGCTGTTTTTGCAGCTTGTTTAAAACCGGGCGATAAAATCTTAGGATTCGATTTATCTCACGGTGGTCACTTAACTCACGGTTCTCCTGTAAATTTTTCAGGAAAATTGTACTCGCCAAGTTTTTATGGTGTAGAACAAGAAACCGGAGTATTAAACTATGATAAGATTCAAGAAATCGCAACCAAAGAGCAACCGAAAATGATTATCGCAGGCGCTTCAGCGTATTCTCGTGACATGGATTTCAAACGTTTCAGAGAAATTGCGGATAGCGTTGGTGCTTTATTATTAGCTGATATTTCACATCCTGCCGGTTTAATTGCAAAAGGTTTGATGAATGATCCAATTCCACATTGTCATATCGTTACAACTACAACGCACAAAACTTTACGCGGACCAAGAGGCGGAATGATTATGATGGGGAAAGATTTCGAAAATCCATGGGGTTTAACAACACCAAAAGGAGAAATCAGAATGATGTCACACGTTTTAGACATGTCGGTTTTCCCGGGAAATCAAGGCGGTCCATTGGAACACATTATTGCCGCAAAAGCAGTAGCATTTGGCGAAGCTTTATCAGATGAGTTCTTTGCTTATGCGATGCAAGTGCAAAAAAATGCCAAAGCGATGGCGGAAGCTTTCGTAAAAAGAGGTTACCATTTAATCTCAGGCGGAACAGACAATCACATGATGTTAATCGACTTAAGAAACAAAAATATTTCCGGTAAAGATGCCGAAATTGCTTTGGGCAAAGCCGAAATTACTGTAAACAAAAACATGGTGCCGTTTGATGACAAATCACCGTTTGTAACTTCAGGAATTCGAGTTGGAACTCCTGCTATTACGACTCGTGGTTTAGTCGAAAGTGATATGGAAACGATTGTTGATTTAATCGACAGAGTGTTGATGAATTCAACTAATGAGGAATTATTAGCTGAAATCGGAGACGAGGTAAACGATATGATGAGCGAAAGAGCGATTTTCGTTTATTAATCGCTTCAAAATATTTAATATAAAACCTTCAAGAGTTCGCTTTTGGAGGTTTTTTATTTTACGACGATATCATATTTCTGCAACAATCCTTTCAAACCATCAGTCGAGAAAATCGCCTTTTTAATTTTATTCTTTTCAGGATCGAAAGCATAATCATAACTCGTTGAAAAATCTGCTTTATTAGCAATAGTGTCAATAAAAACAGCTCTTCGCAGATTACAATTGTCGAATAAAACTTCGGTTAAATCACTCGCCATAAAATCGACGGCTATCATACTGCAGTTGATGAATTGCATTTTTTTCATCTTCAAGGCGTAGAATTGGGCATAATCCAACAAACAATCCTTGAAGTGAAACTCAAAAATTACTTGGTCTGTCATCGCAAAATTGACATTCGTAAAATTGCATTTGGTAAACCAAACACCGCGCAAAGAAACATAATTGATTTTGGTGTCTTTAAAATTACAATCAAAGAAATTACAATCGACAAAAGTTACCGTTTGGAAGGTGCAATCGGTGAAGTCGATGTTGTAAAACGTGCAGTTATCAAACTCTTTGAATTTGGTATTGACATCATTAAAAACCTCGTTTCTGAATTCCTGGTCTGCTATATAATCTGAATGCATAAGTGATTTATTGGTGTGTAAAACTACTAAATTAAATCGCAATGGCTTACGAACAATTGTTGATAAATTTTAGACTGTAAAAATGATATTTTACGATTACCCAAGACGGAAAAACAATACATTTGATTGTAATGAAAAATTTGAATTATGAGAATTGAAACCGATCTGAAATTGGGCTTTAAAGATGTGATGATACGACCAAAACGCTCCACTTTAAACAGCAGAGCTCAAGTGTCTTTGGAAAGAGAATTTAAATTTCTGCACAGCACGCACGTTTGGATAGGTGTACCGATTATGGCAGCCAATATGGATACCGTTGGCACTTTCGAAATGGCATTGGCTTTAGCCAAAGAAAAACTCTTTACCGCCATTCACAAACATTACACAGTAGCGCAATGGAATGATTTCTTGAAAAGTGCACCAAGCGAAATTGCCGATTACATCGCCGTTAGCACGGGAACCGGTAAAAGTGATTTCAAAAAGATAGTAGAAATATTTACTCAGAATCCACAACTGAATTTTCTTTGTATTGATGTGGCCAATGGTTATTCGGAACATTTTGTGGAGTTTCTGCGTCAAGCGCGAAAACAATTTCCGGATAAAGTCATCATTGCCGGTAATGTAGTGACAGGCGAAATGGTCGAAGAACTTTTACTGGAAGGTGCTGATATTATTAAAGTGGGCATTGGTCCGGGTTCGGTTTGTACCACCAGAGTCAAAACTGGTGTTGGTTATCCGCAATTGTCTGCTATTATTGAATGTGCCGATGCGGCTCACGGTTTGGGCGGACATATCATCAGCGATGGTGGCTGTGCGATTCCGGGTGATGTGGCAAAAGCTTTTGGTGCGGGTTCCGATTTTGTAATGCTCGGCGGCATGTTGGCCGGACATACCGAAAGTGGTGGCAAACTGATTGAAGTAGAAGGAGAAAAGTTCAAGCAGTTCTACGGCATGAGTTCTGAAACTGCGATGAACAAACACGTTGGCGGTGTTGCCGATTACCGTGCGAGTGAAGGCAAAACAGTTCAAGTTCCTTTTAAAGGTGATGTAATCGAAACACTTCATGACATTTTGGGAGGCATAAGAAGTACTTGTACTTATGTTGGAGCGTCCAAATTAAAAGAACTTACTAAACGAACTACTTTTATTAGAGTAACTGAACAAGAAAATACCGTTTTCGGTAAATTATAAAGATGACAGACGGAACAGCCTTTTTTAAATTTTGTCCCCATTGTGGTTCGCAGGATATTGAATATAATAACAATTTCAAGTTCAACTGTCATATTTGTGATTTTGTATTGTACCATAACATAGCGGCAGCAGTGGCGATTGTATTTACTTATGAAGACAAAGTTTTGTTTACGGTAAGAAACGCCGAACCTGACAAAGGTAAACTCGATTTACCCGGTGGATTTATTGATCCGGGTGAAACTGCCGAAGAAGCAGCTTGTCGGGAAATCAAGGAGGAAATAGGGTTAGATATTTCACCACAAGCGCTCAAGTATGTTACTACTTCCCCGAATAATTATTTGTACAAAAACGTTGCCTACAGAACGATGGATATTTTTTACGAATGCGAATTGGATTCAAACAATATCTCCATTACTGCAGAAGAGGAAATCAAAGACCTAATTTGGATTAAAAGAAACCAAATCGATTTGGATGTCATAGGTTTTGTATCCATCCGAAAAGTGATTCAAGAACGATATCTTTTGGAATAAGCCATTTTCGTTGGTTTTTTTGTACTAAAAAATGTTATTTTTGAATAAACTAATCCTTTCAGAATGTCATCCAATCCAAATAAAATCACCACACTTTTTCGGCTAATCAAGCAATCACTCAAAGGAGAAGAACATGATTATACGCAAGGCAACGTAAAAACGGCTATCCTTTTACTGGCTATACCGATGATTTTGGAATTGAGTTTGGAATCAGTGTTTGCCGTCGTGGATATTTATTTTGTGGGTCACTTGCCCAATGCTGATGTGGCTGTTGCTACTGTTGGTTTGACTGAAGCTGTAATTTCATTGGTTTATACTCTCGGAATTGGTTTGAATGTTGGTGCCACAGCCATTGTAGCCCGACGTGTTGGGGAGAAAGATTTAGTAGAAGCCTCTAAATCAGGAGCGCAGGCAATCGCAGTTTCCATTATTGTGGCAATCCTTGTGGCTATTTTAGGTGTTTATTTTGCTTCGGATATTTTAGCCTTAATGGGGGCACAACCCGAAGTTATTAAAGAAGGAACTGCTTTTGCCCAAATCATTTTTGCCAGTAGTCCCGCCATTATTTTACTGTTTTTGATTAACGGAATATTTAGAGGTGCCGGAGATGCTGCAATGGCGATGAGAAGTCTTTGGTTAGCGAGTATTATCAATATCATTTTGTGTCCGCTGCTCATTTACGGTTACGGACCTTTTCCGGAACTGGGTTTGGTTGGCGCCGCTGTTGCCACAGCAATAGGTAGAACAACCGGAGTAATTTATCAATGCTATCATTTGTTTGCCAAAAGTAGAACGATTAAAATCTACAACACTTATTTCAAGCCTAATTTCGAAATAATCAAATCTTTGTTGAGCATTTCCACACCCGCTATGTTGCAGTTTTTTATCCAAAGCGGTAGTTGGATTGTCTTGACTTATATCGTTTCAGTCACCGGAAGTACGGATGCTAGTGCCGGTTATCAAATTGCAATTAGAAATGTGGTTTTCTTTATTTTACCGGCTTGGGGATTAAGTAATGCGGCTGCGACTTTAGTTGGGCAAAATTTAGGTGCCAAACAACCTGAACGTGCTCAAAAAAGTGTTTTATTGACCACCAAATACAATATCATTTTTATGAGTTTTGTGACTTTAATCTTTGTTTGCTTCTCCGAATTAATCATTAGTTTTTATACAGCCGACAAAGTGATTTTGGCTTATGGAAGTCAGGCACTGCGAATCATCGGATTGGGTTATGTTTTCTACGGCATTGGAATGGTGATGATACAAGCTTTGAATGGCGCGGGAGATACCAAAACGCCAACATGGATTAACATCGTTTGTTTTTGGATGATACAAATTCCATTGGCTTGGTTTCTTGCCGTTTATCTTAAACTCGGTCCGTTGGGTGCTTTTATAGCGATTCCTTCTGCTGAAACGGTTTTAGCTTTATTGGCTTTTTATTATTTCAAAAAAGGGAAGTGGAAGACGGTGGAGGTTTAATAATGCATTCAAACAAAAAAAAACAATCAAGTAAACTGTAGTGGATTCACTTCGTGCATTCTTAAATAATGGGTTATATAACAAACTGATTTTGCTTCGCAATATCCATCAAAGCTCCGCTTTGATAATGCTATAAAAAACAAAAAAATGATCAAGTAAACTTGTGGTAATGAAGGTAGAGGATTCACTTCGTGCATCCATCAAAGCTCCGCTTTGATAATGCATTAAAACAAAAAAAACGATCAAGTAAACTTGTCGTTTTTTTTGTTTGAATGCATTCATTCGTGACCTCGACTGTTCAACAGTTAGGTCAATATTTTATACCTTTTTACGTCGATCTCGACGTTTTCATTGGCTTTTTTGAACTAAATTTTAGCTTCATGTAGACATTAGTGGACTCAACGACCACCAAATGGACACAAAAAGAGGCACAAAATTTTGACACAAAATTATTAAAATTTAATTTCAAAAAACAAAATGAGCCACAAATGAAAACAAGATTTTATCTCAGAAAAAGCACTAAAAGTTATTCAATTAATTTTGAATATCGTGACGCCTATTTAAATATTAGGTTAAGAACTTCAACAGGATATTCAATATTAAATTCTAAATCATGGGATGATAAAAAGGAACAATTAAAATTGCCATCTTCAGTTCCAAATGCCGCGGAAATTAATACGATTTTGTCGGAAGCTATAAGCAGTTTCAATAAATTTATGCTAGTTGCGCGAGAATCTGAGGTTTCAGAATTATCTATTCAAAAGTTTATGGACCAATTATTTAAAAAAAAGAAGCATGTATCTACTGAAATTGATAATGTACAAAAGAGAACTTTAATTGATTATTATGAATGGTTTTTGAAATTTTATTCAGAAAACAACAGCCCTTATACCAATAAAAAATTGACAAAAGGAACTATAAAAACTTATAGGTCCGGACTAACAAGATTGCAAGAGTATATTAATTCAAAAGGTCTAAATAAATTTTCTTTTCATGACTGTAATCGAGATTTTTACAACAATTACATCAGGTTTTTAACAGAAAAAAATTATTCAAAAAATTATATTGGAACAATAATACAGAAGTTAAAGACAATTTTAGGTTATGCTTATGATGAAGGAATCCATTCAAACAATGAATTTAAGAAGCAATATTTTTCAAAATTAACTGAAGAAATTGACCATGTGTATTTATCTATTGAAGAACTTGGTAAAATTAATTCGCTGACTCTTACAGATGATGAATTAGACAACATAAGAGATATATTTCTAATTGGTAGCTTTACCGGATTAAGGATTTCAGACTTATTGGGTTTACTTAAAAAGTCTAATCAAATATATGTACAAGATGGTTATAAATATTTTAGTATTAGACAACAAAAGACTTCAAATAGCGTTGTAATTCCTCTTAATAGCATTGTTCTAGAGATATTAAAAAAAAGGAATGGTAAATTACCAGTTTACATGCATCAAAATTTAATTAATCAGCATATTAAGTGTATTTGCAAAAGAGCTAAAATAACAAATATTCATGTTTTAAGACGAACTGAGGGTGGAAATGAAATCGAATATGAATTACCAAAATACAAACTAGTTTCTTCTCATACGGCTCGACGTTCATTTTGTACCAATGCATATAAATCAGGAATGCCAATTCAAGATATTATGGCCATAAGCGGACATAAATCTGAAAAAGTATTTATGAATTATGTAAAAGTTGAAAAAACTGAGAATGCCAAAAGAATCGCAAAGCATGCATTTTTCAATTAATCCAATCAAAATAATGTGGCATAAATGAATTTTAATTTGAATAATTAATTGTCAATTATTTTCACTTTGTATTATGAAAATGTTGTTTAACTGCTTTCGGAATCCTTTGCTAAATAATAATCTTGGTAAATGAAAAATGATTTAAAAATCAATTTTTTTATAAACTTGTCATTGTTAATTTCGGCAAAATCAAGCTAATTGTAATCTTTTTACATCATAATCCATAAAAAAAATCCCTATTAGTGGGGATTTTTTTTATGGATTTAATTGTTGAAATTGAAAAAAAAAATTTACAAAATATACACTTTTAGTGTACCTAAAGTTAATAAGACTTATTTAAATTGGCAAAATGAACCTAACAACCTTTTTATTATGACACAAAATATGCTATTGCAACATCGACTTCTAGTCTGTTGCTTTTTTTTATCAGGATTAACATCACTTAGTGCCCAAGACATTCTTTGGGAAAAGAGCTATGGTGGTAAACAAGCCGATTATTTATTTGACGTAGTTCCTACAACTGATTACGGCTTCTTATTGGCCGGTAGTTCTTTATCTAAAAAGACTGGAAATAAAACTGAGGATAGCCGTGGTGATTTAGATTACTGGATATGGAAAATGGATGAAAAAGGAGAATTGGACTGGCAAAAGAGTTTTGGAGGTTCAGGGCAAGACAAACTGAGAAGTGTTGTACTTACTTATGAAGGCGGATTTTTGTTGGGTGGTTCCTCGGACTCTGCTGAAGGTTTGGATAAAAGGCAAAGTGGAAAAGGAGTATCAGATTTTTGGATTATTAAACTCAATGCTAAAGGTGGAGAAGAATGGCAAAAGACTATAGGCGGTTTAGGGCAGGATGAATTGACAGTTGTTTTAAAGACCAAAGACGGAGGTTTTATAGTAGGCGGTTCGAGTAATTCGGAAAAATCAGGCGATAAGACAGAAGATAGTTTTGGTGGCATGGACTATTGGGTTTTGAAGTTAGATGTTAGAGGCGACCTTGTTTGGCAACATACTTTCGGAGGGAATTACAACGATGAACTCAGAAGCATAACCTTGACTGATGAAGGAGGCTATTTATTGGGAGGCAGTTCAAACTCAACAGATAGCGGTACTAAAATTCAAAAAAATATAGGTCAGAGTGATTATTGGATAGTTAAACTGGACAAGGATGGTAATGAGCAGTGGCAAAAGACAATAGGCGGGAAGGGTGATGACCAATTGTATGTGGTGCGAACAACTGCTGATGGTAGCTGTATTTTAGGCGGTAATTCAAACTCAGAAAGTGGTGAGGATAAGAGAAGCAGTAATGAAAGCGGGACGGACTTTTGGGTACTAAAAATAGATAAAGAGGCTAATATACTCTGGCAAGAGACATATAATATTGGGAAAGTGGATGTGTTGACTTCCCTGATTGAAAATGGTGATAAAACCATTTTACTTGGGGGATATGCTAAAGGTGAAGCGGTTAAAAGAAAAGCACCCTTAAAAAAGATTAGTAGTTTAAAAGGCAAGCCTAGCAGTGCAGATATCGAACAAAAAGTTAAAGCAGGAACTGATGACTATGTTGCTTTGAAGATTACTGAGAAAGGGGAAGAAATTTGGCGAAAAAGTGTTGGCAGCCAAGGGCAGGATATCTTGAAGAAAGTTGCAGAAACCAGAGACGGTGGCTATTTAATGGCCGGAACGAGCAAAGGTAAAATCTCTGACAACAAAAACAGCGATATTGGCAGTAATGATTTTTGGGTTGTAAAGTTGAAAGACAAACAAAAGCCAAAAGCAGATAAGAAACCGGTTGAAGCCATTCCAAATCCTGCGACGGATTATACTAATGTTATTGTAGGTTATGATTTCAATAAAGGAACAGCTACGTTAGTTGATTTGGCTGGGCATGTATTGCAACAGTTTGAGATTACTGACAGAACTGTGCCTATAGATTTAAAAGGATTACCTGACGGGATTTATATCGTAAATATTAAAACGGATAAACAGAGTGATGGGGTTAAAATAGTAAAAGGAAGAAATAAAAATTAAAAGAAACAAAATGAAATATTTATTTTTTACAACAGTAACATTATTGTGTTTGATAAGTGGTTACGCTCAAGAAATCAGTACAGATTTACCAGTTTTATCTCCTCAATCACCAACTACTAGTAATTTAGGTAAGTATGGTGAAATTCAAGTTAATGAGTCAACGGGATTAATTTCACCTTCTATACCTGTATTTGAATATGATGCCGGGAAATTTTCAATTCCTTTAAGTTTAAATTATTCCGGAAATGGAGTAAGGGTAAATCAAGACCCAACGTGGGTTGGGATTAATTGGAATATAAATCCGGGAGGTGTTATTACAAGGACAGTTATAGATTTGCCCGATGAATTAACCCCTACTGTACATAGAAAATATGTATCAGAGGAGTATTTAGATAATTTAGATGGAGCCTATGGCGTAATTATGAATTCAAATCCTTATTGTGATTTTGATACTAGTTCAGATTGGTTTACCTATTTAAAAAGTTTAACATTTTCCCATACTGATTCGGAAATGGATATTTTTAATTATAATTTTTTAGGGTATTCGGGTAGTTTTTATTTGGATGTAAATAATGAAGTGCATTTAATAAAATATGACAAAGAGATTTCTGTGAGTTTTCAATTGCTTCCGGATAACCAAAGTATTTTTTTAATCAAAACTCCTGATGGGAACTCTTATTTTTTTGGAGGACCAAATGGGTCAGAATCATCAAGTGTAGTAGTAAATAATGGTGCCGGATCAATTGCCGCAGTTCCACATGTTCAAAATTCCTTTTACTTGTATAAAGTTAGTTATTTAACCGGTGGGAGTGTAGATTTTCATTATGAAAATTATGATACTACTTCTGATTTTCAATATAATATTGGAGTGCAAGAAAGTGCATCAATTTCGTATCCAATGCAAGTTCCCTGTAATAAACAAGTAAAGATTTTAATGTCTGATGTCCAAAATCTTGTAAGATTGACAGAAATATCAAATACATTCAATGATTTAAAAGTTGTATTCAACACTTCATCTTATGGACTTCATAACAGAATGGTAAAATTGAATTCATTAGAACTAAAGAGTAATGCGACTCTTTTGAAAAAGGTGGCATTAAATTATCTTACGATTGACAATGAGGATATTCCCAGTGAGAAAAAGTTTTTTTTAGAAAATGTAACATATTATGATAAAGAAAACATCAAGATTAGTGATTATGAACTTGAATATGAGAGACCGGAAGATTTACCAAGTAAAGATTCATTTGCTCAAGACCTGATGGGGTTTTACAATGGACAAACTAGTAATACGACATTATTGCCGAGAACCAATTTCATGCTACTAAACGAGAATTGTCAATTTGGTTTAGCTAATAGAAATGCTAGTGAATATTTTAGTAAAACCGGATCGTTAAAAAAAATAGTCTACCCAACTGGGGGGTATTCAGAATTTGAATATGAGCTACCGTACAAAGGCGAAGTAGATGTAATCGAAAATCATTACTTATCAGTAAGGTATAGAGATGAGTACTCTAATAGCGAATCCTCTCCTCATGTTAGCTCATTTAATCAAAATATTTATTCAGAAGGAATTTATCACTCGGATGGTGGAGATGGGCCTTTAATTTTAAGTGAAAATAAAACGATAAATGTCAGATTTAATATAGCAATTAACGGTAATTTTTCACATAATGTAGTTGCAAAAGTAACTGCCTTCAAATACAACGGTCCTGAATATTCTGAGACATTTACCATAAATCAAGGAGAACATAACAATGCGATAAAAAATGGAGAAGTGAATCTAAGCCTAACTCCAGGTTCCTATACTTTTAAATTTTCAATGATTCTAAATTGCGCTGATTCTCATAATTGTAATAATCAAAATTATCAAAACAATCAAAATTCCCTCAGGGGCATCGCTGACCTAAGTATTCCCAATGGAACAAGGCCAGAATATTCTCCCGGATTGAGAGTTAAAAGAGTTAGAACATCTGATGGAGGATCAAACGAAAATTTGATTAGATATTATTACAATAATAGATTAAATCTTACCGTTGAATCATTTCAGTTTCATACTAATTTTGTATACCAAACGTACATACCAAATGCCAATGGTGAGCACCTTCCTTTGATAAATTTATACAATCTAAGTACAAGTAGCGTAAAAAATATATTTAATTCTTTTAATAATCAGTTTATATACAATTATATCACTATCAGTTATGGAGGTGATAATTTTGAAAAAGGAGGCAAGCAAATGGAGTTTATCAAGTATTATGATCATCCGCCAACATTTTATAATTATTCCAGAGATTGTCCATTTGAAGGTTTGTTTACACTGGATTATATAGGTAATACAATGAATGCTATTGATGCAGGGAATAATGATTCTTATCAAAATAGTGTATTGAAAGAAGAGCAAATTTTTAACAGTAATTTAAAAACTATAAACAAGAAAAGCTATTTTTATGAGGGTACTATTTACGAGCAAGGGTTTAATATAAAAACTTTTGATTTTGCAGTCACTCCACTCAACCAATATATAAATAAAATGTTTTTCCTGTATAATACCAATTCTTATAAATATAGATTGCTTTCTACAAAAGAAACAGAGTATTTTGGTAATGATTTTTCAAATGAAGTTGAAAAAAACACCAATTATACTTTTTCAGATGATAAGGTTAGTCTGCCAAGCATTATTACGACAGAAAATAGTAAAGGAGAAACAATTAAAACTATGCTTTTTTATCCCTCAGATGCTCCTTTATTAAGTAATCTATCTACAAATCAAGTGAGTTTGATTAACAATTTACAAGTTGGTAAACATAATCTTTCTGAAATTATTAGGAGTGAAAATTATATTGAGAATACTTTAATGGAAGCTAAACAAAAGGTCTACGCGAATTTCAGCGGTAATATTTTACCAACTTCTATTCAAGCTAGTAAAAGCAATAATAGTTTAACAGATAGAGTTAAAATTTTGAGTTATAATTTTAGTGGTTCCCCAACGCTCTTGAAAAAAGAAAACGGAACCTTGGTTAAGTACATTTATAATACAAATCAACAAGTAATTTATAAAATTGAAAACTACGACACAAGCTTTATAATTGATGATGGTTTAGTTAATTCAGGAGATTGTTTTTATCAAGAATTATATCCAACGTGTATGGTAACTTCATATAAGTACGATTCTTTGACAAATAAATTGTTGAAAGTAGTTGATCCAAAGTGTGATGTAACCAATTTCGAGTACGATGATTTTGGCAGACTTTTCCGAGTTTATGATAATCAAGGAAATCCTATTTCAGAGAACCAATATCATTACAAAACTCAAAACTAATCCAAGATGAAAAAGATATTTATATATATAATTGTATTGTTTCCAGTTTTTGCTTTAGGACAGAGTTCAAATCAAAATTATGTAAAGACAACCACTTATAGAGCGGAGAATGCAGGTAATCCAGTTCATTCAGTTTCTTATTTTGATGGACTGGGAAGGCCAATCCAACAAATAGCCCATCAACAGTCGCCGACAGGCAATAATATGGTAACTCATATAGAATATGATGAGTTAGGTAGACAAAAAATGGATTATCTACCTATAGTATCGGGAACTGGTTTGGATTATCAGGGTTTGACAAACGCCTCTGTTGGTTCTTATTACTCGAGTCTTTCATTTCCAACATTGGAATTGACTAATACACCATTTAGTGAAAAGGAATTTGAAGCTTCTCCTCTCAATAGAGTTTTCAAACAAGCTGCTCCTGGTGACTCCTGGAAGATGGGAAGCGGTCATGAAGTAAAATTTGACTATCAAACCAATGGAATCGAAGAAGTTAGGTTATTAAAGGTAATTACTACACCTAATAGTGAGGGTTTGTATGATATTATTTTTTTCAATGGTGGTTTTTACACTGAAAATCGATTGCACAAAACAATTACCAAGGATGAGAATTGGATAGCAGGACTTAATAATACAACAGAAGAGTTTAAAGACTTTGAAGGTCGTGTCATTTTAAAACGAACGTATGCTGATATTGAGGAACAAACAGAAGTAGCTCATGACACTTATTATGTTTATGATGATTATGGCAACCTTACTTATGTTTTACCACCATTAGTTAATTTTAATGAAGGAGTTGACATTGATGTGTTGGCAAACATATGTTATCAATACAAATATGATTGTAGAAATAGACTGGTTGAAAAGAAATTACCGGGTAAGCAGTGGGAATATATTGTCTATAACAGCCAAAATATGCCAGTAGCCACAGGTCCAGCTCAAAGTCCTTGGGGAGCTAATGAATGGGGTTGGATGATTACCAAGTATGATGCTTTTGGCAGGGTAATTTATACCGGTTGGATGGAAGCTCCTGTGGATAGTGATAAGCGATACCAATTTCAAGTGTCTATTGGTACAGACTGGTCAGAACAATTTAGTGCTCAGGGAAGCATCATTGATATGGTTGCACTGAGTTATACTAACAATGTTTATCCGACAGATTTTAAAGTATTGACGGTTAATTATTATGACACCTATACTTATATCAACCCACCTCAAAATCCGCTACCAGAGATTGAAGATCAAGCAGTATTGGACAATGTTAAATCATTGGCCACTGGAAGTTGGAATAGGGTATTGGATGATGCAAATAACACTAATGCTGAGTTGTCTTATACTTTGTACGATTTAAAAGGCAGAGCGATAAGAAGTCATAAAACTAATTATTTGGATGGTTCTACCATAGTAGATACAAAACTGGACTTCATGGGTAAACCAGAATTTACCAATACTTATCACAAAAGAACGGATAATACAGCAGTGATTAGTATAAAGGACATGTTTGAATATAGTGCTCAAGATAGGTTTCTAGTTCACAAACAAAAAATTAATCAACAACCTGAAGAATTAATTGTCAAGAATGAATATGATGAGCTTGGCCAATTGATTGCTAAAAGAGTCGGCGGACCTGATGTGGTTAATTTAGGCGGATTGCAAAAGGTGGATTATCGTTATAACATCAGAGGCTGGCTAAAGAGTATTAATGATGTTGACCAGTTGAATGATTTTAATTCGCCTAATCACGATTTATTTGCCTTTAAGATTAATTATGATTTGCCTGAAAACACAATAGGGGGTGATGTAAAAGCTTTATACAACGGTATTATTTCAGAAACTTTTTGGAGAACAGGTACTGATAATGTGAAAAGAAAATATGGTTATCAGTATGATGACTTGAACCGATTGAAAAAGGCTTTTTATCAAAGACCAGATAATACCTCGCAAGTTACAAACATGTATGATGAATATTTGGAGTATGATAAAGCCGGAAATATCACAAGTTTGATACGAAATGGAGATTTTGATTCTGCCAATTATTCAGAAGCTATTGAAATTGACCAATTGAAATATGAATATGACTCTGATAAAAAGAATCAATTGGTTACCGTAAGGGATTTAACTAATTCTACATTAGGATTTAAAGATGATTTACTAAATGATGGTGATTATAGATATGATGATAATGGCAATATGATATCAGATGACAATAAAGGCATTACCAATATCAAATACAATCATTTAAATTTACCTGTTCAAATAATGTTTTTAAATGGTGATAAAATTGACTATTTTTACAATGCGACAGGGCAGAAAGTATTAAAGAATGTTGTACAGGGACCTCAATTTATGGTTACTGATTATCTTGATGGGTTTCAGTATAGAAGTGCAAAACTTGAGTTTTTCCCACAAGCAGAGGGCTATGTAAGTGTAGTGGGAGATGTACCGCAAGATTACAAGTTTTTTCATGTGTATAACTACACAGACCATTTGGGTAATGTAAGAGCCTCTTATGGTTTAGACCATGATACAGGGACTTTAAAGTTAATGGAGGAAAATCATTATTATCCTTTTGGGCTGAAACATACTAGTTACAATATTTACAAGAGAAAATATGAATTTGAAGGCGAAGTTGGAGTCATTGTACCAACTCCATTAGGTGAATTACAAGCGTATAATTATAAGTACAATGGAAAAGAGTATCAGGACGAGTTGGGGCTTAACATGTATGACTATGGCGCAAGAAATTATGACCCTGCTATTGGTAGATGGATGAATATTGACCCACTGGCGGAAAAAGGAAGAAGATGGTCACCATATACTTATGCATTGGATAACCCAGTTTATTTTATTGACCCTGACGGGATGGAAGCCTTGGATTGGTATAAAGATAAAAATGGGAATATTAAATTTGTTAATGGAAGTGGAGCAATAAAAGGATATGAAAATATTGGGAGAACTACTAATGTTGTTGCAGGTACAGGACAAGCTTTAACTTTAAATTCAAACGGTACAGCAACTAGTATGAATTCCGGGAAAAAATACGGAGCTAATAGAATACTTGAGGTAAATTCATCAACTGGTACAACAGTCTCAACTATAAAGTCGTCTAAACCAATCGCAGAAGGTAAAGATAATATAGCTTTATCAGATGGAGGTGAAAGTCGAGCTTCTGATTCAGAAAGGGTGAGAAATCTTAAGATGATTGATTTAGGAGGTATGATGGATATGCTGTTGACAGTATTCGGTTTTGATTTAAGTCCGAGTAAACCAAAGGATAAAGGGACAAATGGTGGAAAACCCACATCCGAAGATAAGGCGGATGATATAATTAATGCAGCAGATAACGGCACAAGTGCTACAGAAAAAATAGTTGAAGAGATTGATAAACCTTCTGTAAATGATTCTGTAGTTTCACCATATATTAAAGGCTCAAAAGAAAATACTAAACGTTCTAGTAGACCAAAAACAGAAGATGAAAAAAAGCAATAAAATAGTACTATTAGTAATCGCAATAATTTTAATTTTTTCTATAACATTAATATGTTATTATGATAGCGATAAAAAACAATTGGTTTTAAAACATTATTCTCCCGACACAAAACGAACAGATTCTCTTGAATATGTTATTAGAAACGGAGATACTGTTTTTCATGGAAAGTTTACCACTTATAATGAAAAAGGAATTAAGATAGCAGAAGGTAATATGGTAAATGGACATGTTAAAGGAAAATGTATTTATTACTATGATAATGGTAAAATAGAGTCAATCTTTTACAGGAAGAACGCCAATATCGCAGAAGAAAGTACTAAATATTATGCTAATGGGAATGTAAAGAGATATACGTTGTATGACCCCAAGGGATTAGCCTGCTTTGTGATTAATTATGATGAACAAGGTAATGTTAAAGATTATGATGGATATCCAATAATAGAAACCTATCAATTCAAATTTTCGCATAAGGCGCAATTTAATATTGAAAAAAACCAGTACCTAAAAGTAGGAGATACAATTAAGTACAAATATTTAATTGCAAATATTCCTAATTCGAAACAAAGTCTCTTTATAGAATCATTAGGGTTAAATAACTCAAAAGTTAAAAGAGTTTTAAAGAAAACTCCAGCAACTGAAACTGATGTAACAGAGATTGCAAATAAGCAAGGTCTAAATACAATTAGAGGCATTGTCAAATATGAATTTAATGATAAAAGAAAAACTGTAATTCAAGATACAATATCTTTTGATGTAATGGTAAATTGAGGTAGGTAATGTTCGGTAATGTTTCAAAGTTAGTGATGAACCATTTTCAATTACATAACAATTTGTAAATCAAATTACCATTCAAAAATGAATAACAAAAAGGAGTGCACTAATGCGCTCCTTTTACGTTTGAAAATATCGTAAAACGAATATAATGATCAAAAACAACACCTAGTTGTAAGGAATAAGTGCAACTGTAATTTGATGCATTATTAATTATTTTTAATCTAATGATAACTATTTAAATTAATAGACCATAAATAATAATGACTGTAAAACTTTAAATGTAATTACATCTTAAAATATTTAAATATGAATTTATTTGTCTTAAATAAACTTCAAATAATTTTGAGAGTATTAAATTTTTATGGTTGGTTATTATATTTTGAAAATTTAGTAGTATTTTGAATTTCTTGATAATATTTTTTTGAATATTTATTATTAAAATTAATCCTTCTTTTTCTTATAATTTGCTACTTTTGAATAAATAAATCAATCCATGAAATAAAAAAAACATTTAACATATCAATAGCGTAGCTATTAATCTTTCTCCGAGAAACCGCCAAACATCAAAAAGAAACATAGATTAATAAGTGAACTGCTCCCGTCATGCGTGGGCTTCTCTTATCTATGTTTCGGGTACTTGGCGGTACCTTCGGCGTTGGGTGTAGAGTTTGTCCCACGCTGTTGTTTTTATAACAATTTAAAAACTCTTTGGGACTGGGGTTACATAAGTCAAAATCATGAATTCAATTAAAATTATTTTGTTTTTGTTTACTTCTTTGGTTTATTCACAAACTAAAAGAGAATTGTTGGACCAAATTGAATCTTATCAAAAATCGGTGGTTTGGAATAAGGGCTACGATGTTGAGAAATCAAAACTCTTTGAAGCAATGAATGTTGTTGGAAGCCAAGAATATCAAAAAGTTATTAGAGAAAGCGAATCTAGAGGTTTTTGTGAATACTATGCTGAAAGTGCTGACTATAAAGAAACACTGACGATGGAAATTGCTAATGATAAGCAACCATACCGAGTTACTTTTTCAATAAAAAAAGAAAGTAGAAAATTAGATTTACTCACAGGTAAATACACTGATTGGCAGACTTCCTATGACATTTCGCAGTCATATCAATACAAATTGCAATACCTTATATATACAATTGCTATTGGTCCAATTGAATTACCGAAGGAGTTATTAGAAAAAATTGAACGCTATAATCAAGGACAAACTAAGGATAGGAAAAGGATTTTAAAAAATACTGACTATTGAGAAATATCAACTTAGAATTTAATAATTTTGATAAATAATGGGGTTTTAAATCCCATTATTTTGCCTACGAAATCTAAATAGGAAATGCCTAATTTACCAGTATAGTTCTCAGGATATTTTATCAACTTGTAACCAAATCATAGTAATATAATAATGACGACAATTTTTGCTTATCTCCGTGAAGGAAGGAATCAATTTAGACTTGACCCTATAATTAAAAATGACACTTATGCCTTTTTGAATTTTATACCGGGTGAAGGAAGTCCAGACAATTTAAGAATAAATATTTCAATATTTGATGATGACAATATTTTAGTTGATCAGTATGATTTCATATTATATCTAAGTATGTGCAAAAAAAGCTATCAAGAACACTATATTGGATTACAACAAAATGGAACAAATGAGAAAATAATATTTTCTGCCTTTAATCCTGTCAATAATGAACCTCTCGGAAATTTTTGTATTGGTGTATCAGTGGTAAAAATAAAAGATGGCGATGAAGAGGGAAGAGGAGGCATTTATTTGCGACCAAAAGTACCTACTAAGCCTGTTTTTGCAGAATGCTAATTAATAATTGTCTATTCTATTTGAAATATTTTGGAAGGATGTTTTTCTTTATAAGAAGATATTAAACGCATGATATAATTATTACTTGGGTATTTGCTAACAAATTCTTTAATTTCTTCGGGATTTATAAATCCAATATCTGATGTGATATAGCCCATTCCGTAGAAGTGTCCCTTTTCAACCCATATACAACTTCGTTCTTCTTTGGACCTTCCTTTATCAATTATTGCGAAACTTGTTCTGTTATTTTTCAAAGGATAGATGGCTTTCTCGATTTTCTCATTGTGCTCATTCTTATGGGGTAAATCTGTTGTTTCTACCTTTTCAAAAAGCTCTCCTTCATTGGTAATGCCGTAGTGACAAAATCTATTGTCTATTGAAAATTGTTCAGCAAGATTGCGTAAAAAACTTATTCCTTCATGTAAACTATTGAAGGATTCAATACAAGACTGAAATTTGACCAGCTTACCAATAGCCAAGTATTTGTAACCACTTCTGGCTTCATATTCATAAAGGCCATACTTTGGGTCAAAACGTTTAAGTGCCCTGTTATAAGTTGGCCATAACTTCTTTATTTCTGTACATTCCAAAAGCAGCGCCATGAATTCTGTAGCACATACTTCAAAGGAGATTGCATATATATCACGCAGGAAATTTTGTCTTTGGGGTTTGATACTATGTCCGCTAAAATGAGAAGCAACCCGTTTTTTTATGTTTACAGCTTTACCTACATAAACTACTTTTCTTTCCTGATTATGAAAATAATAAACTCCCGGTTTTTCAGGCAGTTGTTCAAAGTCGTGTGGTGGCAAGTTGGGAGGCAAGCGCTGGTCTTGGGCTGTATTCTTTATCATTTTTGGTATTTGACCTTCATAGTCTGACTCCAATAATTGGGAAAATAGTATTGCGGTTGCATCTGCATCGCCACCGGCACGGTGTTGGTTTACTAATGGAATGTCTAATGAATTGCAAAGCTTACCCAAACTGTATGAACGCAAACCGGGTATAATTTTTCTTGATGCTCGAACGGTACAAAGTTTTCTAGCAGTCCATTTAAAGCCGCTTTGTTCGAGTTCATGACGAACGAATGAATAATCGAAATTGACATTATGTGCCACAAAAATTCTGTTGGTAAGCATTTCTAGGACTTTTTCTGAAATAAAATCGAAGATTGGGGCATTGCGAACCATTTCGTTATTGATTCCTGTGAGTGCAAAAATAGCAGGAGGTATTTCCTTTTGAGGATTAACAAGGGTTTCCCAACGGTCTATTATTTGAGTTCCGTCATGTATGATAATTGCAATTTCAGTAATGCGACTGCCACCGGCATTTCCGCCAGTGGTTTCTATATCGACAATTGCGTATTCTTGTTTTTTCATATTTATTGTGTCATTCTTTGTCTGGGCAAATTTATTTCGTGTTCCTGCGGATAAGGTGCCCTGTGAGTCATACTAATATCTTCACGTATTTGCTGCTGTGTCTGAAAACGCTTTTCATCTGTAGCAGAATAACGAGGATCAGGAATGAAAGGCATTTTCTCCATTTTTGATATTGTGATTGTAGGGAAGTGGTAGTCGACCTCCACCTGACCCAACAGAAGATAACATCCACCACCTTTGAATGGATACTTTTGCAAGCAATCGGTAAAATGCGCTGTATCGAAAAACTCTCCTTCAGCATCTATCCAAGTACCGAAATACATATCACCTCTTTTTGTGGGAACGTGTTTACGAGAAATCAAATAGGCCAACATCCTTACTGTTTTTTTATGGTGTTTGGTCAAATCCCGCGCCATTACATCTCCTCGGAATCTTGTTTGCAGTAAAGTAAAAGGGGTTACTGAAACAGGAAAATCAAGCAACTCAATTTCATCGAAAGCATCTTCGAATGGGGAACGTTCCAATACAGGCAATTTATATTCTCTGACCGGTTCCTGAAGTAGCATTAGATTGCGATTCTCTGGTTTGAAATTGATTAAAATCAATCTTGCGATTATCAGTAATTCATTTTTGGGTTTACCTGTAAATCGGAAGGCACCAATGAAGATTAGTATTTGGATGCCTTCAATACCAATCGGCACTCTATTGATAAAATCTTCTAATGATAGATACGTACCATTTTCATCACGTTCTTTAACCAATAGCTCTGCTGTTTTGAATTCCAAGCTCTTTAAATGCTGAAATCCCAAGTAAATGTTTTTATCGTATACCTTAGTTTGGTAATCGCTTTTGTTAACACAAGGGTTGTGGATTTTAGCATCAGACATTTTGGCTTCATGGATGTAAACTTCAGTTCGATAAAAGCCACCGAAATTATTGATTACTGCTGTCATGAATTCTATTGGATAATAGGTTTTCAAATAGAGACTTTGATAACTCTCGACTGCATAGGATGCCGAATGAGCTTTACAAAAAGAGTAACCTGCAAATGATTCTATTTGTCTGTAAATTTCCTGACTCAATTGGTCTGGATGCCCTTTTTTTGCACAGGATTCAAAGAAGTTGTCTTTTACTTTTTGCAAGGCAGCTTTTGAACGTCCTTTTCCACTCATTGCGCGTCGGAGAATATCACCATCTGCAGCAGGAAGTCCACCGTAATGTAAAGCAATTTTGATTACATCTTCCTGATATACCATAATACCATAGGTTTCTCCTAATTGTTCTTTAAACACCTCATGGAAATATTCGAAACGGTCGGGGTGATTGTGACGGAAAATGTATTCTTTCATCATTCCGGATTGCGCCACTCCCGGACGGATAATTGATGAAGCAGCTACCAGTACTTTGTAATTATCACATTTTAATCTTCTTAATAAACCACGCATGGCAGGACTTTCAATATAGAAGCAACCAATGGTTTTCCCTTGACTTAACAGTTCGTTACAAGTTTGTTCGTCTTTGGAAATTGAAGTATCCCGTATATCTACTTCAATTCCTTGGTTTTCTCTAATCAGCTTTATTGTATCATCGATGTGACCAATACCACGTTGGCTAAGAATATCAAATTTATCAAAACCAATATCTTCTGCGACATGCATATCAAATTGGACTATTGGAAAACCTTTTGGAGGCATTTCTAAAGCGGTGAAATTGGTTATCGGTTCTTCTGAAATGATAATACCACAAGAGTGCATACTCCTTTGATTGGGGTATTTTTCGAGCATCATGCCATAATCCTGTACCATTTTGACCACTTCATTTTTGTGATGTTTAACCATTGGATTTTTGGCCAATATATCTAACTCTTCTTTGGGTAAGCCAAATACTTTACCCACTTCACGGAAAATGGACCGGTATTTAAATTCGACATTGGTGCCACAAAAAGCTACATGATCCCGACCGTATTTATTAAAAATATATGTCAAGATAGTATCTCGTTCGCGCCATGACCAATCAATATCAAAATCGGGTGGTGTTTTGCGATTGACGTTTAAAAAGCGTTCGAAATACAAGTCGAGTTCTAACGGACAAATATTTGTTATATCAAGACAATAGGCGATGATGCTATTGGCACCACTGCCACGACCAATATGTAAAAATCCTTTACTAATACTGTACTGAACAATATCCCAAGTAATTAGAAAATAGCCGCTGAACTCTAAATCGTTGATTACTTTCAATTCTTTTTCAACTCTTGCTTTTGCTTCTGTATTATGCTCACCATAACGTCGAATCATTCCCTCTTGGGCTAGTCTAGTTAGTAATTTAATATCATCGTGTTTGTTGCCGGTAAAGTGTTTTTTGTTTTTTGGAGAATAGAAATCATACTCAAAATTGCATTCGGCTATAATGGTTTGGGTATTTTTAATAAGTTGTGGATAGTCACTAAACTTTTCAATTAGCTTTTCTAAAGGAATCATAACTTCAGTAAGTTTACAATAATCATTTTCGGCTAATTTTGAACCAATTATATTTAAGTCTATTGCCCTTAGAATTTTATGGAGGTTGAATTCTTTTTTGGTCCGATAAGTAACAGGTTGTAATACGACCATTTTCGATATTTTTCTTTTCCAAACGTAATTATACAGTTTGGGTAATTGTTCTGCACAGAAACCAATAAATTCATTTTCTTTCAATTCATCAGGAACATTATCTAAAGGATAAATGACATATACATTTTCAAAATCAGGAGCATTTTCCGGAAGTGGTGTGTTCTCAAAATTATGCTGAGTTACTAAACGATTCATTTCAGCAATACCAATTCTGTTCTTAGCTAAACCAATGTAAAGCTGTTTGCCATTGTTACGGAAGTCAATACCCACTAATGGTTTTATGTTTACTTCCTTGCAAGCTTTAATAAAATCATAAATGCCGGTTACAGTATTTATATCAGTCAATGCTATTGCCGTAACTCCATAATTTACAGCTTGTGATATCAAATCATGTAAAGGAATGGTACCGTAGCGAAGAGAGTGGAAGGAATGGCAATTGAGATACATAATTAATTACGAATTATGGGTTTAAACTGTCACGGGAATTATTGTTATTTTTTAGGATAGCATTGGCACGACCAACAGCCTGAAAGCCGTAACGTTTTTTCATTTTATCTAATGCCTGATATAATGCCAACATTTCTTCAGTATCTTCAAACATGTTTATCTGATAGGTACCTCTGACCAAACCCATGAAGGATACTCCAACTAATCTGATACGCATTCGGCGATTGTATAATTTATTGAATAATTCAAAAGCCAATTTTCCTAAAATATGATCACAAGATGTATAGGCCACTTTTCTTTGCAAATTCTCGGTATCAAAATTGGCGTATCTAATTTTTACAGCTACAGTTGATACTAGCCATTGTTCAGAACGTGCTTGATAGCAAAGTTTTTCGACCATACCCAGAATCAATGATTCTACTTTTTTAATATCAATAGTGTCTTGAAGATAAGTGTGTTCAGTAGAAAGTGATTTTCTTTCAGTATAAGGTTCAACCGGTGTATTATCAATTCCATTGGCTTTCTTCCATAGTTCTAATCCGTTTTTACCAATCATGCTTTGAAGTATTTCAGCCGGAGTTTCGGATAATTTTTCGATGTTTCGGATTCCGAGTCTGGAAAGGAGATTGAAAGTTACTTCACCGACCATGGGGATTTTACGGATTGATAAGGGATTGAGAAATGGCTGTACCATGTTCTGCGGAATTTCGAGATTACCTTTTGGTTTGCCTTCACTGGTAGCAATTTTAGAAACAGTTTTATTTACGGATAAAGCAAAACTTATTGGTAGTCCTGTTTCTTTCGTAATGGTTTGTATCAATTCATTTGTCCATTTATAGCAACCGTAAAATTTATCCATACCGGTAATGTCAAGGTAGAATTCGTCAATACTTGCTTTTTCAACCAAAGGTGAATTTTCCTCAATTATTTGGGTTACTTCATGGGATTTTTTAGAAAATAGTTCCATGTCTCCTTTTACAATTTTGGCTTGTGGGCAAAGTTGCATGGCCATTCTTATAGGCATAGCCGAGCGGACTCCGAAATACCTTGCCTCATATGAACAAGAAGCCACGACACCTCTTTCGCCACCGCCAACTATTAGAGGAATCCCATTTAATTGCGGGTTTTCTAATCTTACGCAGGAGACAAAAAACGTATCTAAATCCATGTGTACGATGGCACGAGACATATTATTTTTGAATTTTGGAGTGAAAATTTATTTTACAAAATTAGAACCATATTACCAAATATTATTATATTTGTTGTGAATTAAATTCACATAATCACATGTCTATATTTTCTGATAATCTAAGATACTTGCGTGTCAAAAGTGGTATGACACAGCAAAAAATAGCGGATGAATTAAGGATTCCGCGTGAACGTTACGCTAAGTATGAGGCTTTTACTGACCCACCATTAGACTGTTTGCAAAAGATTTCTCGGTACTATCATGTTAGTATTGATTTGCTATTGTCATTTGATATTAGACGTGTTCCTTATGAGAATTTGATACAATTGGAGGAGAACCGAATCTTGCTTCCAATTACTGTTGACAAAGATGGAGAAAACAAAATTGAGATTGTTGGCGCCAAAGCGCAAGCCGGTTATTTGGCAGGGTATGGTGATCCTGAATTTATTGAAAGTCTGCAACGTATTTCACTGCCATTTTTGACAAATGGAAAGTATCGTGCCTTTCCTGTTACCGGTGATTCTATGCCACCACACAAGGAAGGTTCGTTTGTAGTTGGTGAATATGTTGAGCGAATCAACGATATTGTAGATGGCAGGACCTATATTCTTATCACCAAAAACAATGGGATGTCATATAAGAGATTATACAAGAAAGACAAAAATAGTGTAATGGCTCACTCAGATAATACCATCTATGAACCTTATGAAGTGCTGTATTCGGATGTGTTAGAGATTTGGCGTTATGCCTGCAGTATAGCCACACAAGAATTTGAACCTGATGATTTAGGGGTAATGAGTGTTAAGGATGTATTGCAAGGAATACGACAGGATTTTTCAGCTTTAAGGACTGAGTTTATTCAAAGAAAGTGGTAATTTAACTTCATTTTAAAGCTACTAACGCATTCATTACTTCGCCTCTTTTATAATAAACTCTATGACCAATACCATAGGCAATTAATTTTTCTTTTTTAGTCCAATGCCAAAGTGTGGTAGTGTTTATTTTAACAATTTAGCGGTTTCTTCGCGAGTTAGTAATTCCTCGTCGAACTTTTTTTCATTCAGTACATCAATCCTTTTTTCTAACTTATTAAAAGCTAGTTGCAATTTTACAACTTATAAGTTATTACAATTAAAAATTATTATATTTACATCGATATTAAAATCTACAACAGTAGCGTGGATTGGTATCCTACCGAGTAATCGGTAAGTCAGGTTCGATTCCTGGCCGAGATAGCTTTAATAAATCTATTTCGGGCAGGAATTTTATTTAAATATGACACAACAAGAAATATATCAGTATTTTCAATATCACAACTCAAATATGAAGTTGCTGAAAATAGGTTTCGAAGAAATTCGAAATCAACTAAAACTTTTATATCTATCTAAAAACAAATCAGGTAATTATATTTTTAGTCTTGACGACACAATAGCTGATAAAATTCTAGCTTTAGAAAAAGCCAAATCTTTGTCAAGAATTCTATCTGGAATACAAGTATCGTGGGCTGAAGAAAGTATTAAACGCTTATTTTACGAAAAGGAAGTCTTAAGTGAGAATCAAATCAATTATTTACTAGAACAACCTTTGGACCAAAAATGGTATAAAACACTTCACATTATTTTCTGTATCGCTTACGAATTAGTTCCTGCTGGTGATGAATTTTGTCTAACAGTTAATATTAAACTTCAAAGAAGAAATTTAGGTAATGAACTTGTTCTGATATACTTTAGATTGAAAAAATTAATAACTGAATTTTTAATACCAAACTTTACAATTAGAAATAAAGTCCAACACGGAGAATGGTCATATGCATTTCGTCCTAGTTTTAGTAAGGAATTTTCACAAGAACTTACAGATATGTTAGATGCTGAAAACCTTGTTACTACTACATCTAGGTATACTCTTGTAAATACATTTTATCACATGTTAGTTGACATGGCTAGATTTAAAAGTAATTCATTTGCCATAGACTCTATGTTAACTCCATTTGAATATTTTTATCAAAAAAATATACAGAAAATAAATTTTGAAGTATTGAAGATTCAGAATCCGGAATTAGAAAATTTTATTCAAAGTAGAATAGATAAAGAAATTAGGGGAACGCAATATAGGAATTGAAACTGTCACTAACAACCATTTATAACTGATTCTACTTGCACGATATGTTTTACCATATTGGTTATGAATTTATATAAGTTCTAAAATATGCATGTTTAAAAACCAATCAATCCTGGATTGTAATTAGGATAAGCAAAATCTAATGGTTGGTTTTTAGCATCGAGCCATGAGCTTTCATCTTCACGCTTAATATGGATAGGCATTCGCTGGTCGCCCTCGGCTTCTTTTCGGTTATGAATGTATTTCATTAGGTCATTGGCTTCAGTTGTGACAATACTATAAGTATTCCAAGTTTCACCATTTTTATCATGCCAAGTATTGTATATTCCAGCCAAATAGAATATTTCATCAACTGTAGAATGTATAATATATTTTCTTTTTGATTTACCTGCCGGGTCGTTCCAGTGCCAATCGAAATAAGCAGATACTATCACTAAACACCGGTTGTTAATTGAAGGAGCAAAAGATACTTTATCTTCTAGTGTTTCAACACGTGCGTTTAAAGTGCTTTTCCTAAAATCTTTATCTCTGTTTGTTGGTAGTAATCCCCAAGTGAAATTGGTTGTTATTATGTCTGGTTTACTGTCGAGTACGATTGGCAAGTTGGGATAGCTGAATCCATTTATGAAATCAGATTGTAGCAAGTTTCCGGAATCATCAATATCACGGTTATAGAAGTCTGTAAGTTCAGCGGCTGTTTTGCCTTGTTGGGTGTAGAAGCACATGATGAATTATATTTTACTTTTTTAAAAAATCTTTATGAAAATTATAGATTGTTAAAATACGATAAGTACTTTTTTTCCTTTTTTATAGCTTTTCAATAATCTTTTCTCAAAAACTTTCGCTGTCTTTCCCAATCTCCGCTTCTTAAACAAGATTCAATCTGTTCGGTTATATAGTTTTTTATTGGAATCAACTTTATTCCTACAGCTGATTTATTAGCTATTTCCAATAAATTTCTCCATTCTGAAGCTTGAATATCTCCAATAATTACATCACCTGAATATGTTCCACCGTTTCCTCTCCACATTAATCTACTGAAAGTTTCTTTATCCTGATTTAATGAAATAAATAATAGGAATATTTCTTCAAATAATACTTTTCTTGAATGTCTTATGAGGTCAACAACGATTTGCATTTTTTTATAATCGTGATTATTGTCAATTACGTATTGTCTAATAAAATCATCCGCTCTTTTTTTTAGTCCTTCTTCTTTTTGGTTTCTAAAGAAAACGTTACAATAATGCTCCAAAATACCAAAATACACGTCTTTTTCAATTACTAAATCGAATACTTGAATTAATGTCTCCTCTATGTTTTCTATATACCAAACATAGCTCATATCACTGTGGTCGCCTCCAAGACTATGTCTGTTAGTTGCTGAATATAAACTTTCAACAAATTCTATTAAGAAATTTTTATCAACTTTTAGTATTTCTAGAATTCCTAGTCCTTGGTAGTCAAAATGATTTTGAATAAGGTTTTGTTGGATATAAGCTTTTTTTATTAACTCAATGTCATCACCAAGGTTATCAAAATGTTTACTGAAAAAGTCCATACAAACTCGTAATTGAGTATCTTCTCTTTCATTTTTTTCTGTAATAGTTTTTAAAATTATATAAAATAAGTTTGGAGATACTTTTAAAAAACGTTCAAGTCTGTCAAAATGAATTGTATTAGAGTTTTCCATTTTTGAAATTGTTTCAACTAATGAGTTAGATAGGCTTTTATTGATTAATGAATCGTCTATGTAATCATAAAATGATAACTCCCATAATTCTTTAAGATTAAACTTCTTTTGCTGGGGTAGTTTATATTTTTTCAATGATCTTGAAAATCTGTAATTATTATCAGATAATATAAACCAAAACTTTTTGATGTTACTTAAAATACCATTTAAATTATTCTTAATAAAGCGGTTAGTATGGAAAATATTCCAAATGTTGTTAGCTGTATTAGCAACTTTCAACTGATTTCTAAAAACAACTCTTGGAACATAACTAACTTCATTTCCTTCTTCAATTATTTTTTTCAATAATGCAAGACCGATATTTAAGTCTCTTGAACAATTTTCATCTATAACAAAATCTAGTGCATTGTTATAATTCCAATTGTTGTCCGCTAAATTTCTTAATAGTATGAAAGTATTGTAAAAGTTATTGATTTCACCCTCATTGGTTAATATAAATGAGCTTCTTATTTCTGCCTCTTTTAATCGTTCATATTCTCGAAAATCATCAAAATCATACATATCCTGATCTCTAAATCTATCCCAATCTAATTTTAAGAATGATATGTAAGTTTCATTAACAAATTTGTTGGTGAAGTTTGAGAACTCAGGTAAATTGAATTTGTGTCTTTTAAACCACCTAATTTGGTCTTGAACATATTTACAATGTTCAAAATTTTCATTTTTTAAATGATTACCTATAATATTGAGAACAAATGGAATGTCAAACTCCATTATTTCATTATTTACATCGGGGTGAACTCGCGAATAATTCTTTAATAATCTAAAAGCCATTTCAGGACGAGATTCAAAATTTTTATCTAATGAATCCCATATTTTCGTTCTAAATTCTTGTATAGTATTATTGTTAGGAATTGGATATTGATAGTGAATAAAACTATTATTTCTACCTCCTTTAAATTGTTGAAATTGATAGGATAAGAAAGTTTTTGAAAGTTCATAAAATGATGTTGAAAGCAATTCATCATCTTTGTTTAGACCATTTATTAATATATCGAAAAGAGTTTTTTGTCTATAAAAATCAAAATGTTCATCATCTCTATCGAAAATTAATAATTCTCTAATTTTATGAATAAGTTCCGGCAATTTAAATGGATTTCTGGTTACATATTCGAACAACAATTCAATTGAATCTTTTAAAGAGTTAGTATTAAGACGAAAAAAATTACCTAGTAATTCTATTATATTATCCTTGTCATAATTGAATTGATTATTTTCATAAGAAGTATCATATTTGGTTTCTTCAATTTTCGGAAATGTTTCTATGTACTTATATGTGAATTCTAAAGTTTGGTCTTGTAAATAAAACCAAAATGAATTGAGAAAATTAAAAGACTTTTCACTGTTGATTCGAACTAAGCTCCAATATTCAACTAACTTAGGTTTAATTTTGTCCATTACATTTTGTGGGCCAAATGTATTATTCGCAGGAATTATACTGTCTGTAAATCTACTTTGATAATTTTCAAAATAGTTGTTTAGCAGAACTTGAAAAGAAAGTAAGTTGTCTTTTATAAACGCTTTGTAAAAGAAAAAAGTAGCAAGATTTTGTTCAGGGACTTTTACGTGTTCAAATTGTATTTCTGCCAACTCCAACTTGTCAAGTTTGTCAATAGTATCTATAAAATCACTGTATGAAATATCAAAATTTTCTAAAATTGATTCTGTTACTTCTTTATTCTTATACGGAATAGTGTAAAAGAAAGCAATAATTCCAAGACATCTAATATTTATGGGATTTTCAAACTCGTCATCATCTTTGATGAAAGTTGAAAAATACTTTTCAAATAAATCGGAAACATCATGTAAAGCATATAAGTTTTGTTCCTTTTTTGCCAAAAGGGAAGTCATTATTGCTAATCTTGGATTACCATCTGAGATTCGAACTATTTCTTTATGATAATCAGGGTTTAAAATTTCAAAGGGTTCAGATTTTATTATATCAATAATTTGTTCATCTTTTAGCTTTTGCAAGTCTATTCTTTGAGTTGAGAACTCTTGGCATTTCCTTCCGATTTCTTGAAACGCATAATCTCTTACAGTAATTATTATTTTAAGATTACCATTTCTATTAGCCTTAAAAAAGCCTGTTATTTGCTCAAATGCATCAATCCTGTTTGCATCATCAACAAAAAGTAAATAGTCTTTTTCTACATCAAAATATTGATACAAGTCCTCAAGCAAAGTATGACTCTTATATGAAACACAATATGCTTGATACGTTTCATTGTTTACTAAATAATTGTTGATGGTTTCAATCGCTAACTTTGTTTTTCCAACTCCAGGAGCTCCTGTAAGTATTATAAAGTCGTGACTATCTATTGCATTGCTTAATTGTTCTAATTCTGTTTCCCTATGCAAGAATTTATTGTTCAAAGGAGTAGCAATACCTTTTGACGCTCTATCATACTCTTTGATAAAGTTGTCAATTGAAATAATTTGACCTGTATCTAATGGCAAGCCTAAATAATGATGGGCTAAATCTCTATGATTTAAATGAAGTTCTAACGCTAATTCTTGCAACATTAAATAGCGAATTCTAATATCAGCTTTAAAACTTTGGGCTAATGTATTTAATTCAGTTATTTTCTCTTGATCTATGTTCCAATTGAAACAAAGTACGATTTCTTGAATTTTATCAATAGGTATTTTTGTCTTATCTGGGTCAAAACAAGCTTTTATATCATTAGCTAACTTGTTTTTTGTACTTGTATCAGTTGTAATTTCTGAATATAAGAAGTTGCCGTTTGGCAATTGAAAGAATGTGTCAGGAGTTCCTTTTGTTGTCTTTTGTTTTCCTGTTTGGCTTCCTGTTCTAGATATAGCCAAGTAATTATTGTCTCTTAAAATTAAATAACTATCACAAAGCTCTTGAAAAACAGTTCCGTTTATTTCTTTCAGCCTATTTTCTATCGTTTGGAGTCTGCTCATAATATTCTTATTCAATTTCGTAGAGTGTTGTTAACAAACAACCCTTTTTTTATAAAGCTTTGAACTAAGTGTTAAAAAAACCAATGTTATGTTTTTGAAGTTTGTTTTTAATCTATTGACCAATTTTCCGTGGCTTACTAAATTTCTGAAATATTAATGGTTAGAAAAAAAGACATTAACACTCCCGGATTATCAATTATTGTTTCAAATAACAACTTTAAGTTGATAAAAGCTTTTAATAATGCCATTTGGTACTAATTTCTTTAGATTACCAAATTAGTCAATTACAGTGAAATATGTAAGAATATCATAGTAAAATTTGAAGATTTTATCAACTTAAAGTTGTTTAAAAAAACATTGATATGTTTTAATTTATGTTAATACGTTATAATAAACATCAAATGAAGTTTGAAAACTTGCAAATTATGAGTACTCGGCTACCTCCGAAAACTTTTTCCCTTAACTTCAATTATATTAAACATTTCAAAAATTCTATCGTAAATTCTGCTATCATATTTTATACCAAATTCATCTAGAGATTTTTCATAATCATCAGGAAAGTTATCGTCATAATTGCAAGTTATGATTGTCCTACTTTCATTATCATACCTATTGAACAGAACTTCCTTCATTACATTTACCTTTCCAAAATTCGATGCCTCTCTTTCACTTTTTAGATCATCAAAGCATTTGAAAGCTTTTCCCATCAAAGAATTGAATTCTTTTCTTTCCAAGGGGTTTTGCAATGATTCAAATTGAGAAACCATATCATTTGCGGATATCATTTTAAAACTGAAATTTGGGTTAAAGATGCACAAATTCCAAAAGATATATTCAAAAGTTTTTAATATCGCAGATTTTCCTACTCCCGGATTTCCAATTATAATCAGTCCTTTATCTAGTGATGGATTATTTTTATCTTTAATCAGACAGGGAGATTCGTAAAAGTCATCCATTCCATAAAAATAATGAACTAGTGTATTGTATAAGTTTTTTGATTCCTCGGTAAATTCAAAATTTCTTTTGTTTATCAATTTGAAAGTTTTACTAAAAATGAGATGAAAATCATTCATTTCCAAAGGAGTTATTGTCTCTTTATGAATCAGTGGTTGTAAAAATGGTTTGTTTTTCATGGTTTGATGTTTTATTTGATTTACTATTTTTTCAATGCTCATCTTATAAATTATTAACGGTTTTTTGTGAATTTTTTAGAATCCTTAGGTTTTGGATATAATTTCCAAGTTTTAAGCCTTTTTTCAGTATCCCAATACTTATCCTCTTCAAATTTTGCGCGGTCGGTTTGCGAATTTTTCTGTGAATAATAATTAAAGAAATCAGTTAAAACTTCATTAGAAAATTGATTATTAAATTTTAAAACTTCATTTTGAAAAATATTTATTCTTTCTTCAAAATCTATTTTATCTATTTCTTTATTAGTTGTTGTTGATTGATTGTTACTTGTTTGTTGATTGTTATCTAATTGATAGTTAAGTGGCTTGTTACTTGCAAAATGTTCAATAGAAAAAACGTCCGAAGATAAAAGCTTGATTAATGTAAAACGGTTTGTTGGTTTAATAGCTATATAATTAGTTCTCTCTAACTTACTCAATGCGGTTTTAATTGACTGGACCGAAATATTAAGTTCTACATGTAACCTATCAATCGAGGTAATAAATTCACCGATGTTAATTTCGTGACCTTGCCAATTATGCGGTTTAAAGTTTGCTTTCAATAAAATATGAAGAAATAGACGTGAAACATTGGAATCAGTATACCATTGCCACTCCAAAATATTCTTTGACAATTTTAAAAATCCCTTTTCATTTACGTTTTTCAGCATTTTTTATATTTTTAAAAAAATGAGTTATACCATAAATTAAAACTGAACAGGAAAGCACAATGAACATTACTTTCATAGTCTTATTTTCAATTCTAATTTTCGAGACATTTGTAATCTCAACCAATTTCAATTTACTTTCCGGAATGGGATGAATATTTTCAAAATCAATATCTATCATAGCTTTGTTATCAAATAATTATTTTCATCAATCTTTTCAAAAGAAGCATCATAAATTGCAAAAGCGTAGGCAGTTTTCGTGCTGTTATCTCTCAAATTTGTTATGTAACGGAAATCAAAACCTTTTCCTTTCAAGAATTCTCTGTGAACAGTTACATTTTTTTTTCCGTTTAATACTTCAATACAGATTTTGTAATTAGTCATAAGATGTTTGTTGGCCAACTTCAGGTCATTTCTGAGTTTGTTGCTTATATCATTATGATAGGCAATTCTATTTTTTCTTGAAGCAAATATTTGGTTGTTCCTTCTAGGCAGGAATGGCTCACCGGAATATAAACAGTGTCTAATTTTATTTTCTTCTTTCATCATTAATCGTATTAATTAATTTTAAAATGCTTTTGAGGCGAAACATTTCGTGGCGATTAGCATTTAATCATTATTTAAAAAGCTCCAGTAACGTATCAAACTTTTATGCTTTCTTCTCTTTAGATTTATAATTATTTATTCCATACAGAGCAAAAACACATGCGCTAACTAATACCAATGCCCAAAAATTGAAAGTTGCTGATTTTTGTAAATGAATATTTTCGACTTCATATTGCTGATTAAGCAAAATCGGATTGTTGTTTAAATTTTCCATAATTATTTATTTTTAAATTTCGGTTTAATAGATAGCAAATACTCTTCGGTTAAGGTTTCTGAATAAACTAGTACTCGGCGTCCAAGTCGAAAAGCCTTTATTCTATTGTCGCGAATTAAGCGATCGATTGTTTTAGCGGAGACACGTAAAAAAGAAGCTGCTTCATGTCTACTTAAGTATTTTTCTACTTTATTTCCGGATACCATAGCTTTATTGTTTGTAACTTTTTTCAAATGTCCTGATATATTGAAATGCAAAAAGTCCCATTTTTAATTTTAAAATTAAAAAATGGGACTTTTTGGTTGTGTTTTTTTTCCTACTGTAAACTAGCTCTGATTTTTTTAAATCTTGTAATTAGTACTGGGTCATTCAATTGTAAATCCTTTAACTCAGGATAGAAAATCGGAACAGTAATTAATTTAAAAAATGGGATGAGTGCTTTATTTTCTTTATTTTTAGATATTGGTTTATCAAATTGAACATGTTTTTCAATAATGCTATTTAATTTTTTTTTTGCATTCGCATAATTCGATAGGTGCAGAAGTTCATCAGATGATTTTTTAACCAATTGAACATCCTCTGTTCTAAATGAATTTTCATATGATTTAACAAAATTCCTCTTCGAATCTTCAGTTAAATAGTTATAATTTTTATTTTGCAAATCTTCTATATAATTTTGATATCGTTTATTATATAATAAAAAATCCATAACGTCTTTAGATTCTTCTGTATTACTATAAATTACCGACGCTAATTGAATATAAAAGTATTTATAAATAAAAACTATTAATTCAGTCATGAATTTGATAATTTTTGTTTCATCAATTGGGTCATTATTGTACTTTTTAATTTCGATAATAATTTTCATTAATTCAAGTCTACAATTCATTAGAGCTAAATATCGATTCTTATTTTCAATTGAATCTGAAATTATATCACTTAGTGAAAGTAATTTGAATTGGGAACTAAATAATATCTTAGGAGTTATAATGGCACTAAATTCAAATAAATCTTGTGCTTTCATTGTCTTGATATTATGAAAGTAATCTTTCTGGAAATAAATGTCCAATTTGGAAAATTTATAAATATCTTCAATCGTCCTAAATTCTAGCTGATCATAAAAATAAAATCTATATAGTGGAAATATTGTTCCATTTGTATATATTGGCATATCAAAAATTTTGGTCACAAAAAAGTCACGCTAAGATATAAAAAAATCCCGAAACCTTGAATATCAAGTGTTTCGGGATGATAAGAGTGACCTCGACTGGATTCAAACCAGTAACCTTCTGAGCCGTAATCAGATGCGCTATTCAGTTGCGCCACGAGGCCTTTTTGTGGGTGCAAATATAGTTATATTTGTATAACTTGCAAACCAAAATTGATTTAAAACCTAAAAAAAATGTCATTAGAAAAGTATATACGTGAGGTACAGGATTTTCCCAAAGAAGGAATTCGATTTAAAGACATCACACCGCTATTGTTGGATTCCAAAGCCAGGAATGAATGTTTGACTATTTTACTTTCTCAAATTAAAGACAAAAAAATTGACAAAGTAATCGGAGTTGAAAGCCGTGGTTTTTTCTTTGGTATATTATTGGCGGAAGCATTGAATGCCGGTTTTATTCCGGTTCGCAAACCCAAGAAATTACCATATCAGACTATTTCGGCTTCTTATGATTTAGAATACGGTTCCGATTCGTTGGAAATTCATGTAGATGCCATTCAAAAAGGCGACAAGATATTAATACATGATGATGTTTTGGCCACCGGAGGAACAGCTAAAGCGGTTTGCGAATTGGTCGAAAGATTAGGTGGCGAAATTGTGCAAGTAAACTTTTTGATGGAAATAACCTTCCTCAACGGTCGTCAAAAATTGGCCGGAAAAGAACTCTTTGCGGCGCTGACTTATTAATCTAATGCTTTCGTAGTTACATAATAACGCCAAGCTATAATAGCCATTTGCCACTTTTTGGCTTTCGCCAAATCTAAGCCGCGCTTGGTAAAGCTGGGTAAGAGTAGTTTGTTGAGTTGGGCCAAGATTTTATACATCTCCATTCTATTTGCTGCAAAAATAAAAAAAACCGTCGAAATGACGGTTTTATGTTGGGTATTTACTTTAAGCACTCTATTTTATTTGCTCAACCAAGTTGCTATCGCCATGGCGATTGTAGTGATAAATGTCATCATGGTTGAAAAGCTTTATTTTGTTTTTTTGAGCTCTTCTCTGGCTTTGTCTAATTCAGCCTTGGCTTTTTGCATTTCTTCTCTGGCCTTAATCATTTCGGCTCTGGCTTGTTCCATCTCGGCTTTGGCTCTTTCGATTTCAGGTTTGGAAAGTTCTATTTCTCTTTTGGCGCGTTCTATCTCAGGTCGGGCTCTTTCCATTTCTTCTCTGGCACGAGCCATTTCTTTTTTAAGAACCTCTTTTTGTTTGCCCATTTGCACTCTGACATTAGCCATGGCATCTGCACTGAATTTGCTCATATCTTTACCGTTAATCATCACGCGGCTTTCTTTACCGTCTTCACTGTCAACGGTAATACTGTATTGGCCTTTCGCACCGGCATCTTTTAATGCTTTTTTAATTTCAGCGTCGTCAGACAATACTTTACCATTAACGATTACCGTAGGCTTTTTGTCTCCTTTTTTGATGATGATTTTTGATTCTTGCAGATTTTCCCAGTCCATTTCCGGGGCTTCAGGTGCTTCTGGCATCTCAGGCATTTCCGGCATCTCAGGCATCTCAGGCATTTCGGGCATTTCCGGCATTTCCGGTATTGCTATATCGAAATCAAAGTTGAAATCACTCATGTTCGGCAAACTGTCATTGAAGTTGAAAATAAAGTCTTCACTTTGTTCGCCATGTACTCCCGGAACATTGGCATACATTTTAAAATTTTTAGGTCTGCCAAACCCGATAGCTTCATTGTTTTTATAAAAATGTATAGGCGCAATCGGTTCTTTACCGTCAACTTGTGAAACGCCTTTGTTACCGTTTTTGTCTTTGTATTCTACTTTGATTCCAGTGATTTCACCATTGGCATTTCGCTTGATTTTCGAGCATTTTAAAGTGATGCCGTGTTTTTCTTTTAATCTTTTGGCTTCTTCTTTTAATTCGGCTTCTGTGGCATTTTTATCAATTACTAACCGAATTTCTTCGCGGTGTTGCAATGATTTGGCCAATTGAATATCGGATTCTCTTTCTTGGGCAATAGTCTTGATTTGGAACAGAACTACAAAACCGATTAAGGCTGGAATTACTAAAGCGTACTTCCAAGAATTTCTTTTTTGGGATTGATTTGTGTTTAACATAACGATTCGTTTTTTGATTAATGATTGATAAAAATTATTAGTGATTGATAAGCAGTTTTGATGAGAAATTGCTTTTAAAAGTGCTCTTTGATACACTTTTGGGTCTTGTAATTGTTGCACCGCTTTTTGGTCGGCGATGTATTCTAAATTTTGAATAATGGCTTTTTTGTACAACCAAACAAACGGATTGAACCAAAATAGGATACAGAAAATTTTAGCGACCATCACATCAAAAGAATGTTTCTCTTGGCTGTGGACTTTTTCGTGCAAAAGAATGCTCTGCAACTCTTCTTGGGTATACAATGACGAATTAAAAACAATATAATTAAAGAACGAAAAAGGAGCAATGTCATGGTTTAAATCGACCAGCGTAAAGCTTTCATTTTTAACTTTTTGTTGTTGATAAAGCATTTGAAAAAGCGAAATAAAATTAATGATAATCTTAGTCAGTAAAAACAACGCAATTAAGATATAGCCCATCCAAATAATTTGCATCCAATCAAAGGTTTCCGTTACCGGAACTTGTTGAGGAACTGTAGTTGTATTGGCATAGGCAACCAAATCTTCTAAGTTGATTTTTGGTCTTTCGACATACACAATTTTCTTAATTGAAAACAGTGGTAATAGGAGTGAAGTGAACAAACCTGTGATTAAAAACCAACGGTTACTGTTGAAAAATGTTTCTTTGCGCACCAAAAAATGATAGGCCAAATAAAACACAGCGATTAATCCGCTCGACTTCAAAAGATAGATGAAAAGTGCTTCCATATTATTCCTTTTTCTCAATAATGGCTAAAATCTCTCTCAATTCCTTAGCCGAAATTTTCTCTTCTTCGGCAAAAAAGGAAACCAAATTTTTATACGAACTGTTGAAATAATTGTCAATAGCCGTATTCATAAAGCGTTTTCTGTAGTCTTCCATTTTAACGATAGGGAAGTATTGATGCGTGTTTCCAAAGGCATTGTGACCCACAAATCCTTTTTCTTCCAAGTTTCTGATGATGGTCGAAAGTGTATTATAGTGTGGCTGGTCTTCGGTGATTTCAGCTAAGACTTCTTTGACGAAAGCTTTTTTGAGCTTCCACAAGATTTGCATAATCTCTTCTTCCTTATTGGTTAACTTTTGCATGATGATTTCTTTTAAACTGTTTATCTGAATTGACAAAACAAACCTATAACTATTTTTCTAGTTACGCAACTATATTTATAGTTATTTAACTAAATTTTAAGGATTAAAGAGTAGAGAATCCTTTAAATAATTGTATTATAGTGTTTTATGTTCGGCTTGTATCAGTTTAAAAACCCAATAACCACAGGCAGTTCCAACAAGTCCAAGCATGCCCATAAAGAACCAATTGATTTGATAACCATAATGCTGAATGATTTCCATTCCTAATTTGGCACTAAGTATATGCGCCAAACTAAAACTCATAGTATAAATAGCCATATAACGACCTTCGTGACCTTTTGGGGCGCGACTCAAAGCAACCGAATTTGAAAAAGGAAAAGCAAACATTTCGGCAAAGGTCATAAAGAGCATCATAATGGTTAAGATGCCTACCCAAGTGTTAATCAGCATCAAATACATACTTATCGCCATCAAAAAACAACCAAATGCAACCACTTTGACTTTGTTGATTTTCTTTCTTTCTACATAACTAACAATGGCCATTTCGCAGAAAAAAACCAAAACACCATTCATGGTCAGTAATAATCCGGTTTGGAATTCAGATAAATCAAATTGTTCTCTATGGTATAACGGAATAGTAGTAAAGACTTGGAAAAACAAAACCCCTGAAACCAAACAAGTAAACAAAAACAGCCAAAACGGTTTGTCTTTAAAAACCGAATGCGTCAACACTTCACCCGGATGTTCTTTATCGGTGAAAGCCGATTTTTTCTTTTCTTTTACTTTGAGCCAAAAGATTAGAATTGCCACGATACAGGTAATTCCATCCGCCCAAAATAAACCACGATACCCAATATTCATAATGATCAATCCGCCCATTGCCGGTCCGGCCGCAAAACCTAAGTTAATGGCTAAACGAACTAAAGTTAGCGCACGCGTTCTGTTTTCAGGTTTTGCATAGGCTCCAATGGAGACAAACATTGCCGGGCGATACATATCAGCCACTGTCATAATGGCAAACATGCTGATGCAAAGTCCGATAAAACTAGTGATGTATTGAATCACAAAAAACATCAAACCGCTGGTGAGCAAACTAAAAATCATGATTCGGTAAAAACCTATTTTGTCCGAAAGCTTTCCGCCAAGCCACGAACCGAGCATAGAGCCAACACCAAAACAAACCATAATCCAACCGACTTGACTGTAACTGAAACCCAAATCTTCTTTTAAATATTTGGATAAAAATGGCAAAACCATAGTACCAGCACGATTGATAAAGGTAATCATGGTCAGTATCCAAATCTCTCTGGAAAAGCCTTTGAAGTTATCAATATAGCGTTGGAAAGCGGTTTTAAGCATGATGGGTGATTGATCATGTAAAGTTACAAAGTTACGGAGTTATTGAGTCACCAAGTTTCTGAGTTTGCAAACAATTTTTATACTATTTTTGTTAAAAAGTAACCCATGAAAAAAATACTTTCCCTCTTGTTATTGTTCAATGTTTTGTTGCTGAACGCTCAAGAAACCTCAAAAGAATTCCAAGATACCCTCAATAAAGAATACGGAACTCGCGAGGATAGTCCACTAACGGATGAGGATTTCAAAGTATTTAAAAGCTTGGATTTTTTTCCGATTAACGAGAAGTTTATAGTAGAAGCGAAATTTATCCGAACGTCAAAGGAGAAAGTATTTAAAATGAAAACTTCTACCACACGCTTGCCCGAATATGTAAAATATGGCGAATTGACTTTTACCATCGATGGAAAACCCTTCAAATTAAACCTGTACCAAAATATCGATTTAACCAAAAAAGAAGGCTACGAAGACTATCTATTCTTGCCTTTTTCTGATTTGACTTGTGGTAAAGAAAGTTACATTGGCGGACGCTACATTGATATGCGCATTCCTAAAACTAATACAGTCACTATCGATTTCAACAAAGCTTATAATCCTTATTGTGCTTACAACCACAAATATTCTTGCCCGATTGTTCCTTTAGAAAATGATTTGAATATTGAAGTCTTAGCCGGAGTTAAGAAGTTTCACGACTAATGTCTTTCTATAATTTACATACCCATAAATTTACCAATGACGCCAATACTTTTGAATTGGTGAACCAATATCCGTGGGAGTTTGTCGATGGCATTCCGCAGTATTCCATTGGGATTCATCCTTGGCATATAAACGAAAGTCGGTTGGAAAGCGATCTGCAATTCATGGAGACCAAATTACAACTGCCCGAATGTTTGGCACTCGGCGAATGTGGTTTAGACAAGCGAATCGACATACCGATGGCTTTGCAAACAGCAGTATTTGAAAAGCAAATCGCCTTAGCGGAAAAATACCAAAAACCATTGGTGTTACACTTGGTTGCCGCTTATCAGGAATTAGTAGAAATCAAAAACCGCTTAAATATTTCGGTTCCCATTATTCTTCACGGGTTTTCTAAGAATGAGCAAGTGGCTCAGCAAATGATTGACAATGGTTTCTATTTGTCTTTTGGCAAATATCTTTTAAGAAATCCTGAATTGAAATCGGTATTTCTTTCGGTTCCCAATGACCGATTCTTTCTCGAAACCGATACCATTGAAGAAACTCTGGAGGAAGTTTACACTTTAGCGGCTCAGTATAAAGAAATGACTATTGAGGCATTGCAAACGCAAATAGTTGATAATTGGGAAAAAGTTTTTGGATAAGATTATTTTCTTTACCAAAGTAAGGATGATGCAAACTACTAATTCGGGTCAAAACTTAGCATCCACTGTATACCGAATTGATCGGCAAACATGGCAAAACAAGAACCTAACTGACTGTCTTCTAAAGGCATTTCAACCACTCCGCCTGCCGAAAGACCATTATAAAGTTTGTTGGCTTCTTCTCGGCTCTCGGCAGTTATTGAAATGGTATATCGGTTGCCGGTTACCAATTCTTCATTCATAAATTGTTCTCCTACATCACTGCCTATAAGCGAGTTTGATTTTC